>JBDXGW010000001.1:0-469840 GCA_039989915.1 Gillisia sp.
TTTAAGGTGGCTATAGCAACGGGGCTCACCTCTTCCCATTCCGAACAGAGAAGTTAAGCCCGTTAGCGCAGATGGTACTGCTGTATTGTGGGAGAGTATGTCGTCGCCTTGTTTTTGAAACCCTTCATCATTTATTTGATGAAGGGTTTTTTTATGGAATAAAGTGAATAATACTGGCGTGTTCCATCCCAGTTATCCAAAAATGTTAGCACGGATTTGCAATCCGTGCTTATTTCCACTCGCTTCGCTTCTATAAAATAAGTTAGCCCAAATTTGAAGTCATTCTTTTAAAATGAAAAAATGAATTTCTACATAGGGCGAACTCCATCAGAAAACGAGAATTTTCGCCAATAGTTTACAAATTCTTCTTCATTAATTTCACCATCATTATTGAGGTCCCAATCTCCAAATAGACCTTTATTCAATTCTTCCTTTGTGAGCATTTTATCAGAATTTGTGTCATAACCCTCAAACCATTCAGATTCATTAAAGATCTCACTCCATTCATCCAGGTCCAAAAAACTATTTTTGTTAAGATCATAAACAGAAAAATTATCCTGGGCCCAGTTACTAAACATTCGCAGGTATCCCTGAGACCATTCTGCTTGAGTTATCCCGGAGTCATAATAATCTGTATCTGTACTATGAAACATTACAGAATAGAATTTAAAATTGGTAATAGCACTGCTATTTGAATAAATAGATTCTACGGAATATGTTTCGGATACCTCCTCCACGTCAAGTGAGCCATTTTTATTTGTGTCGAAATATGCAAAGGGATCAAAATTTGAAAGGTCCGCTGCGATAGTAACAGTTTTCAATATCAAAACATTATTAGAAAGTGTAATTGGCTTATCTGAGGGATCCCATTCACCTTGGATACCCCCATTTTTATTATCTGCGTATAGCTTTAGCACAATTTGCTGGCTGCCCGCTATATAATGAATGGCGGTTTCATTTAGAAAAAGTTGCACATTGGAGGAAGTGCCTTTTTCCATCATAACCGGATCTGCGATAAAATTGTTGGTTGCTTCATCGCCTAATTCAACCGCTACCAACCAGCTGTCCTGGCCTACTGTTACACCCGGCACCGTTAGGATGTTTCCGGTTAAGTTATGAAAATCTTCCACCTGGATCATTCCTGTTGGTAGTTCCCCCAAGACATCCTCATCATCATCACTACAGCTGGTGAATCCCAACACTAGCAAAAAAATCCCTGCAATCAGCCTGAACTTTTTAATTTGAGTATTTCTTTTCATATGTAGATATTTATTGTTTTTTATAGGTCATACCAGCAGGCAGGCAGGTGCAATTCTCATTCCCCTGCCCTATGGCTGGAGGGTTCATCAGTGTTTGCAAATCATTTCGTTATTTATTAAAACGCTAACGCAGATTGGCAATCCATGTTTATCTCCTTAAGCTTTGTTTCTATAAAATAATTAATGCAACCGAATGTTATCCCGGATTAATAATTCCCCTAATAAATTTTTGATTTTGACTATTGCTTCTAATAATCCCAATAACCATAATGCCAGTTACTTACATAAGGGTAATACTTATTGTATTCCTCCTCGTCTATTTTACCATCATTATTTAAATCCCAATCATTAAAAAAGCCGTTATGTAATTCTATTTGTGTTACAAGGTTATTAGAATCAGCATCGTAAGTTTCAAACCATTCAGAGGCTTCAAAGATCTTGTTCCATTCCTCCTTACTCAACTTTCCATTCTTATCCTCATCATAGACGGAAAATTCTTTATCTGTCCAATTTGCAAACATTCTTAAATGTCCCTCATTCCATTCTCCTAAAGATATTTCATTATTCCAATCATAATCGGCATTAATAAAGTGGGTATTATAAAATTCCTCCTTGTCTAAATATCCGTCCCCATCAGCATCCCAAATATCCTGGAAGTAGTTGGGATATGTTTCTGAAAACTCTTCCAAATCAAGTGTGCCATCTTCATTGCGATCAAAGTAATGCCTAAATGGAACATAATCTGTTAGATCTACAATAATAGTAAGTGTTTTTATTACAAGCACATTATTAGCAAGTACAATAGGTTTATCAAATTCGTCCCACTCTCCCCATATCCCTTCGTTTGGATTGTCGGCATAAAGCTTTAATACTACTTCGGCGAACTGTCTGGTATAATCTACCACAGATTCATCGAAGGTAAGTTGTACATTGGAAGTTGTTCCTTCCTCAACAAGTACCGGCTGAGCAATAAAATTATTGGAGATTTCTTCGCCTTTTGGAACGGCTGCTAACCAGCTTTGCTGGCCAACTTTAACACTAGGCACAGTTAAAATGTTTCCTGTTAAGCTTTTCCATTCATCAATCCAGATGTATCCCGTTGGTAGTCCCGCAGTTACCTCTAAAACCTCTTTCAAGTCATCATCATTACTACAGCCGGTGAATCCCATCACCAGCAAAAAAATCCCTGCAATCAGCCTGAACTTTTTAATTTGAGTATTTCTTTTCATATGTTGGTTTTAATTATTTTTTATAGGTCGTACCTGCCTGCCGGCAGGAAGGTGCAATGCGCATATTATAATGGGTGTTTGCGTCTCATTTCCATTATGCTCATTTCATTTCCTTTAATATTAAAATTGTTTGGAACAAATCTTAGATTAAGGTACCGGTATTTTATTTTTTGTTGTGCTACTTAGGTAGCACATACGGAGAATTGAATAGGGGGAAATCCTGTAAATTTTACTTGATAAAAGGGAGCTTTCAAAACTTGAAAATCCGGGCAAAATTGAAGTTCCCTGGGGCCGGATTCCGATTCCAATTCTGCGCCATCTTACTATTTTAAAGAAGTTAACCATCCTCCTATCGGTCTTCACCTTAAAAAACAGTTAAAGCGCGATTCCAATAAATGCTATTATTCACACATTCTGTTAAGAAAAGTTAGAAAAATGTGAAAACTGGGTATTTTCCCCACTGTTTTGGCAGGGATAATTTATGTTATTTTGGGTAAGAATAATATGAGAATGGGTTTATAATAGCTTTCCCACCAGGTTGTTATATATCTTAAATGAATCTTTTCCGGTCCTGCCGGAAAAAAAGCTTCCCCAAAAATTTAGTAGTGTTAGGCTTCCCTATAAGTCTTATTGTTAAGAACTAGTTTACTTATTCTATCCCTCGTAGAATATGTTCGTATTCCCCCTCCCTGATGTTATTTTTTTAAAAGATTCGCCCGGATCTGCTTAGTAGTTTATTTGCTTTTGTTCTGGATAGTATTAATTAACTAAAACATTTTATTATGAAAAATTTTACGACGGCTGCCTTTTTAGGGAAGGGTAAAAAAATTCCGAAAGGCCCGGAAAAATTTGAAGTGGAGACCTGGAAAAGCCTACTAGCTTTTGTTCTGGTCTTTTTATTTTTTGGGAGTATTGATTTGGTTGCTCAAAATTTACCTCCTGCCAGCGATTGTACATCTAAAGATTTGGAGGTAGTTGATGCTTTTTTGGAGATGGAGGACCCCTGTTTTCAATGCGGGGATGAGAACACCGAAAGTTTTCCTTTAACATTGAGCATTTACAACAAAACTGGATCCTTCAGGCCAACCTTTGCTTTTTGGGGTATTTTAAATGTATATGAAGATGGTGAACTAGTATCCTCCACCCCTATATCGGGTTGTAATGATACTAAAGGTTTAGAAGCGGGCTTAACAACGCCGGTTACCTTTACAAACATTTTGTACGAATGTGGTACAACTCTGGAACTCACTGACCTTACACTGGCATGGACTGATGCTTCACCGGTAAAGAATTCATCAAGTAAAAACAGTTGTGAAAATTTAACTACTAAGACAGTTTCTAGTACGGGTTATTTGGATATTGCTCCTAAGTGTGGAACTCTTCCCAGTCTTGAAATCAGGACTCCAATTGTAGCTTTTGCCGGTTTGGATGATGCGGCCTGTTATGATGGTGGCGAGAACTCCATATCCCTGGATGGTTCAGCTAGTGGTGGTACTCCACCTTATTCCTATAGCTGGAGCGGTACCGGTTCAAATTATCTAAGTGCTAGCAATATAGCTAATCCAACATTTGATGATGCAGAGGTTGGAACCTACACATTAACCTTAACGGTGACAGATGCCAAGGGTTGTACTGATACTAATATGGTAAATCTGAAGATTTTTGCGAATCCAACCGCTACTGCAGGTAATGCCGGTCCGGTTTGTTACGATGCCACCAGTATAGGTTTGTCAGAAACCGGAGGTGATGCTGTAAGCTGGAGTTGGAGTAGTGATGGATCAGCGACTTTTGATGATAACACGTTACAGAATCCTACAGCAAGTAATTTTGTGGATGGAGAGAAATTCACTGTTACTATCACCGATGCCAACGGTTGTACTTCTTCTGCTGACACTACTATTCAGGTAGATCCGGAACCAACCGCTACTGCAGGTAATGCTGGTCCGGTTTGTTACGATGCCACCAGTATAGGTTTGTCAGAAACCGGAGGTGATGCTGTAAGCTGGAGTTGGAGTAGTGATGGATCAGCGACTTTTGATGATAACACGTTACAGAATCCCACAGCAAGTAATTTTGTGGATGGAGAGAAATTCACTGTTACTATTACCGATGCCAACGGTTGTACTTCTTCTGCTGACACTACTATTCAGGTCAACTCCCTACCCACCGCAAATGCCGGAGCAGATGCAACTCTTTCCTGCGACGGTTCAGCTTATCAATTGGATGGCTCAGGGTCAACAGGAGAAGGGGAATTAACTTATTCCTGGACAACTTTAGACGGTAATATTGTAAGTGGCCCGGCTACCGCAACACCCAGTGTTGACCAACCCGGAACTTACACACTTACTGTGACTGATGAGAATGGATGCTCAGATTCTGATGATGTAGTGATTACAGGCCCAACCAACTGCAACCACCTCTTCCCAACACAAACAACCTGCCAGATGTACAGAGATAATCCTGCGGCTTATGTGTTGAATGAAGTTTGCCTAACTGTTTCGGGAGGTACTATTACAAACGGAACACCCGGAGTTTTCTTCTATTATGGAGATATTGTTGCCACTGCGACTTCAAATAACTATGAGGTGGTTATTGATCAAATAGTTCCTGCCGGAATGAGTCCTTTCAGCGTGGTCAACGCCAAGAATGTTTGGGTATGGAGTATGAACTGTACTTCACAGAAGATAAGGGTAAACTTGAATAATACAGATCCCGGAGATGTTAGGATAACATTTAATGCTGTTGCAGGTCAAACTTACATTATTTCTGCCAAGTATGATGTGAAATCCCTTAATGGCACAGCAGCTCCTGCTGGTGGAACAGCCAATTACCAATTTGGTATCCCGGGAGCTAGCGGTAGCTATGGAACTATTGCAGTGACAGATTGTAAAGCACCCCCTATCCTTTCTTCTGAAGCAGAACCGGTTAAGGCATTGAGTTCAGCAGATATTCCTATTGATGATTCAAGCCTTAACACTGTTAAGAACGGCTTTAATGTTTCACCTGTTCCGTTCAGGGAATCCTTAAGCGTTCAGTACGACTTTGATTACGTGTCTGATGCTACAATTCAAATGTTTGATATGCAGGGTAGATTATTGAGTACTCAAAAAGAAGCGAAAGCTTACAAAGGAAAAATAACCGACCTAAATGTTAACTTTAGAGTTTGGCCAAGTCAGGTATATGTGATCAAGGTTATTACCGACAGGGATGTATTTACCAAGAAAATAATTTCAGATAAATAGTTTTTCATAATAACCAGTTTTAAAAAGAAAAGCAGCCTTCACGGGCTGCTTTTCGCATTTGATCTTAATCGCTAGCGCGGATTTGCAGTCCGTGCTTCATTACAATCAGACCTGTTGGGTAAACTTGTAGCCCATGCTATACTCCTTAAAATCTGTTAAGTAAAGTTAGATAAATGTGAAAAGTGGGTATTTTCCCTACTGTTTTGGCGGAGATAATTTTCGTTATTTAGAGTAGGAAAAATTTAAAAAATGGATTTATAAAGACTTTCCCAACAAGTCTGTTCTAAATCTTTATAGAATGCCCTTCCAGCTCTGCTGGAAACCACTTATCCCACAATTATATTGATTCGGCTTCCCTATAAGTCAAGATGTAAAGAACTTAATTACTTATTCTATCCCTCGTAGAATATGTTCAGCCTCCCCCCTCTAAAATTAAATGTTTAACTGTTTAAAACCGGGTTCAAATTTTTATTGGCTTCAAATTATGCTGTTTTCACCAGCAGCTTGAGGTAGTACTAACCATTAAAATTATTTAATTATGAAACTTATTACATTCACGGGGAATAAAGAAACCCGTTCGCACCTGGGGGGTGCATTAGAAAGAAAAAAAATGCCGGCAATTTCAAATTCCTTTTTTGGGGTAGTTTGCATTGTTTTGTTAATGGCTGCGCCTTTATATTTAACGGCTCAGAACATTCAAGGTGTTGCACCGGTACAAACTCCATTAGGTGGTTTTGCGGTTGATGGGAATGCATATGTTAGGCTATTAAGTCCTTTGGAGCCAGGAGGAGATCTTTTCTTTGAAAGAACTACTCCACCACCATTGATTACAGCCAACCCGGGAGGGTTATTTCATCCCGATTTTTTTTCGAATCCGCCAATTCCCATAGAAACTGGGGAATATACTTATGAAAATTCAGAGTATCTTATTTATCCTAATACTTATTTTTACAGGGATGATATAACAAACAATGATCCTACTATTTTTACAAGTAGTAATAAAATTAATGATAACCCAAATACATATACCTGGGGAGCCGGTTCTTCACCAAATAAAAATGAGATCCAAAATGCATTGGCACATTTTACCTGGGGGGTTGGAGAAAATTCCGAAGACTTATGGATGATCTTTGCGGCAGACAGGCAGGTTACCAATGGTAGTAGTTATATAGATTTTGAAATTTTACAAAATTCCTTAACCCGTGAGGGGACTACTTCCGGAACTTTTGCAACTGCAGGGCCTGATGGTGGAAGGACTTTAGGAGACCTTTTAGTGACCTTAGAGTTTACTCAGGGTGGTGGGGAAGCAACCGTTGTTATTAGACGTTGGGAAGCAAGTGGAAGTGGATTTGAGTATATGGTTGTTTCGGAAGGAGCAGACTATCCAGACTATCCTGAAGGATCTATTTATATATCTAATAATACCGAGGAAACCATTGTGCCTTTTTCTATTTACAATCAGGATCCAATAGCTTCCGGGGAATTTGCAGGTTATTTTCAGTATGATACCAATCAATGGGCAGAAGGAGCCGTAAACATAAGTGCATTATTTGATCAGGCAGATCCATGTCTTCAAATTTCCACCTTGTTTATTCGCACCAGAACTTCAGGAAGTTCCGGCCAATCTGAATTAAAGGATTTCCCCGGCGGGCCCATTCAGTTATCCCTGGATCTTACACCAGATCCTCCTATGGTGGCTGATGTTGAAAATTGCGGTCCATGGGAAGGTACGCTTGAAGCTACAGAATGTGATGGTACTGTAAAATGGTATGATGAAGAATTTGAAGGAACCCTATTGCACACAGGTGCCTCCTATGATCCAGGTGAAATAACTGAAACTACTTCCTTCTGGGTGAGTTGTACTGTAAACGATTGTGAGGGTCCAAGGACAGAAGTGACCGTAACCATTTATGATATACCAGATTTTGATGTTACAGATCTGGAATCTTGTGAAGAAGGGGAAACCGGTGCTGCTTCTTTTGATCTAAATGATGCGATAAGCAATGAGGATTTGGGCACTTTAAGCTTCTACACCTCAGAAGCAGATGCTATGGTTCCTCAAAATGCAATAGTTGATCCAACTAATGTATCAGTTATGGTTTCAGAGAGTCCTGAAACTTTCTGGGCGCGCCTGGATAATGATGATGACGGCGAGGAAAATTGTCATACTATTAAGTCTATTGATGTGTATGTTTACGATAATCCGGACCTTATGGTAGATGATCTTGAAGACTGTGAAGACGGGGAGACCGGTTCACAAACCTTTGATCTTAACGATGCTGTTAGTGATGATGGTGGTGGAACTCTAAGCTTCTATGAGTCTGAAACAAATGCAGAAAAGGAAGAAAATGCAATAGGAGATCCTACTTCTGTAAGTGTGAGTATTGCAGATAGCCCAAAAACCTTCTGGGTACGGACTGATAATGATGATGATGGAGAAGAAGGATGTCATACCATAAAATCCTTTACTGTTACTGTTTCTGATAACCCAGGTCTTATGGTTGAGAATCTTGAAGATTGTGAAGCTACAGACACAGGTTCTCAAACATTTGATCTCAACGATGCGGTAACCGATGATGGTGGTGGAGATTTAAGCTTCTACGAGTCTGAACTAGACGCCACAAATGAGGAAAATGCAATAGGAGATCCTACATCTGTGAGCGTGAGTATAGGTGATAGCCCAAAAACTTTCTGGGTGCGATCTGAAAATGAAAGTAATGAAGATTGTTTCTCTATTGAATCCTTTACCGTAACGGTTTACGACAATCCGGATCTAATGGTTACAGATCTTGATGACTGTGAGGAAGGAACAACCGGAGCTCAAACCTTTGATCTCAACGATGCAGTAAGCGATGCCGATGGTGGAAGCCTTAGTTTCTATGAGTCTGAACTGGATGCAACTAATGAAGAAAATGCCATCGCAGATGAAACATCTGTAAGTGTGAGTATTGTAGATAGTCCAAAAACATTCTGGGTACGATCTGACAATCCTGATGACGGTGAAGAAGGTTGTTATTCAATAGCATCTTTTGATGTAACAGTTTATGATAATCCGGATGTTACAACTACTAACCCTGAACCAATTTGTGAAGGGGAATCTGTTGACCTGGCTAATTATGTAACTGATGCTGATGGTGGAACACTTTCCTACCACACAACGCTGTTAGATGCTGAAGGCAATATGAATGCTTTGATGAGTACAATTGTTAGTCCCGCTTTAGGTTCTCACGATTATTTTGTAAGAAGTGAGAATACTGAAGATTCCGAATGCTACAGTGTTGCTACAATCACCGTAACAGTTATTACCTGTATAGTTGATCAAGGTTGTACCCTTGGTTACTGGAAACAGCATACTGACAGATGGTGCGATGCGTATCAAACCTGTGATCTCTATGGTGATGTTTTTGCCAACGCACCAGCTGAATTAGCAGGCCTAACATTGCTAGAAGTCCTTAATTTAGGCGGTGGTGGAATTTATAACCTGGCACGTCAGTCTGTTGCTGCATTGCTTAATACTTGTAGCAGTGAAGTTGGTTTCTACTATTCAGATGTTGATCTTTTGATAGCATATGTGAATAACGCATTTGTTTCTGGTAAGAACGCAATTTCTATGGCAGGTTCGTATTTAGATGGACTTAACAATCAATACTGTCCATTAGGAGGTACTCCTGCTACTACAGAGCCATCACCAGGATGTGAAGTTAGTAGAGTATCTGCTGCTGAAGCTGATGTGGTGAACAGTGAAACCAGCGTGGTAGAAAAGAGCTTCAGTGTATCTCCTGTTCCATTCAGAGAGTCATTAAGTGTTAAGTATGACTTTGATTATGTGTCACCTGCTACAATTCAAATGTATGATATGCAGGGTAGATTATTGAGTACTCATACAGAAGCCAACGCTTCCAAAGGAAAAATAACCAACCTAAGTATCAACTTTAGAACTTTACCAAGTCAGGTTTATGTGATCAAGGTTACTACAGACAGGGATGTATTTACCAAGAAAATAGTTTCAGATAAATAGTTTTTCATAACCAGTTTTAAAAAGAAAAGCAGCCTTCACGGGCTGCTTTTCGCATTTATAAAATAGAATTTTTAATGATTTAAAATGCTTCTGGAGATCACGATCTTCTGTATCTCTGAGGTTCCTTCATATATTTGAGTGATCTTGGCATCTCTCATCAATCTTTCCACATGATATTCTTTCACATATCCATTACCGCCGTGAACCTGCACTGCTTCAACGGCAACATCCATCGCCACTTTAGAAGCATATAATTTTGCCATAGCACCGGAAAGGTCATAATTGTTCCCGTTGTCTTTATCCCACGCAGCTTTCATTACTAAATGCCTCGCAGCTTCAATTGAGGTGTGCATATCTGCCAGTTTAAAGGCGATAGCCTGGTGGTTGCAAATTTCAGTGCCAAAAGCTTTTCTCACTTTTGAATATTCCAGTGCCAGTTCATAGGCTCCCGCAGCAATTCCCAAAGCCTGGGCAGCGATCCCAATTCTTCCGCCGGAGAGGGTTTTCATCGCAAATTTGAATCCGAAACCATCTTCTCCTATCCTGTTTTCTTTAGGAACTTTTACATCGTTGAAATGCAAAGAATGGGTGTCGCTCCCTCGTATTCCCAGTTTATTTTCCTTCACCCCAATCTCAAACCCGGCCCAGCCTTTTTCTACAATAAAAGCGTTAATTCCTTTATGTTTTTTCTCCCTGTCGGTTTGGGCAATTACAAGGTAATAATCGGCAGAATTTCCATTGGTGATCCAGTTTTTGGTCCCGTTCAGGATATAATGATCACCGTGGTCAATTGCTGTGGTTTTTTGAGAAGTTGCATCGCTTCCTGCTTCAGGTTCTGAAAGACAAAATGCACCCAGCTTTTCTCCTGTTGTAAGTTTTGATAAATATTTTTCTTTCTGGCTCTCATTTCCAAAGGTGTCCAGACCCCAGCATACAAGGGAA
Organism: Gillisia sp.; assembly: GCA_039989915.1. Taxonomy (GTDB): domain Bacteria; phylum Bacteroidota; class Bacteroidia; order Flavobacteriales; family Flavobacteriaceae; genus Gillisia. The sequence continues at coordinate 10,691 of JBDXGW010000001.1, forward strand.
TTGTTAACAGACATAACTACAGAAGCTGAAGCGTCTATCTTTGAGATTTCTTCCATAGCCAGAACATAGGCCACGGTATCCATACCACCACCGCCATATTCAGGAGATGCCATCATGCCAAGGAACCCAAGTTCCCCCATCATTTTCACCTGCTGTGCAGGAAATTCCTGTTTTTCATCTCTTTCTATAACTCCCGGTAACAATTCGCTCTTTGCAAAATCTCGGGCTGCATCGCGAATCATTATATGTTCTTCTGTAAGTTTAAAATCCATTTAGAGTATATTTTAAAAATATCAATTTTTTTGTGATCAAAGATAAGTTTTTGAGGCCTATAATTCAATAAAGAATAATTATTTTTACGAATATGAAAAAGAACGAATACAAAGTGCTTGGAGTAATGTCTGGCACTTCCCTTGACGGAATAGACCTGGCTTTGGTCCAGTTTAAAAGATATGGTTCCTGGAGTTTTAATATAGAGGCAGCGGCAACAATTCCCTACTCAGGTGACTGGAAAGCAGACCTGGCTCATGGTATCGGGTTGAATCCCGAAGAATTACAGGAACTTGATGAGAGATATACCGTGTACCTGGCAAAGGTGATCTCAAAATTCATAAAGGAAAATGATATAACCGGGCTGGATGCTATTTGCAGCCATGGGCACACTATAAAGCACGAACCGGAGAACGGCCTCACCCTCCAGATTGGTAATTTGCCCGAGCTGGCAGAGCTTACCGGGGAAACCGTGGTTTGTGATTTCCGGGTGCAGGATGTTGCTCTTGGTGGCCAGGGAGCTCCCCTGGTACCAATTGGAGATGAATTATTATTCCCCGAGTATAAATACTGCCTTAATTTGGGTGGTTTTGCCAATATTTCCACTTCGGTTAAAAGCCAAAGGCAGGCGTATGATATTTGTGCGGTAAATACAGTGTTGAACTATTATGCTCAAAAACTGGGACATGAATTTGACAAAGATGGCGATATCGCCCGGTCCGGCAGGTTGGATCCTGAAATGCTGGAGGAACTTGAAGCCCTGCCATTTTATAAACTTCCCGCGCCAAAATCCCTGGGTGTAGAATGGGTGAACAAAGAAGTTATTCCTCTTTTAAAGAAGTATGAAAGCGATATCCCATCCATTCTTAGAACCTACAGTCTCCACGTGGCAATGCAAATTGCAAAAGAACTGGGGAATGATGAAACTTCAGATGTATTGGTAACAGGGGGTGGTTGCTTCAATGTTTTTTTAATTCAGCAAATTAAAAAAATGACTCAAACCCAACTTGTAATACCTTCTGTAGAGATCATTAATTTCAAGGAGGCGCTCATCTTTGGTTTCCTGGGAGTACTTAAGCTGCGGGGAGAAGTGAATGTGCTAAGTGCAGTTACCGGAGCTGAAAATGACCATAGTTCGGGGGTTATTTTTCTTCCTTAAAATTGCGGATATTACAACTAAACAGCGCATTAGTTTTTTATATTTGCTCCCAAACTGAAAAATCCATAAAACATTCATCTTAAATTATAGCTTACATATATACATATGAAAGAATTACTGAATTTATACGAAAATAAGTCCCCTGAAATAGTTTTTAACTGGAAAGATCGTGAGACCGAAGCTGAAGGCTGGGCTGTTATCAATTCCTTACGAGGTGGGGCCGCCGGCGGTGGTACCCGTATGAGAAAAGGCCTTGATATGAATGAGGTGCTTTCCCTCGCAAAAACAATGGAGGTAAAATTTACCGTTTCCGGTCCTGCTATAGGCGGAGCAAAATCGGGTATAAATTTTGATCCGGCAGATCCCAGGAAAAAAGGAGTGCTGGAACGTTGGTTCAAAGCGGTTTCTCCTTTACTGAAAAACTATTACGGTACAGGGGGAGACCTGAATGTTGATGAAATACATGAAGTTATTCCTATTACTGAAGATTGCGGAGTATGGCACCCGCAGGAAGGGGTTTTCAACGGACATTTTCAACCTACCGAAGCCGATAAGATAAACAGAATAGGGCAGTTGCGACACGGGGTAATTAAGGTACTTGAAAATTCACAATATTCACCCGATGTAAATCGCAAGTTCACTGTGGCCGATATGATCACTGGATACGGAGTTGCCGAAGCAGTGAAGCATTATTATTCCATTTACGGCGGAGATGTAAAAGCTAAAAAAGCCATCGTGCAGGGATTTGGCAATGTAGGTTCTGCCGCTGCTTTTTATCTTGCCCAAATGGGAGCTAAAATAGTGGGGATTATTGACAGGGATGGAGGATTGATCAATGAAAACGGGTATAGTTTTGAAGAGATCAAGGACTTTTTCCTTAATAAGTCCGGCAACACTTTGAAAAATCAGGATCTTATTCCATTTGATGAAATGAATGAGAAGATCTGGAAGTTAAATGCTGAAATTTTTGCACCTTGTGCTGCCTCAAGGCTGGTTACACAGTCGCAGGTGGAATCCTTAATTGAAGGTGGTTTGGAAGTGATCTCCTCTGGTGCAAATGTTCCTTTTGCCGATAAAGAAATATTCTTTGGACCTATTATGGAGCATATAGACGGGAAAGTAAGTGTGATCCCGGATTTTATTGCAAACTGTGGAATGGCCCGTGTTTTTGCATATTTTATGGAGCGCCGGGTGCAAATGACAGATGAGGCTATCTTTAATGATATCTCCATGACCATTCAAAATGCCATACAGAATACCTATGATAATAACAGCTCAAAAACCAATATAAGCCGCACTGCGTTTGAAATTGCATTAAAACAGCTGGTATAATTTTATATTTACAATTAAAACTGCAAACTCACGTTAAATTAAAAAACCTAAATTAATTTATGCTATACTTTTTCCAGCAAGATGACCTTACACAAACAGCCCTGGAGGTTGAACCGGTCGTAGAAGAAAAAACTTTGTCTTTGTTTGATCTCATGATGAGTGGTGGCATAGGAGGCCAGGTGATCATTGGGATCCTTTTTATCCTGTTATTTGTTGCAGTCTATATTTATTTTGAAAGGCTTTTTGCTATCAAAGCGGCTACAGAGGTTGATCAAAATTTTATGTTGCAAATTAAAGACAGCGTATTGAACGGTAATATTGAATCGGCCAAAATACGTTGTGCCCAAACCAATTCTCCGGTTGCAAGATTAACTGAAAAAGGGATCTCCCGTATTGGAAGCCCGCTGGAAGATATTAATACCGCTATTGAGAATGCCGGAAGACTTGAAGTATACAAGCTTGAGAAGAACGTAAGCATCCTAGCAACCATTGCCGGGGCCGCGCCAATGATTGGGTTCCTTGGAACTGTAATTGGTATGGTTTTAGCTTTTCATGCTTTGGCCACAAGCAGCGGGCAGGCAGAAATGGGAGTTTTGGCAGAAGGTATATATACTGCTATGACCACCACAGTTGCCGGTTTAATTGTAGGTATTATTGCTTATATAGGTTATAACCACCTTGTTGTAAAAACAGATAAAGTGGTACACCAAATGGAAGCTACCGCGGTAGATTTCCTTGACCTGTTAAACGAGCCGGCTTAGTATGAACTTAAGAAGTAGAAATAAGGTAAGTGCAGATTTTAGTATGAGTTCAATGACAGATATTGTTTTCCTGTTATTGATCTTTTTCATGCTTACGTCGCCAGCCATAACGCCGGAGGCGCTGGATTTGATCCTGCCAAAGGCAAAAGGAAAGACAACTAATGTATCAAGTCTTTCGGTGAGTATCACCAAAGATTTGCAGGTATATATTAATAGTGAAAGGGTAAGCCAGTCGGCACTGGAATCAACATTAAAACAAATGCTTGCCGGGGAGGAAGACCCAACCATAATATTGAGGGCAGAGGAAGGCGTGCCAATTGAAAAAGCGGTAAACGTTATGGATATTGCCAACAGAAACAGGTACAAGATCGTGCTGGCCGTAAAACCGGAAAATAATTAAAAGACAGTAACAGTGAGTTTTCTTAACACAAAACACGAAAAAAAATCCTTTACCATCACGGTGACTATACACGTGTTGCTTATTGTGTTATTGTTATTTTTAGGATTAAAATATCTTGACCCGCCACCGGAAAGCGGGATTGCCATTAATTTTGGTAATTCTGAAGAGGGTTCCGGAGATGTACAACCAACAGAGCCGGTAAAGTCGGCTCCACAGCCTACCACCAATCCTGTAGTATCACAACCTAAACCGGTTGTGGAAGAAGTGGTGACTCAGGAAAGTGTAGAAGCCCCGGTAATTGAGAAGAAAACCGAAAAGAAACCTGTTGTAAATGAAAAGCCGGTAGAGCCTAAAAAGGTGGAACCTGCAAAACAACCGGATCCTACCCCTTCCAAATCCACCACAGATGCCTTAAGCAGCATTTTAAATGGGCCAAAGAGTAATGGAACTGCAACCGGGGGCGAAGGAAATGATCAGGCTGCAGGTGATAAAGGAAGTCCCGATGGAGACCCTTCAGCAAGTTCTTATTATGGAAACGGATTGGGACTTGACGGTGATGGAAATTACAGGCTTGGTGGCCGCCGTGCGCTTAATAAAGAGCGAATTGTACAGGATTGTAACGAATCTGGCCTTGTAGTGGTTCAAATAGAAGTGAATCAAAACGGGCAGGTAACAAAAGCAACGCCCGGGGTAAAAGGTACTACCAACAGCGCCGCTTGTTTACTGGATCCTGCAAGACGGGCTGCCCTTGCAACACGTTTTAACAGTGACTCCAAAGCACCTGCAAGACAGGTAGGAACAATTGTATACAACTTCAAATTATCTGAATAAGTGCCGCATTATTCCCAGACTGTTGATTGGATGTTCCAACAGTTACCTATGTACCAGCGTATAGGTGCTGCCGCGTTTAAAAAAGATCTTTCCAATACCATACTCCTTGCATCCCATCTGGGAGATCCTCAATACAAATTCAAATCAATTCATGTGGCGGGTACCAATGGTAAAGGTTCCGTAAGCCATATGCTGGCTTCGGTCTTGCAGGAAGCAGGCTACAAAGTAGGTTTATATACTTCACCACATTTAAAGGATTTCAGGGAGCGTATTAAGATTAACGGCAAGGAAATTCCGGAAAAAGCTGTAATTGATTTCATTTCTGAAAATAAAGCCTTTTTCGAGGCCAATAAGCTCTCCTTTTTTGAAATGACAGTGGGCATGGCTTTTGATTATTTTAGCCGGGAGCAGGTAGATATTGCCGTTATAGAAGTAGGCCTGGGCGGAAGGCTGGATTCAACAAATATAATTACCCCTCAACTTTCTGTGATCACCAATATTGGACTGGATCATACTGAAATATTGGGAAATTCCCTGGAAGAGATTGCCGCAGAAAAGGCCGGGATCATCAAACCCGGTGTGCCGGTAATTATTGGCGAGAACCAACCCGAAACAAAAGGTGTTTTTGCTGATACTGCTGCGAGATTAAATTCAGAAATTATTTTTGCTGAAGATACAGAGACTGAAAATCTGGATTCAGATCTTAAGGGAGATTACCAGGTCAAAAATATTAAGACCGTACTCACCGCAATTCAGCAGCTAAATAAAAATTCATCCTGGAATATATCACAGGAAAATATTAAACAAGGCTTGCTGAAGGTAAAAGCTAATACGGGCTTACGCGGCAGATGGGATATTTTACAACTGGAGCCGAAAGTAGTTTGCGATACTGCCCATAATGCGGAAGGTCTTATTTATGCTCTCAAACAACTGGCAAACGAAAAGTTTGAGACATTACATATTGTTATGGGGGTGGTAAGTGATAAGGATCTTGACAAAATCTTGCCTTTATTTCCCAAAAATGCAAAATATTATTTCTGTAAACCCAATGTTCCAAGAGGCATGGATGCTGAAATATTAATGGGAAAATCAGTGGAATTTGGGTTAAAAGGACAGGTATATTCTTCAGTTTCAAAAGCATACGAAGCAGCGCTGAAAAAGGCTACTCAAAGAGATGTAATCTATGTTGGAGGAAGCACATTTACGGTGGCTGAAATAATTTAATTTTTTTCCGGAATTAGTTTGCGAAATTGAAAAAGTGGCCTATATTTGCATCCGCTAATCAAGCAAAGAGGGCAATTAGCTCAGCTGGTTCAGAGCACCTCGTTTACACCGAGGGGGTCGGGGGTTCGAACCCCTCATTGCCCACACAATTAAGGCTTCCATTTTGGAAGCCTTTTTTTATTCGAAAAAAATGGGTCCCGGGGTTCTCCCGACCAAGCCCTGAAAGGGCGAAATAGCCTACCTACTATAAAGCGGACTAAAGAGATCACCCGGTATATTAATTAATTTTATATCTTCGATTATTCTATTAGGGTGATTAGCTCAGTTGGTTCAGAGCACTACCTCGACAAGGTAGGGGTCGCTGGTTCGAGCCCAGTATCACCCACATTTTTTATAAGCCGAACACTACCCCGTCATGCCAGGCTTGCGGATTCCCCCGATAGCTATGCACGGTAACACTCACGATCTTTTAAAGCCCAGAGGGCAACCCCTCACAAAACAGGGTCTCGATTTCCCCCATACCTATCGGTGCAGTATCACCCCCGACATCCATAACGGTCATTTTTTGTACCTTCCCTTAAATTAAAAAGTACAGAATTATGAAAACTGCATCATTGATAAATGATCTGGAATATAACGATCAAAAGCCCGCCGTAAAGGTATTATTCGATACCGATAGCTCTAAAGAGTTACGCATAGCCATTAAAACCGGCCAGGTAATGAAAGAACATAAAACGCCATTCCCCATAGTTGTTGAAATCTTTGAAGGTCATATCTCTTTTGGCGTGCAGGGATCTATTCACGAACTTGTAAAAGGCGACCTGGTGTATCTGGACGGGGGCGTCCCACACGACCTACTGGCAAAAGCCAATAGCATAGTTCGACTAACCATCTCTAAAAATGATACCGCCGAGAGAGTGAAAGATGTGGCCGACAGATCTGCCTAAACACTGCCCCTTCATTTATCTTCATTTTTTTGAAAGCACTAACCTGATGCAAATCATATTATAAAAAAATAAGGCTGGTTATTTTTGCTGCAGGAAATAAGATAGTAATGAAGAAGAACCTGATTCAAAAATATAATGTTGCCGGGCCAAGGTATACCAGTTACCCTACAGTGCCGTATTGGAATACTGATCTGTTTTCAGTAACAAACTATAAGGAATCCCTGGCCAGCTCTTTTGAAGATAGCAATGCTAAGGAAGGAATAAGCCTCTATATTCACCTGCCGTTTTGTGAAAGTCTATGCACCTTTTGCGGCTGTAATAAACGTATCACAAAGCGCCACGAGGTAGAATCTCCCTATATTACAGCGGTTCTAAAGGAATGGGAACTTTATACAGCTTTCCTGCCGGCCACTCCATACATAAGGGAGATCCATCTTGGAGGAGGCACTCCCACCTTTTTCTCTCCTGAAAACCTAAGAATGCTTATTGAAGGGATCTTCCAAAAAGCTGAGAAAGCTGAAGATTTTGATTTCAGTTTTGAAGGTCACCCCAATAATACCAAAATTGAGCATTTGGAAACCCTCTATGATCTTGGCTTCAGAAGGGTGAGTTATGGGGTGCAGGATTACAACCTGGAAGTCCAGCTTGCCATTCATCGGTTTCAGCCATTTGTAAATGTGAAAAATGCTACCGAAAATGCAAGGAATATTGGTTACACCTCTGTAGGACATGATATTATTTTTGGGCTGCCATTCCAGACGGTAGAACACGTGCGCAATACCATTGCGAAAACAAAAGAGCTAATGCCGGACCGCATCGCATTTTACAGCTATGCTCATGTGCCGTGGATAAAAGGGAATGGACAAAGAGGATTTGAAGACAAGGACCTACCAAGTGCGAGCGTGAAAAGGGAAATGTATGAAACCGGAAAAGAACTTCTTGCCGAGGCCGGTTATATTGAAATTGGAATGGACCATTTTGCCCTGAAGACAGATTCATTATTTAAAGCGGTTGAAGAGAAAAAGCTGCACCGCAATTTTATGGGGTATACAACCTCGAAGACAAAAGTGATGATAGGTTTGGGAGTTTCCGCTATTAGTGACAGTTGGTCTGGTTTTGCTCAGAATGAAAAAAAGATCGAAGATTACTATGACAGGCTGGATCTAAACGAATTTCCGCTATACAGGGGACATATCTTAACTGCGGAAGATGAAATGATACGCCAGCACATCCTGAATTTAATGTGCAGGTTAGAGACCTCCTGGGAAAGCCCGGATATGTTCTTTCCTGAGATCTCCATTGTTCTTGAAAATTTAAAAGAAATGGAAGCCGATGGTTTATTGGTGGTCCATCAAAAGAGTATTGAAATCACTGAGAAGGGTAGGCCTTATGTAAGAAATGTTTGTATGGCTTTTGATCTACTTCTTCAAAGAACAGCTCCGGAGACCCAGTTGTTTTCCATGACGGTTTAAAAATAATTCCGTGGGTTTGTAAAAGAAAAATAAATTCTCAGGAAAATTCTGAAACTATGACTGCACCCTGCTTTGGTACATATTCATAAAGAGATTATGCGCCATATTCCGTGCCCGGTTTTTAGCAATATTTGCCCTGTCGCCTTCAAATAACTCATCTACGGTTGAAAACCACATATTAAGCCATTCTCCAAAATGTTTTTGTTCTATGCTGTGAGCAAATTTTTCATCAACTTCTTTATGAGCTCTCATAGGATTTCCCCGAAACTTGCTTACCATAAATAAGTTGGTTTCCCAGAAATCTGTTAGTTTTTCCAGATGCTCCGGCCAGTTGTGTATGGTTTGGGTAAAAAAATGGCCAATCTCTTTATTCTCTTTTACTTTGGCGTAAAAGGTTGATACAAGGTTGAAAACGTCATCCCTGTTCTGTATATCCTGTTTCATTTTTAATGCTATGAGAAGGCCATTTTCAGCACTTCAGTAATTAAACAAAGATATTTAATATCTAAGGAACACGTTAAAGATAATAAGTAGAATGCTTACCGCTAAACTTAATATAAGCGCATTAAAAACAATTTTAGGTTTTAACTGGGCCAATACTGTAGAATTATAGCCAAGGCATACTACCACTACCAAAAACAACTGAGACATCTGGAAAAAATCATGCCCGTTCATAAGGATGACCATAGCTGCAGCAGATCCTATACAACTGGAAAGTATTACCGCAATAGCTGAATATCCCACAAACAGATCTTCAAAATCCTTGTATAGTACATTGTAAAGTTTCATTTCAACCGATTTTTTTGATTAAGGGTTAAAATTAAAAAGGCAGGAGAGGAAGGCTTATGATTTGAATCATAAACCCAATTGGGAGCACTCGATCTGGAATTAAAAGGGGTGGCTTATCTATATACCTTGCGGCTTTTTATTTTCAATTCTCCCTTTTTTTCCAGGGATTTGGTGGCTCTTATAACTGTTTCTACCCTTAAACCGGTAAGGTCTGCAATTTGTTGCCGGGTGAGATCTACTTTGAATGTGAAGGGGCCTTCAAGTTTATGAACATGCTTTTTTAAATAGTCCAGGATGCGCAGGATTCGATGTTCTGGTTCCTGGCTGGATATCTCTGATACCATAATGGCTTTGTAAAATAGTCTTTTTGCCAGGGTTATGGTCATTTTGAGATGAACATCGGGATGGGAGGCGAGCAACTCGAGGAATTGTGATTTATGAAGCTGAATTACCTCACTATCACTCAAAGCTTCCGCATTGGCAGGATATTTTACATCGGCAAATAAAGGGGGTTCTCCAAAACTCTGACTGGATGCAAAGATGCCCTGGATAAATTCCTTTCCGTCGAGATTGTAATTGTTCATCTTAACTTCCCCCGAAACAACCTGATAATAGTTCAGGGCAGTTTCTCCTTCCCTGAAAAGCTGAGTGCCTTTAGGATAGGTGATAATTTTTCCGCCAAAGTCCAGAAGGAGGTCTAATGAGATCATTTAAAAATTACTGGTGAGATTTAATGAGTTGCACCAAATCGGCTTTTGGAACCACCCCAGATTGTCTCCAGAGCTGTTCCCCATTTTTAAATAATATGAGGGTAGGAACCCCTCTCACCTGATACTTGGCTGCAAGCTCCTGGTTTTTATCTACATCTATTTTTACAATTTTAACGGCTTCTCCCAGCTCAGCCTTTGCATCTTTCAATATTGGAGCCAGCATTTTACAGGGCCCGCACCAATCGGCAAAAAAATCTACCAATACGGGTTTCTCATCCTTTATTATTTCGCTAAAACTACTTTTCATTTCCGTAAAAAATTAAAATGTTGTACAAGTTATAGATTTCTTTCAAATCTAATCCTATCATTTCAGGTGTTTATGATAACAGGTCCATTAGGTACTTTCTAAACCAGGATATGCAACCTCTCAAAAGTTGCTTTCTCAAGTTCTTGCCTATGATCCGGATGGGCTATAGAAATAAGTTCTTTTGCCCTTTGTTTCAGGTTCTTCCCATACAGGTTTACAATGCCGTATTCAGTAGCGATATAATGCACGTGTGCGCGGGTAGTTGTAACCCCGGCACCTTCTTTTAAGTAAGGAACTATTTTGGAAATTCCATCTTTGGTAATTGATGGCATGGCAATTATAGCTTTTCCACCTTCAGAAAGAGAAGCCCCGCGTATAAAATCCATCTGGCCGCCCACCCCTGAATATTGATATTTCCCAATAGTATCTGCACAAACCTGCCCGGTAAGATCGATCTCTATTGCACTGTTAATAGCGGTCACCTTTGGATTTTTTCTAATGATAGCAGTATCATTGGTATAGGCTGCTTCCTTAAAATGAACAATAGGGTTGTCATCTATAAAGTCATATAATTTCTGCGTCCCTACTGCAAAACAGGTTACCAGCTTTCCGGTTTTCACCTTTTTTTCTTCGCCGGTAATGATCCCTTTTTCAATTAATGGTAAGATCCCGTCTGAAAACATTTCGGTATGGATTCCAAGACGCCTATGGTTCATAAGGTTGTTGAGCACCACGTTCGGAATTCCGCCAATACCCATTTGCAGGGTTGCACCGTCTTCAATAAGGCCTGCTACATGTTTTCCTATTTGCAATTCAATTTCTGTAGGGGTTGAAATTATGGAGCAATGAATGGGCTCATTAACTTCTACCAGTGCATTGATCCTGTCAATATGGATAATCCCATCCCCATGGGTGCGCGGCACATTTGGGTTTATTTGGGCAATTACCATTTTCGCGGTTTGAATGGCCGGAAGCGTGATGTCTACGGAAACGCCCAGGGAACAATATCCGTGTTTATCCGGCGGGGAGACCTGGATAAAGGCAACGTCTAATGGTAATATATTTTTTCTAAAAAGCAGGTGGATCTCGCTTAAAAACATGGGAATATAAGCGCCATAAGCCGAATTTACTGCTTTTCTCACATTGCCGCCTACAAATGCACTTATGGTGATAAATGCTTCGTTATAAGGCGCCACAGTGTATTTAGCTTCGCCTTCCGTATGGATCTGGAAAAGCTCTACTCCTTTAAGTTCCCTGTAACGGTCACAAAGGGCATTAATTAAAACATTGGGGGTCATAGCTGCACCCTGAATAAAAATACGCTGACCGGATTGTATTTTGGAAACCGCTTCCTGTGCCGAAACTATATTTAATGAGCTGCTCATATAAACTATCTTTCTACGTTCAAATTAAAATTGATGTCAATATCTTCTTTTACCACAATTAATCCAAGCATCTTCTTGGGTGCCTTTAGATCAAAGTCGTTGATATTAAGGGTAAGGTCACCGCGGTATTGGGGAATTTTACCATCTATGATCTTTACAGGTACCTTATACGCCTTCGTTTTTCCTGCAATAGAAATAATAAGATCTGCAGTAGCCTGGGTAGGGGTGTTGATACATAATTTTTTTAATTCCAGGGATATTTCAGGATATTCCTCTGTTTTGATAAGGGCGTGGAAATCTTTATTGATCCCTTTGCTGCCACAATCAAAACCGGTATTATCCAGTTTTAGAATTGCATTTTCAAAATGAAGCTCACTCTCTACCTCCTTCATACTCACCTTTCTGCTTGAAGGGATCATTTTGGAATTAAATGCGCAGGCGAACTCGCTTATATTGGTATCACCGGTAATTGTAAGCTTGCTGTCCGGCAGTATTTTTATTGTTCTGTTATTTGTTCCATTCTGAGAAAATCCAAGAAGGGTAAACAAAAATATGAACGGAATAAGTTGTAGAGTTTTCATTTGTAGAAATTTATTGTTTTTTACTGGTCAAATGTAATTCGCATATCATCATCGGTGTTTGCATCGTATTTCCGTTATGCTCATTTCATAGCTGTTGTTATTGTAATTCTCACAAAATCATCTAATTATAATTAAGTGAATTGGGTTGGTTTGGCATTGAATCATATTGCATAATCTGTTCCAAACCTGTATGCAAAACGCATATTTAAAGGTATTTCAAAATTTTTATTGGTAAAAAAATGGGAGAACTTTATGTCCTCCCATTTTAGTATTTATTTCCTGAAGAGGATTAGAAACTTATCGCAGCTTCAATCATTAGACCGTTGAATTTACCTTCGTGGAATCTGCTGTTTGGACGGAAACCATCATATTTTTGGTTCACGTATTCAACTTTGGCAAGAACGTTCTTAGTCATAAACCAACCTGCAGATAGTTGCATTCTGGTAATGTCTATTTCTACTCCGCTCACATCGTCACCATTTAGAGTGTTGTAACGTCCGCCTACGTAGAAGTTTTCCTCAGCTCCAAAGCGGTAGATCAACTCTCCTGCCAATTGAGTGAAAGAACGTTTATCTACCTGGGTAGAACGTTTCCCGTCAGCGATTTCATATGTTCCAAAGAACTCAAGACCTCCAAACTTCACGAATGGGTTGATCATATAGGCAGTCATTTCGTTTCCAAATGCTGGGTTGTAACGACCAGATGTGAACTGAGCGGCAGGAGAAGAACCAAATTGCTCCATTACAAGATAGTATCTTGATCCTGCACGGTCTGAACCGTAAAGGTAGGCGTTAGGTACCTGGTGTGTAGTGTACACAGAACCTGTTAATCTAAATCTTAGCCCATCAGGATCTGCAAACTCTGCATTGTCATACCCAACTTTACCTAACCAGGATACACCATTTGCTGCAGGGTTGGCAACACTTTGGTTTAATTTACCATTGGTAGCACCAATCATAGCAAGGAATCCGCTTTGTCTGTAATAAACTTCAGCACCAACTTCTGTAGTAAAGGAGTCCATTATAAGGTTACCTACGAATGGGTTGTAAATGGTTTGAGCGTTGTCACTTCTTCTAAAATGAGCATCCCCATAGTTGTTTTCCATATGTCCAATCTTAATTGTAACACGATCCATTAGATCTGACATAAGTCCTTCGCTTATGAAATCCAAACCATCCACCTGGATATAACCATCCTTTACATAAGGCTCAGGGTGGTGACGGGAAGAAAGATAGGTTCTAAGGTGCATTCTTAAACCGGGAGCCAAAGCAACATCTAGATCAAGGTTTGCAGTAGGCAGGTTAAAGTTACCTCCAATATCAGCAAGTTTACCGGTTGCAGGAGTACCTGGAACAACAGGAGTGTTGTCTAAATTCCATGTTCCTGAAGATTCGTGATCAAGTGCCTGGAACTGGATGGTAGATGCTCCACCTACTCTTACTCTTACGCCATCAAAGGTGCTTACAGTGTCTTTTGGGGCTTCAAACATATGGATCCCGCGTTGGTCAAGTGGCCTGAAGTTGTCAAGGTCACGTTGCTGCGCCTGAACCTGGAAGCCAAACAGTACTAGTAGTACTATGCCGAAATATTTAACTGAGTTTTTCATTTTAGATTAATTTAATTGTTGATTTTGATTATTTGGAAAATGTTGATTGAAATTTAATAGTTACCTGGTCTCCGGTTGTAATAGTTCCAAACATCGCTGTTGGGGGGTCAACCTTATATTCTGACATTTTAAGGGCTTTGCTTCCATTAAGTGTGATCTTGTCGCCGGTGATCTTTGCATCAAATGTGATGTCAATTGGTTTAGAATTTCCTGCGATGGTTAAAGTTCCACTGGTGGTAACCTTACAGCTCCCGGTAGTTGTACAATCTATATTGTTTACTTTGGAAAGCTTATAGGTGATTTGCTTGTGCTTATCTGTATTCAAAGCTTTATAGGTATTCTTGTCCATTCCGGATTTTCCGCTTTTCAAGCTTTCTGCCTTTACTGTAAAATCAAGTTGAGAGATCTTTACAAGTTGGCCATTATCCAATTCTGCAATCAATTTTCCTTGTTGCTCTTTAGCCACAATTTCCCAGTCGTGAACGTTTGAGGTTCCTTCAACTTTTAGTGTGGAGGAAGCGTTGTTTAAATTATATGTTTGAGCTACGGAGATTTGTGTAGTCACAATCATTATAAGGAGGCTTCCAAGTACGAGTTTTAAATTTTTTAAAGTGTTCATGATTTCTGTTTTTAATTTGATACAAAGTTGCATCAGGAATGCCTTATATTATATGACGGCAATCAGCTTTTGCTAAATTTTTCCTAAAATTAAACAGAGGCTTTTCCCCTGAGTTTTTTAGAGTGCTCATTTTCAGAAAAATAAAAACCCACCGGAGGATGAGTTTTTCTAACTAAAAAACAATTTTTCTTTATCAGTGACATTCCATGGTAGAGGTGACCATCTCTTGATCCTGGGAGGGCGATACATAGGGGATCCCTAACCCAAGCCCTCTTAATATGAACAAGACGCCAATTAACACCACTGCAATGGGAATTAGTTTTCTGATCCTTTGTCTCATCATTCCATTTAACATTCCGCCAAAATAAACTGCAGTGGTCATAAGCGGGATGGTGCCCACCCCAAATAATAACATATAGAGACTGCTTTGTACCATACTGCCCGTGGCAATAGCTCCAAATACTGCCATATAAACCAGCCCGCAGGGTAAAAACCCATTTAAAAATCCAATGGTAAAGAAGGTATCAGGGGATTTCTTTTTCAAGGCTGCGCCAAGGGAAGATTTTATTTTTCCAATTACTTTATATAAAGGTTGTGAAAGATTATATTTTTGAAATTTAGCTGTAGGTAGAAGGATCACAGCTATCATAAGAACGCCTATAATGATGGATACCTGTTGCTGAAAACCAAAAAGGTTCAGGCTTTTTCCCACTATCCCAAATGCGAGCCCAATGCTGCTGTAGGCTAGCAGCCTTCCAAAATGATATAGAAATATCTGGAAGAATTTTTTCACCTCGTTATCCCGGGAAACAGGTAACATAAAAGCTATAGGCCCGCACATTCCCACACAGTGAAAACTTCCCAGTAATCCAAATAGGAGCGCGGTGTAAAGCATTAGTAGGTTAATTCTTTTTTGAAGTAATAAGATTCCTTCTCATAAGCCCAGTCGATCTCTATATTCCAACGGCCTTTTTCAAGATTTTCGGCAGGGATGAGCAATTGATGGGAAGATAATGTTATGGGAATATTAAAATCCATCTCTTTATCTGAGGGGCGATATACCAATATTTTGCCCGTAATTTTTGAAACCTCCATATTGGTAGGGAAAAGAACGGTAAATCCATTCTCGGTTTGTTCTACCTGGATATTCCTTCGCAAATTCTGGGAATTGGCCTCCCGGTCAAGCTGGTCCTGGAAACTGAGTTCCTGTTTATAATATTCCTCTACAACAAGGTCATGATTAAATTCCTGGTTTGTGGTCATAGAAACTACCAGAAAAATTATAAAGCTCATAAAGCTTAAAATAGCAATTACTATTCCTGTACCCCAGTTAATTTTTATTTTCATAATTATTGAATTTTAAAAATTGGCAGGTGCCTGTTTCTTTTAATGTCCTTTCATAACAAGCATCAGGCTGTCTTCATTGGCATCTACCCAATGATACTCCTTAACAGGTATCTGGAACTCATCGTACACTCCCAGGGTTACGGCGCTCTCATCACTATTATAAATCACTTCTCCCTTGATCACAATGATCCTTGCCGGGATATCACTTTTATGTTTGTGCAGCTGCATGCCTTTTTTAAAACCTATAGCAAGCGTATGAGAATTTTCACCCTTCCATAACATTTTGTAAACCGGATCCTTTGAAGATTCCAGGTCCTGAATAATTTCTTTTAGTATCATAATTCTCTTCTTTTTATTTTTTAGATCTATCTGAAACTCCTGGGTCCCATAAAATTGGTTTTGGTGGTTTCAATTAATTTCTCACCGCTATAGATCCCAATTTCCACTTCCTCTTTCTCTCCATTTAAGATCGCGCTGTTCAGTTTTATAAACAAAGTACCTTCAGAGAGGCCTTTCTCGGGTATTGTTAAATTCCCGTGAGTAACAGATTCAATAGTGCCTTTGTGCGAAAGCAATTTAAAATGCACGTCTTCAAATTGCCCTGTGGTTTTATTGATGAGTTTAAAGGTGTAGACATTACTTATAATGTTATTCTCTTCCTGCTCATATAACTGTCCCGGGAGTCTGAGGATATTGGCTTCAACATCATTGCGCAAAAACAGCATGCCTGAAAGCAATCCAACCAAAACGAATAATATGGCTGCAAATCCTTTCATTCGAGGAGTGAAAACAAATTTCTTCTCCTTTTCAATACTTTCTTCAGAATAAAAACCAATTAATCCTTTTGGGAGATCAACTTTTTCCATAATAGCGTCACAGGCATCAATGCAGGCTGTACAATTGATGCATTCCAGCTGGGTTCCGTTTCTTATATCTATTCCCGTTGGACATACATTTACGCATTGAAAACAATCTATACAATCCCCTTTGCCCAGCGCCTGTCTATCCTCATTCTTCTTAAACTTTGAGCGGCCTTTTTCTCTTTCCCCACGCTTGTGGTTGTATGCCACAACAATAGATTTATTGTCTAGCAAAACACTTTGAAGCCTTCCATAAGGGCAGGCAATGGTGCAAACCTGCTCCCTGAACCAGGCAAAAATAAAGTAGAACACCCCGGTAAATATGAGCAGCGCCACAAAAGTGCTGAGGTTCTCCAGCGGGCCGGTTTCAATATATCTTAAGAGCTTTTTACTGCTTATTAGGTAAGCGAGGAATACATTGGCAATAAGGAAAGAGATAATAAAGAACAGGAACCATTTGAAGCCTTTTTTTCTTATTTTTTCACCATTCCACTCCTGCTTGTCCAGCCTTATCTGCGCCCCGCGGTCTCCTTCTATCCAGTATTCAATCTTCCTGAAAACCATTTCCATAAAAATGGTTTGGGGGCAAATCCATCCGCAAAAAAGTCTTCCGAATGCGACGGTAAAAAATGTAATTATCAATACCAGGAGGATCATAGCTACCACCCCCAGATAGAAATCCTGAGGCCAGAAAGGGAATCCAAAAATCTGGAATTCCCGTCCCAGAACATTGAAAAGCATAAATTGATTCCCGTTTATATGAATAAAAGGGCTGGCTATCAAAAAGACTAATAAAGCATAAGTTAACCGGGTCCTGTATTGATAGAATCTGCCTTCGGGTTTTTTTGGATAGATCCAGGCACGTTTCCCTTCACTGTCCATCGTGCCTATTCTATCTCTGTAACTTATATCTTCTTCCTTCATGGGAGGGTTTCCTCAAAATATTTATTAATCGGCAGTCCAGATATCTCCTTCAGCATCTTTTGGGCTTGCAGGGGTTGTTCCCTGTAAAGTCAAAATATAACTGGAAACCTGCTGGATCTCTGTGGGGCTAAGGGTAGATTTCCAGGCGATCATTCCCTTTCCGGCACGGCCCCCTTCACTTATAGTATGAAAAATATTCTTTATTCCACCACCAAGGATCCAGTATTCATCTGTAAGATTAGGGCCAATTCCCCCGCCACCATCTGCAGCGTGACAGGCCATACAATTCATTTGATAAAGGGAATTTCCTTTTTCAATATCGGCGGCATCGGTTAAGGCCACTACACTTTCAGCATCTACAAGGTCCGGTGCATTCTTTTTATATTCCTCTACAGCGATTTGAGCAGATGCCATTTCCTTTTCAAATTCGGTCACCTGGCTGTCCCCATCAAAAATGTGATAATAAGCCATATAACCAAATGCAAAAATTATGGATGCGTAAAAAGAATACAGCCACCAGGGTGGGAGCTTGTTGTCCAGTTCTTTAATCCCATCATAATTATGATCCAGTTCCAGGTCCCTTTCTTCGGGTTGGGCATAGCTCATTCGCTTGAACCATCGGTTAAGACTGTATTTTTCAGTCCTTTTTTGCTTATCGAGCATGTATCGCTCTTTGGCCAGAGGGTCAAGGGTCTTGAAAAGAGTATTCTCTACCGCATCTACAATAATTTCAACAGAAATTAAAAAAAGTAGCGCTACCAGAAGTACTAGTTGTAAAATAGGATATTCAATAAAAGCAAATTGCTTTCCGGAGTCAATAAAATATTCTGTGATCCCTACAATTATTAAGAATAATACGGGAACTCTTATCCAGCCGGGGATTAAATTTCTCATTGGTTTTTATCGTTTTCGGGTTCAAGGGGAATTTCTTCCATTGTTTTCAGGTAATCTTTTCCGGCGGTAAAAACCCACCAAAACAGGACTACAAAAAACGTAAAGAATATAAGCAGGGAGATGATGGGGAATATCTCAACTCCCGCGATGGTCTCCATATGGCCTTTTACAAATTTAAACATGATATATTATTTTAAAGTTGTGGTTGATACTTCAGGATCCTTGATCTTAATGTCGGTTCCCAGTCGCTGCATATAGGCGATAAGGGCAATGATCTCCCTGTTCCTCATTTCAACGAAATCCAGACCGTTCTCCTCGGCATATTTTTTATCTGCCTCATAGGTCCTCACAAAATCAGGATCGTTGTAAAGGTTCTTTTCAATTTGGGTTGCCTGTTCATTCATTAATGACTGGGCATTTGCAATTTCCTCTGCGGTATACGGAACTCCCAGTTTTACCATTACCTCCATTTTTTGCTGGGTGCGGGACCGGTCGTGCTCATCTGTGATAAGCCATTTATACCCGGGCATAATGGAGCCAGCCGAGGTGCTTTGGGGGTCATACATATGGTTAAAGTGCCAGTTGTCTGAGTATTTTCCACCTATACGCATTAGATCTGGCCCCGTTCTTTTACTTCCCCAAAGGAACGGGTGGTCATATACATATTCTCCCGCTTTTGAATATTCGCCATAGCGTTCCACTTCACTACGGAAGGGTCTTACCATTTGCGAGTGACAGGAGACGCAGCTTTCTCGTATATAGATATCACGTCCTTCCAGCTCCAGGGGTGTGTATGGTGTCACGCTGGAAATAGTTGGGATATTTGATTTTACAAGTATGGTAGGTACTATCTGGATAATCCCCCCTATTAAGATCGCAATAGTAGCAAGAATGGTCAATTGAACCGGTTTGCGCTCCAACCAGCTGTGAAATGCTTCTCCTACCAGTCGTTTTCCTGAAATTTTTTGCAGTGGGGCTGCTTCAGCCAGCTCGTCTGTAACCTCCTGTCCTGTTTTGATAGTTTTATAAACGTTGTAGATAAGAATGAACATACCCGAAATGTATAATGTTCCGCCTATAGCTCTCATCCAGTACATTGGGATGATCTCGGTCACTGTTTCAAGGAAGTTACCATAGGTAAGTGTTCCATCGGGGTTAAATTGTTTCCACATCGAGGCTTGTACAAATCCTGCAACATACATTGGGATAGTGTAAATTATAATACCCAGGGTTCCGGTCCAGAAATGTACATTGGCCAGTTTTATAGAATATAATTTTGTTTTGAACATTCTGGGGATAAGCCAGTAGACCATACCAAATGTTAGAAAGCCGTTCCAGGCAAGTGCGCCTACGTGAACGTGGGCAATTATCCAGTCGCTGAAATGCGCAATTGCATTTACATTTTTAAGGGAAAGCATAGGCCCCTCAAAGGTTGCCATACCATATCCGGTTAAGGCAACTACAAAGAATTTAAGAACAGGATCTGCCTTCACCTTGTCCCACGCACCACGCAGGGTTAATAGCCCGTTGATCATCCCTCCCCAGGATGGCATAAGCAACATTACAGAGAATGCAACCCCCAGGTTCTGGGCCCAATCCGGCAAAGCCGAGTATAATAAGTGGTGAGGTCCTGCCCATATATAAATAAAGATGAGGGACCAGAAATGAATAATGGATAATTTATAGGAGTATACCGGGCGGTTGGCAGCCTTTGGTATAAAATAATACATAAGTCCTAAAAAGGGAGTGGTAAGAAAGAAAGCCACCGCATTATGACCATACCACCATTGAACCAGTGCATCCTGCACCCCTGCATAGGCCGAATAACTCTTAAACAAACCTACCGGCAAGGCAAGGCTGTTAAAAATATGCAGCACCGCCACTGTAACAAAGGTGGCCAGGTAAAACCAGATCGCAACGTAAAGATGCCGTTGTCTTCTTTTTAAAATCGTGGCTATGAGATTCCATCCAAAAACTATCCAAACCACCGCAATGGCTATATCTAAAGGCCATTCCAACTCGGCATATTCCTTGGAGCTCGTGATACCCAATGGGAGAGTAATCGCAGCTGCAACAATAATCGCCTGCCATCCCCAGAAGTTGATCTTGCTCAGCTTGTCGCTGTACATTCTTGCTTTTAGCAAGCGCTGGGTAGAATAATAGACACCTGCGAAAATTGCATTACCTACAAAGGCAAAAATTACCGCATTGGTATGTAAAGGGCGAAGCCTGCCAAAACTTAACCAGGAGATCCCATCGGTTAAATTTGGAAATAAAAATAAAAAGGCCAGTAAAAGCCCAACTGACATCCCAATCACTCCCCAGAAAAGGGTGGCATAGATGAAGTTTTTTACGATCTTGTTGTCGTAATAGAACTGCTGCAATTCCATACTTAATTTACTTTTTTGTTGTTACTGGTTTTTGTTTTGAATCCTTTTCAGATACCAACTCATCATCAAAAAGAATCCTTACCGAAGGAGTATAATCATCGTCAAACTGTCCGCTTCTTACCGCGACAATAAATGCCACGAAAAAGATAAGCGCTACAATAATACTTATTGTCAACAGGACATAAATTACACTCATTGCTACTTGATATAAGGGTACAAAACTACAGGCTTGACATGGGGTGAAATATGATTAAGATCAGGTTTTCCCCTAAAATTTTTATTCAGGTTTTTTTGGCGCTATATGATTGAGGTCATGTTCTAAGAGCTTGATGTTGTGGAGATTTGTAAGGAAATAAAATCACCCTTAAAATTATAATCATGGTATATCCTAAAAATTTTTCCCGAAAATATTTTGTTGCCCAATTATTCATAGCAGCATTAATTGCAGGAAATCTAACTTCCTGTGAGAAAGCGGTAGCTGCAAAAGAAAACCCTGAACAAATGCGAATCTACGGCGAGTTTGAAGCCGAGTTAACAGCACCGCCAATGGTTCCCCGCCCGGTTGGAAAAAGAGCCCCTGCCAAATTGATAGTTAATATGGAAGTGGTTGAAAAGGAAATGGAAATGAGCGACGGGGTAAGCTATGTGTACTGGACCTTTGATGGGACAGTTCCCGGAAGCTTTATTAGAACCCGCGTTGGTGATGAAATAGAGTTCCACCTTAAAAATCACCCTGATAGTAAGTTGCCTCACAATATAGACCTTCATGCCGTTACCGGCCCGGGGGGAGGAGCAGAATCCTCCTTTGTTGCTCCGGGACGTGAAGCGGTTTTCACTTTTAAAACAATGAATCCAGGTTTGTATGTTTACCATTGTGCAACCGCCCCTGTAGGTATGCATATTGCAAACGGGATGTACGGCCTTATACTTGTTGAACCCGAAGGTGGTCTTCCTCCTGTTGATAAAGAATACTATATCATGCAGGGCGATTTCTATACTGAAGGTAAAAACGGGGAAAGAGGTTTGCAGGCCTTTGATATGCAGAAGGCTATAGATGAAAATGCAGATTACGTGGTATTCAACGGAAGTGTTGGCGCACTTACGGGAGATAATGCAATCACTGCAGAAGTAGGCGAAACCGTTAGGCTTTTTGTAGGAAATGGCGGACCCAACCTGGTATCCTCTTTCCACGTAATTGGAGAGATCTTTGACAGAGTTTTTGTTGAAGGCGGAAGTATGGTCAACGAAAATGTTCAAACTACTCTTATACCTGCAGGTGGAGCTGCAATAGTAGAATTTAAGGTGGATGTTCCCGGAAACCTGGTTTTGGTAGATCATTCAATCTTCAGGGCCTTTAATAAAGGAGCTTTAGGAATTCTTAAAGTAGAAGGAAATGAGAACAAAAAGGTGTTTGGAGGTAAAATTGAGGAGAAGTCATATAATCCCGGAAATGCTGTGATTTCTGCTGTAGATGTTGCAGATGCAGAAGGCAGTGGTCCCTCAGTATCCTCTCCTGTTTCTTCCTCCCTTGCTGAAAAAATGGAAAGAGGTAAGAGTGTTTATACCCAAAATTGCTTCGCGTGTCATCAGGCTACAGGCCAGGGTATACCCAACGCCTTCCCTCCACTTGCAAAATCAGATTTCTTAAATGCAGATGTTCACCGTGCAATTGGAGCTGTAAAATATGGCCTGAGTGGGGAGATAACGGTTAATGGTACAAAATACAATAGTGTGATGCCAAAAGTTGCAATATCTGATGAAGAAATTGCAGATGTGATGACCTATATCTATAACAACTGGGGTAATAATAAAACTGAAGTGACCCCTGAAATGGTTAAAAAGGTAAAGTAACAGGCAAATAATAATAAAAATCATATAAAATGAAAACTATAGCAGGATTGGTAATTGGTATGTTCCTCATCATTCAGAGCCAGGCTTATTGCCAATCCGGAGCTGTGGTGGACATTAAGGGAGGGGAGTTCATTCCGCTGTATGGGATAAAGGAACCGGTGAAGGTTGGAAACTTTAAAATGGATGTTTATCCGGTTACCAATAAAGAGTTCCAGGCTTTCCTTAAGTCAAACCCGCGATGGAAACGATCACAGGTTAAAAAATTGTTTGCAGATGAAAGTTACCTGATAAACTGGAAAGATGATGAGAATTTTTCTTCCACTCAGGATCCGGAATCACCGGTAACCAATGTTTCCTGGTATGCAGCTAAAAATTACTGTGAGTGCCAGGGGAAAAGACTTCCTACCGTAGATGAATGGGAGTATGTCGCAATGGCCAATAAGACCAAACCCGATGCCAGGGAAGAGGCTACCTATAACAAGTTCATTCTGGGATGGTATGAAACCCCCAATACATTTAACCAGAAGATAGGTTCCACCTTTAAGAATTACTGGGGTGTTTATGACCTTCACGGGCTGGTATGGGAGTGGGCCCTTGATTTTAATTCGGTATTGATCTCGGGTGAATCCCGCAATGATTCAACCGGCGATAATAATCTTTTTTGTGGTGCATCTGCTGTGGGGGCTACAGATCTTATGAACTACGCGGCTTTTATGCGATATGCCTTTCGTGGTAGCATAAAGGCAAATTATTCAATAAAAAACCTGGGTTTCAGGTGTGTTCAGGATGAAAAGTCCGGAGCAATCTAATTATAAAAAAAATGAAAAATCTATTATTTATACTTGTATTGACCCTAAGTTTTACCGCCTGTAATAATCGGGGGGAAGATAAAACAAACGAGCTGGCCGAAGGAAATACAGAAATAGAAACAAATCTATTCACCGAGATCCCGGAGCTTTCCATATATAATTTACCGGCTACCTGGACCACCCAGGATAATAAGGATATTGAGCTGAAAGACCTCCAGGGGAATGTACTGGTCATGGTAATGATCTATACCTCCTGTACAGCGGCTTGCCCCCGGCTGGTGGCAGATATGCGGAATATTGAAAAACAAATGCCTCAAAAAGATCTGGGAAAATTGAAATTCATAATGGTGAGCATAGACCCGGAGACCGATACCCCTCAAAGATTAAAAGATTTTTCAGTAGAAAATCAAATGGTTAAGGACCACTGGATGTTCTTAAGGGGAACTCCGGAAGATACCAGGGAATTTGCCGCTGTGCTGGCAGTGAGCTATAAACAGATCTCACCTATAGATTTTTCCCACTCCAACATCATCAGCGTTTTTGATAAGGAGGGTGTTATGGTACATCAACAGGAAGGTCTTGGAGTTGATAATATAGAAACTATAGAAGCCATTCAGCAGGAATTAATGAAATAATTAAACTATTAACCCGGTTTTTTGGTTCAGGTGCAAATTTTGGGATAGCTTTAAATATGTTCTAAAATGTTTTCCCGATATTAGGTAATCTTAATAATTACATTAAAATTACCTGTTATGAATTACGAAATTGCTTCCCTTAAAAAACTGCAGGAAGATGGGGTGAATATTCACCGTCTTCCCTTTTCTATAAGGATCTTACTGGAAAATGTTCTTAGAAACCACGATGGTTTCGCTATTACAGATGAGCATCTTCAAACCCTCACTCATTGGAATGCTGCGGGAACAGATAAAGAGATCCCATTCAAACCTGCAAGGGTATTAATGCAGGATTTTACAGGGGTACCCTCTGTTGTAGATATTGCATCCCTGCGGGCCGAAGTTATTCGTAAAGGGGGAGATGGTACAAAGATCAATCCCGTAATTCCGGTAGATCTTGTAATTGATCACTCTGTTCAGGTAGATTTTTTTGGAACAGATTATTCTGAGAGCAAAAATGTTGAAAGAGAATACGAGCGAAACAGCGAACGATATAAACTTTTAAAATGGGGCCAGAAAGGCCTTCATAATTTCACAGTAGTTCCTCCCGGAATGGGTATATGTCACCAGGTGAACCTGGAATATCTTGCCCAGGGTGTGATTGAACGCGATGGGTGGGCATTCCCCGATAGTTTGGTAGGTCTTGATTCACATACCCCTATGGTGAACGGGATAGGAGTTCTGGGGTGGGGTGTTGGAGGAATAGAGGCAGAAGCCGCCATGCTTGGACAACCTGTTTATTTCACCTGCCCGCAGGTGGTTGGATTAAAACTCACTGGACAAATTCCGCAAGGCTGTACCGCTACAGATATGGTTTTAACCATCACTCGCCTTTTAAGAGACGTGGGTGTGGTTGGAAAATTTGTTGAGGTATTCGGCAATGCTCTGGACCATTTAACGGTAACAGACAGGGCTACGATCTCAAACATGTCCCCTGAATTTGGATGTACGGTCACTTATTTCCCTATAGATGATCAAACCCTGGATTATATGCAGAAAACCAACCGGTCTCCTGACCAAATACGGCTGGTGAAGAATTATTGCGAGGAAAATCTTTTATGGCGTACCGGAAACGAAACTATTGAATATTCTGAAGTGGCAGAATTGGATCTAGGAACGCTGCGCCCTACAGTTTCCGGGCCCAAAAGGCCCCAGGACAAGATCTATGTTGAAGAATTGAACAAGAAATTCATTGAGCTGTTGCAGGAGGAATTTTCAAGGGGTTACGTTCCTTTAACAGACAGGCAGGAAAATCGATGGCTGGCAGAGGGAGGGTCTCAAACAGAATTTACTGAACAGGAAAAACATATTTCCCCCGAAGCTGAAGTAGATACGGTAAATAATTTACGATCTGTAAAAATAAAATTCAAGAATGCTGAATATCAGTTAAGCGATGGGAGCATTGTAATTGCAGCAATTACCAGTTGCACCAATACTTCTAATCCTACTGTAATGATAGGAGCCGGCCTTGTTGCTCGCAAAGCCTTATCCCGGGGACTGCGTACAAAGTCCTGGGTAAAAACCAGCCTGGCACCGGGGTCTAAGGTGGTAACCACCTATCTGGACCGCTCCGGACTTTCTGAAGATCTGGATGCGTTGCGTTTTCATACTGTGGGTTATGGTTGCACTTCCTGTATAGGGAATAGTGGGCCGCTGCCACAACATATCGCAGATGCGGTAGAAAAAAATGAACTTATAGTTGCATCTGTCCTTTCGGGTAACCGGAATTTTGAAGCCAGGGTACATCCGCAGGTAAAAATGAACTTTTTGATGTCTCCTATGCTAGTGGTGGCGTACGCGCTTGTGGGAAGGGTAGATATAGACCTCATCAATGATCCGTTAGGATATGATCCCAATGGTTTGCCGGTTTACTTAAAAGATATCTGGCCTACCCAGGAGGAGATCAATCAAACCATTAAAGATAGTATGAGGGTAGAGGATTTCAAGGAAGTGTATGATGTGATCTTTGATGGAGAGGAGCAATGGCAAAAGCTTCCCACAGCCGAAGGTAACCAATATATCTGGGAAGAAAACTCTACCTATATCAAAGAGGTCCCTTTCTTTCAGGACCTAAGCGGTGAGCCTGAACCAATATCAGATATTGAAAATGCCAGGGTATTGTTATATCTGGGAGATTCGGTTACTACAGATCATATTTCGCCTGCCGGAGGATTCAATGAAACTTCGGCCGCCGGAAAATATTTAATAAGCAAAGGGGTAGAGAAGAAGGATTTCAATTCCTATGGCTCCCGTCGCGGGAATCACGAGGTGATGATGCGCGGAACTTTTGCCAATGTTCGTATTAAAAACAGGATCACAGATAAGGAAGGTGGATATTCAACCTATTTCCCTACCAATGAAACCATGACGGTTTATGATGCGGCCATGAAATATATTGAAGATAAAACTCCTTTGATCATCATTGCAGGAAAGGAATACGGAAGTGGTTCCTCAAGGGATTGGGCTGCTAAAGGAACCAACTTGTTAGGGGTAAAAGTAGTTTTGGCTGAAAGTTTTGAACGTATACACCGAAGCAATTTAATGCAAATGGGCGTTCTGCCTCTGGAATTTAAAAATGGAGAAAATGCAGGAACCTACGGGATAACCGGGAAGGAAAAGTTCTCCTTTTCAGGACTTGCGCATGATCTCAGCCCGGGAAAGACCATCAGGGTTACTGCCGAGAGAGAGTCTGGTGAGAAATTTGAATTTGACACTGTTTCCCGTCTCGATTCGGAAATTGAAGTTGCATATTATGAAAATGGAGGGATCCTGCAATATATTTTGAGGGATTTCCTGAAGAAAATTGAAAATTAAAACCAATTAAGACAAGGGTTCAATTATTTACAATCGGCGCGATCTGTAATTAATTGGACCCCTCTTTTAAAAGTAAAGTAGTTCCACATCCATTCAATGAAAACGCGCAGCCTGTTTCTAAAACCAATTAATAAAAGGATATGAACCGCCGACCATAAGAACCAGGCAAAGAACCCACTGAACTTAAAACCTTTAATATCGGCAACCGCCTTGGCCCTGCCTACAGTAGCCATCTGGCCTTTATCTACATATTTAAAAACGGGGGTAGTGCTTTTTTTTGAGCCTTCTTCCAAGAGGATCTTTCCCAGGAATTCTCCTTGCTGACTTGCCACTGAAGCCAGGGCAGGTAATGGATTTCCGTCCGGATCCTTATAATGAGCGGCATCGCCCAGCACAAAAATATCAGGGTAATTGGGAATGCTCAAATCGGGATTTACAAAGATCCTTCCTAATCTATCCTTTTCTACGGGAAGATCAACAAACAATGCCGGAGCTTTAATTCCCGCTGCCCAAATTATGTTGGTGGTTTCTATGGTTTCTTCCTTTAAAAGAACCTTGTTCTTCTCAATTCCCGTTACCGGAGAATTCATAAGAACTTTTACACCCAGATTTTCAAGCATTTTTTTACCCTTATCACCCAGGGGTTCAGGGAAACCATTGAGGATGCTTCCCGTGGCTTCAATTAAAAAAATACGTATTTCCTCCTCCCTGAGATTTTGAAAATTATAGCGCATACTGCGTTTTGCAATTTCTGCAATTGCACCGGCCATCTCTACGCCGGTGGGACCTCCGCCAATTATTACGTAGGTGAGAAAGGGTTTTCTCAGAATGGGGTCCTCTCGCTGCTCTGCTTCCTCAAGTGAAAGGAGAATTCGCTCTCTTATTTTTAAAGCATCGCCAATGGTTTTTAAACCGGGAGCAAAATTCTCCCAGTCATTATTTCCGAAGTAATTATATTTTGCGCCGGGAGCCAGGACCAGTTTATCAAAGTCTATGATACGGCCATCTTTAAGAGCCAGGGTATGTTCCTTAAAATTGATGTTGGTTACTTCGCCAAGCAATACTCTTGCAGTAGATCTTTTCCCTAATATAGCCCGGATAGGTGCTGCAATATCCCCTGGGGAGAGTGCTGCAGTTGCAACCTGGTAAAGCAATGGCTGGAAAAGATGATGGTTGGACTTATCAATTATGGTTACCCTGAATGGAGATTTTTTCAATTGTTTAGCTACAGAAAGTCCCGCAAATCCTCCTCCAATGATCACAATATGTTGTTGGTTTCCATTTTTCATAAGGGTCGGGATCTTTGAGATTAAAGATATTAAATATTGAGGAAGGGGGAGGGGTAAAATTCAATTTCAGGTAATCACACCTGCATTCCCTGCGGGGGAAGTAAATAATTAAACTGAAAGGTCTAACCTTCGTCTTCCAAAACATCTTTCTCCCGGGTCGATTTAAGGAAGTATTTAGGACTTACATTATATTTCTCCTTAAAGATCTTTGAGAAATAACTGCGGTTGTTAAGACCTATTAAATTTACTATCTGGGAAATATTATTGTCTGAAGATTCCAGCATTTCCTTTGCTACTTCCAGTTTTAAGTGTTGCATATACTTGTTTACCGTGAGGTCATACATATACTTAAAACCTTCCTGAAGCTTATTAACATTGGTTCCCACCTCATTTGCCAGATAATCGATACTTAAATTTGTATCCAGATTGGCTTTTACTATCTCGATGGCTTTTTTTACATTTTCAATATCTCTTTGCCGCAGGATCTTAGGAAGGTTATCCTCTCCCTGGTCGTCCATATATTGGGCTATTTGAATAACCAGCATTTCATATAATTTACCTTCAACAAATACAGATCTTAAAAACCCATCGAGTTTTTTTTGATTTATCTCTTCAACGATATCTGCCGCTTTTATACTGTAATTTCCCTGGTAAAAGAATTTTTTTTCGGCTTGAGAATCCCGGAAGATCTCTTTTAAAACAGGATCCAGACCTTCAAAATTGTAATTATTTCTTTGATTAAATTTTTCCCTTATTATCTCAATACTGGAAACATGAACTTTTTCATTTGCCTTAAAATTAAGGATGTGGCCATTATTGCCACTGCTGGACACAATGATATTCTGGTAGGTGTTTATAGTGTGCATTTCCCTATCCTCCTCAAATGTATGGTCCACCTGTCCTTCAGAGCAAAATATGAATTTTAAAGGGTGGGTTTTATTTACCGAAAAGAGAAGCTCAAAATCTGTGAAGATGGTGAAATCATATTCAATGATCCCAATGCCTGAATCATAACTGGTTCCTCTAATAAAACCTTCTCCCAGGTCCCGCGTAAGTTCAATGATTTGCTCTCCACTATCTTCCTTAACAGGAAGATTCAATTGTTTTGAAAGATCTTGTATTATTTCTTCAATAGGTAGGGCCCTTACCTTAATTTCCATCGGTTTGATTTTTTTCTGATTTTAAAGATTTACGGTATTTACTCTCTGTAAATCGTAAATCTTTAAAATCAGGGATAAGGAAATTAAGAAGTTTATTCCCGAAAAGCTTTAAAATATTGTTATAATTTGATTTTTAGGCCATATTTTTCAAACTATACGGGCTACCACATAAATTGCATTATTATATTTTTCTTCCAATTAAATTGGTGCTTATGGTGGCAAAAACTATAATACTTATCGAGCTAAGCGGCATTAAAATAGCTGCGATGATTGGGGAAAGTTGGCCCGTTACAGCAAAATAAAGGCCTATTATATTATATAAAAAGGAGAGGACAATACTAATTTTTATGATGGTCATAGAAGATTTTGCTGCCTTTATGAATTCATATAATTTATCAAATTTTGAAGCATCCAGGATGGCATCACAAGCGGGAGAAAAAACATTTACATTTTCTGAAACTGCAATTCCCACTTCGCTTTGCGCAAGGGCGCCGGCATCATTTAAGCCATCTCCAACCATGATTGTGCTCATTCCTTTTTCCTGCAGTGACTTTATATAATTTAATTTATCCTTTGGTTTCTGGTTGAAAAAGAATTGGGTTTTTGCCGGTAATATTTCCATAAGGCGTTCTTTTTCCCCTTCATTATCACCCGAAAGAATGCTCAGTGAATAGTGATCCTCCAGATCCTTAAAAACTTTTGAAACCCCATCCCTGTATTCATTATAGAATATGAACTTACCTTTATATTCATTATTTGAACTTATATGAACGGTGGTATTAAGGCCGGGGTTTGTCAAAGGTTTTCCCACAAAATTTGAAGAACCCACCTTCATTACACTATTCTTATGCGAAGCCTCCATGCCCTGGCCTACGGTCTCGCAGTAATCATCCAGGGGTACAATATCATATTCGGCAAGAAGGTCATAAAGGGTACGGCTTAAAGGGTGGTTTGATGATCTTAAAGTAGTTTTCAATAAGCTTTCCTCTTCCGCGGTCAATTCAATACCTTCATAGTTAATACTGCTTTTTTTGCTGGAGGTCATGGTTCCGGTCTTGTCAAAAATAACTGCATTGGCTTTGGCGAGCTGCTCTATTACCCCGGCGTTTTTAAGATAGAACTTTTTATTCCCAAAGATGCGAAGCATATTACCCAAAGTAAAAGGGGTAGACATTGCCAGTGCACAGGGGCATGCAATTATTAGAACTGCGGTAAATACATTTATAGCGATTGAAACATCGTAGAACATCCAGTATCCGGCTGCGCTAAAAGCAATCAATAAAAGAACGATCGTAAAATATTTGCTTATATGGTCAATAAGCCTTGTAAAGGCATGTTCCTTGTTTTTTTGAAATATAGCGTTGCTCCACAGTTTGGTAAGATAGCTTTGAGAAACGCTTTTAAGAGCTTCCATTTCTATGCTTCCGGAAACCTGTTTCCCTCCGGCGAAAAGTTTATCGCCTGAGATTTTGGAAACCGCGATAGATTCCCCGGTTACAAAGCTATAATCTATGCGTGCATTCCCATTTATAAGGATCCCGTCTACAGGAATTAATTCCTCATTTCTTATAAGTATCCGGTCTCCCTTTTTTATATTGTGCACATGCACACTGTCTTCTTTTCCCGAGGGTAAGATCCTGGTGATGCCTATGGGGAAGTATGATTTATAATCCCTTTCAAAGGATAAAAAATTATATGTTTTTTGCTGAAAGAATTTTCCCAGGGTCAGAAAAAATATAAGCCCGGTGAGACTATCAAAAAAACCTGTGCCCCAGGCAAAAATTATCTCCAGGGTGCTTCGCACGATCAGTACAACGATACCTAAGGCAAGTGGAACATCAATGTTCAACATCTTGGCCCGCATTCCCTTGTAGGCCGAAATAAAATAATCTCTGGCAACATAGAATACCACGGGTAGCGAAAAAGCAAACATCAGCCAGCGAAACAATCCTTTGTATTGATCCAGCCAGAATTCTGAAACTTCAAAATATTCAGGAAAAGACAAAAACATTACATTACCAAAGGCAAAACCCGAAACTCCCAATTTGTAAATGATGCTTCGGTTGATGTGTTTTTTTCCGCTTTCAGAATCCTCCAGACTAATATAGGGCTCATAGCCTATTAGGTTTAAAAATTCCACCAGTTCTTTCAGGGAGGTCTTTTCAGTATTAAATGTTATGCGCACTGTTTTTTTAGGGAAATCTACCTGGGAGGAATTAATTCCCGGTTGCAGTTTGTGAAGGTTCTCAAGGATCCAGATACAGGAACTGCAATGTATATGAGGAATGTAAAGCGACACGATCCCGGTTTTTTCATCCCGGAATTCCAGTAATTTCTCTACAATAAGTTCATTTGAAAGATAATCAAACTTACCATCGGCCATTTTTGGGGATGCCCCGGGAGCGGCCTGCATTTCATAATAGGAAGTGAGATCGTTGGTTGAAAAAATTTCATATACCGTCTTACAGCCCTTGCAACAAAAGGACTTTTCATCATAGCGTATCTCATCCCGCACAGGATCTCCGCAATGATAACAGGTAAGACCGCTCATAGTTTTTTATTTTTTAAGGCAGCAAAGATTAAAAAATAGGGTTCTAAAAAATATGATCAAGATCAGTCTATGAGGATTTTAAGAGGTGAAAGGTTTTATTGATGTTTGGCCAGGTTGAGAGAAGAAATTAATATTTCCTTTTTTCTCTGCCAATGGGATGGTCTTCATACCAGTCCTTGAATTTTTTTTTGGTAACATAATCATCTGTCAGGATCTTATACACCGTAAATATAAATAGGAATTGCCCGGCTACTGTAATGTAAAAAATTATTTGAATAGAAGTTCCATAATAAGACATAAAGGTGAGAGCCACCAGGATCAAGGTAGTAACTATTAGATAAAAAATACCAGACAGTTTCATTGTCTTAAATTACCCAATAGTATGATCTAAAGCCGTTAACGGATTAATAAATTACTGTTTTTTCAGAAATTTTTAACGTGACCTGTGAATAAATTTTCGGTTTTGCAGATTTTGAAAAAGCAATATTCCAATAGCCAAAGGCATTAAACTACTCACGGCAACCAGGACGGTAAAATATTCAGAAACAAAAGGCCATCCAAGCCACATTGCGATGCCTTTATAGAAGATTAGAATTTCAGAAAGGATAAATCCTGTAAAGTAGAGGAGGAATATTTTTTTTCTGAATTTGAGCAATCCAAACTGAACAAGAAATGCAAAAAGAGCGATGCTTATAATGCCCAAAAACACCAAATGAAGGTAGCCTATAACAAAATCTGTATACCGGTAAGATAAAGAAGCAAAATAAGGAAGAGCAGTGAGCAGTTGCATAAAAACTTTTATGATAAGGAAGAAAAGGGTAATTTTAAGGAGCAGCTTTACAAGGGGAGAAGTTTTGTTCTTAAAAGTTCTCCACGCCGGTAAAATAAGAATTAAGAATTTTACCAGTGCGGCAATTTGCAAAATAGCCCCTGCCCCTGCCAGAAGATAAAAGATAACAGGAGGATTCACCCAGAGCACAGATAAGAAAAAGCTTAAAATTATTGCCGAAATAA
Source organism: Gillisia sp. (assembly GCA_039989915.1). Classification (GTDB taxonomy): domain Bacteria; phylum Bacteroidota; class Bacteroidia; order Flavobacteriales; family Flavobacteriaceae; genus Gillisia. Next base: position 43,661 of record JBDXGW010000001.1, read on the forward strand.
GAAGTAAATAAAAACTGCGGAATTTTTCCTTGTTTATGGATAGTCCTGTTTTTTCCAGCAGATAAAAAAATATTCCCGCAAGAGCCAGAATAAACCAGGCATTATATTGAAAATGAAGATAAAAATAAATGGATAGTTTATACCATATGGAGGTATTTCCAAGGGTTGCCATTACCCCACCTATAGCCCATGGGCCTATGCTGGAAAATATCAGGAATATAAGAGATGCTTTTATGCATTTATAAGAATTGCTGCCTTTATAATGAACCGGAATATTTTTAAGAAAGAACCAGGAGAGAAAATAGGAAGCGAAAAGGAACAGGGTAGAAAAGGTTATAGAGAAAAGCGCATATCCCTGGAAAGGAAAAGTGATTAGCATTCCTAATACAGTGAAATTGGTAAACCAGAAAATACGCTTATATGTGTTGGAGCGGTCAACCTCTGTATAATACATTTTGTAAATGAGGGTAATGAGTCCAATATATACCCAACCCAATAATGCGATGTGAGAATGCGCGTGAACAATAAAACGGAAGTTTCCGGGAATAGGGGCAATGAAAAATAACCTGAGCAAAATCCCCAATAAACCAACAAGCAAAAAATAACCCAGGGCAATATTGGTATGCCGTTTTAATTTAACCATTTTATAAAAATAAGAAAAGAGGCCGGTTTGGAACTTGTTTCTTCAAAAAACAAAACAATTTCCTTCCGGCCTCTTTACAAACAGTATTTTTCAATTCAGGGCTAAGTAATCTTTTAAAATTACCTGTCTCTTAATTCCTTTTCCATTTGAAGGGTTTTAGGGAAAAGAATATTGTTTTCAAGATGTATATGTTGGTGAAGATCCTGTTCAAATTCATCAAGTTTGGCGTAAAATGCGCGGTATGTATTACACGCCCCCGCAGGCGGAGTATAATTGCTGCTTAATTTGGCAATTCTCCTTAAATGCTCCCCTGCTTCTTCATGTTCCGCTTCCATCATTTTTATAGGGCTGTCTACAGATCCAAAATGAGTTTCAGGAAGTTCCCCACCTTCATTTTTTGCTTTCACCAGCTTTTTTATAAACGGGAATAGGATCAATTCTTCCTTTTTCATATGCGCGCTTAATTCGCCTGCAACTTCTCTAAGAAGTTCCTGGATCTCATGTAGTTCATTGTAATGATGGGCGTGTACTCTTTCAACTTTTTCGCCATATTGTAATAGCAGCGGAATGCTTTCAGCAACATAGGCGTGATGTATGTTGATGATATGATCTGTTAAAAAATCAATAGGCCAGCTGTTATAATTATGTCCTCCGGTTACGGCAGTTTCCACGTGTAGAAGATCATTTTCCAGATCGGTTAGATTTACATTTGCCTTTTCACAGGCTTTTTTTACCGTAATGCCACCACCGCAGCAAAAATCAATTCCATATTTTTTAAATACGTGGGCAGTCTTAATGTTCTCTGTAACCAGCTCGGCTACTGTTCTTGTTTCCAGGATATTCATATCAAATTCGTTTTAATTAATATATAGTAGTAATTGAAACAAAATTCAATAAAACCTAAGAGGTTGTTTATGAGTTGACTCATATAAGCAACTTTTAACATAAAGACAATAAAAATTTGCTGAAAAAAACAATAAAAACAACAAGCCCGGGCAGTAGGGACCGGGTCTTGAAGGGTTAGGTTTATAAACTTTTTGTTAATCGTGCAGGATCAATAAGGGTAATTTACGGATAAAGGGAATTTGGTGATTGTTATGATTTTTTAAAAGTTTCTGGCAAAGGTTTAGATTTTTTGCTGCCATCACGATCATGTCAACATTTTTATTGGCACGAAACAGCACCTTGGGATCTGAATCTTTTACAGAGTAAAATGTTTGAACCTCAGGGATCTCGGGCGTAAATGAATTGTGCAGGTTCTCCTTATTGAGCAGCTGGTCTTCATTGGGCTCTTTATCTGTGGTATACAACTCCAGGATCTTAACCGATGTCTTTGACAAACTGGTAAATAACCTTAAGCTATCCAGCATTTTGGCACTATAACGTATCTTGTAATCTGTGGGGAAAAGTATTTCCTGATGAGGTTTGAAAACGGCATTTTCTGAAATTGCCAGAGCCGGGCATTTCACTTTCATTATAACATCTGAAGTGTTCTTGCCCAGGATGATCTCTTTTTGGTTAGAAGCCCCTTTGGTTCCCATAAGAATGAGATCAATATTTTTTTCAGCAACCTGGTTCCTTACAGCTTCTATGAGATAATTCACTTTATAGGAAGTTTGAAAATGGTGCTCCGGATTTTTTTTGATACCATTGACAAATTCAATTAATTTATCAAACTTTTTCTTTATTCCTTTTGGCATCACCTGGTGGCCGTTGCTCATTTTATCCCGGGATATGGGAGAAACGTGCAGGAAATGAAAAGAGCAGGGAATTCCCTCGAAAAACTGCAGGGCGTATACCGCGGCATTCCTGGAGTTTTCTGAAAAATCTGTCGGCAACAAGATATTCATCATCTTATTCATCTCTTTTACCCTGCAAAAATACCTGTAAAGACAAGGTGAAAAAATGATTATGATCAGTTATTGAATGATTAAGAAATACCGCTGAAAATAGGGTTGAAAAGGAGGGGTTACGGACTGAAATGGAAGGGGGCTTCAAAGGCAAATAGGACGATATAAAAATCATCTGAAATAAGAAAGCGTGATAATCACCTGGATTTTCACGCTTTACCTGTGTTATAAGAACTATAAAAGATCTAACTAATTTTCTTTAGGGCTTCAACATCCAGAAGTTTAATGTTTCTGCCTTCAATTTCAAGCAATCCTTCTTTTTTAAATTCTGAAAGGGTGCGTATAAGGGTTTCTGAAGCCATTCCCGCAACACTTGCGAGATCACTTCTGGAGATCCTGATGCTTTGAGTAGGATGCCTTCTTATATTTTGAGAAAATAACAAAATGGTCCGGGCTGTTTTCTTTCTTACAGATCCATAGGCCATTTCCAGCAATTGCTCTTTGATGCCCGTTATATTTTCTCCCATTACATCAATTAGATCCAGGGTGATCTTATTGTTTTTTGAAAGGATCTCTTTCAATTCATCTTTGGTCACTGCATAAACCCGGGTATCTTCCATGGCAGTTGCATATTCTTCATACGATGCAGGCCTGTTAAAGGAGGTGTTGCCAAAAAAATCTCCCTCCTTATAAATGGAGGTGATTAGTTCCTTTCCATATTGATCCATTTTGTGGCTCTTTACAACCCCGCGATCTATAAAATAAAAATGGAATCCCTGGCGCCCTTCTTCATAAATGGTTTCTCCTGCTTTGTAATTTTGCTGCTCGTATTTTTTAACTACTTCCCGCAAATCATTCAGGGAGCTGATCTGGTCATGTTCCTTATGGGAAGTTTTTTCTTTCTCCCGAATATTTTTCAATATTGCCACCTTTGCAAGCCTGCTTTCAATGGCACTTAACAATTCCTCCTCTTCAAAAGGTTTAGTGAGGTAATCATCGGCTCCAAGGTCCATGCCGCGCCGTATGTCCTTATGTTCTGTTTTTGCTGAAAGAAATATAAATGGAATGTGCCTTGTTTCGGGATCTTCGGCAAGGGCCTGTAAGACTCCGTAGCCGTCCAGCTCCGGCATCATAATATCACAAATAATAATATCCGGCAATTCCTGTTTGCCTAGCGCTACCCCAATTTTTCCATTGGAAGCAGTTATTACATTATAGTCTGACAGTTCTAACAGCTCTGCGGTATTTTCTCTTACCACTGTATCGTCTTCTATAAAAAGGATTTTTTTCATATATAGATACTTAATTATTTTTAATGGTCACCCGTTAGCTTTCGGGCGTAATTCATAAAACTTCTCCGGAATTTCAGCCCCGTTTCCGTATTACTCATTTCATTTAATTTTAATCTTTTATAAGAGGCAATTCCACAAAAAAGGTAGTGCCTTCATTGTCCTTACTCTCAAAATAAATTTTGCCTCCCAAATTCTCAAGGTGCACTTTTGCAATGTTCAGGCCAATTCCCGTACCCTGATTAAGGAGTGCGTTCTCTGCCCTGAAATAGCGTTCAAAGATATGTTTTTGATCTTTTTGCGGAATACCAATACCTTCATCCTTGATTGTGAAAATTATTTTGTCTTTTTCAAGGTTGATATCAAAGGTAATTAGAGTGTCTTCCGGTGAGTACTTGATCGCATTGTTCAATAAATTGGAAAGTACCAGTTCCAGGATCTTTTCATCCTGTCTAAGTATTATGTGATCTATGTTTTGAGGGTATTCAATTTCCTGCCCGCTTTTTAATGTAACATTGGCATTGTATACCACTTCATTTACCACCTTGCTTAGATCAAAGGTGGTGTATTTATAATTTACCTTGCCAGATTCAAGCCTTTCAATTGATAGAAAATCGTTAAGGATATTATCCAGGTAATGAACCTTGCTCTTAATGGTGTTATAATGTTTTTCCCTTTTGTCCTGCTGGTCTTCAAGTCTGTACTTTCCGGCAAGCACAACAGAGGTAAGAATCCCGCTTAAAGGTGTTTTAAATTCATGCGATACAAGGGAAAGGAATTTTGTTTTAAGCTCGTTGAGCTCTTTTTCCTTTTGAAGCGCAGCTTTAATTCGGTTTTCGGCCTCTTTTCTTTTCTTTATTTCAAGTTCCAGATTCAGGTTTAGGGTTTTAAGTTTGGAAATACTCTCCTCAAGCTCCCTGGTACGCACCTGGATCTTTCCTTCCAGTTCACTGTTTAGTTCTTTGATTTGGCGTTGCGTTTCCTTTCTTATGCTAATGTCAATAATAAGAGACATTACAAAGGTTTTTCCATCCATTTGAAATGGATTAAGGCCTGCTTCAACAGGAAATTGTTCCCCGTTCTTCTTTATGCCATACAGATCCCGGCCGTGCCCCATCTGTCGTTTTTCTGAATGATGTAAAAAACCCTTAAAGTGTTGAGGGTGATTATCACGATACCTGGATGGGATTAAAATATTAAGTGGTTGTTCAAGGAGTTCTCCTTTGGTGTAACCAAACATATTATCTGCAGCTACATTGCTGGCTACAATGGTTTGATTTTCATCAACAACTATAATGCCTTCTGAAGCGGCTTCAAAAAGCACATTGAACAAATTCTCATTTTCTTTAAACATCTAATCCAATTAAAACTCAGTTATAATTTTCAGGTGCTAAGTTACAAAACCTGCCGTATATAGGCCTGTTATCTTTGCGGCGTTAATTTATTGGAATAATTCCTGTAATAAAAATGAAATTTTTCAAATTTTATTTTATCCGGTATAAATGAAAAGCAAAATTTCATATAATAAAAAAGCTTTCACAAAGGAAAGCTTCTGGAGATCATTTGAGGGTTTGGTTTTAAGCCGCAACCACAATATTATAATGAGAAAGTAGATTCTGGTAAAAGAATAAACTTTGCTCATCTGACTTGAGACAGGATTGTAAAAAATTATTCAAATCCAGGCACTCAAAAGTAATGCGGGTGTAATTGTTATTCGAAATAGGAAGATTAAGATCAATGGTTTGATCCTGATAGTTTATTTTAATATCCCTGGCATCAAAGTATTTTTTTAAAACAGCGCTATGAAGACTTTCAAATTTTTGCTCGTCTACATCTTTGTTGATAATGCTGTAGGAGATCAAATTTTTAACTTCTTCTATTATTAGATCGGGGGTAAAGTTGCGCATAATACTCGTTTTAAATTATAAATCATTTTTTTAATGCACAGCTAAGATAATATCCCGCTTGTTAATAAAAACCTAAGGATTAATAGATTAATATGAAATTAACGTCCTTCCTTAATTTTTAAGACTCCATTAAGAATCGTGGTGATGAATAATTTGGGGGGCATTTATGGGCCTGTACCTTCCATCGAGGGAGGAGGCATTTATAAAGACCGTGCTTTGGGAGCGTTCTATGCCATAATCGTTGTGATTATGCCCAAAAATATGATAGGGTATTTTTAACAGCCTTATTCTTTGCAGAAGTTTATCGCATCCAATATGGCGTTTATTGTCCAGTTCATCCAGGACCATAAATGGAGGGCTGTGAGTTATAAGGAAATGAGTATTGGATGGAATTTGGTTCCAGTGCTTTAAAATTTCATTGCTGCTGGCAATGTTAAATGCCCAGGAGCCGTTTCCCGGAGTAAAAGGGGCACCCCAAAAATTCACATTGTTGATTGTTATACCGCTATTCATTAAATAATGAATCTTGGACGGAATGATCTGGTCAATGAATGCGCTGTTTTTCTCAAGGAAAAAATCATGATTGCCCGCAACAAGGATCTTATGGGGATGAGGTAGCCCGGAAAACCAGGAAAGAAAGTTTATTGTTTCTTCACGAGTACCCGCCTCAGTAAAATCCCCTGCATGAATGATAACATCTCCCGGAGGAATAACTAATTGCCCATGTTTATTATGAGTATCTGCTATGCAAATAATTTTCATATGTAGATCCTAATTCCTAATTAAAACAAATCCGATGAAGAATTCTTCACCGGATGGTTCAGGTTTTTAATTAAAGAAAATGCGTCAGTTTTTATTGTAAATTAATTTTGGGATTATTTAATAATATGATCCTGTTCCTGATCTGTAGAAACATAATCCTTATCTGAAGGTAAGAGTTTGTTTGTGATCTTGGTAACTGCAAAAGCAACGATCATTGCGGAAAATGCAAAAAACAGGAATTTCACCAATAAACTGTCTGTAAGGACAAGGCTGTATACGGCAAGAAAAATTTCTATTGCCAGGATTCCAATTTTAAGGATCATTTTAAAAATCATTGCTTCAATTATTATGTGATGTTAAGCGTGACAAATATAATGTCACTTATGCTAAAAAGAATAAAGTATTCTATCATTTGACTTAAATTTAACCTATATCCTCAATCCAGGGGTTTCTTTAGTTAAAATTTCTTAATTGAGAGAACGCGATGCGGTCATATTTGTATTTTTAGGGCCTAAACCCTTTTTTTGAAAAAACACAAAAAATTAATTATTCTCACTGCAGCACTTTTGGTAGTCGGGATAAGTGCGATCTTCTTTCTCAATAATTACTTAAAAAACCAAATTATTTTTAGTCTCGAGAAGGAGTTCCCTTCATCTGAACTTTCCTATGATGATATAACTGTTAATGCCCTAAGCGGCAATACGAGTATCTCCAATATATTATTGAATAGGAACGGGTTGCGAATAGCAGCAAAAAAAGTAGATCTAAGGGATTTTAGTTATTTTACCTACGTGCGCACCGGGAATATTGAAATAGGATTGCTGGAATTAATAGCTCCGGAAGTTGTTGTAAATAGAAGCGATACTACTGAAACATCTCCCAGATCTAAAGATAAAGCAGAACGAAGTTTAATGGTAAAAAAATTTCGCAGTATTGGCGGAAGCCTGAGGGTAATAGAAAATGATTCTGCACCTAACTCGTTGTTTGTTTCCATTAAAAGAATTGAACTTGAAAAAGTGTTTTTTGCAAATAAAGAGAAAGTGGGGCTTCTGCCTTTTGAACATACCTATCACCAGGTTGAAAGTGATTCGCTTTATTATGATATGAATGAATGGCAATCTATAACAGTCCAGCATCTAAAGCTCACCCGGGATCTTGAACTTTCAAATTTTAACATCCTTCCTAAATATTCCCGGAAGCAATTTGACCAAATTATTCCTTATGAAAAGGATTGGATAGCCTTAAAAGTAGAAAATATTATTTTTAAAAATGTGGATCTGGATAAGAGGAATGACAGCCTTTATTACAAAAGCCCGGAAACTATAATCGAAAACGCAAATTTACAGATTTACAGAAATAAACTCGTAAATGATGATGCCCGTATTAAGCCTATGTACAGTCAAATGCTTCGGGATCTTGGGGTGAAATTACAACTGGATTCTATAAGGGTAAAGGATTCAAGAATTGTTTATGAAGAAAGGATCCTCGAATCACGGCCTCCTGCTGTAATCAATTTCCAAAATGTAAATGCCAGTATAAAAGATCTAACCAACCATAATCCGGGCGTAGATGATTTTCCTCTTACCACGATAAAGGCAGAAGCTGTTTTTATGGAGAATTCGCGCCTTACTTTAAATTGGGATTTTGATGTAAGCAATCCAATGGACGAGTTCCGGGTGTCGGGCCGTCTTGCTGCTATAAAAGCCGAGGCTATTAACCCCTTTCTTAAATACGCGATGAACGTGGAAACCGAAGGGGTAATTAATTCGCTGGCCTATAATTTTTACGGTAACAGAAATAGCGCCAAAGGGAATATGCAAATGGAGTACCGGGATTTCAAAGTGCAAATTCTCAAAGACGGAGAAGAGAAAAGAAAATCCCTTCTTTCCCGCCTCGCCAATCTAATCATTAAAAATGACGCGGTGAATGAAGATGTAACCCAGGAAAATATTAATGTAGAAAGGGATAAAACAAAATCTTTCTGGAATTTTCTTTGGCTTTGTATAAGAGATGGTGCCCTTAAAACGTTTTTCTAGATCTTAAAAGTCACTACCGGGCGTTGCGCATGGTTCACCAGATCTTCACTAATACTGCCGTTAAAAAAATGTGCAAGGCCCTTTCGGCCGTGGGTGCTAATTCCTATTAACCCTGCCCCAATGTTTTGAGCAAAATTTAATATACCATTCTCTACCGTTACATCATTCCATACTGTAAAGGTGTAATCCTTTATTTCCTCACCTCTTATAAAATCATTAAGGCATTGGTTGGACTCTTCACTGGTGCGAAAATTATTGGCAGTATTTACATATACGAGGTGCATCTTTGCTTCAATTTTTTTGGCAAATTTCAGGGCCTGGGTAAGGGTATGTTTGTTGTCTATATCACAATCTGTCGCAAAAACAAAATCCTTTACATCAAAGTGGGGATGGTCATTTTTAATGACCAGCACAGGAATGGTCGAGTTGCGAACCACCTTTTCTGTATTTGAACCAATAAACATTTCCTTAAAGCCTGACGCGCCGTGAGAGCCCATAACTATAAGGTCGCAATGGTACTTTTCACTTACTTCCATGATCCCTTCAAAGGCCTGATGAAACTCTACGGTTTCATGCACTTTTACCCCTTCGAGGAAAGGTTCTTTCAGGATCTCTGTAAATCTTTTTTTAGCGAGTTTCATAAAGTAAAGCGCTTCCGGAAGATTTTGACTGCTTCCTCCTAAAGGGCTGCCTCCTCCTCCAACCAATTGCAGGGGGAGTTCCAGCATGTGAAGGAGATAAATTTCACCTTTATAGCGTTTGGCAAATTGAGCTGCAACTTTTAACGCGTTTACTGCGTGTTCAGAAAAGTCTGTAGGAACCAGTATTTTTTTCATGTGTTATCCTTATAAAAGTTACCCTTAAAATTAAAGAGATCTTTAACCACATCCTTTAGGCAAGCCACATCATTGAGCAGGCAGGGAACATAAAAGGATAAGGGCTTAAAAATGATTGTTTTAATAAATTTACAAATAAATTTTCATTTTAAATGCAGTTTCGATTTTGGGAAAATTTTGTTATCTTTGCAGCGTTGAAACGAAAAAAATACAGCGAGGGGACGAAAAGTCCCCTCTTTTTATAACTTATATGTTGCAGGATCGAGTAAAAAAATTGCTGGAGGAGGCATTTGAAGAAAACAATTCCTTATTTTTAATTTCCCTGGTCATCAATGATCAAAATCATATTCTTATAGTGATAGATGGTGATGAAGGGGTATCGGTAAACGATTGTATAGCGGTAAGCCGCAAGATAGAAAACAATCTTGACAGGGAAGAAGTAGATTTCTCCCTCGAGGTGGCTTCAGCCGGAGTATCAGAGCCCTTAAAATTTCCCCGGCAATACAAGAAAAATATCGGAAGAAATCTTGAAGTCCGGACAAATTCCAATAAATTTGAAGGAAAATTAACCGCGGTTAATGAAGAGGGCATTGTGTTGTCCTGGCAAGCGAGGGAACCCAAGCCTGTAGGGAAAGGAAAGATAACTGTAGATAAAGAAACCAATATAGCTTTTGATGAAATTGAGAAGGCTAAAGTTGTGATAACATTTTAATAATAAACTGATATGGAAAATATCGCCTTAATTGAGTCTTTTTCAGAATTTAAAGACGATAAATTAATAGATCGGGTAACCTTAATGGCGATCTTAGAGGATGTGTTCAGGAGTGCTTTGAAAAAGAAGTATGGTGAAGATGATAACTTCGATATTATTGTAAATCCCGATAAAGGGGATTTGGAAATTTGGAGAAACCGGGTTGTTGTGGCCGATGGGGAAGTGGAAGATCCAAACAAGGAGATCTCGCTTACTGAAGCCCGTAAGATAGAACCCGATTTTGAGGTGGGTGAAGATGTTTCAGAAGAAGTTAAGTTAATAGACCTTGGTAGGCGTTCTATCCTTGCCCTGCGTCAAAACCTTATCGCTAAGATCCACGAGCACGATAACACCAATATCTACAAGCATTTTAAAGACCTTGAAGGAGAAATTTATACTGCAGAGGTTCACCATATACGTCACCGCGCAATTATCCTGCTTGATGATGATGGTAATGAGATCATTTTACCAAAAGAGCGCCAGATCCCGTCCGACTTCTTCCGCAAAGGAGAAAACGTGCGCGGTATCATTGAAAGCGTTGAATTAAAAGGGAGCAAGCCGCAGATCATTATGTCTCGTACTTCCCCTATTTTCCTTGAAAAATTATTTGAACAGGAGATCCCTGAAGTATTTGATGGTTTGATCACCGTTAAAAAAGTAGTAAGGATCCCCGGTGAGAAAGCAAAAGTTGCTGTAGATTCCTATGATGACAGGATAGATCCTGTAGGAGCATGTGTGGGGATGAAAGGGTCAAGAATTCACAGTATTGTGAGGGAATTGGGCAATGAGAATATAGATGTTATCAATTACACCAGCAACGACCAATTATTTATTACCCGTGCGTTAAGCCCGGCAAAGATCACATCCATTAAACTGGATGAGGAAAATAAACGTGCTGAAGTTATGCTTAGGCCAGAGGAAGTTTCCAAGGCTATTGGGCGTGGAGGCCATAACATCAGGCTTGCAGGCCAGCTTACCGGCTACGAGATCGATGTATTTAGAGATGGTGGAGAAGAGGATGTTGAATTAAGGGAATTTGCCGATGAGATCGAAGATTGGGTAATTGCCGAATTTGCCAAAATAGGTCTTGATACAGCCAAGAGTATTTTGGAACAGGATGTGGATGACCTTGTACGTCGTACAGATCTTGAGGAGGAAACAATACGTGAGGTAATTCAGGTGTTGAGAGATGAATTTGAAGAATAAAATTTGTTTATTTTTATATAGACACACAATAGTAATTAAGAGGTAATTTAGAGGGCAATTTATGGCTGAAGCAAAAACAATGCGATTAAACAAGGTGCTACGTGAATTCAATATTTCGCTAGATCGTGCTGTGGAATTTTTAAATTCTCAAGGTCACGAAATAGAAGCGCGTCCTACCACAAAAATTTCTGAAGATGTTTACCAGGTGCTTTTTGATGAATTTCAAACAGATAAAAGCAAAAAAGTAGCATCTAAAGAGGTTGGAGAGGAAAAGCGCAAGGAAAAGGAAGAATTGCGTTTAGCCCGTGAAAAGGAGATCGAGGAGAAGAAAAAAGCCGAAGTTAGACAGCAGGAAGTTATAAGCGCCAGGACAAGACTTGAAGGACCTAAAAAGGTTGGTAAGATAGACCTGGATAAAAAGCCTGAAGAAAAACCTGTGGAAGCAGTTAAAGAAGCCCCTAAAAAAGAAGTTGAGGAAGTTGCACCTCCTGTTAAAGAGGTAGAAACCCCAAAAGTAGAAACTCAAAAAGCTGACACTCCTAAGGCCGAAACGCCAGGGGTCGAAGCTGAAAAGCCTGTTCCTTCAACACCAGCCCAGGAAAGTCCAAAAGAAGAAGTTGTTAAAACTCCGGAAGCAAAAGAGGAAAAGGCGACAACAAGTGATGAAGCCCCTGCTGTAGCCCCTGAAAAGGAAGAAGAGGATTCGACCATAAAAACTCAATACACAAAGCTTAACGGACCTAATTTTACAGGGGAAAAGATAGATCTTTCCCAGTTTAAAAAACCTGTTAAGAAAAAAGATGAAAAGAAACCTGTAGCAGGAAGTGCTGCCGATAAGGATAAGAATAAAAAGCGTCGTCGCCGTATAAGCAAGGACGTAAAAGGTGCTCCGGGCACAACAGCTCCCGCTACCGGTGGTACTTATAAAGGAAAACCGGGACCAGGGGGTAAAAAACCTGCCAGACCGGCCATCTCTAAAGAAGAGCCAAGCGAGGAAGAAGTACAAAAACAAGTACGGGAGACCCTTGAAAAACTTCAGGGTAAAGGCGGAAAAGGAAAAGGAGCAAAATACAGAAGAGATAAGAGAGACCAGCACCGTCAAAGATCTGAAGATGACCTGGCCCAACAGGAAACAGATAGCAAGATCCTTAAGGTAACCGAATTTGTTACCGTAAGTGAAGTAGCTACGATGATGGATGTTCCGGTTACCAAAATTATTTCAGCCTGTATGTCGCTGGGTATGATGGTTACCATGAACCAACGATTGGATGCAGAAACCCTGAGTATTGTTGCCAGTGAATTTGATTATGAAGTTGAATTCGTTTCGGCAGATATTGAAGAAGTGTCTGAAACAGCAGAGGATAAACCCGAAGATCTTGAGCCAAGAGCTCCTATTGTTACCGTAATGGGTCACGTAGATCACGGGAAAACTTCCCTTCTGGATTATATAAGAAAAGAAAATGTAATTGCAGGTGAAAGCGGGGGTATTACCCAGCATATTGGTGCCTATGGGGTAGTACTGGATGGTGGTCAAAAGATCGCATTTCTGGATACACCGGGTCACGAAGCCTTTACCGCGATGCGGGCAAGGGGTGCGCAGGTTACAGATATCGCTATTATTGTAATCGCTGCAGATGATGATGTAATGCCACAAACCAAAGAAGCTATTTCTCATGCCCAGGCAGCAGGAGTTCCTATTGTGTTTGCGATAAATAAAGCAGATTTGCCCACGGCAAATCCTGAAAAAATAAAAGAGAAACTTGCTCAAATGAACCTGCTGGTAGAAGACTGGGGTGGAAAGATCCAATCGCAGGATATTTCAGCAAAAACCGGTTTAGGAGTAAAAGAATTGCTTGAAAAAGTATTGCTAGAAGCAGAAATACTTGAATTACAGGCAAACCCAAATAAGCCCGGAAAAGGTACAGTGGTAGAAGCCTTCCTTGACAAAGGAAGAGGGTATGTTTCTACTGTATTAGTACAGGAAGGTTCCTTAAGAATTGGAGATTATGTTCTTGCCGGAAGACACAGCGGGAAAATTAAAGCAATGCAGGATGAACGTGGTAAAGATGTTCCTGTTGCAGGGCCTTCATCTCCGGTTTCTATTCTTGGTCTCGATGGCGCGCCACAGGCGGGTGATAAATTCAGGGTTATGCTTGATGAACGGGAAGCAAAAGATCTTGCCGCAAGACGTACTCAACTTCAAAGAGAACAATCTGTAAGAACTCAGCGACATATTACCCTTGATGAAATAGGAAGGCGTATTGCCCTTGGAGATTTCAAAGAGATCAATATTATTCTTAAAGGAGATGTTGATGGATCTGTAGAAGCATTGACAGATAGTTTCCAGAAACTTTCTACTGAAGAGATCCAGGTTAATATCATACATAAAGGTGTTGGGCCTATTACCGAAAGTGATGTTCTTTTGGCTTCAGCTTCAGATGCAGTAATTATTGGATTTAACGTGCGTCCTGCCGGAAATGCAAGACAGCTTGCAGATAAGGAAGAAATAGACGTAAGACTATATTCCATCATCTATGATGCGATAAACGATCTTAAAGATGCAATGGAAGGGATGTTGTCCCCAATTATGAAGGAGGAGATCACAGGAACAGCCGAGATACGGGAAACCTTTAAGATTTCCAAGATTGGAACAATCGCCGGTTGTATGGTTACCTCCGGAAAAATTATTCGTAACAATGGAATTCGATTAATTCGTGACGGGGTAGTAGTGTACACAGGAGAACTTGCTTCCCTGAAGCGTTTCAAGGATGATGTGAAAGAAGTATCCAAAGGCTATGACTGTGGTATGCAAATAAAGAATTACAACGATATTAGAGAAGGCGATGTAGTTGAAGGATACCAGGAAGTTGCGGTTAAAAAGAAGATGAAATAAACCTTAGATATAATAAGTAAAAAGAGGCTGTTCCAAATGGGACAGCCTCTTTTTTATTTTAGAAGGATATTTATCTAACCTCTTCTGGGTTTGGGAATAAATGCTGAAGGGTAATCCTGTTTGATCTGTAATAAAACCCTGTCGGCTTCCAGGCGATTCCTGAAATTCCCCATTAGCACTTTGTAGTTGGGGGTTTCATATATTATATCTGAAGGCCAGGAGCTGTATTTTTGACGTGCTGTCTTTAAAACTTCGCTCGCAGCGTTGTTGTCTCCATTGAACAATTGAATATTGAAACGCTCTCCAAGCCTGCCCTTGCGGGTGAGATCTGAATTCTGTTCCAGCAATTGTGGGATCAGGGGGCTTTGTTGTATGTTAACCTGCCCGGATTGAGCGTTTCCTGAAAGATGGAAACCCAAAACAAAAATCCCGGCAACTATGCAATTTTGAATATTAAATATCCTCATTTTTAATGATTTTGTGTAAAAGTAAAAACTATAACTTAAACTACCTTAGTTTTATTATTTAGAACAAGTATAAATTATAGGTTAACACAGGTGTGCATTTTACAAATCGCATTTAAGTGTTACTTTTGTGGCTTAATTTTTAGGCGCGCCTTGTTTTTAATTTCCATTATCGTGCCAAAAAAAAGATGCTAATTCAAATTACAATATGAAAAAGGTGAAATTCCGCCATTCAGCCACACGAGTACTGGTTCTTAGTATTTCAATATTCTTATCATTTACCCCTTTGGTTTTGGCCCAGGATTCGATTCCTGCCGGTGATGAACCTCAAGAGGAAGTTGCCGCAGCTACCGGTGCTGAGGCTAGTGGTGATGCCGCTGCAGGAAAGAATTTATTTAATTCTCTTTGTGCTGCCTGTCATAAACTTGACGGAAATTCCATTGGTCCTCCTTTACGCGGTGTTACAGAAAAAAGAGATATTGAATGGTTACAAAAATGGATCAAGAACAGCCAGGCGCTCATTAATTCAGGTGATGCCCAGGCGGTAGCTATCTACAACGAATATAACCAGGTGGCAATGCCTCCTTTTCCACAATTGAGTGATATTGATATTGATAATATCCTCGCTTATACAAGCGCTCCTAAAGCTGAGCCGCAAACTGCTGCAGCAACCGGAGATGCAGCCGCAGGTGGTACTGCTGCCGGAGGGGTTTCTTCAGATATTATTCTGGGAATTCTTGCCTTCGTACTTTTAATGCTATTGGTAATACTTTACCTGGTAAATAAAACCTTAAGAAGATTTGCTGCAGCAAGTGGGGTTGAACTTCCGGTAAGGGAAATGGGACAAAAAGGCAAACCAATTTGGAAATCCTTTCTTGAAAACCAATTCCTTGTTCTTGTTACTGCTATAATACTTTTATTGGTGGCAGGTTATGGCGTATATGGATATTTTATGCAGGTGGGTATAGACCAGGGGTATAAGCCTGTGCAGCCTATTCACTTCTCCCATAAGATCCACGCCGGTGACAACCAGATTGATTGTAAGTTCTGTCACTCTTCAGCAAGAGTATCAAAAACTTCAGGGATCCCATCTTTGAATGTTTGTATGAACTGTCATAAATCCATCGGGGAAGTTGCTGAAGCTACGGCTACAGATGAGTACAGCAAAGAATTTTACGACAATGAGATCCAGAAACTATACACCGCTGTGGGCTGGAATCCAGATGAGCAATCCTATACAGGTGAAACAGAGCCGGTAAAATGGGTGCGTATCCACAATCTGCCAGATTTCGCTTATTTCAACCACTCCCAGCACGTAGAGGTGGGAGGAATTGCCTGCCAGACCTGTCATGGTCCTGTACAAGAAATGGAAATAATGTACCAGAATGCTCCTTTAACCATGGGATGGTGTATTACTTGTCACCGTGAAACCAATGTTATGGCTGAAGGTAATGAGTACTATGAAAAAATTCATTCAGAATTATCTCAAAAATATGGGGTAGAAGAATTAACGGTTGCCCAAATGGGTGGACTTGAATGTGCAAAATGCCACTATTAATAATTAAGAAGTAATATTTAATATATATGTCATCAAACAAGAAATACTGGCAAAGTGTTGAAGAGCTAAAAGAATCAAGCTCTGTTGTTGAGGCGCTCCAGCAAAAAGAATTTGCAGAAGAAATACCTACAGATGAGTTTCTTGGCGACAAGGAGACGCTGGAAGGCTCAACTACCACCCGCCGGGACTTTTTAAAATATGTTGGGTTTAGTACTGCGGCTGCATCTTTAGCCGCCTGTGAGGGTCCGGTGATTAGATCTATCCCTTATGTAGTACAACCCGAGCGTATTGTTCCGGGAGTTGCCAATTATTATGCTACTACTATTGCAGATGGTTTTGACTTTGCAGGAGTATTAGTTAGGACCCGTGAAGGTCGTCCCATTAAAATCGAGCAGAATACCCTTGCAAACACCGGTGCAAATGCACGTGTGCATGCCTCTGTGTTATCCTTGTATGACAGCAAAAGGATTAAAAGACCTGTGGCAAACGGGGAGACCGTATCCTGGGATCAGTTTGATACTGAAGTAGGACAGGCCTTAAACTCGGTTTCAGGAGAAATAGTTTTACTTACCCAAACTTTTGCAAGTCCTTCCACTACCAAAGTTATTGGAGAATTTGCTCAAAAATTCGGAAATGTAAGACATGTTGTTTATGATACTGTTTCTGAAGATGCCGCTTTAAATGCATTTCAGGCAAAATATGGTGAGAGAGCTCTTGCTAATTATGATTTCTCCAAAGCCGAAACTATTGTTTCTGTAGGTGCCGATTTCCTTGGTGATTGGGCCGGGGGTGGTTATGATGCCGCTTATGCTCGTGGAAGAGTGCCTCAAAATGGGAAGATGTCCCGTCACATTCAGTTTGAATCAAATTTCTCGCTTACAGGTGCAAATGCAGATAAGCGTATTCCTGTAAAACTTTCAGCTCAAAAAGCTGTTCTTACTGCTTTACATGGATATATTGTTGGAGGTTCATCCAGCAGCGGACTTTCTGGTAAGGTGGACGAGGCAATTGTAAAAGCGGCCACCCAACTTAGAAAATCCGGAAGCAGAGGAGTTGTTGTAACCGGGATCCCGGATACCGAAGCTCAAACTATGGCTCTTGCCATCAATGAAGCCTTGGGTAGCCAGGTGATGGATTCAGCTAACCCAAGAATGGTTCGCCAGGGGAATGCTGCGGAAGTTCAACAACTTGTAAGGGATATGAATGCAGGCAGGATAGGCGCTTTGCTTATCGCGGGGGTAAACCCGGTATACAGTATGCCAAATCCCGCCGATTTTGTTGAAGGTCTTAAAAATGTTGAAGTTTCCCTTTCTTTTTCAATGAAGGAAGATGAAACTGCAAAACTTTGTAATTATATAGCTGCAACTCCTCATTATCTTGAAAGCTGGGGAGATATTCAGTTAACCAAAAGAAATTTCACCCTGATGCAGCCCACTATCAAACCTTTGTTTGATACAAGGCAATTTCAGGAGTGTTTGTTAAGATGGAGTGATAATGAAACTTCATACTATGATTATATCAGAGAAACCTGGGCTTCCTCTTTAGGAGATGGTTCGTGGAATGATGCTTTGCATGATGGTGCCTTTGAAGCAGATGCTCCCGCAGGGATCACCGCGCTTTCCGGTAACACTGCAGCAACGGCTCCTTCCCCTACAGCACTTACATTGCAGGAAGGTGGTTTTGAACTGGAGCTGTATACATCTACAGGTTTGGGTGATGGGCAGCAGGCAAATAACCCCTGGTTGCAGGAATTCCCTGATCCTATTACAAGGGCTTCATGGGATAACTACCTTAAAGTTTCCAGGGCAGATGCAGAGGAACTTGGTCTTATTAATGAGCACGCTTCAAATGGTGGTCTTAACGGGAGCTATGTTACTTTAACCGTTGGAGAAACTGTTTTAGAAAAGGTGCCGGTATATATTCAGCCGGGGCAGGCTCCGGGAACTGTATCTTTAGCTCTTGGTTACGGTAAAAAAGAAGGCATTCAGGAAGAGATGCAGGTAGGGGTAAATGCATACCTGCTTTATAAAGACTTCAGGTCTTTCCAGAATGTAAAAATTGAAAAAACTTCAGGCCTGCATGAATTTGCATGTCTACAGCTTCATAAAACCCTAATGGGTAGAGGTGATATTATTAAGGAAACCACCCTTGAGATCTTTAATACCAAGGATGTTCACGATTGGAATAAAGTTCCTGAGGTTTCCCTTAACCATATTGAAACTCCTGTTACTTCCCCCGAGGTGGACCTTTGGGATAGTTTTGACCGTTCAATTGGTCATCATTTCAACCTGTCTATAGATCTTAATGCCTGTACCGGTTGTGGTGCCTGTGTGATTGCATGTCATGCTGAAAATAACGTTCCGGTAGTAGGAAAGCAGGAAGTGAGAAAGTATAGGGATATGCACTGGTTGCGAATTGACCGTTACTATTCTTCCGAAGAAACTTTTACTGAAGATATTCAGAAGAAAGTGAATATGTCCGGACTTGGAGATTCACTTTCCCAGTTTGCTGAACTTGAAGTAACGGCAGATAATCCTCAGGTTGTGTTTCAGCCTGTAATGTGCCAGCACTGTAACCATGCTCCCTGTGAAACAGTTTGTCCTGTTGCCGCAACAATGCACGGAAGACAGGGTCAAAACCAGATGGTTTATAACCGTTGTGTTGGAACCCGTTACTGTGCAAATAACTGTCCTTACAAAGTACGTAGGTTCAACTGGTTTAAGTACAACAAGAATGATGAATTTGATTATCATATGAACAATGATCTTGGACGTATGGTATTGAATCCCGATGTTACCGTGCGTTCACGTGGGGTAATGGAGAAATGTTCTTTCTGTATTCAAAAAACTCAAAAAACCATTCTTGATGCCAAGCGTGAAGGCCGGGCAATTGAGGATGGAGAATTCCAGACTGCTTGTTCTCAGGCCTGTGATAAAGGTGCCATTGTCTTTGGTGATGTAAACGATAAAGAAAGTGTTGTTTACAGCCTGAAAGAGGATGACAGGATGTATCATTTACTGGAATATATAGGTACTAAACCAAATGTGATGTATCAAACCAAGGTTAGAAATACGTCTGAAGCTTAATTATAATCAATTAAAGAATCAATCAATAAGGATATGTCTCATTACGAAGCACCTATACGAAAGCCTTTAGTTACCGGCTCCAAATCCTATCACGATGTGACTGTAGATGTGGCGGCTCCGGTAGAAGGGAAGGCCAATAAATCCTGGTGGATAGTTTTTTCCATCGCACTTATAGCTTTTCTTTGGGGTTTAGGTTGTATAATTTATACTGTTTCCACGGGAATTGGAACCTGGGGATTAAATAAAACCGTAGGCTGGGCCTGGGATATCACCAACTTTGTATGGTGGGTAGGTATTGGTCACGCGGGAACGCTTATTTCAGCAGTATTGCTGCTGTTCCGTCAAAAATGGAGAATGGCAATCAACAGGTCGGCAGAGGCAATGACCATTTTCTCTGTAATGCAGGCAGGTCTTTTTCCAATTATTCACATGGGTCGTCCATGGCTTGCATATTGGGTGCTGCCTATTCCTAACCAGTTTGGCTCTCTATGGGTAAACTTTAACTCTCCCTTGCTTTGGGACGTTTTCGCGATCTCTACGTATCTATCTGTTTCCCTGGTTTTCTGGTGGACAGGTTTACTACCGGATTTTGCGATGATACGCGACAGGGCGGTAAAACCTTTTCAGAAAAGAATTTACGGGATACTTAGTTTTGGATGGAGCGGTAGAGCAAAAGACTGGCAACGTTTTGAAGAAGTATCTCTTGTACTTGCAGGTCTTGCAACCCCACTTGTACTTTCTGTACATACCATTGTATCCTTTGACTTTGCTACCTCGGTGATTCCGGGTTGGCATACAACCATATTTCCTCCTTACTTTGTTGCAGGAGCGGTATTCTCCGGATTTGCAATGGTAAACACCCTTTTGATCATTATGCGAAAGGTGTCAAATCTTGAAGATTATATTACCATCCAGCATATTGAATTGATGAACATAGTTATTATGATCACCGGTTCTATTGTGGGGGTAGCTTATATTACTGAACTTTTTGTTGCCTGGTACTCAGGTGTTGAATATGAGCAATATGCATTCCTAAACAGGGCCACGGGACCTTACTGGTGGGCATATTGGGCAATGATGACCTGTAATGTGTTCTCACCACAGTTCATGTGGTTCAAGAAACTACGTACCAGCATAATGTTCTCTTTCTTTATTTCTATTGTTGTAAACATAGGGATGTGGTTTGAGCGTTTCGTAATCATTGTGACTTCACTTCACAGGGATTACCTGCCTTCTTCCTGGACAATGTTCTCCCCTACATTTGTAGATGTGGGAATATTCATTGGAACTATAGGTTTCTTCTTTGTTCTGTTCCTTCTATACGCAAGAACCTTCCCGGTAATTGCACAGGCAGAGGTAAAAACAATTTTGAAATCCTCAGGAGATAAGTACAAAGCACTTCGCGCTGAGCATGGAGACCACGTAGACCATTATTCTCCGGTAGTTAGAGAACCTTCTGCAAATACAGCCAGTGGTCTTGTTGAAAAAGATGAGCCTATGCCATTGGCAGATGACAGGCATGAACCAACTGTAAATGCAGATGCTTTGATCCATCTTGACCTTTATAAAGACAAGATTGATGAAATGCTTCGCAGAATAGGAATTTTTGATCCGGCAGTTCAAACCGCCAATGATCTTCAAAAGATAGATGGAATTGGTCCTTTACTGGAACAAAGACTTCATCAGGTTGGAATTTACACTTATGAGCAAATAAGTAATTTAACTCAGGGTGATCTTGAACTTCTTGATATGATAATTGATGATTTTCAATTAGAAGGAAGATATGAACAATGGAACACCCGTGCTACCCAACTAAAAAATAAGAAATAATGGCATCTAAAGTTATACACGCTCTTTATACCGATGATGACCTGCTGCTGCAGGCTGTAAGACAGGTTCGTGACGCCCGTTATCACATTGGGGAAATTTATACCCCATTCCCGGTGCACGGTTTGGATAAGGCCATGGGTCTTGAACCAACACGATTGGCAATTACCTCCTTTATGTACGGTGTGGTTGGTTTCATTGTGTCCATTGTAATGATGAATTACATTATGATCCAGGACTGGCCTATGGATATTGGAGGGAAACCAAGCTTTTCCTTTCTTCAGAATATGCCTGCCTTTGTTCCAATTATGTTTGAATTAACAGTTTTCTTTGCAGCCCACCTTATGGTTATCACATTTTACCTAAGGAGTAAATTATGGCCTTTTAAAGTTGCTGAAAATCCGGATGTAAGAACCACAGATGACCATTTTCTAATGGAAATAGAGGTAGCTAACCATAATACAGAAGATCTTACAGATTTCCTTTACAAAACAGGAGCTTCTGAAATTGTATTAATTGATAACAAATAAACCCGATGAAAAGTTTATTTAATAAATATTTACTGGTGCTGTTGGCATTGACAATGGTTTCCTGTTTTAATGATTCCCGCCCAAATTATCAGTACTTTCCTGATATGTATGAGCCGGTTCCCTATGAGCCTTACGGGGAATATGAAATATTTCCTGGCGGCCAGTCTGCCAGCCTTCCTGTTGAGGGAACCATTCCCCGGGGATGGATGCCTTATGAATATGAAAATAATCCGGAGGGTTCTCAGGCTGCAAAAGCCCAATTGACAAATCCTTTGCCTTATACCGAGAAAAACCTTGCCGCAGGAAAAGCACTTTATACCATTTATTGTGCAACCTGTCATGGAGATAAAGGAGACGGGCAGGGAACTTTAGTTCAACGGGAAAAGATATTGGGTATTCCAAGATATGATGATGCAGGTAGGGATATTACCGAAGGGAGCGTTTATCACGTGATGTATTACGGATTGAATGCTATGGGATCCTACGCTTCTCAAACATCTACTGAAGAAAGATGGCTTATAGATCATTATGTTATGAAGCTAAAAAGCGACCTTCAGGGCAACCCTGAAAGGGCCTTTGATGCAGAAACTACAGAAACTGAAAATGAAAATCTTGTTCCGGCGGTTAATGCCGAAGGAGATATGGTACCTGGTGATGATACTTCCATAAATGGAGAGCAGGAAAATCAAAACGAAGAATAACAGCCTTTAGATATATTAAATATGTACACGCTATCCAGTAAATTAAAATTATTTTCTATTATCCTTATGGCTGTGGGTCTTATTGGCCTGGCTATAGGTTTTATAGTGGCCCCTTCTACGATTGAAGAGGTTAAAGAAATGGTAGCTTCTCAGGATGGCCATGGAGAAGCGCATGCTGCCCCGGCCCATCAAATGGAGAGCAGGGAAGATGCTGCAGGCCTTGAGGTTGTGCCAGTTGAAAACGAAACCCACGCCGAAGGCGAAATGATGGGATCTCATGATGAGGCTCACGATGATGAACATTATGAGCATTTATTACATCAGCTTCAAAATAAGCCATGGGCTGCATTATATGTTGCCGCATTTTTCTTTTTTATGATCCCATTGGGTGTGCTTGTTTTTTATGCAATTCAAATAGCTGCTCAGGCAGGATGGTCCCCGGTTCTTTTCAGGGTGATGGAAGGTATAACTTCCTATCTGCTTCCGGGAGCAATAATTGTATTTGTATTGCTTGTTTTATCTGGTCTTCATTTAAACCATCTTTTCATATGGATGGATCCTGAAGTAGTAGAAAACGATGCGATTATTAGAAATAAAAGTGGATTCCTTAACGTGCCGTTCTTTTTAATACGAGCGGCCCTGTATATCGCAGGATGGGCAATTTTCAGACATTTCCTTGTAAGAAATTCCAATAGGCTGGATGAAGCTGAACCGAACGATCTTTATTATTTCAAAAAGAATTTTAAACTGGCCGCAGGATTTCTTGTATTCTTTATAGTTACAGAATCTATGATGTCATGGGACTGGATCATGAGTCTTGACCCGCACTGGTTTAGTACCTTGTTTGGATGGTACGTATTCTCAAGTATGTTTGTTTCCGGTATCACTATGATCGCCCTGGTTACGATCTATCTTAAATCCAGAGGTCATTTGCCGTTCGTTAATGACAGCCATATCCACGATTTGGCAAAATTCATGTTCGGGATTAGTATTTTTTGGACATATCTTTGGTTCTCCCAATTTATGTTGATCTGGTATTCCAATATCCCCGAAGAAGTAACTTATTTTGTTACAAGGATCGAGGATTATGGTATCCTTTTCTTTGGGATGGTAGTGTTGAATTTCCTTTTCCCTGTGTTGTTATTAATGAACAGCGACTTTAAAAGGGTTAACTGGTTTGTTGTTATGACAGGTCTGGTAATATTATTTGGGCATTATATTGATATTTACGTGATGGTAATGCCTGCTACAGTTGGTGAATCCTGGTTTATTGGATTGCCCGAAATAAGTTCCTTACTTTTCTTCACAGGATTGTTTATTTTTGTGGTCTTTAGTTCCCTTACCAAAACTCCGCTTTTGGTTAAGAGATATCCGTTCCTTAAGGAAAGCGAACATTTTCATTATTAATAAAAAGATTGTTTAAAATAGAAATTTAAAAATGACAGTATTTTTAATCATTATAGTAGTAGCCCTCTTTGCGATAACTATTTGGCAATTGACAAAGATCTTCCAGTTATCAAGGGATGCCGGTTCTATAGATTCCTCGGGGATTGCAAATGACAGGGATAACAGGATGCAGGGAAACCTTATGCTGGCTTTTGGGATCGCTTTCTATATTTTCATGTTTTACAATTTCTGGGCATATACTAACCGGGCATTACCCGCGGCGTCCTCAGAACATGGAGGCCAATTTGATACTTTGCTGCTGGTTTCTATGGCAGTGATCATGTTTGTTCAAATTATCACCCAGGGATTACTTCATTATTTCTCCTTTAAGTATAAAGGCAGAAAAGGTCAAAAAGCTTTATTTTTTGCCGATAATGATAAACTGGAATTCATCTGGACTATTATTCCCGTAATTGTACTTGCAGGTTTGATCATTTACGGTCTTTTCACCTGGTCAAGTATCATGAATATTGATGAAGAAGAAGGAGACCCTATTGTTATTGAGATTTATGCGAAACAGTTTGGCTGGGAAGCAAGATATGCCGGTGAGGATAATACCCTTGGAAAAGCCAATGTTCGATTTATTGAAGGTGCAAACACCGTTGGTATGGATGTAAGTGATTCCTACGGAAGTGATGATAAGATCACAGCCGAACTTCATTTACCAGTAGATCGTCCCGTGATCTTTAAATTCCGTTCTCAGGATGTATTACACTCAGCGTATTTTCCACACTTCAGGGCTCAAATGAACGTTGTTCCGGGTATGACCACCCAGTTCGCCTTCACGCCTACCGTAACTACGGCTGAAATTAGGGAAACTGAATATATGACCGAAAAAATGGGTCGTATTAAAGAAATAAGAAAAGAACGCAGCGATGCGGGTGAAGGCGATATGGCCGATTATGATGAATTTGACTATTACTTATTGTGTAATAAGATTTGTGGGGTAGCCCACTATAACATGCAAATGAAGATAATAGTAGAGACCCAGGAGGAATTCAATACCTGGATTGCAGGTCAACGAACCTTTGGTGAATTGATGGATTCTCAACAGGAGGTAGCTCCTGCGCAGGTGGAGGAAGACCAGAATACAGAAGAGGTAGCTCAGGTTCAAATTTAATTTTAAGATAAAGCTTTAAAAATATGTCAGTAGTAGGACACTCAGCAATAGATCACACACATGATGCACATGATGATCATGGACACCATCATAAGCAGACCTTTATAACCAAGTATATCTTTAGTACAGATCATAAGATGATTGCAAAGCAATATCTTATTACCGGTATTTTGATGGGTGTGGTAGGTATAATGATGTCTGTTTTATTTAGAATGCAACTTGCATGGCCGGGAGAATCCTTCTGGTTATTTGAAGCGCTTCTTGGAAAATGGGCTCCAGATGGGGTAATGTCTCCAGAGGTTTATCTTGCCCTTGTTACCATTCACGGTACCATAATGGTATTCTTCGTATTAACGGCAGGTTTAAGCGGAACCTTTAGTAACCTACTTATACCCCTTCAAATTGGAGCAAGGGATATGGCGTCAGGGTTTTTGAATATGATCTCTTACTGGTTGTTTTTCCTTTCCAGTATTATTATGTTAAGCTCTTTATTTGTTGAAGCAGGTCCAGCCTCAGCCGGTTGGACAATTTACCCTCCTTTAAGTGCCCTCCCTGAAGCTATTGGTGGTTCAGGAATGGGAATGACACTTTGGTTGGTTTCTATGGCAATTTTTATTGCTTCTTCATTAATGGGATCGCTTAACTATATTGTAACTACTATTAACCTAAGAACCCAGGGAATGTCTATGACAAGACTTCCGCTAACTATCTGGGCATTCTTTGTAACGGCAATTATTGGGGTGGTTTCCTTCCCGGTGTTACTTTCAGCAGCATTGATGCTAATTATGGACAGGAGTTTTGGTACTTCTTTCTTCCTTAGCGACATTTATTTAAAGGGGGAGGTACTTGCTCACCAGGGTGGATCCCCGGTATTGTTTGAACACCTTTTCTGGTTTCTTGGTCACCCTGAAGTTTATATCGTAATTCTTCCGGCAATGGGGATTGTTTCAGAAATTATGGCTACCAATGCCCGGAAACCTATATTTGGTTACCGCGCGATGGTTGCCTCCATTCTTGCAATCGCGTTCCTTTCAACCATTGTATGGGGTCACCATATGTTCGTATCGGGAATGAACCCATTCCTTGGATCTGTATTTACATTTACAACATTATTGATCGCGATACCTTCTGCAGTGAAAGCCTTTAACTGGATCACTACCTTATGGAAAGGGAATTTACAAATGAACCCGGCGATGCTTTTCTCCATTGGTTTTGTTTCAACCTTTATTACGGGTGGACTTACCGGGATAATTCTTGGAGATTCCACGCTGGATATTAACGTACACGATACGTACTTCGTTATTGCTCACTTCCACCTTGTAATGGGTATTTCTGCCCTTTACGGTCTATTGGCAGGGGTATACCACTGGTTCCCGAAAATGTACGGAAGAATGATGAACAAAAATCTTGGATACATCCATTTCTGGATCACTTCTATAGGTGCCTATGGGGTTTTCTTCCCAATGCACTTTATTGGAATGGCAGGTTTACCAAGACGTTACTATAACAACACCTCATTCCCGTACTTTGATGACCTTGCCGATGTGAATGTACTTATTACAGTATTCGCATTGATAACTGCAGCTGTTCAGGTTGTCTTCCTTTACAACTTCTTTTCTTCAATGTTCTTCGGAAAACCTGCAACTCAAAACCCATGGAATTCCAATACCCTGGAATGGACTACTCCGGTAGAGCATATTCACGGAAACTGGCCGGGTGCAATTCCGCACGTATACAGATGGTCTTATGATTATAGTAAGACCAATGAGAACGGGGAATATGTGATCGCAGGACAGGATTTTGTTCCGCAAAACGTCCCGCTGCAGGAAGGTGAAGAAGAACTCAACCATTAGCTACGATCCTAATTAATAAAAAAAAGCCTTTTCAATTGAAGAGGCTTTTTTTATAGAGCCTGGAGCCTGGAGTCTAGAGACTAGAGACTAAAGTCGGGAATCTGGAATTTTTAATCTCGAGTCCTGGGTCTGAGAGTCATTGGAGTCTATTTTTTGTCCCGTAGGGACAACCTATAGGTAGAAAAATAAAAAGAAGGTTCGTCCCTGTGCCTTTAGGTACAGCAATTTTAAACGGGTACGGAAAATATTTTTGTTTATTTTTAAGTGTAATCAGGACAGGGAAAAAAAAGAGTCTTTAGTCTAGACTCTAGACTCCAGAATCTAGACTCCAGAATCTAGAGTCTGGAGTCTGAAATCTGGATTCTGGATGCCAGTCTAAAATCTCATGCCTGTCCTGCAACGTTACCTCCTTTTCTTTATCTTTGCTGAAAGGCTGTTCTATGACTGCCTGTTATTAAGCCGAAATTACCTATGAATGAGAACCTGGATCCTACCGGTGAGAAATTTTCTTCAGAAGACCTGGATATAGAAAGAGCCCTGCGCCCGCTTTCCTTTGATGATTTTGCAGGCCAGGACCAGGTAATGGAAAATCTAAAGGTGTTTGTAAAGGCCGCTAACCTTAGGGGGGAAGCACTAGATCACACTTTGTTCCATGGCCCTCCGGGTCTTGGTAAAACTACCCTGGCCTATATTCTGGCGAATGAATTAAATGTGGGGATCAAAGTCACCTCGGGGCCGGTAATTGACAAACCTGGAGATCTTGCCGGTTTATTAACAAATCTGGAGGATAGGGATGTGCTCTTTATAGATGAGATCCATAGGTTGAGTCCTATAGTTGAAGAATACCTTTATTCGGCTATGGAAGATTATAAGATCGATATCATGATAGAATCGGGCCCCAATGCGCGTACCATTCAAATCAATCTCAACCCGTTCACCCTTATTGGCGCAACAACACGTTCAGGACTGCTTACAGCGCCTATGAGAGCGCGTTTTGGTATTTCCAGCAGGCTTCAGTATTATACTACAGAACTGCTCTCTGGCATCATTGAACGCAGCGCCGAAATTTTAAATGTACCTATCTCCCTTGACGCCGCTATAGAAATTGCCGGCAGGAGCAGGGGTACTCCCCGTATTGCCAATGCACTTCTACGCCGGGTGAGGGATTTTGCCCAGATCAAAGGAACAGGGAATATAGATATGGAAATAGCACGTTATAGTTTGAAAGCCCTTAACGTAGATGCGCACGGCCTCGATGAAATGGATAATAAGATCCTTACTACCATAATTGATAAATTTAAGGGTGGTCCTGTAGGTCTTTCAACCCTGGCCACTGCCGTAAGTGAAAATGCTGAGACTATTGAAGAGGTTTATGAACCCTTCCTTATACAACAGGGATTCATTTACAGGACTCCCCGCGGGCGGGAAGTGACAGAACTTGCTTATAAACACCTTGGCAGGATAAAAGGTAATATTCAGGGAGGACTTTTTTAATTCCCTGAATAAATAATAAAAATGCATTTGCTAATTGAACCCGGTCATGGAGAAAATACATATTCCCACAGTACCCCTTCTTAAATTCTATGCAAATGCACTGCGAATTTTAAAGAATCCGTTGGTATTTCATCGGGAGAATTTTGAAAAATTAGGGGATACCTTCAGGCTCAATATTGGCAATGGCGATCCTGTGGTCTTTTCCAGGGATGCCAATTTTGTTCAGTATGCCCTTCAGAAGAACCATAAGAATTACACCAAGACAACGATACAAACCCGGGATATGGCAAAATATCTGGGCAAAGGTTTGCTTACTTCAGAAGGAGAACATTGGAAAAGACAGCGAAAATTAATTCAGCCGGCTTTCCATAAAAAGCAATTACTCCTTATCCTGGACAGTATAGATTCTGCTATCAAAACCGAATTGAACAAAATTGAGATCAATAAACCAATTGATATTTTTCCTGTATTCAACGATCTTGCATTTCAAACGGTTGTAAAATCCCTATTTAGCAGCGCGGTTGGCGAGAAAGACATAAAACGCCTTCAATTCATAACCGAAGCTGCGCAAAAAATGCTGGTGAAGGAATTAAGACAGCCTTATTTGAACCGTTGGTTCCTTAGAAAAAGAAACATTCAGAAACATATAGGTCTTACCCGGGAAGCACGTGTAATTCTCAGGGAAATTGTAGCCCAAAGAAAGCTCTCGGGAACCCGGGAAAATGACCTGCTGGATATGTTGCTTGACGCGAGGTATGAGGATGGCACCGCAATGGAGGCCGAACAGCTCATTGATGAAATTCTTATACTTTTTACCGCAGGCCACGAAACAACTTCCAATTCCCTTACGTTTACAGCACAATTGCTTGCAAGGCATCCCAATATCCAAACCCTGGCCGCGGTTGAGATACAAAATGCCCGTAAAAATGAGCTGGGCATATTTGAAACTATACAGGCTTGTCCTTATATCAAAATGATCATTGAGGAATCAATGCGGTTATATCCACCGGCCTATTTTATAGATCGGGTTAATATTGAAGAAGATGTTTTTAATGGTTTAATAATTCCTAAAGGTACCAGTCTGTTGTTTTCAATGTATGAAATTCACAGGCATCGGGATTTTTGGGATGAACCCGAGGTGTTTAAACCCGAAAGATTTGAAGATCCAAAAAAATATCCTTCGGCCTATTTTCCCTTTGGTGCCGGGCCACGTATGTGTATAGGAAATAATTTTGCGATGTATGAAATGATCCTGGCAATTGGCGAACTGGTAGACCGTTTCGAAATTTCTGCGCCCGCAACACCTATAAAAATTAAACCCCTCATAACCTTAAAACCTGAAAAGGCAATTTTGACCTTTAAACCCAGGAAGAGTGGCTTATAATAGGGCTAAATATACCGCAATGATCAAAACCGAAGCCCTGCGGCTGGGGTTTATGTCCTGCGGGATTTCCCGGGCCGGTTTCCTGGAAGAAGAGGCTCCCCGGCTTGAGACCTATCTCAACAAGGGCATGCATGGGGAAATGCAATACATGGAAAATCATTTTGAAAAACGGCTGGATCCAACAAAACTTGTAGAGGGGTCAAAAAGTGTTATTTCCCTATTGCTCAATTACTATCCTCAGGAAATTCAACGGCAGGATTCTTATAAGCTTAGTAAATATGCCTACGGGACAGATTATCATTTTGTAATTAAGGACAAATTAAAGGAATTACTCCACTATATGCGGGAAGAAATAGGTGAAATTGAAGGCAGGGCATTTGTTGATTCTGCTCCCGTCCTTGACAAAGCCTGGGCAGCCAAAAGCGGATTGGGGTGGATAGGGAAAAACTCCAATTTGCTCACAAAACAGGTTGGTTCCTTTTATTTTATAGCTGAATTAATTGTTGATCTTGAACTTGAATATGATACTCCCGTAACAGATCATTGCGGAAGTTGCACCGCCTGCATTGATGCCTGCCCTACACAAGCAATTGTTGAACCTTACAAGGTTGATGGCAGCAAGTGCATCTCTTATTTTACAATTGAATTAAAGAATGAATTGCCTCCCACTGTAAAAGGCAAATTTGAAGACTGGATGTTTGGGTGTGATATTTGCCAGGATGTGTGCCCCTGGAACAGGTTTTCCCGCTCTCACAATGAGCCTTTGTTCAATCCTCACCCTCAATTGCTGGAAATGGGTAAAAAAGATTGGCAGGAGATCACAAAAGAAACATTTAATGAGATCTTTAGGAAATCGGCTGTCAAAAGAACAAAATATGAAGGCTTGAAAAGGAATATTAAATTCCTCGAAGATTAAACTCCGCCCTTAAATTTCCCCTCTCTAAATTATTATTTTATGAAACGTTACCGGCACGGTATGTTTTATTGTAACTGCGGTTCCATTTTTTAAAGCGGGGGCTTTAACTTTCAGTTTTTTCAGGATCCTGATGGTTTCTTTGGTAAGCTTTTCATCGTGTGACCGCACCTGGATGTTTTCAACCTTCCCCTTGGCAGAGATCTCAAATTGCGCATATGCCTTGGTATCTATACCCTGATCCAGTTTTAAAATATTCATTGTTTTGGTAATGTGCGTTTTCAGGTCATTTTCAAAACAGGTCTTAAGATCCTCATCAGTACAATCTCCCAGCACGGGCGCGGTATCAACTTCTGTTAGTGAATAGGTGGCCTCTTGTGAATGAATATTAAAACAAGCGAAAAGCAAAAACAAAAGCGGGAGGAATTTCATAGTTTAATTAATAATGATTATTTAAAAGTACACTTTTCAACTTAGTTAAAAAAGGCAACTCTTACATAATAGTTTTTATGATTTTTTATTGTATCCACCTCAAGGTTACTACCTTTGTATACTAGCCAAATTAGGAATTTATGAATAAAGACAGTAAAAGGCGCGAAGCCCTTATATATCACGCGAAACCAAAACCCGGAAAGATTGAAGTTGTTCCAACCAAAAAATATTCTACCCAAAGGGATTTAGGCCTGGCATATTCCCCGGGAGTTGCCGCTCCCTGCCTGGAAATTCAAAAAAATAAAGATAATGCCTATAAATATACTGCAAAAGGAAACCTTGTAGCAGTGATATCAAATGGCACCGCTGTACTTGGATTGGGTGATATTGGCCCTGAAGCTTCCAAGCCGGTGATGGAAGGAAAGGGTTTGCTTTTTAAGATATTTGCAGATATTGATGTGTTTGACATTGAAGTAGATACCAAGGATATTGATGCATTTGTTGCAACCGTGAAAAATATTGCCCCCACTTTTGGAGGGATCAACCTGGAAGACATCAAAGCACCGGAAGCCTTTGAGATTGAAAGAAGGCTAAAGGAGGAGCTCGATATTCCGGTAATGCATGATGACCAGCATGGTACCGCTATAATTTCCTCTGCTGCTTTGCTTAATGCCCTGGAGATCGCGAAGAAAAAAATAGATAAAGTTAAGATCGTGATAAGTGGTGCTGGTGCGGCAGCTGTTTCCTGCACTAAATTATATAAGGCTTTTGGAGCAAAGGCTGAAAATATTGTGATGCTGGACAGCAAAGGGGTTATAAGGGCCGACAGGCCAAATCTCTCTATTGAAAAGCTGGAATTTGCTACAAAAAGAAAGATTGACACTCTGGAGGAAGCCATGAAGGACGCAGATGTTTTCCTTGGGCTTTCTATCGCCAATATCGTTGATGTGAAAATGCTAAAGAGTATGGCCAAGCGTCCTATTGTTTTTGCAATGGCCAATCCCGATCCTGAAATTGAATATGACCTGGCAATTTCGGCCAGGAAAGATATCATAATGGCAACCGGAAGAAGTGATTATCCTAACCAGGTAAACAACGTCCTTGGTTTTCCATTTATTTTCAGGGGTGCACTTGATGTAAGAGCTACCAAGATCAATGAAGAAATGAAAATGGCCGCAGTTAAGGCTATTGCAAAACTTGCCAAGGAACCCGTTCCTGAACAGGTAAACATTGCCTACGGGGAAACCAAACTTCATTTTGGCCCTGAATACATTATTCCAAAACCATTTGATCCAAGATTGATCGCAAAAATTCCGCCTGCGGTGGCAAAAGCAGCGATGGAGAGCGGGGTTGCCCGTCATCCTATTACAGATTGGGTTCGCTATGAGGAAGAATTGCTGGAAAGAATGGGCAATGACAATAAGATCTCGCGCCTGTTAATGAGTCGTGCCAAAACCGACCCCAAACGCATTGTCTATGCCGAAGCAGACCACCTGGATGTTCTTAAGGCAGCACAAATTGTACAGGAAGAAGGAATTGGAATACCTATCCTGCTCGGGAATAAGAAAGTTATTCTGGAATTAATGGCCGAAATTGATTTTGACCCTTCCAAAGCGAGTATTATAGATCCGCAATCTAAAGATGAAAGTGCTAAAAGGAACAAATATGTAGATGTTTACTGGCAAACCCGTTCCCGAAACGGGATCACCAAATTTGATGCAGAAAAACTAATGCGGGAACGCAATTATTTTGGAGCAATGATGGTAAATGAAGGGGATGCA
Organism: Gillisia sp.; assembly: GCA_039989915.1. Classification (GTDB taxonomy): domain Bacteria; phylum Bacteroidota; class Bacteroidia; order Flavobacteriales; family Flavobacteriaceae; genus Gillisia. The sequence continues at coordinate 76,423 of JBDXGW010000001.1, forward strand.
GATGCATTATTATCCGGATATTCCCGTGCATATCCTACCGTGGTAAAACCAATGCTGGAATTAATAGGAATGGCAAAGGGAATAGATCGGGTGGGAGCAACCAATTTAATGAACACAAAAAGAGGTCCTTTATTTATAAGCGATACCTCCATTAATATTGACCCTTCGGCAAAGGATCTGGCCAAAATTGCACTTATGACAGCAAGAACCGTTAGGCTTTTTGGTTTGGAGCCTGTTATTGGAATGATCTCTTACGCCAATTTTGGATCTTCAAAGCACCCGCATGCCAAAAAAGTGAAGGAAGCGGTCGCTTTATTGCACAAGGCTGCTCCAGATCTAAAGGTAGATGGGGAGCTGCAAATAGATTTTGCACTTAATAATGAAATGTTACAAAGTAAATTCCCATTCTCAAAACTTGTAGGAAAAAAGGTGAACACCCTTATTTATCCAAACCTGGAGGCTGCCAACGGTACATATAAACTTCTAAAGGAATTGAACAAATCTGATTCTATAGGCCCCATTTTAATGGGGATGAAGCGGCCGGTGCACATTTTTCAACTTGGAGCCAGCGTAGAGGAAATGGTAAATATGAGTGCCGTAGCCGTTATTGATGCCCAGGAGAAGGAAAAGCGTTTGGGACCGGTTAAAAAGTAGAAATTTCCCTTAGAACTTTGAACTTGGGGCTTTGGTTAATTTTAGTACATTTGAGTACTAACTTTCAAAATACCTATGATCCATCATTTAAAGGGGAGAATGATTGAGAAAAATCCCACTCATGTTGTAATAGATTGCAATGGAGTGGGATATCTTGTTCATATTTCCTTACATACCTTTTCGTTGCTTAATGAAGCTGAAGAAGGTATAGAACTATATACGCATTTACAGGTTAAAGAAGATTCTCACAGCCTGTTTGGTTTTCGTGAAAAATCTGAAAGAGACCTCTTCCGTCTTTTGATCTCGGTGTCCGGGGTGGGTGCGAGTACTGCCCGTACAATGCTCTCATCAATTGAGCCCAAGCAAATCATGGAGGCAATCGCTTCCGGAGATGCGGCAACGGTTCAAAGGATTAAAGGGATAGGCGCTAAAACGGCCCAGCGTGTAATTTTAGAGCTAAAAGACAAGGTGTTGAAAGTGTTTGGAGAAGGGGAAGTTTTTGCTTCTCAAAACAATACAAATAAGGAAGAAGCGTTATCAGCATTAGAGACTTTAGGTTTTGCACGTAAACCCGCAGAGAAAGTTGTAGAAAGGATCCTAAAGCAAACCACAGACCCTACCGTGGAAACTATTATCAAGCTGGCATTAAAGAATTTATAATTTCATTTTATTACCATTGAGGAATTATTACTTGAAATTGTTTCGGTATTTTGTCTTTAGTATTTTTTGGTTAACTGTTTTCTCTTCAAAAGTTTTTGCGCAGGATCCGGTCACCGCTCAGGACACTACCCGTACGGGTTATGCTACGGGCACTCTTACATTGCCTAATCCCGGCAGTATAATTTCGGCTTATGAATATGATCCAATTCTGGACAGGTATTTCTATACCCAGCGCTTAGGAAGATACAATCTTACCGTTCCTCTTATTTTAACTCCTGAAGAATACCAGCAACTTGTTATTGAAGAAGAAATAAGGAATTATTTTCGGTTAAAGAATAATGCCATCGCCGGCAACAGGGAAGGTGATCCGGATGTACAACAGGATCTCCTGCCAAGTTATTATGTGAATTCTGGATTTTTTGAAACCATCTTTGGAGGGCAGGAAATCGAGGTAGTGCCCCAGGGTAGTGTTGCCATGGATCTTGGGCTTCTTTATACAAAGCAGGATAACCCTGCATTTTCACCACGCAACAGGAGCAACCTCACCTTTGATTTTGACCAGCGCATCCAGCTTAGTTTGCTGGGACAGGTTGGAACAAGGCTTCAGGTGCTGGCAAATTATGATACAGAATCGACGTTTGATTTTCAAAATCAGTTGCGTTTAGCATACACTCCTACAGAGGATGATATTGTTCAAAAAATTGAGATTGGGAACGTAAATATGCCCCTTAACAGTGCATTGATCCAGGGGGCGCAAAGTCTTTTTGGTTTCAAGACCGAGCTCCAGTTTGGAAGGACCCGTATAACCGGTGTTTTTTCTGAACAAAAATCAGAGCGTCGTACAGTAAATGTTGAAGGGGGTGCTACTATTGAGGAGTTTGAACGCTTTGCGATAGATTACGACCAGGACCGCCACTTTTTTCTTGCGCATTATTTCAGGGATAAATATGATGATGCCCTTGAAAACTATCCTTTTGTAAACTCCAATGTTCAGATTCAGCGTATCCAGGTTTGGGTTACAAATCGCACCAATAACATTCAGAATTTAAATGACACCCGAAATATCGTGGGTGTCCAGGATCTGGGGGAAACTAATATTCCCGGTAATATCGGACTTGAAACCGTCCCTGCAGGATTTTTTAACAGACCTCCTTCGGCATATCCCGATAATGCAAATAACGACCTGAACCCTTTTGGAATTACAGGTCCGGCCGAATCAATTCTTACACCCGCTATAAGAGATATTTCCACAGTGCAAATTGGATTTGGCGGATTGCCGGTTGCTGAGGGAATAGATTACGCGAAACTTGAAAATGCCCGGCAGTTACGGCCTAATGAATACACCCTTAATACACGTCTTGGATATATTTCCCTTAACCAGCGCCTTAGCAATGATGAGGTGCTTGCGGTAGCCTATCAATACACTATTAACGGGCAGGTGTACCAGGTAGGAGAATTTGCCAATGACGGGGTAGATGCCAATATTACTTCCGGCACAGGAGATGGCACCCGGGTGAACCAGAATCTTGTAGTAAAATTATTAAAGAGCACGGTTACAAATGTGAATGAACCCATTTGGGACTTAATGATGAAAAACATCTACAGCCTGGGTGCCTTCCAGCTGGAACGGGATGATTTCAGGCTGAATATTCTGTATACAGATCCACAACCTCTTAACTATATCACCCCGGTTGCCGGAGCCAATGTTCCCCTGCCCGAAGATGTGGCTGAAACAACCCTTCTCAGGGTATTTAATCTGGACAGGCTTAATTTTACCAATGACCCTGTAATGGGTGGTGACGGTTTCTTTGATTATGTGCCGGGAATTACAATAGATCCTGTAAACGGTCTTGTGATCTTTACCACGGTAGAACCTTTTGGAGAACACCTCTTCAACAAACTTGACAATACTCCAAACGGCGGCCCTGAAAATTATGATCTGCCCGAAACTTATAACGCCAATCAGGAAAAATATGTCTTCCGTTCCCTATACCGTACTACCAAAATTCAGGCTGAACAGGAAGATGCCGATAAAAATAAATTTCAGCTTAAGGGAAGATATAAATCCAGCCAGGTAGAAGGAATTCCCATTGGGTTCAACCTTCCGCAGGGATCTGTAACTGTTACTGCAGGTGGCCGTATGCTGCAGGAAGGTGTAGATTATGTGGTGAATTACCAGATGGGACGGGTCCAGATAATTGATGATGCGCTGCTGGCATCCAATATCCCAATTCAGGTCTCTACAGAAAACAATGCTTTGTTTGGCCAGCAGAATAAAAGGTTTACAGGGATAAATGTGGAACACCAGTTCAATGAAAATTTCCTGGTGGGTGGAACTTTCCTGAATTTAAAAGAGCGGCCGCTTACCCAAAAATCCAGTTATGGATATGAGCCGGTGAATAATTCAATTTACGGCCTTAACGCGATCTTTAATACCGAAGTGCCTTTCCTTACCCGACTGGTAAACAAACTTCCCAACATTGATACAGATGTGATGTCCAATTTTTCCGTGCGTGGGGAATTTGCCTACCTCCAGCCCGGCGCTCCAAACGTGAACAATTTTGACCAAAAAGCTACTACTTATATCGATGATTTTGAAGCTTCTCAAACCACTATTACGCTCAACAATCCTCTGGGGTGGGAATTATCAAGCGCTCCGCTTGGATTTGGCGGGGAGCTGGCAAATGGCGATCTGGCCACAGGTTATAAAAGAGCAAAATTGGCCTGGTATACCATTGATCCAATATTTTACAGCAGCAGGCGGCCAGATGGAGTTTCAGAAGCCGATCTTTCAAGTTATGCCTCCAGGCGTGTATTTCTGGACGAAATATTTCCTAATACCGATGTGATCCAGGGACAACCCCAGGTGATCTATACCATGGATGTAGCATACTTCCCGGGAGAACGCGGGCCCTACAATTTTAATCCGGCAGCAGCAGGAGGAAGTACGCTTCCCAATCCAAAAGAAAATTTTGGTGGAATGTCCCGCGCTATCAATTCTACCAATTTTGAACAATCCAACGTAGAGTTCATAGAATTCTGGCTTATGGATCCCTTTATTTATCCCGAGAACAATTCCAATAATGGGGGTACAATAACTTTTAACCTGGGGAATATTTCTGAAGATGTCCTTAAGGATGGCCGTAAACAATATGAAAATGGGTTGCCTGTAGATGGAAGCACATTGAATACTATAAGCACTCCTTTCGGAAGGGTTCCTGCAAACCAGTCCCTTATCTATGCATTTGATAGTGATGGGGAAGCCCGCCGAAATCAGGATGTTGGGTATGACGGTTTAAACGATGCCGGAGAGGCTGTTCAATTCCCGGCGTTTAGCAACCTGGCAGATCCTGCCGGTGATAATTATGAGTACTTTCTCAACAGGACCGGAAACATAATTGAAAGATATAAGAATTATAATGGGGTGGACGGGAATTCCCCGCCGGAAGTTGGAAATACAAACAGGGGAAATTCTACACTTCCAACCACAGAGGACCTTAACCGGGACAATACAATGAATACCATAGACAGCTATTTTGAATATGATATTAAGATATTTCCGGGAATGAACATAAACAACAACCCCTACATCACCGATGTTAAGGAGGTTAATGCCCCTTTACCCAACGGGCAGGAAATACCTGTAAGATGGGTGCAATTCAAGGTGCCTATTTTTGAGCCTACAGATGCAAAAGGAGGAATAGCCGATTTTAGATCTATTAGGTTCATGAGAATGTTCCTAAATGATTTTGAGGAGCGTACTATCCTGCGATTTGGAACAATGGAACTGGTGCGCGGGGATTACCGCAGGTATAACAGGAGTTTAAACCCTGAAACTCCAAGGCAACCGGTTGATAATGCAGGGACCTTATTTGAGGTTTCGGCGGTAAATATCGAAGAAAATGAAACGCGCCAACCCGTTCCTTATGTATTACCTCCGGGAGTTATAAGAGAAGAGCTTTTTAACAACAATACTAACATACGGCAAAACGAGCAGTCACTTTCCCTGCGGGTTTGTGGCCTTGAACCACAGGATGCCCGTGCTGTTTATAAGAATTTCCAGGTAGATATGCGCCAGTACAAGAACCTGGAAATGTTCCTGCATGCAGAATCCCTGGTAAATGAGATTGCACTAAAGGATGGCCAGCTGGTAGCCTTTATAAGAATGGGAACAGATTTTACAGATAATTATTACCAGATCGAGGTTCCCCTGGCGGCTACCCCTTTTGGGGCTACCACGGCAGATGAGATATGGCCGGCATCCAATAGATTGTTGTTACCGCTTGAATTGCTTCAAAAGGTGAAAACGATGGTTTTGGGTGATCCCTCGTTGCGATCTACAGAACTTAATTATTTTGATGAAGACCTTAATCTTACAGATGCTGAAGATCCTTACCAGATTGGTCAATTGCGCATAGGGATTAAAGGAAATCCCAGTTTTGGAAATATAAGATTGTTAATGCTTGGTCTAAAGAACGGAACCCCTAAAAATGGTGCAGCCGATCTTTGTGGGGAAGTATGGTTCAATGAACTTCGGCTTTCTGAACTGGACAATGAAGGGGGTTGGGCTGCAATCATGAACATGGATGCCAATATTGCCGATTTCGCTTCTATTTCCGGGACGGGGAGAAGAAGTACTATTGGTTTTGGAAATCTTGAACAGGGACCAAACCAGCGCAGCAGGGAGGACCACCAGCAGTATGATGTAGTTACAAATATTAATGCGGGGCAATTGTTGCCAACAAAGTGGGGGGTTCAAATACCTTTTAACTACAGCAGGGGAGAAGAGTTGATCACCCCTAAGTTTGACCAGGAATTTCTGGATCTTGAGTTGGAAAACCGCCTGGATGCTATTGCAGATCCTCAGGAAAGGGACAGGGTAAAAGAACAATCCCAGATCTATACAAAACGCCAGAGTGTTAACGTAATTGGTCTGCGTAAAGATCGTACGGGAGAGCGAAAACCTATGCCATATGACATTGAGAATTTTGCTTTTACAGGGTCTTATAACCAGATAGATCACCGCGATTTTGAAATTGAGGAAGCCTTGAGCCAGAACGTAAGGGTAGGGGCCACGTATGATTACAGTTTTGCCCCAAAATCTATTGAGCCCTTTAAGAATATTGCAGTGCTGGACAGCAGTGAGTATTATGCATTGGTCAAAGATTTCAATTTTAATCCGCTGCCTACCAATATCACCTTGAATTCAAATATTTTCAGGCAGTATAATGAACAGAAATTCCGGGAGATCACCTTAAGTGACAATGACATAGGAATTCCCACCCTGTACCAGCGTAATTTTATGTTTGAGTGGCAATACCGGGTAAATTATAACCTTACCAAATCGCTTCAATTCAGTTTTAATGCCAGCAATAACCGCCTGGTGAGAAATTATATAGATGAGAATAACATAGCCGATAACAGCATAGGAATTTGGGATGATTTCTTTGAAATTGGTGATCCAAATCAACATTTCCAGACCCTGCAGTTGAATTACGAATTGCCATTCAGCAAGATCCCGGTGTTGAGGTTCATTAAAACAACTTATTCCTATACCGGCGATTTCCAGTGGCAAAGAGGATCTGAAATATTCAAGACCCTGGAAGGAATTCCAGACCTTGGGAACTCAGTACAAAATGCGAGGATACACCAGGTAAATGCTAATATGGATATGCAAACCCTTTATAAATATTTAGGATTGGTTCCCAGAAAAGCTACTGCAACCACGGTAGAGCAGAGGAGTGCGGCAGTGCCTACTTTGACTCCAAATGAAAATCAAAAGCCCGCTGAGCAACCGGCACTGAGTTCAGCAGATAAAACCTATAATACCTTTATTGGCCTGGCCACTGCGATCCAAAGATTACAGGTAACCTATAGACAGAATGAAGGGATCTTCCTTCCCGGGTATACCCCGGCAATAGGATTTATGGGGACTTTACGGCCAACAGCAGGATTCACATTTGGCCTGCAGGAAGATGTGCGACAGCTCGCAGCTCGAAGGGGCTGGTTAACAATGTTCCAGGAATTCAATCAGCAATATACGGCAGTGAAAAATCAGCAGCTGGACATGCAGGCTTCCTTAAGTCTCATCCCCGAAATGACGATAGATCTTAATGCGAACAGGATCTATTCTGAAACGTATTCAGAAAATTACAGAGTTAACCCGGGGAATTTTGATTATCAATCATTAAACCCATATACCTTCGGAAATTTCACGATTTCCACAATCTTAATTAGGACCGCTTTTGCCTCCAATAATGCTGAATTTTCAGAAACCTTTGAAACCTTCCGTGAAAACAGGGTGGAAATTGCACGGCGACTTGCCAGTGAAAATGGTTTTGATCCAAATAATACAGACGATGAAGGTTATCCCATAGGATACGGCAGGTCTAGCCAGGCTGTGCTTCTTCCGGCTTTCCTTTCTGCTTACACAGGTACAAGTGCCTCGGGAGTAAAAATGGGTGCTTTCAGGGACATGCCGTTGCCCAACTGGGATATTAAGTATACCGGATTAATGAGACTGGAATGGTTTAAAAAGAATTTCAGAAGATTTTCCCTGAATCATGGGTATCGTGCCGGTTATACCATTAATCAATACCAAAGCAATCTGGATTTTGATCCTTTAAATCCTTATGAATTTAATCAGGCAAATAATTTTAAGAACAGACTCTTATTTTCAAATATTAATCTAACCGAACTCTTTAGTCCTTTAATTCGGGTAGATCTTGAAACCAATGACGCCATTAGAGTACTTGCTGAAATTAAAAAAGACCGCGCCTTGTCCCTTAGCTTTGACAATAATTTATTGACTGAAGTAAAGGGCAATGAATATGTTGTGGGTCTTGGGTACAGGATCAAAGACCTTAGGATTACAACCAACGTTGCAGGTAAACAAAGAATATTAAGCAGTGACCTTAATTTTAAGGCAGATGTTGCATACCGGAAGAATATAAATATTATTAGGTATCTGGATCTTGAGAATAGCCAGGTGATCGCGGGACAGGACCTATGGGCTATCAATTTCACGGCAGATTATGCCCTGTCAAAGAATCTTACAGCCCTGGTATATTACGATCATACTTTCTCTGAATATGCAGTGTCAACAGCCTTTCCTCAAACCACAATACGTTCCGGGGTTACCCTTAGATATAATTTTGGAAATTAATTCAATGCTGTTGTAGCAATACCAATAAAAAATTAACTTTGTCAATATAAAAAAACTAATCTTATGAATGTTCCAAAAGAATTAAAATACACCAAAGATCACGAATGGGTAAGAATTGAAGGAGATGTAGCTACAGTAGGAGTTACAGATTTTGCCCAGGGTGAATTAGGAGATATAGTATATGTTGAAGTAGAAACTGTAGGCGAAACCCTTGAGAAGGAAGAGGTTTTTGGAACCGTTGAAGCCGTAAAAACAGTGTCTGACCTTTTTTCTCCGCTTTCAGGGGAGATCATTGAATTCAATGAAAGTCTTGAAGACACCCCTGAGAAAGTAAATTCAGATCCTTATGGTGACGGGTGGATGGTTAAGATAAGAATATCAGATCAGGACCAGGTTTCAGATCTTTTAAGCGCTTCAGAATATAAAGAGATTATTGGGGGCTAGATTAATATTCATTTTTGCTGTAGGCTATACCCTGTTAATTACTACACTTTCATTGGTTCAACTGGGTAAGATATCTGTAGGGAGTTTTAATCCTACAGATAAAATGATGCATACGGCAGCGTACTTTGGGCTGGCATTCTGCTGGCTCTTTTACTTTTTTATAAAAAAGCCCGATTCTTATAATTTGAAGAGGGGATTTGTTAAAGTTTCTGCTCTTGTTGTATTATTTGGTATGTTAATTGAGGTTTTACAAGGAGCCATTACCACTTACCGGGAACCCGATTGGGCTGATATTGTGGCGAATACTATTGGAGTTTTGATCGCATTGGGCTTTTTTATTCTTTTCAGGAATTTTCTTAACCATGTAAAACGCCAGATAAGTTCATTTTTATGAAAAATATTTTTACATTAGCAACCTTTATTAATCATTAACGAATTATGGAACCCAAGAAAAATCCAAAAGCCGATTTAACCAAACGAAGTGTGCTCTTCCTGCAGTTGGGTCTTATCCTAGTACTTTTTTTAACGTGGCAAGCAATTGAATGGAAAACCTATGACAGGAGCGACATTGATTTGGGGCAGTTAAACCTGGATGACCTTGATGATGAGGAAATCCCGATCACCGAAATACAGAACATGCCTCCTCCGCCTCCACCCCCGCCACCTGCACCTGAAATTATTGAGGTAGTAGAAGATGAGGAAGAGGTTGAAGAAGATATCATTGAATCTACTGAAACTACCCAGGATGAGATCATTGAAGTGAGAGAGGTTGTTGAAGCTCCGGTTGAAGAAGAAATCGCCGATGTTCCATTTGCCGTTATTGAAAACGTGCCAATTTTCCCTGGTTGTGAAAGTATGACCAACAATGAGGCCCGTAAAAAATGTATGAGTGAAAAGGTTCAGGAATTTGTAACCCGTAGATTTAATACAGATCTTGGAAGCCAGCTTGGTCTAACCGGCGTTAACAGGGTAATTGTGGTTTTCAAAATTGACAAGACCGGCGCTATTACAGATGTGCGTGCCCGTGCACCACACCCCAGACTTGAGCAGGAAGCTGCAAGGGTAATTAATATGTTGCCTAAAATGCAGCCCGGTAAACAACGTGGTAAAGCGGTTGGGGTAAGTTATTCCCTTCCTATCGTGTTTCAGGTACAGGATTAAAGAAAATAAAATATTATATATAATTCCCGGATTGCCCTGCAGTCCGGGAATTTTCTTTTAAGGCCAATACCTCCGGTAAAATAAAAATTTTGGTATCTTTCGGCAGTTAGAACCCGGTAACATTTCTGCTCCCTCTATGAAATATTTTGGATACCTGCTCCTTATTTTTCTTCCCCTTACAGGGATTGCCCAAACAAACAATTCGATTTTAGAGACGTATCCTCTTTTTCCCGAATGCAGCGATGCAGGTTTCCCGGGAGAGGAACGTTGTTTTAATGCAACATTGAGCTCCTTCGTTCTTGATAATTTTAAACTCCCCTCAAAAGTAACAGAGGAGAACTATAAGGGAGAAATGCTGGTGTTGTTTGAAGTGGACAAGCAGGGCAGGTTTAATGTTCTATATGTAGATGCGATCTATTCTGAATTGAAGGATGAGATCCTGCGGGTTTTTAAAGAATTGCCGGAGGTGAAGCCTGCGACATATAATGGTAAGCCTACCTATGCGCAATTCAGGATGCCTATACGTATTCCACTGGATCAAAATCTTTTAGAGCCCGGGAAAATTCCATCTATTGATGAGACTGCTGTTGTACAAGTGGATTCGGTGCCGGCAAAACCGGGAATACTTGAGGAATATGATGCTATAAAATCCAAACCTTTTAAGAACAGGGAAACACAAAGCAGTCTAAATATTCCTTTCTCGCACGAAAGATACAGTCGTTTTGATGCCAATTTGAATCAAATTGGGACCAATTCCCATACTGCCTCCAAACCCTTCCTTTTTAAAGATGTTGCGCCTTATTATGATTTTGATATGGAGACTGCATTGCTGGAGAAGGATGTGGACTCCTGGCTGGGCCGCAAGATCTGGAATGAACATCTTGTACAGTTCCAGGGAGAAAATTATTGGTTTACGGGAGATCTTGTACTGGACCTGCAACTGGGAAGAGACCTGCAAAGCGATTTTGCTTTTACTTATAATAACACCCGGGGAGCGGTTTTCCAGGGAGGCCTTGGAAAGAATTTTAATTTCTACACAGTGGTATTTGAAAGCCAGGCGCGCTTTGCCGATTATTACAATCAATATGCAGAAAGTATAAGCCCCTTTATGGGGAGTGGGGTGGCAATTGTACCGGGTAGGGGGATCGCAAAGGATTTTATGGATAACGGCTATGATTACCCTGTTGCTGAAGGTTATTTATCTTACAGCCCCGCCGAATTTTTTGATATTCAGTTTGGCCACGGAAATAATTTTATTGGGGATGGATACCGGTCTTTGCTGGTAAGTGACAATGCCAGCCCGCATCCTTATTTAAAACTTAACACCAGTTTCTGGAAACTGAAATATACCAATACCTGGATGTCCCTGCGCGATGTAAGGGAAGAAGTAGCAGCCGAAGGCTCCTACCGCACAAAATATATGGCCAATCATTATTTAAGCCTTAACCTTACCAAACGGCTTAATATTGGGTTATTTGAATCTGTTATCTGGCAAAATGATAACGGCCGCGGTTTTGATGTGAATTATTTGAATCCGGTGATCTTCTACAGGTCCATAGAATTTTCAACCGGTGCACGGGGTGGAAATGCCCTTATGGGTCTTACAGGCAAGTATAAGATCAATAACAGCCTGAATGCCTACGGGCAATGGATCATTGATGAATTTTCTTCCGGGGATGTTTTTGGCGGGGAAGGCAGCTGGAAAAATAAACTCGGTTTTCAACTGGGTATGAAATATTTTAATGCATTCAACATCCCGGATCTTTACCTGCAGGCCGAATATAACCAGGTAAGGCCATACACATATTCCCATAATTCAATAGTACTTAATTATGGTCATAACAACCAATCCATGGCTCATCTTTGGGGGGCAAATTTCAGGGAAGTTGTTGCCATTGCCAGATACCGGAAAGACAGGTGGCTGGGAAGTGCCAAATTTATTATAGGTGAACGAGGTTTTGATTACAATACTCCTGTAGACAATGCATATTACGGCGGAAACATATACAGAAGCGAGCGGGACAGGGCATTTGAAACCGGCGTGAGAATAGGGCAGGGTAACACCACGACTTCAGTATTTACTGAAGTGGAAGCCGGTTATATTGTGAATCCTGTGACCAATCTAAAGTTATTCGCAGGTGTGATCTATCGTAATTTTGATCCGCAGGTAAATACAGCGAGTACTTTCAATCAAAATACCGTGTGGTTTAATATAGGTTTGCGCACAGATATCTTTAACTGGTATTTTGATTATTAGGATCTGTTCATTCAGTAAAAAACAAATTTCCCAAAAACACAGGAATGCAAAGGGAATTTTTTAAGCTACAATGCTTTGAAAATTAACCTTTTTACCTCCTTGTAAAAATCCAATTAAGGAGTATCTTTGCAACCAATTTAAAAATTCGTTTTTGAGTAATACCCGCGTACATACTCCATCCACCTCTATTTTCACAGATTTTAAAGAGATCACCAAAATGAGATTGGCAATTAGCGTTGTCTTTTCCTCCATTGCCGGCTATTTTCTGGGGGCTGAAGTGATCAATTTTGTCACTGTTCTTCTTCTGGCCATTGGGGGTTATTTTATGGTGGGGGCATCAAATGCCTATAACCAGATCATAGAAAAGGATCTTGACGCTTTAATGGACCGCACGCGATACAGGCCTATCCCTTCCGGGAGAATGTCTGTGAACACCGCATTTATAATCGCCAGTACCTTTACCATTCTTGGACTATTGGTTTTATATATTATCAATCCTAAAACAGCAATGTTTGGAGCGGTAAGTATTTTCCTTTATGTAAGTATCTACACCCCTTTAAAAACCAGGACGCCATTATCAGTGTTCGTTGGAGCGTTCCCGGGGGCAATCCCTTTTATGTTGGGATGGGTTGCTGCAACCAATGAGTTTAGTATTGAGCCCGGAACCCTTTTTATGATCCAGTTCTTCTGGCAGTTTCCGCATTTCTGGGCTATAGGCTGGTGGTTATTTGACGATTATAAAAAAGGCGGATTTTTTATGCTTCCTACCGGAAAACGTGATAAGGGAACCGCCATTCAAATAATCCTTTATTCCATCTGGACCATCCTTGTTTCCCTTATTCCAGTACTGGGAGTTACAGGGAAGTTGTTCCTTACCCCGGTTTCAGGGGTGCTCATTTTGTTTTTGGGTCTGGGAATGCTGTATTATGCATTTAACCTTTATAAAAAGAGAGATGCACTTTCAGCAAAAAAACTAATGTTTGCCAGCGTTTCCTACATAACTTTACTGCAAATAATATACGTATTAGATAAATTTATAAGACAATGGATTTAACCGAAGGAACCAGGGATCAAAAAGTGGCCCGTGCAAAAAAAATGATGCTATGGTTTGGTATCATTAGTATGGTCATGATGTTCGCAGGGTTAACAAGCGCCTATGTAGTAAGTAAGAACCGGCCAGACTGGATCTCGGGTTTTGATTTGCCTCCGTCCCTTTACTGGAGCACCCTGGTAATAATTTTAAGCAGCATTACTTTTATTTTCGCGAAAAAAAGCATTGAAAAAGACAACCGGAAAAACGGAACCATATTTCTCCTCGCAACGCTTTTGCTGGGGATAATATTTGTGGTTCTGCAGTTTCAGAGTTTTGCCGAGATAATTTCTGCGGGATATTATTTTACCGGAAGCGAAAGTACCATTACTACTTCTTTTATTTATGTGGTGGTTTTGGTCCATCTAGCCCACCTGCTGGCAGGTCTCATCGTGCTTCTGGTGGTAATTTATAACCATTTTAAACAACGCTATCATTCAGGTCAAATGCTTGGATTGGAGCTGGGTGCAACGTTTTGGCACTTTTTGGATATTCTTTGGGTTTACCTGTTTTTATTTTTATATTTCTTTAGATAATAAATTTGTCTATTTTTGCTCATCATTTAAATTCAATTATTCCATATGGAAGCTACTGTTATTAGAACAGGCACCGAAGGTAAAACCTGGGGCGGTGGAAATGAACCTTTAAGGGCAAGTTATGGTAAAATGATGATGTGGTTCTTCATCGTTTCCGATGCACTTACATTTTCAGGATTCCTTGCCGCATACGGTTTCTCTCGATTCAAGTTTATCGACTCCTGGCCAATTGCCGATGAGGTCTTCAATCACTTTCCATTTATGCATGGGGTAGACGCTCCAATGTATTATGTGGCGTTGATGACCTTTATCCTTATATTTTCATCGGTAACTATGGTACTTGCGGTAGATGCAGGACACCAAATGAAAAAGTCCAAGGTGGTCTTTTATATGTTCCTTACCATTATTGGTGGGGTAATATTCCTTGGTTCTCAAGCCTGGGAATGGAAAAACTTTATTCAGGGCACATATGGAGCAGTAACTACTACCGGAGGAAATATTCTTCAGTTTGTAGATGAAGATGGCAAACGTGTAGCGCTTGCCGATTTTGTTACCGCAGCCCCCGCTACAAGGGTACAACACGATAGATCAAACGGTCTTTGGTTTACAGAAGAACCGGCTCTTCCTGCGTATACTATTGAGGATGTAAAAACCAGCTTTCTGGCCAATGAAAATATTCTTGTAAGAACTCAGGCAATTAATGCCGATGGTGAAAAAACAATTCTTACACGGGCAGAATCTGAACGCAAACTTGTTGCTGAAGGTGCAGGGATAGTTGAAGGTGCTAACCTTACCCACAATGAATACGGGGTACCATTATTTGCAGACTTCTTCTTTTTTATTACAGGATTTCACGGATTTCACGTACTTACCGGAGTACTTATCAATATCATAATTTTCTTTAATGTACTCCTGGGAACCTATGAGCGACGTGGAAATTATGAAATGGTTGAAAAAGTAGGATTGTACTGGCACTTTGTAGATTTGGTTTGGGTATTCGTATTCACATTCTTTTACCTGGTTTAATTCTGAAATAATTAAAAATGGCACATAGTTCAACACATACACACGAATCAAACACCAAAAGGATCTGGTTGGTTTTTGTTATACTTTCCATCGTAACCGGGGTAGAAGTGGTTCTGGGAATTATTAAACCGGATTTTCTGGTAGATTATACCTTTTTAAGCATGAAACTGCTTAACTGGATATTTATAATACTTACACTTTATAAAGCATATTATATTGCCTGGGCGTTCATGCACCTTGAAGGGGAATCTAAAGGATTAAGAAGAGCAATTGTATGGACCTCTGTCTTTCTTATTTCCTATTTGCTTTTTATTTTGTTGATAGAAGGAGATTATGTTTACGAAGTTTTCAAGAACAATAAGGTTTCCTGGGATTTCTAAAAATATTAAAGTTAAATGTGATTGAAAAGACGGTTTTTAAAAACCGTCTTTTTATTTTTGTACTCCCCTAAGAATGGCGGTTTTATGAAGAAGTTTCTTGTTCTTGCAGTTTTATTTCTATTGCCTATTATTGCCTATCTTTTTTTCGCTTCGGGCGTTAATAATTTCGCTAAACTTCCCGTCCTCACTTCAGGTGTAAAGGACATTGACCATCTGGATCCCACCGGTGAAAACCCAGTAAGTTTTAAAGATAAGATCAATATTGTTGCCTTTTTTGGAACAGATCCTGAAGCCTTGACAGGGAACACTTTCAACCTGGACCAAAAGATCCTTTCAAAATTTTACGAATTTGATGATTTCCAATTCATCATTTTGCTGCCCGAGGAAGCAAGGGCCCAGGCTGAAAAATTTGTGGCAGATTTTGAAGCAGTGACCAATTCACATTACTGGAATTTTGTATACGGAACCCCGGAAGAAATCAGGGAAGTTTTCCAGAGCTTTGCGACTAATCTTCAGCTAGACCAGAATCTTCAAACCCCTTATGTTTTTATAATTGATAAGGACCGTAATTTGAGGGGCCGCAATGACGACGAAGATAAAGGCACTTTGTACGGGTATGATTCCCGCTCGGTTTCTGAACTGAATAATAAAATGAGAGATGATGTTAAGGTTATTCTGGCCGAATACAGGCTAGCCTTAAAAAAATATAACGACCGGGTAGAAAAAGAATAAAATGAAAAACAAATCTTATATAGGAATTTCACTCATCATTTTGATCTTTGGGATCATTTTTATTCCCCGTATCATTGATAAAGTGCAGAATAATGAGATCGTAGAATCAGACAGGTTGAATGTAAAGGATAGGAGTGAGACCAGGGATCCCCAAAAAATGGTTTACATTGAACAGTATGGTGAAAAAAAGCGTGTTCCAGATTTTAGTTTTGTAAATCAAAATGGCGATACTATCACCAATAAGGATTACCTCGGGAAGGTGTATGTTATAGAATTCTTTTTTACTACCTGCCCCTCCATTTGTCCAATCATGAACCGAAATCTTATTGATGTTCAAAACGAATTTAAAAATGAAGATTCCTTTGGAATTGTTTCTTTTACAATAGATCCTGAGCACGACACCCCTGAGGTCCTGAAAGAATATGCTGAAAATTATGGGGTCACAAATACAAACTGGAATTTTCTTACAGGTGAAAGAACAAAGATCTATGAAATCGCTAATTCAGGTTTTGGGATCTACGCAGGAGCCGAGGAAACCGCGCCTGGAGGATTTGCCCATTCGGGTTTATTTGCGCTTATAGATAAGGAAGGTTATGTGCGGTCCCGAACAGATAACCAGGGAAACCCCATTATTTATTACAGAGGTTATATTGAACAGAACACACCGATTACAGAAGGCGAGGAAACTCCCCAAATAGATATTTTAATTGAGGATATTAATAATTTGCTTTAAATGAGCTTACTTACCAAAGACAAGGTTGCAATCCCGCTTATCATTACATTATCCATTGTAGTTCCGGTGCTGGTGCTTATTTTAATGTACCTGCCTCAGCGATACAATGTTTTTGGCACCCAATCTGGGACATTTCCCTTATTTCACGCGGTAATTAATGGTTCCACGGCATTGATCCTGCTTGCGGGTTACTATTTTATGAAAAGAAGAGAGTATAAGCTCCACCGCAATTTTATGATCTCTGCATTTGGTTTGTCGGCAATATTCCTGGTAAGTTATGTGATCTCAAAAATAAGTAACGACCCCGTACCCTTTGGAGGGGAGGGATTCCTTAGGTATGCGTATTTTTTTATCCTTATAACTCATATTGTACTTTCAGCGATCATTGTTCCCCTGGTTTTATTTACAATGTACAGAGGTCTTACGGGACAGTATGATAAGCATTCCAAAATTGCAAGATGGACCTTTCCCATTTGGTTATATGTAGCCATAACAGGGGTGCTGGTCTATATTTTCATGTTCCCTTATTATTAAGGGCAATTATAGGAGTTCAATAGGATTGACATATTGAATTTGTAACTTTGCAATCCTGCAAATATTTTTAAAGATGAAAGTGAGGCTTTTAATATTTATTTTTATTCTTCTTCTCCTGCCTACATTCGCAGAAGCGCAATGTGCTATGTGCCGGGCAGTGCTGGAAAGTGAGGATTCCAAGGCAACGGCAGAGGGTATAAACGATGGTATTCTATATCTTATGATCTTTCCTTACCTTCTTATTGGTGGGATCGCCTTTTTTATCTACAGGTCGTTTAAATCCAAAAAAGATACTCCTTCTTAAAGCTTCGTTAAAATTTAACATTTTTCTAACACCTCTTCCTGTAACTTTTTGGGGCATCCCGGGTCTTATCGTTACCATGAATTTTCACCATCCCCGTAATTGAAAGAGAATTTAAATTCGATAAGTGCGATATGAAATTTCGTGGCAATTGTAACATCTTTCGCTTTTGGAAGACCTATGCAGTACAACATCCATTATGAAAAAAACAATTATACTCGTTTTAGCTTTATTGGCTTTCATAAATACACAGGCACAACAAAAGAAGTGGACATTACAGGAATGTGTACTTCATGCATTGGAGAATAATATTTCGGTTAAACAAAGCGAACTGGATCTTCAGTTTGCTGAAATTGCAAAGCGGGATGCCCTTGGAAATTTCATTCCTTCGCTTAATATCAATACCAATCTTGCCAACAGTAGTGGTTTGACTATTAATCCTACTACCAACCAGTTTGAGACCACAAGGTTTACCTCCTTTTCAGGTAGTGCCACTACAGCGGTTACCCTTTTTGATGGGCTTAGGAACGTAAGGGAAATGCAACGCGCCAAATTATCTGAAATGTCCAGCCGGTATTCCCTGGAGAAAATGAAAGATGATATCGCGCTTTTTGTGGCCAATTCTTATTTACAGGTTCTGTTTAATAAACAATCCCTCCAGGTGTTGCTTTCTCAAAATGAAGTAACCCGTGAGCAGTTAGACCGTACAAGTGAGCTGGTAGATGCCGGGGTGTTACCAAGAGGGGACCTTTTGGAAATTGAAGCTACCAATGCCAATGAAGAGCAGCGCATTATTGTTGCCCAAAACAATATTGAGATCTCCCTTATAAGCCTGGCTCAAACGCTGCTTATTAAGGATTATGCAAATTTTGATATTGTTGAATATGATTATGATGTATACGGAGAAGAAATTTTGCTGAATTCCCCTGCTGAAATTATTGAGCGCGCAAAGGAAGAGCGTTACGAGATTCGTATTGCCGAAGAGAATAAAAAAATAGCTGAAAAAGATGTGCAGTTGGCACGCGGGGCATATTATCCCACGCTTAACGCCTTCTTTAATTACAACACCCGTTATGCCGATAATGATCCTTTTAGAAGGGATTTTATAACTCAGCTTTATGATAATGATGGGACATCTTATGGGTTGCAGTTGAACATTCCTGTGTTGAATGGATTTGCCGCACGAAACCAGGTAAAGAGAAATCAGATAAATGTGTTGAGGGCAGATTATCAACTTGAGCAGGCAGCCCTGGACCTGGAATCTAACGTATACCAGGCATATGTAGAGGCAAAAGGTGCATTAAAGGCCTACGAGGCGGCCCAGGCATCGCAAAGAGCGCAGGAACTGGCATTTGAATATGCTACCGAGAGATTTGATGTGGGGTTAACCAATGCGTTTGATTTTAGCCAGTCCAAGCTTCGCTATGAAAATTCCCAGACTGAAGTAGTAAGAACTAAATACGACTATATATTTAAATTAAAAGTGATCGAACTGTATTTTGGAATACCTGTAACCGATCTTAAATTTTAGACAATGAAGAAAAAAACACTCATAATTATTGGAGTAATAGCGGTGCTTATAATTGTACTACTGGTAGTAGGGAAAAAGGCCGGATGGTTTGGAGCTTCTGCCAACCTAAGGGAGATCGAGGTTACAGAATTGGTGCCTTTGGAAATCGTTGAAACCGTTGCGGCGACCGGCAAGATACAGCCTGAAACCGAAGTGAAGCTTTCTTCAGAAGTGTCTGGTGAGATCATTGAACTACCCATCGTGGAAGGACAGCTGGTTGAAAAAGGAGACCTTTTGGTAAGAATTAATCCAGATCTTTATCAATCAAGTTTGCAGCGTTCCAGAGCAGGATTACAAAATGTGCGTGCAAGTCACGCCCAGGCTGAAGCCAGTTTAAGGGAATCAAAAGCCAACTATGATCGCAACAAGGTGCTTTTTGACCGGGGAGTGATCTCTAAAGCCGAATGGGATAAAATAGTTGCCACCTATGAAATGGCACAGGCTTCAACAAACGCGGCTTATTACAGCATGCAAAGTGCAGCTGCAACGGTGACCGAGGCTACAGATAACCTGGCCAGAACTACCATTTATGCTCCTATGCGCGGTACCATTTCACGTTTGGACGTAGAATTGGGAGAAAGAGTTGTAGGAACGCAGCAAATGGCAGGGACAGAGATTGTGAGGGTTGCCAACCTTGCAAATATGGAAGTAGTTGTAGATGTAAATGAGAATGATATTGTAAAAATATCTGTTGGAGATTCAACTATTGTTGGAGTAGATGCCTATTTAAAAAGAGAATTCAAAGGTGTGGTGACCGAAATTTCCAACTCGGCAATTGAAGGTTTAACGGCAGACCAGGTAACCAATTTCAAGGTGAAAGTACGAATTCTGGAATCCTCTTATGCCGATCTGCTTGAGGGAAGATCTGAAAACTATTCTCCTTTTCGTCCGGGTATGACTGCAACCGTTGATATTATTACAAGAAAAAAGAATAATGTAATAGGTGTGCCTATAAGCGCCATTGTGATTAAAAATGATACCACTTCAACTGCTGGCGCAAAAAAATCACCTGCACCGGCAGATCAAAAGTTTGAAACGGTCTTTGTCAAAGAAGGAAATCGTGCTAAATTGCGCGTTGTAACCACAGGTATACAGGATAACCGGAATATTGAGATCCTTACCGGACTTAAAGAAGGGGAAACTGTTATAACCGGGCCTTATACAACCGTAACCAAAACCCTGAAAGATGGGGATGAAGTGCAATTAATGAAAGAGGGGAAATCTTCAGAATAAAATAATATTGGCCACACTACTTTGTATAGAAACAGCATCTACTAATTGTTCTGTTGCATT
Source organism: Gillisia sp. (assembly GCA_039989915.1). Classification (GTDB taxonomy): domain Bacteria; phylum Bacteroidota; class Bacteroidia; order Flavobacteriales; family Flavobacteriaceae; genus Gillisia. The sequence goes on from JBDXGW010000001.1 coordinate 96,959, forward strand.
AAGCACAGATGGTAAGCTTCTGGATCTAAAAGAGGATTACAATCTAAGTTATTCCCATTCTGAAAGGTTGCATTTGTTTATTGATGAGATAATAAAGGAAAATGGGTTGAGCCTTCAGGATCTTGATGCCATTGCAATAAGCAAGGGTCCCGGGTCTTACACGGGTCTAAGGATTGGAGTTTCTGCTGCAAAAGGTTTGTGTTTCTCACTTGATATACCGTTAATTTCGGTGCCCACGCTCACCGCTCTTGCCCTTAAAGTGAAAGAGGAGGGGACCGTGGTGCCCATGCTGGATGCGCGAAGAATGGAAGTTTACACTGCCGCATTTAATTCAAAAAAAGAACAGATAGAGGAAACATCAGCAAAGATCCTTCTGCCAGATTCATATCAGGAACTTCTTGAAGCCGGAAAAGTATATTTTGTAGGCAGCGGGGTTGAGAAATTTAAAGCTATCTGCACCCATCCAAATGCAGTTTTTATTGAAGATCAACTGCCTTCAGCAAAGGAAATGAGCGAACTTGCTTTTGAAAAATACACTAACCGGGATTTTGAAGATGTTGCTTACTTTGAGCCGTATTACCTGAAAGATTTTATGGCAGGTTAATTTTTCTTTTCCTCAACTTTTATACTTTCTTTTGAGTGGTTAAAGAAGTGTACATCTCGTTGCGGGAAAGGAATAGAAATACCGGCAGCCTCAAGTCTTGTTTTTGATTCTTCAATAGTATACCAGCTGCAATTCCAGAAATCGTCGTTCAATGCCCAGAACCGTACAGAAAGATTTACAGCACTGTCTGCAAGCTCTGTTACCACCACCATAGGTTCAGGATCTTTAAGGATCTTTTCCTGTTCCTTTAATAGTTCCACAAGGATTTCCTTGGCGAGTTTAATGTCACTGTCATAAGAAATTCCTATGGTAATAGAGGAACGCCGTTTTCCCTCTACAGTATAATTGATAATATTGTCATTGGTAAGTTGACCATTGGGGATAATGGCCAGTTGATTTCCAAAGGTGTTGATCTTGGTGTAAAAAAGCGAAGTTTCCTTTACACTGCCTGAAACCCCTTTTGCCTCTATCCAATCGCCTACCCGGAAAGGTTTCAAAATAATAATTAGCACCCCGCCGGCAAAATTTGCAAGGGAACCCTGAAGCGCCAGGCCTATGGCAAGACCAGCGGCTCCAATAACGGCCACCAGAGAGGTGGTTTCAAAGCCCATCTGGGTTATTACAAGAATAACCAGTAAAATTTTTAACCCAACACCAATAAGACTTATTGCAAAATTTTCAATGGTCTTATCATAACCTTTTTTATGGATGATCTTTCTTACCTGTCCGGTAAAGATCTTTATGAACCATAGCCCAAAGAGAAGGAGGAATATAGCAGAAAGAAAACTGGGAAGATAATCTACCAGTTTGTCGGTAAATTCTTTAGCATACGTACTCCAGTCATCAAAATATTGCATCGAGGTAATTTTTTACAAAGGTCACTTTTTACAGGAAGAAGGCCAAAATCTAATGTTTAATTTTTGTTAAAATTGTTTAATTTTATTGATAATTTATAAAACAGCCGAGGTGGGTTTGGTAGATTCTTCCACCTTAAAAAAAAAGCCTGCAAAAAATCCAGACCGTAACTATGGTTCTGAATTTTTGCAGGCTATAAATTTTTACCGGGAGGGGTTTAAGAATTTTTTTCACCTACTTCAAAAGTAATCTTTGTTGTAACACGGTATTCTGTAATGTTTTCTCCTGAAACTGTTGCAGTTTGGTCCTTAATGTAAACAGACTTTATGTTTTTTACAGTTCTTGCTGCATGTTTCACTGCCTGTTGCGCGGCATCTTCCCATCCTTTTGTGGAATTTGCCATAATTTCGATAACCTTTAAAATTGCCATAATATCTATTTTTAGTGATTATAATTAATATTCAAGGTACAAATTTTAAATGGGGACCTTTTAAAAGGTTTGTTAAATGCTAATATTTTAAAGTTTTCATAACCGGAGAGCGTGTTATTTTAACAAAAAAACCGCACATTTGTATGACTGAACCTGTCCCTGTATGGAAGACGTTTATATTGTAATGTTGGTTGCCCTGTTTGCGCTTGCAATTACAGATCTTGTAGTAGGGGTTAGCAATGATGCCGTAAATTTCCTCAATTCGGCTATAGGCTCTAAAGCTGTGCCTTTACGCACCATTCTTATTGTAGCTAGTGTTGGTGTGGCGGTGGGCGCAATATTTTCCAGCGGATTAATGGAGGTTGCCCGTGAAGGGATCTTTGTGCCCGGAAAATTTTATTTTGAAGAGATCATGATCATTTTTATGGCGGTCATGATTGCCGATATTCTCCTGTTGGATTTCTTTAACTCAATTGGACTCCCCACATCTACAACCGTTTCAATTGTTTTTGAACTTCTGGGTGCTGCGGTTTGTGTATCGCTTCTTAAGATCTATTATTCCACCGGGGATTACTCTACCATATATGAATTTATAAATACAGCCAAAGCCACACAGATCATTGTGGGTATTCTATTATCTGTAGTGATTGCTTTTACGGTAGGTACCGTGATCCAGTATTTTTCAAGACTGGTTTTCACTTTTCAATATGAGAAAAAATTAAAATATGTAGGAGCAATTTTTGGAGGCCTGTCCTTTACTTCCCTACTCTATTTTATCCTTATGAAGGGCCTTAAAAGTATTGCGATAGTCCCTGTAGAAATAATTGATTTCATTAATAATAATTCTCTTCTAATTGTTGGGGTAAGCTTTTTGGTCTTTACCGGCATCTCCCAGCTGGTGATCACTTTTTTTAAGATCAATATTCTAAAAATAATTATCCTGGTAGGAACATTTGCTCTTGCACTGGCATTTGCGGGGAATGACCTGGTTAATTTTATAGGGGTGCCTATAGCCGCATGGCAGTCTTTTGAAATCTGGCAATCTGCATACCAGGCAACCGGGGTGCTGCCCAATGAATTGCTTATGGATGGTTTGACCGGGAAGGTCCAAACCCCCGTATTCCTTCTTTTGCTGGCTGGAATTATAATGGTGATCACCCTCTGGTTTTCCAAAAAAGCGATGCGGGTAACTGATACGGAAGTAAATCTCGCAAGACAAACTGAAGGATCTGAAAGGTTTGAACCGAATTTTATTTCCCGGGGGCTGGTGCGTTATTTCATTATTGCAGGGGATGTAGTTGAAAAGTTGATCCCTGCATCATTTTCAGAAAAACTAAGCGAGAAATTCCAGAAGAAGGAACACATTTCCCGGAAGAAACAAATGGATGCACCGTCCTTTGACCTTGTAAGGGCATCTGTAAACCTTGTGGTAGCCAGTATTCTTATTTCCATTGCAACCAACCTTAAATTACCTCTTTCTACTACCTATGTTACCTTTATGGTTGCCATGGGTACATCTCTGGCCGACAGGGCATGGGACAGGGATAGTGCCGTTTACAGGGTAGCCGGGGTGGTCAATGTTATAGGAGGATGGTTTTTTACAGCATTCGTTGCTTTTATGGGGGCAGCAACCTTTGCCGCTATTATTTATTTTGGAGGGATCATTGCTATTGCGATCCTGGTCCTTATTGCGGTTGTTCTAATTGTACGCAGCGCTGTTATGCATTCCAGAAGGGTTAAGGAGGAGAAAAAATTAAAACGTTATAACAGGCGGGATATTGTTACCATTAATGAAATAACCGTTGAAACTTCTGAAAATATTTCCAGTGTAATAGGAGGGATAAATAAGATGTTTACCAAGACGGTTGACAATCTTGGCTACCACGATCTCAACAAGCTTAAGAAAAACAGCAAGGCGATAGATAAACTCGAGGAAGAGATAGATGAGCTAAAAGGCAATATCTTTTATTTCATTAAATCGCTGGATGATGATTCGGTTGAAGCCAGTAAATTCTATATTCTTATCCTTGATTATTTGCAGGATATGGTACAATCTATTGGATTTATAACCAGGACCAGCTATAATCACGTACATAACAATCACAAGAACCTAAAATTCAATCAGGTTAGGGAATTGAAGGGGATTGATTTGAAAATGCAATCCCTCTTTGATGATATTCAACATATTTTTGACACCCACAAGTTTGGAAATATTGAAGGCATAATTGCAGAAAAACAACAGTTGCTGGACCATGTTTCTGAATTAATAGAAAAGCAGATCAATCGCATAAGGACCAGTGAATCCAGTCCCAAGAATACCAAGTTATATTTTGGATTGTTGCTGGAAACTAAGGATCTCATCGCATCTACAATGAGCTTACTCCAATTGTTCAAGGAATTTAACCAGGAGGCAAAGCAATCAATCAATTTTTAAACCCTTTTCCGGGTGTAAATAAATGGATACAGATGGTCCCGAAATAAAAAATCGCCCCGGAAGGCGATTTTTTATTCTTTTTAATTAGGGTATTTATCCGTTTACTGCTTCCACATAATCTACTTTCCCTTCCAGCATATCCCGCATCATAGTTTCAATGCCATTTTTAAGGGTCGCTGTAGAAGAGGGGCAACCGCTGCAAGCCCCCTGAAGGATAACCTTTACGGTTTTTGTTTCCGCATTGTAGGAGTCGAAAACAATATTTCCGCCATCGCTGGCAACCGCAGGTTTTATATATTCGTCAAGGATCTCTATTACCTGTCTGGAAACATCGTCAAGATTTTCAATAGCTGGAGCAGCCGCTTTTACTTCTTCTTCCTGCTTTTCTTTTAAGCTTTCATTGGTGAGCACTTCATGACCTTCCTGCAGATAATTCCTTATAAACTCACGAAGCTCCAGGGTGATATCATTCCAATCTGCAATATCATATTTGTGTACCGAGATATAATTCTCATCCATAAAAACCTCTTTCACAAAAGGGAAATGAAATAACTGTCGTGCAAGTGGGGCGTCGGCAGTAGAATCAATGTTTTTGAACTCGGCTCCGGAAATTACAAGCTTTTTATTGGCCACAAATTTCATTACCCCGGGATTGGGGGTTGTTTCAGCATATACGGTAACGGGAACTAGTTTGGAAGATGGGGTGTCATCGGTTTTAATAATAGTTGCGCCGGAGTTGAGGTAAGTTTTTAACTGCTCGGCTACCTCTTCCTGAACATCAACCCACTCTATGATATTGTATTTTTCAATGGCAATAAAATTTTGTGCTATAAATACCGTTTTAACAAATGGCAGATGAAATAGTTGTTGTGCAAGGGGAGATCTCGCGGCTTCTTCAATGTTCTTAAATTCGAAACTTTCATGCCTGGTAAGGAATTGATTGGTTTCAAATTTCACTATTGAAGGATTGGTAGTGGGCTGTATATTTATATTAAAGGTGCTCATACTTGTAGATTTTTTGCAAAATTACTAAAAGAAACTAGTGTAATCTATATATTTACAGGGATATTGGGGTAGTATTCAATGGTTTTCCTTCGCGCGTAGCTCATTACGGCATTTTAAACTTCTTTCTGCCTTTTAAATTTGAAAGAATTTTTAATGAAATTAAAATTACTTGGTCTGGTATTATTTGGGATTTTGAGCTCAATCACTCAGGTCCATGCCCAGGAGGTAATCCCTACCTATTCAGATTATTTGACAGATAATCTTTATTTGCTGCACCCGTCAATGGCCGGCGCTTCCAATATGAATAAGGTACGCCTTACGGCGAGGCAACAGTGGTTTGACGTGAAGGATGCGCCCTCCTTACAAACCCTGAGCATTCACGCCCGTACCGGTGAGAAGATTGGTCTTGGCGCAATTGTTTTTAATGACCAGAACGGCAATTACTCAACCAGGGGAGCGTATGCCACCTTCGCATACCATCTATTATTCTCCCGAAGCGAACTTGACCTTAACCAGCTTTCTTTTGGAATAAGCGGGGGGATCATCCAGCATAGTCTGGACCAGAGCGGATTTACCGGTTTTGATCCTTTGATAGGAGGAGGGAACCCTGCTGATATTTACGGGAATGTAGATGCCGGCCTTTCATACTACTATCTCAATTTTTTTGCGCACGCTACCGCAAAGAATATACTTTCTGTTAAACGGGAATTGTTTTTTTCTGATGCTGTTCCCAGCAATCAGCGAAAGTACCTTTTTTCTACAGGATATGTCTTTAAGCCTTCCAATAGCCGTTGGAGCTATGAACCATCCATACTCTTTCAATGGAGGGAACAAACCTCTGAAAGGACTATAGATGCAAATGCAAAGTTTTACAGGAACCTGGAAAATGGAGCTTTGTTTGGCGGACTCTCCTTTCGCACCAGTTTTGAGGGGGCAGAGTATACTACAGATGGGAACGAGGTTAAAAGTCAGCGGTTACAATACCTCACTCCATTCCTGGGTATGGAATACAAGCGTTTTCTCTTCGCGTATACGTATTCCCACCAATTGAATTCAATGGTCCTGAGCAATTCCGGTTTCCACCAGATCACTCTTGGATATAACTTCGGCGAGAACCGGGCCCGCTATGATTGTGAATGTCCCGCCATCAATCAAAACTCAAGATAGGAAACCTCATAATGGTTTTTATCTGCTTCAGTAAGCAATTTCAAAACTCCGGGATCAATATTGCTGAAAAGTCTGTGCACAGGATTTTCCCCTGCGGTATTTTGAAGATTGTTATCTTCCAGCACCTTTTTGGTTTGCCTGGCCACCGCTTCGCCGGAATCTATGATAGTTACTGTAGGTGGAAAAATTTCTTTTAAAAGTGGCATTAGGTAAGGATAGTGGCTGCACCCCAGCACTAGATAATCTATATGGGCCTCCAGCATAGGTTTAAGGAGCTGTCGCAAGAGCATTTCCATTTCATGCGTACTATGTTCCCCTTTTTCAATAAGGCGCACAAGGCCTTGTCCTACAACTTCCACGATCTTAATGTCACGTGAGTATAGTTCTGTAGTTTGATGAAAAAGTTTGCTGGAAAGTGTTCCTTTAGTGGCAAGAATTCCTATTACGCGGGTTTGTGATCTTAATGCTGCGGGTTTAATAGCAGGCTCTATTCCTATAAAAGGGATATGGTAATTGGACCTTAGGAATTCTATGGCATTTGTGGTGGCGGTATTACAGGCAACCACAATTAGTTTACAACCCATATCCAGGAGCTTATCTGTATTTTTCCTGCTCAGGGAAATGATCTCTTCAATGGGGCGTTCCCCGTAGGGTGCATTTTTACTGTCGGCAAGGTAAATGGTGTTTTCCTTTGGAAGCAGGGAGATCACTTCTTTCCATATGGAAGTTCCCCCAACGCCTGAATCAAAAAATCCTATGGGTGACGCATTGCTCATAGGTACAAATGTAAAAACTGCGCCCTAATGGAGCGCAGTTTTATATTTTTTATTTCAGGAAAAAATTAGATTCCCAATTCTTTCTTCACATCTGGCATAAGATTATAACCATCGGCCATAATTACTCCGCTTCCGTTTGAAGAATCAAGTACATAATCGTAACCCTTAGCTCTTGCTACTTTTTGAATAGAAGTACGTGCCTTTTCATAAACCGGCTTTAAAAGATCAAGTTCTTTCTTTTGAAGATCCTGTTGGGCATTTTGTCCGTGCTCCTGGATCCTTCTTTGAGTGCTTTGAAGTTCCATTGCTCTTTTTTGGTTTTCTTCTTCAGTTTTTGTTGCAGCCTCAGCTTCGTAACGTTGCATGGTCTTTTGAGCTTCGGTATACATATCTTTTATTTCAGTATCATATGTTTTTTGAAGTTTTTCAAGCTGCGTCATAGCATCTTTAAAAGCAGGCATGCTTTCTACCAGTTCCTGTGAAGCGATGTGTGCAATCTTAGATTGAGCATTTGTAAAAGCGGTTGCTCCAACTGTTAAGGCTACTGCTAAAATAAATGTTTTGAATTGTTTCATTTTAATTACTGTATTAAGGGTTTAGTGTTAATTTTTAAATGTTCTGATTTGTTGGGTATTAATTATTTCCGGTCTTCTGTTTGCGTACGTTTTCTATAGAATCCTTTTTTCGCTGGCGTTCTTCTAAAATCTTTGCCCTGCGCTCTTCAAATTCTTTTTGCTTTGCAGCCCTAAGGGCTTCTCTTTCTTTTTTTCGTTCCTCTATTAAAGCTTCTCTTTCATTCTTTACCGCTTCGGCTGCCTGCTGCTTTTCAGTAATTGCGGCATCCTGTTCTACTGTGCGGTTTTCTTCCTTTTCAAATTCAGAAATTTCTGCTTTTGAAGATAGTTGTTCTCTTCCGGCTGCCCGGGTGATCATTCTTAACACCTGGTCGCTTATGTTATGTCTTTCGGCTGAAAAAACCAATCCTACGTTTGATGTTCTGTCAAAAATAAAATCATAGTTTCTTTGTTCTCCAATTTCCTGAAGCGCATTAAAAACCTGATCCTGTATAGGCTGTATCAGTCGTTTCTTCTGAAGGATGAAATCACCATTCGTGCCAAAACGTTTTTGCTGATATTCAGCGATCTTTGAGGTTTCAAAATCGATATTGGCTTCTCTTTCCTCTATCAATTCCTTTGTAAGCAAAGGTCTTTCCTGTTCCAGGGCGATCTTAAGATCTTCGATCTTTTTTTGATCGGTTTCCAATTCTGTTTTCCACTGCATTACTCGTTGTTCCAATTGAACTGAGGCTTCCTGATATTCGGGTACATTTGCCAAAATGTATTCCATATCAATATAGGCGATCCTGTTGGGTTTTTGAGCCTGAACCTGTGATGCTACACCTCCAAAAATTAATGCGAAAATTAGAAATTGGCGTTTCATATTATTGATATTAGAAATAATCGTGCCAAATTAAAACTGCTGCCCGATTATAAAGTGAGTTTCCCATCCATTAGGTCCAACACTTCCGGGTACGGGGTCAAACCCGTATCCAAAATCAATACCAAGCAATCCAAACTGCGGCATGAAAATTCGCAATCCGGCCCCGGCCGACCTATTTAATTGAAACGGATTAAAGTCTCTAAAATTGTCATAAGAGGCTCCACCTTCCATAAATGCAAGTGCATAAATTGAGGCCATTGGTTTCAGGGTAATAGGGAACCTTAATTCCAACGAATATTTATTGTAAATAACCGCACCATCCTGGTTGGTTTCACGGCTTATACTGGTACGGTCCAATGGAGTAACAGATTGGTTGGGATACCCTCTTAGGGCTATTGTTTCCCTTCCATCAAGGCTAAAGGCTCCAAGACCATCTCCTCCAAGAAAGAATCTTTCAAAAGGAGGTATCCCGCGCTCATTGTTATAAGCTCCAAGGAAACCATATTCTGCATGAGTTCTTAAAACCAGGTTGCTGTTTCCTCCAAAATTCTTAAGGGTTGTGAACCATGCTCCTTTAAACTTTACTTTATAGAATTCCAGCCACTTGAATTTCTCCTGGTCTATTTTTCCCTGGTCTCCTACCGGTTCTTCTCCCGGTCTTAACCTGAAGCCGCTTGCATTTACAAGATTTCCGTTCTCATCTTCTCTCTGGAATTCACGTTGCTGGTCAAGATTTGGATAATCTACACCATTCCATAAGGAATAGGGAGGGGTGAACTTGGCTGTTATTGCAAATTCAGAACCATAGGTTGGGAAAATAGGGTTAATACCCCTGCTGTCCCTGCTTAGCCCTAAAGTGTACGTCAGGTTATTTGAAAATCCGTCAGGGAAAGTGAATAATCCTGTCTGGTAATTGTTAAGATCATACCGTTGAAATCCTACGGCCTGTGAAAGGGTAAAATAATCATCTGGCCATCTTAGTCTTTTTGCAAGACCAACATTTACTCCAAGAATATCAAAACTTCTTGACCTGTCTGCCTTTCTTGCGATTTGATCAAATAAGAATTGTCTTGTATAAGAGAACGATGTAGATAAACTTACCCGGCGTTTCCCACCTAACCAAGGCTCGATAAAGGACAAACTGTATGTTTGGTAGAAAATACTCGCCTGAGCTCTAAGGGATAGGGTTTGACCATCTCCCATAGGTAATGGTTTGTAAGCTTCCTTGTCAAATATCCCGGCAAGTGAAAAGTTGTTAAAGGATAATCCCAGGGTTCCAATAAATCCACCGCCACCGTATCCACCTTGCAGCTCGATCTGGCTTGCGCCTGCTTCTACTACAGAGTATTGCATATCAAGAGTTCCGCTGTTTGGATCAACATTCTGGAAATCGGGGCTTATTTGTTCTGCATCAAAGAAACCTAACTGTCCAAGTTCCCTAAGGGTCCTAATAACATTCTGCTGGCTGTATTTCTGGCCCGGCTGGGTTCTTAGTTCCCGGTAAATTACGTGGTCCTTCGTCTTGTCATTTCCAACAACGCTTATGTTGTTAAAATAAGCTTCCTTCCCTTCAATGATCCTTATTTCAAAATCTATGGTGTCATTATAAACTCGGGTTTCTACCGGGTTAATCTGGGAGAAAAGGTATCCGTTATTTTTATAAAGGTTTGCAAGATCTTGCGCATCTGGATTGGAAGGATCTGCGATCCTTTCTTTAAGAAGAACTCCATTGTAAACATCACCTTTGGTAATTCCCAATGCCATGGCAAGCATTTGGTCTGTGTAAACGGTATTCCCTATGAAGTCAATATTTCCAATATAATGCTTGCGGCCTTCTTCAAGGTTTATTCTCAGTGCTATAGTTTCAGCGTCTTTTCTTATTAGCGTATCTGAAACAATCCGGGCATCCCTGAATCCTTTTTCCTTGTATTTATTGACGATTTTTTCCTTGTCACTTTCATATTCATCTGCAATGAATTTTGAGCGTTTCCAAACCCTTAAGAAATTCTTTTCCTTGGTCTTGCTCATCGCTCTTTTTAATCTTGCATCGCTGAACATTTCATTGCCTTCAAATTCAATTTCAGAGATCTTGACTTTTTCACCCTGGTCAACATTTACAACCATGTTCACCTTGTTTATTCCTGTAGTATCTTCTACTGGTACCGTATTTATTGCCACCTTGGAGTTAAAAAATCCGTCTTTGCGGTATTTGTTCTCAATGTAGTTTTTGGTAGTTGTAATAAGGTTCTCTGTCACCTTTACCCCGGGGGTAAGGTTGTTCTCCTTTATTAGTTCCTCCCGGGCAGTTTTCTTTTTCACTCCCTGGATGCGTATTTCAGCAAGTTCAGGAACTTCAGTGATCTCGAGTTCAAGATCTGCCACATCGCCTTCTACATTGGTAATGTAAAAGTTGATATCACTAAAAAGGTTGAGGTCCCAAAGCTTTTTAAGGACTTTGCTCAGGCGGTCTCCGGGAATAAAGATTTCTTCGCCGGGTTTCAGGCCGGTAAAGGCCACAACAGTTTGCTCGTTGTAGCTTACCATTCCGGTTACTTCAATTTTTCCTATGGTGTATTTTTTGCCCTGTCCAAGAGGAAGATCCTGTGCCTGAAATGAGAGGGTATATAAAAAACAAAAGGCCAAAAGGCTGAGTATTCTTTTTGACATTCTTGTATTAACTAATCTGTTCACTGGTTTTTCCAAATCTTCGTTCTCTGGTTTGATAATTATAAATGGCCTCGTACAGATCCTCTCTTCGAAAATCCGGCCATAATATTGGTGTAAAATACAATTCGGCGTAGGCGATCTGCCACAATAAAAAATTGCTGATCCGCTGTTCGCCACTGGTGCGAATCAACAGATCTACGTCTGGTAAATTTCGGGTGTAAAGATGCTGATTTATAATTGATTCATCAATAGCTTCAGGGGAAATTTCGTTATTTTTTACTTTTTCACTTATATCCCGCACCATGTGCATCATTTCTTCCCTTGAGCCATAACTAAGGGCAAGAGTAAGTGTCATTCTCTGGTTGTTTTCGGTTTTAGACATCACTTCCTGCAGCTCTCTTTGTGCTTTTTTAGGAAGGCTATCCAGGTTTCCAATTGCCTTAAGCTTAATGTTGTTTTCCATTAGGGTCTTGATCTCCTTCTTAAGGGAAGTCACGAGTAGTCGCATCAAAGTGTCTACCTCGCGCTTGGGCCTGTTCCAGTTTTCAGTAGAAAAAGCATAAAGGGTAAGGAATTCTATGCCAAGTTCGGCACTTCCTTCAACCACATCCCTTACAGCTTTGGTGCCCTCTTCATGTCCAAAAGCCCTGAGGAAGCCTTTTTGTTTAGCCCAGCGACCATTCCCATCCATTATTATAGAGATGTGTTTTGGCAGGCTTTTAAGGTTTAATTTTTCTTTGAACATGGGTTTATTAAAAATGACTGTAACAAGGTTTTCTTCCAAATGTAAACGTAAGACTTACTCCTGAAAAAACATACCAATCTGATGTATTTACATATCCAAATTCACGGGGAGGATCCCTGCGGCCCAAAAGTTCCTGGGGGTTGCTGCCGTCAATATTGTCTGTAAATGTGTACCTGGCACCTATTTCTATTGCTCCAATGATACGCTGACTTAAAGATTGTTTAAAACCAAAGACCATAGGAATGGAAAATTCCCAGTTGTCCCCCTGGGGTTCAAGCGTTCCCCTGGCAGGCCTGTCTGTACTTAAATAATGATGTTTTGAGTTGAAATAGGTAATTCCAGTATATAAGTATGGTGTGCTTTGCTGCTCGGCTTCAGAAAGGTCAAATTCATAGAAATTGAATTCAAGTCCAAGAGAAGCTTCAGCAATATGATTTGTAAATGAATAGCCGCGTTGTTTGCGCATTACCTGGGTAGATTTTGCATCATCTGCTTTTATTTCTGCATAAAGAAGGCTTAGCCTGAAACTGTGCCGGGGGCTGCGGTTCCATTTCGCGATCCCTCCCGCAACCAGGGTATTTGGATTTATATATGTAGTATTTCCCACGTCTCCTATGTAATTTGCACCTCCTATAAAAGGGCCTACTTCAAACATTTGCGCAATGGCGGCTTTAGAGCAGGCAAACATAAAAATTACTAAAATCAGGTGCCTCATAGATTTTCAAAAGTTTGCAAATATAACAATAATGTTTGCCCCACAATAATCTGAGCGGGTTTGTCTAAGGTTATAAACAATTTTTGCAGGGTTTTATTGTTTAATTTCTACGGTCTTCCCCCCATAATAATTTTTTTCTCAGGGTCTGTAGAAAGCTGTCTTTGTGCAATTCTACCATACTAATTTTGAAAGGCGCGGTTTTTATGGTAATAAGTGTGTCATTGCTTAAAGTTGCCAACCTGGAATCCATAGAAACAAGAAAAAAATTCTCCCTGCCCGAAACTTTTAATTTAATGGTGGTAGAATCCTGGATCACCAGAGGCCGGGCATTGAGGTTATGCGGAGCTATAGGGGTTATTACAAGAGCATTTGTAGTTGGTACAATAACTGGCCCTCCGCAGCTAAGGGAATAACCTGTTGAGCCGGTGGGAGTGGAAATTATTAAACCATCTGCCCAATAGGATGTAAGGCACTGGTCATCCAGCCAGGTTTCCACTGTGATCATCGATGTGGTATTCTTTCTACTCACTGCAATCTCATTGAGCGCAAAATTATACTCCCCTATTTCATCGCTTTTGGGATTCGTTTCTATGCTTAAAACTGTTCTTTGAGAAATGCTGTATTCCTTTTTAAGTATTGAGGATATGGTCTCTTCTATTTCTTCTTTTTGAATAGTGGCAAGAAATCCAAGCCTGCCTGTATTTATACCTAAAATGGGAATATTCAGGTCTCTTATATAATTAAGCGATTTCAGGATCGTACCGTCCCCTCCAATGCTAAAAAAAAGGTCATAGGTTGAATCCAGTTCTTCAAAAGTTGAAAAATGGTTGTATTCTCTTTTTACCGTTTTATTAAGCTGAATTAAATTTAGAAAGTTCTTTTCTATAACCACCTGGATGTTCTCTCTGTCCAGAGCTGTTAAAAGCTCTTCGATATACCTCCCAGAATCTGTATGATAAAATTGCCCGTAGATCCCTACTTTCATGAATTACATATTTAGGTATTTGTCCAGATACCTGGAGCGGTCCTCAAGATTTTTGTTGTAGCTGTCTTCCTGATGTTCAGAGATTACAGTATACCCGTATCTTCTGAAGGTTTGCAGGATCTCATTAATGCCCGAGCTGCTTAATTTTATGGTAATTTGGGTTATGTCATTTTCCTTGGAAGAAACAAACATTCCCAACAGGGCAGCATTATGAGACTCAATAATTTGTCCTATCTCGCTGAAAGAATAATCCCGCACGCCCTTTTCTAAAACGATGATCCCGCCGGACTCATTTAAAAATGAGGTCTCATTGAAACAGTTAAGAATGTCATGTAACTCAAGATAGCCCAGGTATTTATTTTCGTGAGAGAGCACCGGTAAAATATTGGCCTGGTTCAGGGCAAAGTTTTGGAGGGTTTCCAGCCAGTGATCATCTTCGCGCGCAAAAAAACCGGAAAGAGTATATTGATATTGGGCTACGGTTTGATCTGCTTCAAAACTGTGAATGTCGGTTTCAGAGATACAACCAAGGTAAACCCCGTCTTTTTCTACAGGAAGATGCGTATAGTTGAGTTCTGCAAAGAGCTTTTGAAGATCGCCAATCTTGTCCTCCAGGTGACGAATTTCTATGTCATTTACAATGTAGTTTTCAATACTCATAGTTCCGCCTCAATTTTCTGCAAATTAATTAAAATAAAATTCATTAAGGCCCCATCATCTTTGTATTTTTGTTAATTCAAACCCAAAAATAATGACTCACTTAAGTGTAAATATCAATAAAATTGCCACCTTAAGGAATGCCCGTGGAGGGAATGTGCCAGACCTAATAAAGGTAGCGAAAGATATTGAATCTTTTGGTGCCCAGGGGATCACTGTACACCCCAGGCCAGATGAAAGACATATACGTTACCAGGACGTCCTGGACCTGAAACCTGTAGTGAAAACCGAATTTAATATAGAAGGCAATCCCGTGCCTAAATTTATAGACCTGGTGTTAAAAGTGAAACCTGAACAGGTAACCCTGGTGCCCGATGCTGAAGATGCAATTACATCCAATGCCGGCTGGGATACAAAAAAACACAGGGATTTTTTGAAAGAGGTGATTTCTGAATTTAACCACAATGGGATACGAACCTCCATATTTTTAGATCCAAATGTAAGGCTGGTGCAATCTGCAATGGAAACCGGCACCAATAGAATTGAGTTATATACCGAAGCCTACGCCCATCAATACGCTCTTGGGAATAAAGATGCTGTAAAGGTTTATGCCGACTGTGCCAGAGAAGCAAACGCTTTGGGTTTGGGTGTAAATGCAGGCCACGACCTTTCCCTTGAAAACATACGCTATTTTAAGGAGCAGGTGCCGGGGTTGCTGGAAGTTTCCATAGGCCACGCTTTAATTACCGAAGCATTGTATATGGGACTTGAAGCTACTATTCATAAATATTTAAAACTGTTGCAATAATGGTAGAATTACATTCAGTAATACAAGGAGAAGGACGGCCATTTGTGATCTTACATGGATTCCTGGGAATGAGCGATAACTGGAAAACCCTTGGAAACAAATTTGCGGAAGCAGGGTATAATATTCACTTGCTGGATCAACGCAATCACGGGCGCAGTCCGCATACCGACGAAATGAACTATGAGGCCATGGCAGGCGACCTGGTTCATTATTGTGAGAACCACGGCCTAAAGGACATTATCCTGCTTGGGCATTCTATGGGAGGGAAGGTTGCGATGCACGTGGCCGCAACAAACCCTGAGCTGGTACACAAGCTTATAATTGTTGACATAAGCCCAAAATATTATCCTCCCCATCACGATGAGATCCTGGAGGGATTAACTGCCCTGGATAATGAAACCTTTACATCCCGGGGAGATGCAGAGGATTTCCTTGCAAAATTCATTAAGAATGCGGGAATAAGATTGTTCCTGCTAAAGAATTTATACCGCAAAAAAGAGAAACTTTCCCTTCGGTTAAATCTTAAAGTATTAAAAGATAATATTGAACGGGTAGGGGAGCCTCTTACCACTGGATTAAAATATGAAGGCCCTACGCTTTTTATTAAAGGGAGTTCATCAAATTATATTACCAATGAGGACGAACCCCTTATTCATCTTCACTTTCCCAATGCTGAAATTTTTTCAATTCCGGGTGCCGGGCATTGGGTTCACGCTGAAAAAATGGATGAATTCTATGATGCCGTGATGCAATTCATATAATTCCGTTAAAATTTGCTATGTATGCATAATATTGGCGGGGAAACCTTGTCAAATATGGATATTATGGTAAATTTGAGCATTCCATTTTTTATTCTAAGTACAAAACCAAATCTATTATGAGAAAATTTTTATTACTGGCGTTATGCGCGTTGGGAAGTGCTGCCGTAACCTATGCCGGCGGATATCGTGTGAGTTTACAAGGGCAGCGCGCTTTGGCTATGGGACACACAGGGGTCGCGGTAGTAAATAGCGCTGAGCTTGGCTTTTTTAATCCTTCGGGGCTTGTATATCTTGAAAACAAACTGAATTTAAGTGTTGGTGCAAGCGCTGTGTTTTCAGATGTGGTTTACCAAAATGAACAATTTGGACAATTACACCGCTCAGACAGCCCGGTGGGAACTCCTTTTTACCTGTATGCCTCCTACAAAATGAATGATTGGCTGGCCCTGGGATTAAGTGTATACACGCCATACGGGAGTACGGTGGTATGGGAAGATGACTGGGCAGGATCTCATCTTGTTAATAATATAGATCTTCAGGCTGTGTATATTCAACCTGTGGCCTCTATTAAGCTTTCAGAAATGTTCAGCGTGGGAGGTGGCCCTATTTATGTAACCGGTGGGGTGAATTTTAACCGGAATTTAAATAGAACCCTTACCGATATCGACGGAAACCGAACCAATGTTACGGTAGACGCTACAGGTGTAAGTGCCTGGGGATGGTCCGGGAGTATGATGTTCTCTCCTTCAGAAAAGTTCAGGCTTGGGTTCAATTACCGTTCAGAGATCATTCTTGAGGCCGAAGACGGAACAGCAGAGTTTTCAAATGTGCCAAATTCCCCCTTGACCCCCTTTAAAAATACCAGTTTTAATGCTGCCTTGCCATTGCCGGCCGAGGTTAGTGTAGGTTTATCTTACCAGTTCCATAAAAAATGGTTATTTGCTTTAGACGTAAACCAAACCCTTTGGAGCGTGTATGACTCCCTGGATATTGATTTTGCAGATCCTTCAATTCCCGATTCTGAAAACCCCCGTAATTATAAGGATTCATCAATTTATAGATTTGGATTCCAATACGATGCCAGCTCTCTTTTTACCCTGAGGGCGGGATATTATTATGACGAATCTCCCGTACAGGAGGGATATTTTGCCCCTGAAACTCCCAGAAATGATTCCCAGGGATTCACGGGAGGGCTATCCCTTAACCTGAACGATAATTTTACAATAGATGCTTCCTTTTTATATATCCGTTTTGCTGAAATCAATGCCTCCTATGATCATTATTTGGAGAACGGGGTTGCGGTGCCTTTTAGCGGTACTTATAAATCCAGTGCTTTTGTGCCGGGATTGGGGATGACTTATAAACTATAAAATATATACGATTTAAAATGAGAAAGTATTTCAAATATTTACCCCTTTTAGCCCTGGGCTTTGTTGCCTGTGAGCCAGAATTACAGAACCCAATTGATGAACCCGGATTTTACACCGCAGGAGAGGCAGATTTCTCTACCTATGTTGCACTGGGAAATTCCCTTACCGCAGGATATGCCGATGGAGCTTTATATATCACAGGACAGGAAAATTCTTACCCGAACATTCTTGCACAGCAATTTGCAAAAGTGCAGGAAACCAACGGTTTTACGCAGCCTTTAATGGCCGATAATGCAGGGGGCTTGCTTGCAGGGGGTACACAAATTACGTCCAACCGAAGGGTGCTAGCCGTGGGAGCCAACGGGAATCCTTCTCCAAGGGTTTATAATGGGCAGGCAACCACCGAGATTTCCAATATTCTAACCGGTCCCTTTAACAATATGGGAGTTTCTGGAGCTAAAAGTTTTCACCTGGTAAGTCCCAATTACGGAAATTTAGCAGGGGTTGCTGTAGGAACATCCAACCCGTATTTTGTGCGGTTTGCATCTTCGCCTTCAACAACCGTACTGGCCGATGCCCTGGCACAAAACCCAACATTTTTCTCCCTCTGGATAGGAAATAATGATGTTCTTAGCTACGCGACAAGCGGGGGTGTGGGAACAGATCAAACCGGTAATCCCGATCCTTCCACCTATGGGCCAAATGATATAACAGATCCCAATGTTTTTGCTGCTGTGTATTCTCAAATGGTAGCTGCCCTTGCCGGAAACGGTGCGGGTGGGGTATTGATAAATATCCCCGATGTTACTTCAGTGCCATATTTTACAACTGTTCCAAACAATGCACTTGTGTTGGATGCACCTACTGCTGCTAGCCTTACCGGATTTTTTCAGGCTGTTGCCGGAATATTTACCCAAGGTCTGCTTGCCCAGCAGGTGCCGTTAGAACAGGCACAGGCTTTGGCTGCTCAATATTCAATAACATTTAATGCAGGGCCTAACAGGTTCCTTATTGATGTTCCCGTAACCCAGGCAAATCCGCTTGGTTTTCGTCAAATGACAGAAGAAGAATTGCTGGTTCTTACCATTGACCAGGCAGCATTGGCACAGGGATATGGCTCGGTAACGCTAACCCCGGAAGTCATGCAGGTTTTGGGATTATTACAACAAGGCGGGCAGCCATCCCAGGCCCAGGCGCAGCTGGTGCTTGATGCGGTAACCGCAATTGTTGATAAAGATGCCCTGGATAAAGAAGAACTTGAGAATATAGCAGTAGCTACGCAGGCATATAACGCAACCATAAAAGCGATAGCTGCCTCCAATGACCTGGTGAATATAGATGCAATGGCATTTTTAAACAGGTTGGCTATGCAGGGTATTCCGTATGATGCAGGCACACTTACCTCCCAGTTTGTTACAGGCGGGGCTTTCTCTCTTGATGGGGTGCATCCTACCCCCAGAGGTTATGCAGCCATAGCCAATATTATAATTGATGGAATTAACGAGACTTATAATTCAACAGTTCCAAAAGTGAACATAGGGGAGTATGGCACCGTGACCCTGAGCAATGATGTTCAGTAAGAAAATCCATTTAATAAATGTTAAACGCCGGACCCGTCCGGCGTTTTTTTTGCAAATTTGTGTATAACCTAACCAAAAACATACATTATGAGATTTATTATCCGCCTTTTGATAACCGCTGTTGTAGTGGTTTTGCTGGCGCAATTCCTTCCGGGGGTAGCTGTAGCAAGTTTTGGAACTGCAGTTATTGTAGCCATTGTACTCGCCCTTTTAAATTTAATTGTTAAACCTATCCTGGTGCTGTTTACCCTGCCGGTAACCGTTCTCACTTTAGGGCTCTTCTTACTGGTGATCAATGCGGTAATAATTTTGCTGGTTGATGCCTTTATTACCGGCTTTAACGTAGATGGGTTCTGGGTAGCGCTTATTTTCAGCCTCCTGCTTTCCATTGTTCAATCTATCCTGTTCTCAATTCTTCCCGATTAACAAGCAGGCTGAAATTCAGCAATTTGAAACTTTGTGCGCAAACAAAAATTATGTACTTTTGCACTCCAATTTTTATAACAAGTTAAGATGAATATTACCAGAGAGAATATTGATGATTTGAATGCGGTTGTGAAAGTAGATATCGCAAAAGAAGATTATAGTGGCAAAGTTGAAAAGATCCTTCAGGATTATCGTAAAAATGCCAATATTCCGGGATTTAGAAAAGGACACGTTCCTATGGGAATGGTTAAAAAACAATACGGAAAAGCTGTTCTTGTAGATGAGGTGAACAAGTTGTTGCAGGATGCACTTAATAAATATCTTACCGAAGAAAAACTGGATGTTCTTGGAAATCCTCTTCCCAAGGAACAGGAAAATTTTGACTGGGACCAGGAGAACTATACTTTTGAGTTTGAATTAGGACTTTCTCCACAATTTGAGGTAAGCCTTGAAACCAAAAAACCTATCACCCATTATAAGATCGTGGCGGGTGAAGAAATGATCAATAACCAGATCACTCATATCCAGAAACAATATGGGAAATTGATCTCCAAGGAGGTAGCAGAAGAAGGAGATGTTGTTGCAGGAACTTTTACCAATGAAGCTGAAGGCATAGACAGCAAAACGTCACTTCCACTAGAAAAAATAAAGGGGAAAAAGAATCTTGATAAATTTTTGGGTGCTAAAGTTGGTGATACTATAAGTTTATCTACCAAAGGGCTTTTTGAGGATGACCACCAGTTAATGGAATTTCTTAAAGTTGAACACGATAAAGCACATGGCCTGGATGTTCCTGTAGATTTCACTATTACCGAAATTAACAGGCAGGAACTTGCAGAGCTTAACCAGGAACTATTTGACAAGTTGTTTGGTAAAGATGAAGTAAAATCTGTTGAAGACCTTAAGGAAAAGATCAAGGAAGACGCTGCAAAGCAATTTCAGCAACAGAGCGATCAGCAATTGCTTAATGATGTAACTGAATCCTTGATCGAGAACAATAAATTTAAGCTTCCAAAGGAATTCCTTCAGAAGTGGATTCAGACCGTAGGTGAAAAACCGTTGACCGAGGATGAAGCTAAGGAAGAATATGAAAAAAGCGAAACAGGTCTTCGTTTTCAGCTTATTGAAGGAAAACTTATCAGGGAGAACAAACTTGATGTGAAATTTGAAGATCTTAAGAAGTTTGCAACAGACAGGATTAAGGAGCAAATGGCACAGTTTGGCCAGATGAACCCTTCAGAAAAAGAACTGGATGATATCGCTGCCAGGGTGCTTTCAAACCAGGATGAAGTGAAGCGTTTATCTGAGCAATTGATGAATGAAAAGTTATTGAATTTCTATAAAGAAAACATTAAACTTGAAGAGAAGGAAGTTACCTATGAAGACTTTGTTAAAGAGATCTACAAGTAGACTTTTTTAAAATTAATACATATCTTTAAGGCGTTAAACCAATAGGGGTAACGCCTTATTTACTTAAATACAGAAAAGAAACGCTATGGATTACGGGAAAGAATTCGAAAAATATGCCATTAAGCACAGGGGCATAAATAGCAATTATTACGATAAGATAATTAGCAGTATGCATCCGGTAGGCATGACCCCGAATATTATTGAGGAACGCCAGATGAACGCAGTGGCCATGGATGTGTTTTCAAGGTTGATGATGGACAGGATAATTTTCCTTGGAACGCAGGTGAATGACCAGGTAGCCAATATTATACAGGCCCAGTTATTGTTCCTGGAAAGTACAGATTCTTCCAAAGATATCCAGATCTATATCAATTCTCCCGGTGGGGGTGTTTATGCAGGTTTAGGGATCTATGATACTATGCAGTTCATAAAGCCCGATGTTGCAACAATTTGTACAGGAATGGCGGCATCTATGGGAGCCGTTCTGTTATGTGCGGGTACCAAAGGAAAACGCAGCGGTTTGCCACATTCAAGAGTAATGATACACCAGCCAATGGGTGGTGCACAGGGCCAGGCCAGCGATATTGAAATTACCGCAAGGGAGATCATAAACCTTAAAAAGGAACTTTATGATATTATTGCCAAGCATACAGGTCAGCCTTTTGATAAGATCCAGGAAGACAGCGACAGGGATTTCTGGATGAAAGCCGATCGGGCCAAGGAATATGGTATGATAGATGAGGTTTTAACCAGGGAATAAAAGGAATTTTTTATATTCCCTGATGTAGAAAATTTATAAATTAATTTTTTCAGGGAAATACGACTAAAATAGTGAAGAAATTGAAAAGCAGCTACCTGCCGGATTAATTATCCATTAAGGGATAATTTTACAGGAAGTGAGTGGGACTTTTCAGTTTCCGAAAATAAAATGATTATGGCGAAAGATGATTTAGAATGTTCTTTTTGTGGAAGAAAAAAACCGGAGACCAATTTATTAATTGCCGGGCTTGATGCTCATATTTGCGATAAATGTATAGAGCAGGCGCACGGTATTGTTCTGGAGGAATCCAAACAGGGAAGTGCGAAGGAACTTTCAGCAGATCTTATGCTGAGCAAGCCAAAGGCTATAAAAGCGTTTTTAGACGAATATATTATTGGGCAGGAAGCTACCAAAAAGGTAATGAGCGTTGCCGTATACAATCACTATAAAAGGTTATTGCAACCTAAAAGCGATGATGATATAGAGATACAGAAGAGCAATATTATTATGGTAGGGGAAACCGGGACCGGTAAAACTTTGATGGCAAAAACCATTTCCCGGATGCTTAACGTGCCTCTGGCTATTGTAGATGCGACAGTATTAACAGAAGCAGGCTATGTTGGAGAAGATGTAGAGGGAATTTTGACCAAACTACTTCAGGCAGCCGATTATAATGTTGAAAAGGCCCAGCATGGGATCGTGTTTATAGATGAGATTGACAAAATTGCACGCAAGAGCGACAATCCATCCATAACCAGGGATGTTTCGGGGGAAGGCGTACAACAGGCATTATTAAAACTTCTGGAAGGTACCACGGTTAACGTGCCGCCAAAAGGTGGAAGAAAACACCCGGACCAGAAATTTATTGAAGTTGATACAGAAAATATCCTATTTATTGCGGGTGGAGCTTTTGACGGGATTGAAAGGAATATAAGCAAGCGACTTAATATGCAGGCAGTAGGGTTTAGCGCCTCTATGAGCGATGCAAAGGTTGAAAGGACCAATCTCCTGCAATATATTATCCCGAAGGATCTAAAGGACTACGGATTGATCCCTGAGATCATTGGGCGATTACCTGCACTTACTTATATGAATCCGCTGGATAGAGATACCCTTAGGGCGATCCTTACCGAGCCCAAGAATGCCATTATCAAGCAGTACCAGAAACTCTTTGAAATGGATGATATTGAGTTTGAAATAACCGAGGAAGCTCTGGATTATATAGTTACCCAGGCCATTGAATATAAACTTGGCGCAAGGGGGCTGCGTTCCCTGTGTGAAGCTATTCTTACAGATGCAATGTTTGAAATGCCGGAAGGGGATGTGAAAAAGCTTGTTGTAGATAAACAATATGCTGAAGATCAATTGAACCATTCTACCCTGAGCAAGTTAAAGGCCGTTTCATAGAAACAATCATAAAAGCATAAAAAACCATCCGGAAAACTTCGGGTGGTTTTTTTATTTGAATTTTTTCAAAAAAAGGTGAGCCCATTTGCGGCCCACCTTTTAATGATCTAAAAACTACTTTTAATTTTTAACATCGTATCTGTCAAGGTCCATAACCTTAACCCAGGCCTTTACAAAGTCCTTTACAAACTTTTCTTTAGAGTCTCCCAGAGCATATACTTCAGCAAGAGCCCTCAGTTCAGAGTTTGAACCAAAGATAAGGTCAACCCTTGTTCCGGTCCATTTTACGCTGTTGGTCTTGCGGTCACTACCTTCAAATATATTCTGGGCATCTGTCCTGGCTTTCCAGGTGGTGCTCATATCCAGCAGGTTTACAAAGAAATCATTAGTAAGTTGTCCGGGTCTTTCTGTAAATACCCCGTGTTTAGAACCGTCAAAATTGGTGTCCAACACTCTCATTCCCCCAACCAGAACTGTCATTTCCGGAGGGGTAAGAGAAAGCAACTGTGCCTTATCTACAAGTCTCTCCTCTGCTGAAGCTGAGATGTGGTCTCTGTTGCGGGCATAGTTACGGAAGCCATCCCCGTTGGGCTCTAGAGGTTCAAAGGCCTCAGCATCTGTTTGTTCCTGTGAGGCATCTGTACGGCCCGGTGTAAATGGTACGCCAATATCAACTCCTGCATCTTTAGCAGCTTTCTTAACCGCTACACAACCTCCCAGGACAATAAGATCTGCAAGGGATACCTTTTTATTTCCGCTTTGAGCTTCATTGAAATCTTTCTGAATTTCTTCCAGTGTCATAAGCACTCTCTGCAATTGCGGCGGATTGTTCACTTCCCAATGCCTTTGAGGCTCCAGGCGTATACGCGCACCGTTTGCACCCCCGCGTTTGTCTGAAATACGGAAGGTTGATGCCGATGCCCATGAGGTTGATACCAGTTGGGAAACCGATAATCCTGAATCCAGGATCATTTTCTTTAGTTTCTCTACATCTTTGCTGTTTATCAATTCATAGTCAACTTTTGGTACGGGATCCTGCCAGATCAATTCTTCTGTTGGAACCTCCGGGCCAAGGTATCGGGAAACAGGCCCCATATCGCGGTGGGTTAATTTAAACCAGGCTCTGGAGAAAGCATCTGCAAACTCTTCCGGATTCTCGTGAAAGTGTTTTGAGATTTTTAAATATTCAGGATCTTCCCTTAAAGCGATATCTGTGGTGAGCATAAAGGGTGCATGCTTTTTTGCAGGGTCAAAAGCATCGGGGATAAGTCCCTCCCCGGCATTTTTCTTTGGCTTCCATTGAAATGCTCCTCCAGGGCCTTTATGGCATTCCCATTCAAAATTAAAAAGGTTATCAAAAAAGCTGTTGCTCCATTGGGTAGGGGTTTGGGTCCAGGCTCCTTCAATACCACTTGTAATAGTACTTCCCGCATTCCCGGTTCCAAACTTATTTTTCCATCCAAGTCCCATATCTTCTATGGCAGAGCCTGCCGGTTCTACACCAACATTTTCAACAGGATCTGCAGCACCATGGGTTTTACCAAAGGTGTGACCTCCTGCAATTAGCGCAACGGTCTCGTAATCATTCATAGCCATTCGGCCAAAAGTTTCCCTTATATCATGAGCGGCTCCCAGTGGATCGGGATTTCCGTTTGGTCCTTCAGGATTTACATAGATAAGACCCATATGCGAGGCCGCAAGGGGGTTTTCAAGCTCTTCGCCCTTTGCATATCGTTCTTTATTAGATACCCATTCGCCTTCAGAGCCCCAGTAGATATCTTCTTCAGGTTCCCAAATATCCTCGCGGCCACCGCCAAAACCAAAGGGTTTTAATCCCATAGATTCCAGCGCAACATTGCCCGTGAGGATCATAAGATCTGCCCAGGAAATTTTTCTACCATATTTCTGCTTGATAGGCCATAGCAATAAACGGGCTTTATCAAGGTTGGCGTTATCGGGCCAACTATTTAATGGGGCAAATCGTTGGGATCCTGAACTTGCTCCTCCGCGGCCATCCCCAATCCTATAGGTTCCCGCACTGTGCCAGGCCATGCGAATGAACAACGGGCCGTAATGCCCGTAATCTGCCGGCCACCATTCCTGGGAATCGGTCATTAGGTCATGCAGGTCTTTTTTTACGGCAGCAAGGTCAAGGCTTTTAAATTCTTCAGCATAATTAAAATCATCCCCCATAGGGTCAGATAATTTGGAGTGTTGTCTCAGGATGGTTAAATTCAGCATGTTAGGCCACCAATCCCGGTTAGAGGTTCCGCTCCCCGCGGTCTTATCAAGTGCACCGCCCATAAACGGACAGCGGGCAGATTCGTTTACTTCCCAGACTTTATGGTTACCCTGGGTTATATGATCATTTTTCATGGAAAAAGGTTTATTGGTTAACAATCTAAAAATACTATAATTTTTACTTATTGCTTTTCAGTTCTAATATTAAATAACTATACCCCTTAGGCAAAAACTATCGCAGGAGGAAATAGTACCTGCGATTAAACAGTGAAAGTACCCGCTTATAACATGGGATTGTACCCAGGAAGCTTTTCCTTATGCCCCTTTTGGAAAATAAAGTTTATATTAGAAAAAGACAAGTAAGGGTTCCTCCTTTGTTTAATTTTAAGAATTAAATTATTGAAAAATTTTAAAAGCAATGATGTCTTTACCTACCGGAGATTAAGAAGGGCCATAGGTTACCTGGGTGTGGGATTGCCGGTTACACTTGTGATATTATCGGCTTTCAGTTTTTTCCGCACAGATCTTCAACCTTCATTAAGTCATTATTACTATACCAATTTGCGGGAGATCTTTACCGGAACTCTTATGGCAGTGGGCTTTTTCCTCATCCGGTATAAAGGACATGGGAATAGATCTTTCTGGAAAAATGACCAGGCTCTCACCAATATTGCAGGAATTATGGCCATAGGAGTAGCTCTGATTCCTGTTAACCCCGAATTTGATCAGGAAAAGGTTCATTCCCTGATCCCCTATTCTTATGCCTGGTTGGGGTGGATCCATTATGCGTGTGCCGCAATTCTTTTTGGAGTTTTTTCGATCCTGGCACTTAATGTATTTACTATTGGGCAGGAAAAGAATGAAGAGATCCCCGTAAGTTCCTTAAATGAAAACAATATTTACCGGTTTTGCGGAATTTCAATTATCATCCTAATGCTGCTTGTGCCAGTGAGCGAAATGCTGAAGTTGTTTAAATATTCTACCCTGGTGCTGGAAGCTTTTGCCCTCTTTCTTTTTGGTGCTGCCTGGTTAATAAAAGGGCGGGCGCTGGGTGATGAAGGAAAAATGGGAGAAAAACTTTACCGGGAACATAATGTGGAGGATACTGAAAAAGAACCTCATTAAGGTATGAAATTTTTAATCCGCACTTCGGGGAGATGGTAAACATCCTTCCTAATTTAATTTCTTCCCATTTATTATGTTCATTTTTATTTTCATCACGAGCGTTAAAATTCCAAAATTTTAATTAGCTTTGAATTACAAAGTACTTTCAATGGCAACAGAAGAAAAATATATCAGCGATCTTACAGAGATCCGTTCTATGATGGAACGTTCAACCAGATTTTTATCCTTAACGGGTTGGTCCGGAATTATGGCAGGAGTGTATGCCTTAGCCGGTTCGTTGCTTGCTTATAGAATAATTTCTGCGGAAGGAAGTGAGTTAATTCCTCTTTTAGTTCCCACCCGGGAACTTTCAAGCCTGAATGAATTAGTGCTTTTAGCGCTCGCGGTTCTGGTTTTCGCGTTGGGAACCGCAATATTATTGTCGCGGTTAAAAACCCAAAAGAGCGGGGAAAGATTATGGAACCCGGCGGCCCGAAGGCTTGTTTTTAATCTGGCAGTTCCGCTGGTTACCGGAGGAGTATTTATATTTATTCTGGTTGCCAATGGCCTTAGCGGCTTAATTGCGCCCGCAAGCTTGATTTTTTACGGCCTGGCTCTTTTGAACGCCAGCAAATTCACCTTTGAAGAATTAAAATATTTTGGGATCATTGAAATTCTCCTTGGACTATTAGCCTCATATTATTTTGAGTACGGTCTTTTTTTCTGGGCTTTTGGATTTGGAATAATGCATATTGTATATGGAATTTATATGCACCTGAAGTACGAGAAATGAAAACACTATTTGAGGATTTACATAAGGCATTTGAAAGCAGGGTTAGGTTGGGTATTATGTCGGCCCTCGCGGTAAATGACATCCTGGATTTTAATGCGCTTAAGGAATACCTGGATGTTACAGATGGAAACCTTGCCAGTCATATAAAGGCCCTGGAAAAGGAAGGATTTATAGGAGTGAAAAAAGCATTTATAGGAAGAAAACCAAACACCAGATATTTTATGACCTCCCAGGGAAAAAAGGCTTTTGAGGAACACCTTTTAGCCCTTGAAAAGTTGATAAGGTCCCAAAAATAGGCGGTTTTTCAATTAAATTTTTTTATCAATTCACTTTGAAAAACAAAGTACTTTCAGGTAAACGTTGCGAAATTTTAAAAATGGATGATTAAATAGAAACTCAAAAAAACTTTAATAACAAAAACAGAAAATTATGATCAGTCGTAACAAAAGAATTTTTGGCATTTTACTCGCTGTCCCCCTACTATTACTGGTTCCATTAATTGCAATGCAGTTTACCTCAGATGTGAAGTGGACGGGGTTTGATTTTGCAGTTGCAGGTGTCCTGCTTCTGGGTTCAGGTTTGGTTGCAGAACTTGTAATGAGGAATGTGAGAAATAAAAATTACCAGGGAGGCCTGGTTGTAATAATTTTGACAGCACTTTTCCTTGTATGGGCAGAACTGGCAGTGGGAATTGTTGGGACTCCATTTGCGGGAAATTAAAAGAACAACTAAAAACTAATTATGAAAGAAGATATCTTAACCCATCAAAACGATCCCGCAGTTCTGGAAAAAATGTATCGCGGGAACAAGGCTCAGTTTAAAAAGGAGTTTAATACTATATATACACAATTGAGTGATACCAGCCTTGCCAATTTCTGGAATGCCCGGCTTAATTATGAAACTAAAGAGATACACCCTGGGACACGGGCAGATTGGACGTTTATTTTAATTGCTTCCCTGCTTGCAGGGGTCATCTCCAAATTTCCTGCCTTTTTTGCAATTGACGAGGAATTTTTCTATCCCAGAAATATTGGGTTTATAGTTTTCCCTTTTTTAACGGCCTATTTCGCCTGGAAGAACAAATTATCTATCGGCAAAATAATTTTTATTGGGGCGGTTACCCTTGTAGGGTTGCTCTTTATAAACCTGCTGCCCAACGTGAGGGAAAGCGATGTCCTCACTCTGGCTTGTATTCATTTGCTTCTCGTTCTATGGTCTGTTCTGGGATATGCTTTTGTTGGAGGTGAAAAGAATGGGGTAG
Organism: Gillisia sp.; assembly: GCA_039989915.1. GTDB lineage: Bacteria > Bacteroidota > Bacteroidia > Flavobacteriales > Flavobacteriaceae > Gillisia. The sequence continues at coordinate 125,360 of JBDXGW010000001.1, forward strand.
AGCAGCGGCTGGGATTTCTAAAATATAACGGAGACCTGGTGGTCATAAGCGCACTTATTCTCATCTCAGGAGGAATTATAACTGGAATTACCATTGGTTTGTTTAGCCTTATTGGCTTTAATATTGAAAGGTTCTGGTTTGATTATGTAGTGATCTTCGGGCTTGCAGCGGTTCCCCTTCTTGGAACCTACCTTACCCGTGCCAATCCGCAGATGGTTGGGAAAGTTTCTCCGGTCATTGCCAGGATCTTTAGTCCGGTGGTGCTGGTGATCCTTATCGTCTATCTGGGTGCCATGATCTATTCGGGGAAGGATCCTTATAATGACCGGGAATTTTTGATGATCTTCAACGCTCTTTTAATTGGGGTGATGGCTCTTATTTTCTTTTCAGTTGCTGAAACTTCCCGGGAAAGCCGAAGCAGATATGAAATATGGATTCTTTTCCTGCTTTCCGCAGTCACCATAATTGTTAATGGGATTGCTATTTCGGCTATTTTGTTCCGGATTGCTGAATGGGGAATTACTCCAAACAGGGCCGCGGTCCTGGGTGCGAATCTTCTTATTTTCGTTAACCTTTTTATGGTAATTGGGCAACTTTACAAGGTTATTTCAAAAAGATCTGAAACTTACGGGGTAGGAAAAGCTATCGCGCTGTATCTGCCGGTGTACTTTATATGGGCTGCAATTGTTACTTTTCTTTTTCCGTTGATCTTCGGAATGGATTAAAGGCACGAAAATATTACGATCATGAAGGGGGATTATTTTGTAGAAAGAGATTCGATTGTCAGGGAAATATGGGGGAAGGGAGATACCATTCTGCTAATATTTGCCGGGGCCGCAGCAGAATTTGCCCTGAATAAAGCAGTAGACTGGTTGTACTTTACCGGCAGGCTTCCGGCAGATCCCCTTGGAAGGCTGTTTTCAACCGTCTCCTATGCCCGGCAAATAGTTTTTTCAGAAAAAGAGGCTGCCCACCGGGCAATTGATTCCATAACAGCGATCCATGCCGCGGTAGAAGATAAACGCAGCGCAAGGATCCCAGACTGGGCCTACCGCGATGTGCTCTTTATGCTAATAGATTATTCCATAAGTTCTTTTGAATTACTGGAACGGAAGCTGACTTTAACCGATAAGCAGGAAGTCTTTGATGTATTTTACAGGGTGGGAGATCGAATGAAAATAAATGGCCTGCCTCACAATTTTGAAGAATGGAAAAAGATGCGAAAGGTGCACCTGCAGCAGGATCTGGCTTACAGCCATTATTCAAAAGATCTTTATAAACAATATAAAAAACATCTCGGAATCCTTCGTTACGAGCTTCTACTGGAAGCACAGGCATTAGTATGTCCTCAAAGGGTGCGGGAATTGGTTTGCTTTAATAGAGTTTCTTTTTTAAAACCGGTGCTGGGGGTTTACAAAATGAGCAGAACTGTTCATCTTGACGGACTTCTCAAATCTGCCATTCTTCCATCTGATTATAAGATCGAGATAAGGGACCTGGATAGGGTAAAGCAGTATTAAATTATTCATTCCTAATTTTACCAGCCTCTTAACGATTGTGGATTTTAAAGTACAATTCACCTTTTCAACATCTTCTTTCTAAAATGAGCAAGACCTGAAAATAGCATTCAAATACTGGTTTTGATCTAATTTTTTTGAAAATTTCTTTCAAACTGAATATTTTTTTAACTAACTTAGAGTCAGAAGGTTAACCTTACTTAATAATGAATAACATTCTACCTGACTCTTCAATTTAAGATCTTAATCTTCCGCTGCAGGTGAATGCAAGATTTTTTTGCTCAGGATGAGTAAAGTTATTTTTCCTTCTGTTTAAAAACCCGCATATTATGGGGAATCATCAGTATTTTTCAGTTTTAATTTTCAGGTCTTTCGGTTCTTTTCCAAAAGGTTTGAATTTGGTTTGCTGGAAATTATTTACCATTCTTCTTTTTATGGTGCTCCCCGGTAGTGGTTTTGCACAGCAGGTGGGCCTTTTTGATTCAGAAGAAATACTTAAGATTACTCTCACGGGGGAATTGACAAATCTTTTTAAAGATAGAGATGAGGAACCCGAATATTCACCGGTTCAATTAACTTATACAGATACAAGTGGGGAGAAAATAAACATACCACTAAAGGTAAAGCAACGGGGAAATTTTCGCAGATTAAAAGGGAACTGCAGCTTTCCTCCTCTAATGCTGAATTTTGCTGATAAAAATACCACTCAAACAATTTTCAACGGGCAGGATAAAGTAAAGTTGGTAATGCCCTGCAGGGGTGATGAATACGTCTTGCAGGAGTTTTATGCTTACAAACTTTATAACCTCATTTCGCCCAAAAGCTTTCGTGTACGGCTACTAGAGGTTAAACTGGACGATCCCACTTTAAAAAAAAGGGAAAGAAAACCTTTTTATGGTTTTTTGCTGGAAGAGGAAGATCAAATGGCAAAACGAAATAATATGATTTCGATTAAAACTATGTTATTAAGGCCCGAAGTTATGCAACGGGAGGATTTCCTCAATATGGCTGTCTTTAATTATTTGATTGGGAACACAGACTGGTCTGTCCAATATAGGCAAAATATAAAGTTTATTGCTAAAGATTCCCTCTCCCTCCCTATCACCGTTCCCTATGATTTTGATCATGCAGGTATTGTGAGGGCACCTTACGCTAAACCGGCAGAAGAACTTCACATGAGATCTACCCTGCAAAGACGCTATCGGGGTTTTTGTTTGGAGGACCTTGAGAATTTCCGGAATGTAATTGCAAAATATGATATCCTTAAAGATGATATTTATGGTCTTTACTCTTCCAGCTCTTTACTGGATGAGAAATATGTTCAAAAAACCCTAAAATATCTTGATGAATTTTATGCAACGCTCCATGACCCTAAAAAGCTAAGTAATGAATTCCAATATCCTTGTCAAAAAAATAGTACAGCAAATATTGTTATAAAAGGTCTCAATAATTAACACCGAAAAAAGATTTTGTAAAATCAAACAGCAGATCCAATGTTATTAGAAACCGAAAAAGATCTTAAGTCGTATAAGGGGAGAGAAACTCTATTTAGGGTTACTTACAGAAACCAGACAAGTCTAAGGCAAATTGTAGATAATAAGGCCAATATAGTAATTAGTATTAATACCCTTATTATATCCTCTATTATTGCTATTTCGGGTTATGGGATAGTTTCAGATAAAATGGGCCTCTATCTCGAAAATTTAATTCCTATTTCCATTATCGTAATATCCTGCTTTACATCGGCCATTTTTGCAATTTTGGCAGCCAACCCCAAATTTGTTAAGCTTGACCCTAAAAAACTGGAAGATAAACATAGCCTTCTTTTTTTTGGAGAGATCGCAAACCACTCCCAGAAAGAATACATACACAAGATGGAGGAGATGCTCACGTCGAGAAATGAGATATATAAAAACATGATAATTGACCTGCATAGCCAGGGAATTATCCTAAAGTACAAATTTAATTACGTTAGCTACGCTTATAGGATTCTTATGCTGGGATTTGGGCTGGGCGTAATTTTTTTCCTGATATTTCTTTTCATTCAATAGGCATTTCAGGTCATAGGAATACCATTTTATTTATTTAAGAGCAATCCTGATGTAACCGGCAGAATATATTTTTATGTTGATAGTACCGGTAATTTTCGTGTATATAATTATTGATGATGAAAGTAGCTTTAAAGAAAATTAATTTAAAATTTTATTGGCTCTTTCTATTGGTTGCCTTTATAAATTCTGCTTCTGCACAACAATTAGAAAAAACCTCATTATTTAACAGTAACGAGATCCTGGAAGCAAGGCTGGATTTTTCTATTAAGGATCTCAAAAAAAGTAAAAGTGATACCATCTACCATACTACCTGGTTTTATTACAAGAATGAATTTCAACAATGGGATTCCATTAGTATAGATATTAGAGCCAGGGGTAAATTTCGCAGGGAAAATTGCTTTTTTACTCCTATAAAGATTGAAATTAAAAAGAAAGATCGTGCGGGAACTTTATTTGAAGGAAATAAGAATTTAAAGCTTGTGATGCCTTGTCTTAACAGCAAGGGTAATAACGATCTTGTGATCAAGGAATATTTATGTTATAAAATGTACGAAGAAATTTCCCCTTACACCTTTAGTACCCGGCTCTTAGATTTGACCTTTACAGACAACAGGAACAGGAAGTCAAAGATGTATCACCTTAAGGCTTTTATTATCGAAGACGATAAGCAGGTAGCAAAGCGCTCAAATGGGAAAATTTTGGAGGGATTCCAGGTAAATCCTTTATTCATGCAGGATAGTTTAGCTTCAATGCAGGATGTTTTCCAATATATGATTGGGAATACAGACTGGTCCAGCGTTATGCAGCACAACGTGAAAGTTATGTTGTTGCCCTCGAGATTGAAAGTGCCCATTCCCTATGATTTTGATATGGCAGGACTTGTAAATGCACCTTATGCTGAGGTTAAAGAAACAATACCTATTAAAAACGTTAGAGAGCGGCATTTTAGGGGCTATTGCAGGGACAAGGAGGTGTTTGAATATGTAAGATTGAAATACCTGGAGCTTGAGCCCTCTCTTTATTTTGCGTTGCGCCGGGTCGAAAACCACCTGGATCCTAAAGAAACACTCGAGGTAGAGAATTATCTTAGAGATTTTTTTCTTTTAATGAAGAATAAAAAAAGGTATGATGAAAAAATTTCTCAGGCATGTCGAAAATTAGAATAACTTAATATAAGTTATTAATGGTTATAATAGATTAACAGTTTACAAATAAAAACAATGGCTTTTCCTTCCCAGTTCACTCGTATTTGGATAACGGTCTTATTCATTTTACTGTTACAACTATGTCCTGCCCAGGATATATTAGTCCCACCATATCTTCAGCCGGGAAACGTTTCCGGCCTAAATAAAGAAGAAAAGGTTATAATTTGGCAAACAGATGATCTCCCGGGGGTGTTCAAGGTCGAGTTTACAGAAGGAATTTCCTTTAACAGGACTAAAGTTGCTAAAATATCCTCGGTGAATCTCAACATCAGTGAAAAACCATCAAAGTTATACCGGGCAACACTAAGGGGTTTAAAATTTGACAGATCCTATACATACCGGGTATCCCTTAATGATAAGGTAATTGCTGAACATCGTTTTAAAACCCGAACAAAAAAGCCCCAAACAAGGTTTGTAGTATTAGCAGATGTTGGTGCGGGTACCAAAGAACAGGCTGAGATAGCCTACCAGGTTTCGCTTCAGGATCCGCATTTTGTTCTTTTGCTGGGAGATATGGCCTATAATAATGGCCGGGAACTGGAATATCGTCATAGATTTTTCCCTTATTACCTCACCTCTACCGCCTCTCCTGAAAACGGGGCACCTTTATTAAAATCTATACCTTTTTATATGGTGTTAGGCAATCATGATGTGTATAGTTATAATCTGGATGAATATCCTGATGGTTTAGCATACTTTTATTACAGCGACCTTCCCCGAAATGCACCCATTCCAAAGAAGGTCATAGAACCCGAGGGGGATATAGAGAAAATCAAAGAATTTAAAAAACATACCTCCCCGCAATATCCTGGCATCTCTAATTATTCTTTTGAAAACGGGAATGTCCTTATTATAAATTTGGATTCTAATTATTATGTGAATCCGCTTGACCCTGATCTTATCGAATGGATAAGGAGGGAATTAAATGAAAGTAAAGCTCACTGGAAAATCGTTTCATATCATCACGCGGCCTTTAATTCCAGTCGTACGCATTATGACTACCAGATCATGAGGTTGATTTCTCCTGTTCTCCAGGAAATGGGGGTGGATTTGGTGCTCTCTGCTCACGAACATAATTATCAACGTACTCTTCCTCTTGCATTCAAACCAGCCCTTAATGAAGATGAAACACGATATATCATAAGTGAAGAAGGGAGGGTTGACGGCACCTTTCAATTGGACACCATTTTTGACGGAAAAACAAATTTCCTTACCACTGGAGTTATTTATGTAATTACAGGCGCCGGTGGCGGTGCCTTGTATGATACAGAATTAACAGATAATCAGGAACTATGGCAAAAAGGGACTCCGGAAAATTGGGCGCCTTACACAGTAAAACTTATTTCCAACACGCACTCTTTCACACTGATAGAAACCAATGGGAAAGAATTATCCCTGCGGCAAATTGATGCTGAGGGGAAAACACTTGATGAAATAAGAATAAGTAAATAGAAAGGAGTAATTATGGAGACAGTTTACTTGCTTAATAATAAGTTCTTAAAATTTTCATCAGGGAATTAAGCACCAAACAGAAAATTGCCAATTAAACTATTAGGTTTATTATTTGTTTTTAATAATTTAAGCATTCATATTTACTCACACTTATGAAGAAAATCATTTTCTTATTCACAATTCTATTATTGTTCTCTTGTAAAAAGGATACTTATAAACCGGAAGGTCTCCACCTTATCACTCAGGAAGAAATGATAGAAATGGTGAGAGAAAAAAGGTTTCCGGTAGGGGATAATACGGTTATAAAAAATGAAAAGGGAGAGATCATATCCCGCGATTCCATAATAAAAATACCGAACCTGAGTGAGGACTGGACCCTGGACATGTATATCAATGATAATTTTGAATTGATCGAAATGATCCTGAGACCTGCAACAGAAGCCGATAAAAAGTTCAAGGAACAATTACAGGCCGAGGTAACAGAGCAATAGATATCTGTATGTTATAACTTTTATTAAGGTAATTGGGAGTTGTAGTGGGGTAACAAAAAAATCCCGCCGGTTCTTGAAAAAGCAAGATAAAATAAAGACCTTAGTAAGGCTTTGCTGAACGTGGGTTAATGATATTTAAAAATTTGGAGTATAATGGAAAATCTGGAAATAAAAACTGCTATACAGATACAAAAACCTGCCACCGAAATTTTTCAGGCGATCGTGGATCCTGAAAAAATGAGCAACTACTTTATTGGAAATAGTACCGGTCAACTTATTGAAGGCACTTCAGTTACCTGGGAATTCCCTGAGTTTGAAGGAAAAGTGCTTATTGAGGTCACCAAAGTGATCCCGGGAGGAATGGTTTCTTTTAACTGGGAAGGGGCGAAGGGTAAAAAATTACTCGTAAAGATCTCCCTGCGGGAACTTGAGGACCGGAGCACAGTAGTGAGCGTAACCGAAGGCAAAATGGAGTCAGATAAAGCCGGGATCGAATGGTATGGCGGGAATACCGAAGGTTGGGCCAATTTTCTTGCCTGTCTCAAAGCCTACCTGGAATATGGTATCAATCTTAGAAAAGGCGCCTTTGAATTTCGAAGAGGGGAAATGTAAGCTTGTATAAAGTATATTGTATAATGTAAATCGCCTGGCGCGCTATGTATTATCAAAATAAAAGACCCGCTTCCTTCAGGATGCGGGTCTTTATATAGTTAACGTATAACGTCACGTCTAACGTCTAATGACTACGGACTAACGTCTACAGACTAAACGATTACATCATTCCGCCCATTCCGCCACCCATTCCACCTGGCATACCTCCACCACCTTCTTCTTTGATATCTATCAAAGCACACTCGGTAGTAAGTATCATTCCGGCAACAGACGCAGCATTTTCAAGGGCGATTCTGGTTACTTTCTTAGGATCTATAATACCTGCAGTCATCATATCTACAAAGGTATTGGTCTTGGCATCATAACCAAAGTTGTCTTTTCCTTCAAGGACTTTGTTGATCACCACAGAACCTTCACCACCAGCATTTTCAACTATGGTACGTAATGGGGCTTCAATGGCCTTGTTTACGATCTGGATCCCTGTTTCCTCATCGGCATTTTCACCTTTAAGATTTTCAAGGGCAGCTTTAGCGCGAACCAAAGCAACACCACCACCGGCAACAATTCCTTCTTCAATGGCCGCACGGGTTGCATTAAGCGCATCGTCTACACGGTCTTTCTTCTCTTTCATTTCAACTTCACTTGCAGCACCTACATATAGTACGGCAACACCTCCTGCAAGTTTTGCAAGACGCTCCTGAAGTTTTTCCTTATCATAATCAGATGTAGTAGACTCGATTTGAGCTTTGATCTGGTTCACACGCTCTTTAATGTCCTTTTGGTCACCAGAACCGTTTACCACAGTTGTATTGTCTTTATCAATAGCAACTTTCTCTGCAGTTCCAAGCATATCAAGAGTGGCGTTCTCAAGAGAGAAACCTCTTTCCTCAGATATTACGGTTCCACCAGTAAGGGTTGCAATATCTTCAAGCATTGCTTTTCTACGGTCACCAAATCCCGGAGCTTTAACAGCTGCGATCTTAAGGGAACCTCTTAGTTTGTTCACAACCAAAGTTGCAAGGGCTTCCCCGTCAACATCTTCAGCAATGATCAATAATGGTTTTCCAGACTGGGCAACAGGCTCAAGAACAGGAAGAAGGTCTTTCATAGAAGAGATCTTCTTGTCATATAAAAGTATATAAGGATCTTCCAGATCGGCAGTCATTTTCTCGCTATTGGTAACAAAGTATGGAGAAAGGTATCCGCGGTCAAACTGCATTCCTTCTACCACATCAACGTGGGTCTCAGTACCTTTAGCCTCTTCAACAGTGATAACCCCATCTTTTCCAACTTTCTGGAAAGCTTCGGCAATAAGTTCACCAATAACATCATCGTTGTTTGCTGAAATTGATGCAACCTGCTTTATTTTTTCTGAAGAGTTTCCTACTTCTTTGGTTTGGTCGGCCAGATTAGCTGTAATAGCGTGAACGGCTTTATCAATCCCGCGCTTAAGGTCCATAGGATTTGCACCTGCTGCAACGTTCTTTAATCCTTCTTTTACAATTGCCTGGGCAAGAACGGTAGCGGTAGTAGTACCATCACCGGCAAGATCATTGGTTTTGGAAGCAACTTCCTTCACCATTTGAGCTCCCATATTTTCCAACGGGTCTTCAAGTTCAATTTCTTTAGCTACTGTTACACCATCTTTGGTAACGGTTGGTGCGCCAAATGATTTGCTTATAATTACATTACGCCCTTTAGGTCCTAAAGTTACTTTTACAGCATTTGCCAATGCATCTACCCCACGCTTTATTCCATCGCGGGCTTCAAGATTGAATTTTATATCTTTTGCCATTGTCTATTTTTGTTTTGATCTGTTTCCCTGAGGGGAGCAGATAGTTAATTAATGATTTTTAAGTGTTTATTCCCGGAGTGGGAAAAGAAATGTAAAACGAAGCAGGTTTACACAATTGCAAGAATATCGTCTTCCCGCATGATAAGGTAATCTTTCCCATCAAGTTTTAGTTCTGTTCCTGCGTATTTGCCATAAAGCACTTCATCACCAACTTTTACGGTCATTTCATGCTTTTTGGTTCCTTTACCTACAGCAACAACTTTTCCTTTTTGAGGTTTTTCTTTTGCGGTTTCAGGAATGTAGATCCCGGAAGCTGTTTTAGTCTCGGCGGCAGCAGGTTCAATAACAACCCTGTCTGAAAGCGGTTTAATGTTTAAAGCCATTTGTGTAATGTATTTTAGTTAATTAAATTTTATTTAAGTGATACTATAATTGACCAAAAGTATGCCACGAGGGGAATCCTGCCATTATCCAAACAAAAAATGCCAGCTTGTCATAAGCCGGCATTTTGATATGGTATAAGATGTAACTCTTAGTTGTTGTCTTCGGAAGGATTTTGAACCGGAGATTGTACGGGAGCAGGTACATTTGATTCTACCTCGGGACGCCCGTCAATAACCCTTGATTCAGCAGTAGCAGTGCCATCCAGGATAGTAACATTTGATAACAGGATCAATACCAGCAATAATGTTGCAAGTGTCCAGGTGCTCTTGTCTAAAAAGTCGGTAGTTTTCTTAACCCCACCAAGTTGCTGGCCACCGCCTCCACCAAATGAAGATGAAAGTCCGCCGCCTTTAGGGTTTTGTACCATAATTACCACTACCAGTAAAAATGCTACGATAATAATTAATGCTAAAAAAATAGTGAAAGTGCTCATTCTTTACCTGTATTATTTTCTTGTAATTTCTTTATTGCCCGAATTTGGTCTGCAAAGAAACCACTTTTTTCGGGATTTTTCAAAATTAAAATTTTATATGCCTGGATGGCTTTTTTATAATTTTTCTGTTCCATATAGACCCTTGCAAGGGTCTCTGTCATCAGGGCTTCAGGGGCTGTAATGCGTTCCCGGGCAATGTTGCTGTTGCTGGCCGGTTTTGCAGGATCTATCTTTGGACTTTTGGAGATAAAGTCATCTATAAGCTCAAATTTTCGTTCGCGGTCCCTTTCTTCCTCACTTGGACGTTTAATGGGTTTAGCGCTTGTAAGTTTAAGCCATTCTGAAAAGGAATGTGCTTCAGCCTCTGTAAATTCAAGGGGACTTCCGGTAATTGCCGGTTCTTCAACCGGGGCAGGGGGAGAAGTTGAACCTGTTTCAGGCACAGGTGGTTTGATTATGCTTCTTTCAAATAAACCGGGATCCAGAACCCTGTCTGAATCTGCCTTTTTCATCTTAATAGCCTCGCTTATTCCAATGCTTTTATTCCCAAAAACTTCCTGAGCTTCAAATACGGTGATATTACGCAAATGGTCTTCCTGCTCCTTTATTTGTAGTGCGATCTTATCCTGGTTAAATTCGGCGGAAGTGATAAAGTCAAAAAGTACACTCCTGTCTGCAGTATAGGCCGCGGTTTTCTTTAGCTCAAAGTTGTAGCTGAAGCTGTTCTCATTATACAACCCTTTTAGGTGAACTGCACGGGCAGCCTGAAAATAAGGATATTTTTCCAGAATTTTTTCCAGCTGAAGCGTCTGCGAAGGATTCACCGTCGCAGGATTTTCAAGTAGTTGGATCAATTCTTTAGAAGTCATTACCAGTTTGTAAGAGATGCGTTAAATATAAGTTCTGTGATCCGGGTGAAAGTTTCATCCAGTGCCGTTGCCAAAACTGGCCCGGTTAATAATTGATTGGCCCCATAATCATAATAATGAGAAAAACGCCTTTCAAAATCTTTGGTAGGTTCCAGGGTATTGTAAAATCTCACAAGAACCGTTACCGTCACCCGGTTCTGGGCCGCCCGGTTATCGGCCGTTGCCGTCATAGGTGCGATATAGAAATCTACGATCTCTCCTTCATAAACCAGATCGCCCCCGGTATTGGTAAGACTTAGATTAGTTTGATTTTGAATAAGGTCCTGCAATCTGTTTGTAAATTCCCGGTCAATTCCCGGCTCTACAATGTCTGATGCATTCTGAAATAAATTCACCTGAAAGGTAGAAGCCGTACCTGTATCTGCCCCGGTAAAGGAATAGATTCCGCAGGACTGGAACATCAGTAAAAAAACGGGCAGGAGGATATAGCTAAATTTTTTCATTAAGGGCTGCTTGCTTATTTCAGGAGTGTTACAGGTTGTATTGTTTTATCTTTCTATAAAGTGTGCGTTCGCTTATTCCAAGTTCTTCAGCAGCATTCTTTCGTTTTCCATGGTGACGGTCCAGGGATTTTTTAATCAGCTCCAGTTCCTTGTCATGCAGGGAAAGTGTTTCTTCTTCCTCGATCTCTTCAGCAAAATAGTATTTATCCTCTTTTTCGCGGGGCTGATTTTGAGTTATTTTAAGCACTTCCGGTTCTTCATCTGTAAAGTCCTCTTCCATCTCGGCTTCCTCATCTCTCTCGTCGCGATATATTTTCTGGATAAGGCTTTCGTGTTCTTCCTGTACCTTTTGATGATTTCCGCTTTCCATAAGTTTCATGGTAAGTTTCTTAAGGTCATTGAGATCGCTTTTCATATCAAAAAGCACCTTGTAAAGTATCTCTCTTTCATTGCTGAAATCGCTCTCCTTTTTCTTATCGGTTATCACTGCCGGCAAATTGCTTCCAATATCGGGAAGGTAGGATTTAAATTGGGAAGCGTTGATATTTCTTTCCTGTTCCAGAACCGAGATCTGTTCAGCGATGTTGCGCAGTTGGCGTATGTTTCCTCCCCAACGGTATGATTGGAGCAATTGAACCGCATCATCTTCAAGGCGAATGGTGGGCATTTTATATTTAAGGGCAAAATCGGCCGCAAATTTCCTGAACAACAAATGGATGTCCTCCTTGCGCTCACGTAACGGGGGTAAGTTGATCTCTACAGTGCTCAACCTGTAATAAAGATCTTCGCGAAAGCGTTCCTTTTTTATGGCGTCAAACATGTTGAGGTTGGTGGCCGCTACAATGCGAACATTGGTCTTTTGGACTTTTGAAGATCCTACCTTTATAAATTCGCCGTTTTCAAGAACTCTTAAAAGGCGAACCTGAGTGGTAAGGGGTAATTCTCCCACTTCATCCAGGAAAATTGTGCCGCCATCGGCCACCTCAAAATATCCGCTGCGGGTTTGAGAGGCCCCCGTAAAGGCTCCTTTTTCATGGCCAAAAAGTTCGCTGTCTATGGTTCCCTCCGGTATTGCACCGCAGTTAACAGCAATGTATTTTCCATGTTTGCGATGGGACAACGCGTGAATGATCTTTGGTATTGATTCCTTTCCCACCCCGCTTTCTCCTGTAACCAACACAGAGATATCTGTAGGAGCTACCTGGATCGCTTTTTCTACTGCGCGGTTTAGCTTGGGATCATTCCCAATAATTTCAAACCGCTGTTTTATTGCTTGTATTGACTCCATAAATTTTTAAATACCAAATACCAAATACCAAATACCAAATTCCAAATCCCAAATTCCAAATCCGAAATTCCAAATCCGAAATTCCAAATTCCAAAACTGCCTGCCGGCAGGTCCAAACTCTAAATTATATTATGATAAATTAGATTTATAACGGCTGCTCGTAAAATTTTATATTTGACTCTAGACTCTAGACTCCATACTCCATACTCCAGAATACAACCTCCAAACTCCTAACTCTTAACTCCTAACTCCTAACTCCTAACTATTAGCACTATAACCAACTGCCTTCCCCTTCAACGTCGCGCTGGTGCAATCCAGGATCTCTACCATTATAAAGTCCCCTATCTTATAGTGTTCCTTTGGAAAAACAGCAACGGTATTTTGTTCGGTACGGCCGCTCCATTCGAGAGGGGATTTTTTTGATTCTTTTTCTATGAGAACTTCAACCGTCTTTCCAAGGAATTGTTGTGTTCTGTACAAACTATGTTCCCGCTGTTTTGCAACAATTTCAGCAAGACGGCGCGATTTAATTTCTTCAGGCACATCATCTTCCAGCTTTCTGGCGGCCATTGTCCCGGGTCTTTCAGAATAAGCAAACATGAATCCGTAATCATATTTCACATAGTCCATAAGTGACAAGGTATCGCGGTGGTCCTCTTCAGTTTCTGTAGGGAAACCGGTGATAAGATCCTGTGAAATGGAACAATCAGGTATTAACTCTCTTATAGTATCAATTAGCGCAAAATATTCTTCCCTGGTATGCAGGCGGTTCATTTCCTTAAGTATCCTGTTGCTTCCACTTTGAACTGGTAAATGAATGTAATTGCAAATATTTGGATAGGCAGCCATGACCTTGATTACATCTATGGTCATATCCTGCGGATTGGAAGTTGAAAAACGCACCCGCATTTTTGGCTGTGCTTCAGCAACCATTTTTAAAAGATCTGCAAAACCGGTGGCAGTGGCTTTTTGCATTTCGCTGGCGGTTTTAAAATCTTTTTTGAGTCCGCCGCCGTACCACAGGTAACTATCTACATTCTGGCCCAGTAAGGTGATCTCTTTATAGCCTTTGGAAGCCAGATCATTCACTTCTTCCATAATACTTTGAGGGTCCCTGCTTCGCTCGCGGCCTCTCGTGAAGGGAACCACGCAAAAAGTACACATATTATCACAGCCTCTTGTAATAGAAACAAAGGCTGAAACCCCGTTGCTTTGCAACCTTACAGGCGAAATATCGCCGTAGGTCTCATCTTTGGAAAGTATCACATTAACCGCATTGCGGCCTTCTTCAACTTCATTGATCAAATTGGGCAGATCCTTATAAGCATCTGGCCCCACAACAAGATCAACAATTTTCTCTTCCTCAAGAAATTTACTCTTGAGTCTTTCGGCCATACAGCCAAGAACCCCAACTTTCATTTTTGGGTTTATCTTTTTAACTGCATTATATTTCTCAAGGCGCTTGCGCACGGTTTGTTCAGCTTTATCCCTTATGGAACAGGTGTTCATAAGTACAAGGTCTGCGTCCTCCAGGTTGTTGGTGGTATTAAATCCTTCCTTCTGAAGAATAGAGGCAACAATTTCACTGTCGGCAAAATTCATCTGGCAACCATAGCTTTCAATAAAAAGCTTGCGGCTGTTCTCGGGTTTAGGTTCAAGCGCCAGGGTGTTTCCCTGTAATTTTTCATCTATGATCTTCTCCATAATTCTATCGATAGCCCCGGGGCTAAATTAGCTTGCAAAGATAGGTTTTAGCAAAATTGTGACAAAGTGACAGGACTTTTTTTTATCTTTATTTTTCCCTACACGATAAAGTTTAATCTAAATACCCACTCCTGTGATGAAAAAATTACTACTGTCAGGCTTTTTGGCTATCTTGTTTATTTCCTGTGAAAAGGAAGATGTGCCCGAGGATACCATACAGGTCGCTATCCCCGTAACGATGACCATTGCCGATTTCCGGGCTTCTGTGAAGATCACAGAACCGGTTGAAATTGAACAATCCGGCAAGATATATACCTATTTGAACTATATCTTTATTAATGATCTTAATAAAGGAGTGCTTGTAGTAGACAACTCAAATTATACTCCTGTAAAGAAAAATTTTTTAAAGATCCCCGGCAATACAGATATCGCCATTAAAGATGAGATCCTTTATGCAAACTCGGGAAAGGATCTGGTGACTTTTGATATAAGTGATATTAACAATATAAAGATCCTGGAGCGCCTGGAAGATGTATTTGAGGATTACCACCCACAACTCCCTGTAGATGCAGTTTATGCAGATTTTACCGGAGTTAGTTTTGAAGATCAGATCATTGTGGGGTATACCCTGGAGACCAGGGAAAAACCCGAGCACTCAATAAATTTTTGGGACAGAGGTCTGTTATTTTCAACTAATGCCTCTGAGGCATCCAATACCGGGACCGGCGGTTCTATGGCGAGGTTCAATATTTCGGGAGATCACCTGTACACGGTGGGTCCCAGTCTCCTAAATGTATTTAATATTGGGAACCACTCCAATCCTCAAAAAATTAAAACTGAATATGTGGGATGGCAAATAGAGACCATTTTTAACCAGGAGGGCTACCTGTATCTTGGAAGTGCGGTGGGAATGTATATTTATAGTATAGAGGATCCCGCTTCTCCCGTTTTTATGTCCCGTATACAGCATGTGATGGGCTGCGACCCTGTGGTAGTTGAAAATGATATTGCCTATGTGACCATACGAGGGGGAAATGAATGCGGACAAAATGAAAACCAGCTGGAAGTAATAGATGTAAGTGATAAGGCAAACCCGCAACTTCTTAAAATATATGAGATGGATGGCCCTTACGGGTTGGGAATAAAAAGGGATAAACTTTTTGTGTGCGATGGGACCTCAGGATTAAAGATCTATGATGCATCCAACTCTCCCGAGCTGGTGCTTACAGATCATTTCAAGAATGTAAATGCCTATGATGTTATCCCGGGAGAAAGTGTATTAATAATGATAGGAGAGAACAAATTAAGGCAGTATAGCTATAAGAGTAATGAAATTACTTTGATGAGCACCTTTGAGCTTTAACTGGATTTTAATATAAAGTCCCCAACCTGCGCTGCAGGGTGAAATTGCTATGAATTTGCTTTTAAAAAAGTGGGTTGACCAGGTTGTTTCAGGCCTATTATTATGCGGTTTTAGTGAGTTCAAAAAAAATTGATATACTTTTGCAGCTAGAAAAAAAGATTTATGGCAAAGAATTTAGTGATCGTGGAGTCTCCTGCCAAGGCAAAAACCATTGAAAAATTTTTGGGGAAAGATTATACCGTTGAATCAAGTTTCGGGCATATCGCAGATCTTCCTACCAAAGAGCTTGGGGTTGATACCGAAGGAAATTTCACGCCAAAATATATAGTTAATAAGGACAAGAAGGATGTAGTGAGCAAGTTAAAGAAACTTGCAAAAAACGCTGAGATGGTGTGGCTGGCCAGTGATGAAGACCGCGAGGGAGAAGCCATTGCCTGGCATCTCGCAGAGGAGCTAAAGCTGGACAAGAACAAAACAAAACGCATCGTTTTTCACGAGATCACCAAAACCGCCATTTTAAAGGCAATTGAAAATCCGCGTGACATTAATTACAACCTTGTAAATGCCCAGCAGGCACGACGTGTGCTGGACAGGCTGGTAGGCTATGAACTTTCTCCAATATTATGGAGAAAAGTGAAGGGTGGGCTTTCTGCCGGAAGGGTGCAATCTGTTTCAGTAAGACTTATTGTTGAAAGAGAGCGCGAAATTCAGGATTTTAAAGCCGAAGCCTATTTCAGGATTGATGCTGAATTTACCAACGAGGACGGAAAATCCTTTAAGGCAAAGCTTCCGAAGAATTTTGAAACACGGGAAGAAGCCGAAGCATTTCTTCGGAAGAATATAGGTGCTAATTTCAAAATTGCCGATCTTACTACCAAACCTGCAACGAAATCTCCTGCGCCTCCTTTTACAACTTCAACGCTTCAGCAGGAAGCTGCACGAAAATTATATTTTTCAGTAAGCAAGACCATGACAATGGCGCAGCGGCTTTATGAAGCAGGGCATATCACCTATATGAGGACAGATAGTGTAAACCTTTCTGACGATGCAAGAAATGGCGCCAAGAAGGAGATCCTTAAAGCTTATGGTGAAAAATACAGCAAAACAAGACAGTTCAAAGGAAAATCTAAAGGCGCGCAGGAAGCTCACGAAGCCATACGCCCAACCCATTTTGACAATCATACGGTAAACGCAGATCGCGATGAAGTGCGTTTGTATGAATTAATTTGGAAACGTGCTATTGCCTCGCAAATGAGCGAAGCACAACTTGAGAGGACCAGTGTAAAGATTGATGCCGATAAACATGATAAACAGTTTACTGCAAATGGTGAGGTACTTAAATTTGACGGTTTCCTGAAAGTATATATGGAAAGCAGCGATGAGGAAGATGAGGAGCAGGAGGGAATGTTGCCGGCATTACGGGTAAATGAGGTCCTAAAAAACAATTATATAACCGCAACCGAGAGGTTTACAAGACCACCATACCGGTATACGGAAGCATCCCTGGTAAAACAGCTTGAAGAACTGGGAATAGGAAGGCCATCTACCTATGCGCCTACCATTTCAACAATTCAGAATAGAAATTATGTTGAAAAGGGTACTGTAGAAGGCGTAGAACGTAAATATGTTCAATTGGTCCTTAAAAAGGACAAATATTCAGAAAAAGATCTCACGGAAACAGTGGGAAGCGACAAAGGGAAACTCGTGCCTACAGCTGTAGGTTCTGTGGTAAATGACTTTTTGGTAAATCATTTTTCCAACATCCTGGATTATAATTTTACGGCGAAAGTTGAACAGAGCTTTGATGATATAGCCGAAGGAAATGAGGAATGGACTACCATGATGCGTGAGTTCTATTCAGATTTTCATCCGCAGGTACTTGATGTGGCCAAAAATGCCGACCGCGAAGTTGGGGAGAGAATTCTGGGAGAAGATCCCGAAACGGGAAAACCTGTAAGCGTGAGATTGGGAAAATTTGGACCTATGGTCCAGATTGGATCTGTTGAAGATGATGAAAAGCCACGTTTTGCAGGCCTTATGCCTGAACAAACCCTTGATTCCATCACCTATGAGGAAGCAATGGACCTATTTAAACTCCCTAAGGAAATAGGGGAATATGAAGGGGGACCGGTAGAAGTGAATAATGGCAGGTTTGGCCCTTATGTGCGTTACGGTAAGAAATTTGTTTCCCTGGAGAAAGGAGAAGATCCTATGAGCGTGGATATGGACCGCGCTTTGGAGTTGATAGAAGCCAAGGAAAAAGCAGATGCCCCCATACATATATATGATGATAAACCGGTTCAAAAAGGAGTAGGGCGGTTTGGTCCCTTTTTGAAATGGAACGATATTTTTATAAATGTGAGTAAGAAATATGACTTTGATAATCTGTCAAAAGAAGAGATCGAAGAATTGATCGAAGATAAAAAACAGAAGGAAAAGGATAAGGTGATCCATCATTGGGAAGCCGAAGGAATAAGGGTAGAAAAAGCCCGTTGGGGTAGATCTCATATTCTTAAGGGAAAAACAAAAATAGAATTGCCAAAAACGGTAGATGCTTCAAAGCTCACATTGGAAGAAGTGAAGGATATCCTGGAAAAGAAAACCAAGAAACCAGCTAAAAAAGCTGCGGCAAAAAAACCGGCAGCTAAGAAAACAGCTGCAAAAAAAACACCCGTTAAAAAAACCACATCAAAAAAGAAGTAATTGATGGATTTTGAATATTTGATCCCCCTTGATGAAGACCTGGTTGAAGAGATAAAATCTACAGAAGGCCAGGACCTTGGAAAACAGGTAATGCTTCATACGCAACGATCCGGGGTTCCGGATCTTGAGAATATTAAGATTGCCATTGTTGGGGTTAAGGAAAACAGGCTTGCCGCTGCGGGAGAAGATGATTATATCAATTTCAACAAGATAAGAAAAGCATTCTACAGTCTTTTTCCCGGAAACTGGCACTTAAAACTGGCAGATCTTGGAGATATTGAAAAAGGAGAGAGTGTTGAAGATACTTATTTTGCCTTGCAAAACCTGGTCTCTCAATTATTAAAAGATGGGGTGATCCCGGTTATCCTGGGAGGAAGTCAGGATCTTATTTACGCCCAGTACCGCGCTTATGATTCCTACGCTCAAATGGTGAACCTGGTAAATATAGACAGCCGGTTTGACCTTGGAGATGCAGAGAAACCTATAGGAAGCAATTCCTATGTGGGAAAAATAGTAGTGAATAAACCCTACAATTTATTCAATTATTCGGCAGTGGGTTACCAAACATATTTCAACTCGCAGGATGAGATCGAGTTGATGGACCGCCTTTTCTTTGATGCGTACCGTCTTGGGGAGGTATCAGGAAATATTAAAGTGGTAGAGCCGGTAATGAGGGACGCTAATCTCGTGGGGATAGATATTGGGGCTATAAATGCTTCGGCCATAGGGGGAAATTTTCAAGCTTCGCCCAATGGGTTTGACGGGAAAGAGATTTGTGCCCTTGCACGTTATGCGGGGATAAGCGATAAAGTGACCTCCATTGGTATTTACGAGTACCACTCGGCATACCCAAAGGCAGGGAATATGTTGATCGCCCAAATGATCTGGTATTTTACAGAGGGAGTAAATTATCGCACAAATGAAAATACTATTTCAGCAAAAAAGGAGTTTATAAAATATCAGGTGCCTATTGATGATGAGGTACTTGTGTTTTTTAAAAGCCCGGTAAGCGGAAGATGGTGGATAGAAATTCCATTTATTTCCAATTCGAATACTAAATTAAAACGCCATACGTTATTACCTTGCAACCACGAGGATTATCTCGAAGCATGCAACCAGGTAATACCGGAACGTTGGTACAAAACCAAGAGAAAAAACGAACTATAGGATTTTTGTCGTGAGGTAATCAGTAATTACTGTATTTTTACGCAAACTATTGTTTTTTAAAAAATATTTAGATAGGTTTACCGCCTAATAGGAAAATGTCATAACCAGAGAGAACTATGAAGAAATTTATTTCGCTTATTGCAGTCTTAGCGATACTTGCCAGTTGTAGTCGGGGAGATCGGGGACAATTGGTAGGCGCGCAGGGAAAAAAGTGGAACCCGGAAAAACCATATGGTATGACATTAATACCCGGTGGAGCTTTTATAATGGGAAAATCGGATGCCGATATTGCCGACATGAAAAATGCGCCTCCAAAGACTGTGACTGTGCGTACGTTCTACATGGATGAGACAGAGATCACGAATGCTGAATACAGGCAGTTTACAAACTGGGTAAGGGATTCTATTGTACGCCTCAAGCTGGCTGTTGAAGCTGAATTTACCGGAGCTACTCCCGGTGATGACGGGATTGGAGAATATGCATTCCTTGATACCGATACAGAGAACATGAGTGTTTATGAAAAATATATGTATGATAATTATTACTCCATGAGTGAGGATTATCAAGGTAGGAGAATAAACAAAGACATTGATATTATCTGGGATACCAGGGATTATCCGGATGAGGCTTACGCAAGTGTCATGGACACCATGTATATTCCAATTGAAGAATCTTATAACGGGCAGCGTACCATAGATGTAAAGCATCTTAAATTCAGGTATCGCTGGATGGACATTCAAAAGGCCGCCCGCTCTAAAACCCAAAAGAGAACAGATTTCATAGTTACTGAAGAAGTTGCTATTTATCCCGATACCGCAGTTTGGATCAAGGATTTTAACTATTCCTATAACGAGCCAATGCACAACGATTATTTCTGGCACACCGCTTTTGATGATTATCCGGTTGTAGGGGTTTCCTGGAAACAGGCCAAAGCTTTTACCCAGTGGAGAACATTATATCACAATTCTTACAGAAGAAGCAAGAAAACCCATGATGTGCCTTCATATAGATTGCCTACCGAAGCTGAATGGGAATATGCGGCAAGAGGAGGCCTGGAGTCTGCAACCTACCCATGGGGTGGACCCTATGCAAAGAATGACCGTGGATGTTTTATGGCCAACTTTAAACCTTTAAGGGGTGATTATGCGGCAGATCAGGCATTGTATACAGTAGAGGCGAAATCTTATGAGCCCAATGATTACAATTTATATAATATGGCGGGGAACGTGGCTGAGTGGGTAAATTCCTCCTACGATCCGTCCTCATATGAATATATGTCTTCTATGAACCCATCTGTGAACAATGAAGAGGACCCGCGTAAGGTTGTACGTGGTGGCTCCTGGAAAGATGTGGCATACTTCCTGCAAGTTAGCTCCCGTGATTTTGAATATTCAGATACTGCGCGCAGTTACATTGGATTTAGAACCGTACAGGATTACCTGGGTACAGATGTTACCCTAAATCAACCACCTAAATAAGATTAAACCCTATTTTAATAAATAACCTATTTATCAAACCAACAAAGAATCTAATTTTTAAGAGTTATGGCAAACAATAAAAACAGAATGAAGATAATGAACATGGTGTATGGTCTGGGAGCCTCTGTGGTAATCCTTGGAGCCCTTTTTAAAATCATGCACTGGCCTTTTGGTAACTTAATGCTTATTATTGGACTTATTACAGAGGCGATAGTGTTTGCTGTTTCTGCCTTTGAACCCGTAGATGATGACTTAGACTGGTCATTGGTTTATCCTGAACTTGCAGGAGGTCCTGCTTCTCAAAGGGAACAGGCTTTGCTTGAAGAAACTAAAGAAACAGAAGCTTCCCTTTCAAAGAAGCTTGATGATATGCTTAGAGAAGCAAAGATCGATGCCAATTTAATGAACAGCCTTGGAGACAGCATAAGAAACTTCGAGGGTGCCGCTAAAGGAATTGCTCCTACGGTAGACGCAATGGCTTCACAGAGAAAATACAGTGAAGAGCTTACACTTGCTGCTGCTCAAATGGAAACTTTAAATAATCTTTACAGAGTTCAGGTAGAATCTTCTGCCAGACAAGCTGAGATCAATGAGCAAGTAGCTGAAAATGCCGGGAAGTTGAAAGAACAAATGGGATCTCTTGCTGCCAACCTTTCTTCTCTTAACGGAGTTTATGGTGGTATGTTGACCGCTATGAACGGAAGGGCAGTTTAATCCTAAGCCGATTAAAAAGTTGAACTTATTAAAGAAACTAAAATAATTTAAATGGCGTCTGGAAAACAAACCCCAAGGCAGAAGATGATTAACCTGATGTATCTGGTTTTTATCGCTATGCTTGCTTTAAATATGTCAAAAGAGGTACTTACCGCTTTTGGTTTATTGAATGAAAAATTAACAGAATCAAATCAAACTACCACGCAGAGAAATGCAGCCTTTATGGCCGGTCTTGATGCAAAAGTTGAAGAGCAACCCGCAAAATATGCTCCTTTAAAGGAAAAAGCAGTACGTGTAGATGAGCTGTCAACAAATTTCAATAATTATATTGAAACCTTGAAAACAGATCTTACTGCAAAACAGGATGATCTTACAGATTATGAGACCATGGACAGGTCAGACCAATTGGATGAAATGTTCTTTACCGGAGGTAAAAATACCGTGAAGGGTGATGAATTTTTGCAACAAATTGCTACGTACAGAGAAGGGGTTGTAGATCTTATAAAAAATGAACAGGGACTTGAACCTATTGCATCTAAAGTGCAAAATGAGTTTGCCACAGAACCTGTACAGGATAGAAACAAGATCACCAAGCCTTGGCTTGAGTATCATTACCAGGGTTACCCTTTGATCGCATCGCTTACAAAGCTTACCCAGTTACAGGCCGATGTTAAGAACACCCAGGGAGAGATCCTTTCAGCAATGTTATCCGGCCAGTTGCAAAGTGAGGTTTCTTTGACCAATTATGAAGCTATTGTGATACCAAATAAAACTGCTTTTTTCAGTGGAGAAAATTTCCAGGGAAGAGTAGTATTGGGAAGAGTTGATAATACCCTTCAATTTGATAAGGTAACTATCAATGGAAAAGAAGTAAGCAGCGCTCGCGCAGGACAAATAGACCTTAATTTTCCTGCAGGAAATGTAGGGGAACAGGAAATTAAAGGAGAGCTACAGTTTAAGGAAGGTGATTCTATCATCAGTATTCCAATTAATAGCTCATATGCGGTGATCCCTAAGCCAAATGCGGCGGTGATCTCTGCAGATAAAATGAACGTGGTATACCGTGGGGTACAAAACCCTATGACCATTTCCATTCCCGGAGTTGGACAGGTTTCTGCCAGTGGCCCGGGACTATCACCGGCAGGTGGAGCAGGAAAATATAATATGAACGTTACCACAGTCCAGGCAAGGGAAGTTACCATAAGTGTAACAGGTCAATTGCCGGGCGGTGAGAAGGTTTCAGACAGTAAGGTGTTCAGGATAAAAGATATCCCCGCACCGTCGGGAACCATACGTGGAGAAGACGGATCGGTTAAAATGCAACGTAATGCCCTTGAGATCTCCACAGTTGGAGCTTCACTACCCGATTTTGATTTTGATCTTGGATTAAGGGTTACAGGTTTTAGCTTTAAAGTGTCAGGTCAGCCTACCATTAAAGTTAATGGTAGTCAGCTTGATGGCGCTGCTAAAGCTGCTTTAAGACGTGCAGGTAGAGGAGAGACAGTGCAGATCTATGATATTCAGGCATCTCTGGCAAATAATTCCGGTTATATGCTTAAAAAAGTATCGCCTGTATTTGTTGAGTTAACAAATTAAAAAAGAAAGAAGAACCATGAAGTGGAATCAATTTTTGATAGGCGTATTTGGGGTGCTGTTCGCAACTGCCTCATACGGGCAATCAAATATCCTGAATGCCAGGACTCCTGATCAAATTGGACAGGTTTCTGCGGCAGAATTGGATGTTCGTACGAAAAAGAAACCATTGGAATATGGTTATGTGGAAGACAGGGATATTCTCTGGTCCAAGAATGTATGGGAGATCATAGATCTTGATGAAAGGGTGAACTTCCCATTGTATTATCCTATTGATACGGTTAATATTGGTGCAGGCAGAAGGTCTTTGTATGATGTTCTTATGAGCGGCATACGAAGCGGAAAGATCAAAAACATCTATACCGATTCCTATTTTACTGAGAAAAGAACTCTTTCAGATATTAGTGCTGCAATTTCCAAGGTTGATACAACAGATCTTGGTAGGGAGCAATACAATGCCGGAGAGGAAATCGATCAGCAGTATATTGACAGAAGAGACCTTTCATCAGCAGATATTATGGAGTATCGCGTTCGCGGAATGTGGTATTTTGATAAGCGTCAGGCCGAATTAAAGTACAGGTTGCTGGGCATTGCCCCGGTAGCTCCAGATGTGAACTTTATGGACGAGGAAGAACCCGACCTTATTGAATTGTTCTGGGTATGGTTCCCCGATGCAAGAGAAATATTATTTGATGCCACCGCTTTTACAGGAGGTAATTCCTCTCAGGATATTTCCTTTGACCACCTTCTTAATGCCCGTAGGTTTAATGCGGTGATCTATAAAGAGGACAACGTTCAGGGAGATAGATCGGTGAATGATTATATTACTGAAAGTTCTTTTATGCAATTGCTGGAATCTGAAAGGATACGCGAGCAAATACGCAACTTTGAACAGGATATGTGGAATTACTAATATTGGTTTTCCATTAATGATAAATAGTATTCAAACGCTCCGGACTTCCGGAGCGTTTTTAATTAGATAGTATGCTTAATTATATCATTGTAGGTGCAGGCTTAAGCGGAATTAGCATCGCAGAGGAATTGATCAATAGGGGCAAGTCTGTAATGGTCTACGAAAATGATTCTCAGAATTCCTCCACCGTTGCCGGCGGCATTTTTAATCCCGTTATCCTGAAGCGTTTTACCCAGGCCTGGAATGCGGGGGAACAACTCCAAACCGCATTGCCATTTTACCGTTCCCTTGAAAATAAATTAGGGGTAAAGCTCATTGAAGACCTCCCCATTTACCGAAAATTCAATTCCATAGAAGAACAGAACAACTGGTTTAGTGCGATGGATAAACCACAGGTAGAACCCTTTCTTGATAACAGGCTCACCCCTTCAGTAAATAAACACATTCCATCAAATTTTTCTTTTGGAAGGGTTAAAGGAACCGGGCGAATTGATACTTCGCTTCTTATTAAAAAATACCGCCAATATTTAAAGGAACGCGACTCGCTTATTTCTGCTGAATTTGATCACGATAAACTAGTCATAGAGGATGAAGGAGTGTCATATGAAGGTATAAAAGCAGAAAGGATATTGTTTTGTGAAGGTTTTGGGATGGTTGGGAACCCCTACTTTAATTTTTTACCCCTGCACGGAAATAAGGGGGAGTATCTGATAATAAAATCCCGGAAACTTAAGCTGGATGTAGCCGTAAAATCCTCGGTTTTCATTCTTCCTTTGGGGAATGATCTCTATAAAATAGGAGCTACCTATGACCATAGCGATACCTCTCCAAATCCAACAACCAAAGCCCGGGAAACATTAGAATCGCAGGTAAGAAAAATGCTTATTTGCGATTTTGAGATCGTAGATCAGGTTGCGGGAATAAGACCGGCTACCAATGACCGGAAACCTGTGGTTGGAAGGCATCCTGATCATTCGCGCCTGTATTGCTGTAACGGGTATGGCAGCCGGGGGGTATTAATAGCCCCAACGGTTGCAAAGGAATTTGCGGCATTCCTCGAAGAAGGTAAACCCCTGGATCCTGAAACAGACCTTAAAAGGTATCTTTAAAAAATTAGGCAGGTTTTTTGTAGTGCAGGAACATATTGATCCAGATGTTTCTGGAAATCCGGATCAGGAGGGGCATTAAAACCACCAGCGTTGCTGTTATAGCGATAAAGGTAGCTACGAGGCCTCCGTCAAAAAAGAAATAGGTGATAATAAAAGCGGCTACACTTACTGCTACCCCGAGGGCGTAGCTTACATACATAGCTCCAAAGAAAAAAGAAGGTTCCATTTTATACTTGGTTCCGCAATGAGAACAGCGCTCGTGCATTGCAAATAGTTTATGCATTTTATAAGGATTTTGTTCCTTGTACATGCTTTCTTCCTGGCAAACCGGGCAGGTACCCGTAATTATGCTGTATAGCTTGGTGCCCTTTAAGAATCTCATTTCTATTTTTTTTCCAGTACAAAAATAGGCATCTTTGCAAAAATTTTATAACATTATAATGCTTAACATTCATAACTTATCGATATCATTTGGCGGGGAGTCATTATTTGATGAAATAACCTTTAGACTTGGGGCGGGAGACCGCGTGGGGCTTATTGGGAAGAACGGAGCCGGGAAATCGACAATGCTTAAGATCCTTTCAGGAGAACAGGAGCCAGATACCGGGCAAATTGCAAAGGACAAGGAACTTAGAATTGGTTTTCTTAAGCAGGATATTGATTTTGTACAGGGGAGAACCGTCCTTCAGGAGGCTCAACAGGCCTTTGTAGAGATCAAGGAGATAGAAAAGAAAATTGACCACATAAATCATCAGCTTGCCACCCGTACAGATTATGAAAGTGATGAGTATACGCACCTTATTCAGGACCTAAGCGAGATCACCCACCAATATGAGATCATAGGAGGGTATAACTACCAGGGAGAGACTGAAAAAGTTCTTATGGGTCTTGGTTTTGAGCGTAATAACTTTGACAAGATCACAGATACATTTTCTGGAGGATGGAGAATGCGTATCGAGCTTGCGAAATTGTTACTTCAGAATAACGATATCCTGCTACTGGATGAGCCTACAAACCACCTTGATATTGAATCTATCATCTGGCTTGAGACCTTCCTTAAAAATTATCCGGGATGTGTGATCATTGTTTCTCACGATAAGATGTTCCTGGACAATGTTACCAACAGGACCATAGAGATCTCCCTGGGGAAAATTTACGATTATAAAAAACCATATTCAGAATACCTGGTACTTCGCGAGGAGTTAAGAGAGCAGCAATTGGCTTCTCAAAAGAACCAGGAGAAACAAATTGAACAAACCGAACGCTTAATTGAAAAATTCCGCGCCAAGGCTTCAAAGGCTTCTATGGCCCAATCGCTTATCAAGAAACTGGATAAGATTGACAGGATCGAAGTAGATGAGGATGATAATGCGGTGATGAACGTACGGTTCCCCATTTCCATTCAACCCGGGAAAGTGGTTGTTGAAGGCGAGGATATAGGTAAAACCTATGGCAACCTTATGGTTCTTGAACATATTGATCTTTTGATAGAACGTGGCAGCAAGATCGCTTTTGTAGGACAAAACGGTCAGGGTAAATCAACCCTGGCAAAGATCATGGTGGGCGAGATCTCTCACACGGGGATGTTGAAGCATGGTCACAACGTTCAAATAGGTTATTTTGCCCAGAATCAGGCTGAGTATCTTGATGGTGAGAAAACCGTTCTTGATACGATGATAGATTCGGCAAATGAAAATACCCGCGCTAAAGTGAGGGATATGCTGGGATCCTTTTTGTTTAGGGGTGACGAGGTGAGCAAAAAGGTCAAAGTACTTTCAGGAGGCGAAAGAAACAGGCTGGCATTGTGTAAATTATTATTGCAGCCGTTCAATGTGCTTATTATGGATGAGCCAACGAACCATCTTGATATAAAATCCAAGAACGTGCTTAAGGAGGCCTTAAAAACCTTTGAGGGAACCCTAATCCTGGTTTCTCACGACAGGGACTTTTTGCAAAACCTTACTTCAACGGTTTATGAATTCAAGAATCACCAGATAAGGGAATATTTGGGGGATATAGATTTTTATCTTGATCAACGCAATGCTGAAAACATGCGGGCCATTGAAAAAAGGGATAAAATTCAAAAAGAAGATAACCGTAATTCAGATAGCAAGCAGGCCTATAACGATCAGAAAAAACTGAAATCCCTGCATAATAAACTAAGCAATACCGAAGCAAAGATCAATAAGCTGGAGAGGGAAATAGGAGTGAAGGAGGAAGAAATGCTGGTGCATTATGAAAGGGCCATTGCCAAACCCCATTTTCTTGAGAACTACGAAAAGAAGAAAAAGGAACTGGAACAGCTCATGAGATCCTGGGAATTGATACAGGAAGAACTGGAAACAATTCGATAATTTTCTTTATTTAATAAAAGACCAGATGTACGAACATGTTTTTCAATGCCCTTATTGCTGGGAAGAGATATCCATGCTTCTGGACACTTCTGTTTCACGGCAAACCTATGTTGAGGATTGTGAAATATGCTGCAATCCCATAGAGGTAACGGTAGGTTTTAGTGAAAATGAACTCATATCTTTTGAGGCACAAAACCTCGATCAGTAGGTATATTTAACGAATTGTTGTACAAAAATCTTTTTCCGGGAAGTAAATTTATGACTGTAATTATTTAGAAGATGATATCCAGTTTTGAATTTGCAGATAACGTAGTGGGGATCATTATCGATGATAATGTTGATAGAAAGATGCTGGGTGAGATCCACGAACTTCTAAGGAGTAAATTTCAACAGTCTGCAGCGATAAATCTTTACTTGGAACTTAAACCCGGAACAAATGTACCCTTTCCTTTGCTTGTTAAAGACCTTATTTTTCTATTAAGGCATAAGGGGAAATTTAACAAGCTTGCCATTGTTACCAATCTGGATCTTTTGCGGAATCTTATGAAATTCAGGGACTTGATCCTGGACTCCGAAGTAGAAACCTTTACCCATGCAAACCGGATTGCAGCTATGAATTGGATTGCCGAATAATTTTTAAAAATTGTTTTGCTAAAGTGGAAAACGGTTGTATATTTGCCATCCGGTAACCGAGCAATAATAACGCCTGGTAGCCCAAAGTTCTTAAAATTATATTTACAATATATCGCGGGATAGAGCAATATCCTTTGATTCCTCAGGACAGGGTGCGCTCGTCGGGCTCATATCCGCCGCGGCGGACACTGGTTCAAAAGTAGAATTTATTGTAAGTAATTGAAAATATATCGCGGGATAGAGCAGTAGGTAGCTCGTCGGGCTCATAACCCGAAGGTCACTGGTTCGAGTCCAGTTCCCGCTACTAGTAAAGACAAGGCTTCACAGAAATGTGGAGCCTTTCCTTTTTTCAAGGGGTACAGAATAGGTACAGAATAAAGGAAATTTCTCACCCTAATTTCTATTGATCTTATATACGTCCGTTTATATATAAAATAATTTTTTTCGGAGGTTCCCAATAAAATAAAAAAATCATTTACTTTTTGTATCCAGAGCGTTTTCCATTTTTCGCGAATTTTTACTTCTGAACATTCTGCTTCTAGAATTAGTAATATACTTCCCGTAGAGCCGTCGCTGTTACCATTTTCCGTTGCTTCCTTCACGGAATTTAGAATTAGGATAGGCCGTAATTCTAAATTCCCGGAAGAGTACATTAGCATTTTCGAGGCCGGCTAACTTCTAAATTCCGTTGATTCGCATTTGGGTTAATGGGAACAGGGCAGGCGGGAGGCGAAATCTATTTGTGTAGGAAGAAGTTATCTCGGTTAACAAATGTAATTTCAGGAGGACCCGGCGGACTCTTGGGAACAGGGATTAGTTCCAGAAGTATCTTCCTTATTCCTATTTGAAGATCCCTTTTTCCAAGTGTCCAAGACTCGCTGCCCGCAGCTCTTTTCCTGAAACATAGTGGAAGGAAATGTGCGTCGGGAGTACTTTAGTGTATATCCTCTTCAGGGAACCAAAAACTTTATAGTTTAAAAATATATTACTTGGCCATTTATCGAACCACTACTTGTCCCATATATGGGACTGTCCGCGCCGCCAAATCTGGACGGGGAAAACGAGGCGCTATCGCGCTACAAGAAATGTTTTTTTATTTTTTTCCCTATAACCTTTCCTTTATGTTTTCAGTTTTGGCCTCCGTTTAAAAAGAAAAAGAGGTAAAATGGTGTCAATTAATTGAAAACGGTAATTTCCTTCGTGAAAGACAACGGTATTCCTTATATCATTGTATTTCAAACACAGATCCATTGCTTTCTTATTTGGAACGATGGTTCCATAGTTCTTTCGCACCTGCAGCAGTTCCTGTTTTTGTGCAAGAACTTTTAGCCGCGAAGCCGTGGATGGAGAAATCTGAAAGATAAAACCGGTACCTAAAACAGATAAGGGAGCTGGTGAATCCTGAGGATTAAATTTGGGAGAAAGAAAATGATAGGTACTGCCTTTTATCCGTACGCTTTTCTTTCTCCTTACTTTTCTCCAGAAGTCTCTATGAAGATATCCATAAAGAATAGCCCCTGTAATAGCTTGTATGTTATTATAGGAGTCTATATTCACCGGGAAGGCTAATCGTACCTTCCAGTCTTGCTCTTCTCTTATCCTGTCAAAGGATTTAAGGATGTAATATCCAGTTTTGGCATTATACAGTATCCATCCTTTTCCAATTAAAAAATCTAAATACCGAAGGAGTGTCTTACGGCTCTTAATTTTGGTGTGATATTTTATCCATATCAATTCTTCCTTACTTAGGTGTGTTTTACCATCTCTGTAGATCAATTTTAAAAATAGAAACAAGGAAAGCTTTTTGCCGTAACCCTGTTGCTGGGCATTTATGAATAACTGTATGGGCACGGACAATTCCATAATAGGTCAAATATTTTTTTTACTTCCTCGATGTTTCTCCAAGAAGGTTTTGATATCGGTAAGCCTATAGTAGAATTTACCCTTCACTTGGGTATACTCTATTAATCCCTCATCTCTCCAATGCTGGGCAGTCCTAGCACTAATTTTAAACATCTGGATAAAGTCCGAATTATCCAGTATAATGTATTGCGGATCTCTCACTTGTCGAATTCTGAATTCTCTTATGAGTTCTTCCAATTTCTTCTCCAGGGAATTGATACTCACCAGGAAAGGATAAAGTGATTTGGTGTTTCCTCCTTCCATTCTCACATATCTTAAAAGTTAATATTCATGTTTCTATAGTTAAGGATTGGGTTGTCCGTATCCGGTCTTTTCTTTTCGACCATCAACGGTTTTTTCTTTGGTTCTCCTTGTTCCAATAGGGCAGATATCATTCCAGCAGTAGGTTTGGTTTGAGTCTTTTCAATATCCTTTAAAATGGCTATTACCCCATTAATCCTCTTCTTGATCAAACTCTCCAGGGTAACCATCTTAGGTCCAAAATTCTCGGTAGGAGCTATTCCATTATTTTCAAAAAACTCCAACATAAGCAGCAGAGTCATTGACTGGGATTGTGAAATTTCTTTACTGTACTTTCTAAATTTGTTTGCAACGGAAGCTTTGATCTTAAAGCTTTCAAACCGTTCTTTTTCATATCCTCTATCCATTTTTTCCTAATTTAATTTCCTTTTTATTGGGCCTTCGAAGGTTTTTCACGAAAAACTTCAAGCATCATTCTTTCAATATTTCGTTCTAAAAAACATAATTATCTGATAAACAATAACATAAATCGATACAGAACGCACTTAACATCGCGTAGCGTGTTACCCTCTTGCTTATCGATTTTTGTCCACCAAAGTGGACACTCATCTTAAACTCAATAGGAAATTTAATTGGACTCTTTGAAATAAAAACTGAAATGAAAAACTTTATGAGTTAAAATATTTCATTTTTGCAGAATTCGTAATTAAACTGAAAATTGGAGAAGAATTTGAAAATATATCATCCAAGAAGTGTTGTTAATGTATTGTAGGGGTTATAAATAATCTTGGAGAATATTTGTTCTTTGGCTCGTTTCTTTTCAGAGATCCAAGAAATTTATATGAATGGGTGGAAAATTAGCCAGCCATTTGAAATTCTTGGACCAGTAAAGGAAAAAACTTTAACAAAGAATAATTTGTGTAATTTTCTCAACTTCATTAAAGATTTTATTCCTACCACATTATCCCTCATTCTATAGATATAAAATATCGGATTTTTCAAAAAAGTGTGGTTTATCCGCATTTTTTATGTGGATAAAAGAGGGGTTAAGTTTTAAATGCTCAATTAACTTTGGCTGCAAAATATCCTTCTGTTTAACTCTTACTTCATCCTCGAAAGTGACACCAGTACCGTACATAATATTTGTAAGGTGCTTGAGGAATACCCTGAATTTACTTGTAAAGGAGTTATGGAAGATTATGAAATGGGGATGAATTCCATTTTAAAAGATTCCCCTGATGTTGTTTTTATCAATGTAGATTCAGATAATAAGAATGATCACAGAGATATTTTTTCCTATTGTGGCGAGATTAATAATCTTGTCCGAAAAAAACCTTTATATATAGCCCTCTCTGTAGACGAGAAAAAAGGGTACAAGGCTCTAAAAAACAAGTTTTTCGATTACATAGTAAAACCTGGAAAGGAGCTAGAAATACGAAAGACTATTCTACAACTTCTGAAGAATCAAGAGCCTTTTTTGAATGATACCTTATGCTTAAAATCCTATAAGGATTATACCCTTTTAGAAATTGATGATATAGTTTTTTTAAAGGCAGATAATAATTCTACAGAATTTGTATTATTTAACGGAAGAAAAGTTTGTGCGTTTAAAACTCTCAAATCTTTTGAAATGTTATTGCCAAACAATTTTCTGAGGATACATCATAGTTATATTGTCAATAAAAACCATATCTCAAGAATAAATTTTGGGAAGCTGTTATGTTTTTTAAATCACAATAAAATCAGCCTTCCCTTTTCCAAATCCTACAGGCGCAATCTAGATTCCCTCGAGGTCCTCTTATCTGAAAAAGCCATTTCGTTTAGTTGATTTGGAATTCACCTAATTTCCGTGGCAGTAACCAACAGTATATAGTCAATTTAAGATTCTTCCAGTTATGTAACAGCTTTTATCCACTGATCAACATCCCATCTATATCAAAATATTTTTAAAAGCCACCTTTTTCTGGCTAGACACCACTTGTTCTTTTCCTTGTAAATCTTCAGTAACCCGTAAAGGTCAGTCAATAACTAATAGAAATAGTATAGCTACTAAAGGGAGCAAAATTAGCCGCTTTGTTACTTCCCTATAAGATACTTTTAACCCGGTTTAAGAAAGAAGCTTCTTAAGGATTCAGGGTAACACCCTGTCCATCATGCATGATTAAACATCGAACCATAACCGGTCTTTGACCACAATTCTAATGTTTAATTATATCTATTTACCATGAAAACTATTAAAAATTTATTAAGTTTAAGTTTCCTTATTTTATTAACCTATTCATGTGAACCGGAAGAATCACCCATAAATAATTCCAGGGACATCGATAATATTTCAGCTGACACCGGTGACCAAGGTGATGTTAAGGAAGACAGGAAAGGAAATTAAATTTGCAGAACAGCCCTGTCCATTGCGGCAGGGTTATTTTTTAGTATTAAATTCGCTAGATAAGTTTTGAAAGTTTGAAAAAAAATCTAAAAGTAATTTTACTCTTTTTAATCCCACTATTTTTTTCTTGCGATAGCAAATCAAAATCAGATACTTCTATCCCCCATAACCCACACTCCATATTTGAACATCTTTCCAATAATAATTTAGATCGTCATCAAAAAATAGAAATTTTAAATGATGCCTACAGAACTTCCTCAAAGATGAAGAGTGATAGTTTGAAAAATAGCTTATTGGTTGAAATTTCTTACCAGTATTTGAAATATGAAGATTCTCTTGAATTTCTTCGCGTCAATAAAGAGGCTAATGAATTATCAATAACTCTAAAAGATTCAAGTGCAATAGCTGCCACCTTTTGGGATTTAGGTGATTATTATGATGCAAAAAATAAAGTTGACAGTGCATATTTCAATTATCACAGTGCCCAAAAAATTTATGAAGCTAACCGGGACAATTTTAATTCTGCCAGATTATTATTGACTATGGCTATAATTCAAAAAAACATCAAGGATTATACTGGAAGTGAAGTAACTACAGTTCAAGCAATTTCTTTATTAAAGCCTCTACAAAAACACAAACAATTATATAGTGCATATAATAATTTGGGTATAATTTTTAACGAGCTTGAAGAGTTTGATCGTGCAATTTTTTACCATGAGATAGCTTGGGAACAACTGATAAAGTCAGAATCACCAGAATTAATACCATTAGCTTTAAATAATATGGGAGTGGTATATAGCAATCAAAAGAATTACAAGGATGCCATTCAAAATTTTCAACAAGGCTTAGAACATAAAAACTTATATCAGAGTAATCCCAAACTTTATGCTATGCTCCTCGATAATCTTACTTATGCAAAATTTAAATCTAAGGATGCGGCAGCAGAATTGCCAGACCTATTTTATAAGGCTCTTAAAATAAGAGATAGTTTACAAATCTCGTCTGGAATAACAACTAGTAAACTCCATTTAGCTGAATATTTTCTTGATAAAAAAGATACTTTAAAAGGAATAGAATATGCTCGTCAGGCGAAACAATTGTCAAGCCAATCAAATAATTATAAGGATTTTCTTTCTTCACTACTCATCTTATTAAGTGCAGAAAAAGATAGTGCTTTAGCTTATTCCCAAGAATATATAAGAGTCAATGATAGCCTTCAAAAAGGAGAAAGAGCGATTAGGAATAAATTTGCCAGAATACGCTTTGAGACCGATGAATATATTTCTGAAACTGAAAGGTTAAACCAGCGAGTAATTAGGATTTCTATTATTGCAATAGGCTTGATTCTAATCTCCGTATTATTATATATTATAAAGGACCAATGGTCCAGAAATAAATTAATTAAACAAAAGAAGGCTGCCAACCAGGAAATATATAATCTCATACTGGAACAGCAAAGGAATTTTGAAGAAGGAAGGGAAAAGGAAAAACAGCACATTTCCAGGGAACTTCATGATGGTATTTTAGGCAAATTGTTAGGTGTAAGGCTGAGTTTGGATTCCTTAAATGAAGAAGATACCCCTGCTATAAAAAAGAAAAGATTTAACTATATTGAAGAAATTCAAAATATAGCTGAAGAGATCCGGTTAATTTCTCATAGGTTAAATAAAGTTTCTCTGGTTGATGTTGATTTTAAAACGGTATTAGAAGAACTCATTGAAAAACAAAACCGTGGAAAAATTAAATTCCGGTTGGATGTGAATCCTTCTATTAAATGGGATAGTATCGATGATGATATAAAGATCAATTTTTATAGGATTATACAGGAAGCTATTAATAATATCCACAAACATTCAGAGTCTACAGAGGCTTTAGTTCAATTCGCCAAAATAGGAAACCAGCTTATCCTGAAAATTAGTGACAATGGGAAGGGAATGGGACAAATGCACACTAACTGGGGCATCGGGCTTAAAAATATGAAAGTTCGTGCAAAAAATATTGGAGGAGATTTAGAGATTATACAGGGGAATTACCGCACACAAGGCAGCTTAATTAAGTTAACAGTAAAACTGTGATGGAATAAACGAGTTGACTTAGAAAATTTGTTTTATGGATAAGATCAAAGAAATAAATATGTTAATGGTAGATGATCACCATATGATTTTGGAAGGATATGAAAATGTTTTGTCAAGATCAAAAATAAAAGATATTCAGCTCAACATTGATAAAGCTGACAAATGTGATTTAGCTTGGGTGAAAATAGGTTCCGGAAATTACCATATAGTAATGCTGGACATCAATTTTCCCATTTCAGAAGGAAGTAAATTTTTATCAGGAGAAGACTTAGGCATTAAAATAAAACAAGAATATCCTGCAATAAAGGTAATTGTACTTACCGTTCTTGAAGATTCATTTAGGTTAAATAATATCTTAGATAATATTAATCCTGATGGTTTTCTTTTAAAAGGGGAGGTAACTGCAAAGAAATTAATCCATTGTATAGAGGCTGTAATTACCTCCCCTCCATATTATGGCTCCAGGATTTCAAAGCTCCTACACTCGCGGGCCACCCATAAGTTTTCTCTTGATAAAACAGATAGGGTAATTCTATACCAACTTTCCTTGGGAACAAAAACAAAGGATCTTCCTGAACACGTAAACCTGTCGCTTAGGGCGGTGGAAGACCGAAAGAAAAAACTGAAAGATATTTTTGGGGTTAAAAATGAAGGTAATAATGCTTTATTAGAAAAAGCACGTAACAGCGGGTATATTTAAAGGTTTTTTAATATTATAACAACATAATTTTACTCATTGCAGAATTACATTTTGAGTAATCAAAACAGAGAATATTAATTAACAACGCTCATTATTCAGATACATTTAATACGGAATAACTCAATAGACTTCAATAACATAACTTCCTGATAATTATAAACCTTTCAAATATCGATTATTTAAAAATTACGTTGCTTTTAATTTCAATATTTTTATCCTATACCTTCCCCTAGATTTATTTTTGTTTGAATTGTTGACAGAATAGGAGGAAATTGAATCCGTCACAAACCGCGGTAGGCGCCTTCTAAACATTGATTTCCACTGCGAACTTGTCAAAATTAAAAAATTCTTCTATTTAATGTGATCAGACTTTTGATCAAAGTTTTTATTAGAACAAACCTTAACTATTTTAAAAAACGTGGTTTTACCGCAATTAACTTGTGGTGCTTTAAAAAGATAGGCAATATGATTTAATCTAAATTTCACTTTATTAACCAGGAGGGCTAACATTTTTGGTTAACCAGTCGGAATAGCCGAAACAGAGACTTTAAATAATGAAAGTAGGTATCCTAATAACTTTTTTAATTATGAAAAAATTACTTTTTGCACTGTTTTTTATGGCAGTATCCTTTTCGTTTGCTGGGAATGACAAACCTTATTTAGAAATTGAAGAGACCAATATTTCAATTCCTATAAATAATGTTTTAATTCTTCAAAATTTTTTAGGGGAAACATTAGATTTGTCGGAAAGTTCTGCATGTTATTTTTTATGCAGAACTTGTATTACACAACAAGGAATTAGATATTGTTCTGATTGGGAATGCTGCGTTCCAGTTGAACAAGAGGATTAATCATTAATAATGGCTGTTTTATTAAAAACAGCCATTCATTCAAACGCTACTTACATGATGTATTTACAAAAAGCAATTTTTTATTTCCTATTGGTAATTTTAAATTTACCAGCTTTTGCTCAAGATTTTAATATTTGTGGCAACGTGAAATATTTGCACGTTGAAAATCTGGCTACTACCCAAATGTCAAATTATGAAATGACCTTTGATAATGTCCAATCTTTTTCTAAAGAAGTTAATGTAGAAACTTCCGGGAATATTGAAAAGGAAATTTCATCAGGAAAGGGTTCTACCAAAAATACCGAGATAGGAAGAAAGAATAATACCCCCAGGTATTTTTATAATAATAAATCAAATTTCTATTTTAAAGATGTCTTTTTTGATGAAACCATGGTGGTTATAGAAGATCAATATACCTGGGACTGGAAAATTGACAAGGAAACAAAAAAAATAGGCCAGTTTACTGCACAAAAAGCTACTGTTAATTTCCGTGGAAGAGATTATATTGCATGGTTCACAGGTGAAATTCCAGTGCCTTTTGGTCCCTGGAAATTTAAAGGCTTACCGGGTTTAATTTTAGAAGTATATGACACCGATAATATTTTTCATATTTCTGCAACACAAGTAAAAGTGGGAAAAGAGGTTAACTGTAACCTGCTTATAGATAAGGACGAACTCAAGACCCCGCTTTCTATAATAGATTACCTTGCACAAAAGGAAAAACTTGTGGATGCAATGTTTGCGCAAATTTCAAGCAAATTGCCCAAGGGGTCTCCTACTTTTAAAAGAGATAAAAATTGTGCAGATTGCGGGCAGGGTGTAGAAATCTTCAATGAATAATATAAAGAAAGTACTTTTCTTAATTTTATTTTGTTTATCTACTGGAGGTATAGCACAAACAATAGTTCAAGGAAAGGTTATGGATTCAGGTACCAACTTACCTGTTGTTGGCGCCAGCATAATATCATTAGCAGATAACAATTCTATTCTTAATTACACCTATTCAAATAATAATGGTTTGTTTTCAATTCCCGGTGCAGAAAATTTTATTTTAAAAATTTCTGCACTTGGATATTCTGAAAAAATAATTTCTGTTGTCCCTGAACAAGATTTGGAATTTGAAATAATGTTGGATCCCCAGGCCTTTGACCTGGATGAGGTGATCATACAGGCAGAACGGCCAATCAGAGTAAAAAAAGACACAATAGTTTTTGACGCTAAAGCATTTGCCCAGGGGAATGAGCAAGTTCTGGAAGATCTCCTTAAAAAAATACCGGGCCTGACCATAGATGCTGCAGGTACCATCAAAGTAGGAAATCAGGAGGTAGAAAAGGTGATGATTGAGGGAGATGATTTTTTTGAAAGAGGCTATAAAGTGTTAACTAAAAATATGCCGGCCCACTCCATAGATAAAGTGGAAGTGTATCAAAATTACTCCAACAATCGCCTTCTTAAAGGAGTAGAAGAAAGTGAAAAAATCGCACTCAACCTTACCCTGAATGAAGATGCCAAAAGACTCTGGTTTGGAAATTTAGAGTTGGGGTATGGGCTATTTTCTCAAAACCGTTATGGGGTACGCGGGAACTTGATGAATTTTGGCAAAAAAAATAAATACTATTTCCTTACCAACCTCAATAATACCGGTTTTGATGCTACGGGAGATATCAATAATCTGGTGAGGCCTTTCAGAATTAATGAACCCGCCAGTATTGGTGATGACCAGGTAAAGAATTTGCTTATTAACTTAAGTCTGAATACTCCCAATTTTAAAAGAAGCCGCACTAACTTTAACAATGCCGAATTATTTACAGCAAATGCAATTTTTAATCCCCACTCAAAATTAAAAATCAAAACCCTTGGTTTCCTGCATTGGGACGAGAAAGATTTTTTTAGAAAAAATGTTCAAAATTTTCAGGCAATCCAAACCCCTTTCACCAATTTTGAAGACTATTCCTTAAAAAATAAAGAACAAACAGGATTTGGAAAAATTGACCTGAATTATGATTTTACAATGTCCACAAGTCTAGAATCAGTTACCAAATACCAAAAAGGAGCTACAAATGGAATTTCAAATTTGTTGTTTAATGGTGTTTCAACTTTGCAGGAACTTGAAACCAATAATGAGCTACTGGATCAAAAGTTAAGCTTTACAAATAGGTTCAATGATAAAAGAGTTTTTCTTTTAACCGGAAGGTATATTGAAGAGAATACGCCACAGGATTACCGCATAAACCGGTTTTTATATGAAAATCTCTTTCCTGAAACAGGGGAAATTAATAATGTCGCACAAAAGATTCAAAGCCGTATGAGCTTTGCAGGTATTGAAGGACACTTACTGGATAGATGGGAAAACGGCCATTTGTTTGAAATGCAGGCGGGAAGCCAATATAGAAAAGATCAATTAAACAGCAGCCTCGAATTAAAAGAAGGTGAGAACATATCGCAAATACCCCCCGATTTTAAAAACAACACAAGTTATGCAAGTCAGGACCTTTACTTAAAAAGCAAATTCCGATTGGAAATGGGAGATTTCTCACTCATTGGAAAATTAGACTTTCATCAATTGTTTAACAGTCTTGAGGATGAAGGGTTCTTTGACACTGAAGATCCATTTTTCATCAATCCTTCTTTAGGTTTAGATTGGAAGATAAATAGTAAAAACAGGATTAAAACTACCTATTCCCATAATACCACTAACGCAGAAATTCTCGATGTATACAATAATTCCATACTTACAGGTTATCGTTCCTTTCAGGCAGGCTCGGGCTCATTTAATCAATTGGAGGCTTCAACCTTTTTGTTGAATTATGAACTGGGAGAATGGAGTGACAGGTTTTTTGCCAACACAGTTCTTATTTATACCAGAAACCATGACTTTTTTTCAACAATATCTTCGATTGAACCCAATTATTCTTTAAGTGAAAAGGTTTTATTTAAAGACAGGGAATATTTGTCTTTAAACTCCAATATTGAAAGGTATTTGAAATTGATTGGCTCAAATTTAAAATTGGATATAGGTTATACAAAATCCAATTATAAAAATATTGTGAATGAATCCGAACTTAGGGATATTAAAACCTGGAATTATTCTTATGGAGGCGAACTACGATCCGGGTTTACCGGCCTTTTTAATTTCCACCTCGGCACAAAATGGACTACCAATAAAATCAATACCGAAAATTTCTCCAATTCTTTTACAAACAACGTGAGTTTTCTTGATCTTTCCTTTCTGGTTAATGAGCATTTTGAAACCGAATTAAAAGGAGAACGTTATTACTTTGGTAATATTCAGGAAGATAATCCTTATTATTTTATGGATATAGATGCCACATACAATATTAAACCTAACAAAGTAAGCCTTTCGCTTGAGGCCCGGAATTTATTTAATACCGAGAATTTTAGGAATTTTACTGTTTCAGATATAGGGAGCTCTACTACATCTTATCGTTTGCTTCCCCGGTTCGCTTTATTGAAATTAAAGTATAGATTTTAATTGGCTCCATAGAGCCTAGTGTTACAGAATGGAGGCCATAACCCGTTGGTATTCGGGGAATATGTACAGTAATTGTTTATCGGGTTTACTTCACAAGTTCTTTGGGGGAGCTGCCATAGTTTTAATTCCGGAAAAATCTGGACATACTGATAAGGGGTGTAACTGCATGAAAATGCTTCGCCATCGCCTATTAGAGTTTTCTTCAATATAAAGAGATTGTTTAGTAGTTTTGAAGTAACAGGTCAATCTTTCTAAAATAGAGATCCCTCTTATTTATAACCTTGAAAATGAATTTAGAATTCACTGTGGTACAAGATGATAATTTAAGGAGGATATTTCCTGAATGAATTTTTTTACCTCATACTACATTTAACTCCGAAGAGAAGATGGGAAATTACTGTTTTTAATCAAAATTATCAGCCCGCAATTTAAACTAATTAATTAGGTGAACTAATGTATTATTTGTATGATTGGAGGTATATGTTTTTAATGGTAGGAAAAAATTCGAAAACACAATAAATTTGATTTTCACTGCAAAAGTACGTGATTATTCTTACCGTTCTTGAAGACGCATTTAGACTACATAATATCCTGGATAATATTAATCCCGAAGGTTTTCTTTTAAAGGGGGAGGTAACAGCAAAAGAATTAAGACAATGTTGAGAAGCCGTAATTTCTATTCCGCCATATTATGGACGAAAAATTTCAAAACTTCTCCATTCCCGGGCGACCCACAAATTCACTCTGGATGAAACAGATAGAATTATTTTACACCAACTTTCTTTGGGAACAAAAACAAAAGACATATCTCTGCATGTAAATCTCAGCCTAAGAGCTGTTGAAGACCGTAAGAAAAAGCTGAAAAATGTTTTCGGGGTCAAAGGAGAAGGAAATTGTGCTTTATTATCAGAGGCTAGTGACAGTGGATATAATTAATTCTGATAGAAGGCCGAGTTAGTTATTTGAATTTTTTAAATAACGAAAACTCTTTTTCAATCTTGAACCTAAAAATTACTTCGGCATTCTTATGTCATTTTATGAATCCAACCAACTTTTTGATCTTATTACTTTAAACCCTACATCTTTTATGAGACGATAAAAAAATTAATATTATATCCGGGAAAATAGGAAGTTAAGCGATCTAAATAAATAGTGTCCCTATATCATCGAATCTTTCCACCCAGAATTCTCTAATTTAAAATTGGAATAAAAATGACCAAATGGGAGAGATTTTCTTAGAACCTAATTTGCAAAATTGTTTTTATTCCATTTTCTAAATTTTACAATATTGAGATCTCACAATATAAAACTAAAATTATTAATATGAATTAAATTTTTATCAATTCAGTATTTTAATGCGGTTTCCCCACATTATTTATGTGGGTAATATACTGGCCTTTTATGAGTTTTATAATTAAGTTTGAAATGTTAGCTAACAAAACCAATTTTTTAATCCGCCGATTAAATTAATATTATCGGCAAAAACTTCAAAATTATGAAAATAATAAAAAACCTTGTTTTAAGTTCAATCTTTTTAATTGGCTTGACAGCAATGTCAAACGATGAAGATAAATCACAAAACGAAACTCTTCAAAATGAGGGACCAAGTTGTTCTACTATGTTTACCATATGTGATGCGGCAGCTCCTGATAGTTTTGACGATTTTTATGCATGTATGGCCAGAAATGGTTGTGGATAGAATAAAATAATTGTATTTAGAACATAGTCTTTACCTTATTATAATTACAGATGAGAAATCTTAAAACGTAAATTTAATAAGGTGAAGACTTTTAAAATAAAAAAAATGAAAACAACAACTAAATTAATTTTAACCTGCCTGTGTACTATACTCTCCCTCAATTTATTTAGTCAAGAATCATCTGGAATAATTCATTACACCGCTACGATAAACAAAACACATGTGGATAACTTTTTGGCAGAATTAAAACAAAAAGATATGCCTATGAAAATAAAACAAGGTGTTGTGGAGATGTATATGAATGCTACTCCAGATGAATATATTTTGAATTTCCTTAAAGGAGAATCTTTTTATTACCACAATCCTTCATTGGAATCAGAAGAAAACTATAATATAGGGAGTAAGGCTGGTAAGAATTCATACTACACAAAAATTTCAAATCTAAGAATTATTGAAATAAGTCCCACATTAGGGAATATCGCTCAAAACCCCTTAAACTGGCAAATTACTGGGAAATCTAAAATAGTAGGAAAATATAAATGTATCCAAGCAGTGGCTACCGAAAAACTTTATAGTAGACAGGGTCATTATTATGATCGTAAAATTATTGCTTGGTTTACTCCAGAAATTCCACTTAGTTACGGACCCAAAAACTATAATGGATTACCTGGACTAATTCTTGAAATTGAAAGAGATGAATTCAAAATAAAAGCAACCAAAATAAATTTGAATCCAAAGCCTAACAGCATTATTATTAAAAAAATTTCCGACAAAAATATAATTTCACAGGAGGAAGCCAATGGGCGAATTAAAGAAATAATGGATGATAGAAAAAGAAGCAGATAATCTTTTGTGAAGTTTTAATACATGGTAAACAACCCCAAATCATTACTTCTACCTTTTATTTTATTAATTCAATTCTGTTGTTTTTCCCAAAATGTCCTAATGGGTACTGTCAAGGATAGTATGCAAATCCCACTGCAGGCAACCAATATTATTGCCCAACCACAGGATTCCCTATACAAAATAAGATTTGCAATTACCGATGATGAAGGTAGTTTTAAATTGCAACTTGATAATACAAGGTATACTGTGATAGCAAGTCACCTTGGTTATAAAACTTTTACTTTCGAATTCTTTGCACAGGGTGATTTTACTAAGAATATTGTTTTAGCACGAAGTACAGAGGGACTCGAGGAAGTGATTATTGAGATGCCCATTGTGGTTAAGGAAGATACGATAATTTATAATATCGATAAGTTTGTCACGGGTGAGGAACGCAAACTCAAGGACGTGCTTAAAAAACTACCTGGGGTGGAGGTAGACCGGGATGGTACCATCAGGGTGCGTGGGAAAGAGGTAACGGTTATGCTCGTGGAGAACAAAAAGTTCTTTGGAGGCGGGTCCAAACTTGCCATCGATAATATTCCAGCAGATGCCGTATATCAAATTGAGGTCCTCGATAATTACAATGAGGTATCTTTTTTAAAGAATCTTTCTAATAGTAATGAAATGGCAATGAACGTCAAACTAAAGGAGGATAAAAAAAACTTTACCTTCGGTGATTTAGAGGCGGGGAAGGGCAACAGGGACTTTTATAGAACACATAGCAACCTTTTTTATTACAGCCCTAAGACTAACCTTAATTTCATTGGCAATCTCAACAACATCCGGGAACAGGTGTTAACTTATGACCAGTATT
Source organism: Gillisia sp. (assembly GCA_039989915.1). Classification (GTDB taxonomy): domain Bacteria; phylum Bacteroidota; class Bacteroidia; order Flavobacteriales; family Flavobacteriaceae; genus Gillisia. The sequence goes on from JBDXGW010000001.1 coordinate 168,820, forward strand.
TTGACTTTAGGAGCGGCCTGAATCCCGTTTTTAATCAGGGGAATACTGATTTTGATTTAACTAATAATGATTTTTCACAATTCATTGAAAGCCAGGATGTAGTGGAAAGCCGGAGACAATTTGGGGCTTTAAATATTTCACAGGAAGTCAATAACAAACTGAATATTTCGGCTTACGGTATATTTTCTAAAACTAAAGAGGAGACTTTTGTGCAGGCTAACAATAGGTACAACACTTTTACCGAAATTAGTAAGGGCACATCTGCAACAGACAATTTATTAGGTATCGGTCATATAAAAGCTGTGTATTTACCCAACCTAACCGATCAGTGGTATTTTAAGACCCAATTTAAAAAGACTGAAAATGCTTTAGATAACCTTATAAATTCAGTTGTTGACACTATAAACAATACCTTTTTCACTCATCATGATATAGCAGGTTCGTTTTTTAACCAAAGCGTAGAATGGCACAGGAAAAGTTCAATGGAGCATACTTTTTCTTTTGCGGTCAATTATATATATGAAGAACGGGCTCCGGAAACCATCTGGGAAACTTCAGATCCTATTTTGCAGGGATTGATTCCGGTTGTTGAGCAACCGTTATATCGTTTAAACCAGTCAAAACGGGTAAGAAACAATCAGTTTAACGGCATTTTGAAGCACTATTGGGTCCTAAACAAGAATAATCACATTTACTCCACCCTCGGGAATACCTATCTAAACCAGCAATTTTTTACGCGGGATTTTCAGAAGCTGGATGATGGGAGTATTAATGATTTCTCCCAAGGAAGCTTTGGCAATGACCTTGATTTTCGTCTGAACGATCTATTTTTTGGATTAAACTATAAATTTCAGCTAGGGATCTTCTCTTTTGATCAAGGCTTGTTCTTACACCACTACCAATGGAACGTAAGCCAGCAAAGTGTTATATCCAATGATAAAACAGTGGTATTACCAGGTTTTTCAGCTGAAGCAAAATTCAGCCAAACAAAGGAACTGGAATTTAAATATAAGCTCCAGACCTCCTTTTCTGAGGCACCCCAATTTGCCAACAGGTACTATATTAGTTCCTACAACAGCGTTTATCAGGGAAATGAATATCTTGAAAATGGTTTGAGCCATAACTTCAATTTGCGCTATACCAAATTTAGCACCTATAGGGGTTTTAGGTATTATGCGGTCGTCAATTATATAGAGAATGCACGTGGAGTTGTGAACTCGGTGAACTATGAGGGTATCAACCAAAGCGTCATGCCTATTTTAGTGGATGAACCGGAAATCCGTTGGAGCATATACGGTAATATTAGTAAAAAAATCAGCGATATCAATTTTAGTGCAGGGATCCGTTATAATACTTCGAAATATAAGCAACTGGTCAATAGCATTTTGTTTGAAAACAAAAACAGCAGCTTCTCTTATAACCTTTCGGGGAAGAGTTTATTTGAAAATTTACCTATTGTTGAGCTAGGTTTACGGCAAAGTTTCGGAAATTATACATTAAGTGGGAGGAAATCGGAATTTGTGAATAGTGACCCTTTTTTAAATATAGATTACGATTTTTGGAAAGGTTTTATTTTCTCATTTGATTATAGAGTATATAGGTATCGAAACAAAGATTTAAACCTGCGTAATAATTACGAAATTGCCAATGCTTCTATATATTATAAAAAAGAAAATAGTCCCTGGAGTTTTGAGATAGAAGTACAAAATCTCTTTGATGTTGCTTTTAAAAACCGCAATAGCTTCTCTGCCTATATCATTTCCGATACCAGGACTTATATTTTACCCAGGATTGTAATGTTTACTGTTGGGTACAATTTGTAGAAGTCTTGGTTCCCATCAATATTGATTATGAAGGTTTAAATATCTAAACAATTCGAAGCAGAATAAAGCGTAGGGTTAATTCAACCTAACTTCACCCAGGCAACCATATTTATTAAAGATAGGATTATGTTAACCGGAAGTGTTAATATAGAACGATATATCAAAACTCATACAACCAATATTAAATTGAATGCTGGGTTTGTGAAATCCAGCTATAAAAATATTGTTAACTCAACACCCAATAAGGTAGAATACAAAAATCAAAATTACGGGATTGAAATAAGATCAGGTTTTACCGGAATATTCAATTATAATTTTGGCACAACCTGGAAACACAATTAGATTGTTGCCAGCAACAGTGAAAATTCTTTTATAAACAATGAAAGTTTTTTGGATTTAACCTTTATTGCAAATAAAAAATTGGATTCCAAATTGGAAGCTGAAAGGTATTATTTGGGAAATCTAATGTCAAAAGAGAACGAATATTATTTCTTGGATTTTGATGCAAACTATAAGTTTTTGGAGAATAAACTTACGTTTTCATTAGAGGGTAAAAATTTATTTAACTCCCAGGTTTTTAGAACAATATTATTAGTGACATAAGTATCAGTAGTACCGAAATAAAATTACTATCAAGATTTATTGTATTAAAAATAAACTGCAGATTTTAGAAAAATAACCCTTCTCTACTTTATTTTTTTCCTTACGGACATTAACGCCCACTGACTCGCGATGTTTTTATACGAGTAGCTTCTTGTCCAAACATTATCTTATTTGCCGTTTCTAACATTAAAAATTAATAACTGAATCCAAAGCCTCATCGGCATCTTTATGTATAAAATTGGCTTGATAATTTATGGTAGTTTTTAAATCACTATGTCTATATAACTTCTGTAGCATCAATGGATGAATTCTATCCCCGGCAATATTTCCAAAACTGTGTCGGGCAATGTGGTTTGATAGATTTTTTTCAATACGACATTCTGCAGCAATCCTTTTTAGATATTTATTGAAAAGTTTTGTTGCATTTCTTGTTTTAATGAAAACATCCTCAGGTTCCTTGGAATTCGCATTTCGCATAAAGGGAAATACATAACTATTATTAATTTCTTTATCTTTTCTGTAGAAGGCCAAAATTTCCTGAGCTTTATCTGGAATTTTTAAGCTAATAGCTTTATCATTTTTATTCATCACATAATAAAGGCGATCATCTTTAAAATCGATCCATTTCAGTTTTAAGATATCGGAGATTCGTATTCCGGCAAAATAAAAAGCTACCAACCAAAGATTTTTTGTGTGCCAAATAGAAGTACCTGGTTCTAATTTAAGGGCTTCAATTTTTTCAACTTCTTCAATGGTTAAGCCTATTTTGTTCCCAGATCCTATGCGAATTTTTTCTTTCTCCCCGGAAAATGGATAGAACTCTGAGGAAATGATATCTTCCTTAATTGCAAGGTTAAAAAGAGTTCTTATGAATATTAGTTGATTGGTAATGGTTCTTTTTTTCTGATGAAGACAGGTAGCACAAAATATTTTATATTTTTTCAAAAATGATCCATCAATATCTTGGAACATCAATTTTTTATACTTTCTGAAGTGATCAATCCCCTGATGAAATGAATATTCGTTTTTTCGTGCTCTACTTATTCTCTCCTTCCTTCGTTCTCTGATTTCTTTGATTATCTCTGCTTTATTTGAAGTAGTCTTTATATTTAAAAACTCTTCCAAATTGTAAAGGATAGACAATTCAGGTTTAGCTACCGAAAAAGTTCCTAATTCAAATTTTTCCTGGATACGTTCAGCGGCAACTTGGAAAAATGATTTAGCCCCTCCGGGTCCTTTAAGTTTTTGCTTTATCTGTTTAGGAGATATATTTTCTTTACTCTCAAAATAGATATCATTTGCCTCAGTTAGTTGTTTGAGAAGAAAATTGTTGAGCTTTTTAGAATTCGGATAGGTTCTTTTAACTGTTCCTGAAACTTTATCCCAATCCCTTTCCAGTAAATATTGTCCTAAAAACCTATAATTGGTTTTATAATTCTGGCTAATTCTTAATGCCAGTGGTGCAGTGCCATCTTTACGCTCTTTGTTTTTACGTCTGACGATTTTAATACTTACCATAGAGATATTTTTAATTCGTTCTTTATAAAGATAAAACAAATAATAAAAAAAGGGGTACAGAATAGGTACAGAATAATTTGAATTTCATTGATATTATTTAGTTTTAAATATTATTAACTTCCTGACAAACAGTCGATTTCATTGGGGTTTAGGTTGTTTTGAGAAGTGTAATTTATAGGCTCATAACCCGAAGGTCACTGGTTCGAGTCCAGTTCCCGCTACTAGAAACCCTTCAATGAAAATTGGAGGGTTTTTTTGTTTTAGAAAATCTCCGGGCTCATATCCGCCTGTGGCGGACACTGGTTCGAGTCCAGTTCCCGCTACTAGAAACCCTTCAATGAAAATTGGAGGGTTTTTTTGTTTTAGAAAATCTCCGGGCTCATATCTGCCTACGTTCCCCGCTACTCAAATCAATGTATTTTCTGAGGACTACCCGGTTTATTTTACTGTTAGTATATTTAATCATAACGCTTCTGAAATGTGTAGGCCAGCCGGAAGTCTACAAACTCTGCCACCTGCCGGTGAGCAAGTAAATTAAATCCTGCGCTGAAGTGGCGATTTATGCGGTACTGTAAACCCCAGCGATGGAAGATGCGGTCATAGTATGGGGTTTGGTCAAACACGTATACGCCCAGCCCCTGACTGAACTGAAACCGGCCAAGCAAAAACTCGTGGCCCAGCAATAACCCGGATTTCACAGGACTGGCATTAAGACCGTCTTTCTTCAGTTTGTCCTGAAGTTCCTCATCGTGGTAGGCTTCGGCTCCAAAAGTAAGCATGTTCAGCCTTCCCACCTGCCTTCCCGCCTGGATTGCGAGCCCGGCCACCGGATATCTTTCGCGATCTCCCCCTTCATTGTAGCCACGGCGCAGAGTACCCAATATAGCGATATCGTACCGGGCAGAGTAGTCCCTCCAGTATTTTTCAGTAGTTATGCTGCCGGTGGTGTACCAGGGGCGGGAGCTAGGTTGATAACTTACAGCCAGGCCAGCGGTGGGCCAGTTAATGCCCTTATTGGGTTGGCGTTTGCCTCCATTGGAAATGTGCTGATAATTTATTCCGGGGTTAATCCACCAGCGATCTGATAATCGCATCCAGGCACCCACGCTCACCAGCAAATAGGCGCTCAGGTGGGTACTGAAGGATTGATTGCCGGGGTTGACAATACTATCGTATGGGTTATTCAGGTAGGAAGCTCCTGCTGCACCTTTAAAAGATAAGAACACCCGGTCTCCAAGCCGGTAGGTGGGTTCCAGAAAATAAGCCGCCGTGGCGCTCTTGCCCAATAAACCCACATCATAATCGTAATAAGCCAGCAGCAGGCCCTGGCGGGGATAGCAGTTGCAGAGGGCAAAGGTGGCTTGGTCGTTGCGCTGCCAGGCAAGTATTGCTTCTACGCCGGTGGGCCGTGCGCCACTTGTATTTTGCACCTCTACAGAATGCGCAAAAATAAAACCGTGCTGAAATCCCAAACCCACAGAGAAGAGCGGTTTCTGTTTTGTTGTAATAACTTTTGCGGTGGTAGAATCTGCCTGGGCAATAGCCGGTGTGATAGCCAGGAACACCGGAATAATTACCAAAAGCCCGGGCCGCACCATTATCTGCCTCGCAAAAATCCGGGTGCATTTGCAGGCAATAAACCACATAGCGATGAGTAAAAATGCAATTGGCAACATGATTATTTTTTGGGTATTAAAAGCTTAACCGTAATAATTAATCATAATGATGCCGGCATTTTCCATTGTTTATTACAGCGTTTCCTCAAGCCATCTGAAAAATTCATTCTGCCACACCATCGCATTCTGGGGTTTTAAGATCCAGTGGTTTTCATCAGGAAAAAGTACAAACCTGCTTTTGATCCCTTTTTGCTGTAACACCTGAAATGCTTCCTGGCTTTGCCCCACCGGTACGCGATAATCCTTGCCCCCCTGGATAATAAGCATTGGAGAATCCCATTTGGCTACATTGGTAATGGGGTTAAATGAGGCATAGGAATTTTGGGCAGCTTTGTTTTCAGTATCCCAATAAGGGCCACCTATATCCCAGTTTACAAAGAAAAGTTCTTCAGTTGTGCCATACATACTTTGTAAATTGAAAAGCCCTGCATGGGAAATAAATGTCTTAAACCTGTTTTTATGAATTCCTGCCAGGTAAAATGCAGAGTAACCACCAAAACTGGCACCTACCGCTCCTATCCTTGAGTTATCCACATAAGGTTCCTTACTTACTTCATCTATAGCAGAGAGGTAATCTTCCATTGCCTGTCCTCCCCAGTCTTTACTAATGTCTTCATTCCAGGCCACTCCATGCCCGGGCATCCCCCGGCGATTAGGTGCTACAACAATATACCCCCCGGCAGCCATTACCTGAAGGTTCCATCTAAAAGAATAAAACTGACTCAATGCACCTTGTGGACCACCCTGTAAATATAGAAGCGTAGGATATTTTTTTGTAGCATCAAAATCGGGTGGGAAAATTACCCAAACCAGCATTTCTTTGCCATCAGTGGTGGGTACCCATCTTTTTTCAACCTTGCTTTTAGTAATATTATTATAAATGGAGCCATTTACATTGGTGATCTGATTCCAATTCTTGTTTTTCAGATCCAGGGTATATATTTCTGCAGCGTGGTTAAAATCAGTTCGGGTAAGAACAATTTTGTTACCTGAAAAACCCACTATGCCGGTGACATCAAAATCACCTTTTGCTACTTCTTTAACGGTAGCTTCAGTTTTCGAATTTCCGGAGAAATTCACTTCCATTAAGTTAACTGTTCCGCCTACAGGTGCCACAAAATATAATTTGGAACCGTCCGGGCTCCATTTGAAGGAATTTACCGTTCCATCCCAGTTTGCGGTAAGGTTTTTGGAAACACCATTAAGCATAACGATTATATCACTTTTATCAGACTCAAAACCATCCCGCTTCATTTGCAACCATGCGAGGTTCCCTTTTGAGGAATAAGAGGGGTATTTATCATACCCGGGGTTATCTTCGGTTAAATTCCTGGTTAGTTTTGAACTTAGATCATACTCATAAATATCAGTATTTGTACTATTTGCATATTCAGTACCGGTCAACTTTTTGCTTACATATATGATTTTTTTGCCGTCCGGAGACCAGATATAATCTTCATCTCCGCCAAAAGGTTTTTGGGGGGAGTGATGGGGCTCGTCTTTCATGATATCAATTCCCTGCGCTCCCTCCTTGGTCTCACGGTAGAAAACGTGATTGAATTTCCCTTCGTTATAAGTATCCCAATGGCGATAATCCAGGGCATCATAAATAAATACTTCTGAATTCTCCATTTCAGGATAATAATCCTTCCCAAGCACTTTTTGCACCTTTACTTCCTCGTGATATAATAAATGATTCCCATCTGGTGACAGGTTTTTGTTATTAATCAATTCCGTATGATTGTTAACTTCCGTGGGTTCGCCACCCTGTATACTCACGGTGTAGTTTTTACTGCTGAAGTTATTTTCAGAAATCGATGGAGTTGTAACCCGGAAGACTACAGAATTGCCGTCTTTAGATACCCCCAAGGCCGAAACTCTTCCCAGTTCCCATAATTTTTCGGGGGTCATAACTTCTTGAGCCACAACACCCGGAAGGCTCAAAATTAACGCAGCTATAATAAATATATATTTCATAAAAACCTGTTTTTAAATATGCTTTAAAATACTAAAAATTACTTTCTACTGAAACATTAAAATGGCAGGGTATGCCGGTCTTTTTATTTGGTTCTTGTATAGTGGCGAACACAAATTTAAATGCAATGAGTTCAGAGTTGAAAGTCTCAGTTTTTTCACCAAACTGATTTTGCCATTTTTTTGAGTATACCAATGCAGGAAAATTCTGTAGGAAGGAGATCGCAGGGAGAAAAAGAATGTTACACTCTATGGCAGTTGAGAAAGTTTTGCTGTTGTTTTGAATTAATTTATATTTTAGCAATTCATTAACAAACTTCCTGATTCAATTATGAAAGAAGCAGTTGTTTCACCCAAAAAAGGGATCTTAACCAAAGCCCTTGATTTAGTTGAAAAAATGGGTAATAAATTACCCGATCCCGCAATTCTGTTTTTCTATTTGCTCATCTTCGTATGGGTGTTATCGGCATTTCTGGCTCCTTTTGATTTTGGAGAAGTTCACCCAATGACAGGAAATAGTTTGAACGTACAAAATTTACTCACCGGCGCTCAATTAGCAGGATTTCTGGCGAGTATGGTAAATACCTTCGTGCTTTTTGCCCCTTTGGGAATTGTTTTGGTTGCAATGCTGGGAGTAGGAGTAGCAGAACATTCGGGTTGGATTGATGCAGGTTTGAAAAAGCTCTTGAATTTTACCCCAAAACAGTTGCTTACGCCAATGCTTATTTTAATAGCCATAGTGAGCCATACCGCGGCCGATGCCGGTTATGTATTGGTGATACCGCTGGGAGGTGTTATTTTTTACGCAGCAGGACGCCATCCTTTAGCGGGTATAGCAGCCGCTTTTGCGGGAGTTTCCGGAGGGTTCTCAGCCAACTTTATCCCTTCGGCTATTGATCCGCTCATTATGAGTTTTACACTGGAAGCCGCCAGGATCCTTGATCCTGCGATTAATTTAAATCCTTTGAATAACTGGTATTTTACTTCAGCTTCAACCTTGTTGATCGTACTTGTAGGATGGTGGATCACAGATAAAATAGTGGAACCAAGGCTTTCAAGAGTGAAAGTAGATGGAGATGAAGATCAAATGCCCAAAATGGAGAAGGTAACAACTAAGGAAAGTAAAGCTTTCTGGTTGGGGCTATTTGCCATGATACTGGGCCTTGTAGGTTTGTTTTTGTGGGCATATCCCGAGGATTCAGCCCTTAGAGGGCCAGACATGGTTGATCCTGAAATTCAATCCCTTACTTCGTTTCATGCCCCGTTAATGAAAGCTATTGTACCCCTTATTTTTGTTCTGCTTTTAATACCGGGTCTTGTTTTTGGATTTGTGTCGGGTAGATATAAATCTTCAGGTGATTTGATACAAAGTATGAAAAAATCAATGGAAAGTATGGGTTATTACATTGTAATGGCCTTTTTCTGTGCGCTTTTTATCGATGCTTTTTCACGGTCAAATATCGGACTTTTAATTGCCATAAAAGGAGCAAATTTCCTTCAGGCGCTTGACTTACCGGGTCAAATAACAATTGTGGGGATAGTTATATTAAGTTCCTTTGTCAATTTAATGGTGGGCTCTGCTTCAGCAAAATGGGCCCTCATTGCACCCATTTTTGTTCCTATGTTAATGCAGCTGGGTATATCACCAGACCTTACCCAGGCAGCTTATAGGGTTGGAGATTCGGTTTCCAACATCATTACACCTTTATTGCCTTATTTTCCCCTCGTAGTGGTTTTTAGTCAACGCTATGTAAAAGGAATGGGAATTGGAACGCTTATATCCATGATGTTGCCCTACTCGGTCATATTTTTAATCACCTGGACTATATTCTTACTGGTTTACTGGTGGCTGGGAATTCCTTTGAGTTTTGAGGCCAACTACGTATATCCTGCCCCTTAGAAATTTATTTTATTTGCAGTATCGGAAGATGTTTATTGAAATTCAGTAAACATCTTTTTTATTCTTGATATTGGATGTCACTGCTATTAGTAGTTGCGTGGAGTTGCTCTAAAGTTTGAAAAAACATACCAAGCTGAAAACCATAAAGAATTTTCAGGAGTAGATGAGAAAAAGTATTTCCTAATAGCCACTGTAACAGTAATTTTTTTATACCACTTTAAATTCCCATTCGTTCATTTCCACACTAAATCGGACGTTTGCTTTTAACGCTCGAAATACTTTTAAAATCGTTTCAATGGTTACGTTTTTAGTGTTTCGTTCCAATTTTGAGATTTGGGATTTTTGAACTCCGATTAATTTTCTAAGTTGTTCTTGAGTCAAATTCCGTTCTTTTCTTACAGATTTTATCATATCTCCAAGCACCTCCAATCGCAGGTCAAATTCGTATTGGTCACGTTCTGGTGTTCCAACTTTTCCAATATCCATGTCCTTCATATGGTCAAGTGTCATCATTTTCATTTTTTTATTCATGGTTGCCATAATTTTAAAAGTTTTATTCATCCGGCAAAGTATCCTATAAAATTATGCGAGCTCAATTATCTGCAGATTCCGAAGCAAGAAATCTCCGCTTGCGTAGCTGTTGTGCGTTGGGTATTCTTCTAAATATGTTTAGTTCGAAAGATATGTTTGATTTAACTTAATCTTTTTTATGAATCTGGTTTTGGGCTTTTGGAAATTATAATTCTCATCAATCCGGGAAACCATCGTTGCAATCCTACAAATACTTTTCCGTGGCCGGTGAAAACATAATTTCTCTTTCGTTTTAAAATAGCCCTTACCATTACTTTTGCAGCCTTATCTGTAGGCCAAATTAAATTTGAAGGACGTGGATCTGATCGTTCAGGATGCCAAACTCCGTCATTGTCAATTCTGGCAATTTCCGAAGCCACAAATCCGGGATGCAACGTAGTACAACTCACACCTGTACCCATTAATTCAACCTGTAAAGTTTGACCAATGGAGTGTACGGCAGCTTTTGAAGCACCGTAGGCACCTAAATTAGGATTGGGAAGAAATGCACCTACACTGCCCACTAAACCAATCCGGCCATTGTTTTTCCTCAAATGCGGAAGGGCATATTTAACCGTTAAGGCCAGGCCCGTAACATTGCCTTGGAATTGTCTGTTCCAATCCTTGCCTGTTAGCTTTTCCATACTCCCAAAAACACCAAAACCGGCATTGGCTATAACAATATCCAAACGCCCCCAGGTGTTAATGATTTGTTGGACTGTATTTTCAATATCGGTTTCTTCCATAATATCGCAGGGTATTACCAGGGCTTCCCCACCTGAGAGTCTAATCTCGTTTGCCACTTTATCCAATAGTTCTTTACGTCTTGAGGAGAGAACTACTTTATATCCTAATCTGGCCCATTCAAAGGCCATGGATTTGCCAATGCCGGAGGAAGCACCGGTTATCCAAACTACGTTTTCCTGTGTATTTCCCATTTTAAGCGTTTTTAATTAATCGAATTGCTTTTCAAGCTGACTCATAAAGCCCCGGGTACCGCAAGTGCGTTACGGAAACAGAAGTTATAATTTTAAAGATGTTGGGAGTAATTTCGTAGGGAGGTCCCATCTTGAATCTATCATTTGATATTATCAAAATTAAGATCATTTTTATTTTAACTGAAAGGAAATCAGGTTTTAATTGGCCTGAACCTCTCAGCTTTACGTATGTGTGGGTAAGCACTAAACTCTACAAGTACCTGCCACATTCAAAATAAGACCGATTTGCAATTTATAAGATTGTTTTTATACTATGTTGTGGTGTCGTTTTAATGCACCACAACGTCTCGTATAAAAACTGTGCGGGCTGGCGCGCGTGATTGTCCGCAGGACAATCCGCTAAGCAAAGAAGCGCTGATGTTTCGATTCGAGACCAAATTGAGCATTGTTTTTATATGTTGTTACCCACTTTGTGAAACGTTCGAGTAAACACGTACATCTTGTGCACTTTTTTAGCTATTAGGTTAAAGGCCGCTTTTCTGGTGGCCTTTCCAATCCCAGACTATTCTGAATTATTTCTGGTAACCCAGATTACCCTCCTATCATGGATTTGCTATCAAATCTTCAAAATAATACAATAGAAAATATAATTGGTTAATCTTTATGAAATTTATTTTTAATAGTATCCCAAATATAGCTATAGTCGATTTAATCCTGATGCGCAGGAATGATCATTTAAAGAAATAGATGATTAAGTGAAATATTTTTTGCAGAAATAAATTAATGTATTCCAATAATAAAAAATCAAGACCTATCTTCGACAAATTGGGTAAAATTTTAAAAAAAATATGAAAAGACTTACCAGAGAGGTATTTGTAATTTTATTCCTCATTTTGCTTCCCTTCACTATTAAGGCGCAAAACAACGATTTTGAAGCCGGTCTTTTTAATGTAGGGGTAGGTAGTATTATTGGAGGGATGGGTGCAGTAATTAATAAAAAACCTGAAGAGAAGCTTGGAAACACCATTTTAAAAGGTTTAGGACAGGGAGCACTGGGCGGTTATCTCGTTTTTGAAAGCAAAAGATTGGTACGGGAATTCGCTAAATCTGGAAAATATGGTTATTTATGGCCTTCTAAGATTGTCAATGCCGCCGGAACTTCTGTTATTGAAAATGCGGCGGCAAATAGAGATTTTTGGAAGAGATGGCATCTCAATATTGGTTTTAATAGATTTGAGATTAGCACCGAAAATAACCTTGAACTTAAATATCGTATAATGCCATTTGCCCTTGTTGGTACAATTAGTTCACTAACAAGAGGAAAACTAAATCCTGAGCTCAGCCTTAAAACAGGAACCCTAATATTTGATACCAATATTATACCTAACGAAGCTAATTCTATAATTTATGGCACGGTACCACTCTATACAAATTCAATTTTGATCCTAAACAACGAAAACGGTCTTGAGGCACTGCCACATGAAATTATACACACCTACCAGTACGAAAGCTTTTCAGGAATAAATAGCTTTTTAGATAGACCAGTAGAATTTATAGGAACGAAAAATAGAATTATTAGCCTATACCACAAAATTTTCTATACAGATTATAATCATATATTAAACCAGGGACTTTATTATTTAGCAAATCCGAGTGGCACAAATCAACTTGAGAATAATTTTTTTGAAAAAGAGGCTATTTTCTATGGTAACCCATAAATGCTTCAAAGTTATATGGGCCATCGTCTGTATTTAGAACAACTTTCCCATTCCAAATTATGTTCGATTTATACGTTCTGCTTATCAGTCAGAAGACATTTCCCGTAGTGTTAATAAGAAAATGTTTAATCTTTAAAGCTTTGAACTTTCTTTTCGATTTTTAAGCACTTGAGAATATTATCCAGATAGTATAATATTCCTATTGTCTTTCCATTTTTTTCATCAAAAAAGACATAATAATCTATAATCCATAAACGCAGAAATTGGTCTCAAAATTTTCACTCTTGATGAAATATTTCTATAATTATTTGTTTTTATCAATTCTTAAGTGCTGGAGCAATTGTGGGTAACGTCTCGTATAAAAACTGTGCGAGCTGGCGCGCGTGATTGTCCGCAGGACAATCCGCTAAGCAAGCGAGCAGGAAGTTTCGATTCAAGACTGATTTAAGCATTGTTTTTATATGTTGTTGTGCGTAGGCTTTTTCACCCAGTGGCACGTTCTGGATAATTTTCTAATTCCTTTTCCAAGGCAATTGAAACACGTTTTAATTCTTTGCTATCCATTTTACAATCCACAAAATATTCATTTTCATCATCCGCAGTTTCTGGTCGGAATTCAAGGTCAAACAATATGCGAATAGTTTTTATTTCCTGATCATCCCCTATTAGCATAAACTCCAAATTGGGCTCGATAAATACCAAGTCGGCTGAGACTGTTTGGTTATCTGAAAGGTTTTTAAACCATTCAATTATTCTTTTAAACTCAGAAGTCAATAAAGCGGGATCAACGGTTTGCCAGTTGCCTTTTGTGCTTTGCACTTTTAAATAAATGAGTAACCAATTTGAGTCATATTTACAAATGGTTTCTTGAGGAAACTGATAGTTCCTTATCTGTATCTCCACACTTTGATTATCGACTCCTTTAAAAATCATATTAAATTATTTTGGCTTACGCACAACGTACCTATAAATGCATTTATGCATTTATAAATCGATTATTTATTGAATTGTGTATAATTACTATTTATTCTGATAAAAAGTAGGATTACATTTATATTCACCTTGTCTTTTTATGTACTTGTTAGGGAAGTGTTACGAATCTAAGGGATTTTTTATTTTAAAAAAAACATTTGTTGCAACATGGGTATAGATTTCGGTGGTTTTGGTGCTTTTATGCCCTAAAAGTACCTGAATGTACCTTAGATCTGTGCCGGCTTCCAGTAAATGAGTTGCAAAGCTATGCCGCAGCATGTGGGGAGAGACCCTTTTTTTGATTTTGGCATTTTCCGCTGCCCGACTCACAATTTTAGCAACACTCTCCGGCGAATACCGGGCTCCCATAGGACCTTCAAATAAATAGGTCCTGGGCTTCCATAGTTTGTAATATTCCCGCAATTCCTTCAGCAGAGTTTCAGAAAGGATGGTAAACCTGTCCTTGTTCCCTTTTCCACCTCTTACCTTGATCATCATTCTTTTGCCGTCGATATCTTCGGGAATTAGATTGAGCAATTCGTTCCGCCGCAGTCCGGCAGAGTAGAGGAGGCTTATCACACAGCGATGCTTTATGTTGTTGGTATGAGCAATTATGGATAGCACTTCCTCTTTCGACAGCACTTTCGGCAATTTCTCCTCCACCCGCGGGCGCTCCATCCCGTAGAACCGGTTAGGCATTTCCATCACCACTTCGTAATAGAACTTGATGGCATTGATCGCCTGATTGATATAGGAATTGGAACTGCCTTCCTGTATAAGCTTTTGAAGGTAGGCCCGGATATCGTTCTCATTGATGTTTTCAGGTTCTATATGGTTGTAATGATTGATGAACGCCTCAAAACAGGAGACATAGGTTTTTACGGTGTTGTTGGCATAGCGCTTTAATTCCAGCTTCAACAGGTAATCTTCGGGGCAACGGCGGTATCCTGCAGGGTGTTTTCTTTTCCTGAACCAGTCTACATTGATATCTTCATTGTTTCGGCTAAACCCGCTGTTGGTAAAGAAATGATTGCAGTTCACCCAGGCCACCCCGCGAAACTGGTCAAAGATGCCGTCCAGCGCTGCGGGGGAGTTGGGTACATAGTTCATGTGGAACTCCTCGCTCCAGTCTACCCCGGGAAGTTCATTGACCAGCGCCTGCAGCACCTTATCCTGGTAAAACTTCAGCCCTATGCATTTTTGTCCCTCGATCATTAAATTCTTAAGGGTGATGTATTTACGGTCCATGGTTATGAAATTTTCTGTAAAAATAGAAGGAGGAAATGGCTGCAGCCGTAGAATAATCGTATATTAAACTGGTAAACAGGAATATGCCCACAATAATGGAGGAAAGAAAATGCCCGGTGTGTGAAAAACCATTGAAGGGGAGAAGTGATAAGAAATTTTGCGATCCTTCCTGTAAAAGTGCCTTTCACTACCAGGCGCTTCAGGAACAAGGGCGTAGTTTCTATTCGCGGGTAGACCGCCAGCTCAAAACCAACCGCAGGATCCTGAAAAAATTCAACAAGGCCGGGAAAGCCACCGTACGATCTGAAGTATTAATTGAACAGGGTTTTGATCCCAAGTTTTTTACCCATTACTGGAAAAATGCCAAAGGCGAGGTATATCTCTTTGTGTATGAGTTTGGCTTCCTTGGCAAAATGGAAAACGCCCGGAAAAAATATGTCCTGGTTACCTGGCAGCCTTATATGGAAAAATAAATATAACCGGGTTTCACGCCGGCAGAATCTTCTCCATCAGAGCAAGGTGGGCGATACCTCAATACCGGGAGTAAGTAAAAATTTCTCAAGCAAGGGGTTTTTAGTTTATTGCAAATTTTATTAAAGGTTTTATATTTCCATTATCAGCTTCTCTTAATGCTGTGATATATTCTTTTCTTTTTTCATCAGGTTTAACCATATTTGACTTGTGCCAACTGAAAATATCTTTTCCGAAAATGAATTCAATGATTATATCAGCCATCATTCTTGAGTGCCTACCATTTCCATTAGGAAAACAGTGAATAGATACTATTCGGTGCTTGAACCTATTAGCTACTTCTTCTGGTGGAAAAGTTTTGTTTTCTACCCAATATTTGGTGTCGTCTAGTAAATTTTTTAATTCAATCCCAATTTGTGTCCACGGGATCCCAATCTTTTTTTCGGGTCTTCTAAATTCACCTGCCCATTTCCATACATCGCCATACATTCTTTTGTGTAAGTCTTTTATGAACTTTTCTGTCAAAATCTTTTCCGCTTTCAATTTTGTATGAATAGTCCATTCGACGGCTTTTTCAATGTTCAGTTGCTCAAATTCATCCAGTTCTCCTTGAGTAGTAATTGAATTTATTTTGAGACCTTCCTTCTCTTCGTCGGCTAATGGTGTTTGTCCATCTTTATATTCTAATTCTAATCCCATAATGACTTTCTCATCTCTCGCTTTATTTCATTGGCAAGTTCCTTTATAGTTTTAGCTATTTTTTCATCTCCAATTCCCTGGTCCTCTAATTTCATATTTTGATTGGTCCTTAAAACTATTTTTCGGGCCAATTCCTGAGCCTTTATGTTAACTAAATTATCTATGGTCTTGTCTTTAGGGACAAAACCATAGATAAATTGCATATCTAATGCCTTACCAACTTCCTTTAATTTATTGATAGTTATTTGACCTGTAGCTTCCCGTTCTTCAATTTTTTGTATTGCTCCTTTAGTCAATTCTAGTTTGGTCGCCAGTTGTTCCCTGGTCATATTTAAAGTGGTTCTTATTGTGTGAATCCACCCTTTTTGTGGGATTTGGATCATAGCTGCATCTTTATATTGCCCTAGTTTTTGGTCCAATTGTTCTATAAGTAGTTTTCTTTTGTTTCTCATTGATTGTGGTATTTATACTATAAGAAAATTAACACTTTAAAAGTATACAAATATGTATAAAATAAAAAATAAAATTATACATATATGTATTTTAATATGGAAAAAAGAATACTTATAAGTATTTTTTTATGGTAATTAAGCATATTTCATAATAAAGCCCGCAGACGACAGCATTCCGCTATTTTCTTTTTGTTAGTCACTATGTTGCAAAAATCTTTAGAAAGATCCCGATATAACCCTTTCATTTCCAATCTCTATTTCTATCCACATCCACAAAAACAGGTGATTTTATTTTATTATATTTATAAAAACTAAAATTAACCCCCATGGCAAAATTTGAAATTAAAAAGGACAAAGCCGGTGAATTCCGCTTTAATCTTAAAGCCGGGAACGGCCAGGTAATTCTAAGCAGTGAAGGCTATAAGGCAAAACCCTCCTGTATGAATGGTATTGAATCTGTGCGCACCAATTCTCAAAGCGATGAGCGCTTTGACCGAAAGGAAACCGCTACAGGGCATAGGTTTAATTTAAAATCTTCCAACGGCCAGGTGATTGGCACCAGTGAAGTTTATACAACTGTTGCTGCGATGGAAAATGGGATTGCTTCCGTTAGAAAAAACGCGCCCGATGCCACTGTAGAGGACAATTCATAATTGGAAATAATTCTTAATTATTGGTATTATTTTACAACAAAAAGCCCTTCATGTTCGAGGGGCTTTTTGATATCTTATATCCTGTATTATTTATCAACTTTATCGCTGAACCACCCGCTGTACATCACATAATTATTGGCGGTTTTCTGTAGTCCTTCAATTTGGACCGGGGTTAACTGCTTTACTTTTTTAGCAGGAATGCCGGCATAAATATAACCCGGTTCACATATCGTGTTTTCCAGCACCACGGCTCCAGCTGCGATTATACAATCTTTTCCCACTACCGCATGGTCCATTACAATGGCTCCCATCCCTATGAGCGCATTATCCTCTACCGTACATCCATGAACTATGGCCCGGTGGCCTATGGAAACATTATTTCCTATAACGGTGGCTGCCTTTTCATAGGTGCAGTGAATTACGGCCCCATCCTGTATATTGGTCTTGTTTCCTATTCTTATAGAATTTACATCTCCCCGTATAACCGCATTAAACCATACAGAGCAGTCTTGCCCCATTTCCACATCCCCTGTAATAGTAGCGTTTTCAGCAATAAAACAGGATTCTTCAATTTTTGGGGAAATGCCCCTTACGGGTAGGATGAGTGCCATATTAATGATTTTTTCGGGTTGTCTTTCTTTCTGCAAAATTAAGGTTTTTTTTACCTACATCCCCACAACTTAACCCTACCACAAATGGGAATTGGCTTCCCGCCTGTTTACTTCCCTGCCCGTAAAACACAGGCTTGTGCAAATTTTCAATCTAAATATTTCTCGATGGCTCTGCCTCGGGGTTTCCAATATTACCTCCCCTTGGGGGAGGTCGGGATTGCTTTTTTTTTACAATTCCGGGTGGGGCAAAATATAAAATTCCGGGTTTTGGCCCCCAAACCGGCGAAATACCCTTATGGCTTGCTTCGGGGATAGTCGGTTTCAAGAAATTTTTTATTGGTTGATAACCTCTTAATAAATCAATTTTAATTCTCTATTAAACAGTTATTTATATCTGTAATTTCATCAAATGATAATTTAAAATTTTAGAATGGGGTATTTTAAATTAAGAATTGGCGTTGGGGCGGTGATCTTATATATGTTTTTAAACCTGTCGGCGGCAATGGCACAGGGGGTTCCGCAAATAGAAAGGTTTACTGAGGTCAATGGCGACTTTCAAAAAATAAACGGGGTTCAACAGGACGATATTGGGAATCTCTGGATCGCTTCCGATTCTCATATTGAAAAATACAACTCCCGGGGCTCTGAATTCTACAACGTATTTAAAGGCCTTCCTGAAAATACAGGAAAAATAAATACAATCTTTATAGATTCCCGCGAGGATATCTGGGTGGGAGTAGAAACAGGCCTCCTCAAATTTGACCCGGGTAAAAACCTTTTCCTTC
Organism: Gillisia sp.; assembly: GCA_039989915.1. Classification (GTDB taxonomy): domain Bacteria; phylum Bacteroidota; class Bacteroidia; order Flavobacteriales; family Flavobacteriaceae; genus Gillisia. The sequence continues at coordinate 187,431 of JBDXGW010000001.1, forward strand.
CTATTGTTTCTGAACGCCCCTCTACTCAAAGCAACATTCAGCGTATTGCCCAGGATGATAATGGGAACCTTTGGCTGGGAGCCCGCAACGGGATCTGGAAATATAGCGGAGATAAAGTGGCCCTTATCGCATTTTTTCCTGCAGAGCAGTCTGTACACCAGTTGCTTTACGTGAACGGGCAAATCGTTTTCGGGACCTCAAAAGGCCTGTTTACCATGGATGAGGGGACAGATAAATACAAAAAAATATCTCTTGCCGGCAACCGGGAGCTCAATGTTCAAAGCCTTCTGTTTACAGGAGAATATTACCTAATTGGTACCCGCGAAGATGGCCTCTATAAAACCTTTCCCAATTTCCTGGTAACCGAAAAGATCTACAGCCTGCCCTATTCCTCTCAAAAATTGCCAATTTCCGGCCTGTCCCATGACCGGTCTGGTAATATCTATGTAGGTACCAAAGGGGATGGCCTGTTGATCCTCAACCGGGACCTTAAACTGGTATCCCAATATATCGTGCAGGAGGATAATAGTTTTTCTATTGCAGATAATACAATAAACGGCCTTTTCCTGGACCGGCACAATACGCTGTGGGTCTCTACCGAATCTGGCCAGATAAACTCCCTTAACCTGCGCGAGAATAATTTTGAATTCCTGAGACATGACCCCAAGAAATTCGCAAGTCTGGCCGATAATTATACCACTGCGATTGCTGAAGATACCAACGGCAACATCTGGATAGGAAACCGGCAGGGATTGAGCATCTGGAACCCAAAAAATGATTCCTGGCAACACTTAAAGAACCTTTCATTTTCAAAGCAGAGCAATATCCCCGATAATGTAAGGGACCTCAAGGCCGAAGGGGCTCATATGTGGGTGGCTACCCAAAATGATGGGGTTTATAAAGTCAATATTTCTACCCTGTTGCGTGCTCATTATTCGGTTGATTCAAAAATTAAGACGGGGCTTCAAAACGTAAAAGCGCTGTTGATTGATTCAGATAAGAATATCTGGGCCGGGGGAGAAGAGGGCAATCTTATAAAGATCACCTCCGGTGATCAAATTATATCATATCCGCTTAAAGATATTGACGCCCTGCGGCAAATTTCATCTGGTGAAATAATTGCCGGTGGAAAAAACGGGGTTTTCAAAATCGAAAATTCCAGCAGTAAAATCACTCCAATAAAGGGGCTTAAACCCAATGCCCAAAAACTTCCTTATTTCACCATCAACGCCATTAGTGAAACGGCCAATGGGGAATTAATTTTTGCTACAGAGGGTGCAGGGATAATTATCTATGATCCTGCGGCCGGTTCTTTTAGAATAGTTAATAAAGCCAACGGCCTTCCTTCCAATCGTATTCTGGGCCTGCTGGTGCATGAAGGCAACGAGATATGGGCAGGTACCTCCCGGGGATTGGTGACCTTCAAGCCCGGCGAAGAAGATGATATACGTATTTTTGATAAAGAAGACGGGTTGTTAAGCCCCGTATTTACACGCGGTAGTTTTGCAAAACTGGACAACAAACTCGCATTTGGCACCTTTAAGGGAGTGAGCATTTTTAGTCCCGATAAATTGAAGAATGAACCCCGGGCTGTCCCCAACCTTATAATTGGAGCGGTGCAGGTTGATTCCAAAAATAAAACTTCCAAGAAAAAGAAACTTAAATCTGTTGGCTCCGGTGGGGAGCTTAACCTGGAACACGATGAAAATTCGGTTAAATTTAATTTCTACGGAATTGAACCCGGGATTGACCGGCAAATAAACTACTCCTGGAAACTGGAAGGTTATGATGAGGAGTGGTCCTTGCCCGGCCTTCAGAAAGAAATAAACTATGCCAACCTGGCTCCGGGAGAATATACCTTTTTGGTAAAAGCCGGATATGGAAACGGAAGCTGGAGCGAAGTAAAAGAAATTCCTGTTACTGTGAGCGCCCCCTGGTGGATGGGTACTCCCGCGATGATCGCTTATGTCGCAACTGGTATCTTGCTCATCCTTCTTTTGTTCCTCTTGTTTTCAGGAAACAAAAAGAAGAGGGTGAAAAAGGCCAGGGCACAGGTGTATAAAAACCTGGGGCAGGAGCTGGGAACCCCGTTGTCAATTTTACTAGCCTCGCTGGATAATATTTCAGAAGAGCAGGAGATAAAAGGCAGGCAGCGTTTAAGGAACATTACCGGCAGGCTCAGGGAATTAATGGATCCCTTCCTTAATTTTCGGGCGGCAAACTTCAGCAAAAAAGATGCGAAGCCAAGCATAAGCCGCATCTCTTTGAAAACCTTTATGCAGGACCTGGTTAAAGACCTCCGGCCACTTTTAAAACAAAAGAGACTGGAGATAATTGTAAACGACCAGTGGAACCAGGAATTCTTTTTTTATGATGTAGAATACCTCAATAAGATCTTCCTTACCATCATTTCAAATTCGGTAAAAAATTCCTTTGAAGATGGCAAGATCATTATCAACCTTATAAAGACCAACCGGGGAGACCTTAAGATACAAATTGCAGATAATGGTACAGGCCTGCCTTATGAAGATCAAAAGATCATTCGGGAATATTACCGCAATTCCAAAACAGCTGCGCCAAAGTCACGGGAGATCGATCTTTTATTTGTGAAAGACCTTATAGATAAACTGGGCGGCAGCATTGTTTTTGAAAGCAGTAAGGACCAGGGCACTACCTTTACCCTTATCCTTAAAAATTATAATAAAGCGGAAGGTGGCATCAAGCCTCAACCAATATCTCAACCCGCCGTTGAAGAGGTTGTAATTGCTGAAGAATTACCTTTAGAAAATATCTCCCTGCCGAAAGTTGAGCAGAAAACTGAAGCTTTTGAGGAAAAACCAACGGTAGTTCCTTTGCCTGAAACCCATGACAAGAAAAAGATCCTGATTGCTGAAGATAATGTAGAACTGCGCAAGGTTATAGCAGGATTCCTGCGGAAATTGGGTGAGGTCTACGAAGCAAGAAACGGCGAAGAAGCCTTTGAACTGGCAATAAACCTGAAACCGGATGTAATAATTTCCGACTTTGAGATGCCGGGGATGGATGGGCTGGCCTTGAATAAAGCCCTGCGCAATCATCCTGTTTTGGCCAGGACACCTTTATACCTGATGATCGCCGAAACCGATACCCTGCAATTCCCGGAAAACACAGGAAATGAGTTATTGAATATCATTAAAAAACCCGTTAACATTGATGCCTTGCTGGAAATGATAGCCGAAAAACTGGAAGTTTCCCTTGCCCTGCCCTCTGCCAATACCAACCTGAGCGCGCGCAACCGTCAACTTCTTATGGGAGGACCTAATCAAGATCCTTATGCAGGATTGCAAAAATACATCCTTCAAAATATCACCAGAACTTCGTTTCCTGCGGAAGAATTGGCGGCTTACCTTGGAGTTACCCCGGTATCCTTAACCTCAAGACTCAGGGAAAAGTTTGGGATCACCCCCGAAGAATTTGTAATTAGAACCAAACTGGAATTTGCCAAAAATCTTATTGCCGAAGGGAATTTTGATCTGGCAGATGTTTCCAGGCGCTCGGGATTTCAAAATAAGGATCTGTTTTTTTCAGCATTTAAAAAACACTACGGGTTTATGCCGGGAACAATTATAGAGAAATAGAAAATTTGAGGATTGACCCATTAACCTCCTAAAACCTATTGAGTTTACAAGATGTTAATATTGGCAGGGGTTTTACAGGGATTTCCTAATTTAGTTGATTCAAATTAACTCACTCTTATTCTTAAAGCAAAAACATGGAGAACCCCGGGGATGAATCGCAAAGCAATAATATTCAGGTAAAATTACCTGTAAATATTTCCTATACCGCTGTAAATGACTTTCTGCAAAAGAATGTGGTAGGGGAACTCATCAAAACCGAAAAGGAGACTGGCGAGGTGACCACCTATGCCGAGATCCTTGATATTTCCCTGGGGCAAAGCCCTGATGAGAAATTTGATCTTGCCGTAGATGTGGAATTCATGATGCTCACTAAGCTTTTAAGGAATAAGATTGGCAGGGTGTTGCTGTATGTGGCCCTGGAATTTAATGAGGAAGCCCAGGAAGTATGGGTGAGCGATTTTAAACTTGATGGGAATACAGGCAACTGGTTAATGAACAACTCTCTGGAGGTTTTAGCAAATACTATCATGCAGGAAAGCCTTAAAAATAAGATGCGTTATAATTTTACTGCAGAAATTGAAAAGCACATACACGAACTCAATAATAAAATGGGAGATCCCTACGAGGTTGCCGGCGGGATCAATTTGTTTGGACGCATAGAAAATCTCAGGATCTACCGTATAGTTCCCAAGCCCGACAGATTTCTTATCCTTGCAAAAATGGCAGCCAATGCTGTGGTAGATGTAGATCGTTTGGATTTTAATGCTCCGGAAGAAACCCCTGCCACTCCTGAATATCCGGAATAGATCTCTTTTTCTTTCCCACCTTTATTTTTCCCCCAATTCCCTTTTTTGGTACATTGTGGGGTTATTTTTTTGAAAAGGTTTGAGGATTTTTTTACTGCCTGAATGTTTATTTCTTTTATTAAATTGGCGAAAATTAAAAATTACCAAATGAATTATTTTTCAAAGACTTTTTCTGTGATCGCAATAGCGGCATTAAGCGTGCTGCAAATTTCAGCTCAGGAGGTGGTTCCAAACAAGCAGGAGGATTTTAACCCTTTTACTTACCGGCAGGGAACCAGCTATAGATCGGCCTCAGGGAAACCCGGGCCCGAGTACTGGCAAAATGCAGCCGATTATCAAATTGAGGCTAGCCTTGATGATGTTGAGCACACCATCACGGGAAAGATCACGGTCACCTATACCAACAACAGCCCCGAGGACCTGAATTTTATCTGGATGTACCTGGAACAAAACCGGTTTAAGCCGGACTCCCGCGGTTTTCTAACAACTCCCATCCAGGGGAACCGTTATGCGGGAGATATTGAAGGAGGTTATGAGATAACTGCTTTGGAAGCAAAAGTAGACCGCAGCAGTTCTTCAAAATATATTATTGATGATACCAGGATGCAGGTGTTTTTCAATGAGCCTGTTAAGGCCAAAGGCGGTAAAGCCACCGTTTCAATGAATTTTAAATATAAGATCCCGGTAGAGGGAATGGACAGGATGGGGCGCCTCGAGGTGCAGGACGGCACCATTTACGCCATGGCGCAATGGTTCCCGCAGGTAGCTGTTTTTGATGATATTGTGGGTTGGAATGTGGAGCCTTACCTGGGAGCAGGAGAGTTTTATTATGATTATGGCACTTTTGAATATAAGATCACGGTTCCTTACAACCATATTGTAGTAGGTTCGGGGGAATTACTGAATCCTTCCCAGGTGCTATCTCCAACTGTGAAAAAACGATATGACGAAGCTGCCAAAAGCGACGCAACCGTATACCTTATAAAACCTGAAGAAGTGGGTAACCCTTCTCTTTTGGCTAAAAAGAGCGGTACCCAGACCTGGCATTTTAAAATAGAAAACTCCCGCGATGTGGCCTTTGGTTCTTCCAAAGCCTTTATCTGGGATGCTGCAAGGATCAACCTGCCCAGTGGAAAAAAAGCCATGGCGCAGTCTGCCTACCCACGGGAAAGCGATGGGGTAGATGCCTGGACCCGGTCTACCGAGTATTCAAAAGCTTCTGTAGAACATTATTCAAAAAAATGGTTTGAATATCCCTGGCCTGTGGCGGTAAATGTAGCGGCAGATATTGGGGGGATGGAATATCCCGGACTTAATTTTTGCAGCTGGAAAAGTAAAGGTGCGGGATTATGGGGGGTTACAGACCACGAATTTGGTCATAACTGGTTCCCAATGATCGTGGGTACCAATGAAAGAAGATATGCCTGGATGGATGAAGGTTTCAATACTTTTATAAACCATTACAGCACCCTTGCGTTTAATGAGGGAGAATATCCCTCAAGACTTAACAGGACCCGGAATATGGTTGGCTGGTTTATTAACCCAAATCGGGAAGGAATAGACACCTACCCTGATGTTGCCAATCTTCAAAACCTTGGAATGATCGCTTATTATAAACCTGCAATGGGCTTGTTCATTTTAAGGGAATATATCCTGGGAGAAGAGCGTTTTGACAACGCGTTTCGGTCTTATATACATACCTGGGCCTATAAACATCCGCAGCCAAATGACTTCTTTAACCACATGGAAAATGTGGCCGGGGAGAATCTGGATTGGTTCTGGAAAGGATGGTTTTACGGGACAGGCAATATAGATCTTGCTGTTACTGGAGTAGAGGGAGCCCGTGGCAATAATATAGTAAGTCTTTCTAATATGGGAGAAATTCCTATGCCGGTACACATGAGGGTTACTTATAAAGACGGAAGCGTTGAAGATGTAAGGCTTCCTGTAGAGATCTGGCAAAGAGGTGATAACTGGAGGCATATGTTAAGAACTCAAAAAGATGTACAAAGTGTAGAGCTTGATCCTGAAAAATTACTGCCCGATGTAAATGCGACCAACGATAGCTGGCCTCAAAATACTACTGAAACCGGGAAACAATAAACCTATTGATTCAGCTTAATTTGCATTAATTACAAGATCCCGGTTTGAAAATTCCGGGATCTTTTATTTTTTATTTTCTTCTGATAAATTCAGTATTCCTGTAACAGAAAGCCGGTTGAGGCGTCTTAAATAAAACCTTTTTTGATGCGTCTCATTTTCATACTCCTTTTATTTCTTTCATTTTTTTCTTCCAGGGTAGAAGCCCAGGAATTTACCGCCCTGGTAATGGATTCCCAAAGCAGGCAACCCGTTCCATACGCCACCGTACAATATGGCATTAACAAGGGGGTTATTACAAATGATGAAGGCGTTTTCTCTTTTATAGCTTCCCTTAAAGATAGTGATACCATCACCGTTTCCTCTCTTGGCTACATTCCTTACCCATTGCTGGTAAAGGATTTAAAAGCATTGAAAGAGAAGGTGATCTATGTAAAGCCCGCCAATATTGAATTAAAGGATGTTTTTCTCACCAATAAGAATTTAAGCGGAAAACAAATTGTTGAACTTGTAAAGCAACGGGTGAAAACCAATTACAATTTTGACCTGAGCCATAAAAAGATATTTTACAGGGAATCCAGCGTGAATAACATTCGCCGGTTTGACCTTATTGTTGAAAAAAGCACCTTCCCGGATCTTGATCAGGAACTTATGACCAATATCTCCCAAAAGGTTCCCAAAATGTCCGATTCCTATAAAGAGGTGCTGGGAGATCTCTACGGGAATTACTCCTCCCAAAAACTTCAGGTGATCAAAGCCGCCAACCTTCATAATCCGCAAAGTACAGCCGGTTTAACTGAGTTGACAGATAAACTTGAAAATATTATTAAGGACAATGTAAAAAGCAACTCCTTTTTAAAGATCAAAACGGGTCTTCTGGGCGTAAAAGTGGATGCTAAGGAACTTGAGAAAGAAATGAAGGAGGAGAAAAAAACCGATGAGAAGACCGAGGAGCAAAAGGAAAAGGATAAAAAATCGCGTTTGGACAATTTAAAGAATTCTACTACATCAAACATAAAAGGCCTGCTGAATAGCATGTTCTGGAATGAAGATATACCACTGGATGTTTTTGAAAGTTCAGGGAAGTATAAATTTGAGGTAGAAGGTTATACCCAAATGGAAAATTCTATTGTGTACATTATTTCTTTCCAACCAAAACGGGGTGCGAATTTTAAAGGAAAAATGTATGTTAATACGGCAGATTACGGGATCCACCGGCTGGATTACCAGAATTTAAAGCCGCTTAAAAAATTCAGGTTGCTGGGCATAAGTACGGCCAGCGATGTGTACCGGGGAAAAATGATCTTCTCACGTGGCGAAAACGGAAAATATGAAACCCGGTATGTAGAACGGGAAAAAGGGGAAAGCTTTGGAATTGACCGCCCGCTAACAATTATTGAAAAAAATAAATTTGTTGCCGGCCGCAGGAAGCAGAATGAACTGGACATGGAAATAAAGATAAATGCGGGGCAAACTACCAAACACCAGCTGGTAGTGTATGAAACCGCATTTCTTAATGACAATGAGTTTAAAGCTCAAAAGACATCTGAGCCTTTTGAATACAAAACCTTTAAACTTTATAACCCCGATTATTGGAACGGGTATAACATTATTGAACCCAACGCTGCCATTAGGTCCTTTACCGCAACAGGGGAGGAGTAAGATCCCTATAAAATAAAATATCCCGGTCCTGTTTGACAAGACCGGGATATTTGTTTTATGCTTTCCGGGTTACGAGCTGTGCTCAGGAACTTTCATGAACATATTCTTTTCTTTGATCATTGCAGTGGTAGTTTCCGGCAACATGGTTTCCCACCCCGGAATACCTTCCTGTATCATCCTGAATACCTCCCTGGAATAAATATCCAGGATCTCAGGGTCGTAATCTGTAATATCTACCACCCTTCCGTTATCCTTAAAGAACTTATACAGCTCTTTCATACGCGGATGCACCTTGAGGTTTTCACTTGTTGTGATCTCTCCTGTTTCAGGATTTTTAAGCGGGTAAAGGTAGATCTTGAGATCGCGGAAAAATAATTTTCCAAAAGCTTCCAGGATTCCGCCGCTTAAATGGCGGTAGTACTTCTCATCAAAGATCTCAATAAAAGTATTTACTCCCATGGTGAGCCCCATACGTTCCTTGGTGTGTACAGAGAAATATTCTACCACTTTGTAATATTCCTGGAAATTGGAGATCATTACTGTTTGTCCCAAAGAACAGAGAAGATCTGCCCGGGCAAGAAAATCGCGTTCATCTATTTCTCCCTCTGCCCTTAAATTGGATAAGGTCATTTCAAAGATCACAATGACTTTTTCCTTGTCCACCTTTTTTTCCTTTAAGAAAAGTTCCAGGGATTTTTCATACATACTCATATTGACCTTTGTAACCGGCCTGAAACTCCCTCTTAGGGTAAGTATGTTTTTCTTGTAAAGGATACTTGCGGGAAGCACCATATTTCCATCTGGTGCAAACATCACCGCCTGGGTCATATCATTTTTAACCAGTTGCAGGCTTATAAGCCGGTTATCTACTTCTTTAAAAAGAGGTCCTGAAAAGTTGATAAGATCTATTTCAATTTTATCCTTGCTTATATTGTCATAAAGGCTCTTTAGAAGCGCTTTGGGGTTATCATAATTATAGAAGGCCCCATATATAAGATTTACCCCCATTATACCAAGGGTGATCTGTTGCATCGAGGCATTGGTCTCGTGAAACTGAACGTGAATGATTATCTCACTATATTCCTGCCGTGGTTCTGCCTGGAATCGTATTCCCAACCAACCATGTCCCTTATATCTTTTAGCAAAATCAATGGTTGCTACCGTATTGGCATAACTAAAGAAAAGTTTATTGGGATGTTTATCGCGGGAAATTCGTTGCTCAATAAGTGCAGTTTCATAGGAAAGCATTGCCTTGAGCCGTGCTTCGGTCACATAACGACCCTGGGGTTCAAGCCCGTAGATCGCATCGCTGAAATCCTTGTCATAGGCACTTATTGTTTTTGCAATAGTTCCCGAGGCTCCACCCGCACGAAAAAAGTTGCGCACAGTTTCCTGTCCCGCCCCAATTTCGGCAAATGTTCCGTAGATATTCTCATTTAAATTTATTCGAAGGGTTTTATTTTTTACAGACAATTCACTTGCAAAGTCCTTGTCTCCCATTATCGTCGTAGGCATAAGCTGGCTTTTTTTGTTTAACGATATAAATTTAAGGAATTTAAATTCCTTATTGATAAACGCTCAAAACGTATGTTCCAAAATATGAGAACAATCAGAAATTTACTAAAAAAATGAGCGACCCGTGGTGGGATCGCTCATAATTTTTTAAATCTGAATTTAAAAAGGTCTTTTTTAAAATGCCTGAATTTTATGAAGCCTGTTAAACAAACCTAAAATCTGTCTACTACCACTTTATAGGTTGGATCTTCCATAATGTTCACCTCTATGATGGCATCGGCATTGCTAAGAAGTTTCCGGCAATCTGTACTTAGGTGTCTTAAGTGCAGCTTCTTGCCCTGCTTGTGGTATCGTTCAGTGAGTTTGTTTACCGCTTCAATACCGCTCATATCTACGATCCTGCTTTCAGAAAAATCTATGATCACTTCTTCAGGATCACCCAACACATCAAATTTATCATTAAATGCCTGAACCGATCCAAAAAAGAGAGGGCCATACATCTCGTAATATTTTCTTCCAAGATCATCCATGCTCTTTCTCGCCCTGATCATTTTAGCATTGTCCCAGGCAAACACCAATGCCGAAATTATTACTCCTACAAGAACTGCAAGGGCCAGGTTATGAAGGAAAACTGTAATTAGGGTTACAATAACCATCACCAATACGTCGCTTTTTGGCATTCTGCGGAAGGTTCTTAAGCTCGCCCATTCAAATGTTCCAACGGCTACCATGATCATTACCCCGGTAAGGGCAGCCATAGGGAGTAATTCGATAATATCTGCACCAAACATAATGAACACGAGTAAACTTACCGCAGCTACGATCCCCGATAATCTTGCCCGGGCCCCTGAAGAAACGTTGATCAAACTTTGTCCAATCATAGCACAACCCCCCATCCCTGAAAAGAATCCGGATAAAACATTGGCGGTTCCCTGGGCCACACATTCTTTATTACTTCTTCCCCTGGTCTCGGTGATCTCATCTACGATGTTCAGGGTTAATAAACTTTCTATTAATCCAACCCCTGCAACAATTGCAGCGTAAGGAAAAATAAGTGCCAGGGTCTCAAAACTAACGGGGATCACAGGGATATGAAAAGGTGGAAATCCCCCGTTAATGGAAGCGATATCTCCAACTGTTTTAGTGTCTATTCCCAGGAAAACCACCAGCCCAAACACTACAAGTATAGCCACAAGAGAGGAGGGGACTACTTTGGTTAATCTTGGGAGCCCCCAGATTATAAGCATAGTGAGAACAACAAGGCCAAGAAGGATATATAGCGAATTCCCTGTCATCCAGATCATTTCTCCAGCTTCATTTACTGTTTTGAACTGGTCCAGCTGAGACATAAAAATGATGATCGCCAACCCGTTTACAAAGCCAAAGATCACAGAATGTGGTACCAGGCGTATTAATTTTCCCAATCTTAAAACCCCTGCAAGAACCTGTATAAGTCCGGCAAGTATTACCGTGGCAAAAATATATTCTACCCCATGCGATATGGCAAGAGCAGCTATCACAACTGCTACTGCTCCTGTTGCACCGGAGATCATCCCGGGACGGCCTCCAAGGATAGAAGTTACCAACCCCATCACAAATGCTGCATACAATCCGGTTAACGGCGATAAGCCCGCGATCATTGCAAATGCAACCGCTTCTGGTATCAAAGCCAGGGCAACGGTCAAACCTGCCAGCACTTCGGTTTTGTAATTTACTTTTTGTTGAAAATCGAATAAATTGAAAATCTTGTTCATGCAATGCGTATTTGAAATGGAATATATGTTGGAAGAAAAAAGAACTTCCTGCAATAAAATTATAGGTATGGGGAATTATGAAAGGGGCCGGATAGACCTTATTAGGGCGGAGTAACGGGAGCAGTATATATTTTAGTTACCTTTTTCATAAGAACCGGCAAAAGTACTGGTTTTTATTAAAAAACCAAGCCTGTTTTACCGCAGTCTTTATCAAGCCGTGCCAAGGTCTCTTATTTATCGCGTAAATCTTAGGCAGGCCTTTCTAAATGAAATATCTTTGTAAAAATTTTTTGTTATGGAACATAAGGCCGGGTTTGTAAATATAATTGGGAATCCCAATGTGGGAAAATCTACTTTGATGAATGCTTTTGTGGGGGAAAAACTCTCCATTATCACCTCCAAAGCCCAAACTACCCGTCACCGTATTCTTGGAATTGTGAACGGGGATGATTTCCAGGTGATCCTTAGCGATACCCCGGGAATTATTAAACCTGCCTATGACTTGCAGCAGTCGATGATGGACTTCGTGAAATCTGCTTTTGAGGATGCAGATATCCTTATCTATATGGTTGAAATAGGCGAAAGGGAATTAAAAGATGAAGCCTTTTTTAACAAGATAGTGCATTCGAAAATTCCTGTTTTGTTATTGCTGAATAAAATTGATACCTCCAACCAGGAACAACTGGAAGAGCAGGTAGGCCTGTGGACAGAAAAAGTTCCCAATGCCGAAATTTATCCAATCTCGGCCCTTCAGGGATTCAACGTTGCCGAAGTTTTTAACCGTGTAGTTGAATTGCTTCCTGTATCACCACCCTTTTACCCCAAAGACACCCTTACAGATAAACCTGAACGGTTTTTTGTAAACGAGATCATAAGGGAGAAGATCCTGATGCACTATAAAAAGGAAATTCCTTATAGTGTTGAGATTGATACCGAGGAATTCTTTGAAGAGGAGGCTATCATAAGAATGCGAAGCGTGATCATGGTAGAACGCGAAACGCAGAAAGGAATTATAATTGGCCACAAAGGGGCAGCCCTTAAAAGAGTAGGCGTTGAAGCCCGAAAGGATCTTGAAAAATTCTTCGGCAAACAAGTCCACCTTGAACTATATGTAAAAGTGAACAAAAACTGGCGTAATGATGCCCGGCAGTTAAAAAGGTTTGGGTATAATAATTAGGGAATAGTGATTGGTGAATAGTGATTAGGAGTTCAAAGTTCAAAGTTTGGAGTTCAAAATTTAAGGTTTAAAGTTCAAGATTTCCACTATTTCAACCTACAACCTGCCTGCGGTAGGTAGGCCTACAACCTACAACCTACAACTGATAACCAATAACCGAAAACCGACAACCTGCCTACGGCAGGCAGGCTAACAACCGATAACTCCGCCCAGACTATCCACTTTTCTCTCTCCACTTTCTACTTCGGGTTCAAAGTTCAAGGTTCCAGGTTAAATTAACTTACAACTGAAAACAGACAACTCACAACCTACAACTGAAAACCTGCCTACGGCAGGCAGGCCCACAACCTACAACCCACAACCCACAACTCACAACCCACAACTCACAACTCACAACTCCAGCAACTCCTCCAAGTAATCCCGCGAATTTGAAAGCCGGGGGATCTTGTGTTGTCCTCCCAGTTTATCCTTCTTTTTAAGCCAGTCATAAAATAATCCTTCCCTGGCCTGGTGCAACACCGGCATATTCAGGGTCATATTGTTATAACGCTTGGCCTCATAATCGCTGTTTATCTCCTGAAGTGCAAGATCCAGTTGCGTGGTAAAGATCTCGAGGTCTTTTGGCGGATTTTTAAATTCAATGATCCATTCATGGGCTCCCTTTTCTTTGCCTTGCATAAAAACCGGCGCCACCGTATAATCCACAATCTCGCAGTTTGTTACCAGGGAAGCCTTTTTCAAGGCGTTTTCAGCATTTTCAATAATTAATTCTTCTCCGAAAACATTAATATGATGTTTGGTGCGGCCCGATACTTTTATCCTGTAAGGTTTTGTTGAGGTAAACCTTACGGTATCCCCAATCCTGTACCTCCAAAGGCCTGCATTGGTGGTGATAATTATTGCATAATTCACCCCTGTTTTTACCTCAGATAATGGGATAATGGTTTGTTCAGGGCTATTGTACGTGTCCATAGGGATGAATTCGTAAAAGATCCCGTAATCCAGCATCAACAGCATTTCTTTGGAATCATTCTGGTCCTGGCAGGCAAAAAAACCTTCAGAAGCATTGTAGATCTCATAAAATCTAAAATCCTCCTTGGGCAGGATCTTCTGGTATTGAGGGGCGTATGGATCAAAGCTTACCCCACCATGAAAATAAACTTCCAGGTTGGGCCATACTTCAAATAAATTCTGTTTTTCGGTTGACTCGAGTACATTGTTGAGCAAAACCAGCATCCAGGAAGGAACTCCCGCCAGGCTGGTCACTTTTTCCTTTTTGGTCTCATTGACAATTGCCTGCATTTTCACTTCCCAGTCGTGCATAAGCGATACCTCATTGCTGGGGGTACTGCTGAATTCTGCCCAAAATGGCATATTATCTATCAAAATAGCCGATAGATCGCCATAGGAAGTTCCGTTGTTCTTATAGATCTCCTTACTGCCTCCAAGCCTTAAACTCTTTCCCGTGAACAATTGCGACTGCGGATTGTTGTTCAAATACATACAAAGAAGATCTTTCCCGGCAGCATAATGACAGGATTCCAGGGAATCGTCACTTACAGGGATGAATTTGCTTTTGGCATTGGTGGTGCCGCTGGATTTTGCAAACCATTTAATAGGCGTGGGCCAGAAAATGTTGTTTTCTCCTAACCTGCTGCGCTCAATATTTGCCGTATAATCCTCATAGTCCTGCACGGGCACCCTTTCAGCAAAGGTTTTATAATTCTTTATCCCTGCAAAATCGTATTTCTTTCCTACCTCTGTATTTTTTGCCTTGGAAACAAGATTCCTTAAAAGCTCATATTGTACCTCGTGCGGATATTTTATAAAGAGCTCCATTTGGTGGATTCGTTTTTTAAGAAACCAGGATGCAATGGAGTTTACTAATGGGATTGGCATTTTTTCTTTTTATATTTAGGCGCTGATAAATAGCTACGGGGGTCAGGTTAATTCGGCTAAATTTAAAATTATTCCTGAACCTTGCAAGGCTTAGATCTCATTAAAATTAAGCAATATATTATGAAGTATGAAGGCGTGCTCACAAAAATGAGAACCGAGCTTACCAATACCGTTGAGTATTACCTCATTTTTGAAACCGATTTTATAAATGTCAACCAGCTTCTCAATAAAAGGATCAGTTTTAATTTCCTGAGGTTTCAATGTTTACATTGCGGCCTTCAGAAAAAAATATTTGCGCAGGGATATTGCTATAATTGTTTTTCTACCCTGCCGCAAGCGGGGGAATGGATACGAAGTCCCGAGCGCAGTACGGCTCACCTGGATATAGAAGACCGGGACCTGGAATTTGAAAAAGAAGCGCAGCTGCAGCCACATATTGTGTATCTGGCAAATTCCAGCGACGTAAAGGTGGGGGTCACCCGCAAAAGCCAGATCCCAACCCGGTGGATAGACCAGGGGGCGCACGAAGCTATAGAAATTGTTGAGGTGCCCAACCGCTACCTTGCGGGTATTACTGAGGTTGCTCTAAAAAGCCATGTTTCAGATAAGACCAACTGGCGCAAAATGCTCACCAATGAAGTGAAAGATCTCAACCTGGAAGAGGTAAGGGAAAAACTAAAGCAGTATATCCCTGCTGAAGCCAAGGAGTATTATCTTGAAAACAATAAGGAGACCGAGATCCATTTTCCCGTGCTGCAATTCCCCAAAAAAGTAAAAACCCTGAATCTTTTTAAACAACCTTATTTTGAAGGTGTTTTAAAGGGAATTAAAGGGCAGTACCTCCTGTTTGAAGATGGCACAGCATTCAATGTGCGCAGCCATGAGGGTTATGTGGTAGAGCTGGGAATATTATAATTGATTTCTTTATAAATTCCAATAAGATGATGGTTCCATCGTTGGAGGCGGGAGTATAATGAGTTGTGGGAGTCGGTTGCAAAACCGGAAAACAAAAAAAACCCGCAGATCATTCAGGAACTGCGGGATTATATTTTGAAATTCCCTAATTATTTTGCTTTGTAGTATCTGCAGGTTTTTTCTTGCCTCCAAGGAGCCCGCCCAATATTGAGCGCGCTGCATCTTTAACCTGGGTTTCACTTGGCTGGGTAACCGGTGGGGTTCTTATGCTGTCTTTTGTAGCTGTGGTATCAGTCCTGGTTGGCTGGCCGGTCTTAGGAACTCCTTTGGTTAAAATTTCCCTTATAGCGTCTACTCCTTTTTGTTCCAGGGCCGCTTTTTGTTTTTCCACGATCTTTTGGGTAAGGCTGCTTACCGCCTGTTCCATATTAATATTTATCTGCGGATTCTGGAACTGTCCTCTTAAGCCTATAGGCACTGCTACCACCATACTTTCCATATCCTCCCCGCTCAAACGGCCCAGAGCATTACCTACTTCACTTCCCAGCATCTTAGCAGGAACATCCAGGCTAAGGTTATAGTTCATATTCATATCAAAACCGTGACTTCCCGCTACATTGATTTTTATTCCCTTTACATTAAAACTGAAGGGTTGCACCTCAACATTTCCCTGGTTGAATTTTAAATATCCCTTTAAATTGGAGAGGTTTATATCCTTTAAGTTGAGAAAGCTAAGCTGCTCATCCAATCTTGAGAAAAGGGCAAGTTTTTCTGGGTGCAGCTCGGCGGTGAGCAATTGCGCAAGCGCGTCTCCAACCAGCGTATTCAACTGCGGAGTAAGATCTTCATTTAAATTCCCCCGCAGGCTAATAGCCGACTGCAATTTCCCTTCCATCGCTTTTGCAATAGGCGCCAATCCCTGTAACATTTCCAGGCCGTTAAAGGACTGGGCAATATCCAAGGAGTTTAAGTTGAGTTTCATATTAAAGGTGGGCACTGCTCCCTTTGTAGAAACATTCCCGTCCAGGGCGATAGAACCACCAAAAATATTTGCTGAAATATTCTGCAATGTTGCAGTTTCATCTCTTAACAATAATTTTCCTTTCGCATTATTTAAAACAAGGTCATCATAGAGCACCCTGTTGGCAACGAAATTAATTTCGGTATCCAGGAAGGAAGGGATCTTTACGGCCTCTTTTCCGGTGGCAACTGTTTTGGGCTTATCTGCAGGGGTGGCTCCATCTACCGGGGCTTTGGTAGTTTCAGCAACCATAAAATCATTCACCGAAAAATTGCCGGAGTTAACATTGAAAGTCCCTTTAAGTTTTTGATCTGTAAAAAGGAATCCCATGAAGTTCTGAATATTACCGGAAGCCTGAATATCTGTTTGCCCGGTGGTTAAATTAAGGTTCGGAACCTGTACGTTCCCCTGGTTGAAATTAAAACTGGCATTGGCCACTTTTACCTCATTTGGAATTTCGGGAGAACTGTATCTAAAATCTTTAATATTGGCGGTCCCGCTGCTATTTACGTTTTGATATTGTTCTTTCTCAATAGATTCCATATCAAAACTGGTAACCACATCGGCAGTAAGGATCCCGTTGAGGTCCTGCTCCAGTTCCAGCGGATAAGCCTTTTCAAGATTTTCAAGGTTAATGGTTCCTTTCAGGGCCATATCTACCAGCATATTTCCCGTAAGGTTGCGCACCTTACCATTGGTGGCAAAAGCATCCTGATCTATCCTGAAAGTTACTTTGTCAAAAGTAAGATAGGTATCATCTGCAAGCCCGGTGGCATTCAATACGCGAACGTCCAGGTTGATGTCCTGCACGCTTTTTGGAAGGTCAGGGTATTTAAAGGAAGCGTTATTGGAGGTCACCCGAATGTCCATTTGCGGGATATAGGTGTCATCTACAATTCCTTTGATCATCCCGTTCACCACAAAGTCCCCGTTGGTTTGAACATTTTCAATATTCTTAGCGTACACTTCGGGGATCACAGCAAGGAAATTCTTAAAGTCGGAAGAAGGGGTCTTGAATTTAAGGTCCAGTTCATTGTAATCTTCATTTACCTGTACCCAACCTTCAAAAGTGAGCGGTAATTGATTTACGGTTGCCTGGTTTTCCAGGAAAGTATAACGCAGGTTCTCCAGGTCCATTTGAATAACGGCATCCAGGGCAACTTTGTTTCGGTTCAAATAATTAACCCCATCATAATTAAGGGTTACAAGCGAGGTGGTGTTGGTTTCCAGTTCAGATTCCGCCAAAGAAAAGTCACCTGTTCCCTGGTGGTTGAGTTCCTCGAGATACATATTTATTTTTGAACCTGCATCTGCATACCGCAGCCTGGAATTGTTGATCTCATAATGTTTCAGGTCCAGTTTAAAGGGGATTCCAGCGGTATCAACCAACGTAGTATCCTTAATGGCAATGTCATAATTGTTATTGCCCAGGGAATCTACTTTAATATTCACGTAGGCATTATTTATTTTTAGTTCATCTACTTTTTTAGGCTCATCGCGGCCTTTAAAAAGTTCTTTTATAGACATTTCCAGCAAAACTTCATCGCCCATTGCAAGGGTATCTCCTTCAAAGGGGGCGTGGTTTATAATGCTAAGATCTTTAAGAACAAGGGTTGCCTGCGGAAAGTTCCTGAACAGCGACAAATCCAGGTCACTGAATTCTACCGTTGCATCCACATTCTTATTCATGCTCTTCTTAACCATATCCTTGATCTGGGACTCAAAAACAAAGGGTGCAGCCACGAGAAGGATCACAAAGACCAGCACCACAATACCGATAATTTTTAAAGCTTTTTTCATTTTATATTTATTTAGTTGCCGGTAGTTTCCTCACGGCATAATAATATTTTTCAAAATCCAGTTCGCCGGCCGGTTCCAGGTCAAATCTTTTCCTGAACCAGTACACCGCGATATACAGGAACGGGGTGTCACAGGCCGCTACCAGCACCTTGAACAGGAACCCGCTAAGGAGCAAGGGGCCAAAGAGCGCCCAGTCAATTTTGTTAAAGGTACAAAGCAAAAATAAGACCGAAAAGGTATCTACAAATTGTGACAGGAATGTGGAGAAATTATTCCGAAGCCAGAGGTGCTTTCCCCGGGTGAGCCTTTTCCAGAAGTGGAAGAGCTGAATGTCTATATATTGTGCCAGGATGTAGGCGCTCATAGATGCAAACACCGCAATTCCTGTTGCCCCGAATACCCGGTTAAACAAGGGGTCATCAATGGGAGACCAGGAGGTAGCGGGAACATAATCTGCAGTGGAAATAATGAGCAGGGAAAAAAGAGAGGCAAAGATCCCCGCGGTAACTACCTGGTTGGCTTTGTTCTTTCCGTAGACTTCGCTTATTATATCTGTGATCAAAAAGGTAAGTGGGTAAGGCAGGATACCTACAGAGATCTCAAAAGTATACAGACCAAAAAAATCCCAGTAAAAAAATTTCTGAAAGATAAGATTGGATACCACAAGGGAAGCTATAAACAAGGCACCCAGAATAATATAAATTCTCTGGGCCAGCAAAAGGTCTTTTAATGAATGATCTCTCAATTTATTTTTATAAACACTTCTTAACAAAGTTAAGTCTATGTTACTTTGTTTTATTTAATTTGCTGTGAAATTTATGGAATCCCCGGCAAAACAATTCTTAATACTATCTTGAAATCTCCTAAAACATTTTACATCGCCCTTGGAAGTAATGAAGGGAACCGGCTGGAGCTTATGCAAACTGCGGTTACCAGGATTTACAGGGAGATTGGTGAAATAACCGCAATTTCCAGGGTATATGAAACCCCCGCCTGGGGCTTTGAAGGAAATCCTTTTTTGAATGCCTGCATAGGGGTAAGCAGCAGGTTTACAGCCCAAAAGATCCTGCGGAAACTTTTAAAGATAGAAACATCTTTAGGCCGATCCCGGGGAGCCGCTAAAACCTATCAAAACCGAAGCATCGACCTTGATATTATATTAGGGGAAGGAGAATTGATCACCCATGAGGATCTGCAGCTTCCGCATCCCCAAATGCAGAACCGGAAATTTGTTTTGTTCCCGTTGGCCGATATTGCAGCCACCGAAATTCACCCTGTATTAAACCGAAGCATTGCGCAACTGCTAGAGGAAACTAAAGATACCAGCAGTATTGAGATCTTTACGGGAAAACTGGAACAACCCGCCAAAAAATTCGGATTTACAAATTGCCAGTACATCGCCATAGAGGGAAATATAGGAGCCGGAAAAACCAGTCTTTCCACGATGATCTCCCAGGATTTTAATGCAAAACTTATCCTTGAACGATTTAAGGACAATCCATTTCTGCCAAAATTCTATGAGGATCAACACCGCTATGCATTTCCGCTGGAAATGTCTTTCCTGGCTGACAGGTACCAGCAGCTATCTGATGATCTCGCACAGTTCGACCTTTTTAAAGACTTTGTGGTTTCAGATTATGATGTGTTCAAATCGCTCATATTTGCCAAGATAACCCTGCAGGAGGATGAATATGCTTTGTACGACAAACTATTCCGCATTATGTACAAGGAAATGGTAAAACCTGAGCTTTACATTTATTTGTACCAGAATACGGAACGTTTGCTGGAAAACATTAAGAACAGGGGAAGGGATTATGAGCAGAACATCCAACCGGAATATTTAATTGAGATCAATAAGAGCTACCTTTCTTTTATTAAATCCCGTACAGAAATGAATGTGCGCATTATTGAGATTTCAGATCTGGACTTTGTGAACAAACGGGAAGATTACCTGTATGTGCTGGATCAAATAGACAGGATGCAATCATAAAAAAAATGACGAAGGTGGGGGCTTCGTCATTTTTCCAACTACTTCAAACTTTCTTTATAATTCGTGGGCACCTATGTCCTGGGTGGAATCCCGCAGGGGCGATCCGCCAAAATAATCTCTGTCTCCAATTTCCTTATCCAGATTGACACCAAAATTTTTGGCCGGAGATTCATTTTTAAGTTTATAGGAGGTTAATGAGGAAAGATCCTTTCCATGACCTACAATTATCCCGGTTCCCGGTGCGGTTAACAAGGGGTCTCCCTCAAATCCCAGATTAAGGTCGTTTAATTTTTCATTGCCCGTAGCCCTGAAATTTTCAAGGGAATTGTAGGCTATGCCTTGAAATGCAATATTAAAAGTATCGGGGCTGTAGTATAGATTTCCTTTTAATGTGGCAGAGTATCCTTTGGGAACGCTTACCAGATCTGCCCCGTTGCTTGCATATAAAATATTGTTGTTGAACTGGATATTCCCTTTAATAAGCTTCCATTCCAGCATTTTTATGGCTGCAGAAGAACGATTTCCCGCCTGCTCTTTTATGTAAAAGGTGTTGTTGTAAACGTAGATATTGTCCATTTGGGTGGCACCATTGAAGAGATAAACACTACCCCCGTTGGTCGCGGCATCGTTCTCGCTAATATTATATCTTACAATAATATTGTTCATAGGCCTTGCCCCTCCAAACTGACCCACAAGATAACCCGCACCGTCATTGTCGTGGGAATAATTATACTGCATAATCCCGTTGGTAACCCCGCCATCAAGGTCAAATCCACCGCCGTCACACCCCGTGCCGGAGCTAATGTTGTAAGCTTCATTGTGCTGAATGGTAACCTGGTCTGCATCCCAGTACCAGATGCCAACAGGGCCGCCGCAATTTGTATTGCCTTTGCCGCAGTCATAAACCGTGCTGTATTCAATAAGGGATTTTTGAACATCGGCAAGTACAATACCATTTCCTGAATGGCTTTTTTTGCTGTATCCCGGAATATTGAAGACCTCGCAGTTTCTCACGGTAATATTGGAATGAGCATAACCCGTTTTGGTGGATGAAAAATACCCATAAGAGGAAATTCCCACATCGAGGATGCCGTGAACTTTGTTGTTTTCCAGCAATACGTTGTTAAATCCTGAATTGCCATTATAGGCTCCTATCACTATTCCAAAATTCCTGAACCCTGTAACTTCGGTATTGGTTATCTCAACTTTTTCCAGCTTCACGTTCCCTGGAAGATCGTTGTAAAAATTGATCCCCGATGCATTATTGGAATACATTCCGCTGCCTGAAACTATAATGTTGTCAATGATTATTCCGGCAGTATTATACACGTAAATGCCATCTTTATCACCCGCTTTAATGGTCGCCCTGCCGGTACCATATGAAGTTATTTTTACAGGATTGCCGCCTTCATTTGCATCACCCACGGTAAAATAAAGATTTCCCGCAAAGGATTTTCCGCCTTCAAAAAGGATCTTGCTGCCCGGTTCAAACTGCATTTGATTAACTTTCTCTATTGTTTGCCAGGCATCATCGGGAGAATTGCCACTATTGGCATCGTTCCCGGTCGGGCTTATATAATAGGTGTTTTTTGCTTCAGAAATGATTTGTTCGAGTTCGCCCTGCATTTCGGGGGTACAGGAAGTTAAAAAAAGGATAGTGAATAAACTTAACCAGGAGTAGATTTGCTTCATAGGATCATTTTCATTTTATTAAACCGGGAAAAAATTTCAAGAACTTTAAACAATTGGGTTCCTGTGATTTAAGAAAACAAATAAAGGGGTAAATCCGATAAGAAGCAAATAAAATCGATGAACGACACGTTTTTTCTTAATTATATCTAAAAATTGCCTTTTTATAGGGTTTTAGAGGAGTAAAAAGGCTACCCTACCTAAAGATTGGTAAGTGTTTTTATTTGAAAATTGGGAAAATTTTACGAGGAAAGACTGGAAGAGGCAAGTTTAGAATCTAGACTTGTAGGTTGTTTCCTACAGTGTAATAGCTTTTAAGGATTACAGTTTCATTTTTTTAAAAATGTCCCAGATAACTATGCCGGCGCTTACCGCAATATTCAGCGAATGTTTACTCCCGTGCTGCGGGATCTCTATAACCCCGTTGCAGGCATTAACTACTGCCTGTTGTACTCCCTTTACTTCATTGCCAAAGATCACCGCAATGGTTTTTCCCGAAGAGGGGGTGAACTCCTGCAGCATAACAGCATTTTCAGCCTGTTCCACTGCGAAAACCTCAATTTCTTCCTGTTG
Source organism: Gillisia sp. (assembly GCA_039989915.1). Lineage (GTDB taxonomy): Bacteria > Bacteroidota > Bacteroidia > Flavobacteriales > Flavobacteriaceae > Gillisia. Next base: position 209,949 of record JBDXGW010000001.1, read on the forward strand.
TAATTCCCTCACCACCTCCCCGGTATTGGCATTAAATTCCCAGGTAACAGTTTCGGTTGCACCGAGGGCGGTTTTATGGATATCCTTATGGGGTGGGGTGGCGGTGATCCCGCAGAGATACACCTTTTTAACAAGAAATGCATCGCAGGTGCGAAAAACCGACCCTATATTGTTCAGGCTGCGCACATTGTCAAGAATTACTATAAGAGGAGTCTTTTCTGCATCCCTGAATTCCTCCACCGTTTTTCTTTCGAGTTCGCTGTTCTTTAGTTTTCGCTTTTCCATCCTCAAAAATACATATTATAAAATGGCATCAAAAATAAACCTCTTTCTTACCGGAATTTCCTTAAGTTTCCTGAAGTAAAGAGTGCTGGGGGTTCTTACAGCACGTATAGAATAAATTAAATTGACTGCTAATTTTAATTTATCTTAGGAGTAATTTAACAGGGGAGACCTGGACTACGGTTTCCTGATCAAAAATTATTTCTATGAGACTTTCATATTTACATCATTTATTGGCGGTTTTTTTCTGTACCACTCTTTCGGTTTTCTCACAGGGTATAAATATCCAGGATACAAGATTGCTCTCATCACCTGCTATAAGCGACAACCAGATCGCATTTATTTATGCTGAAGATCTTTGGGTCGCCAATAAAGATGGTTCCTTCCCAAAACGTCTCACGGTAGACGATGGGATAGAATCCAATCCTGTTTTTTCACCTGATGGAAGCCTTATTGCATTTAATGCAGAATATGATGGTAATATTGATGTTTACGTAGTTCCTTCAAAAGGAGGTGTTCCCAAACGTCTTACCTGGCACCCCGGGAACGACCAGGTTCGCGGCTTTACACCAGATGGGTCTGCAGTTCTTTTTGCATCCCAGCGCAGTGTATTTACCAACAGGTTTACCAAACTATTCGAAGTCTCAGTAAGCGGGGGCCAGGTTAACGAACTCGAGATCCCTAATGCATTTTGGGCAGATTATTCTCAGGACGGGAAATACATTGCCTACACCCCGCTATACGAAGTCTTCAACCAGTGGAAGTACTACCGGGGAGGTACAGCTTCCCGTATCTGGATCTATGATACAAATGATCATTCCGTTCGGGAAATCCCAAAGCCTGAAAGCGGAAGCAACGACACCAAACCCCAGTGGCTGGGAAATAAAATATACTTCAGGAGTGACAGGAATGGAGAATTCAATCTTTACAGTTATGATATGAACTCTCAGCAGGTTACCCAACATACAACTTATAAAGATTTCCCGGTGCTAAATCTTTCCGCAGGAAATAACGAGATTATTTTTGAACAGGCTGGTTACCTGCATACCTTTAATCCTGTAAATGGTTCTACCACCAAACTTAAAATAGGAATTGCGACCGATCTTCTTGAATTACGGCCACGATTTGTCAAAGGAGATAATTATATACGCAGCGCCTCTGTTTCACCTACCGGTGCCAGGGTGGTGATGGATTTTAGGGGAGAAGTGGTAACAGTGCCCGGTGAGAAAGGTGATGTAATGAATATCACATCAACCGCCGGGGTACACGAAAAAGATCCTGTATGGTCCCCTAATGGAAAATTCATTGCATATTTTAGTGATGAAAGTGGGGAATACGCCCTTCATGTCCATGATCAAAGTGAACAAAAAGACCCGCGAAAATACAAATTGGATGGCACCGGCTTTTACGCCCATCCCCGCTGGTCGCCTGATAGTAAAAAAATTAGTTTCGTTGACAACGGCCGCAACCTGTATGTGTTGAACACAGACTCCGGTCGGGTTACAAAAGTATCTGAAGATGAGCGATATATGCCCGGGATATTCCGTGATTTATTTGGCAGCTGGTCTCATGACTCCAGCTGGATAAGTTATACGGTAGTTACCGGAACTAGTTTTGAGCAGGCTTTTGTTTATTCGCTTTCTGAAAACAGATCATATCCTATTTCCGACGGGTTCTCGAGTGTTTCAAACCCTGTGTTTGATCCAAGCGGGAAATACCTTTATATGCTGGCTTCTACCGATGCAGGTCCTGTAGTTAATTGGTTTGACCAGTCTAACCAGGATATGGAAATGACCAGTTCAATCTACCTGGTAACCTTGCAGAAGGGGGTGGAATCTCCCTTTGCCAGAGAAAATGATGTAGAAAAGATCCAGCAGGAAGAAATAGAGGATGATAAAAAGAAGAAAGCAGAAGAGGAAGATAAAAAGATTAAAGTGCCTGCCCTGAAAATTGATTTTGACGGGATAGAGAACAGGATAGTAGATATTCCGGTTCCGGCGGGGAATTATGCGTTTCTTAGTGCTCCCGCGGAGGGAAAGTTGTATTATTTGTCCTATGCACCGCGGCAACAGGACAAAGCAACCTTGAATATGTATGATCTTAAAGAAAGAGAGAATAAAGATATCATGCCTGCTACTTTTTATGAGATCTCTGCCAATGCTAAAATGATACTTTACCAGGCAGAAGGAAAATGGGGAATAGCTGAAATTGACAAGATCCAGGAGAAGCGAATTTTAAACACCGGAGATATTCAGGTTAAAATAGATCCCCTGGCAGAGTGGCCAAATATTTTCAATGAAGCCTGGAGGGTAAACAGAGACTATTTTTATGATCCGGGGATGCACGGGGTAAACTGGAATGCAATGAAGAAAAAATATGAACCCTTCATTTACCATGTTACTTCGCGCAGTGATCTTTACAGGGTTATGGAATGGATGTTCAGCGAACTTGGAGTAGGGCATCACCGGTTTTCAAGCCGGGGTGACAGGCTTCATTCCAAAGAATCTGTAAAGGGCGGACTTCTGGGAGCCGATTACAGTATTGAAAACAACAGGTATAGGTTTAAAAAGATCTATGGAGGGCTCAACTGGAATCCCAATTTAAGATCCCCGCTTACTGAACCGGGGGTAGATGTAAAGGTGGGAGAATACATTCTGGAAGTAAATGGCAGGGAATTAAAGGCTGACGATAATATTTACGAATTTTTTGAAAATACCGCCGGCAGGATCGTAATGCTCACCGTGGGACCAAACCCTGATATGAAAAATTCCAGAAAAGTAAAAGTAACCCCGGTAGAGAATGAAGGAGCTTTGAGAAACCGCGATTGGGTAGAAGGCAATATTAAAAAAGTTGATAAGGCCACCAACGGCCGGGTTGCTTATGTTTATGTGCCAAATACGGCTGTCGCGGGACATGAATATTTTAAGCGCTATTTCTTCCCGCAGGCAAACAAGCAAGCTATTATAGTAGATGAGCGTTTTAATGGCGGGGGGCAGCTGGCAGATTATGTGATAGATATTCTTAAAAAACCCGAGCAGGCGCATTGGAGATTCCGCTATGGTAAAGATCTTAAATCGCCAAGTGCCTCAATACAGGGGCCAAAAGTGATGATAACCGATGAAACTGCAGGTTCGGGTGGGGATTACCTTCCCTGGATGTTCAGGAAATTTGAATTGGGCACCATCGTGGGTAAAACAACCTGGGGAGGCCTGGTAGGAGTACTTGGATATCCCGAATTTATAGATGGTGGATCTGTCACGGCGCCAAATGTGGCTTTTTATACTGAAGACGGTTTTCGTGTGGAGAATGAAGGAGTTGCTCCAGATGTGGAGGTGGAACAATGGCCGGCAGATGTTATAGCAGGCAGGGATCCTCAACTGCAAAAAGCGATTGAGATCGTGTTGAAGCAACTTGAGGAAAATCTGCCCCGCGAAATGGCTTCCCCTGTTTATCCCAAAAAAGGGGAATAATTAGAAAAATTCGGCTTTCATTCCCGCTCAAAAGGATAATTAAAAGTTCAGGTTAAGTAAATTTCACCACCCATTTAAATATTAAATAATGACAAAAATTTTTCTTTTTCTCTTTACAGTCTTGCTTTTTTTATCCTGTAAGAAAAGTGATAAAGGGTCATATGACATCCTCATATCCAATGTAAAGATCGTAGATGTAGAATATGGAAAAGTTACCACGGGAAAGCTTATCTTAATTGAAGGTGATACTATTAGAAGAATAGTAGATGAGAAGGAAATAAACAATTTCGTTGCAAAGGAGACTTTAGATGCCGGGGGAGGATTCATTATGCCCGGGTTGTGGGATATGCATGTGCATTTTAGAGGGGGAGATACCCTCATCGCTGAAAATAAAGATCTTTTGCCCTTGTTTCTTGCCTATGGAATTACCTCAATTAGAGATGCAGGTGGAGATATTACTCCCGCTTTACTGGAATGGCGCGATCAAATAACCCAAGGGGATTTGGATGGCCCGAGGATTTTCACTCCCGGGCCTAAACTCGATGGAACCAACCCTGCCTGGCCCGGCTCTATAAGGGTGACCACTGTAGAAGAAATCGAAAAAGCTTTGGATTCGCTGGAATCCTTAGGGGTAGATTATGTAAAGATGTATGATGGAAACCTTACGAAAGAGGCTTTTTACGAGATCATTAAAGCAGCTGGAAAACGCGGACTCAAAACTACGGGGCATATGCCGCTTACTGCAAATTTTATGGAGGCTATTGATCACGGCCTGGACGGCTCAGAACATATGTATTATCCACTGAAGGCCTGTTCTCCAATTTCAGATAGTCTTACAGATCTCAACAGGGGGTATGGAATTGTGGAACAGCTTATAGATTCTTATGATCCGGAACTTGCCGATGAGGTTTTTAAGGAAATGAGTGCTAAAAATGTGTTTGTAACCCCAACCTTATATATAGGTACTACCCTGGCAGAAATTCTGGAAAAAGATCACAGCAGGGATAGCCTTCTTAATTTTGTAGGGCGCGGAATACAGGAGACTTACAAAGGTAGGGTTGAAGGGGCAAAGCGGGCCCAGGCCTCCGGTAGCGAAATGAGGCAAAAAATGGAGGCTATAAGCGCCAGGATGATAAGGCCTATGTATGATGCGGGAGTATCTATTCTGGCCGGGTCAGATTGTGGTGCTTTCAATTCTTATGTGTATCCCGGGGAGTCTTTGCTGGGAGAATTGAAATCCCTGGTAGGAGCGGGACTTACTCCCCGGGAGGCTCTGGAAACATCTGTGATCAACGGACCAAAATTCTTTGATCTGCTGGAATTTTTTGGAAGTGTGGGTCAAGGAAAGGTTGCTCATTTAGTTCTGCTTGATGAGAATCCGCTGGAAGATCTGGCAAACCTTGGAAATCCGGCAGCTGTTATAAAATCCGGTAAGGTCTATACCCGGAAGAAACTTTCAGCATTGATGGAAGAAATAAAAAATTAAATTATTTGATAATGTGCTGTATTATCCAGGCCACAAGTCTGTGATAAGGTTGTTAATTAAACTATTCCCATTTTTCCAAACCTGCAAAATTAAAGTTAATTAACAGTATTTGGGGTTTGTCAAGAGCCTAAAATCCTAATTTAATGCTGGGAAATATATTTTCCTGAAGCATAATAGCTTTAAGGGAAGGATTTTAATTTCATAGAACTTAGGAATGACTAAAATTGAAGATTTTGATGTGATCATTATAGGGGGGAGTTACGCGGGCCTCTCTGCCGCACTTAGCCTTGGCAGGGCGTTACGAAAAACCCTGGTCATAGATAGCGGCACTCCCTGTAACGAGCAAACCCCGCATTCCCATAACTTTTTGACGCGGGATGGGGAAACTCCCGGCGAACTTTCCGGAAAGGCAAAAAAAGAAGTGATGCAATATCCATCAGTGCATTTTGAGGAAGATAGAGTAGTGGCCGCCTCCAAAAACCAGGATCATTTTAAGATCCAGACCGAAGAGAAAAAACTGTATAAGGCCAAAAAACTGATTTTTGCTACCGGTCTTATTGATATTATACCTGAAATAGCAGGGTTTGCCGAATGCTGGGGCATCTCTATCCTGCACTGTCCCTACTGTCACGGTTTTGAAAACAAAAATGTAAAGACCGGGGTATTTGCCAATGGGCAGGCAGCGTATGACCAGGCGAAATTTCTTTCCAACTGGACCAAAGAACTAACGGTTTTTACCGATGGTAAATCTACACTTACAGCAGCGCAAACCGCGAACTTAAAGGACCGTAATATACCGCTTGAGGAAAAAGAAATTGAGGGTTTTGAACACAACGATGGGCATATAACCAACATTGTCTTTAAAGATGGTTCCAAAGAACCACTCAAAGCCCTGTATGCCACTCCCGAGGTAAAGCAACAAACCGAACTGCCGGAAGAACTGGGATGCGAGTTCACTGAGCATGGAAGGATCGAGGTAGATATATTTCAAAAAACCAATGTAGAAGGCGTATACGCCGCAGGTGATAATTCCTCAATGGGAAGATCTGTGGCGGTTGCCGTCGCGGCGGGCTCGGTTGCAGGGATGCTTATCAATAAGGAGATCATAGAAGACGAATTTTCCATAGGGGAGGAAATAGGAAATCCTGAAGAAGTAAAATAAACCCTTTCATTGCTCATAAATTATAAAGAGAAATTTTTTCCCGGTGCTGAAAGTTTGGATTTAGACATAGTTCTTTAAATTAAAATGAATATTATGAAATACTTCCTGGTTATTATAAATATTATGCTCTTTTCCGGTTGTGATCTCGAGGGTAACAACGGAGAAGAGATTAAGATGCGCGTGAACAGCTTTTCGGTAGAATGCGTTGGGGAAATGGAAGGAACCTGTTTGCTGGTGCAGGAAGGGGATAAAATAGGTACCGGAGAATGGGAATATTTTTATTATCATGACAGCATTATAGGTTTTGACTATGAACCCGGTTACATTTATGATCTCATTGTAAAGAGGAAAGAAATTGCCAATCTGCCGCAGGATGGTTCTGCTTTTGAATATGAACTTATAAAGATTGTTTCAAAGGAAAAAGTATAATTTAAAGGATATTTCCCGCATTAAGTGGCGTAAAAAATATATATTATCTACAGCCGGGGCTTAAAGCCCCTTTTCAATATTAAAAGATCATTCCTTGCCAAGACCAAAAACCACGCTTGAACCCAATAAGATAAATTTCAGGGAAAGCTTCGCTTCCTTAAAATTTGTTCCCCGCTTTTTTAAAGAGATACGCGACGTAAATCCGTTGCTGTTCTATACCAACCTTGTACTGCGATTGTTGAATGCCATCTTACCGGTGGTGATGCTGTATATAGGAAAGCTCATAATAGATGAGGTGGTGCTTCAAATCGCGGCAGATCTTCAGGATCTGGACAGGCTCTGGATCCTCGTGGGCACCGAGTTTGCCCTGGCAATAATTTCAGATCTTTTGAGCCGTGGGATAAGTTTGAGCGATGCCCTGTTGGGAGACCAGTATTCTATAAATACCTCTGTGAAGATCATTAAGAAGACATCAGAGCTGAACCTTGACCAATTGGAGGATTCCGAATTCTACGACAAGCTGGAACGCGCCCGGCAGCAAACTACGGGCAGGGTAGGGCTTATGTCCAATATACTTACCCAGGGAGAAGATATCATCGTAATAGTTTCCCTGCTGGCGGGGGTGGTGACCTTTGAACCCTGGCTTATCATCCTGTTGGTGGTTTCCATAATTCCCACCATCATAAATGAGATAAAATTCAGCGGCACCAGTTATTCCCTGGCACGCAGCTGGACACAGGAACGCCGGGAACTGGATTATTTACGGTATGCCGGGGCAAGTGATGTAACTGCCAAAGAGGTGAAGCTTTTTGGCTTGTCAGACTATCTGGCTGCCCGGTTCAAAAACCTGTCAGACCAATATTATTCCCAAAGCAAGAAGCTGGCTAAACAGCGTGCCGCCTGGGGTTCGGTTTTTAACGTGATTGGGACCGCGGCTTATTACGGGGCCTATGTTTTTATAATCTTCAGAACAGTGGCGGGCATATTTTCCCTGGGAGACCTTACATTTTTGTCCGGCGCCTTTAACCGGCTTCGGTCTAAATTACAGGGGTTTTTCACCAGGTTTACGGCTATTACAGAGAGTGCCCTCTACCTGCAGGATTATTTCGAGTTTATGGATATGAAATATTCTGAAGAAGAAAAAGAGGAAAAACTGCCGTTGCCCGAAAAACTTCAGAAAGGTTTTGAGTTTAAAAATGTGGGATTCAAATATCCGAAATCTGATATTTGGGTAGTACGGCATATAAATTTTGAATTGCGGGCCGGTGAAAAACTTGCGTTTGTAGGGGAGAACGGCGCAGGGAAAACCACGCTTATAAAATTGTTGCTAAGGTTCTATGAGCCTACAGAGGGTGAGATCCTCCTGGATGGCATTCCGGTGAGGGAATACGATCAAACCCGGTATCAGCAATATTTTGGGGTGATCTTCCAGGATTTCGTAAAATTTGAACTCACCCTGCGGGAGAACATTGCAATGGGGGAGATTGGGGAAATTGGGAATCAGCCCCGCATTGACAGCGCGGCTGAAAAAAGCCTTGCCAACGAAGTAATATCTGCCCTGCCAAAAGGCTATGACCAGCAATTGGGGAAAAGGTTCAAACAGGGCAAAGACCTTTCGGGCGGGCAATGGCAAAAGATCGCAATAGCCCGGGCCTATATGAAAGACGCGGAGGTTTTGATCCTGGATGAGCCAACTTCAGCCCTGGATGCTAGGGCAGAGACTGAAGCTTTTCAGCGCTTTATAAAACTCACCGAAGGCAAGACCGCTGTGATCATTTCCCACCGCTTCAGCACCGTGCGAATTGCCGACAGGATCATGGTGCTTAAGGACGGGGCGGTACTTGAGATAGGCACCCACGAGGAATTGATGCAAAATAACAAGCTGTATGCCGAGCTTTTTAATCTGCAGGCGGCGGGGTATCAGTAAAAATTCGGGAGGTTAAACATGAACAGGCTGTGAATAATTTTGGATAAAAGCCGTATCTTATCTTGTAAATAAAATACAGGAATAAGTACATTAGCAGGAATTTAATTTACTAAAATCTCAAGATCTTGGCCTCCAAAAAATCAAAAGAAACCACTCCGTTAATGAAGCAGTACAATGCGATCAAGGATAAATATCCAGATGCGTTGCTGTTGTTCAGGGTGGGCGATTTTTATGAGACCTTTGGGGAGGATGCGGTGAGAACCGCGCGCATCTTAAATATAGTGCTCACCAAACGCGGCAATGGCAGCGAGGTAGATACTGCCCTGGCAGGTTTCCCGCATCATGCGCTCAATACCTATTTGCCCAAGCTGGTGAAAGCCGGGTTGCGGGTTGCGATCTGCGACCAGCTGGAAGATCCCAAGATGACCAAGACCATCGTAAAACGGGGGGTAACAGAGTTGGTAACACCCGGGGTTTCTATGAATGATGAGGTGCGGCAAAGCAAATCCAACAATTTTTTATGTGCAGTTCACTTCGGAAAGAATACCCTTGGGGTTTCATTTCTGGATGTTTCAACGGGCGAATTTCTTACCGCGCAGGGTTCTTCAGAATATATAGATAAATTACTTCAGAATTTTAGCCCAAGTGAGGTGCTTATTCAGAAAAACCAGCGCAAGGAATTCTCAGGAACCTTTGGCGATTCCTATCATTGCTTTTATCTGGAAGACTGGGTCTTTCGCCATGACTATGCCTATGAGTCGCTCAACGCGCATTTCAGGACCAAATCCCTTAAAGGTTTTGGGGTAGATCATCTGGCCGAAGGGATTATTTCTGCCGGGGCAATACTCTTCTATCTTGGAGAGACCCAGCACCACAGGCTGCAGCATATAAGTTCTTTAAACCGAATAGCAGAAGAGGAATATGTCTGGATGGACAGGTTCACCATAAGGAACCTGGAATTGTATCATTCAAATGCCCAGAATGCTGTTACCCTGCTCGATATTATAGACAAGACAATTTCCCCTATGGGAGGCAGGTTACTCAAGCGCTGGCTGGCCCTGCCACTCAAAAATGCCGAAAAGATTATGAACCGGCATAAGGTGGTTTCTTATTTTATAGAGAACCGGGAAGAGCTTGCAAAAATTCAGCAGCAAATTAAAAGGATAAGCGACCTTGAACGGCTTATTTCCAAGGTTGCCACGGGGAAGATCTGCCCCCGGGAGGTACTGCATCTCAACAATTCCCTGGAGGCCATTGTGCCAATCAAGGCCTTTGCAATGGATTCTTCAGAAGAAGCCTTAAAAATTATTGGAGATCAACTCCAGAACTGCGATGTGCTTAGGGCCAAGATCAGGGAAACCCTGCATGAGGATGCGCCGGTGAACATTCTAAAGGGAAATGCGATTGCCCCGGGCTTTAATCCGGAGCTGGATGAATTGCGGGGGTTGGCGTTCTCGGGAAAAGAATATCTGGAAGGAATGCTGGAACGGGAAACAAAAGCCACGGGGATCTCCTCGCTTAAAATTGGCAGCAACAACGTATACGGATATTATATTGAAGTGCGCAATACGCATAAGGACAAGGTGCCCGAAACCTGGATACGCAAGCAAACCCTTGTAAATGCTGAAAGATATATTACAGAAGAATTAAAGGAATACGAAGGAAAGATCCTGGGAGCCGAGGAAAAGATACAGCAGCTGGAGCAAAATATCTTTCTCAACCTTGTAAACTGGCTGGGAGATTACATACAACCCGTGCAGCAAAATGCCAGGCTCATAGCCCAGCTGGACTGCCTGTGCTCCTTTGCAAGCCACGCGATAGCGGAAAATTACACCCAACCCATAATTGACGATTCCCTGGAACTGGAAATAAAGGATGGCCGCCATCCTGTGATAGAGAAACAACTGGCAATGGGAGAATCCTATGTGACCAACGATCTTTTCCTGGATCGCGAAGCCCAGCAAATAATTATGATCACCGGTCCCAACATGAGCGGGAAGTCGGCAATTTTAAGGCAAACCGCCCTAATAGTATTGCTGGCCCAAATGGGAAGTTTTGTGCCGGCGGCTTCGGCAAGGATCGGGTTGGTGGATAAGATCTTTACCAGGGTGGGGGCAAGCGATAACATTTCTATGGGCGAGTCTACTTTTATGGTAGAGATGAATGAGACGGCCAGTATTTTGAACAATATCTCCAACAGGAGTCTTGTGCTGCTGGACGAGATAGGAAGGGGTACAAGCACCTATGACGGGATCTCCATTGCCTGGGCAATAACAGAATATTTGCACGAGCATCCTGCCCGTCCCAAAACCCTGTTTGCAACCCACTACCACGAGCTCAACGATATGGGGGAGACCTTTAAGCGTATAAAAAATTACAATGTATCGGTCAAGGAATTAAAGGATACGGTGCTGTTCCTTAGAAAACTGGTTCCCGGCGGGAGCGCGCACAGCTTCGGGATCCACGTAGCCAGGATGGCGGGAATGCCGCAAATGGTGATCTCGAGGGCAAATAAGATCCTGAAGAAGCTTGAAAAATCTCATCAAATGGAAGAGACCGGCGAGGTTTTAAGGAACTCGGCCGAAAAGGATATGCAGCTTAGCTTCTTTAATCTGGATGATCCTTTGTTGCAGGAGTTGAAGGAGGAACTGATGCATATTGATATAGATACGCTTACTCCCATAGAGGCCTTGATGAAGTTAAGCGAAATAAAACGAATGCTTGCCGGCAAACAGAAGGCCAGGGTATAGAAGGCAGCCGAGGTTTATTATAGCAGTATTTGAGGAGCAGAAATATTGAAAAATATCCGGTTAAGCTGAAAAACAGCCAGTTATGAAAGAGCTGAAATTTCTCACTGAAAATGCTTGATTGAAGGGTTCAAATTTTCAGAAAAAACCTTTGGTATTATAAGAATTGTATTAAATTTGCAACCGCAATTAATACCTGCGCTTGTGCCTTTGGTGCAAAAAGTTCATTAAAAATCGCGAAAATAGCTCAGTTGGTAGAGCGCCACCTTGCCAAGGTGGAGGTCGCGGGTTCGAATCCCGTTTTTCGCTCCACTTAAGATCCTTGCTCGGATGGTGGAATTGGTAGACACGTTGGACTTAAAATCCAATGATCAGCAACGGTCGTGCGGGTTCAAGTCCCGCTCCGAGTACTTTAAACCCTGTTAATCGCTTGATTAACAGGGTTTTTTGTTATGAATGGATTTGAATTTCCCCACATTATCCTATATAAGTATCTGATAGTACTAAAAAAAACGGAGGTTTTTTGGAGTATAAATTTCTATATATTGCATCAACGTTACTTTCTGCTGCTTTTAAAGCTTTATGCCCCTAACCATTCAATGCAGAATTTTTAGTATCATTTTTAAAAATTCCTCAGCTATGAAAACAATTTTATTTTTAATATCTTTTTTCATTATCATCCTTTCAGCTAATACACAGGCTCTCGATATGGTGGACTCAGATAAACTTCTTGTTAACAACATCCTCACTTATCAAACTTCTAAATCTGAAATAATAAGTGCGATGGGAGATCCTGCTTCTGTTACAACCGAATATTGGGAGATGGATGAGGAGGATGTTGAGAAGTTAAATTATCCCGGAGCTGTTCTTTATTTAAAGAATGGTACGATGGAAAGCTTTTGTTTGACCGGTCCTGAGCATTCATTAAAACTTAACAATACAGTGGTTAAAACCGGAAATAATATCTTAACCCTGCAGCGTGCTTTTCCTGCTTCTTATAATAACAGAGGGCGGGATGGTTTATCGATTAATGTAGCGCCAGGGGATTATAAATTCATACTTGTTCACTTTGATTCAGGAAATATCATCACCAAAATTGAACAACGTTATTATTAGGGATTTCTCTAATTCCTTTTTATTTTAATTATTGAATGTCTTCTTATTTGACGTGGCTTAAAGTTGATAAAAGGTTAGCCCTGAAGGGGTGTCATATTGGAACGATGGGTTCAACCCATCGTATAAAGAGCGTACTAGTCCAATTAGCCCCGAAGGGGTGGAATATATAATACCCCCGGAAAAACATACCTTATTAATGTCGCCCCGTCAGGGCTGGAGGGTAAGAGCTATGCTGTTTTACATCACGTTTCACGGGATGTTTGTTAATTGCGCCCTTTTAGGGCTTTAATTATGTGGGTTTAAAATACCCTCTAAGGGGTGTAATATAAGAACGATGGGTTGAGCCCACCATATAAAAAGCAGATTTATTCTTAAAGCCAATTAAATAAAAAAAGCCCCTGATTTCAGGGGCTTTGGCTTACATAAAAATTTAAAAATTAATTTCCTGCAGTGTTGTCTACCGGGTTTCCGTCCATATCAAGTTCTACCACTTCATACTTTAATTCCTTAAGTTTAGGAAGCACGGTCTTTTTATCTCCAACCACTACAATGTGCATGTTTTCTACCGGGAGGTTTTTCCTTGCCAGTTCGCTAAGTTCCTTAGCGGTGATCTTATTAAGGATTTCGGTTTGTTTTTGCACATAGTCACTTTTTAGATCGTATTCCAGCAAGCGTCCAAGGAAACCGGCTTTTTGATTTGGAGTCTCGTACTGTCGGGCATCAGATTGTCCAATGGAGCTTTTCATAAAGGCTACCTCATCTTCGCGTAAACCTTTATCGCGGTAGCTTGTAAGTTCATTCATGAATTCTGTAACAGACTCGGCAGTGGCATCGGCTCTTACTCCGGCAGAAGCCGTAAAGGTTCCACCATATTTGCTGCCTCTGTACCCTGAACGTGCCCCGTAGGTATATCCTTTGTCCTCGCGCAGGTTAAGGTTGATCCTGCTGTTGAACGCACCACCAAGGGTGTAATTCATAAGTCCGGACTTATAATAATCTCCAAGAGCATCATACGGCATTGCTACGTATCCAATGCGGATCTCAGACTGGGCCGCATCGGGCTTGTCTACAAAATAAATACGGGTCTTGTCAATTTTTGGGGTAGCGGCATCGGGGGCTAACTTTATGTCCTTCTTTTGCCATTTTTCCAAAAATCCAAGTTTTGAGGTGATCTCATTCTCGCTGATATCTCCCACTACTACCAAATGTGCCAGGGAAGGGGAGAAACTGTTTTTATAAAACTGTTTTACATCATCTATGGTCAGGCTTTCAACAGTTTCAGTAGTTCCTGAAGATGGCAGGGAAAGGAAATGACCTTCACCATACAACAACTTGCTGTAAACCTGATTTGCTATAACCGTAGGTTGAGTTGCGCTGTTGGCGATTCCTTCCAGCTGTTGTTTTTTAAGACGGTCAAAATCATCTTCATTGAATTTAGGCCTGAACATTCTTTCTTCCAGCAATTTCAATGTTGGTTCAAGATTCTTCTTTAAGGACTGTACGTAGATCTCAATTGCATCTGAACCACCAAAAACCCTGATGGAACTTCCCAGCATTTCCAGTTCATTTGAAAACTCTTCGGCAGTATAATTTTCGGTATCCTCATTCCACATGGAAGCGGTAAGGGAGCTTATCCCTGCTTTTTCAGGAGTGTCCATAGATAACCTGTGGCCTCCCTGCATGGTCAACTGTAAGGTTACCGTTGGGATCTCATCACTTTCAGTCCCTATTACTTTTAATCCGTTCTTAAAATTGGCGGTCCATAATTCAGGTACCATTACAACAGGGTTTTTCCCGGCTGTTGGGCGTTTGCTTCGGTCAAAATTGTCTACCGCTTTGTTATATGTGAGTCCGCTGTATTGATCTTCAGCAGCGACAAAACCTTCCGTAGAAATGGTATAATTATCGGCTTTTGCAACCAATTCAGGTTTTCCCTTTGGGACTACGCTCAGGATCACACTGTTCTTACCCTTGATATACTGGTTGTAAACCCTATTCACATCATCTTTGGTTACTGCCTGAATGCGTCTAAGTTCTTCCTGAATATTATTTGGGTTGCCGGTGAAGGTCTCGTTGTAGGCAAGTTGTGATACTTTCCCGCTTACGCTTGCAAGGCGGTTAATAAGCCGGGACTCGGCAGTGGCTTTGTATTGTTTAAGGTCCTGATCTGTCACCCCGCGGGTTTCAAATTCGGCCAATGATTTTCTTAGTAAAGTTTCGCTTTCTTCAAGGCCCATATTTGGGTAAGCCATAATGGAAATGGTAAATTCCCCTGCAAGTTCAGAACCGGAATTAAAGGCATTGGCAGAAAGGGCTTTCTGGTCCTTTATAAAATTCTTATATAGAATAGAACTCTTTCCCTGCCCAATTACAGAGGCCAGCACATTAAGCGCATGTTCATCCTTATGACCGGATTCTACTACCGGAAAGGTCATATTAAGCATTGCGGTACGTATGTTATCTTCATAAGAAACATAACGATCCTTATCCAGGACAGGTAGCGAGGGTTTCATGTTCTCTACTGCAGGGCCTGCAGGAATAGAACCAAAATATTGTTCGGCAAGTTTTACCACTTCAGCAGGGTTAACATCTCCACCTACGGTAAGCACGGCATTGTTTGGGCCGTACCAGCGAAGGAAGAAATTCTTAAGATCTTCTACATTTACGCGGTCCAGGTCCTCAAGGTAACCAATGGTCAACCAGGAATAGGGGTGACCGTATTCGTATAAATTTTTGGCGGTCATTTCACGCGCAAGTCCGTAAGGGCGGTTGTCATAATTTTGCCCGCGTTCGTTCTTTACGGTTTCGCGCTGTACTTCAAACTTTTGTTGGGTAACGGCATCCAAAAGAAATCCCATTCTGTCTGCCTCCAGCCAAAGTGCTGTTGCCAGCTGATTGTTGGGCAGGGTTTCAAAATAATTGGTACGGTCACGGTTGGTTGTTCCGTTAAGCGTTCCTCCGGCTTCAGAAATGATCTTAAAATGCTCTTCATCTGCAACATTGTCTGATCCCTGGAACATCATATGTTCAAAGAAATGCGCAAAACCCGATTTTCCAATCTCTTCGCGTGCAGATCCCACGTGGTAGGTTACATCTACATGTACAACCGGATCTGAATGATCTTCGTGCACTATTAAGGTAAGACCATTTGAAAGTTTATACTTTTCATAGGGAATTACAAGTTCATCACCTTTTTTGGTGACCTTTTCTACGAGTACTGTTTGCGCCTCTGCTAAACTGAGCATTCCGGCCATAAGCACCATACTTAAACCAAATTTCTTAAGCATATTTATTTGTTTTAGGAGAATAATGATATTGAATAAGACCAAGATAACAATTAATGGTTTAATCTTATCTAAAATATTGTTGTGTAAGCCTTTATAATGGAAGTATAATTGTTCAAAATTTCAAAATATAGTTATAAGAGAAAATTTTCAAAAATTAATTAATAGATGAAAAACAGAGTCTTTATTTAAAGATTACGGAATTTTTTTTAAAATTTCCTTTTAATAAATACTAACTTTATCACTTCATTTAGATTTGTTTATCCCCGGCATAATGGAATTTATCAGGCAACATTTCAGCATTAAAGACCTTGAGTATTTAACGGGGGTAAAAGCTCATACCATAAGAATTTGGGAAAAAAGACACGGGATCCTGAACCCTGCAAGAACGGGTACCAATATAAGGACCTATGATGTCAATGATTTACAGAAGATCCTAAACGTAACATTTTTAAACGGGCAGGGGTATAAGATCTCCCGGATATCAAAATTATCTGATGTTGAAATTACAGACCTTGTGAAAAGCGTGATGGCCAGAGATAGTGTGCAACACAGGGCATTGAATTCATTTAAGCTTGCAATGATCAATTTTGATGAATCTTTATTTCATAAAACCTTTAAAAGTTTGGAGGCGAAAAAGGATTTCAGGTCAATTTTTCATCAAATTTTTATGCCCTTATTGGATGAAATTGGCCTTCTCTGGCAAACCGGTACCATTAACCCCGTTCATGAACATTTTCTAGCAGCATTGATCAAGCAGAAGTTATATGAAAATATCGCCCTGCTTGAAAATGAGAACGAATTTAAAGAAGACGAACTTTTTGTCCTGTTTCTGCCGGAAAATGAGATCCATGACATAGGGCTGCTGTTCCTTAATTATGAGCTTAATTTCCACGGAAGAAAAACCATATTTCTTGGTCCCAGCCTTCCTTTAAATAACATGAAATATCTCCTCGAGATCCATCCCAACCCCAGGTTTATAAGTTACCTCACGGTGGCACCCAGGGAAGTTTCAGAATTTATCGCCGATTTTGAACGGGAACTTTGCGGGGACAGGACCCGGGAATTAAATTTATTTGGTGCCCGCGTGCAATCAATGGATCCTGCCCCTCAACCTTCACATATTAAGATCTTTAAATCTATTCCTGAATTTGTAAACGATCTGGGTTAGGATTTTTGATTATTACCAGGTTCCTTGGGTTTTAAAGAATTGAATTGAAGGTAGGTAGTTGGGATTTTTATTCTTCTGAAGGTCTCACCTCCTCAAGAAAAGCAAGGTCCTTTTCCATTATATATTGCAGGTTAATTGGGGGTCTTGGAACTCAATCCTTTAATACCATTTTAGGAGTATCTGCCAACCACGGGATATAGGACATCTTATAGGAAACCTCAGAGCCGTTACTGTTAATTTAACTCCGGTTTAAAAATACTTTAACCTGAAAAAGGAATTTAAATTAAAACATTTTCTTTTATTAAAATCAATTTTACTTTTAAAGCATTATTTAATTTAGATAGAATGGAAATGGAAGAGGAAGCAAAAGAATTTGCCAGGGAAGCTCATAAGGATCAATTCAGAAAATACAAGAATGAGGCCTATATAGAACATCCCATAAGGGTCGCAGCCCTTGTAAAGACGGCACCCCATACTCAGGAAATGCTGTGTGCAGCCTATTTGCACGATGTAGTGGAAGATACCGGGGTAACTCTGGAGGAGATAGAAGAGAGATTTGGACGGAAGGTCGCGGCCCTTGTTGGGGAGTTGACAGATGAATTTGTAAAGGAGAATTACAGGCATCTTAACCGAAGTAAAAGAAAGGAAAAAGAGGTAGAAAGGCAGTTAAAAATAAGCAGGGAAGCGAAAACTGTAAAACTGGCAGATGTTATTGATAACACTCGCGATATTGTTGAAAATGACCGGAATTTTGCCCGCAGGTACGTGCCCGAAATGGAGGCCCTTGTAGAAGCACTGCAGGGGGGAGATTTTAAATTACTAATGAAGGCCTGTTATGAAGTTGAAAATGGAAAGAAGATCTTAAAACAGGATAGGAGCTCCTGAAATTTTGCTGCTTTTCCTTGTTTTCTTTTATGCGGTCGCAGAAAATGCAGTTTAAGACCGACCAGTGCCTTCACTTCCCATTAGATATTTTTTGTGCAATTATGATTATTTTTCTATTTCCCATAATAATGTTAAAAAAATATTAAATAAAAGTTTTACATTTAGCCAAAAATAGGAATAATTGGTTAATAAAATTGCGTTCCTTTAAATGTGCTATATGCGTAACTGTGGTTTTCTATTCCTATTCTTTCTTTTTTCTCACACTTCAGAGGTCGCTCTGGCTCAGGCAATACAGGAAGAAAAAAATCTCTATTCATGGTTTGATAAAGAGCTGGGTATTGAGAATACACGCCTTTTAAATGGGGTAGAATATATTGAAAGACATAGAACTGTCAATGAAAAAAATTCCTTTTTTCTAAGTGGAGCACCCATCACCGGCTCAGTACTTTATGATGAGGAATGGTTTCATGGGGTGCAAATAAAATATAACGTGTATGAAGATATTCTTATAGCCCAGGTAGAGAGTAATTTAGGTATCAACATCCTTCAGCTTAGAAAGGAAAATCTAAAACGCTTTGAATTTGATCAATTCAGGTTTATAAATATCAACGACGCAGGGTCCATCTTTAATGGAATTAATGAAGTTTTATTGGAAAATGCACAATTCATTCTTCTTAAAAAACACTCCCTTAAATTATCTGAGAAAACAGACCAACCCATAAAATATTACGAATTTCTCCCCCGGCGCATCAGGTATGGATATGCTTATAAAAACGATTATTTTGAATTTAACTCCAGGAGAGAGCTTGCCTCCCTGTTCCCGGAATTTAAAGAGTTAATTACTGAATTTTTTAAGAACAACAACAATTTATATAAAAACCAACGAGATACCTTTATGGTCAACCTTTTTACAGAAATTACCGAAAGTCTTACAAATGAAGAATTCCTGTAAAGAAAATGAGGTTTACAATTTTTATAATCCTGCTACTGTTTTCTTTTCTTTCTTTTTCACAGGAAGCCCTACCTAAAATTTCTGTAAATTTTCAGGATGTCCCCCTTGAAGAGGTTATTGAACAACTTGAAGACAAAAGCAGACTTAAATTTTATTTTATTGAAGATTGGTTAGCAGACTATCGTTTTACAGGTGCCTTTGAAAACACCTCTCTGGAAGTAATTTTGGAGGAGATCTTTAAAGAAACCCTTTTGAACTTCTATCGTATGGAAGGCAATAAAATTATTCTTACCAGGAACAATGTAATTTATGATCAATTTCCCCGGGATGTCTTTAAAAATCCTGCAGAAAGTACTGTGGAAAGCAGTGAGGCTCAGCCTGTATTTATAGCTGCAGCGCAAGGGCAAAGCAATATAAAAACCGTTTATATTGGAAAGGAGGATAAAACCAATAAAACCCGAAACTTTTTACTTAGTGGGTATGCAGTAGAAGCGGAGTCCAACCGTCCGCTTCCCAGTTTAACGGTAATGATCAGGGATAGGAATATTGGAACTGTAACCAACGAGCAGGGGTACTATGAACTTCTTGTTCCTGTAGGTTCTCACCTTTTGGAAACCAGCTCTCTGGATACCAGGCCTATAAAGGTAAGACTGGTTATTTACAACAATGGGGAATTGGATATGCAACTGGAAGAAAATTTTGAGCAATTGGGAGAAATTCTCCTTGCCGCAAAATCCAATCAAAATGTTAGACAAGCCATCACAGGTCTGGAGCAAATAAATGTAAAGGAGATCAAAACAATTCCCCTGGTCCTGGGTGAACGGGACATTCTAAAAGTGGCTACCACCTTACCCGGGATAAGTACCGCAGGAGAAGGTGCAGCAGGGTTTAATGTGAGAGGAGGCAGGGCAGATCAAAATTTAATTCTCCTGGATGATGCTGTTTTATATAACCCGGCGCATTTCTTTGGGATATTTTCAGCTTTAAATCCCTTCACCTCTGGAGAAGTGAACATTTATAAAGGAAGCATTCCTGCGGAGTATGGAGGCAGGCTGTCTTCGGTTTTTGATATCAAAACCAGGAAAGCAAATACACAAAAATTTGCGGGGGAAGCATCCATTGGTCCTGTGACCAGCAGCCTTGCCCTTGAAATTCCTGTGGTAAAGGAAAAATCGGCCCTGTTACTGGGAGGAAGAAGTACTTATTCGGACTGGATCCTTCAAAACCTGGATGAGCCCTCCCTCAAAAATACAAGAGCCTCCTTTTATGATATCATAGCTAAATATCACCATGTAATAAACGAAAACCATGATGTTGAGGTTACCGGCTATTTTAGCAAAGATGTTTTTAGTATCACCTCAGATTCCCTGTTTAGTTATGACAACAGGTTGGGATCTTTGCGGTACAACCACAGGTTCAATTCCAAAAACAGGGGAAGTTTGATCGTAAGCAACAGCAATTACAATTTCAATATAGATTACCAGGGGGGAAATGCAAACGATTTCAAATCTGGTTACCGCATAAGCGAGACAGAAATTAAATACAACCTTAATTACTTATACAGTGATAAACACAACTTTAATTATGGGGTGTCCAGTAAACTTTATGTTGTAAAACCGGGAAGAATTGAACCCCTTGGAGAGGAGTCATTGGTAGAGCCCTTAAACATTTCGAGTGAAAAAGGCCTGGAGTCCTCACTGTACGTGGCAGATAATTTTAAGATCAATGAACGCCTGCTTATTACTGCAGGGTTGCGGTTCTCCCTTTACAATTCCCTGGGGCCGGGAATACAAAACACTTATGAACAGGGAATTCCAAGAAGTGAATTTACGATAATAGAGGTGGAGGAATTTGGATCTAATGAGGTAATGCACACCTACGCGGGGCCCGAGATGCGATTTTCTGCCAGGTATTTTCTTGCTCCGGAGCTTTCTTTAAAAGGCAGTTATAATACTACCTACCAGTACATTCACACGCTGTCTAACAACACTACCGTTTCTCCTACAGATACTTATAAATTGAGTGACAACAATATCAAACCCCAAAGTGCCTCCCAGTATACCCTTGGATTATATAAAAACTTTGGCAATGATATGTACGAGACCAGTGTTGAAGGTTATTATAGAGAATCAAAAGACATCCTGGATTTTAAAGTAGGTGCCCAGCTCTTTTTAAATGAAAATATTGAAACCGAAGTCCTTCAGGGAGAAGGCGAGGCCTATGGGGTAGAATTCTTAATTAGAAAATCCCTGGGAAATTTAAACGGTTGGATAGGGTACAGCTATTCCAGATCTTTTTTGAAACTGGATAGTGAATTTAGAGAAGAGCGGGTAAACAACGGGGAATTTTTCCCTGCCAATTTTGACAAGCCACACGATTTTAGTTTTGTGGGAAATTATAAGTTGACCCAAAGATTTAGTTTGTCGGCCAATTTTGTGTATCAAACAGGGAGGCCCGTGACTTTCCCCATTGGAAAATACACATTTAATGGGGCAGATTATGTTTTTTACAGTGATCGTAATAAGTTTAGAATTCCGGATTATTACAGGCTGGACGTGAGTTTTAATGTGGAAGGGAACCACCGGATCAAAAAATTTGCCCATAGTTTTTGGAATGTTTCAGTTTATAATGTGTTGGGAAGAAACAATCCCTACTCGGTATTCTTTGTTACCGAAAATGGCGAGGTGAAGGCATACCAAAGCTCAATTTTCTCTATACCCATTCCCACCATTACATATAATTTCAGATTTTAATCCTATGGGTTCAAAAAATACTCCATACCTATACCTTCTCCTTTGTTTTCTGTTTTTGCAGGGCTGTGTGGAGCCCATTGAATTTGAAAATGAAGGTTTTGAAAATGCACTGGTAGTTGAAGCTACCATAACCAATGAAGAGAAACTCCAGGAAGTTCTTCTTAGCCGCTCTTTTCCACTGGATTTTACCGGAGCTTTTCCTGAACAGGGTGCCAGGGTAAGCATACTGGATAATACGGGGAATCAATTTTTTTTCAATGAAACTACTCCCGGGAGATATGTGTCGTTAAATACCTTTAATGCAGTTGAGGGCAGGTTGTATACTTTGGAGATCACAACAAGTGACGGTAAAAATTACACCTCAGATGCTTCAGGATTTAAAGGTACTACCAGTATTGAAAGTGTCTATGGTGTACTCACCCAAAATCAGGAAGGGGTGCAGGGAGTTGACATTCGCGTTAACAGTACCGGGTCTCAGGAAAACACGGGTTATTACAGGTATGAATATATTGAAACTTACAAAATTCTATCCCGCTATTTCAGGTATAGGGAGGCAGTGCTGATTACAAATAACAATAATAGTCCTGAGGTTGTAGTAGTGGAAAAGACCATTCAGGACAACACCTGCTATAACAGCGCAGAGTCCAATGAAATTCTATTGAGTAATTCTACTTCCATGAACCAGGATAGGGTTGTAGGAAGTTTTCTAAGGTTCATAAGGCAGGACAATCCTATTTTTGCAAACCGCTACAGCATCCTCGTAAAACAATATGGAATTTCCAGGGAAGCATTTTCCTATTACCAAAGCTTAAAAGAACTTTCAGAATCTGAGAGTTTGTTCTCCCAGATTCAGCCAGGGTTACTTGCAGGTAATATGGTTTCCCTTGACAATCCCTCAGAATACGTACTAGGCTTCTTTAGCGTAGCCTCAGTAACAGAGCGGCGGGTCTATTTTAATTATGTAGATTTCTATGACCCGTTTGAACAACCAAAACCGCATTTTACAGATTCCTGCCCCCTGGAATATCCCACACAGCTATTGGAAATACAATTTTTTGCACAAAGCGAGCAATATAGATTATACAGTTATGATCCGCCAAGTGGTGAGTTCATTTTTGTAAGTGCACCTTGTGTAGATTGCACACTGCTGGGGACCAATGTAGTTCCCGAATTTTGGGAAGATTAATTGAGAATATGATGAGGAAAATAATCATACTTACTTTAGCTTTTCTTGGATCTATTCCAGGGGTAATTGGGCAAAATTCTAAGGAGATCAACGGAGTGCGCATTGATCCTGAAGAAGTTTTTGTGCATTACAACAGCAGCTTTTTAATGCCGGGGGAAACTTTGTATTACAAGTTCTATTGCAGAAATTCCCGTACAAAACAACTTAGTACCTTAAGTAAAGTAGGATATCTGGAACTGGTTGATGCTGCTAAAAATATAGTTTTTAAGCATAAAATTGCCCTGCACAATGGCCATGGCCAGGGAGATTTTTTTGTTCCTACTTCCATTTTATCCGGTAATTACAAGGTGATTGCTTATACCCGAACTATGATAGGCGGTGCTGAAGAAACCTTCTTTGAAGGGGATCTAAGTATTGTAAATCCCTTTCAAAATGAGCAACAAAATATTTTCTCTTCAGGCCCTTCAGCAGTAGAAATTGGCTCAGATAATTATGGCCCCACACCTACTGCTCAAAAAAGCCAGGCAGCAGCGGCCAATTTAGAAATACAATTGAGGACCCGCCTTTATAAAAAAAGGAGTAAGGTGAATTTTTTGATTAATCAAAAGGGAAGGGATCTGGCTTCGGCAGGGGCATTTTCCATCTCCATTAGAAAGCTTGAAGATCTTGAAGTACTGCCCCGGTATACTGCTCAAAATTTCCCTACGGTCAATACAAAAGGCTCTGGAGTTTCCCCTGTTTACCTTCCGGAATTAAGAGGCCAACTTATCTCTGGAAGGATTCTAAAGAATCCTGATTTTGATGGAAATTTGGGATTGGCCAATAAGATTGTAGCCCTTTCAATTCCAGGGGATTCCTTCTTTTTAAGGCTTGTGAAAACTGATGCCAGAGGCAGGTTCACTTTAAATTTGGAAAATAATGATTTTGGGCCGCGTACTTTTCTACAAGTGCTGGGAGAAGATAGGGGTAAGTTTACAATTGTTCTGGATCCTGATCCTTCAATAAATTATTCCTCGCTCCTATTTGAGTCCTTACATCTTCCAATGTCATTTGAAGATAAGATTATGGAGCGCAGCATTTACAGTCAAATAGAGAACAGCTATCTTGAGATGAAGCAGGATTCTCTGTTGTGGAACGGCAAACCCTATCCTTTTTATGGGGTCCTGCCAGAGGTGTATGATCTGGATGAATTTACAAGATTTAAAAGTTTAAACGAAGTCTTAATAGAGATTGTGAAATTAGTGAGTATACGTAGAATGGGAGGTAACCAGCAATTGGACATAGTGGGAGGTTTTATTGAACCCGAAGGCGGAAATTATGGGCCTCTCGTATTGGTAGATGGAGTTCTATTGCAGGATCATTCAGAAATTATTGCTTACGATGCCAGGAAAATTAAAAAAATTCATGTTCTGCGGGAAAAATATTTTCTGGGCCCTCAGGTTTACAAGGGGATAATTTCTTTTGAAACCATTGGAGGAGATTTCTTTGATGTAATGAAGAAAGATTTTATAAGTGAGATAGAAATGGTAAGGCCCCAACAAGATAAAATGTTTTTCAATCCTTCCTACCAGGATTTGGATTCTTCACAAAACCGTATACCGGATTATAGGTTGCAATTGCTTTGGAACCCAAATTTTTCAATAACAAATAGGGCCACTAATGTAGAATTTTACACTTCAGATGTTCCAGGGGAGTATGAAATAAGTATAGAGGGGTTTACTGAAGATGGCACCGCTGTATCACTGAAAGAAATACTCAGGGTTCAGTAGCTATTCCACCAAAAAATCAAAATAGGTATTAGGAAAAGGTTCCGGTTGGTAGGTGTAATGCCACCATTCCTGGGAATAGGGTTGAAAGCCGTATTTCATCATCACCTTCTTAAGCAGGGTTCTGTTATTTTTTTGTTCGGGGGTAATTTGTGAAAATGCGTGATGGGAGACTTCTCCAAAAAGATCATAACTGCCTCCCATATCAACTTCTTCCCCCGTAGCGTAATCTACCATAGTCAGATCTAAAGTGCTGCCACGGGAATGCCCTGATCTTGTTGAGATATAACCCAGCGAAAAAAGGTCTTTTTTGTCTACTTCAGGATAAAATTCGGTTTTTTTTAAAGTATCTGCCGGGTTGCGGGCCCAGGAAATAAAATGGTCTACAGCCCTTTGCGGCCTGTAGGCATCAAAGATCTTCAAACAATAACCCTTCTCTTTCAGTTCCTGCTGAACTTTCACAAGGGCCAGTGCGGCAGGCCTGGAAAGTATTGCTACAGGACTTTTATACCCTTCAACAGCCACCCCAAGAAAGTTGTTTTCCCCGGTATACCGCATTTCCAGAACAATATCTGGGATCAGATCCTCCACATAAACAAAATTGGGGGGTAAACTGCTTTCCTGTGCGTTGAGCAGGTTGAGGAAAAGTAGAAACAACATTTGAAAAATGGTTTTCATTGAGGGTTTATAATTTGCAGGTAAGTTAAATAAAAAAGAATTCATTGCAGGTTAAACAGGCAATCCCTAATTTTAAGAAAATGAGGTTTCAGGAATTTAATTAAAACACCAGTTATTATGGAATTAGAAGGTAAAGTGGCGCTTATAACGGGCGCAGGATCGGGTATTGGAGAGAGTACAGCATTATTGTTTGCTAAAGAAGGAGCAAAAGTGGTCCTAAGCGATATAAATGAGGAAGAGGGAAAAAGGGTATTGGAGGAAATAAAGAAAAACAATGGTAAAGGTGTTTTCATAAAAGCCGATACCTCTAAACCCGTTGATTCCCAAAAAAGTGTGGAAATGGCGGTGGGAAAATTCGGCCGACTCGATATAGCAGTGAACAATGCGGGGATTGGAGGGGCAATGGCCCCGGTAGGCGAATATGAAATTGAGGAATGGAACAAGGTTATAGCCATCAACCTTTCCGGTGTTTTCTACGGAATGAGATATCAGATCCCGGCAATGCTTAAAAATGTGAGCGGTTCTATTATCAATGTTGCGTCCATTTTAGGAAGCGCGGGGTTTGCCAAAAGTTCTGCCTATGTAGCAGCAAAACACGGGGTGGTGGGACTTACCAAAAGCGCGGCCCTTGAATATTCCTCACAGGGAATAAGGGTAAATTCTGTAGGCCCGGGCTTTATAAAAACCCCGCTAATTGAGGCCCTGGAGAAGGAGCAACTCGACCAGATCGTGGCAATGCACCCCATTGGCCGTCTTGGTGAAGCCGGAGAGGTAGCACAGCTTTTCCTTTGGCTCGCCAGTGAGAGATCTTCTTTTGCAACCGGGGCATATTATCCGGTTGACGGGGGTTATCTGGCGAGATAATCTTAAAATTAAATTTTCAGGGTAGGTCTGCTTTTCCCGCCTGATTTTTTAATCCTTTTCTTATCTTGGAAACCTTAAAACCAGGAAAGTTATGATTAAAAGATTATCGGTTATTGGATTGGTAGCGGTACTAAGTTTAAGTTGTCAAACCCAGGGCAAAGTTGCAGGAACACAAACAACACCTCCTGCTACCCCAAAAAAAAGTAATGACGATCTCAAAGCCTATAAGGATGTAATAACACCCCAGGCGAAAAGCGATGAAGGTTTATTTACCACACACTTCGTTGGAGATAAGCTCTATTTTGAAATTCCCACAGATCTTTTTGAGAAAGACCTGCTGCTGGTGAGCCGTATTGCCAGGGTGCCCTCGGGTTTTGGGGGTGGCTATGTAAATGCGGGCTCCAAGGTAAATGAGCAGGTTGTGCGCTGGAGCAGAAGGGGCAATAATGTTGATGTAAGGGTAATAAGCTTTGAAAACCAGAGCGAAGAGGGTTCTCCTATTTATCAATCTGTAATTGCAAATAACTTTTTCCCTATTCTTTACAGCACGAAAGTGGTTGCCATCAACCCCGATACCAATGCTGTATTGGTTGAGGTAAACAGCCTTTTTGAAAATGATATTGAAGCCATCAACGGGATCTCCTCTTCACTAAAAAAGCAGTATAAGGTTAAAAAATTGGATCAAAGCCGATCCTATATTGAATCTGCTCACTCATTTCCGAAGAATATAGAGGTGAAACACCTTATGACCTATGAAGCTGAAGAACCACCCGAAAGAGGTCAGGCCGGTACCATTTCACTTTTAATGAACCAGTCTATGGTGTTACTGCCCGATGATAAGATGCAGCCAAGGCTTGCCGATGACCGGGTAGGTTGGTTCAGTATAAAAAAATACAATTATGATTCAGAAGAACTAAAGGCCGATGATTACAGGATCATACGCAGGTGGAAACTGGAGCCAAAGGATGTTGAAGCTTACCGTCGCGGCGAACTCGTAGAACCGGTGAAGCCTATTGTGTATTATCTTGATCCCGCCACCCCCGAAAAATGGAGGCCTTATTTTAAGCAGGGAATTGAAGACTGGAATGTGGCTTTTGAAGCAGCAGGATTTAAAAATGCCATCATTGCAAAAGACCCGCCAACCAAAGAGGAGGACCCCGATTTTAGTCCGGAAGATGTTAGGTATTCCATGGTAAGGTATGTTGCCAGTACTACCCGAAACGCCGTAGGCCCTTCGGTTACAGATCCACGCACGGGTGAGATCATAGGCAGCAGCATCATCTGGTATCACAATCATTTGCGTTCATACCGCAACCGCTATATGATAGAGGCCGGGGCCCAGAATCCTTCTGCCCGAACCTTAAACACCCCGGAAGCTGAAATTGGCGAAATGATGCGAATGGTAATTGCCCATGAAATAGGCCACGCGCTTGGGCTGCCTCATAATATGAAAGCAAGTGCCGCGTATCCTACAGATTCATTACGATCGGCCGAATTTACTCAAAAATACGGCTTAACCCCGTCAATAATGGATTATGCCCGTGTGAATTATGTGGCACAGCCCGAAGATAAGAACGTGCGTTATATCAGGATGATGGGACCTTATGACCTTTATTCCATAAACTGGGGGTATCGTTACCTGCCGGAAGCGAAAAGTCCTCAGGCCGAAAAAGCAACCCTTGATTCCTGGGTACTTGAAAAAGCCGGCGATCCCATTTATGAATTCGGGGGAGGTTATGATGGGGTAGACCCGCAGTCGCAGCGTGAAAGCCTGGGAGATGACCAGGTGAAAGCCAGTGAATATGGTCTTGCAAACCTTAAGAAGGTGGTTCCAAATCTGGTTTCCTGGACCTCAAAAGATGGATATAACTATGATGAACTGGGGGAAGTCTATGGAGAACTTACCAATTTATGGAGAGGTTATATTACCCACGTGATCACCAATGTGGGCGGGGTTTATGAAACCTATAAAACTGCCAATCAGGAAGGGGCGGTTTATGACCCCGTGCCTAAGGCAAAACAAAAACAGGCGGTAAACTTCTTGAACACACATGCTTTTACAACACCTGAGTGGTTATTGAACCAGGACCTGCTTACCCGTATTGAAGCAACAGGTGCAATAGAAAGAATACAGGCATTGCAAACCCGCTCCCTGAATTCCCTGCTGGATGAAAAGAGGTTAAAGCGAATGGTAAGCAACGAAGAGGTATCAGGTAAGAATGCATATAGTGTGGTGGAGATGATGGACGACCTGCGGAAAGGTATTTTCAGCGAGTTGTATGCAGGGGCCAAAGCCGATGCTTACCGGAGGAATTTACAACGCTCTTTTGTAGATGCGGCTTCAGGGTATGTTCAGAAATTAAAGGCCATAGATAGCGATGCTATCCTGAAATCTGATATTATTGCCCTTATGCGAGGGGAAATGGAGCGCCTGAAACGCGATATCAACCAGCGCAGGAATAATTCCAATGATGTTTTAACCAGGTATCACTGGAACGATCTTATTGCAAGAATAGATACAGGTCTTAGGGTTGACCTGTAAAAGAAATTATCCGGAAAGGTTAAAGGGATCGCTCTGCGCGATCCCTTTTCTATTTTATCCCATAGGGTTAATTAATCCTTCCCATAGTATTTCGCTGCAAGGGGCCAGCGGCATCGTTGGATTGGAACCAGGTTTTTAACCTGTTATAATCCAGAAAATAGCTCACGCGAAGGGAAAGGTTGTTTACCTGGGGCTGGTCAAAGAGGTAATTAAAATTTTGCCTCAGGGGTTGTCGTGCATCCTGCAAATAGCTGTCCACCGCATTGCGGTATAGAATGCTTATCTGGCTTCCCGGGGCAAACCACCACGAAAACCTTAGGTCTATATTCCAGCTGTTATAGGTGGTGTCATAATTATTTGGGTGATTGGGTTCAGGAATTACCGTCCCGTCTTCCACCAGCTTGTAAAAGCTTTCATATTCAACTTCCGAATAATAGTGCCTGAAGGCAAGATTCAGGGCGATCTTGTTATTGAAAATGTAATTCCCTCCCAGGGAATTTATTATGGTATTTCTGTCACGCTTCCCCATTATAATTCCGTTTTCCAAGCGATTCACGAATCCAATTTCTTTGTCAGACAGGTTCAGGCTGGTTTGATAAGAGAGTTTAAACTTATCTGACACCCTGTAATTTGGCCTGAAATTAATATTGAGGGTACCACGACCTTTTTCGTCAAATTTATACCAGTCGGCCACCATATTCACGTTCAGCTTCTTCCGGTAATCTGTATCAAACCAAAGCCATGAATTATAATAGGTAGGAATTTCAACATGCCATCCATGAACTCTTGGTTCATAAATATCGTTTGTCCCAAGGGGAGTAGTTTCAAATCCGCCGCCAAAATTATGGAAATCGGTGGTTGTGAAACTGGAGTTAAAGTTGAACACGAAATTGCTGTAGAGATCAGGTTCAAGGCGGCGGAGGTGATTCAGGTTGAAATTAAGGGACATATGATTTAAGAATCCCTTGGGCTGCAGGAGCCTGTAGCCATAATAGCTCATATACTGTATATAGTTGGTTTGCCCGGTATATCCCAGATCATTTATATCATACTCGTTTGTTCTAAAATTTACTCCTGCCTGTACCCGGTGTTTCCCGCTTATTTTAGCAATCCCGGCCTGTCCTTCCATTCCAAATTTGGTATCGTCCTCCATTACCCAGCTACCCTCGGCACTGGCACGTAAGTTCCAGGTATTTTTCTTATTGGTTAACTGGGTGTATAAGCCTGTGGCATTGGCATCCCGGTAGCCATCTGCACGGGTGGTATTGGTATTTACCAGGGATACAGAGGAATTGTCTCCAAACCGCTGGTCGAGTACCAGAATGTTATAATTGGTAAGGGGTTCAACTACGGTTTTGCGGGTAGTACCGGTTTGGGTGTTTTCAATTTCAGCATAGGTTTTTTTAGTAATTGCATTGAAAAATCCAATTCCCAGTCCCTTGTCTGTCCTGCCCGAGATTTTTACAGCGTTTATGAGATCAACCGTAGCAGGTTGATAAGTGACCACCTCATTTTCATCCAGCACCGCCCTTCCGGAAGGGTAACCTCCTATGCGGCGGGAATAAAACAGATTACCAATGGTAAACAGCTCGGTACCTTCGGTAAAGAACTGCCGCTGTTCATTATACATCACCTCAAAGGCAGAAAGGTTGAGTACGGTTTCATCAAATTTTGTCTGGCCAAAATCGGGTATAAGAACCATGTCCAGGGTAAATGCGTCATTGAGTCCATATTTAAGGTCCATTCCGCCGTTAAAATTAACATGAGTTTCCCCATCATAATTATTAAGATAGGTGGATATGTAGGGTTGAAATGATAGCCTGGTGGAGGTTTGGATATTTTCAATACCATAGATCTCCCCATCATAGATGGAATAGGAACCTTTAGAATTGTCTATGGGGCTCCAGCTGTAGCGGGTCCCTTCCCTGCGAAACTCCCTCTCCATTTGAAGCCCCCACTCTTGCACACTTTTTTTAGGAAATCGCAATTCTGAATAAGGGATAAATATTTCGGCCACCCAACCCGTTTCGGTGATCTTAACGGCACTGTACCACACCGCGTTCCAGGAAGAATCTTCCATCATATTGGTCATTTTGGCATCGTATTGTACCCCGGCCGCAGTAACAATAAACTGCATGCTTTGTTGCCTGTCATTATATCCATTTAGGAGGATGAAGAAAAAATCATCGGCACCAATCTGGTCTCTCTCAGTGAGCTCCTTCATTATCTTTTCAGGTTGGGGGTCGTTCATTGTTGCGCCAAAATAGATTCCCAGGTCATCATAGATGATCTTAACCTCGGTATGTAAGCTATCGGGAATTGGCCGGCCATTGTTGGGTTGGCGTTCTACAAACCCCGTCGCGATCCCGGCATTTTCCCAGGCAACTTCGTCCAGGATCCCGTCTATCTTAGGAGCTTCGGCAATACGGGGAATAGTTACTTTTTTTCTAGGAATGCTGTCATTTTCCTGGGAAAGCATGGTAATAGGGAAAATGAGAAGCATTGTGATGATAATGATCTTCATTGATTGACTTTAATAAAAGACAAATAGTTTTATGAATTGTTGCAGGAAATGAGATCTTTTTTAACTAGGTCAAAAATAATTTCTTTAAAGCTCTTATTTTCAGATCTTTTTTCAGGTTTTTTTTAAAAGTTATATCCGTCTTAAAGGAGATTTTGAAATCAAAAATTATAATATCTTAGTCAATTTTAAAATATTTTGGAAATAAAGGTTTTTTATATAGAATGAGTGAGGTAGGAGACAAGCAAAATGAAAAAATTACAGACAATAGATCGGTTAATAATTTTGCGCAAACTATAGTTAATATTGTTAGGGAGCCCCTTGTAATTCTTGATGAAGGGCTTAAAATTTTGGGATGGAATAAAAACTTCTCCAGGGAATTCAACTTGGATGAAACCCATTTTAAAGATCTTTCGTTTTTTGAATTTAATAATGGCCGGTTTGATGTAGAGGAGTTGCGACGGGTGTTGGTAGATATTATTAAATCCGGGAAACCGGTGAAAAATTTAAACATAAATATTTTCACTGAAATTACCGTAAAAAGGCCATTCCGTATTAATGCCAGTAAGCTGGAAACTCCGGCCGGCGATAATGTGATCCTGCTTTCCTTTAAAAAGCAAAAAGCGGCCTCTCCTCTTGCAAAAAAGGAAAAGAAATTCCTGAGAATTTTTAATGATATCCTGTCCCAGGCACCTGCATACATTTGTACTCTAAGGGGTCCCCAACATGTGTTTGAAGTTGCCAATGAGAATTATATGCAGTTGGTAGGAAGTCGCGAAATTGTGGGAAAAACGGTAAAAGAAGTACTGCCGGAAGTGGCTGGCCAGGGCTTTATCGATTTACTTGATAAGGTATATACTACAGGAGAACCCTTTATAGGCAATGAAATTCCTATTAATCTTATAACCGGGAGCGGGGAATTGAAAAATTCCTTTTTAAACTTTGTGTACCAACCCACCAAAAATGCCAATGGAGAAGTGGAAGGCATCTTTGTTCATGCCATAAATGTCACAGAGCAGGTAGAAGCCAGAAAACTGCTTGAAAATAGTGAAGAACGACTTCAAAACCTCATTGATACGGTGCCTGCAATCATATGGATCACCAACGAAAAAGGTGAAAGCGTTTATTTAAATGATAACTGGTACCGGTATACCGGCCAGGCTGCCAGGGAAGCTGAAGGTTTTGGTTGGTTAAAAGCTACGCATCCCGAGGATATGGAAATGGCAGAAAAAGCTTTTCTCACGGCTGTTAAAGATCAAAACGCTTATAGTGTTTCTTTTAGATTGAAGGACAAAAACGATAATTACCGTTGGGTAATTGACAGAGGAAGTCCAAAATATAATGCACAGGGAGAATTTGAAGGAATGGTAGGTACGGTAATGGATGTTCATGAGGAAAAACTGAAAGAACAACTGGTAAGGGAGAGTGAACACCGTATAAGAAATATTGTTCAGGAGGCTACTGTAGCTACAGGGATCTATGTGGGTAAGGAAATGAAAATTGAACTTGCCAATGAAGCTATGATCAAATTGTGGGGCAAGAATGAGGAAGTAATTGGGAAGACCATTAGGGAAGCACTACCGGAACTGGAAGGGCAGCCATTCCATGATTTATTGGAAGAAGTTTATTTAACGGGCAAAACCTACTGGGGTAAAGAAGATAAAGTAGACCTGGAGATCAATGGACGCATGCAAACCGGATATTATAATTTCACCTATAAACCCCTTCGGAATGAAAATGGGGAAATTTATGGGATCCTGAATATGGCGGTAGATGTAACCGAGTTGGTACGATCTAAAATGCAGGTGAAAGAGAGTGAAATGCACTTCCGGCAAATGGCAGATCTTATGCCCATTAAAGTCACTAATGCCGATGCTGCCGGAAATTTTATTTATTTTAATCAGGATTGGCTGGACTATACAGGTCTCAATTTTGAGGAATTAAAGCAAAAGGGCTGGATAGAGCTTATTCATCCTGCTGAAAGGGAATACTTCCGGGAAAGGTGGCAGGCTTCAATGGACTCAGGCGAAGCTTTTGAAATGGAACTGCGTTGTATAAATAAGAATGGCAAGTACAAATGGCATTTAAGCAGAGCCGAAGCCGTTAAGAATGAAGATGGTACTATCAAAATGTGGATAGGGACCAATACCGAGATCCAGAAACTTAAGGAAGAAGAAAAACGAAAGGGCGATTTCCTTAAAATGGT
Source organism: Gillisia sp. (assembly GCA_039989915.1). Taxonomy (GTDB): domain Bacteria; phylum Bacteroidota; class Bacteroidia; order Flavobacteriales; family Flavobacteriaceae; genus Gillisia. The sequence goes on from JBDXGW010000001.1 coordinate 243,376, forward strand.
AAGCCATGAGTTGAAAACACCTGTAACTTCTATCAAAGGCTATGTGCAGTTATTGCTAAGTTTGCTTAAACGGGATAATGTAGTTGTAGAGGGCCTTCCGCTGGAACCTTCCCTCCAAAGAATTGACCATCAAATAAAAAGATTAACAAGGTTAATTTCTGAAATGCTGGACCTTTCCCGCATTGAAGAAAACAAACTGGAACTTAAAAAAGAAATTTTTTCCATTAATGATCTGGTAAATGATACCGTGCAGGATATCATTTATACCAATACCCAACATAAAATTGAGATTCAGCAGGATTATAAATGCAATGTCCTGGCAGATAAGGACCGTATTGGGCAGGTGCTTATAAATTTTATTACCAATGCCATCAAGTACTCACCAGATAGCCGTGATATTGTGGTGAAAGTTCAAAAGCATAAAAATAATCAGGTAGCCGTAGTTGTAAAGGATAAGGGGATAGGAATAGATAAAAAGAACCACCGGAATATTTTCAAGCGCTTTTACCGCATTGGAGGTAAAGGTGAAGATACATATTCAGGGTTTGGAATTGGACTGTATCTGGCCAATGAGATAATTCAACGACATAACGGAACCATAACTGTAAAAAGCAAAAAGGGGAAGGGCTCTGATTTTTGTTTTGTTTTATCAACAGCCCAGTAAAATAAAGAAATGACAAATAGCAAGAAAATATTGGTAGTAGATGATGATTCCGGGATTGGGGAGATGCTAAAGACCCTACTGGAATTTTATGGATATCAGGTCGAAGTGACTGAAAAACCTTATGAAACCGAGCAATTAATCCTGGATAAAAATATTGATCTGGTTCTTCTGGACATGTTGATCTCGGGCGTGAATGGCACCGATGTTTGTACCGCGATAAGGGAAAATGAGGCTACTGCCAACACCCCGGTAATTATGATGTCTGCCTTACACGATGCAGGACCAAAATGCAAAAAAGCAGGAGCAAATGATTTTATAGCAAAACCTTTTGAAATGGAATTGCTTATAGGAAAGATCAATGGTGTATTTCCCGGGGAAGATCTACCTCAATAACATGAATTACAGAGACCCGGATTCTTTTACAAAAACAAACAACCGCCCAGGGCGGTTGTTTGTTTTAAAAGGAAATAACAGAGACTTAATTTAGGTCATTATTTACTTCTTCACCATTCACATCATCTGTATTGTTGATCTCCTCTTTTACTTCTCTCGAAACTTTCTTAGCCCCTTCTTCAATTTTTTTACCGGCTTTTTTAGTGTTTTCCTCAATGTCTTCACCAATTGCTTCTACAGCTTCCTTGGTTTTTTCCTGAGTGGTTTCACGACAGGAGTAAAATGATGTAGCCATCCCGGCAAGCATCAGCATTAAAAATAACTTTTTCATATATAAATATTTATTTGTTTTTTATTGGTCATACCTTCCTGCCGGCAGGCAGGTAAAATTCGCATATCCTTCCGGTTTTCCTTCAGGTTTCGCTTATGCTCATTTTATAAATCAGGATTTTGGTTAAAATTAAAAAAAGCCATCAAAAAATTAATTAAGATGGCTTTCTAAAAAGATTAGTAATGAAGACTATTGCATGTCGTCATCAGCATTCATATCGTCAGTTCCGTCAATTTCTTCCTGAACTTCAGTTTCTGCTTCTTCGTAAGTTTCTTCAGTAGTAGTTTCGATGTCGTTTCCTACTTCTTCGAAAGCATCTTCAGTTTTTTCTTCAGTAGTCTCTCTACAAGAGTAGATAGATAATGTGAAAACTGAAGCTAATAAAATAAGGGATAATTTTTTCATCTTAAAAATGTTTAATTAGTTGAAGACGCAAATTTAAACTATTTTTTAATTATGCAAAGAACTCTTTTCAGTTAAATATTTCCAGTATCTTTTTGGCACATGTTGCTTGTGTAATTTCAGGTTTTTACGAGATTTAATATTTGTGCTTTTAAAATATTGTTGCCATAATTCCTTAAATTGAATCTCGGACACACTATAAATGCTGGATTGATAGTTTTTTTCAAAAACCCGTGTAGCAATATCCAGACTTATATAATTGGTTTCCTGCAGGTTATAAAACAACCCGAATTTTCGCTTCAAATCATAAATTATCCACTTTTGGTCAGCATACCGGCTTTCAAAATGCGGCAAAATAAGCGGGAGAACGTTAAAGTCGGGTTCAATATGAGCAAAGTAGATTTCATCTTTGGTAAGCATGAATCTCACAAATGCCTCCATCCTGTGTTTTTCCCTGCTCACCATTTTTGAGGTTTGAGAAATCCTCAGAATTACAGGGTTCCCATAATCTCCTGTACTAAAATTATTAGTGTTAAAAACTAATTGTATGTACTGTAGTAACTGGAGTTCTATACCCGGCAATTCGCTTAAAAAAGAAAAATATAATTGCCGCCTGCCACCACTGTCCAATTTGGTCTTCAGGGCTTGCTTTACCCGGGAAGCTTTTTTGAGATCTGTAATAACAGGCTCGGGGAGGGAGAAAAAATCCTGCTGAATATTGTCCTCTGTATAAATTGCAGTCACGTTAAGTTTCTGTTCGAATGTTTGGAATACACAGGTTAAAAACCCTTCAAAGCTGCCATCATAGGCCAATATACTGTCTTTTTTCATTAGCTAAAGAGCATTAACTGGGTTCCATGGTCTTTTCGAAACTTTCCGCTCGAGTTCTGTAGGATCATTCCTTTAAGTCGCTCGCTGGAAAGTTCTCTTTTTTCCCAATGCGAGGAATCACAGGTTATAAAGTATTTTGCACGGTTAAGTGCCACCCCAATTTTCGCAAGGTGTTCCCAGTTGAGTTTTCTAAATCTTCTTGCCTGAATGATCTTGTGAACCGATTTCATTCCTATTCCGGGAATTCTTGCCAGCAACCTTTTCTCGGCCCGGTTTATATCCAACGGGAAGAGATCCCTGTTGCGCAAAGCCCAGCTAAGTTTTGGATCTACATCCAGGTCAAGGTTTGGATGCTGCTCATTTAATAGCTCCCTGATGTCAAAGCCGTAAAAACGCAGCAGCCAGTCTGTTTGATACAGGCGGTTTTCCCTGAGTAGTGGTACAGGGCTTCCCAGGGCCGGAAGTCGGGAATCATCTACCACGGGAATATATCCCGAATAATACACCCTTTTCATTTCGTATTTTTTATAGTAATAAGCGGCAGAGTACATTACATCCCGGTCGGTCTCGCCGGTGGCACCCACGATCATTTGTGTGCTTTGCCCTGCCGGTGCATATTTGGGAGTGCTCTTTATTATTTTTCGCTCGCTTTGATATTGGGTGATCCCTTCTTTCACCGCCTGCATAGGTTTTATGAAATCCTCATACTTCTTATCGGGCGCGAGGAGTTTTAATCCTGAAATGGTAGGGATCTCAATATTTACTGAAAGCCTGTCTGCATACAAACCCGCCTCCAGCATGAGTTCGTCGCTGGCCCCGGGAATTGATTTTAAATGAATATATCCGTTGAAGTTTTCTTCCAGCCTTAGCTTTTTGGCCACTGCCACCAGGCGTTCCATGGTGTGATCTGCACTTTTGAAGATCCCGGAGCTTAGGAACAATCCTTCTATATAATTACGCCGGTAAAAATTCATGGTGAGATCTACCACTTCCTGCACCTTAAAGGCAGCGCGTTTTATGTCATTGCTTTTTCGGGTCACACAATAGGCGCAATCAAAAATGCAGTGATTGGTAAGCAGGATCTTTAACAGGGAGACACATCTTCCATCTTCGGTATAGCTGTGGCATATGCCTACACCATCGCTATTGCCCAGGCCTTTGTTCTTATTGGCTCTTTTGCTGCCGCTGCTGGAGCAGGAGATATCATACTTTGCAGCATCGGCCAAAATATCCAGTTTTTCCTTTATTCGTTCAAATGACATGTGGGTCTTGATTTTCTGTTCTTATTTCTTTTCGTTCCCCTATTTTTTTGATCTTTTCCAGTCTTTGCGCGGTAACAGGGTTCTCTTCTGAAAAACGGGGGTCTGTGATATATGCTTCCTTGCGCATTTTGTGTACTTCAAGGCTCAATACTTCAAATTCCTCACTTACTTTCCCATAGAGGGCATATATTCCCAGGCCGTGAAAACTGTATTGTTGTGCCACGGGCGGGAAAAGTACCGCGTCAAAGAAATATCCCGCACGGTCCAGGAACGTTCCAAAATACATTACCTCCCCTTTAAAGGTTTTAGTGTATTTTATTGTTACCAGGTAGCCGTAGATAAGGATATTCCTGTTGATGAAAGCTTTAAAATCCTTTTCGCAATAGCGGGTCCTGGGTTCTTCCTTCAGTAGATCAAAATGGCTGCACAGGGGAAATCCCAGCAATTCAATTTGTTCAAAGGCAGCTTCCAGCCGGGTGGTGTGAAGATCGGGCAGGGAAAACTTTTTGTGCGTTGGCATGAACAGGGGCAGTTGCTCGGGTTTTCGGGGCGTTTTAGAAAGCTTGAAATGGGCGTCCCACAACAGTTTGAATTTATCTATCCCCGTAAACCTAAAGGCATTGATCCTTATAAGAATGCTCAATTGTTCAATTCCAATGGATACCCGGTCTATGAAATTTTCAAAAGAGGTGAACTTTCCGTGAAAATTCCTGTTTTCAATAATTCGCTGTGCTGCCCGTTGCTCGAGTTCCTTTAAATTTCCAAATCCCAGATACAGGTGTTTCCCTTTGATGGTGTTATGAAAATCGCCCTCATTAATACAGGGCGGTTCTATAATGGCACCACACATTTTTGCCTCGTGCACATAAAGTTCGGGGGTATAGAATCCGCCACCGTTATTAAGCACGGCAACCATATATTCCAGGGGGAAATAAGTTTTGAGAAAGAGGCTCTGGTAACTCTCGGCCGCATAACTGGCAGAGTGGCCTTTTGCAAAGGTGTAGCCTGCAAAGCTCTTTATCTGCTCCCATACTTCAAAGATCATTTTCTCTTCAATATTTCTTTCGCGGCAGTTGGCAATGAATTTTTCCTCCACTTTTAGAAATTCAGCCCGGGAGCGAAATTTCCCGCTCATCCCTCGCCGCAATACATCGGCTTCGGCCAGGCTAAGTCCCGCAAAGAAATGGGCTACCTTGATCACATCTTCCTGGTACACCATGATCCCATAGGTATCTGGCATGATCTTTTCCAGTTCAGGATGGGCGAGCTTGCGGCGGGAAGGATCCCGATGGCGCATTATATATTCCCGCATCATTCCGCTTTTGGAAACGCCGGGCCGTATAATAGAACTGGCAGCTACAAGCCCCAGGTAGGTATCGGTTTTAAGTTTCCTCAACAGGTTTCTCATTCCCGGAGATTCTATATAGAAACATCCCATACAATTCCCTTCTTTGATAAGGTTATTGATTTTAGGATCCTTCTTGAATTTCTTCAGGTCATGAATATCAAAAGGGGGTGCCTCGGGTTGATTTTCAGCAATTATGTCCAGGGTGTCCTTGATCTTTCCGAGTCCGCGTTGGGCAAGAATGTCAAATTTATAGAGCCCCACATCCTCGGCTATGATCATATCAAACTGTACCGTAGGGAAACCTTTGGGCGGCAGGTCCAGGGCAGAGAAGCAGGTGAGGGGTTTGGAGGAGATAAGAATACCTCCCGCGTGGATGCTGCGGTAATTGGGCATTCCCTCTATGAGTTTGCCGTATTTAAGCACGGTCCTGTGAATGGCATCCATATAATTCCCCGGCGCGCGGCCTTCACATAATAGATCTATGTCCTCTTTGGGCAATCCAAACACTTTTCCCAACTCGCGTATTACGGCACGGTATTGAAAGGTGTTATAAGTAGCCAGCAGGGCGGTGTGTTCAAACTCTTCAAAGATGAACCGGGTCATATCCTCGCGATCCTGCCAGGAGAAATCTATATCAAAGTCGGGCGGACTCGTACGAAACTCGTTTATAAATCGCTCAAAATAAAGGTCAAGTTCTATGGGGTCAACCTCGGTGATCTGGAGTAAATGAGCTACAATACTGTTGGCACCGCTGCCGCGGCCCACGTAGAAATAGCCTTTCTCCCGGGCATACCCGCAAATACGCCAGTTGATGAGAAAATAAGACACAAAATTGAGTTTTTTTATCACCTTTAATTCTGTTGCTACCCGCTCGAGGATCTCTGGAGTTGGGTTGGGATATCTAAGGTTGATGCCTTCCCGGCAAAGTTCTTCCAGCAGTTTTTCATCTTCTTCCCTGCTGCCTTTGTATACCTGTTGATTCTGCGGTACCCTGGCTGCTGAAAAGTCAAAGTGAATGCTGCACTGGTCCAGAAGGTTGCGGGTATTATCAAGGATAAATGCAAAATCCCTGAATCTTTCTTCCAGTATTTCCTGCGGAAGCATTTTTTCATCTGTTCCCGCCTCTTCTTCGGGGGGGAGTTTACTAAGCAGGCAGTTGTTATCTATGGCTCGCAGAAGGCGGTGGGCATTGAAATCGCGTTTGTTCCTCACCGTAACCGGTTGTAGTACTACCAGCCGGGAGGTCATTTCCCTAAGTTTGGAAAAGCGCAGTTTTCGCAGTTCATTTATAGAAACCCCAATAAATTCATGGGGCAGGAACCGGGTGGTTTCTGCAGCCATGATTTTTTCAAACGGGTAGATCACAAAAGCATTTTTAAAGGAGGGCGCTTTTTCAGGGATCATCAGTTTTTCCTGAAGATGGCGTGATAAATACGCGTTTATTTCCTCAAAACCTTCATTGTTTTTTGCCAGCGCCACAAATTGTTGCTGTGCCCCGTTGCGAAAGTCAATTCCCAATACCGGGGTGATCCCATACTCGGGAGCTTTTCTCACAAAATTCAGGCAGGCCGAGGTGTTGTTAATGTCGGTAAGGGCCAGTTTTTTCACCTGGTTTTCCCGCGCCAGTTCCAGCAATTCAATTTCTGAAAAGGTGCCAAAGCGCATGCTGTAATATGTATGGGTGTTCAGGTACACGGGGTTTAGTAGTTAGTTCTTAGTTCTTAGTAGTTAGAAGGATCTCTTGAGGCGCTTACTCCTGAGACGCTTACTCCTGAGACGCGAAGCATCTTTTGTGGCGTAAGGCATTACGCCTTTACTTTTTTTCTGAGACGCGAAGCATCTCTTGAGAGGCACAAGCATTGCGCCTTTACTTTCTTTTCCTGAGACACGAAGCATCGCGTCTTTACTCTCTTTTCCTCTTTGTCTTTTTTTCTCTTTCCCTCCCGTAGGGCCTTACTGCTTCCTGTGCGCCAGCACCACCGGTGGCTCCCCGTTAAAAGGATTGGTCATTCTTCCTATGGTCTTTGCGCCCAGAGAGGCGGCTCGCAACACACTGCGGTCGCCGTAACGGTTTCGTATCTTATCCATCGCATTGTATAATTGAAGTACTTCTTCATTGTCATCAAATAGATTTATCTGGTAATTCCCGCCGGCGAGGTGGCTAAAGCGTATGCCTATGAGCCTTACCAGCAGCCTGCGGTTGTAGAGTTTTTTAAAGATCTCCTGGATCTTGGGGATGAGGATATGGTCGGCACTGGTGTACGGGATCTTGAGTTGCCGGGTATAGGTGTTGAAATCTGAATACCTGATCTTTACCGCGATACAGGAGGTGAGTTTGTCTCCCCGGCGCAGCTGGTAAGCCAGATTCTCTGTCATGGCCAGCAGGATAGCCTGCAGTCTTGCCACATCAATAGTATCGCGGTCAAAAGTGCGCTCGGTAGAAATAGATTTTCGTTCAGAATAGGGGATCACCGGGGTGTTATCTACTCCCTGTGCGCGGTGCCAGATGGTGGTGCCGTTGCTGCCCAGCACCTTTTGCATCATTTCCAGCGGCATTTCCTGGATGGTCTTAATTTGTCTCACGCCCAGGTTGCGCAGGGTCTGGTAGGTTTTATCGCCTACCATGGGGATCTTTCTTACAGATAGCGGCGCCAGGAATTCCTTCTCAAATCCTGAATCAATTTTTAACTGATTGTTGGGCTTAGCCTCATTGGTGGCTACTTTGGATACTATTTTGTTTACTGAAAGTCCAAAGGAAATAGGCAGCCCGGTTTCCCGAATGATCCTTTTACGAAGTTCAGAAGCGTATTTATAGCAGCCAAAAAAGCGGTCCATCCCTGTAAGATCGGCATAGAATTCATCAATGCTGGATTTTTCAAAGAGGGGAACATCTGCCCGGATGATATCTGTGACATCTTTGGAATATTTGGTATATGTCCCCGCGTCGCCACGAATCACTGTAGCTTCGGGACAAAGCTGCCGCGCCAGTTTCATGGACATACCGGAGTGTACTCCAAAGGCCCGGGTCTCATAGCTGCACGCCGCAACCACCCCACGGTCGCTGATCCCGCCCACCAGTAACGGCCGGTGTAAAAGCCGGCTATCCAGCAGCCGTTCTACAGAGACGTAGAAGGTATCAAGATCAAGATGTAATACTGTTTTTATCATAATGTTCGCTGCGCTCACGTTTGTAGTTTAGAGTTTATGGTTTAAAAAAGTAGTGAGTAGTGAGTGGGGAGTAGTGATTAGTGATCAGTCATTAATTCGCTTCGCTCACGTTCGGGGTTCAGGGTTTAGTTCAGGGTTAGTTTGTACTAATTATCAACCTACACCTGACAACTCACAACTCACAATCCATAACTCCTAACTCATTTTTTAGTGATTAGGGAATAGTGAGTAGTGAGTGGTGAATAGTGAGTAGTGAGTGGTGAATAGTAAATAGTGAGTAGTGAGATATGAGAAAACTCCTTTATCCATTTACCTTTCCGCTTTTCCTCTTTGACTTTTTAACTCTTCCAATCCACTTTCCACTCTTTTCCTCTTTAACTCTTTTCCTATTTATCTTTTTTAACCTACAACCTTACAACCTTACAACCTTACAACCCCTAACTTCTAACTTCTAACTTCTAACTCCTAACTCAACTTGGAATCTTTACAAAATTATGGAATTATTCCATTAAATAGGAAATAATCCAATGTTAAAGTTGGACTTATTCCAAAAAAAATTATATTTGTGTATGGGAACAGATGTAACAATAGAGGTTAAGCGATTTAAGGAAATTCGCGATGACCATAATTTCACCCAATCGGAATTTGCAGAGGTGTTGGGAATCAAGAATTCCACTGCCGATATTGAGCGGGGTCGCACCAAATTATCGGGTAAGATCGTAGCAGAACTCTTGCGGCAATTTGGGGTAAATCCCCTTTGGTTGTTTGGAGACAGCAGCCAGAAATACCTCCCGGTGAACAAGGGGGATGTAAGTCCAAAAGTGGTGACCGTAAACAGCGGGGAAGAGGAGAATATAGTTCTTGTAAATCAAAAAGCTGCTGCAGGTTATCCCTCCAATGTTCAGGATGTGGAATGGTACCAGCAACTGCCGGCATTTGATATACCGCTACCCGAATACCGCAATGCCACTTACCGTGGGTTTCAGGTAGAAGGAGATAGTATGATGCCCAATTTAAGACCGGGAGAGTGGGTCTTGGGAAAAGCGGTGCCCAGTATTGCAGAAGTAAGCTACAGCAAGATCTATGTGGTGGTATTGTATGATTCGGTTCTGGTCAAGAAGATCCAGAAAATGGAAGATCCCTATAAGATCCTTCTGGTTTCCATCAATGAAGAATATCCACCTGTACAGGTTCTGGTAAGTGAGATCCAGGAATTATGGCAGGTGAACAGCAAGCTCACTTTCAGTATTGACGCAACTTCAGAAAACGGATTGCTGCGGCAGTTGCAACAGTCTATGGAAGAATTGAAAAGCGAGTTCAAAACCTTAAAGCACTAAAAAATCCATTCTGGTTAGGAATGGATCTTTAAAATTTTAAGTAATAACCGGATGGTTAATCCAGGTCATCTCCAATATCGTCTACTGCATCTTCAACATCATCTGCAGCTTTTTCAACACCAGACCTGTCATCTCTACAGGAAGTAAAAACTACACTGGTAGAAAAGGCAAGTGCCAGTACAAACATTAATTTTTTCATAATTCAAGTTTTAGTGGTTGGAATATTAAATATAAAAAAAATCGGGAGAAAACCTATTAAAGTTTTCTCCCGATTTCTTTATTATTAAAGATCGTCGTTACCTTCAATCTCATCTTCCACATCCTGTGCAGCACGCTCAACAGCATTTCCTGCATCATCGGCGGCTCTTTCAACGTCGTTACCTACATCATCCAGGTCATCAACGTCATCAAGATCATCCATGTCGTCATTTACTTCTATTTCATTTTTTTCTTCAGTTGTTTCTCTACAAGAAGTGAAAAATGCACTGAAAGTAAAAGCAGTCGCTAATATTAAAATTGACTTTTTCATTGTTTCGTGTTTTAATTAATAGTTTTTGATTGGGTTAAGAATATTAAACTTGATTATGAAATACCAACTAGTTATCGTCAATATCATCTATTTTACGATCAATTTCTCTATTGATCTTGTCATCCACTTTTTTGGCACTTCTCTCGAAAACGCCTTCCCGCTCTTCAACTTTCACCTCAACCGGCTGGGTTCTTTCCACTTCAACTTCTCTTATTACCGTTTCCTTTTCAGCAGTTTCCCTGCAGGAAATTAAAGTTGTAGCCGATGCAAGAATTATTGCAGTACTTAAAATAATTCGTTTCATATTATATATGATTAAATTTCTCTTGGTCGAAATTACCACATAAATTATTCGAGCACTCTTGTTTTTGGTAAATTTTAATATAAATTAAAAGAAATTTTAGCTTTTGCGAGGAAATTTAAGGGTTTTTAACATTTGAAGCTTCTAAATAAGCCTCAACAATGCTTCCAGCCCCGGTGTTATCTTTAATAAATCGGTCGCCTATTGCTCCGCATTCTTTTCTGAGATCATCATTTGTCAACAATCGGGTGAAAATTTCCTGAAGTTCCTCTGGTGTGTTTACAGAGAAAAGCCCTCCAAGATCCCGGAGATTTGTTGCTTCAGGGAAATTCTTAAAATTCCTACCTATAACAATAGGAACACCAAAAGCTGCCGGTTCCAGGATATTATGAAGCCCGGTGTTCCCGGCGGCCCCTCCCACATAAGCAAGGTCTGCGTAACTATAAATACGGGTGAGCAGGCCAATAGTATCAATGATCACAACCTTAAATTCTGAAAGGTTACCTTTTTCCTTTTCTGAAAATAATATCACCGGGGGATTGATCTTTTTTCTGAAAGTTTCAATATCCTCCTTTTTGATTTGATGCGGCGCAAGGATAAACTTTACTTCTTCAGGTGAATTATTAATAAATTCCAGCAACAGCTTTTCATCCTCCGGCCAGGTGCTTCCTGCCACTATGCAGGTCTTTCCGCCAAGAAAGACATCTATGAAATTCAGATGATTATCCATTTTGAGTTGGCGCGAAACCCGGTCAAACCGCGTGTCCCCGCTCACGGTTACATTGCTGAAGCCAATTGAATGGAGCAACTCTTTGGATTGTTCATTTTGAACAAAGAAGTGTTCAAAGGTTTGCAGCGATCTTTTCATCCAGCTGCCATACGATTTAAAGAAAACCTGATCCTTCCGGAAAGCACCGGAAATAAGTAGGGTGCGAATAGTATGGTCTTTGAGTACCTGTAAGTAATTTGGCCAGAACTCATATTTAATGAACAACGCCAGGTCCGGATGCATTATTTCTATAAAAGTTTTTGCATTTGCGGGAGTATCCAGCGGAAGATACACTACAACATCTGCCAGGGGGGTGTTCTTTTTATTCTCATAACCGGATGGGGAAAAAAAACTTACCACTATCTTGTGTTTAGGATAGATCCTTTTTACGATCTCAATTATAGGGACCCCCTGTTCAAACTCCCCAAGGGAAGCTGCATGGAACCAGATAACCTTATCTTCGGGCTTGATATTCTTCTCTAAAACTGAAAAAGTATCTTTTCTCCCATCAACAAATTGCTTCATTTTAGGACTAAAAGCTGCAGGGATAGGAAGCAGCTTTTCTGCCGCGCGAATTAATGCATTATAAAGTTTGTTCAAGCCGTTGGGTTTTAAATGCTAAAATACCTCTTTCTTAAAAATTGCATTGGTGATGGGGTCTATATTTTGTATTTTCGGGGGGTCTAATTACAAAGCAAATGAAAAAGATTCAAATGGTTGACCTCCAGGGTCAATACCACACTATAAAAGATAAAATAAACGCATCTCTTCAGGAAATTATGGAAACCTCGGCCTTTATCAACGGCCCGGAGGTACAAAAATTTCAGAAAGAACTCGAGGAGTATCTCCAGGTAAAGCACGTAATTCCTTGTGCCAATGGTACAGACGCCCTTCAAATTGCGATGATGGGTCTTGGGCTTCAGCCCGGGGATGAGGTGATCACTGCCGATTTCACATTTGCCGCCACCGTTGAGGTTATTGCGCTCCTGCAATTAACACCGGTACTTGTTGATGTTGAACCCAATACTTTTAATATAGATCCCCAGGCCATAAGAAAAGCCATCACCCCACGTACCCGTGCAATTGTGCCCGTACATTTATTTGGCCAAACTGCCAATATGGATGCAGTCATGGAAATTGCAAGGGAAAACAACTTATATGTCATTGAAGATAACGCCCAGGCCATTGGTGCCAATTTCCATTCTAAGGAAGGGAAAACTCTTAAAGCCGGTGTGATAGGTGATGTTGCCTCTACCTCATTTTTTCCCTCTAAAAATCTTGGATGTTTTGGCGATGGGGGAGCGATCTTCACCAATGATGATGAGCTGGCCCATATGATACGGGGGATAGTAAATCACGGAATGTATGAGCGTTACCATCATGATGTGGTAGGCGTTAATTCAAGACTGGACAGTTTCCAGGCGGCAGTATTACGGGCTAAACTTCCCCATCTGAATGAGTATAATGCCGCCAGGCAGGCAAGTGCTGCGAAGTACGATGCAGCTTTTAAAGGTCAGGAAAACATTCTTACCCCATTTCGGGCCGGAGAAGCGGATACGCATGTGTTTCATCAATATACCCTCAAGATCACCAACGGGAAAAGGGATGAATTGGTTAAACATTTAAATGAAAAGGGAATTCCTTGTGGGGTGTATTATCCAATCCCGCTTCATAGCCAGAAAGCTTATAAAAGTTCAAGATATAATGAAGCCGACTTCCCGGTGACGAATAAGTTAATAAAGGAAGTCATCTCACTTCCAATGCATACAGAACTTACAGACGATCAAATTCAGCTCATATCACAAACCGTGATTGAATTTGTAAACAATTAGAGATCTCTTGATGCGAATTGCAAATGCCTTATAAAAAACAATAAATATCAATTTATGAAAAAACTACTGCTCACACTTTGCGGAATATTCTATATCTCTGCAGCCTTTTCCCAGGATATTTATATACAGGCCGGAAAACTTATTGATACCAAAAACGGAAAGGTTCTTACTGAAAAGACCATCGTAATTTCAGGAAATAAGATAAAGAGTGTAGAGAATGGATACATTCAACCAAAAACACAGGCAGATAGTTTAATAGACCTTAGAAATATGACAGTGCTGCCGGGGCTTACAGATATGCACGTGCATTTGGAAAGCGAGACCAATCCGCAGAAATACCTGGAAAGTTTCACCTTTAATGAAGCCGATTTTGCGTTCAATTCGGTAGGATTTGCAAAAACCACTCTGTTGGCCGGATTTACAACCGTAAGAGAACTTGGCGGTAGCGGGGTAAATATTGCCTTAAGAAACGCTATCAACGCAGGAAAAGTAGATGGTCCCAGGGTTTTCACCGCGGGAAAATCGCTCGCAACTACCGGTGGGCATGCAGATCCTACAAATAGTTTTAACCGAAACCTGGTGGGAGATCCCGGGCCCAAAGAAGGCGTTGTCAATAATGCAGATGAAGCGGCTAAAGCGGTAAGGCAAAACTACAAGAACGGGAGTGACCTTATAAAGATCACCGCGACCGGCGGCGTATTAAGTGTGGCGAAGAGCAGTTCCAATCCGCAATTTACTGAAGAAGAAATAAAAGCCATCACTTCCACTGCAAAGGATTATGGTTTCCACGTTGCCGCCCATGCACATGGAGATGAAGGAATGCAACGGGCAATAAGGGGCGGAGTAACAACCATTGAGCATGGAACCTTAATGAGTGAAAAGACAATGGACCTTATGAAAGAGTACGGGACATATTATGTACCTACCATCACCGCAGGAAAAGAGGTAAGTGAAAAGGCTGAAATTGAGAATTATTATCCCGCACTTGTTGTTCCCAAAGCACGTGAAATAGGCCCAAAAATACAAAGCACCTTTGGGAAGGCTTATAAACGCGGAGTATTGATCGCTTTTGGAACCGATGCCGGAGTGTTTGAACACGGGAAGAACGCCAAAGAATTTGGATATATGGTTGAAGCAGGAATGCCTGCAATGGAAGCAATTCAAAGCGCAACCATTACCCCGGCCAGGATCCTGAAAATGGAAACCCAGAGCGGACAAATTGCTCCCGGGTTTTTGGCCGATATAATTGCGGTAAATGAAGATCCTACTCAAAACATCAAAACGATGGAAAATGTTCGGTTTGTGATGAAAGATGGGAAGGTTTATAAGAAATAGGGATCCATGAATACTAAAGAAAACTCCTGAACATACCATTCAGGAGTTTTTTTGTTTATATAATCTGGAAATGTTACTTCTTAGTGTTTATACATTTTATTTAAAGGTAAAAGATACTAAAGTAATGGAGTTACAATTACTGTGTTTTAACTGTAAGAACTTCTGAAAATAAAATACCTCCGGCATTCATACCCTCCACATATACATTTACCTCCGGTTGCAAAAGGTTCATTATTGAGAATTGGGCACTCCCGTCTGGCCGAAGATCTAAGTATGGAATCCAGCTTATGGCTCCATAATTCTTAAAAAATTCGTCATTGTAGGATCTGTACCTGGGTGCATAAAAACTTTTATTTTCGCTAAAACCGTTGCTGGTAATTACACTTTCTATAGTATCAGAATTTCTGGCTCTCCCCATTCCTTTTTTTGTGATGATCTTTATAACCCCATTTCCACCATTCATTCCATAGCCAAGACCACGCTTATTTATTACAATAGATTCCACCTGGGAAGATTGAAGATCTGTAAGCATTTCTGTATTAGTTCCAATGGGTGCCCCGTTAAAATAAATTAGGGGATTTTGGCTTGCGCCTTCAGTTAGGCCAAACGGAATATTATTGATTATTTCTACCCCGGTGGGAGTTCTTCTTACACGAAAACCCTTGGATGCTATAAGGTCTGTGATGTAATAATATCTACTGGCTATTTGGTCTGTGATCTCAAGTTCCTCGTCAAACACCCTGGTTTCATTCTTGTACTTTTCTGATGTTTTGCGAATTCCCTTTAGCATAACGGTATCCAGGGATACGGAAGTATCGGGAAGATCTTCCTGCCTGAATTTATTTTCTGCAAAACTTTTCACTAGGTGAAAATTGTAAGGTTTCTTAAGGTCCTGCTGTTTTTTGAAGGGAGAGATTCGGGAAGTGATTACAGGCTTTTTGATTTTATCGCTGCGGTCATTTAATAAACCAAATGAAATCTCTGTACTGTCAACGATGTAAATATTTTCCAGCTTGAACGTATCATCTTCCTGAATTTCCACGATCTCAAAAAGCCCGGTTTCTTCAGATCTTATAAACAGACTATTCTCTTTTTTTGAATTTCTTCCCACTACCTTTCCTTCAATGTCAAAGGCGATCTCTGGTTGAAATAATTCCTTTGGCGAATTTTGAAATATGTCCCTCCATGAGTATTTACTCCAGCCTTGTGTAAGCAATAAAAGATCGAGGTCATATATCTTTCTTCTTTCATTACCCGGGGTAAAGTACCAGGAAGGATTTTCTATGGTCCCCTGCAAGTATGGTTTTAAATAAAATGCTGAAAGTATGTTGTGATGAGGTTCATAAGAATTTGTTTCTGATGGCAAAACTGAAATGCTAAGGGAAGCGTTTTGAATTGCGGGAGAAGTGGTGAGCCCAATTATTAGGGAATCTCCATTTTTTCTGATCAACTTTCCGGATAGGTTTGATCTTTTTAACTTATCTCCATTAAAAACATTTCGTTCCAGTATCGGCTGAAGTTGTTCATTAAAAACTGTGATCGTATTAATGCCTGCAAACAGGGAGTCTTTACTTACAGCAATATTTGCCTGCAGCCCATCTTCGGGAAACATAAAAGCGAAATTTTTTATTAAACCATCTTTGTGAATGGCCAGATAAAAAGGTTTGTCATTCAAAGAAGGGCGTGTTGCAGCATTGGTTTGTAATGAAAAAACGAATTCTTTTGGTCTTTCTGCACTTACCAGTGCAATTCCTGTCGCTTGAGGTTTTTTGATCTTTTGGGTGATTTCTTTTCCGTTTTCCGGCGTAAGCACTACCGTGTATTCTTCATTAAGCAACGGATTAAAATTAAATTTAGCGATGCCAAACTGGTTGGATTTAAAGGTGGTGATTATATTTTTATCCGGTCCCAGGATCTTTGCATTGGAAAAGAAAACTCCATTTCCTTTGCTATTTATGAGCTTGACCCCAACGGTGTTTAGGATTCCTGCAACCAAATGTCCTCCTTCCGGAAGGAGCTGGAGATCATAGTCCTCTTGACTTACAAACTGGGGTTTATTCTCTCCAAGAATAGTAAATTGCTGGGAAAAAGAAAGTTCTTCCTTAAAATTATTCATGTAATTTGTAGCTGCTTTTAGCAGGTAATTACCCGGCGGGAAACTCTTCTCATCCAGTTCTACAATACCAGCTCCCTTACCATTAGAAATAAGTAATGTTTGGGAATCAAGATATATTCCCTCCTCATTAAAAACCTGAATTTCAAGATTTGCGGTCTCCCTGTTGGGAAGCCCCGTTTTGGGATTGTATGCATATGCTGCTAACCAGATGTTTTCCTGTGGTGCAACCGTGGTTTTATTGAGATGCAGAAACACTACTTCCCGGTTTAACTGAAAATAGTTGATGTATTTTTGTTCCAATTCCTTAATATTGGAGGGAACCTGAGCATTAAGATTTGAACAAAATAAAATAATTGCTGTTAGAAATATTTTTTGAAATGTCTTCAAGATTTTTTTTGATTACTTTCTGCAGGGTAGGGCGCTACTGAAAAAAGTGAATATTATTGAGGTAATTCAGCAGAAGCCACTTCGGCATTCCTGTCTATTTTTTTAACCAGCCCCTGTAAAACTTTCCCGGGGCCTACTTCTATAAAATGGGTTGCTCCGTCTTTGATCATATTTTGGACAGATTGGGTCCATTTAACCGGGGCGGTTAACTGGAACACCAGGTTTTTTCTAATTTCTTCAGGATTTGTAACCGCAAAAGTGGTTACATTCTGGTATATGGGGCATATGGGTGTGTTAAACGTAGTTGCTTCAATAGCCTCTGCAAGTTCTTTTCGCGCTGGCTCCATAAGGGGGGAGTGAAAAGCTCCACCTACCGGAAGCATCATAGCCCGTTTGGCTCCTCTTTCCTTCAGCATTTCACAGGCTTTTTCTACCGCATCTATAGAGCCGGAGATAACCAGTTGCCCGGGGCAATTGTAGTTGGCAGCCACCACAACCCCATCAACATCTGCACATACCGCTTCTACCAAATGGTCTTCCAGGCCAAGAACTGCTGCCATGGTAGAAGGCTGTAGTTCGCAGGCGTGCTGCATGGCGAGTGCTCTTTTATAAACAAGTTTAAGGGCTGCTTCAAAATCCAGGGTTTTATTTGCAACCAATGCAGAAATTTCCCCAAGCGAATGCCCCGCAACCATATCTGGTTGAAAGCTTTCTCCCATTACAATGCTCATAATGGCGGAATGTAAAAACACTGCAGGTTGAGTAACTTTTGTTTGCTTTAGATCATCTGCCGTGCCTTCAAACATGGTGGAGGTGATATTAAATCCTAAAATTTCATTTGCCCGGTTGAAAAGATCCCGTGCCTCTGAAGATCTTTCATAAAGATCTAAACCCATTCCTGTAAACTGTGCTCCCTGTCCCGGGAATATATATGCTTTCATGTATTTCTGTTTATGGAGCTAAAATAGAAATAAAAAAAAAGACCTCATAACTTTTAAATTATAAGGTCTTTTTCAACGTAGAAAAAATTATTGGGTTAGAAATCCAGTTTCCCTTTTTCTCCAATATCTGCTTTTTCATTTGTTAAAGCTGCGATACCCATTTTAAACAAACTTATGTATTTGTTCTGTTTAGTGTCCCAATAGTAAGCCTCTTCAGGAACAACCTTAATTGCACTCAAATTGGGATCTTCTTCCCCGGTAAACCAGGCATCGTCAGATTTTTCATAGAGATCATCTAATACATGAGGATCTGCCACTATTGTAGCTTTCCCATAGATGCTAATAAATTCCATGTCTGAAGGATCGCTGTATAGCAATTGAACTTCCGGACTTTTAACAATATTGGAATTATGATTGCTGTTAAGGCCGCTTAGAAACCAAATATTTCCCTGGTCATCTACTTTTTTTGTAGACATGGGAACGGCACTTATAGGTTTACTGCCAAGATCTGTAAGAAGCATGGTGAAGTCAATATCATTGACAAGTTTGGTCATTTTATCCAGGGCTTCCCGGCTCGTTAAATTTTTAGTACTCATAACAATATCTTTTTTGTACAAGTTACCAAGGGTATAAAACCTTTTAAGCCAATAAATTCCTAAAAATGATTAGAGGATTGTTAAGGTTTGAAACTTAATTATACTGTCGAATAATATTGTTCACCTGGTTAAGATATCCTTTCCCAAAGATATTGAGGTGCACCAGTAAATAATAGAGTTGCCAAAGCGGAATTCTTTCTTCAAAACCTCTTTCCAGGGGAAATTCCTCCTTATATGCGCTAAACAGCCTGTGATCAAATCCGCCGAAAAGTTTCATCATCGCAAGGTCCATTTCCCGCGGGGCGTAGGAAACAGCCGGATCAATTAAACATGGTTTCCCGGAAGAGGTGATAATTAAGTTTCCGTTCCAAAGGTCGCCATGAATGAGAGCGGGTGGTTCATCGGGAATATTTTCAGAAACATTCCTAATAAAATATTTGCTAACCCCCAGGTCATATTTGTTCTCCTCTGCGAGCTTAAGCTGGGGGGCCAGCCTGCGGGTTATATAGAAATCAACTGCACTCGGGTTCCAGGTGTTTTTTTGTGAAAGGCTTCCCACATAATTGTCCTGATGGAATCCAAATTCCTTATTTGTATGCTTATGTAAAGAGGCAAGTTGAACCCCAAAATCTTCCCAGAAATCATTTCCCTGTTTACCTGCAGGGATATGCTCCATTAGTAAATAAGCTTTCCCGTCAAATTCGCCGGTATTTAAGGGTTTAGGAATTTTAATGCAATCGGTTTTTGCAAGGGTTTCAAGTCCTTCTTTTTCCGACTCGAACATGCCGGGAAACTCCAGGGCATCATTGATCTTCACTACAAAATTATCAGCTCCGGTAGTTGAAAGCAGGAAGACTTCATTAATGTCTCCACCACCCAAAGCTTTTACTGAAGTGATCTCAATAGAATTCTCTTCAGCTATATTTTCAAAAATCCCCGAAAGGTCATTATCTGCGCTCATACGTTAAATAGGTAAATGCAAACTCGTGTTTTGCATCTTTGTCGTGATATTCTTCTGCCACCAGTTTCCATTGATCCTCGTCAATTTCGGGAAAGTAGGTATCGGCCTCAAAGGTACCATGAACTCTCGTAAGTTCAATCTTATCTGCCACATCAATTGCCATTTTGTAGATCTCCCCACCGCCAATTATAAATGGCTGGGGATCCTCTTTTGTGAATTCAAGGGCACGTTCCAGAGAATGTACTACAATAACCCCTTCTTTTTTGTAATTCTCCCGGCGTGTTATTACCACATGAGTGCGGTTAGGCAGGGGTTGGGGGAAGGATTCAAAGGTTTTTCTACCCATGATGATATGATGGCCAGAGGTCATTTTCTTGAATCTTTTAAAATCATCCGGCAGGTGCCAAACAAGATCATTATTCTTACCAAGGGCGTTATTTTCTCCTGCAGCGGCTATTAATGTGAGCATGTTTCTTAGTGATTTAAAAAATTACCGGTTTCTCGCGTGCTGCCCTCAGGACGGTGAGGTGGCGGGGCGGTTGAATTTTCTCCGGGAAGGGGGTAATCCCTTTTAACATCTTTTTCCAGTTCTTCAATCCTTGCGCGTTGTTTCCTAACCAGTCTTTCCATTTGTTGCTGTTCCCATTCCCTGCCCATAAAATTGCTCGTGAAAAAGACATTGATTACATGTATCAAAAAGAAAAAGGTCCAGAGTAAAATGGCCCAGACGAACCAGTTATACCCAAGTGGCATCACTTCCTCCTTAAACCCTATTATAACATTGAGGACAATAAGAAGCACTGCTCCTACCAGAAAAATGACAAAATGTTGCCACAACCGCTTTTTTTGAAGAGTTCTGCGTCTCGCATTCTCATAAAGCTCTCTTTGATCGTGGTCTAGTTTGGAGGTGTTTTTCTTTTTAGAAAACATAATATGAAGTACATTAGTATTCCCTCAAATTTAGGGGTTTTTTGTCCAAATGTTAAAACGCTTATGAAGAATTTAAGAAAACCATTTCCTGTCCTGCAGCAAAATTTATATTTTAATACCGCAGCCTCAGGCTTATTGCCGGAAAAGGTTTTTGATTTCAGGCAGGAGCACGATCTGGATTTTCTCATTTCAGCCAGTATTTTGAAAGAGAAACAGGGGGAGATGCTCACCTTTGTAAGGGAGAGCGTGGGGAGTTTTTTTGATTGTGCCCCAAACCGTGTGGCACTGGTTCCCAATTTTTCGTTTGGGTTTAATACCCTGCTCGAAGGTATTGATAAATCTAAAAAAGTCTTGCTGCTTGAAGGCGATTACCCGTCAATCAACTGGGCTGTGACTTCCAGGGATTTTGCCGTACAGTATGCAACCATTGATGAAAATATTGAGCAGAATATTGAAGCCGCCTTTGAAAAAGACCGGCCAGATGTTTTTGCCTTTAGCATAGTCCAGTATATAAGCGGAATAAAACTGAGTATTGATTTTCTCAAGACCTTAAAGCAAAAATATCCTGCGACCCTGTTTGTGGCAGATGGAACTCAATATTGTGGGACAGAAAACTTCAGTTTTGATAATTCTGAATTGGACGTTTTAATTGCCAGCGGCTATAAATGGCTGAATGCGGGGTATGGAAATGCTTTTATGCTTTTTGATGAAACGGCACCGGAAAAGATAGCTCCAAAGACCTCCGGCTTGAATTCCCTGCAGGGAAAATATAAGTGGGCTGAAGGGAATTTTATCGGGAAATTTGAACCCGGTCACCAGGATACCCTCAATTTTGGAAGTTTAGGGGTTGCTTTAAATTTCCTGAAGGAAGTGGGGATGGACCTTATAGAGGAAAGGGTAAAAAGACTTACCGCGCTTGCAAAAGAGGAACTTGGAAAACTTGGGCTGCTTGATAAAATGACCTTAGAAAGAGAGCAACATTCCTCTATTTTTAATATTAAGGGAGATGATAAATTATATCAATTCCTGCGATCAAAAGATATTGTGTGCTCCCAACGCGGGACCGGCATAAGACTTAGTTTTCATTATTTTAATACTGAAGAGGAAATGGAAGTGCTATTCAAAACCCTGCGAGGCTACCTTAAAAAATAATTCTCCAAATAACTTCGCGACTATCCCCAAATCCTGGGGGATTATTCTTCCCGGGAGTACCTTTCTTATTTTTTCTGAAAAATGTAATTTTTAAAGTAACCTTTATTATCTGTAAAGGCTTTGATCACTTTCAGGCTTGCCTGATCTGCAAGCCAGTTCACCACCTGGTCGTCATATTTCTGAGATATTTCAGTATGAATTGTTTCCCAGGCATCAAAATGCACTTCCAGTCCAAGACTTTCTATTGCAACCGTTTGATCCAGCTTACTTACCAGGAAACTCTTCGCAGTGCCGGTTTCGGGATCATAGGTTTCCCAATGCAGGAATGTATCCAGGTTAAAATTTCCGCCTAATTCTGTATTAATCCGCTCCAGGTGATTTTTGTTAAAGGCCGCAGTTATCCCGGTTTCATCGTTGTAGGCGTCCAGGATCACCTGCGGGTGCTTTTTTTGATCGAACCCCATGAAAAGCATATCCCTGGGGCTCATTGCAGCCGAGATATGGGTAAGGAAATCTATTGCGTCTTTATGCAGCAGGTTTCCAATGTTGGATCCCAGCATCATGATCACCTTTTTTCGTGTATTATAGTCGGCAAGTTTTTCCAGGGTTTTAAAGTAGGTCCCCTGTTGGATCTTTACATCAATTTCGGGAATTTCCTTTTGCAGGGAGGCTTGAAGTTCCAAAAGCACATTTTCGCTAATATCTACAGGCAAATAGCTAAAGTTGATCTTTTGATCTACCAGTTGGCGCAACAGGACCTTGGTTTTTTTTCCGTCACCGGCACCAAGTTCAATAAGATCAAAACCATCTTCCCCATCCATTTGCCGCGCAATCCCTGCCGCATGCTTTTCAAGGATATCATACTCAAAGCGGGTAAGGTAATATTCCGGCAATTCCATAATGTCCTGGAACAGTTTATCCCCTTTCTTATCATAAATATATTTTGATAACAGGTATTTAGGATAACTGGTTAATCCTTTATAACAATCCTCCTCAAAAGAGGAAGCAAAGGTGGTCTTCATGTGTGTCTTCATTTAAGAAATTATATTATTTAGCCAGTCTTAGGCCTGTAAACTGCCAGCGTAAATGCGGATGAAAAAAATTGCGGTAGGTATACCTGCTATGCTCTTTGGAAGTGGCAATTGAGCTGCCCCTTAAAACTTTCTGGTTCACCATGAATTTCCCGTTGTACTCTCCCAGTGCCCCCTCTGCAGTTTGAAAACCGGGATAAGGGGAATAGGCACTTTCAGTCCATTCCCACCGGGAACCCCATTTGAAATGTTCCTGGGCAATTTCCCATTCAAACTCGGTAGGAAGGCGAAGGCCTTTCCATTGCGCATAGGCGAATGCCTCATAGTAGGATATATGGGAAAGCGGAGCTTCTTCCAAAAGTTTTTTTAAACCTCCCAGGGTGTATTGGTGCCACTCACCATTAATTTTATGCCAGTAAAAAGGTGTGTTTATTTTCTGTGTGTTTACCCAATCCCAGGCTTCGGCGTGCCATAACAGCACATCCTTATAGCCTCCGGCATCTATAAATTCCAGGTATTCTTTATTGGTGACCAGTTTGGATGAGATCTCAAAATTCTGAAGATAGGTTTTATGCACTCCCAATTCATTGTCATAACAAAAGCCATCAGCTTTATGGCCAATTTCATACACCCCTTCCGGGATTTTTATCCATTCCTGCGGGCCGGCTTCAATCTTGTTTTCTTCAAAGTCCTTATAATAAACCGGCAACAGCGGATTATTACCCAAAATGTATTTAATGTCTGTATATAGTAATTCCTGGTGCTGCTTTTCGTGATGACAGCCTATTTCTATGACCTCAATAAGTTCGCGGTCAAATTGACGGGTTTGAAAAAAATCCTGAATAGCACTAGTAACATATCGGCGGTATTCATAAACCCATGAAACGGTGGGGCGGGAGAGGTTTCCTCTATCTGTGCGCACCACTTTTTCACCAACGCTTTCATAATAGCTGTTAAAAACATAGGCCGAATTTTTATCGAAGAGCTTGTAATCCTTATTGTATTTCTTCAGTACGAATTCCTCAAAAAACCAGGTAGTGTGGCCCAAATGCCATTTTGGAGGGGAAACATCTACCACAGGTTGCACCACATAATCTTCGGTTTCCAGGTAAGAACATATTTTTTCTGTTTCTTCCCGGGTATCGTTGAATAAGGTTAGCAGGTTTTGTTGCGAGATCATAAATATGGAATAGGTGGTATATTCTCAAATTTACGATTTTTTAGGGATGCCGCTCATCAACCCTCGTTAAGGCAGCGTTAAAATGTTAATTGGAGCTGGAATATGTAATGGGAAATTGATAGGTCATAGATACATTCTTCCCATCCTTTACCGCAGGAATAAAATCTTTTATCTTTTTCCCCCATCGAAGTATCGCGGAGTTTAATTTTTTGTTGGTTCCTTCAGCGGTTACTTCGATAACTTTGCCTTCTTCATTAATATTCAATACAACAAATGATGTAATAATATCACCTTTTGTACTTATCCCCAGATCATAAAAGCTATTCATAAATCCCTTAAGCAATGTATTTTGGCTGCACGCCGCAGGATTAGGCGTGTTTTCACAACCCAAAACTACCGCACGGGTATCATAAAGTTTAGAATCTAATGGAGGTTCGGGATCTTTGGATTCCAGTTTGACCGGGATATTCATTATTACATTTACCGGCAGTCCATTTGAAAGGGCAGGGGTGAAATCTGGCAATGAATTTAAAATTTTCACCGCTTCGGTTTTCAATTCTTCATTTTCACTTTGGGCCCGGGCATTGCGAATCTTCCCTTTATGATCTATAATGAATTTTAAAGTCACGTTTGATTCTTCAGGAGAAAGAGATTTTAAAATTTGAGGATCTAAATTGGTGAGAAAATATGAGGTGATTTTTTCAAGACTGCAGTTATCAAATTCTTCTGTTCTACAATCTGGAAAAACGGGAGCTTCATCAACCTGGTCCAGTTGCATGAAAACCGAAGATGGTTCCTGGCTTTGTGAATATAGAGAAGATGTAGTAAAAAGAACTAAAAAGGGAAGGTTTCTCATTAAAAATTAAATGGCATTTTATAATAAATTGTTGCGGGTTTTCCTGCGCGCATTCCCGGTTTCATATCGGGGAAAAGTTTAGTGATTCTTATAGCTTCTTCATTAATGGCTTTGTGCGGCCCTTCAGCAGAAATATCCTTCACCTTCCCTTTTTCATCAATGCAAAACGAAAGCACAGATCTTCCCCTTATAAAATTCCCTTTTGCATCTTTGGGATATTTAAAATTGGCTTTTATATGCTCATTTAGTTTTTTGTTGAAGCAATCCTTTGAAGGTTCAGCAGATTTTTCACAACCCGGCCAGAGCGGGGCAATTTCTTTTGTGCTTATTGTATTGCCTTTAACAGTTACACCTTCCTGTGCAAAGGAAGAAAAGGAAAACAATGTAATTAAAGAGAGCAAAAGAAAATGCTTCATAAGATCTTGTTTTTAAACCGCAACCTGGCCCTTGATATGGGGATGCGGATGGTAATTTTCAAGGCTGAAATCTTCAAACTTAAAATCAAATATATCCTTTACCGCCGGATTAAGCTTCATAGTTGGCAATTCTTTAGGTTCCCTGGAAAGCTGAAGTTCTACCTGCTCAAAATGATTGCTATAAATATGGGCATCACCAAAGGTATGGATGAAATCTCCTGGCTTATAACCACAAACCTGAGCCATCATCATAGTAAGCAGGGCATATGAGGCGATATTGAATGGCACACCCAGAAAAATATCGGCACTGCGCTGGTATAGCTGGCAGGAAAGTTTCCCGTTGGCCACATAGAACTGAAAGAATGCATGGCAGGGAGGAAGTGCCGCTTTGTTATTAGCTACATTTTCTGAAAATGATTTTGAAGTGTCCGGTAATACCGAAGGATTCCAGGCAGAAACGAGCATCCTCCGGCTGTTGGGGTTGGTTTTTAGGGTTTCAATAATTTCTTTTATCTGGTCCAGTTCCTCATCATTCCAGTTGCGCCATTGTTTCCCGTAAACCGGCCCCAGATCTCCGTTTTCATTGGCCCAGGCATCCCAGATCTTCACTCCGTTCTCCTGCAGGTACTTAATGTTGGTATCCCCTTTCAGAAACCAGAGCAATTCATAAATGATAGATTTTAAATGGAGTTTTTTGGTAGTAACCATAGGAAATCCCTCACTTAGGTCAAACCGCATCTGGTAACCAAAAACACTTTTTGTTCCTGTTCCCGTACGGTCTGCTTTTTCATTTCCCTGTTCCATTACGTGGCGCAGAAGGTCTTGATACTGTTTCATAAAAAGAAAGCATTAATTTGATAAAAGCTAAAATATAAAAACCGAAACATTAATCGTTTTTATACAATGAGAATTTATAAATAGATGTTAACCGGATTTTTTCAAAGGAAATTACCCTATGATCATACCGGCAATGGTTGCAGATAATAACGAAGCTATAGTACCTCCAATAAGGGCTTTCATCCCAAATTCTGAAAGCATTTTTCGCTTTCCGGGTGCAAGGGAGCCAATCCCTCCAATTTGAATTCCTATAGAGGCGAAATTGGCAAAACCGCATAACATATAGGTGGCCATGATCACAGATTTCTCGTAGTTAAGGCTCAGGTAGTTTGCAGGGTTTTTAAGGTCGGCCAACTGTATATAACCTACAAATTCACTGGCTACCAGTTTAATGCCCAGCAGTTGTCCCATAAGCATCATATCCTCTTTGGCAACCCCAATAAGCCACATAAGCGGCGCAAAAATGGTTCCCAGGATCGCTTCCAGGGAGAATTTGGAATAAGGGGTATATTCTGCCATCAGGGAGTTAAGCGTGGTGATCCCACCAAACCATCCAAGGATATAATTGATCATTGCAATAAAGGCGATGAAAACAAGTAACATTGCAGCCACGTTGGCTGCCAGTTTTAAGCCTTCGGTAGTACCGTTTGCAATTGCATCCAGGATATTGGAGCCAATTTTTTCAGAAGAGATCTCTACATTGGTATTCACAGGTTCCTGTTGCGGATACAGGATCTTGGATATTACAATAGCTCCCGGGGCCGCCATTACCGATGCTGCCAACAAATGCTTTGCAAACTGCAGGCGCAGCTCGGGGTCATCCCCGCCCAGAAATCCTATATAAGCTGCCAGAACCCCACCTGCCACGGTGGCCATCCCGCCTATCATCACCAGCAGGATCTCAGATTTTGTCATGCGTTCCAGGTATGCCTTGATAAGAAGGGGTGCTTCTGTTTGTCCCAGGAAGATATTTCCGGCAACGCTTAAACTTTCTGCGCCCGATATTCCCATTAATCGGGTAAGTACCCAGGCCATTCCTTTTACAATTATTTGAACTACCCCAAGGTAAAAAAGCACCGAGGTTAATGCTGAAAAGAAGATGATGGTGGGTAATACCTGGAAAAGAAAGATGAATCCAAAGCTGTCTACATTCATCATTCCGCCGAGTAAAAATTCACTTCCGGCCCTGGTAAAGTCCAGAATAAGAACAAAAATTCCTCCTACAAATTCAAAGATATTCTTTATAAAATTGACCTTTAGTACCCCAATTGCAAGCATCATTTGTGCTGCAAGCCCTATGAGGACAGTTTTCCAGTTAATAGCACTTCTTTTATTGGAGAAGAAATATGCCAGCAGCAAAAGCGAGAACATTCCCAGAACCCCGCGCCAGACACTTCCCATAGAAATGCCCTGACTGGGAATTATTTCTTTGGCAACCTCTGCGGGGATCACCTCTTCAAGAAGCCCGGGAGTTTCAGAAAAATTATAGGTGTTTTCACTATCGCTAAGGACCAGCGTAGTGTCGTTTAAAGTGGTTATGCGAAATTTCCTGATGGAATCATTTGGAACATCAAAAAAGAAGACGAGAAGATTATTTTGGTATAAATAATCTCCGGTAGAGATATTCTCCTCCCCGGCTTTAATTTCAAAGCGCCCCTCGTCAAGCGTTAGCAGGTTATTGACAGAAAAATCATTTTGGACTTTAGTAGTGTCTCCGGCTTTATCAAAGTTCCATGTTTTGGTGATACTTTGAGCTTGTACATTTAATCCAATAAAAAGAAAGAACAGGTAAACCCAATATTTGTTCATAAAGGAAGAGGCTTATTTGCGTTTTGAGATCTCATCTCTTATCCTGGCAGCCTTCTCGTAATCTTCATTCTTTACGGCCTGGGAGAGTAGGGTTTCAAGTTCGTCTAGGGACATGGTTTTGTAATCTGTGCTGGAGGTTTCTAAACTTTCAGGAGTAATTTCATCAACTTCAGTTTCGCCGGCTGCAGGGGGAGGGGTCATGGTGCCCGCTTCTCCTTTTAGATAGATGCCCGCTTTGTCCAGAATGTTTTTATAAGTGAAAATTGGCGCATTGAATCTCAATGCCAGGGCAATTGCGTCGCTGGTTCTTGCGTCTATGATCTCCTCAATCTTATCTCTTTCACAAATAAGGCTTGAGTAAAAAACCCCGTCTACCAGTTTATGAATGATAACCTGTTTTACAGTAATATCAAACCGGTCGCTAAAATTCTTAAAAAGATCATGGGTGAGTGGGCGCGGAGGTTTTATTTCCTTTTCCAGTGCTATAGCAATAGACTGGGCTTCAAAAGCTCCAATGACAATGGGTAGTTTTCTATCCCCGTCAACTTCACTCAAAATAAGTGCATATGCACCATTCTGGGTTTGACTATAAGAAATTCCCTTTATATTAAGGCGTACTAGACTCATATATCATAATTGAAAAGGGCTGTCTAAATAAGGACAATTTACCAAATTCAGACAGCCCTTTTAAAGCCTGCAAGTTAAAAAAATTATGCGTTCTTAGCTTTAAATTCTTTTAGTTTTTCATTAAGCTTTGGTACTATTTCAAAGGCATCCCCCACAACCCCATAATCTGCAGCCTTAAAAAAAGGTGCTTCCGGATCGTTGTTGATCACAACCTTTGTTTTAGAGGCATTGATACCAGCCAGATGCTGGATAGCGCCAGAAATACCTATCGCGATATAAAGATTTGAAGCCACCGGTTTTCCGGTTTGTCCCACGTGTTCGCTATGAGGTCTCCATCCCAGATCACTCACCGGTTTTGAACAGGCAGTTGCCGCACCAAGAGTATCAGCAAGATCTTCCAGCATTTGCCAGTTTTCAGGGCCTTTAAGTCCGCGACCACCGGATACTACGATCTCGGCATCGGCGATGGTTACTTTATCCCTGGCTTTATCTACACTGGTAACATTTACCGAGAAATCTTCTGCGGTTAAGCTTGGTGAGAAATCTTCAGTAGTGGCAGTGGTTTGATGTTCTTTAAGTCCAAATGCATTTTTGGAAAGACCAATGATCTTTACATCTGTATTGAATTTTGTGAAGCTAAAAGCCTTGTTGGTAAAGGCTGTCCTTTTAACTGTTAATGGACTGGTGCTTTCCGGCAGCGCCACCACGTTGGAGGCATAGCCTGCATTTAAATGCACTGCCAGCAGCGGTGCCAGGTATTTGCTGTTTGCACTCTGACTAAGGATCACAACTTTGGCTCCTTCTTTTTCGGCTGCCTGCTTTAAAACATCTGCATAAGCTTCAGCATTAAAATTCTTTAATTTGTCATTGGTAACCTTCAGGATCTTATCTACCCCATAAGTGCCAAGTTCACTGCTTTCTTGAGCGTTGATGGTTACAGCGGTAACTGTTGTTGAAAGCATCTGTGCGATCTCCTTTGCATAAGAAGCTACTTCCAGCGATGCTTTTTTAAATTTTCCTTCTTCTGATTCTGTATATACTAAGACTGACATATTTTTATTTTTATTATCCAAACCTCACAGGTTTCAAAAACCTGTGAGGTTTTTTAATTTTGTTTTTAAATCACTAAAACCTGTGAGGTTTTTTAATTTATTATTATATAACCTTGGCCTCGTTATGTAGCAAATTGATCAATTCGTCCAGGTTATCCGGATCTATTAATTTTACGTTTCCACGTGGTGCAGGTTTTTCAAATTTCTCTGCAGCGGTCTGGGCATCAACATCAACCGGTTCCAACACGTTCAAGGGTTTTTGCCTGGCCTGCATGATCCCACGCATATTGGGAATCCTAAGATCTTTTTCTTCTACAAGACCTTTTTGTGCTCCAATAACAAGGGGTAGGGAAGCGGTAATATTTTCTTTACCACCATCTATTTCCCGAATAGCTTTTGCCTCGTTTCCTTCAACTTCAAGGCTTATACAGGTATTTACAAAATTGGCATTAAGCAATGCAGCAAGCATTCCCGGTACCATCCCTCCGTTGTAATCAATAGATTCTCTTCCTGCTATAATAAGATCGTAGCCACCATCTGCAGCTACTTTTGCAAGTTGTTTTGCAACCTGAAAACCATCGGTGGCAGGGGTGTTAACACGAATAGCGCTATCTGCTCCTATGGCAAGGGCCTTTCGCAGGGTAGGTTCAGTCTCGGGACCACCCACATTTATTACGTCTACGCTGGCACCCTGTTTTTCCTTGAACCACATTGCGCGGGTAAGGCCAAATTCATCATTTGGATTAATTACGAACTGCACTCCGTTAGTATCAAATTTGGTATCGTTATCTGTGAAGTTGATCTTTGAGGTAGTATCTGGCACATGGCTTATACATACTAATATTTTCATCTATATACTTTTAAATGGATTTTTATTTCTCGATTACGAAGATAAGTAATTTAATTATAAATTTGCTATGCGTGCATAGCAAATAATTTATCCTTAAGTAGTAGTTTAAACTTTGCTTAATTACTATTTTTGCTTTTCCAAAAATTTGACAATAATTTATACAGGTATATAATGAAGACTATTCAATTTAGAGAAGCCATCCAGCAGGCAATGAGCGAAGAAATGCGCAAAGATGAAACCATCTATTTGATGGGAGAAGAAGTTGCCGAGTATAACGGAGCATATAAAGCCTCAAAAGGAATGCTGGAGGAGTTTGGACCTGAGAGGGTTATTGACACGCCAATATCTGAACTAGGATTCTCAGGGATAGGAATTGGAAGTGCAATGAACGGCAACAGGCCAATCATTGAGTTCATGACTTTTAACTTCTCTCTTGTAGGGATAGATCAAATTATTAACAACGCGGCCAAAATGCGCCAAATGAGCGGTGGGCAATTCAATATTCCTATCGTTTTTCGCGGACCAACAGCCTCTGCAGGGCAACTTGCCGCAACCCACTCACAGGCATTTGAAAGCTGGTATGCAAACTGCCCCGGTTTAAAAGTAATCGTGCCTTCAAATCCTTATGATGCAAAAGGATTGTTGAAGTCGGCCATTCGTGATAACGATCCTGTGATCTTTATGGAGAGCGAGCAAATGTATGGTGACAAGGGCGAAGTGCCTGAGGAAGAATATACAATTCCAATTGGGGTTGCTGAAATTAAAAGAGAAGGAACAGATGTTACTATTGTTTCCTTCGGAAAAATAATAAAGGAAGCTTACAAGGCTTCTGAAGAATTGGAAAAAGAAGGAATATCCTGTGAGATCATTGATCTTAGAACCGTAAGACCAATGGATCACGCCACCATTCTGAAATCTGTTAAGAAAACCAACCGTTTGGTGATCCTCGAAGAGGCATGGCCTTTTGGGAACGTTGCCACAGAGATCACTTACCAGGTACAGGAACAGGCCTTTGATTACCTTGATGCCCCTATTATTAAGATCAATACGGCAGATACTCCTGCACCGTATTCCCCTGAGCTTTTAAAAGAATGGTTGCCAAACAGCAATGATGTTATTAAAGCGGTGAAAAAGGTACTGTATAAAAAATAATTCCTGAAGGATAGATTTGGGAGAAGATCCCCGGAGAACATTCTTAAAATTAAAAAATGCTTTTTTCTGAACTCAGGAAAAAGCATTTTTTATATGGGTAATTTTATGACCGTGGTCTAATATATTCTCATGTCAAAGCGACCCTCACTAATTTCCACAATTTTCCCCTGTTGATTTATTGCCTGAAATTGAAAAACTCCGGCTATAAATCTTTCAGTTATATTATACTCCAGAATTTCTAAAGTCCCGGTAATTTCTGAGTTTGTCCCGAAATAAGAATTAATGATTTCGTTGTTTATCTTTCGGTTAATGTTGATTGCTGCATTTGGCCAGGTTTTGTCAATGGATGCGATATAACTTTCTGATAATTCGTAAACACCTACTGCCAAAGGTTCATCAAGATACAAGTCTAAGTGCACAGATACATCTCCATTTATATCATTATATGCATTAATCCCAAGTCGGTAGATATTACCTGACTGAAAATATGATAATCTCTTTTCCTCCGGCCAGCCACAGAGAAAGCACGATTCCATTTTTGGCAAGAATACCTGCCCATTTATTTTACATCCAAAAGTACTTGCACCCTGAGTTGTAACAGGGGGAAGTGCATCCCCGGTTCCGTCATCATCATCAATATTGCAGCCAAGAATTAATATTGGCAGGAAGATGAGAATCAGGATCTTTAAATATGATAATTTCATTGGAGAAATATTTTAGGGTTTAATGGGTGAATCATCCATTCAAAATCCATCCAGCTATATAATTATATCAAGAATGGCACAGTTAATTACAGATATTTATTTTCAGTAACTTCCCATTGATACATTTCACCAAATTCAGAAAGCGATTTAGGTTTAATGTCAATTTTTGTTGTTTCCCATTTAGATTCATCATGTGATATATGCCCTGTCTCTGTAATTATTTTACCTTCTTTAAAACTATATTTATCGCTCGTAAAATTTCCGGTTGCCGATTGAACTCCGTTATTTTCTGCATAAACAATTTCCATTTGATCATTTAAAAATTCAAATGTGTAAGATTGATTTGAGCGGGTATATTGATAAAAAATATTTAATAATCCGTCTGTAACAGATAGCTCCGGTTCTATATAAGTTGCCATTCCTCCTTAGTCACCACGTGCTATAAATCGATTATTTTGAATAATAACTTCTTGAAACCCATTTTGATTAAAAAAAAACAAGTATAATTCTGGGTTTATTTTTCAACACATAACAACTCGAACATCTTTTTTCAAATACACTATCCTTTGATTCAAGGATTAAAGCGTAATCCTCCATCCCATCTTTGTTCAGGTCTCCCGATGATTTTTTTAAGATTAACCAGTTCGGATTATTTTCAACCAAATTTAAATTCTGTCCGATAAAATTCGGGTACTCAAATTCGCTATTCTGGGAATAAACCCAAATGCTTAAAAGGCCTATTAATAAAATAGAAAGTTGTTTTTTCATGCTTTTGCTAATTACACCCGAAATGCACCAATTTTTGATACCTCAGTTGTTGAAATGTAGTTATAAATACAAGTTATCTCTGCTGCTATGTAGTGAATTGATAAAAGATGGAATGCAAATAGAATCTAATATAGAATTATTTTCTATAACGGTTTATAGAATTGAAGAATCAGTGCGGCTTATTACAATCAAAAATCCTCTTACCTTTGAAACTTCATTCTATTAGGATGAAATTTTTTTGGCCCCATATGAAAAGGATCCTCCTGTTTTTATTAATCTTTCCATGCATTAACGCCTGGTCCCAAACCAGGGCGGGTGGGGTGGTGAAGGATGTTGCAGGAGACCCCGTTCCTTTTGTAAATGTGATCTTTCCAAATTCTTCTGAAGGCACAATCACTTCAGAAGATGGCAGGTTTTATATAAATTCCCCTAAAGATCACGATTCGCTCAGGTTCACTTTTGTGGGGTACAGATCGCAAACGATTCCGCTTAAAAAAGGCAATAATACCGGACTGGAAATTATGCTGCAGGAGGAATCGCAGGGACTTTCTGAGGTTTGGATCTTCCAGGGGAAGACTTCCAAAAAAAATAATCCCGCCCTTGATATCCTGCGCAAGATTTGGGAGAAGCGCCGCAGCAACGGTACGCGCATTCTTGATCATTACCGGTACAGGAAATATGAAAAACAGGAATTTGATCTCAATACCATAGACAGTGCAGTGATCACCCACCGGGCGTTTAGGGGGATGGAATTTGTTTTTGATAATATAGACACCAGCGTTGTTACCGGGAAATCCTTTTTACCAATTTTTATCAATGAATCTGTCCACCGTGTGTATGGCGATAATGTAAACGGGAGAAAAAAGGAAGTGTTGGTTGGCAATAAGAATTCAGGTTTTAATGACAACAAGATCCTCATCGATGCCCTAAAGGACATGTATATTGAAAATGAGATCTACGATAATTATCTCAGGATCTTTGATAAGAATTTTGTGAGTCCGCTATCCACCACAGGCATAGATACCTACAATTATATCCTGGCCGATAGCGCTTTTATTGGGGATAAATGGTGTTATAACATTGTTTACTATCCCCGCCGCACCAACGAGCTCACCTTCAAGGGAAATTTCTGGGTGAATGATACCACATTTGCCATTAAAAAGATAGATCTCGAAATGTCCAAAAATGCAAACATCAACTGGGTAAACGGGGTGTATCTGTCTATGGATTATGAAGTGGTGAACGATTCGGTTTTCCTGCTGAAAAGAGATTTCTTTATGGCCGATTTCTCTTTTGAAAGGAAGGATGATGGCGGCGGGATTTATGGGAAGCGCTCGGTACTTTATGATAATTACGAGTTCAACCGGCCTATGGATGATGCTTTTTATAACCGGAAAGTGACCAGTTTTGAAAAACCGCTTTACAACCGTGATGAAGAATTCTGGCAACAAAACCGGCTTGAACCTTTGAGCCGCAATGAGAGCGGCATTTATGAAATGCTGGATTCCCTGCAAACCCTTCCTGCTTTTAAAAGGATCTATAATATAACCAGTATTGCGGCTACCGGCTATATAGATCTCAACGGTTGGGACATTGGCCCGGTCTTCACCTTCGTTAATTACAACGAGGTGGAAGGACTGCGGTTAAGGCTGGGAGCCAGAACATATTTTGGCCAGCACGATCCCTGGCGAATTGAAGGCTATACCGCTTACGGATTCAAAGATGGAAGGTTTAAGTATGGGATCCTGGGAAAGGTATTACTGGAACGGGAAAACCGTCTTATATTTTCGGCGGGGTACAGGGATGATGTTGAGCAGCTGGGTGCAAGCTTAACCAACTCCACAGATGTGCTGGGCCGGAGCCTGGCATCCTCTTCAATAATAAGTGTGGGAGATAACAACAAGCTCAGCAACATCAGGCTTTACATGGCGGCACTCGAGATAGAACCCTGGAGAAATTTTATTGTTCGCTTTGCGGGTTCTCATCGGTCCATGGAATCGGCGTCTCCAGATTTTAGCCTTGCATGGTATGAGGATAAAGAGCAAAATATAATTTCAACTTCCATCAACCAAACCGAGATCTCCACAATGGTAAGTTATTATCCGGGTAGGAATTTAACCGGCTATGGCGTGGAGCGCCTCATTACCAACGGCGGGAGATTTCCGGGATTCTTCTTTAATTACAGCGTTGGAGTAAAAGGTTTGCCTGAGAGTGATTTTGACTACAGGAAATATCAGTTCTTCTATGACCAGCCCTGGTGGATCGGCGGAATTGGCCTTGCAAATATCAGGCTCGAAGCCGGCACAATTGACGGGGAAGTACCTTTGGGCTTGCTCAACGTGATACCCGGAAACCAGACCTTTTTCGGGATCTATAATACTTTTCCGCTCCTCAATTTTTATGAATTTGTGACAGATACCTATGTTTCGGCACACCTGGAACACAACTTCAACGGGAAGCTGTTTGCTTATGTACCTTTACTCCGGAAGTTCAACTTACGCGAGCATATTGGAGTAAGGGGAGTGTGGGGAGAACTTTCTGAAGCAAACAAAAATTTAGATGCTTCCGGCATTCTGCTTCTTGCCCCGTCAAATGAACCCTATTATGAATACAGTGCCGGGGTAGGGAATATCTTTAAGTTCATAAGAGTAGACGCGCACTGGAGGGGTAATTATTTTGATAATCCCGATGCGAGGAAATTCGGCGTTACCGCCACCCTGGGTTTTCACTTTTAAATAACATTTAAAGTCTCTTTAATTCGTATCTTTGCAGCCTTTAAAAATTGAAAACCAGCAAGAAAATGTCAGAGACTTTTGATGTATTAATAGAGATCCCAAAGGGAAGTAGAAACAAATATGAGTATGATTTTGAATTAAAGAAGGTACGGTACGACCGTATGATCTTTTCTTCGATGATGTACCCTGCCGATTATGGCTTTATCCCAAATACCCTTGCCCTGGACAGTGATCCACTGGATGTACTGGTACTGGTGGCAGAACCTACTTTCCCGGGAATTGTAATGGAAGTTAAGCCAATAGGCGTATTTCATATGGCCGATGAAAAAGGACCCGATGAAAAAATTATTTGCGTGCCGGTATCAGATCCTATCTGGAACCGTATCAATGATCTTGATGAGTTGAACGGTCACCTGTTGATGGAAATTGAGCATTTCTTCAAAGTATATAAGGATCTTGAAAAGAAGAAGGTAGACGTTGGCGGTTGGGGTGATGCAGCAGAAGCAAAGCAAATTATACAGCAATGTATTGAACGCTATAAAAATTACGAAGGAGACAAGGAAAGATTCGGAATTTAATCAACAAATTCCTATACATTTTTAATTAAGAAAAGCAATAGCCATAAAAAAGTTATTGCTTTTTTAATTATCATTGATTTAGTACATTAGCGGCCTTAACTAAAATTTAACAAGCTACTATGGAATCAATGATGATCTATGCCCCATTAGTCCTTGCTCTGCTGGGACTAATTTATATGTATATAAAAAGATCCTGGGTGTTGAAACAGGATGCCGGCGACGGAAAAATGCACGAAATTGCTTCTCATATTTATGAAGGTGCCCTTGCTTTTCTTAAGGCCGAATATAAATTGCTTACCATATTTGTTGTTATTGCCAGTATTGCATTGGCAGCAGTATCAGTAATTGTTCCTACTACGCATTGGTTAATAGTTATAGCTTTTATTTTTGGAGCGGTATTTTCGGCCCTTGCCGGAAATATGGGGATGAAGATCGCTACCAAAAGTAATGTTCGTACCACCCAGGCAGCACGTACAAGTTTGCCACACGCCCTTAAGGTTTCCTTTACAGGAGGAACTGTAATGGGTCTTGGGGTTGCAGGTCTTGCAGTTCTGGGTCTTACCGGATTTTTCATTCTTTTCTTCCATTACTTTATGGGAGGGGTATGGACCAGTGCTGCTCAAATGACCATAGTACTTGAAACCCTTGCAGGATTCTCTCTTGGAGCAGAGTCTATTGCGCTTTTTGCCCGTGTGGGTGGTGGTATTTATACCAAGGCAGCCGATGTTGGAGCCGATCTTGTAGGGAAAGTAGAAGCAGGTATTCCTGAAGATGATCCCCGTAACCCTGCAACCATTGCAGATAACGTGGGAGATAACGTAGGAGATGTTGCCGGGATGGGAGCAGATCTTTTTGGAAGTTATGTAGCCACGGTTCTTGCGGCTATGGTACTTGGAAATTACGTGATCCAGGATATGGGCGGTAATATTGTAGACCAGGGATTTGGCGGAATTGGACCAATTCTTTTGCCAATGTCTATCGCCGGGGTGGGGATCATTATCTCCATCATAGGAACTTTGGTAGTTAAAATAAAAAATAACGAGGCTAAGGAAGCTGAGGTACAGAGCGCCCTGAACTTAGGGAACTGGTTGTCTATTGGATTGGTAGCTGTTTCATGTTTCTTCCTTGTTCGCTGGATGTTGCCTGCCCAAACGATGACCATGGGATTCTTTGTTGGTGGAGCTGAAGGTTTTGAATATAAAGTGATTTCCTCTATGCGGGTATTCTATGCCACGCTGGTAGGTCTTGCGGTTGGCGGACTGATCTCTGCCGTTACCGAATATTATACAGGATTGGGTAAAAAGCCTGTCCTTTCTATCGTACAAAAATCGAGCACAGGTGCAGGAACCAACATTATTGCGGGTCTTGCAACGGGAATGATCTCAACATTTGGATCTATATTATTGTTTGCCGCAGCTATCTGGGCTTCTTATGCGCTTGCAGGTTTCTACGGGGTGGCTCTTGCCGCTTCGGCAATGATGGCTACTACGGCTATGCAGCTTGCAATTGACGCTTTCGGGCCAATATCAGATAACGCAGGTGGGATCGCCGAGATGAGCGAACTTCCCGCAGAAGTTAGAGAACGTACAGATATCCTGGATTCCGTAGGAAATACAACCGCAGCAACAGGAAAAGGTTTTGCAATTGCATCGGCAGCATTGACCTCCCTTGCACTTTTCGCGGCCTATGTAACCTTTACCGGAATAGACGGGATAAATATTTTCAAAGCTCCCGTATTGGCGATGTTATTCATTGGAGGAATGGTTCCCGTAGTATTCTCGGCCCTTGCCATGAATTCGGTAGGAAAAGCTGCGATGAAAATGGTGGAAGAGGTGAGACGCCAGTTCAGGGAAATTCCCGGAATTATGGAGGGCACAGGCAAACCTGAATACGATAAATGTGTGGCCATTTCTACAGAAGCTGCGCTAAAAGAAATGATGTTACCGGGGGCATTGACCATTGGTTTCCCTATCGCGATCGCTCTTATTCCAATGATCTTTGGAGTAGACAATCTTATAATTGCTGAAATGCTTGGAGGTTATATGGCCGGGGTAACCGTAAGCGGAGTGCTTTGGGCTATTTTCCAGAACAACGCCGGTGGTGCGTGGGATAATGCCAAGAAATCTTTTGAAGCAGGGGTTCTTATCAACGGTGAAATGACCTACAAAGGTTCTGAAGCTCACAAAGCTGCAGTAACCGGAGATACTGTTGGAGATCCCTTCAAGGATACTTCAGGTCCTTCAATGAACATTTTGATTAAGCTTACCTGTCTTATAGGACTTGTACTTGCTCCAATCTTAGGAGGCCATGAAGAGGATGATATTCCAAACCTTCCGGTAGATGAGGCAACAGGAGTGATCCAGGAAGTTGAAACTGATGCTGCTGTTAGTGCTTTAAAAAACACTGCAG
Source organism: Gillisia sp. (assembly GCA_039989915.1). Classification (GTDB taxonomy): domain Bacteria; phylum Bacteroidota; class Bacteroidia; order Flavobacteriales; family Flavobacteriaceae; genus Gillisia. The sequence continues at coordinate 281,965 of JBDXGW010000001.1, forward strand.
ACTATTCCCAGGTGAAATAGAACCTTACTAAATTATTTTTGAAACCCGGAGCCTTTTGGTTCCGGGTTTTTTTATTCCGGTTCCTTTGGGAGCACATTTTTAAAGAACCTTTAAAATGTATTAAACTTTTTATAATCTCCATTAGATAAAAGGTGCACTGATTATTAATTAGTATTTTAATGAGGGAATTTTAAAAACCTGAAATCATGCCACAAGGAAAGACATCTAGGATAAAGAACGAGAAGCAGTATGAAGCCCTTGTAGATAAAGGGATGAGTAAAACAAAAGCCGCCCGAATCGCCAATACCCCCGATTCGGGTAAAAAAGGAGGAAAGGCAGAAAAATATGAAGACCGCACCAAAAAAGATCTTTATAAAAAAGCCACTGAAGTTGGAATAGAAGGAAGGAGTAAGATGAGCAAGGAGGAGCTTATCAACGCTCTTCGAAATTCCTGAGGGTATGTCGGAAGACGGTAAATTATTGACTGTAGTCGTTAGTTAGTAGCTCATAGTGATTATCCACACCTTAGAAACAGCCAACTTTATTCAGGACTCCACACCCCCTAACCTCTAACTCCTAACACCTAACCCATAACTTCTGAATAAGCTAAAGTTTTAATAAATTGAAAGAAAGGGGAATTAAAAGTATTAATTTAATTCCCCTTTTCCTTTTGGCGTTTGGCTTAAGGAAGATTTCAGTAAAAAAAAACAAAGAAAGTGAACCGGCATTTGCTTTCCTTTTAAAATCAAGATTATGAGATCGATCTGGAATGGTTCAATACAATTTGGCCTGGTTTCAATTCCCGTAAAATTGTATTCGGGATCTGAAGACAGGAAGCTGGAACTCGATATGCTGGACCGGCATGATAATGCCCGTATACGCTATAAAAGAGTGAATGAAGACACCGGGAAAGAGGTAGAGTGGAAGGATATTGTAAAAGGCTATAAGGAGGGCGAAAAATATGTGGTTTTGGAAAAGGAGGATTTTGAGAATGCCAACATGAAAAAGAGCAAAACCATAGACATTGAGCAATTTATAGAGGAAAAGGAAGTGGCCGATGTGCTATTCAAAAAGCCCTATTTTCTGGAACCTCAAAAGGAGGGCGGTAAATCCTATAATCTGCTGCGCGATGCCCTCAAAAAAACCAAAAAACTGGGTGTAGCAACCTTTGTAATGCGACAAAAAGAACACCTTAGCCTGGTGGGGATCTACAAGGATGCCCTGGTGTTACATGTGATCCGGTTTTCAGATGAGATCCGCGATCCGGGAGAATTAAAACTGCCCGATACCAAGGTGACCAAAAAGGAAGTAGATATGGCCATTTCCCTTATAGAGCAATACACTTCAAGCTTTGATATTGAGAAATTCAAGGATGTTTATAATGATCAATTAATGAAGATCATAAAATCCAAAAGCGCCGGTAAAAAGGCCAAAGCTTCCAATTACGAAAGCAAACCCACTGCCGCATCAGATCTTATGGCCCAACTTAAAGCGAGTCTGGAAAAAAAGAAAAGCAAGGCTTCTTAAATGAGTTTAGAAGAATATTTTAAAAAGCGTGATTTTACCACCACCCCCGAGCCCAAAGGTTCTATTCCAAAAAGCGACGGGGAGCTTCGCTTTGTTATTCAAAGACACCAGGCGACCCGCCTTCATTATGATCTTAGACTGGAAATGCAGGGCACTTTAAAAAGCTGGGCAATACCCAAAGGCCCGTCACTGAATCCGGCCGATAAAAGACTTGCGATACAAACCGAAGACCATCCTATTCAATATTTGACATTTCAGGGCACTATCCCAAAAGGAAATTACGGTGCGGGGGTGATGGAGATCTGGGATGAGGGCATTTATAAAGGAATTGGGGAGGTTTCCAAAAAGGAATTGTTGCAACAACTGGTAAAGGGAGATCTTAAGCTGGAATTCTTCGGAAAAAAGATCAAAGGCACTTTTGCCCTGGTGAAGACCGCCCGAGGAGAAAAAGGAAATCAGTGGTTGCTCATTAAAAAGAAAGACGATTATTCTACAGATCTTCCTTATGATGCTGAAGATTTTTCAGCCACCCCGTTGATTAAAAAAAAGCCTGAATCTCAGGTTAAAAGCCTTCAGCCTACAGAGACTATAAAACCCATGCTGGCCACCGCTACCAAAAAGATATTTAATGATCCAAACTGGATCTATGAGCTTAAATGGGACGGGTACCGGATGATCGCCAATATCAAAGACGGGAAAGCAGATCTGTATTCCCGGAACGGGATCACCTTCAATTCGAAATTTTCAAGGTTGAAACGGGACCTGGAACAAATTTCCCACAATGTTATCCTGGATGGCGAAGTGGTAATAGTAGATAAGAAAGGAGTACCCGATTTCCAGAAACTGCAGAATTATGATGAACACACGCTGGGTGAGCTGCGCTTCTATGTTTTTGATATGTTGTATCTCAACGGGCTGAGTATGCTGGAACTTCCCTTGGTAGAACGAAAATCCCTTATTGAGGAAGTGATTGAAGGGACGTATCACACTTTCTATTGCGATCATATTGAAGGAATGGGAAGTACCTTTTATAAACGTGCAATTGATGCAGGAATGGAAGGGGTTATTGCTAAGAAAGCCGATTCAAAATATAGCCCCGGCTACCGAAGTGAGAACTGGCTAAAAATCAAAGCGGTTCAAAGCACCGAAGCCATTATTTGCGGGTATACAGATTCTGAAAGCGGAGGTTCGCTTTTCGGGTCGCTAATCCTGGGATTGTTTGAAGATGAAAAGCTGGCTTATATTGGGAATTGTGGTTCAGGATTTACCGCAGCCGAGCAAAAGAAATTGCTGGCAAAATTTAAAAAACTGGAAACGGATAAAAGCCCCTTTGATAAGAAGATAAATTTAAAAGGCAGAACCCCACACTGGTTGAAACCGGAACTCATTTGTGAGGTTCATTACACTGAAAGGACCAAAACAGGGAGCCTTCGCCATCCGGTTTATAAAGGGCTTAGAGATGATAAAGTCCTGAAAGAGATCACGGGAGAGAAAGTGGTGGAAAATCCTGGAGGAGCTAAAGAAACTACCACTTCCCCCGATGCAAAAGCGGGGCATCTTGCCGTAGGCGGAATTGAGGTTCCATTCACCAATCTTGATAAGATCTACTGGCCCGATTCGGGCTTTAGAAAATACGATCTTATAGATTATTATATACAGGTGTCTGATGTTATTCTGCCGTATTTGATAGACCGGCCCCAAAACCTTCACAGGCACCCCAACGGCATAAACCAACCCGGATTTTATCAAAAGGACAATGAAGGCATCCTTCCGGAATGGATTGAGACCTTCAGGGTGCATTCCAAATCTTCAAAGAGGGATATAGAGTACTTATTGTGCCAGAATGAAGCCACCCTTCTCTATATGGCCAATTTGGGCTGTATAGAGATCAATCCGTGGAGTTCCCGGATTCAGCAACTCGATAACCCCGATTTTACTGTAATAGATATAGATCCTTCAGAAAAGAACAGCTTTGAAGAAGTGATCGAGGTAGCCCTGGCGGCCAAAGAAGTTTTGGACAAAGCAAAGATCACCGGGTATTGTAAAACCTCCGGCTCCAGCGGCCTGCATATTTATATTCCCCTCGAAGCAAAATATACCTATGAGGAAGGGCGGGATTTCACCAAATTGCTGTGCTATTTTATTCATGAAATGCTTCCGGATACCACCAGTATGGAACGAAATATTAAGAAAAGAGGGGATAAGATCTACCTGGACTTTCTGCAGAACCGGAAAGGACAAACCCTGGCCGCTCCATATTGTGTAAGGCCAAAACCCGGGGCAACAGTATCTGCCCCGTTAAAATGGGCAGAGGTGAAACCGGGGTTAAAGCTGGGAGATTTTAATATTAAGACCATGCCCGGCCGGATCGAGAAGGTTGGGGATGTTTTTAAAGAGGTGCTGGGCAACGGAATTGATATGGAAAAAGCCCTCCTGCACCTTAATGAGGATTAACAGGCTCATTCCTCTTAAATTTTGCCTAAATTAAGATAGTATTTTATCTTCAGAGTAAGGGAAATGCTATTTTTAACAATGAATTAATTAACCTAACCAACCATCCATGCTTAAAAGGTTTAAAAGAACTTTTGGAAACAGGAAAATAGATAATGTTCTTATTACTCCCTACCGTAGTTACGGTACCCAACACCACCTTTATTTGCTTGGAAGGGCACTGGATGATGTGCCCCTTAAAATTGTGGAAGATCAGGGGTTTTTAACCACCGTGAAAAATACTTTCCGGCAGTTCAATACCTACGAAATTAAAAATGCTGAGGTAGATCTTCATATTCCGGATATTATAAGTTTAACAGAGAAATCTGATAGCGAAGGCTATTTTTTATTTGATAAGACAACCTCTGAGGATATTTCGGTAAAGGCCGATGAGGAAGGATGGGTAAAGGTGCATTTGTATTTCAGGGAAGGAGATGAGGTTCCGGTGTATGAGGAGGACCAGCATTTTCAGGGGGAACTCTTAATTCCTGAAAAACGAGCAGAATACGGTGTTATAAGCGATATAGATGATACCATCCTGCATACCGGGGTCACATCTTTTTTAAAATTAAGGCTGCTGAAAAATTCCCTGCTTACCAATGCGTACAGCCGCATTCCGCTTAAAGGCGCACCTGAATTTTACCAAAAACTACATCTTGGAAAAAAAGGAGAAAATAAAAATCCTATATTTTACCTGAGCAACAGCCCCTGGAATCTTTATCAATATCTTAAACTATTCCTGGACTTTAATAAATTCCCCAAAGGTCCCATCTTATTGCGCAATTTTCGCGGACCCTTTGACAGGTCTCTCAAGCCGGAAAAGCCGCATAAACAAAAAGAGATCATCAATATTCTTAAAACCTATCCTGATCTCAATTTCATTCTTATGGGTGATAGCGGGGAACACGATGCCAGTATTTATACCGATATCGCTGTGCAATATCCGGACAGGATCCTGGCAATTTACTTATTAAGCGTAAATCATAAAAAACAGATGCAGCGAATACGCAGTATAGTTGACAATTTTAAAACCACCCCGGTTTTAATGGTAGATACTGCTAAGGATGCCGAAGAACATGCACGGGAGAATGGGTTTATTATGTAGGAGAATTAATTTAAGGTTCAAAGTTTAAGATTCAAGATTCAAAGTTCAAAGTTCAAGATTATAACCTGATGAACATCCCTACAACTTACAACCTGCCTGCGGCAGGCAGGCCCACAACCCACAACCCACAACTTACAACTTACAACATACAACATACAACCCTTCAACTACTCCCTAACCCCTTTTCTTGGCATTGTTCCAAAAACCCGGTCCCAGAATGGGGAAGAAACCCCAAAGGCACGGTCGGGTTCGCGGTAGTGGTGAATGCTGTGGTGATGCCAAAGGATCTTCAGAAAGTTGGTGGGCACTTTAAATGCGTGGACTGAGTAGTGAACAGCGAGATAAGCGGTATAACCCATAAGGAAACCGGCAAGAAACCCGAACACATAATCGCCCATGAGTCCGCGGTAAATGACAAAAAACAAGGTGGCAATGATAAGACTTAAAACCGGGGGCATGGCAAGTCTCGATTTATCCTTGGGGTAATCGTGATGTACCCCGTGCATGGTATAGACAAATTTTTCCCTTTTTGGGGTGGTGACCGGTAAATGGTAAAGGTAACGGTGCATAAGATATTCCACCAGGGTAAAAAAGAACATGCCCACCAAGAATAAGAGTATCATCCCGGGCACAGTAAACCCTTTCTCAACAATTCCGTAATAGATAAGTACACCGGAAATTGACGTAAAAATCAATAATGGAATGGAAATATGGGTGCGGGTGAGCTTTTCCAGGAACGGATTAGACATTAGGGTTGCAGAACCCTTATGTTTTGGTCGGTTAAAAGTTTCCATAAAAAGGTTGTTTTTCTAAAACAACCCATGCAATTCGGCATCAATTTTAGTAATGATACTACCCAAATCTTCAGGGTTGTCTACAAAATTAATATCATCAACATCTATTACAAGCAGGTTTCCCTTGTCATAATTATGAACCCAGGCCTCATAGCGTTCGTTCAATCTACTAAGATAATCAATAGAAATGGAATTTTCATATTCCCGGCCACGTTTATGGATCTGTGAAACCAGGTTGGGAATACTGCTCCTTAGGTAAATTAGCAGGTCCGGGCCCTGCACCACACTTTCCATAAGATCAAAAAGCGATTTGTAATTTTCAAAATCCCGGTTGGGCATTAATCCCATGGCGTGCAGGTTGGGTGCAAAAATATGGGCGTCTTCATAAATGGTCCTGTCCTGGATAATTTTCTTTCCGCTTTCGCGTATTTGAAGTATCTGGCGGAAACGGCTGTTGAGAAAATAGATCTGTAAATTAAAAGACCAGCGCTCCATTTTGTTGTAAAAATCTTCGAGGTATGGGTTTTCCAGAACATCCTCGTATTGAGGTTCCCATCTGTAATGTTTGGCCAGTAATTTGGTGAGTGTGGTCTTACCCGCACCTATATTTCCTGCAATTGCTACATGCATATTTTGATTGTTTTCCTGTGGTTAGATTGAAGGCGATGAAATTAAACGAATGCCGATAAAGATACAAGTTTTTTTTTGGCCGCTATCGCTTAGTGGAGAGAGGAAAGTGGAAAGTGGAAAAATTATTTTAGGAAACGATAAGAGGAAAAAGCTAGGAGGAATTATTGTGTGTTGACTATCATCTATCCTCTAAAATTTCTCCCGCTGCTCCCGCTTTATCAGTTTTCGGTTTTCAGTTTTCGGTTCCCAAACTACAAACTAACCAATTAACCAATTAACCAATTAACCAATCAACGAATTAACAAATTAACGATTTCACAAACTCCTAACCCCTAACTCCTAACTCCTAACCTGCCTGCGGAAGGCAGGCTCACAACTCCTAACTTTTACCCAAACTTCATAAACAAACAATCAATAGAATCTGTGATCATATGAAAAAATAGGCCTATAAAAACCAATCGTATCACTTTGTGTGTTACAAAGATGCTTCCCAGGATATACACCCCAATGGCATAATAGGTATGCAGGGGATGGTAATTGATTCCGCAGCGGTTGGGGTCAAAGAGCGGCTCGGCAACAATATGGTCCACATCAACCAGCATAGTGGCAAGCAAAATTAACCAGTTTCGTTTCCATTGCTTTTTATCATACCAGTATGCGATCGCACCTATTGCAATAAAATGAAGGAAGTAATGGGTGATGGTCTGTAACATATTATAAGTTAAAGAGGGAAAAATAAAAAAAGTTAAAGAGGAAAAAAGAAAACAAGTTAATGAGGGAAAGAGTTAAAAAGGAAATTAAATTTTAACTGCCCTGCCTAACGACTACTAACTAACGACTAACTACTACCTACTACTGAATTTGCAAAGATATGATGTATTTGCCAATAGAACTTATCCACTTTCTTGTTTTCCATTCTCTCCCTGCAAGCGGCTTTTTATTATATTTGGACAAATCACTCCTGAATATGAATTTTAAGATCACCCTCCTGCTGCTATTGGTTGCTTTTGGAATGCAATCCCAAACGCTCACTCCCGAAGAAAAGAAAATGGTAGATTATATTCGTGATCACGGAGAAGAACAAATAGATTTCCTTGAAAAAAGCGTCAACATCAATAGCGGAACAATGAATCCCCGAGGAGTAAAGGAGGTGGGAATGCTTTATAAAACCGAACTCGATGCCCTGGGGTTTGAAACCCGATGGATCACAATGCCGGACAGCCTGCAACGTGGCGGACATCTTTTTGCTGAGATAAGCGGTGGGTCCGGTAAAACCATCCTGTTAATTGGCCATCTGGATACAGTTTTTGAAGAAGACCATGAATTTCAAACCTTTACAAGAAGAGACAGTATTGCCACCGGTCCCGGTGCAAATGATATGAAAGGAGGCAATGCCCTTATACTGTATGCCCTCCGGGCATTACACGCGGCTGGGGAACTGCATAATAAAAATATTATAGTCGCCTTCACGGGAGACGAGGAAAAACCGGGACAGCCATTAAGTGTAAGCCGGCATGACCTGGTAGAAGCGGGGAAAAAAGCAGATATCGCCCTGGGATTTGAAACCGCTACCGGGTTGAATTACGCTACGGTTGCACGCCGGGGTTCCAGCGGTTGGGACCTTAAAGTAAAAGGCCGGGAGGCGCATTCTTCGGGAATTTTTAGTGAAAATATAGGGGCAGGAGCGGTGTTTGAAGGAGCAAGGATTCTCAATTCTTTTTATACAGATGTGAAGGGAGAAGAACTGCTCACCTTTAATCCGGGAGTTATCCTGGGAGGAACAAAAGTAGCGTATGATGCATCCCAATCCAGAGGTACGGCCTTCGGAAAATCGAATGTGGTGGCAAGCGAACTGGTGGTATACGGCGGCCTCCGTTTTATCTCAGAGGAACAAAAAGAAAATGTCCGGAACAAAATGCGCGCAATTGTGGCCAATAATTTGCCGGGAACCTCGGCAGAGATCAATTTTTCAGATTCTTATCCCGCTATGAAACCTACCGAAGGTAATATGGCATTGCTGAAAGTTCTGGACGGTGTAAGCCGTGATCTGGGCTATGGGGAAGTAAAAGCTTATGACCCCGGCCGTCGCGGTGCAGCCGATATTTCTTTTATAGCGGAATATGTAGATGGGCTCGATGGCCTGGGTGTGATGGGAGGAGGAGCGCATTCTCCCGCCGAAACAGTTAACCTGAAAACCATTGCCCCACTTACCGAAAGAGCCGCCCTTCTCATTTACCGACTTGGAAGTATGTAATAACCCGTCTAACCCTTAACGACTATTCACTGTCTTCCTCTGCCGACTCAATATTTCCTTTGAGCAAATCCTTCATTTTGTTTCTTAGTACAATGAATCGCCAGATTCCAATGGTCACAAACAAAACCGAAAATACCAGTGCAAGATAACCTATGTAGTGCATCTCCTCATATTCCTTTAGCTGGATCAAAGCAAGCCCTCCCAGAAGAAAATAAAGCGCGGCCTGGGTGTAGGAAAGCAATGTGCGTTCATTGGCCAGCTTGGTACGCTCAAGTGCCAGATGCTCCCTGATAAGGGTTTCATCTATCTTCCTGGTGGTGAATAAACTTCCAAATTTTACTTTTCTCATGCTAACCTGCTTTTTTTCTTTAAAGTGGAAAGAGGAGTGTGGAAAGTGGATAGTCAATGCGGTTTATTTTTTTCAAAACCAACTAATTACTACTCCCCAATCACCAATCACCATTCACCAAACCACAAACGTGAGCGCAGCGAACATCCAATCACCAATCACCAATCACCAATCACTAATTTAATTATGACTCGCTGCACACGTACATCCGGGAGCGGTAAAACTTCCGGTGCTTTCGTGCCATGGGAAGGCCTCATTATTTCGGGTATTTTCCCAGTAGAACTTCCCGCGTTCTTTAGGCTCATTCCCAAGTTCGTTCATAGTTTCAACATCATACAACCTTCCGTTCACCATTGTGTAAATAATGCTTTCTGAATTGCGAATATCCTCCAGCGGATTCTCATTCAGCACTAAAAGATCTGCCAGTTTTCCTACTTCCAGAGAACCAATTTCCCTGGAAAGGCCAAGGTAATGTGCCCCGTTTATAGTGGCAGCCTGCAGGGCTTCCATATTGGTCATTCCCCCCATTTGCAGCAACCACAATTCCCAGTGTGCTCCAAGACCCTGTAACTGCCCATGTGCGCCAAGATTTACCTTTACCCCTTTATCGGTCAAAGCTTTTGCGGTTTCTGAAACCAGTACCGGCCCGTGTTTATATTCTTCTTCAGGCAACATAGTACGATGTCTTGACCTGGAATCTACTATGTGACGCGGAGTGAAATTAAGAAGTTTTTCATTCTCCCAAACATTCGACTTTTCATAGAAATAATACTCCCCGTTAATTCCGCCGTAATTCACGATAAGGGTAGGGGTATAGCCCGTGGTGCTGTTACCCCAAAGGGTGTAGATATCTTTGTACACAGGAGCAACAGGAATGTTGTGTTCTATCCCGGTGTGACCGTCTACTATCATGTTCATATTGTGATAGAAGGTACTTCCACCTTCAGGAACCACATTCATTCCAAGTTCTTTGGCGGCCTGCATTACCTGCTGGCGCTGCTCGCGGCGTGGCTGATTGTAACTTTTCACCGAGATTGCTCCAAATGCTTTGGTTCTTCTCAGGGCCGATCGCGCGTCTTCAAGACTGTTGATATCTGCCTTGAAATCGCCCTCGGCTCCGTAAAGGATTATTCCTGTGGAAAAAATACGGGGACCTACCATTTTTCCGCTTTTCACAAGCTCTGAGATCCCGAAAACGGTCTCGCTTAATGCTGAAGGATCGTGCGCCGTGGTAACCCCAAACGCTAAATTGGCATAAGACGGCCAGTGCTTTTGCGGTGTAAGCCCGTAGCGGAAAGCCCCGATATGTGCGTGGGCATCTACTATTCCCGGCATAATGGTCTTGCCGTTTGCATCGTAAACTTTAGCCGACTTTGGCACATTCACTTCAGAAGCAGATCCCAGGGCAACAATCTTGTTCTCTTCTATCAGAATAGTCCCATTCTCAATTACTTTTTCACCGTTCATCGTAATGATCCTGGCATTTGTAAAAGCGATCTGTCCTTTGGGAACATCGGTCTTTAGTTCCAGGCCAACCTTTATTCCTGTTTTGGTAACAGGAGAAATAGTATCGGGGGAATTTGGTAAAAAAGTGAATTTTTCTGAAACCCTGTTGGTGAAATATTCATCGCCAAGGGTCCAGTGAATATTCTTGCTGTTATCGCTCCAGTGAAGGTTCATACCTGCATCTTTGGTGATTTGGGTCACGGGAACGGTCTTGCTTTTGTCATCCAGATCTATAGGTTTTCCGGTCATTACAAAAGGAGCCACGTATGCTTTGTGCAAATTGGTAAAAGCGATCCATTGCCCGTCGGGGCTTGGAACCAGCCTGTTGGCATATTTTGAGGTGATGTGCGTGCGCTCATCTTTCCCGTTCAGGTCCACACTCTTAAGGCTCTTGGTAAGATTTCCGAAGAAAACCCCTCCGGTTTGATAGAGGATCCTGTCGTTATTCTTGCTGAAAACAGGAAAATCTCCCTCTTTAGTGATTTTTCGGGCATTTTCGCCATTGGCATTCATAAGATATATTCCCGGTTCTTTTGAAAAAGTACGGCCCATATCGCTGTTGCCCGACTCCCGGGTAAATGCGATCATTTTTCCGTCGGCTGAAAAGGAAGGATTTCTGTAGATCCCTTTGTTGCTTGTTAGTGTTGAAGGATTCCCACCGTTTACCGCTACTTTTTTAATTGCGCCTAAACCTTCATCGGTCCAGGTTACATAGATCAGCTCTTTTCCATTGGGAGAGAAGGCAGGTTCAAATTCGAAATTATCTTCCTTTGTTAATCGCTGGGGTTTTCCATTGGGAAGGTTCTTTTTCCAAAGGTGTCCTACGGAATTGAATACAAGGATCTTCCCGTCTGGCGAAGTAACCGCATTGCGGATTACTTTAGAGTTGAAATTATCTGAAAACACCTGGTGTTCAGATCTGTGTGTTTCAGCGATCTCAATGGTATTCTCTACGGTGAACGGGATTTCGTTTACCTGGATATTTTCGGTATTGATCCTTTTGATCTTTCCCTGTGCCCATATCACAATATCCCTGTTATCGGGCATCCAGCTGAAACCGGGATATACCCCGAAGATCGCCCAGGCTTCCTGCTGGTCCTTGCTTAGTTCATCATAAACCGGCCATTCCTCACCCGTTTCCAGGTCGTGAATGTACAGTACGCTTTTGGTGCGTATTCTTTTTACAAACGCGAGTTTCTTCCCATCAGGAGATACCTGTGGCCTTGCCGCCCCTCCCGGTCCACCCGTGATGGTCAGGTTCTCCCCTTTAGTAAGATCATAGCGTTTGATCACATAGATCTGGTTGTTGGGATCTTTGTTGTACTGGAAATTTCCTCCCGGGTACATATCTTCGCTGTAGTATACATATTTACCGTCGCGGGAAGTGCTGGGCTCATTCACGTCCTGCTGGTCATTCTTTTTTTCGGTAAGCTGTATCCCTGCGCTTGCTGCGAGGTGATATTGCCACATTTCACCTGCTCCCAGCGACCTGCCGGAGGTAAAATGTTTCCTGGCTATAACAGAATTTCCATCGGCAGTCCACACCGCGTTATTGAGAAGTCTAAATGTTTCTTTGGTTATTTGTTTGGCATTTTTGCCATTGGCATCCATCACCCAGATATTATCGCCGCCTGCGGCATCGCTGGTAAAGGAGATCCTTTTCCCATCGGGTGAAAAACGAGGTTGCAGCTCATAGGCCATCCCGCTGCGCAGCGCTGTGGCTTTCCCGCCGGTAATGGGCATAGAATAGATATCTCCCAGAAGATCAAAAACTATGGTCTTCCCATCGGGGCTTACATCCAGGTTCATCCAGGTGCCTTCATTGGTATTCAAGGCAACTTTATTTATTTTCCAGTCCTTGGTATAAGGATTGGAAACATCCCATTTTTTCTCTTTTTCGTCTTTTTTAAGGGTGTCATTTTCTTTGGCGGTGTCCTGTGCGAACAGGGCGGTAGAAGACATTACAACCAGCAATGTCATCAAAATTCTATGAAGCATATGATCAGGGTTTTTTAAGAGGGCTAAATATAAGCAATGTTTTGGTTTTTGAAACCTGCCCGCTACTCCACAGATTAAAATTATTTTAACATAATTTCGGATTCTCAAAAGTTTCTTTAACAGAATTTTAATAGATTTGGGGAATGGGTGGAATTATCACTTTTGAATAAATGTCTTAATGCATAAACATATTACCTCCAAGGCTAAAAAACCAACAGAAAATAACTAAATATGAAAATAGGAATATTACATTTAAGTGACTTACATATACAAGATGACACATTTATCGATAGAATAGATAACCTTGTTAAATCAGTAGAATATGATGTAAAACAGATTTCTCATTTATATTTAGTATTCTCAGGTGACATTGCAAATTTTGGTAGAAAAAACGAATTCGATAACGCAAAAGTATTTGTTTCAAAGCTGACAGATAAATTGAAAGAAAAATGGAAGTTATTAAACATAAAAGTAGTTTCTGTTCCCGGTAATCACGACTGCTGTTTTGACAATGAAAAGAAAACCCGAAAATCAATTTTAAATGATTGTAAAACTGATACCGTAGAAGAAGAGGATTATTTTATTGATGCAATGGCTGTTCAATCTAATTTTTGGGATTTCACCAATGACTTAACTGATTTTAAGGGCAGAAATAAGGTAGCATATAAATACGAATTTAGACCCCACTTGAATTTTAAAGTTACCTTTCATTGTTACAATACTAGTTGGCTTACAGAAATAAATGAAAAACAAGGTTCACTTATTGTTCCTGAAAATAAATTTATTGAAAATGAGAATGGTGAATATGTTATTTCTGTTTTTCATCATCCCATAGATTGGCTATCTGCAAACACTAAACGAAACAATAAGCAACGATTTGAAGAACACTTAATAAACAGTTCAAATCTTGTTATTTACGGTCACGAACACGACAAGGGTAACCCTAAAGCAGTCCTACAAAAGAACAACAATGTAGTTTTTTGTGGTGGAAAAGCATTTGATAAAAATTCAATTAATGAAACAGGGTTTTCTCTGTATGAAATAGACCTAACTGACAAGTCAATAAATATCAAGACATTTAATTTTGATGGTGAAAAATATTCTGTCGAGTCACAAGATAAGCATCAAATAATTGAAAAAGTTAGAAGAGAATTTATTTTAAACCAAGAGTTTGAATCAAAAATTACTGATTTAAGCATTCCATTAAAGCATTCAAAAAAACCAAATTTGGTTTTGTCAGATGTATTCGTTTTCCCAGATTTAGAACCTCTACTTGAAGACGATAATGTTGCTCAATATCCAAACTCATCCGATTTAATTGATAGAGTTAAAAATGAAGAAGAAGTAAGTGTACTTATTGAAGGAGCTGACCAATCAGGGAAGACTTCATTGTTGTATGTACTTTACAAAAGGTATTATGAAATGGGATTGACTCCAATTTATTTGAGAGGCAAGTATTGTAGTGAAACTGATGTTAAAAAATTGGTCAAAAAGGCATTAAAAGAGCAATACAATAACGAAAATGTAGACTTGTTTTTTCAGCTCGACAAAAAAATTCTTTTACTTGATAATTTTCACAAGTCAACTCTTAACTCGAAATATAAAAAACGTTTAGTTGAATCATTTAATAATAATTTTGATGTTATAATTGTTACATCCGATAACACTTATAGTTCTAAGAATATAACAGAAGAAGCGACAAGTTTTAAAGAATACCTGAAATATAAACTTCTCCCGCTTGGTCACGAAAAGAGAAGTGAACTTATCGAACAATGGCTTTTAATAGGTGAGAATAAATTAACTGTTCAAGAAGAAGAAATTTTAAGTAACGTTAAACTGAGATTCAATGAAATAAATTCATTGATTGGCAACAGGTTAATGCCTTCTTATCCTATATTCATTTTAACACTTTTACAAGGCCTAGACGAAAATCTTCAGAATTTTTCACAAACCTCGTATGCTAATATCTATTTAGTTTTGATTAAAGCAGGTTTAATTAAAGAAGGTATTAAAGACTCTGTATTGACAAGCTTACTTAATATTCTAAAGGAACTTGCTTTTTATATGTATAACAAAGAAAAAAATCCATTTGGTAGAGATGACTTTGATGAATTTATTACCCATTATACAAGTAAATATTTTCGTCATAAATCACTAACTAATGATAAAATTCTGAATGTTCTTTGTAATTCCAACATATTAAAATTTGATGATGAGTATTACACTTTTTCATACAAGTACATTTATTACTTCTTGATTGCTCAGAAAATATCAACCGACATAGAAAGCCATCAAGGTCTTATATATGAGTTATGCAACAATATTCATTTAGAGATAAATGCCAATATTTTAATTTTCCTTTCTCATCATTCCAAAGCACAAATACTAATTGATAGTATTGTTTTTACAAGTGAGATACCTTTCGAAAAGGCTTCGCCATTGACTTTGGACAAAGATGATGAATTTGTAAAATTTATTACAGAGTTTACAAATGAAATTAAAGATGAAATTATTGAAGATAGGAACCCGAAAGAAGAAGTAACAAAGGAGCTAAAGAAAAAAGATACTATTGAAAGAAATAATCGCAATGATGACGATAATGAAGAAGGTATTTTACCTGCCGAAGCAATCGAAATGAATCAAGCGTTTAGAACGGTAAAAATCATTGGTCAGATTGTTAAAAATCAAAGTGGAGATTTTGAAAAGGAAAAACTTATTAAACTAGTTGAAGCTGCATACAATACTATTTTCCGATTCCTTGGTTTTTACTCGGGAATGCTAGAGAAAGACAAAGAACTCCTAATTGAAGCCATTGTTGAAGATATAAAGAAAAAGGAAGAGGAAAAAAGAAGTAGACGTGGAGATGTGGATGTTAAGCTGATAGAGAAGACCGTTAGAAATATTCTTCAATTTATTTCTTGGCGTATCTGTGTTGACAGTATGACTAATTTAATGTTCGCAGTAGGAACAAAAGGACAGAACGAATTGTTCGATAGAGTGAATTCAAATATTAATTCTCCTGCATCCAAAATAGTAACATTTGCAATTAAGACATTCTATGATAAAATAGATTCAAAAGAATTAGAAAAGTTATTTGATGATGTCAAAGACAACTATTTGGCTCAGTGTATTTTAAGAGAATATATTAAGAGATACTTATATACAAACTTTGTAGAGAGAAATAAGCGAGATAGAATCATTCAAATTGCAGGGTTTAACAAAAAAAGTCTGATTGGAAAAATGAAAACAAGCTAAAGCCCAGCAGGTAACAATGCATATAAAAAATTAGGCGATACATTAGTAAAATCAAAGCTTTGAGCTTGCATCAGACTGTGTGTTTAACCGGATGTTTGGCGCTTCGGAACTGCCTACTTTTCACATACTACCCTTAAACCTAAAACTTCTATGAACAAATTCCCCCTCCTCCTTGCAATGCTGCTTTTCTTCATGCACACTTTTGGTCAAACCAAGAATTTTATAGATCAGCCTTATCTTGAAACTACCGCGATGGTAGATACGCTGGTGAAACCAGATATCATTTACCTGGATATCCTGCTTCGGGAATCTGATAACCGCAACCGGGAATCTGTAGAAGAACTGGAAAATAAAATGGCAGCCAAACTCGAATCCCTGGGGATCAATTTAAAGGAGCAACTGTCCCTTTCAGATCTTGGGAGTAATTTCAAAAAATATTTTTTAAAACAGAAAGATGTTTTGAAAAGCAAGGCCTATAAGCTCAAGGTCTTTGATGCGCAAACCGCCGGCAGGGTGTTGGTGGGCCTGGAAGATATTGGGATCTCCAATGTCTCACTGGATAAGACCGAGTACTCAAAGATGGAAGAACTAAAGCTCAGTTTGAGATCAAAAGCCGTGGCAAAGGCCAAAACCCAGGCCGAATATCTTTTAAAACCCCTGGACCAGAAGATCACCCGGGCCCTGTTTATTACCGACAAATATTACCAGTCTTTTGGTTACGATGGAGAGCTCAATGAAATGATCGTGGTAGGCTACGGCACAAGTATGAAGCAGGAAATTAAACAAATAGACATCGAGTTCAAGCCTATACGCGTAGAGACAGAAGTTTCCATAAAATTTGGAATTGAATAGGAAATCCTGAGTTGATCACCTAATACGGTAACCAATGACAGAAAAACAGCAAAACAGGATAAAGGATAGGATTGCCAAAATTAAGAAAGATCTGGCCGCGGACAAACGGAAATGGGGAGGTTATTATGATGATAGCAGAGGCCTTAGATATGCGCCACCTGAATTATATCTTAAAATAAAAGATTACAAAGGGGCTTTGAGGTATTTTAACTGGTTTGAGAAGAATTTTCCTGATGATATTGGATTTCCCGGTTTCTTGTTCGAATACACTCTAACTTTGTTTAAGAATAAAAAAATTGAAAAAGCAGAGAGGAAAGTTTTAGAAACATTCATTTCCAACACTTATTTAATTGATTATTTTTTAGACAAAGAATTAACTGATTATTACCCAGATGAAAATTCTGAATGGAAAAAAGAATCTCTCAAAAAGTATTTTATCTATTCAAAGCACGATCCCGATTTACAAGACTTTATTGAATGGTTGGAGATCCATATAGAAAAACCGAAATTTTTAAGCGTGAAGAATGAAATTATTGAAATTGAGAATAAACTGATATCTGAGCGCCGTGGACCCACACGGACAGCATTGGTAAATAGATTGTCCAGTTTAATAAAATAACATAAGCCAATTAGAAAAAATCATTTTTTTGGCCTCCTCTTTTGTCCCTTTTCAGTTGTGCCACAAAGGTAAAGGACGGGATGGCACGGGCAGAATGGCTCCCGGATTCCCGTTTATAAATTCATAAGGGGAGAAATGATAGCCGTTTTTATGTTTTATATTAACTCTTCCGCTTCACACAATTGTAAAAAAGAAAAAATATGTTTGAAAAAGATCTGTACGATTATTTAAATACTCACACCCGAATAGAGATAAAGGGTGGTTTGGACCGCCCCACATTTCTTCCAATTTGGATGGTAAATGTGAATGGCAGATTATTCTCCAGGAGCTGGAATAAAAGTGATAGAAGTTGGTTCACCGAATTTTTAAGAACCGGCCAGGGCCAGATTAAATACGGCGACAAAATTGTTGCTGTTTCCGGGCGTAAAATTGACAGGGAAGACCCGGTAAACCAAAAAATAGATGCTGCCTACCTTCAAAAGTATACCCAGCCTGAAAACATTCCCTATGCCCGGGGCATAACCCAACCTGAATATGCCGATTATACTATGGAGTTTAGGATTGAAAAAGAGTGATCTTTATTTGGGAGTATTCGGTTATGAGGAAATCACTAACTTCATATTACTTTCTTCTTCCTTTTAATTTTTTTTATAACTTAAAATAAAATGCTCGTTACGGAAATGTGCCCGGCATACATTTATTTTAATCTTACATGCAGGAAAAATTTCGGAATAAATATCGTGTTGAATCTACCCGATTACAAAATTGGAATTATGGTTGGCAAGCTGCTTATTTTATTACCATTTGCACCAAAGGGCGAAAATCTTTTTTTGGGGATGTAATTAATGGGAAGATGGAATTAAATGAAATTGGCAACATCGCTAAAAATGAATGGCTAAAAACATTTGAAATGCGGCCGGATATGAATTTATTAATGGGGGAATTCATGATAATGCCCAATCATTTCCATTCCATAATCATTATTGGAAAAAATCAATATAATTCCAATTCCCCCACAGCCGCAATGCATTGCGGCCCCAATAATACAGACGCAATGCATTGTGATAATTCAAATGCAATGCAATGCGGCCCCGGTCGTACAGACGCAATGCATTGCGTCTCTACCAATATCCCCGGGCATATCCCGAAAAACGAATTTGGGCCACAATCCAAAAATCTGGGATCAATTATTCGGGGATTTAAAATTGGCGTGACAACACGGGCACGAATTATTAATTCTTCCTTCGCGTGGCAACCTTTATATCACGATCATATTATCCGCGATCAAAGATCATTTGAACGAATTTCAGAATATATTAAAAACAATCCTAAAAAATGGACAGGGGAAAATGGATAATCAAGATAGACGCAATGTATTGCGTTTCTATACCTGCATTTCCGGCCTCACAAAACTCTCAGTATCATGCCTTAATGCAAAATCTTTCAATCCATTTACATAATACATTTTCATAATGCCCTTATTCTTGACTTCCAATTTGCCCCGGTATTCACACTCAAAATGGAATTTTACCAGCTTATAGGTGTTTTCTGAAATATTGATACGCCCGGCCTCTGAGTTGGTTTCCATCCTGGAAGCGATATTAACGGCATCTCCCCAAATATCATAGGCAAATTTCTTACTGCCCACAACCCCTGCTACCACAGGGCCGGTATTGATACCAATGCGTATTTCAAATCTTACTTCATCCTCTTTTTGATTCTCTTTAGCATCCTTTACAAATTCTGTCATCTCAAGCGCTGCCAGTAATATGGAATTTGCATGGTCCCTGGAAGGATTCGGCAGGCCACCGGCACACATATAGCAATCGCCCACAGTTTTTATCTTTTCAAGTCCGTATTTCTCGGTTATATCATCAAAACGCGAAAAATAAAAATCGACACTTTCTACCAGCACCTCGGGATCAAGATATTCTGAATGATGAGTGAAGTCCTTGAAATCTGCAAATAATACGGTAACCGATTCAAATCTTTGGGATTTTACCCTCCCAAATTCTTTCAATTCCCGCGCTGTTTGCTCGGGGAGAATGTTTAGCAATAACCTGTCTGAGCGGTCCTTCTCATTTCCAAGAACCTTACTCATCTTATTTATATATAAATAACGGCGGTATAAACCAAAAGCCAGCAGGCCAAGGAGAACAAACGCGATGCCGGTAGAGATCACCACGATCTTCTGGTTTGCCTTTTGTTGGGCGAGCAGGTCTACTTCTGTTTGTTTTTGGGAGATCTCATAATTTGTACGCACCTCTGCCATTTGCTGAATAGTCTCGAGATTGGATACGCTATCCCGGTAAACTATATAGTTTTTATAAGCATTATATGCTTCTTTATAATTTCCTGCTTCTTCATACAAGTTTGCCAGCTGGAGATTTGAATCTCCTATTTGATCCTTAAGCCCGTAACGGGTGGCCAGTTCATGGCTGCGTTTTGCATAATCAAAGGCAGCCGGTAGATTTTTTTGTTGTGCATAAATATCGGCTATAGTACTAAGGTAAGCCGCGATGGCATAATACTCCCTGATTTTCTCGAGAATTTCAATTGCTTCCGTCATGTATTCCTTTGCCAATGCGTGTTTACCCTGGGCAGCATACACCATTCCTACATTTCCAAGAGTATACCCCTGCCCCAAAGGATAGTCTACAGCTTCAAAGATAAGGCCCGATTCTAAGTAATATTCGAGAGCCTCATCATACTTTCCCCTGTTAAAAGAATCATCTCCGGCATTGACCAGGGCCGATCCCAAAGTGATAGAATCATTTACCTCCCGTAAGATCTCGATCCCCCTGTCATAATACCTTTCAGCGGTTTTGAATCTCCCTATTATGGAATAGGTGTTGGCAATAGAAATATGGGCAGCTCCAATTCCCTTATCGTCGTTCATTAAATTAGAGTAATTAAGACTTATAAAATAGGAATCCAGGGCAGGGGCAAAATTCCCCTTGAGCTGCAGTGCATTTCCTCTTTGTAAATATCCGCTTTGCAGGAATTCATATATTGAATCTTCTGCAGCCTTGCCAATGAGAATTTCAGCATATTTCAATTTTTTATCAGGATTGTTAAGGTTTGTTGCAATGGTTTTCAGGGTTTCCAGTTCATTTTTAAGGGGTTTTTCTCCGTGATATAACTCAATGAGACTGTCGGCCAATGCCGGATTTTGTGCGGCAACGGGGTAAAAGGCCCAGGATAACAGGGCCAAAAGAAACCAGAAGGTCTCCTTGAGTTTCATGAGAGTTTAGGTTTTCATTTGCAGCTTGGGATCATCCCAATATTCAGTTTCATCATTGGGGATCTTAAAGCCAATCATGTAGTTTTCAAATTTTCCGCGTCCGGGGGAGGAGGAGACAACGGTAGCTTCCCAGTTTCCATTATTATTTTTTGGAGGAGCAGCGAGGAGATCCTGGGAGTCACGGTATTCGGGCTTACTGGAATCGCTGGGTTTAATTCCTGTGATCTCTGCCAGACCGCTATTTGTGTCCAGTTTCCAAATTACAGTGTCATTTGGGTCAACTTCTGTGGTAAGGTCATTATTCCCGGGATCGTGCCCCTGGTTATCCCTTAATTTTAATTGATGAGACCTTCCATTTCGGCTTACATAAATAATTCTTTCTGCCATGATCGCTCGTTTTATAGTTATTAATTGAAAAACCTATTGGGGGAATTAGGGCAAAATATGGTAGGGCAAACCGGAGGGAGGAGTTTTGGGGAAGATTTTATAGGGAAAATCCTGTGTATATATGTGTAATACAATAAGTTACGAAATTAACATTTTTTCCTGAAAAAAACTATTTTCCGTCAGAAAATATTTGGTCTCCGGGGAAAAATCCCCTATAGTTTTAGCTAAATAGAATGAAATAGGTGGTTTTTTTAAGACGGCTATAGTGAAATTATAAGTAATTTGGTTTTTGTGCCTCATTATCAACATTTAACTTTAGATCAATAAAAACATGGAGGACTTCACCACTTTTCAAACTAAAAGACTTTTCATACGGCCAACAGAAGAGGGGGATGACGCTTTTATCTTTAAACTTCTTAATTCTCCTAAATGGTTAAAATATATAGGCGACCGGAAGGTAGGATCGCAGGAAGAGGCGAGGGAATACATTCGGGTAAAGATGCTTCCCCAACTTGAAAAACTTGGG
Source organism: Gillisia sp. (assembly GCA_039989915.1). Taxonomy (GTDB): domain Bacteria; phylum Bacteroidota; class Bacteroidia; order Flavobacteriales; family Flavobacteriaceae; genus Gillisia. Next base: position 303,501 of record JBDXGW010000001.1, read on the forward strand.
TTTTCAAATTATACGGTGATAAAAAAGGAAGGAAATATAAAGCTAGGCACCTGCGGATTATATGACCGGCCGGGAATAGAGGGTATTGATATTGGGTTTGCCTTTTTACCCGAGCACGAGAAAAAGGGTTATGCTTTTGAAGCCTGCACTGAACTTATGCGGGCAGCAGAGGAGGATTTTAAACTTTCTAAGATCAATGCGATCACCGCAAAGGATAATCTATCCTCTCAAAAATTACTGGAAAAACTGGGACTGGTATATACTAAGAACATCCGGTTGCCCGGAGAAGAGGAGGAAGTGCTTTTTTATGAAAAAAAATTGAAGCCCGGGGATGGAACTAATGTGACCTAAAGGTTGAGATAAGATCTTAAGATCTTAATTTCCAATTATAAATGTGTTAAACCTTGCCGGAGGTTGTTTAAATGACTAGATTGGTCTCGTTTATAACCTGAATCCCAGAAAATGGAAAAATCCACCTTGCTTTATATAATGTTCTTCGTAAACATTCTGGTAATGATCTATACGTTTATGATCATTTCAAAAAATGAAGATTTGTCCGGTTATAAAAAAAACGCGCTTATTTATTGTACCATTTTATTTCCCGTGGTGGGTCTTGTGCTTCTTAAAGTTCCGGTAGAAAAAAGATAACTTCAGGCCTTTTTTTACATTTTATTCCCTTTCTTTTCTTCGGAAGCTGTCCCGGGTTGTGTGGATTCTTCCGGTTTCAACTATGTGAATGTACCGCTGATTTTTTTGTTATTCCCGATAGTTTTCTGCTGATTTTTACCCGGCTCCATATCGATTTAAATATTAAATTCGCTGAATTTTAAATCAGGCGGGTTTCTATGACTTCTATTCTCTATATCACAGATCTTTATTACAAGGCTAAAGGGCGCAATTACTATGAGGAAGACCTTTTTATAACCTCCCGGTTAAAACCGCATTTCAATATATTGATCGCCCACCCCGAACAGGCTATTTCTTTTCTGGATAGTGCCGATATTATTGTTTACAGGAATATAGGTTGTGTGCTGGATTTTGAAGATTATTACAAAGAATTTTTGAAGGCAGTAAAGCATAAGTACATTTTAAGCTTCAATTCCTTTGACGGGAAAGGCGACCAGCAAGGCAAACAATATCTGCTCGATCTTCAGGAAGAGGGATATGCCGTAATTCCCACTGTTCTCATAATAAATGAAATTGAGGCTCTTGGAAATCCTGAAAAATATATAGTAAAACTTATAAACGGGGCAGATTCAGTAGGAATGGAAATTCTTACCAAAGATGAATTACTGGAAGCGAATCCGCAGGGAAAATTGATCCAACCTTTTGTGAATTTTCAATATGAGGTTTCCTTTTATTATCTAAATGATAAATTCCAATATGCCCTTTATGCGCCCAATAAAGAAAAACGCTGGGATCTTACTGAATATGAGGCTACGGCGGAAGATCTTGTATTTGCCGAAAAATTCCTTAGATGGAATAATATGGAAAGAGGCATTACCCGCGTAGATGCCTGCCGCCTTCCGGATGGTTCCCTGTTGCTGGTAGAGCTGGAAGACCTTAACCCGTTCCTCTCCCTTGATCTGCTTTCAGAAGAAAAAAGGAACTACTTCCTGGAAAATTTTATGGATGCATTAAATGAAATGGCGATCCTGAATACGCAACTCAAAAAGGAAAAATTAAACCGGGAACAACCTAAAGAGGAGATTGGGGTTTAGAATTTTAAAATCTACAAAACGATCTTTTGATAAATGGTTTCCCCCCGGGCAACTTTAAACCGGGCATCCTTCCATTTTGGCGGGCCAAATCTGGAGGGAGCATTATTTGAAGCACCATAGGATTCTTTGGGAATTCCCAAAAAGTTGGTGGTGAGTTCCCCGTTTTCATCCTCATCATGGAAAACTGAGATGGCATAACTCCCGGCGGGGATGTCGTCAAAGCGAAGTATTGCTTTATTGTTTTTAATGGTCACTTTTTCTCCTTTAAACGCTTCATTTAAAAAAGAACCTTCAGAGTTGTACAGGCCAATAAAGGCCACCCCTTTATTGGATTTAAAATTTGTGATCTCAACTTCAATACTGGTTTGTGCATTCAGCATAAAGCTGCAACACAGAAAAAAGAAAATGGCGTGCAGGGATGTTTTCATAGAGCAAAAATTAAGGAAATTTACTAAACAAAATCCGGACCGTAAAAGAGGTTCAGGTTAAATTATTCCTCAATCTCATCTTCATCAATTGGAATTGCCATTACCGGGATATTGGCTTTTTTAAAGATCTCAAGGGAAACACTTTCAGAAAAAAGATTGTAAAAGAAACTGTGCTTATGGGTTCCCATAATTATTATATCTGAATTGAGCTTGTTTGCCTCTTCCAGAACCGTTTCTACCGTAGAACCCTGAATAAGCAAGGCCTCGCAGTCAACATCTTCTCCTACAAAGGCTGTGCAATAGTTTTGAAGTTTCCTGTGTTCTTCCCGGAATTCCTCGGCTTTAATATCCCGTATGTATTGAGGACCCGCTTCATAGCCCACGAAATCGGGGTTGGGTTCTGCAACATGAACAACCCATATTTTGGCGCTATACTTAAGGGCAAGACTTTCAGCATAGCCTAAAAGTTCGCCAACGGAATCGTTGAAATCTATTGCAACCAGAATGTTCTTCAGCTCTTTCATAATTTGATAGTGTTTGGTTAATAGCCTTTTTGTCTTTCTACCACATTCATAAGTTCCTCTTCCTCTGTCATGCGCTCATAGTTTTCAATGATCTGTGGCACTACGCTTTTGGGATTGGTTATGCTCGCAATATGCGGAGTAATGTGAATTTTTGGATGCGTCCAGAAGGGATGTTCTGCGGGCAGGGGTTCTTTTCTGAAAACATCCAGGCTGGCACCGCTTAAATGCCCACTGTCTATCATTTCCAGTAGGTCCTGCTCCTCTAAATGCTCACCCCGGGCGACGTTAATCACATAGGCACCTTCCGGTAATTTTTGAAATAAACCTTTGTTAAGGATATTTTCGGTTTGGGAGGTAAGGGGAAGGAGGTTTACAAGAATAGAGGTTTGCTGCAGGAATTCTTCCAAATGTGCTACCCCGCTAAAGGTCCTGATACCTTCAAGCTGGTGCGCAGAATTTGCCCAACCTAAAACATTAAAATCATTGAGTTGTAACGTCTTTGCCACAGCAGTGCCCAGAACTCCCAGACCCATGATTCCTATCTTTACATCAGCAATGCGTTTATACTTTTTGGGTTCCCATTTCCGGTTTTCATGATGGAAAGAAATATTGCGCAGGTAATCCAGGATCAATCCCAGGACAAAAGCACTCATGTCTTTAGAAAGGTCATTATCAATTACCCTTGTGATCTTTATATGTTCAGGGATCTCGGGATCGCTGGTAATATGGTCAACCCCGGCGCCCATAGAAGCGATCACTTTTAAATTGGGGTAATTTTTATAAATACCCCTGGGGTGTTTCCAGGAAACTGCAAATTCCACCTCTTCTTTGTCATGCGCTTCGGGATACACAAATACATTCATTCCCGGGTGCTGATTTCTTAATTCCCGTGCCCATACTTCAGGATCTCTTCCCGGACTTATTACTAAAACTGACATGCTGTATTTTTTATTCGATTAATTTTTAATTCACAAATGCACTATAGCCGGTGATTGCACGGCCTACAATAAGGGAATTTATCTCTTTGGTCCCTTCATAACTGTATATTGCTTCGGCATCGGCCACAAAACGGGCTACATCATATTCAAGAAGGATCCCGTTGCCGCCCATTACTTCACGGGCACGGCTCACCACGTCTCGTGTTCTCATACTGCAATATACTTTTGCCAGGGAGGCGTGCTCATCTGTAAGCATTCCCTGGTCCTGCATTTCTGAAAGTCGGAAAACCATGGTTTGCATTGCTGTAAGATTTGATAACATTTCTACCAGGTGGTTTTGTATCAACTGGTAAGAGGCTATAGGCCTGCCAAATTGCTCTCGTTTTTTGGTGTATTTAAGGGCGCTTTCATAAGCTCCCCGTGCACAACCCACCGCCTGCCAGGCCACTCCGGCACGGGTCATTTTCAGGACCTTTGCAGTATCTTTAAAGGAATTGGCGTGTTTGAGTCGGTCGCTTTCAGGTACTATACAATTTGTAAGAGTGATAATGGCATTTTGCACAATGCGCAGGGCCATCTTATCCTCCATTTTTTCAGCTTTATAACCCGGGTTTTCCTTTGCCCTCACCAGGAATCCTTTCACCTGGTTGGTGTCTTCATCGCGGGCCCAGATCACGGTAACATCAGAGAAAGTCGCATTTCCAATCCATTTTTTCTGTCCGTTCAACACCCAGTTCTCTCCATCGAACCGGCAGGTGGTTTCCATTCCCCCGGCCACACCTGAACCCACATTGGGCTCGGTTAATCCAAAAGCGCCGATAGCCTCCAGTTTTTGCATTTTTGGCAGCCATTCCTCTTTTTGGGCATCGCTTCCGCACAAGTAAATGGAACCCATTGCGAGTCCGCTGTGAACCCCGAAGAATGTAGAAATAGAAACATCTACCCGGGCAATTTCCTGGGCAATGATCCCTTCCATTAAAAATGACATATTCGGGCAACCATAGCCTTCATAAGGAACCCCGGTGATATCCAGTTTTGCAAATTTTTCTATGATCTCAAATGGGAATTTAGCGCGGTTCCAGTGGTCATTTACCAGGGGCCGTACTTCATCTTCCATGAAATTGCGCACTTTTAACTGCAGGGCGCGTTGCTCCGGGGTGAGTTTGAGGTCCAGGTTATAAAAATCTCCATCAATAGGAGGGAGGTCACTTTGTCCTTTTCGGCGTTTGGTTTTCAACATTTTCATCAATCCCTTGAGCTGGTCTTCATCCAGCGCACCCAGCGCATTCATAGCATCGGGCAGGTCTATGGTCTTGCTTATTTTAGCAAGCTGGTCCATATCTACCGATTTCAAAAGGTTAATGGTGTTTTTTACTTTTCCGAAAATTGACATAGGGAGTGTATTTGGTGAGATTTAAAAATAGTTATTTAAAACGGGTACACTTGTTAAAGCTTTCCGAAGAATTTTTTATTATAAAGCTTAAGTGCTGAACCCGACTGTTTTAATTTGTTGGGAAGAGGGTTTAATTCCATTTTAAGATTTCGCAGAAAACATTAGTAAAAATTTATATCTCAACAGGTAAGAGCATAGTTCTTAAGGTTTTATATTTATTTAAAGACAATTTTGAATTGTTCTGTTCAAGGATATTTATTTAAAATAATTAAAAGAGAAAAAGATGGAAACACGAAATGAAAAGGGAGGATCCCGGCAATCTAAAGGTTCTACTGCGGGAAAGGGACAAGGAAAGATGAATCAGAGAACGGAGACTGCGGCAGGCCGTTCAGATACTTCTACTGCAACTAAAACTCGGTCCAGGCCGCGCACTACAAATGATGGAAATGGAATGTTGAACGGAGTAAATTCGAGCCAGGTTTTAACGGCACTGGGAGTAGTAGCAGGAGGCGCCTTGCTGTATAAAGGAGCAAAGGCCTTAACAGGTTCTGGAAAAGGCCGGGCATATGATAAAAAGGCCATTGTCGACATCAAGACAACTCTTAAGGTAAAACGCCCTAAGGATGAGCTTTATGCCTATTGGAGAAATCTCGAGAACCTGCCAGATTTTATGAGTCACATTGAAAATGTACGGGAGCTAAGTGATAAAAAGTCTGAATGGACAGCGGAAGTTCCCGGTGGTCTTGGAACCATAGAATGGGAAGCAGAGATAATCTGGGAACAAAAAGATCACAGTATTGCCTGGAGATCTTTACCGAACTCTGAAATAGAGAACTCCGGCGAAGTGAGATTTCAGGATGCAGGAAATGGAAAAAGCACGATGGTAGAAGCCCGGATTTCCTACCGGCCACCTGCAGGACAGGCGGGCGGTTTAGCAGCAAAACTTCTAAACCCGGCTTTTAAAAAGGTGGTGGAAAACGACCTGAAAGAGTTCAAAAAAGTAATGGAAGAAGGCGGAGCCAGAAGAAGCAATGCCTATGACAGAATATAAAATTGTGTTACCGGGATAACGGTATCATCATGAAATAAATGAGGCCGTCTAAATTTTTAGACAGCCTCATTTTTATTTTAATCCGGAATTTGTTTTTATTCCTAAATGGGAGAATGTATTATAAATTAAAAGCCTCTTTTACCTTTTCTACATAATCCAGTTTTTCCCAGGTAAATAATTCAACCTCTCTGGTAATTTTGCCGTTATATGGGCTTTCAAAGATCTTGGTAATAGTGCGGGGTTCTTTTCCCATATGGCCGTAAGCTGAGGTTTCCCGGTAAATAGGATTGCGCAGTTTCAATCTTTTCTCAATGGCAGCGGGGCGCATATCAAATATTTCGGCAACCTTTTTGGAGATCTCTCCATTGGTCATTTCAATATGGGATTTGCCGTAGGTGTCTACATAAATTGAAGTGGGTTCTACAACCCCAATAGCGTAGGATACCTGAACAAGGATTTCATCTGCAACTCCTGCAGCAACAAGGTTTTTTGCAATATGACGTGCGGCATAAGCGGCAGAGCGGTCTACCTTGCTTGGGTCTTTTCCTGAAAAAGCACCACCACCGTGAGCACCTTTCCCGCCATACGTATCAACAATTATTTTTCTTCCGGTAAGGCCTGCATCCCCGTGCGGACCTCCAATCACAAATTTCCCGGTAGGGTTGATGTGATAAGTGATCTGGTCATTGAAAAGTTTTTGAACATATTCCGGTAGTTGCGCCTTTACGCGGGGAATCAGGATCTCTTTAATATCTTTCTTGATCTTGTCCAGCATCCTGTTATCATCTTCATCAAACTCATCGTGCTGGGTAGATACCACGATTGCATCAATGCGCTGTGGCACATTCTCATCGCTGTATTCTATGGTAACCTGGCTCTTGGAATCTGGCCGTAAGTAAGTAATGTCTTTTTCCTCCCGGCGCAGTTTTGCAAGTTCTATAAGGATCTTGTGGGAAATATCCAGCGCCAGGGGCATGTAATTTGCAGTTTCTTTAGTAGCATACCCAAACATCATTCCCTGGTCTCCGGCGCCCTGTTCCTCTTTGTTCTCACGTTCTACCCCCTGGTTGATATCCTGGGATTGCTCGTGGATAAGGGAGATCACCCCGCAGGAATCCCCGCTGAATTTATACGCACCCTTGGTGTAACCAATATCATTGATCACCTCCCGGGCAATGTTTTGAACATCCAGGTAGGTATTGCTCTTCACCTCCCCGGCAAGAACCACTTGTCCTGTGGTAACCAGGGTTTCACAAGCTACTTTGGAGTTTTCATCAAATGCAAGAAAATTGTCTAAAAGGGTGTCGCTAATCTGGTCAGCAACTTTATCGGGGTGTCCTTCAGAAACACTTTCTGAAGTAAATAAATAGGCCATTCAGTAATTTTAAAATTATTGGAATAAGGCTGTTTGACGGAATGGGGCGCTAGAGGAGTTTGCACTGCTTTAGCATTTTTTAAGGGTTGCAATCAGTCAAATTAGTCCCTGTAATATTTCAGTAGCAAATGTATAAAAATAGATTGAATAGCCTAATGCTTTAACGGGAAATTAGAAGTTGTTGGGCACATCCCTTCGGGATGGTTAAGTTAAAGAGTTAAAAAGTAAAAAAGTGAAAAAGGGAAAGAGTTGAATAGTTTGAAAGTAAAAAATTTAAAAAGGGAGATGATCTGTCTCAAAAGGCTGATAAACAATAGCTTTAAAAAATAATTTAAATGTTTTACTAGATTTAATTTGGTTTCTAAATTTTTCTGTCGTTAACTTTGCCTTTACCAAAACGAGAAAATGTACCAGAATATTTGCAATATGTGTATGATGATGTGGAGAGCTTCCGCAGCGCGCACTATTGCATGATATTTTTAAAATATAATTTGCAAAGCCGCTGCCACCGCAGCGGCTTTTTTTGTGCCCTAAAAACCCCTTCGGGGAGGAAAAGAGGTAAAGAGTTAAAAAGTTAAAAAGGTAAAAAGAGTTAATAAGGGAAAGAGGGAAAGAGGGAAAGAGCCAAGAGATAAAAAATAAGTACAGACGCGAAGAATCGCGTCTCAGAAAGGTAAAGCCGCAATGCATTGCGGCTTAAACAACAAACAATGAACAACTACCCGGCAATATCAAAAATGATGTGTATGATGCAAATGTGTATGATGTACGCAGCAACGCGCTATTGCCAGAAATTCAGGATATAAATTAGTTTATATAGTTCAATTCCTAGATCCCTTCGGCAAGCCAGCCGGGGGGATTTTTTTTTGTCCAACATTCATAGGAAGGGAAAGAGATAAAGAGATAAAGAGAAAAAGATTTAAGAAATAAATAAAAAAGGTACAGACGCGATGCATCGCGTCTCAACTAAAAAACTATTCACCATTCACTAATCACTAATCACTAATCACTAAATTTTAAAAAAATGAGTACACAAAAATTCGCAACAAATGCACTGCACGCAGGACACGATGTAACTGCCAACGGAGGAACAAGAGCTGTTCCTATTTACCAGACAACTTCCTATGTTTTCAGGAATTCAGACCATGCCGCCAACCTGTTTTCACTGGCCGAGCCCGGGAATATTTATACCCGCATCAACAACCCCACGAACGATATTCTGGAACAGCGCCTTGCAGCGCTGGAGGGAGGAATCGCAGCCGTGGTACTGGCATCAGGAACTGCGGCAACCAACACGGCCCTGCTCACCCTCTTAAGGGCTGGTGACCATATTGTTGCTTCAGGCAGCCTCTATGGCGGCACGTATAACCTTTTTAATGTTACCCTGCCAAGGTTTGGAATTACAACCACCTTTGTAGATCCATCCAATCCTCAGAATTTTCAAAAAGCAGCGCAGGAAAATACCAGGGTATTTTTCATAGAATCGCTTGGTAACCCAAAACTCGATGTTCTCGATATCAAAGAGATCTCGAAATACGCCAAAGAACACAAAGTCCCCCTTTTTGTTGACAATACCGTTGCCAGTCCGGCACTTCTCAACCCAATTGAACACGGTGCAGATGTGGTGATCCACTCCCTCACCAAATACATAAATGGAAACGGCACCTCCCTGGGTGGCGTGGTCATAGATGCCGGGAAGTTCGACTGGGCCAATGGCAAATTCCCTGAATTTACCGAACCCTCTGCAGGTTATCACGGCCTTATATACCACGAAGCCCTTGAAAAAGCTGCATTTATTGCCAAAGTGCGAATCGAGGGACTAAGGGACTTTGGCGCTGCACTGAGTCCATTCAACGCATTCCAGATCCTTCAGGGGCTGGAAACCCTGGAGATAAGAATTAAAAAACATAGTGAAAATGCACTTGAACTTGCCAAATGGTTGCAGGAGCAGCCGGAGGTGACATGGGTGAATTATCCCGGATTGGAGAGCAGTCCTTACTACGATCTTGCAAAGAAATACTTGCCTAAAGGACAGAGCGGACTTCTCACTTTTGGGGTAGAAGGTGGCTTTGAGAGCGCTAAAGTAGTGGCCGATGAAACACAGGTATTCTCCCTGCTGGCCAATATTGGGGATACCAAATCCCTCATTATTCACCCCGCAAGTACCACTCACCAGCAACTCAGTGATGAACAGCAGGAGGCAACCGGGGTGACCAAGGATCTCATAAGGCTTTCAGTGGGCCTTGAAGATATTGAAGATCTTAAGCAGGACCTCAAACAGGCCTTTGAGAAAATTGAAAAAAAAGTTTTGCTGTAGAAACAAATGATTACGTCAGGTCGAGTGTTTTTTCGTAGCGAGAGCGAAGAAAAAATGTATCGAGACCACGTGATGAGGTTAAATTAAGGCATCCGGTTTTTGAATGGTTTTACCGGTTGCCTTATTAGACCCATTCAGCATTCAAAAAATGAATAAAATGATCAATAAAATAACAATACCAAACTTCCGGAATTCTGCAGGAACTGTGCAAGACATAAGCTTCAGCTATGAGACATTTGGTCCGGCCCTGGGAAAAGCTCCTGTGGTGCTGGTGAATCATGCCCTTAGCGGGAATTCGCAGGTTACGGGAGAAACCGGCTGGTGGAAGGCTTTAATTGGGGATGGGAAAAGCATAGACACCCAAAAATTTACTATTCTGGCTTTTAATATGCCCGGCAATGGCTATGATGGCGATCCCGGTAATTTATTACAGAATTACAGGGAGTTCCGGCTTCGGGATTTTGCCGAATTATATGCATCGGCTTTGGATCAAATAGGGTTGACCCAAATTTATGCAGGAATAGGAGGGTCTATTGGCGGGTCTCTTTTGTGGGAACTCGCAGCACTTAGGCCGCAATTATTTGAGCATATTATTCCCGTAGCTACAGATTTTAAAACCACCCAGTGGTTAAGGGCGCTATGCAAGGTGCAGGACTCGATCCTTAACAATTCGGCCAAACCCCTGCAAGATGCCCGTATGCATGCCATGACCTTTTACCGGAGCCCCCAGTCGCTTCACGCCAAGTTTGATCACCAACCTTCCAAACCTTCCGAAGGAAACATAGAGAGCTGGCTGGAATACCACGGCAATAAGCTGGAGGAGCGGTTTGAGCTGGCTACCTATAAATTGATGAACCACCTGCTTACTACTACCGACATAAGTAATGGCAGCGGGGATCAAATCTCAGCGGCAGCAAAAATTGAAGGGAATATCCATATTATCACGGTGAATTCAGACCTGTTTTTTCTGCCGGGTGAAAACTGGGACGCTTACGTGAACCTCTCGCTCATCAAGCCCAATATCCATATTAACGAAATAAGGTCTATCCACGGGCACGATGCCTTTTTAATAGAATACACCCAGTTAACAACATTTTTAAATCCCATTTTTAATCAACCATATCAATATGAAAAAAGTCAACATAGTACTCTTTGGAGTAGGTAACGTAGGAAGTGGTCTTATTAAACAGATCCTTTCTCTTAGGGAAAAACTTGAAAAAACAGGGGGCCTGGAGATCAACATCCCGGTAATTGTAAATTCTACCACCGCATTTTTTGAGAAACAAGGAGTAAGATCCTCCTGGGAACCCGATTTCGGTGAGTTTGGCGTGCCATACAAGCTACAGGACATTATAGATTATGTAAGGAGAAATGAATATGAAAATCTTATTGCGGTAGACGCCACGGCGAGTGAGAAGCTGGTCTATAATTACACTCATTTAATAAGGAATGGATTTCACCTTGTGGCAGCCAATAAAATCGCAAATACCCTTTCTCTGGAATTTTATAATAATCTGCGAAAAGAACTAAGGGAGCATAACCGTCATTTTTTATATGAAACCAATGTAGGCGCCGGGCTTCCTGTGGTTGAAACCCTGAAAAATCTTTATGTGGCAGGAGAAAAGGTAACCAGGATACGCGGGGTATTTTCGGGATCACTTAGCTATATATTCAATACTTTTTCTGAAAGCCGGGCAGATTTTGATACTGTCTTAACCGACGCAGGTGTGAAAGGCTTTACTGAACCCGATCCCAGAATTGATCTTTCAGGAAAAGATGTGGGACGAAAACTGCTTATCCTTGCCCGGGAACTTCAACTGGAGAAGGAGCTTTCAGAAATTAAGATCAGGGATCTGGTACCGGTTCACCTTAACGGAAGCAGCAGTAAAGAGAACTTTCGCCTTAATCAAAGCGATCTCAACGAGGATTTTGAAAAGCTAAGGACAGCCCTGAAACCAGATGAGGTAATAAGGCATATTGGAGAACTCAACGTAGAAAATGGTCAACTGGAAGTAAAACTGGTGAATGAAAAGAAAACATCTCCATTTGGGAATTTGCGCCACGCAGATGCCTCCTTTGAAATTTATACAGAATCCTATGGCGAAAGGCCCATTGTGATTCAGGGGGCGGGTGCTGGAGCGGATGTGACAGCCCGCGGGGTGCTTTCAGATATATTGAAGATTTCGGAAAGACTGGTATAATTTAGATCTTAAGGAGGGAGTTTTATAACTAAAAATTAATAAGGTAAAACCACCCCGTCCGCTATCGCGTCCACCCCTCCTTTAAAAGGAGGGGAGCCATTTATATCTTTGAATTAATTAATATTAAGCTCCTTCCCTTTTTAAGGGAAGGTGGATTAATCGGTAGAATAATTCTCATTTCACCCGAATTATTCTACCGATTAAGACGGAAGGGTTGCAGAGCGAGGTGGGTTTATGATTTTAAAAAGCAAACAATTTCAGGGAAATTAGATTACCCAATGAGAGTCGTAATTAATAGTTTGTTTAAAACTGCCATTTAACCAACCCGTCCGCTACGCGTCTACCCCTCCTTTAAAAGGAGGGGAGCGTTTTAATCTTTCCAAATTCCAAATCCTAAACTATGGACCTCTAATAACCAATCCCGAATTAACCAATTAACGAATCCCGAACTAACGCATCTACGAATCCCGAATCAACTTACCCGCTTTTTTGTAACTTTGATCAAAATTTACATCCAATGAAGATCTCCCTTAAAAGACTTAACGAAAATTACCATTTTGAAACCAAAAATGAGCGTGGTGATATTGTATACTTAGATAATAAATCTGAACCCGATCCACAGGGGGCGAGCCCTATGGAATTAATGTTGATGGGTATTGCCGGTTGCAGTGGGATTGATATTGTGATGATCCTGAGAAAACAAAAAATAGAGCTGGAAGACCTGCAAATGGAAGTGGAAGGCACGCGGGTAGATGGGGCTGTTCCCAATGTGTTTACGGCAATTAAACTTAATGTTTATCTGAAGGGAGATTTCCCGGCTGAAAAAGCGAAACGCGCTGTAGATCTTTCTATAGACAAATATTGTTCGGTGGCCAAAATGCTTGAAAAAACTGCCGAAATTAGTTATGATGTATACCTGAACGGCAAAATTGTGGAATTATAAATATAGCTACATTTGCCGGAACCCGGTTTGGATTGCCCCTATGAAGAAATTTTTCCTGAGCTTTTTCCTGCTTTCCTTTTTTTACACCCATGCCCAAAATGATGTAAAGAAATATTTCTCAATGGATGCCAGCTATTTTTATGGTAGTATCATAGAACACAATCCTCATATTTCCCATCTTATCACCAATCACCCTCAGGGAGTCATCCTTAGTTTTAATCAAAAAACCTATGGCCTGGATTCCTGGGAAGCCGAATATAATTATCCCGATGTTGGGATCTCCCTTACCTATCAGGATATGAAAAATTCCAATTTGGGTGATAATTATGGGTTATATGGCCATATGGGATTCTATTTTCTTAAGCGCAACCTTGTATTTAAAGTAGGGCAGGGACTTGCGGTAAATACAAATCCTTACCATCCCGATGAAAATTATTTAAATAACGCATATGGGTCAAGGATCATGAGTTCTACCTACTTCAGCGGGAACTTTCAGCGTGAAAATATTTTTAAAGGCCTGGGTTTTCAGGCGGGCTTTTCCCTGATCCACTATTCCAATGCCGATTTCAAATCGCCCAACAACAGCACCAATACGTTTGTTGTGAATGCAGGATTGAACTATCTGTTTGATGCTGAAGGCCAACCGGAATATGTTCCCAAAGACAGGTCCCGTAAATTTTCAGAACCTGTTCATTACAATTTTGTGCTGCGCGGCGGGGCAAATACCATTGGCATAATTGGGTCCAAATCCTATCCTTTTCTCACAGTCGCTGCTTATGCCGATAAAAGGATCAACCGTAAAAGTACATTTCAGGCCGGTGCCGAACTTTTTCTTTCCGGGGCAATGGAAGAATTTATTTATTACCAATCGGTTACTTTTCCCCGGGGAACAACTACCGGCGAAGAGGATTCCAAAAGGGTGGGAGTGTTTTTAGGACATCAGCTAAGTTTTAATAGGCTTTCGGTTATTACTCACTTGGGATATTATGCCTATTATCCCTATGATAATTATGTAGACAGGATCTATAACCGCGCAGGTTTGCAATATTCTGTTTACAAAGACCTTTTTGCCTCTGTAACTGTGCTTGCTCATGGAGCAAACGCAGAAGCTGTTGAATTTTCACTTGGATATAGATTATGAGGATAACAGCAGCATTTCTTTTGATACTATTACTGCTCTTTTCAGGTTGCGATAAGGAAGATGCCCCCGCATGTTTACAGGCGACCGGTGAAATGATAACCACAGAAGTTGAGGTATCTCCTTTTGATGAATTAATTGTCTACGGAAGGATTAAACTTTTCATAGAACAGGGCGCAGAGCATAAAGTGATCATACAAGATGGGTCAAACCTTATAGGAAATATTACCGCGACGGTGGAGAACGGAAGGCTAAGCCTTCGGAACAACAATAATTGCAACTTCTTCAGAGATTATAATACCACTACCGTTTTTGTTACAGTGCCCAATCTTACCTGGCTTCAGAATGCGGGGAACAATACAATTGAAAGTTTAGGGACTCTTAACTTTCCCACTATCTGGCTTCGGTCATTTAATCAGGAAAAAGATAAAGAGATCTATACCAACGGCGATTTTAAATTGGATTTGGTTTCAGATTATTTGAGAATTACCGGGGATAATTATTCCAATTTCTTTCTCACGGGAAGTACAAATTATTTCAACCTCTATATTGCCGATGGGGATGGAAGGGTAGAAAGCGCGGGATTAATTTCAGAAGTGGTGGAGATCCAGCATAGGGGTACAAATAAACTTTTCGTGAATCCGCAACAGGAGCTCAAAGGGGAAATAAGGAGCACGGGGGATGTGATCTCAGTAAACAGGCCACCGGTGATTAATCTACCCTCATATTATACAGGGAAACTTATATTTCAGGTTCCGTAAATTAATTGCTCCAATATTATTGCGGCTGTTGATCTTCTGAGGGGGCAGTGGTAAGCTCAGCAAACAAGGTTTCCAGGTTTTTGGTCTTTCGGTTTAGCTGAAGGGTTTTGAGTCCGTTATCATGAGCAAAATCAAATACAGCAGGCCTCATGTCTTTGGTAGTATCAAAATGCAGCTGATAATGAAATCCGCCAATATTTTTGGCCAGGGTTAAATGGGGGATCCTTTGAAGTGCAACCTCTTCAATGCGGTAATCAAATTCTACGTGAATTATTTGTTCCTTATCATCCCGTAACTCCTTCATCTTTTTATCGGCCACGATCTTTCCCTTGTTAATGATGATCACCCGGTCGCAAATAGCTTCCACTTCCTGCATGATGTGGGTGGAGAGAAATATGGTTTTTCCCGCTTTTCCATCGGGCTGCTCTTTGGCAATACGAAGGATGAGGTTTCTTATTTCAGTAAGTTGATTGGGGTCCAGCCCGGTGGTAGGTTCATCAAGAATAAGAACTTCCGGGTCATGCAAAAGTGCTGCAGCCAGGCCAACCCGTTGACGGTAACCTTTGGATAACTGTGAGATCTTTTTATTTGCTTCAGGAGTAAGACCCGTTAAATGAATTACTTCTTCAATTCTGCTTTTATCTGTCCCGAAAATGGAGGCGTTAAATTCCAGGTATTCCCTCACATACATTTCAGTGTATAAAGGGTTGTGTTCAGGAAGATAACCAACGCTTTTTTGAACCGAAGAAAGTTCCTGCGGGAGCATATAATTGTTTACCCCGGCCATTCCTTCTGAAGGGGCAAGATAACCCGTGAGGATCTTCATAAGAGTAGATTTTCCTGCTCCGTTAGGCCCAAGGAATCCAACAATTTCACCCTTTTTTATAGAGAATGAAACCTTGTCCAGGGCTTTTTGATCGCCGTAAAATTTTGAGATTTCATGAACTGAAATAGACATAGCAATGCTTTTTTCAAAAGTAAGAATTTAAAAGTATCCTTCGGTAATTATATCTAAAGGCGATATAAGAGATTACGAAAAGCTTATCGTAAATAAGTACTAAAAATTACCCGCCGTTTCAATTAAAATTTTAAATTAGCTTTTTACAAAACACAGAATGAACAATTTACTTACCTGGAACGCTTTCTATTATTTTTATTTCTATTACAGAGATAAGATCGGGAGCGCCATGTAATTAAATCATAATTATATAAAAGATCCCGATGGCAACATCGGGATTTTTTTTTATCATTTTTTTTCTATGGATCATAAAATAGCAATACAGGGAATTGAGGGCTCTTTCCACCATTTGGTGGCCAGGGAATATTACGGGGAACAGGTGCAGGTGGAAGAATGTATGTCCTTCCCAGCCCTTGTGGACAGTATAGTAAAGGGGAATTCCAGTGAAGCTGTTATGGCAATTGAAAATTCTATTGCCGGGTCTATACTTCCAAATTATGCGCTTATAGATGAGTATGACCTGCGGGTAATAGGAGAACATTATATGCCTATTCACTTGAATTTAATGGCTCTTCCCGGCCAGCAAATTGAAAACATAAAAAAGGTGTATTCCCATCCTATGGCCCTGTTGCAGTGCAAGGAATTCTTTACAGGGCACCGGCATATTAAATTGATAGAGGATGAAGATACGGCAGAGGTTGCAAGGAGAATAGCGCTTAAAGGAGCCACAGGGGTAGCTGCCCTTGCCAGTAAAGCTGCCGCCGAAATATTTGGCCTGGAGATCCTGGCAGAAGGCATTCACACCAAAAAAAGCAATGCTACGCGATTCCTTATTATAAGCGTACATCAAAAGGAACAGAACGGGGAAATTTTAAATAAGGCCTCGTTGAAATTTGAATTGGAAAGCCGGCGGGGGAGTCTCGCCTCTGTCCTTAATATTCTTCGGGATTACGAGCTGGATATGACAAAGATCCAATCTATGCCCATAATTGAAACTCCCTGGAAATATTCCTTTTTTGTTGATGTGCTTTTTGAAGATCAAAAGAGATTCCTGGAAGCTATGGAAATTGTAGAGGCAATTACAGAACACTTGAAGATTCTGGGAATTTATAAAAACAGGTTATTATGATACAGGCAAACAGATTAAATCACGTGAATGAGTATTACTTTTCTTCTAAACTGCAGGAAGTAAGGACTCTTGAGGCTGCCGGGAAACCTATAATCAATTTGGGAATTGGGAGTCCAGACCTGCCGCCACCGCCGCAGGTTATAGATGGCCTTAACAAGGCACTTCTCAACCCTGCCGCACACCAGTATCAACCCTATAAAGGCACCCTGGATTTCAGGAATGCTATTGGGCAGTTTTATAGAACCCACTATGATGTCAACCTTGATCCTGCCACTCAAATACTGCCTCTTATGGGAAGTAAGGAAGGAATCACCCATATTTCAATGGCATTTTTAAATGAGGGAGATGAAGTTTTGATCCCAAATCCGGGATATCCCACGTACCAGGCAGTAACAAATATGATAGGGGCCACCCCGGTATTTTATGAACTTACCGATGACGGGGGCTGGTTGCCTGATCTTAAGAAACTGGAACAACAGGACCTTACACGGGTTAAGCTTATGTGGGTGAATTACCCCCATATGCCCACCGGCGCGACTGCTACAAAAAAGGTATTTGAAGACCTGGTGAAATTTGGAAAAAAACACGATATCCTTATTGTGAATGACAATCCGTATAGTTTTATCCTGAATAAAGATCCGAAAAGTATCCTTAAAACCCCCGGTGCAATGGAGGGGGTTTTGGAACTGAATTCCCTGAGCAAAAGCTTTAATATGTCCGGCTGGAGAATTGGGATGGTATGCGGGAGTGAACACAATTTAAACATTATTCTTAAAGTTAAGACAAATATGGATAGTGGGATGTTCTTTCCTTTACAGGCCGGGGCGGTCCAGGCGCTGGCATTATCACAAACCTGGTTTGCCAAACAGGACGAAATTTATGAAGGCAGAAAAAAAAGGATCCTGGAACTTGCCCGGTTACTGGGGTGTCAACCTTCAACCGGTCAAACAGGGATGTTCGTATGGACCAAAGTGCCCGAGGAAACCACATCGGCTCAATTTGTAGATAATCTTCTTCACCAACACAGCATATTTGCAGCACCCGGATTTATTTTTGGAAGCAAAGGCGAGGGGTATGTTCGATTTTCGCTTTGCGCCAGCGAAGAAAATATTAACAGAGCCATACAGAGACTGAAATGAAAATAATTATTACAGGGGTAGGATTAATTGGTGGTTCCTTTGCACTGGACCTTAAAGAGGTGTTTCCGGAGGCAGAGATTCTGGGAATGGATGTGAACAGAACGCACCTTAAAAAATCTGTAAGTCTGGGGATAATAAACGGGATAGCCGGGGAAGATGATATTAGTACTGCAGATCTTGTGATAATCGCTATTCCCGTAGACGTATCAATTGAGGTTGTTAAGGATATTTTAGGCAAAGTGAAGGATGATTGTTTGGTAATAGATACAGGATCGACAAAATTGCGGTTGTGTGATGCCTTAAAAGATAATTCCAAAAGAAGAAATTTCCTTGCGGCGCATCCTATTGCGGGAACCGAATATTCCGGTCCTGAAGCAGCTGTGCAGAACCTTTACCAAAATAAAACAATGATAATATGCGAGGTTGAGAAGACCGCTTTCAAATTGCAGGAAAGGGCATTGGATATCTTTCAGAAATTAGGAATGCGCATTAGATATATGGATGCGCGGGCTCATGATAAGCATATAGCCTATGTGTCGCATTTATCTCATATAAGTTCTTTTATGCTGGGTAAAACAGTGCTTGAAAAAGAAAAGAACGAACGCGATATATTCGATATGGCAGGCAGCGGATTTGCCTCTACCGTAAGGCTGGCAAAAAGTTCTCCCGCTATGTGGACTCCCATCTTTAAGGAGAACAGGGAAAATGTGCTTGAAACCTTAACCGAATATATTGCCAACCTCTCCGGCTTTAAACAATTGCTGGAAAAAAATGATTTTGAGGAGGTCTACCGGGAAATGGAAAGGACCAATTATATAAAAACCATACTAAGAGAAATAAATTAAAGATTAATTTTACACTAATGGAAAATAAGAAAGAACTCAGGAACTGGCTGGATAAATTTAATCTTGACCACCCACTTGTAATAGCAGGTCCCTGCAGTGCAGAAACCGAAGAACAGGTGGTGACAATTGCAAGGCAGCTCAAGGACAGCGATGTAAGTGTATTACGCGCCGGAATTTGGAAGCCCAGGACCCGGCCCGGGAATTTTGAAGGTGTAGGATCCCTTGGTCTAAAATGGATGCAAACAGCAAAGGCCGAAACCGGATTGCTTACTTCAACCGAAGTGGCCAATCCCGCGCATGTTGCCCTCGCCCTGGAACATGATATTGATATATTATGGATAGGGGCCAGAACTACCGTTTCCCCTTTTATAGTTCAGGAAATCGCTGATGCCCTTAAGGGAACTGATAAGACAGTACTGGTAAAAAACCCCGTAAATCCAGATCTTTCCCTGTGGCTTGGTGCGGTAGAACGCCTCTATACTGCCGATATAAAAAATCTGGGTGTGATTCACCGCGGCTTTTCAGCCTATGAAAAGACAAAGTACAGGAACAACCCGGAGTGGCAAATTCCCATTGACCTGCAAAACAGGTTTCCAGATCTTCCTTTGATCCTGGATCCCTCACATATTGCAGGTAGAAGGGATATTTTATTTGACCTGTGCCAGACTGCATTAGACCTTAATTACGACGGTTTGATGGTAGAAACCCACCACGATCCCGATAATGCGTGGAGCGATGCTGAACAGCAAATTACCCCTGAAACTCTTATACAGTTTATGAAGGACCTGAAAATAAGAAAAGAAGTAAGTGAAAGTGCCGAATTTAAGAACAGCCTTCAAAATTTAAGAGCAAAGATCGATATCACAGACAGCCAGTTACTGGAAACCCTTGCCAAACGAATGAGGATAGCAGATGAAATTGGGAAACTTAAAAAAGCTCAAAACGTCTCGATCCTGCAAACCCCGCGCTGGAACGAGATCCTTGGAAAAATGATCCTTCAGGGAGAAGAGAAAGGCCTTAGCGAAGAGTTTGTATTGAGATTGTTTAAAGCCATTCACCAGGAATCTATAAATCACCAGAAAAAAGTGATCAGTGATTTGGAATAAGGTGGAATAAAAATACCTCACAGCATAAAAACTGTGAGGTATTAATTTATAAAGTTTAGAAAATCTTAATTGGTATATGCAAGCCTGCGGGAGGCTTTACGCATAAGGGTATTGATAAGTGTATCTGTGCTGCTTCCAAGGCTTCCGGCAACCCTCTTGTTGTAATTCCACAACAATTGTCCATCGCTTCCGTTTTTTACACTCATATTTATCGTTGCGGCATTGGTTGATCCCCAAAAACCAACAATAAGCCCAAGGGCGATAGATGCCCCATCAGACATTGGTTTATCGGTTTCAAAATGTCCTGTGATTATGGCGTCAACCCCAAGGATCGTTGCAAGTTCTTCAGGAGTATATCTTGCCAGATCTGTAATATCACTTTTCAGTAAAAGTGCATTGGTTTTACTTGGATCCTGAACCTCGATCAACAATTTTCCTCTTTTTTGACGGTTAAGGAACCAGGTGTACATGGAATTCTGGATGGCCCTGCCTTCACCATATTCCATATCCTTAAGCTGTTCCGGCGTTATTTCTTTCATTTGTTTGGGCCGTAAGCTTACCTTTGCAGAAAATGGAAGGATTGCAATGCTCTTGTGATCCTTTGCAATGGTTTCAAAATTTGGATGTTCAAAAAGTTTGGTTTGTGCACTTACTGTTGATCCAAAAAGGATACAGGCGAAAACCAATAATTTAAATGTAATTTTGTTCATAATTGATTAACTGGTTAGATGTTTGAGGATCAAATATATAAAAAAAGGTATTTTTTTTAAGAATATTTTAACTTTTTTAAATACATAAATGAAAGGAACGGTTTATAAATCTACAGGAAGTTGGTACCAGGTAAAGGCTGAGGATGGAAATTTTTATAAATGCCGTATTAAGGGAAAATTTCGTATTCGAGGTATAAAAAGCACCAATCCGGTTGCGGTGGGAGACCGGGTGGAAATTGACCTGGATGAGGCAAGCGAAGAGGTTACCGGGGTGATAAAGGAAATTGGGGAAAGAGATAATTATATAATCAGAAAATCTGTTAATCTCTCCAAGCAAACGCATATTATTGCTTCAAATATTGATCAGGCATTTTTGCTCATTACGCTTAATAATCCGCCCACCTTCACAACATTTATAGACCGGTTCCTGGTCACTGCAGAGGCTTATCATATTAAGACCATTCTTCTATTCAATAAGATAGATACCTGTAATGAAGATGAACTTGCAGAGGTGAAATACCTGGCAGCCCTCTACAGGGAAATAGGATATGAATGTATAGGAATTTCAGCCGCTACAGGAAAGAACGTTGACCAGGTAATAGCAAAAATGACCGGGAAAACATCTATGATCTCAGGGCATAGCGGTACCGGCAAATCTACACTGGTTAATGCGATTGAACCATCTCTGCATTTAAAAACCACCAGCATAAGCACCCAGTCAAAACAAGGGCAACACACCACTACATTTGCAGAGATGTACGATCTAAGTTTTGATGCCCGCATTATTGACACTCCCGGGATCAAGGGATTTGGTATAGTTGAGATGGAAAAGGAAGAATTGGGAAATTATTTTCCTGAGTTTTTTGCCCTAAGGTCTCAATGCAAATACTACAATTGCCTTCACCTGGAAGAACCTAAATGCGCCGTTAAAGAAGCCCTGGAAGAGGGAAAGATCGCCTGGTCCCGGTACAAAAGTTACCAACAGATCATTGCAGGGGAAGATGAGCAGCAATACCGTCTGGACAATTTTGAAGAGCAATGAGAGTAGTACTGCAGCGGGTTAAGGAAGCATCGGTCACCATTGAGGGCCAGGTTAACGGCGCCATCAAAGCCGGAATTCTTGTGTTGCTGGGAATAGAAGATGCAGACACCCCTGAAGATATTGAATGGTTATGCAACAAGATCTGCAATTTGCGCATTTTCAATGACTCGAAAGGGGTGATGAACCTTTCCTTACAGGATATTAAAGGGGAAGTTTTAGTTATAAGTCAGTTTACACTTCACGCCAACATAAAAAAAGGGAACCGGCCCAGCTATATTAAGGCAGCCAAACCAAATGTTGCAATCCCATTATATGAGGAATTCAATGAGAAAATGCAATTACGCCTGGGTAAACCGGTAGCTACGGGTATTTTTGGCGCACACATGGAGGTCACCCTAATTAATGATGGTCCCGTTACCATTTTAATGGATTCAAAAAACAAAGAATAATTTGGCGGTTTGACATTTTATGTTAATTTTATGAAAAATTAACAGTTGTCTTACCACGATCCGGTATTAAAAAATATTCAGTCGGAATTTTGGAGGGAATGCTGCCAATCTTTTTTTGAAATTTCTTCGGTTTAATTCTCCCCGGCCCTTCCCAAAGAGATGATTTAATTTCAAACCTTGTTTAAAGTAATAGCTCAAAGGAACTATTACCCGAAATTTTACTGTCCGGAATTCAGAGATTCCAATGCAGTTGATAATGTTTGTTTAAATTATTTCTCAAAATCAAAAATAGTAATGAAGCATCGGCCCTACATTATTCTTTTCTTCTTAGGCTTTGCCAACATTTTTTATGGTCAGCAGAATATTAAGGTTTCAGAAATCCCTCCGGAACTTATTTCGAATGCCAATGCAGTTTTAAGGAATGAGGAAATTTCTATTGAGATTCTAGCCTTTGATAAAATGAATATTCATGTAAAACGAACGGTTACTATATTAAATAAATATGGTGAAACCCATGCTGGAACCTACCAATATTTTGATAATGACAGAAAAATAAAGAACCAACAGGCTATCATATATAATGCTGAAGGGAAAGAGATCAAAAAAATAAAGCAGAAGGATTTTAAAGAACGAAGTGCTGTGGCATCAGGAACTTTATATTCAGATGACAGGGTGCAATACCTGGATTATACGGCGCAAAGCTATCCCTATACCATTGTTTATGAAAGCGAAGTAATAACAGGAACTACTGTATTTATAAGACCCTGGCAACCCGTTAGTGGTTATTATTTAAGTGTACAAAATTCTGAATATAATTTTAAAAACCCGGCAAACATACCTGTAAGGCTGGAGGAAACCAATCTTGAAGAAAGCGTTCAAAAGAATTCTTCGGCAGTGGAATTTACCTACAGTTTGACCAATATCCCTGCTTATATAAGGGAATACTTAAGCCCGGGACTTGAAAAATTCGTTCCGCAGGTGCGGGTAGCCTTAAATGAATTTTCACTGGTGGGAGTGAAGGGAAAAGCGGCAAACTGGTTGGATTTTGGAAAATGGCAATACGATTACCTGCTTGCAGGAAAAAATAAACTTCCGGAAAACACTTTAAATAAAATAACAAGACTCCTTCAGGGAGCAACCACTGATATAGAAAAGGCTCAATTGATTTATCAGTATGTCCAGGATAATACCAGGTATGTGAGCGTGCAATTAGGCATTGGTGGCTGGGCACCTATGTTGCCGGAAGATGTGGACAGGCTGGGGTATGGAGACTGTAAGGCTCTTACAAATTATACTAAAGCCCTTCTTGATTCCCAAAATATTATCTCTTATTACGCCGTGGTTTTTGCCGGTGAGAAAAGAAAAGATCTCGATTCCCAATTTGCTACTATGCAGGGAAACCATGTGATCCTGAATATTCCGCAAAAGGAAGAAGATGTTTGGCTGGAATGCACGAGTCAAACTACTCCCTTCAATTACCTGGGAGATTTTACAGACAATAGGAATGTTCTTTTAATTAAACCCGATGGAGGTGAAATTGTGAAAACAAAGGCATATTCATTTACAGAGAATTTAAAGGAAACCTATACTAAAATTGTTCTGGATGAAGCTGGCGATTTTATTGCCAATATGAACAGAAGGACCGGAGGGATCCCCTATGGAAACATGTATCATTTGACGAGGGAGACAAAAGATAATCAGGTACTTTATTATAAAAATAATTGGGGGCACCTGCACAATCTGGATTTTCAGACTATTTCATTTGACAATAACCGGAATGAACAAAACTTAACTGAACAGGTGAGCTTTAAGGGAGAAAGACTTACATCTAAAGCGGGCAACAGGCTTTTATTACCTGTAAATTTCTTTTTTACTCCCACCCTGGACGCTCCCAGAATTCCCAATAGAGTACTTCCTTTTGAAATTGAAAGAGGTCAATCCTTTAAAGATACCTTCGAGTTTTTCCTTCCTAAAGGTTATTCTGCTGAATCTATTCCGGAAGCAGAAAAGATAGAAACAGAGTTTGGAATGTATACTGTTCTCATAAAATCTGGAGAAAAGGAAGGGGTTAAAACTATTATTGTTACAAGGGAATATATACTATATGAAGGGGTTTGGGAAGCAGGAAAGTATTTGGATTTCAGAGATTTTATGAAAAAAATTGATTCTTTAAATAACCAAAAAGCGATTTTGATCGCATCCACTTAATTTAATCACAACCAACTATGCAAAAACTTTACATCACGGGAATCTTGTCATTGTTCTTTATATTCTCTTATGGCCAGGATTTTAAATTTGGAAAAGTCTCAAAAGAAGAGGTATTGGAGAAATTCCATCCAATTGAAAAGGATGCAAATGCCGCAATTCTCTTCAGGGAAGTTAGCACTTACTTTGAGTACTATCCCTCCACCGGTTTTACCTTAATTACCAATGTTCACGAGAGAGTGAAAATTTATAACAAGGACGGTTTTGATTGGGCTACTAAAGAGATCAATTATTATAAAGGCGCAAACAGCACAGAAACTATAACAGGATTAAAAGGCGTTACCTACAACCTGGTGGGTGGTAAATTGACTGAAGATAAGTTGAAAAAAGACGGTATCTTTCAGGAGGAGGTTACCAAATATCAGTTAAAAACAAAGATCACCATGCCTGCCGTTAATGAAGGCAGCGTAATAGAATACCAATATAGCCTGAGGTCTCCTTTTGTGACCACCATTGATGATATCCTGCTTCAATATACTATTCCCATCAATACCTTAGAGGTGAGAGTAAGCATTCCGGAATTTTTAGGTTTTAGCAGGCATTTTAACCCCCGGTCCCGCCTGATGTTCAACGTACAGGAATCACAAAAAAGTTTTTCCCTAACCTCCTCTTCCATGGAGAGAAAAGGATTTTCTGTGACTGAACACAGCATTGCTACTTCAAAGGTAGAATACCAGCAAAACACCTATTCCCTGAGCAAAACAGCGATTCCTTCTCTAAAAGTGGAAAGTCATATTGATTATCTTTCCAATTATGCAGCGTTTATAAAGTGGGAACTGCAATACACAAAATTTCCCAATTCAATAATGGAGAATCTTACTGAAACCTGGGAAGGTGTTTCCAAATCAATTTTCAATGATGGAGGTTACGAGAGGGAGCTCAGCCGTTCCAATTATTTTAAAAAAGATCTGGATAACCTGCTTGAAGGGGAAACTGTGCCGCTCATCAAGGCTCAAAAGATCTATGCCTTTGCCAAATCAAAAGTGAAATGGAATGGGTATCTGGGTTATGAAGCAGAGTCCGGAGGCAGTAAGGTTTACAAGGATGGGGAAGGTAATATTGGAGATATTAATTTAATGCTCACCGCCATGTTGCGGTATGCGGGTCTAAAGGCAAGCCCTGTACTATTAAGCACTGTAAATAACGGAATTCCTATTTTTCCTACCCGTAAAGGTTTTAATTATGTTATCGCGTGTATAGAATTAAATGGCAAAAAGGTTCTCCTTGATGCTACAGAGGAGAATGCTTCATTTGGGGAGCTCCCTAAAAGAGCAAGAAACTGGAATGGCCGTATAATTCTGGATAAGGAAACCTCAGATTGGGTGAGCCTTATGCCCAGCGAGCAGTCAAAAAATTCTTATTCCTTAAATATTGAGATTGAGGATGAAAATAATTTAAAAGGAAAATCGCTTAATATTTTAACGGGATTATTTGCAAAAAGCTATAGGGATAATTATAAAAATATAAATGCAGATAATTATATTGAGATCCTTGAAAAAAATAAGGGAAATATAGAGATAAGCAATATTGAAACGGAAGGGCAGTTATTAATAGGATCAGATATTAAAGAATCCTATACCTTTGAAATTAAAAGCGGGGTTGAGAAGATCAATGATAAATTATATATAAAACCTTTATTATATCTTTCAGAAATTGAGAATCCCTTCAAGGCTGATGAAAGGTCCTATCCGGTTATTTTTGATTTTCCGTCGAGAGACAGCAGGGTAGTTAATATAATAATCCCCGAAGGTTTTGAGGTGGAATCTTTACCTGAAAATTCCATATTTCAGTTAATGGGGGAATCTGGGGTGTTTAAATTTTTAACTTCTCAGAACGGAAAATACTTAAGAGTGGAGAGTGTCCTCGAACTTAAAAATTTGGTTTATACTCCTGAAGATTATGATAATCTAAAACAATTTTATGCATATATAGTTGATAAACATGCTGAAACTATTGTGCTCAAAAAGTCCTGAAAATGAATATAGAAAATGCACAGCTTGCGGTAGATGAATGGATAAAGGCCCACGGGGTTAGATATTTCAATGAGCTTACCAATATGGCTCAACTTACCGAGGAAGTTGGAGAAGTTGCAAGGATCATTGCCCGGCGGTATGGGGAACAAAGCGAAAAGGAAAGTGATAAAAATAAGGACCTGGGAGAAGAGCTGGCAGATGTGCTTTTTGTGGTGCTATGCCTTGCAAACCAAACCGGGGTAAACCTCCAGGAATCCTTTGACCGGAAACTGGATCTTAAGACCAAACGCGATCACGACCGTCACCAGAACAACCAAAAATTAAAATAATGGCATTTAAGAAGATTGTAGGTGATAAGACCTTCTGGAAATCGGTTGTAATTATGGGGCTTGCTTTTGCCATTATTTACCAGTTTATTTCCATGTTGTTTGATTATGGAGGGCTGGATTTTAATGCTTTTTATGAAGATAAGATGGCAGGTACACGCTGGATAAGATTTGTTCTTGGTACCCTTGTAGCCGCCTTTTTATATGGGTTCATAATTACTTACGGGCAGTTTGTTTCCAGGATCAAAAGAGAGAAGAGAGAAAGGGATAATTAATCTTATATTTATAGTTGTTACACAATCCCTTATTATGAATATCCAGCTTTCATATACCGGCAATATCCTCAAGGGGGAACTTGAGATCACAGGGTCTAAGAGTGAATCCAACCGCATGTTGATCCTGCAGGCCCAATACCCACAGGTCACCCTGGAAAATCTTTCCAACAGTGATGACACCCGGGTTCTACAGGAGGCATTAAAGAATCAAACAGGTACAATTGACGTTCACCATGCCGGCACCGCGATGCGGTTCCTTACCGCGTACTATGCATCGTTACCGGGAAGCGCGGTGATCCTTACCGGAAGTGACAGGATGAAAGAAAGACCGGTAAAATTATTGGTGGAGGCGTTAGGAAAACTTGGAGCCAATATTACATATCTCGAAAATGAAGGTTTTCCTCCTCTTCAAATTAAGGGTGAAAAACTCACCTTTAATACTGTAGTTGTAAAAGCCAATATAAGCAGCCAGTATATATCTGCGCTTATGTTGATAGCCCCTTCCTTACCCGACGGCCTGGAAATTATTCTGGAGGGGCACGTAACATCAGTGCCTTATATAACAATGACGCTTGACCTTTTAAATTCCATTGGAATAACCGGGACATTTAAAAATAAAGTAATTAATATAGAACATACCCCTTCAATTGAACCTGTTACCATTCATATAGAATCAGACTGGAGCTCGGCCTCCTATTTTTATAGCCTGGCTGCCATAAGTGATACCGCACAGTTTCGCCTTTCCAATTATAGAAGCACAAGCATGCAGGGGGATTGCTGCCTCATTGAAATTTATAAGCAATTAGGGGTTTCTTCCCGGTTTGAGGGAAATGCTTTAATCCTGGAGAAACGTCCATGCAAAAAGCCAAGACGCATTCATGAAAATCTGCTGAATTCACCTGATATTGCCCAAACAATCGCCGTTACCTGCCTTGCACTGGGAATAGAATGTGAACTCGATGGCCTTCACACATTGAAGATCAAGGAAACTGACAGACTGGTCGCTTTAAAAACTGAAATGGAGAAATTTGGAGCCACGGTAAAGATTACCGAAGATAATCTCAAGTTGATTCCCCCTGCGGTTTTGAATCAAAATGTGGCGGTAAGCACTTATAATGATCATAGAATGGCAATGGCTTTTGCGCCCCTGGCCTTAAAAGTTCCTCTTGGAATTGAGGACGCCGAAGTTGTTTCCAAATCCTATCCCGAATTTTGGGAGCATCTCCAAAAAGTGGGGTTTAAAGCTGTTAAGTCCACTCAATAGGGCATTTCCCATAATAAATGCGTATTTCCTTGACAACGCCTATCTCGCGGTCGTATATTTGCATCCTTTAAAAAATGTAACTATGGGAATGAAACTTTCACAATTTGGTTTTGATCTTCCTGAAGAATTATTAGCCGAGTATCCAGCAGAAAACAGGGATGAAGCGCGCTTAATGGTTCTTAACAGAAAAGAGCAAACAATTGAACACAAACTATTTAAAGATGTACTGGATTATTTTGAGCCCAATGATGTAATGGTTCTTAATAATACCAAGGTATTTCCTGCACGTTTATACGGGAATAAAGAAAAGACCGGTGCGCGTATTGAAGTGTTCTTATTAAGAGAGTTAAATGCAGAGACTAAATTGTGGGATGTACTTGTAGATCCTGCAAGAAAAATAAGAATTGGGAACAAACTTTATTTTGGAGACGATGAAAGTCTAGTTGCAGAGGTTATTGATAATACGACTTCAAGAGGCAGGACTTTACGCTTCTTGTATGACGGTTCTTATACTGAATTCAGAAAAAAATTAGAGGAACTGGGAGAAACTCCCCTTCCTAAATATATTAAAAGAGAAGTGCAGCCGGAAGACCAGGAGCGCTACCAGACAATTTATGCCAAAAGGGAAGGTGCCGTTGCTGCTCCAACCGCAGGTTTACATTTCTCCAAGCATCTTCTAAAACGCCTCGAGATAAAAGGGGTAGATTTTGCTGAAGTAACCCTTCATGTAGGTCTTGGGACATTTAATCCGGTTGAGGTTGAAGATCTTTCCAAGCATAAAATGGATAGTGAAGAGGCCTTTATAGAGGAAAAAGCAGTACAAACTATTAATAAGGCGATCAAGGAACGCCGAAGGATATGTGCCGTGGGAACTACATCTATGAGAGTTCTGGAGAGCGCAGTTTCATCAAACCATACCTTGAATGAGTTTAGCGGGTGGACCAATAAATTTATATTTCCTCCATATGATTTCAGCATTGCAAATGCGATGATCACCAATTTCCATACGCCAAAATCAACTTTAATGATGATGGTTTCAGCATTTGCAGGCCATGATTTTATGAAAAAAGCCTATACCGAAGCTATCAAGGAAAAGTATAAGTTTTACACTTATGGAGATGCGATGTTGATCATTTAATTCTCAACTACATAATTTTAGGAGCCACAAAAACAATCGGATATTGGATGTTTTTGTGGCTTCTTGTTTAATGCTTATCCAAAGCATATGTGAAAACAATTTTCGGGATACTCTTTAATTGTGTAAAAATTTAGATTACAGCCTTTTAAAGAAAATTATATCTTCCTGAAAAACAAAAACCCGGTATCCCTACGGCTCAAAAATCCTAAAAATCTTCTTACTTTTGCAGCGTGAAAAATGTGAAGAAAGATATACGTGCATTAACCAAACAGCAACTCCAGGAATTTTTTGTCTCCCAGGGAGATAAATCCTTCCGCGGGTCGCAGGTTTATGAGTGGTTATGGTCAAAAAGCGCACATAGTTTTGAGGCGATGACCAATGTCTCCAAACAAACCCGTCAAATGCTGGCCGATAATTTTGTGATCAACCATATACGGGTAGATCAAATGCAGCGCAGCAGTGACGGTACCATAAAGAATGCCGTTAAATTACACGATAATCTCACCGTAGAGTCGGTTCTGATACCCACCCCTAAAAGGACCACTGCTTGTGTATCTTCCCAGGTAGGCTGCAGCCTTGATTGTAAATTTTGTGCAACGGCAACCCTGAAGCGAATGCGCAATCTCAATCCAGATGAGATCTATGATCAGGTAGTTGCAATAGACAATGAAAGCAGGTTATATTTTGATAAACCGCTTACCAACATTGTATTTATGGGAATGGGTGAGCCGCTTATGAATTACAACAATGTTATGAAAGCGGTAGAAAAAATAACTTCAAAAGAGGGGTTGGGAATGTCACCTAAACGCATTACTATTTCAACTTCGGGAGTTCCAAAAATGATCAAAAAACTGGCAGATGATGAGGCAAAGATAAAACTTGCCGTATCGCTGCATTCAGCTATAGATGAGGTGAGAACCACTATTATGCCTTTCAATGAGAACTTTCCGCTTAATGACCTGCGGGAGGCTCTGGAATATTGGTATGCAAAGACGAAAAGCCGCATTACCTATGAATATATTGTTTGGGAAGGGATCAATGATAAACCAAAAGATGCAGAGGCCCTGGTAAAATTTTGCAAATATGTGCCATGTAAGGTGAATCTTATAGAATATAATCCAATAGATGACGGGGTGTTCCAGCAGGCCAGCTCTCAGGCTACGCAAATGTACCAACGAATGCTGGAGCAAAATAATATCACTGTAACGGTAAGAAGGTCCCGGGGAAAAGATATTGATGCTGCCTGCGGTCAATTGGCAAACAAATCTTCTTAAAAGCCTAATTTGCTACAAATCCCATAATCTTTAGCTATCTTTGGATTCCTTATGAAGGTCATCTCTCAAATAAAATTACCGGTAGAAAAAGAGATGGAACTTTTTGAAAGAAAGTTCTTCGAGTCCATGTCTTCCAAAGTGGCCTTATTAAACCGGATCACACATTATATTGTAAACAGGAAAGGCAAGCAAATGCGGCCAATGTTCGTATTTCTGGTTGCCAAAATGGTTTCCCGTGGCGAAGTGAATGAACGCACCTATCGGGGAGCTTCTGTAATCGAATTGATCCATACCGCTACCCTGGTTCATGATGATGTGGTAGATGATTCAAATCGCCGAAGGGGATTTTTCAGCATCAATGCTTTGTGGAAAAACAAAATTGCTGTTTTGGTAGGAGATTACCTGCTCTCAAAAGGTTTGTTGCTTTCTATTGATAATAACGATTTTGATCTTCTCAAGATCATTTCTGTAGCAGTGCGGGAAATGAGTGAAGGGGAATTATTGCAAATAGAAAAAGCCAGAAGACTTGATATTACTGAGGATGTGTACTATGAGATCATTCGGCAGAAAACTGCAACGCTTATTGCAGCTTGCTGTAGCCTGGGAGCAGCGTCAGTAAGACCCGAATCTGAAGAAGTTGAAAAAATGCGCAAATTCGGTGAATTAATAGGAATGGCTTTCCAAATAAAGGATGACCTTTTTGATTATGGCGATGAGCAAATAGGGAAACCTACCGGCATAGATATTAAGGAGCAGAAAATGACCCTTCCGCTTATATATGCATTAAATAATACTACGCCCGAAAAAAAGAAATGGATTATCAATTCGGTCAAAAATCACAATAAAGATAAGAAACGAGTAAAAGAGGTGATAACCTTTGTGAAAACCCAGGGCGGCCTGGATTATGCTGTTTCCAGAATGAAAGAATTTCAGGCAGAAGCCCTTGCTATGCTTGACCAATATCCTGCCTCTCCATATAAGGATTCCCTTATTCTTATGGTGAATTATGTGATTGAAAGGAAGAAATAGGGTATTGAACGCTTTTTATTCTCCCCTCTTTAATTCTTCAAGTGTTTTATTGTTTCCCCGCCAGTTTCTCAAAATTCCGGTAGGCGCGATCAATTCTTTCTTTTGGTGTTTTTTCAAATTCGGTGGAGGAGACCTGATAATTTTTTTGAAGTGATTCCAGGGTTTGATGCAGTTCCTTTCTTATTTCTGTATAATCTGGATCATTATAAATATTAGTAAGCTCCTGCTTGTCGTTTTCAAGATCATACATTTCCCACTCATCTATATCATCATAAAAGTGCATTAATTTATAGCGTGAGGTGCGTACCCCGTAGTGCTTCTTTACCATGTGAAATGCCGGAAAATCATAATAATGGTAATAAATGGCATCTCTAAAGTCTTCTCCTTTTGATTTTTGCGAGAGGAGGGATCTCATCGATTGCCCCTGCATTTCCTCCGGAATATTTATTCCGGCATAGTCCAGAAAGGTGGGGGCGAAATCCAGGTTCTGGGTGAGGGCTTTAACCTCACTACCCGCAGGGATCTCCCTGGGATATTGAATTAATAAAGGCATTGCAAGGGATTCTTCATACATGAAGCGCTTATCAAAAAAACCTTTTTCTCCCAAATAGAATCCCTGATCTGTGGTATAAACTATAATGGTATTTTCTGCAAGTCCGCTTTCTTCAAGGTAATCCAGGATCTTTCCAACTCCTTCGTCTACAGATGCGATGGTTGCGAGATAGTCCTGTAGATATCGTTGTCCTTTCCATTCATCCAGAGCTTTTCCGGTAAGATTGGCATCATGAAAAGCATCGTTCTTGCCCCTGTATGCTTTGTTCCATGTATCCCGTTGTTGTTTTGTCATCCTGTGAAAATCTGTGGTCCAGGGGTTATGGCGCAGGGAATCGCTACCCTTTTCCATACTCATTTTAAGATCGTGACCTTCATACATATCCTTATAGATGGTTTGCTGTTGCTGCTGTGCAGCAACCTGATTTTTAAAATCGGGAAAATAGGTTTCCGGCAATGGAAAGTGAACGCTGTCATACAAATTTAGGTGCCGGGGTGCGGGCATCCAGTTACGGTGTGGTGCTTTGTGCTGTACCATTAATAAAAAGGGCTCCCCGCTATTCCCTTTTTCTTTAAGCCACTTAAGGCCCATTTCGGTAACTATATCTGTGGCATAACCCTCTATACGAGTGGTATCCTTTCCTTTGATAAAATCGGGGTTATAATAA
The DNA here is from genome assembly GCA_039989915.1 of Gillisia sp. Taxonomy (GTDB): domain Bacteria; phylum Bacteroidota; class Bacteroidia; order Flavobacteriales; family Flavobacteriaceae; genus Gillisia. The sequence continues at coordinate 336,433 of JBDXGW010000001.1, forward strand.
TTCCCTTGATCTACAAGAATATTCCATTCATCAAAACCTTCGGGAAGGCCATGTAAATGCCATTTCCCAAATAGTGCGGTGCGATATCCTCCTTCTTTCAGAAATTTGGGCAGGGTGGCCTGAGACCCGTCAAAAACATCTCCATTCATCCTAAAACCATTAATATGACTGTGTTTTCCGGTAAGGATTACCGCACGGCTGGGTCCGCAAATAGAATTCGTGCAAAAATTGCTGTAAAATTTAGCTCCATTTTGAGCTATCCTGTCAATATTTGGAGTGGGAGCCAGTTGACTTATAGGATGCCCGTATGCGCTAATGGCCTGGGCTGCATGATCATCTGTCATAATGAAAACAATGTTGGGACGCTTACTTTCTTCCTGTCGCTCTTCCTTGTTCTTTTTATCACAGGAAATAAAAGTTATTCCAATGATAAAAAAGCAGAAAAGCTTTTCTAATGATTGTTTCATAAAGCCCGGTTTTTAATTTTAAGATGGATCTGGTCATAAATCTACAAAACATTGTATTTTTATAACCTAAAAACACCCAAACATAACCTGCTCAATTAAAATTTAACACTGTGAGAAACTCAGTTCTATATATATTGATACTGTTCGTTTTACAGGTTAAAATTGCTTTTTCCCAGGAGCTCACTCAACCCATACAAAATTTTTCCTCGGCCCAGTATGGTGCAGCAAGTCAAAATTGGGATCTCACCATTGATTCCCTGGGGATAATATATGCCGCAAATAATGAGGGATTGCTAAGTTATGATGGGCAAAAATGGGATTTGCATACCCTTCCTTTAGGTTCGATAATAAGGTCTGTATACGCACATAACGGCAGGGTCTATACCGGTTCTTATCAGGAGTTTGGCTATTGGGAAAGGAATAGGAAGGGTAAGATGACCTATACTTCATTGATGCATTTATTGAAAGGTTATGAAATGCAGAATGAAGAAATATGGGATATACTTTCCTACAAAGGCGCAATTTACTTCAGGTCTTTTGGCGCTATTTACAAATATGAAAAGGATAAAATTATTCCTGTAAAGAATGTGGTGAGTAATTCAATGCAGGTTTTTAAGGACAAGCTTCTTATCGCAGTGGGCAAGCAGGGTATTTTTTCACTGGAGGCGAATGGGGAACTGGTTCCAATCCCCCGGCAGGATATTTTAAAGGACCAGATTATTGTCGAAATGGAAAATAACGGGGATGACCTGTTGATTGGAACCCGGAACGCTCTGTATACGTTTGACGGGACTACCTGCATTTTATATGAGGACAGGGTCCTGAATGAACTTCTGGAACGCTTTGAGCTAAACCATATTTTGCGAATATCAGATTCAGAACTGGTATTTGCAACCGTTAAAAACGGGATACTTCATTATAACAAAAGAACAAAAAGGGCTAAAATCTATAACAGGAACAGTGGGTTGCAGAATAATACAGTTCTGGGAATGGCCGTAAGGAATGGTAAGATTTGGCTGGGGCTGGACAATGGGATAGATGCAATAAATTTTAAATCGCCTGTAAATTTTTATACAGAAGACACCGGGGAACTGGGAGCGGTATATGATCTCGCTTTTTTTGAGTCGGGATTATACCTTTCAAGTAATACGGGGGTATACTATTTAAATGAAAAAGGACTTGATCTGGTAGAAGGAGCCGAAGGACATAGCTGGAACCTGGAAGTAATTGACGGGGAGCTTTACAGCAATCATAATACAGGAACTTTTAAGATAGTAAATCAAAAATTCGTTCCTGTAGATAGTAGAACCGGCAGTTTTGATCTACAGAAAGTGCCGGGAAATTCCAATGCACTGCTCATTGGGAATTATACCGGAATAAGCGTTTATTTTCCGGAAAACAGAGAAGTGAGTGAATTGGAGGAATTGAATTTCCCTGTAAAAAAAATTGTGTATGAAAATCCGGAAATTATTTGGGCTTCACATCCCTATGACGGGGTATACCGGATAGGTCTTGAAAAGGATCTTAATAAAACCAAATTTGTTCAGAAAATGGGCGATTTTGAAAACACCGGCATCTATAGGGCAGATGTTTTTAAGATGAACAACCAGATAGCGGTTTTGAAAGACAATCACTGGTTTAAATACAATTCATTTACAGATTCCCTTACTGTGTTCGAGGAGCTCAAAGAGTATGAAAATCATAAACTATTGAAGGAAGTGAACAACGGTTTCTGGTTTATTAATACCCTTACGAATACCCTTGTCTATACCAATTTTAAGAACATTAAACTAAACCTTTCCTACCTGGAACTAAATGGAAGATTGGTAAAGGGTCATGAAAACATAATACCGGTAAACGATTCTATCTATTTTGTCACCTTAAACGATGGTTTTGGAAGAATTAATTTAAACGAACTTATAAGGGTAAAGAATAGGGAAAATTTAAGTGATCCTGTTATCTACAGTATTTCCGATTCAAAAGACAGCTATGACCCAGCATCCAAGCCCTCAATGCCTTATAAATCTGCAAGGGAAATAGTTGTTGGGATAGCATTGCCGGATTCTGAGGCGACCGGACTTTTTTATGAGTTGAAAGGTCGTAGTAACCTGCAAGGGAAAGTGGAGAATGGTACTTTAAAATTTCAGAATCTTTCCTACGGAGATTATGAATTAAAGGTCTTTGCATTAAGTCCGCAGGAGGTATCTTCAAAAATAGCTACCCTGGAATTTAAAGTTCTTCCTCCCTGGTACCTTTCAAATCTTCTAAAGTTCTTCTATTTGCTTGTATTCTTATTTTTAATTGGAATGATCTATTGGTTTAACAGGCTCAAACTTAGGAAACATCAGTGGGTGCTGGAACAAAAGTTTAAGAAGGAACATGAGGAAAGGCTGAATAAACTTGAAAAGGATCGCCTTATGGATGAAATAAACAGCAAACGCAAAGAACTGGCAAATACAACAATGATAGGTGCGCGTAAAAATGAGGTTTTGATGGAGATCCAGGGAGAATTGAGTAAGGATAAAGACAAGTTTTCCAACCAGTTCAGGCTTAAGCATATCATGAACAAGATCAACAGGGAAATAAAAAGTAAGGATGAGTGGAAGTTGTTTGAAACAAACTTTAATGAACTACACGAAGATTTTTTCAAAGACCTCTTAAGCGCATATCCAAATTTAAGTAATAAGGACTTAAAATTGTGTTCTTATCTCAAAATGAACATGTCTTCAAAAGAGATAGCTCCACTTATGGGAATTACCGTGCGTGGGGTGGAAGTACATAGGTACCGGTTAAGAAAAAAGATGGATTTAGACAGCAAAGAGAATCTCACAAACTTTTTTATAAAGAATTTTTAAATCAGATATTCCTTCTTTTAACATAAATTCTTATACATCATTACTACTACAATAATTATTTTCTCTTTTGAATTCTTACATCAAAAGTTGTTTAAATAATTGAAAATCAATATATTGGATTTTAATAATGCGTTGAAGTAAGAGTATTGCACTATAACGATTGCGTTAAATTATCAATCGGCTGTATCTTTCTTTAAAATTCAGTTTTAAAAACCGACCGTATGAAATTAAAATTATTACTCCTAATGTCCTTCCTGGTTTGCATCCCGGTGATGGCACAACAAACGAAAACCGTAAGTGGTACCATAGTCGATGCAAATGCCGTTCCGCTTCCGGGCGCCGAGGTAAAAGTAATTGGTAAGGAAATTTTTGACGTCACCAATTTTGACGGAGAATTCACCTTAAATAATGTTGCCGAAGGGGATGTTTTTAGGGTTACGTTTTTGGGTTTTGTACCCCAGGAATTAACAATTACAAGTGCCAATACTTATGTGGTTAATCTTCAGGAGGATGCCGGAGTATTGGATGAAGTGGTGGTAATAGGATATGGAACTGCTCAGAAGAGGGATTTAACAGGTTCAATTGTTACAGTTTCCGGGGACGTTGTGGCCGATAAACCGTCATCAAACCCCGTTGCTTCTTTACAGGGGAGAGTATCAGGACTTTCTGTTGTGAACTCCGGGAGACTTGGACAGGAACCGGATATAAGAATCAGAGGAACAAGTAGTAGATATAATACAAGTCCATTATATGTAGTAGATGGTATTTTTGCCGATGATATTAGTTTCGTTAACCCAAATGATATTGAGTCAATAGAAGTATTGAAGGATGCATCATCCTTGGCTATTTTTGGAGTAAGAGGAGCCAACGGGGTAATTATCGTAACAACAAAACAGGCTAAAAGAGATAGACTTACTGTGAATTTTAATTCTTCAGTAGGGGTAAAAACAATTGTTGGAGCACCTGAACTGGCAGATGCCGCTTTATTCAGAGAACTATACGATGAAAGGTTATCCAATGAAGGTTTACCGGCATTTGGCTATTATGATTCATTCACCGGTGATACAGATTGGGTAGATGTAATTTCCAATAGAGCTGCGATAATCCAAACTACCAATTTAAGTATTCAAAGCTCAACCGATAAAAATAAAATATCTTTTGGATTAGGATATCGCGATGAGGATGGACTTATTAAAAACGAGAAATTACAGAGGTTAACTGTAAATTTAAATGATGAATTACAGGTCCATGAAAACATTAAATTGGGTGTAACTATTAATGGTTACAGGGACAGGCTTCCCAACGAAGGAAGTTTTGGATCAGCATTAAATGCCGCACCAATTGCATCTCCAATACATCAGGATAGCAGGCCGGAATTCAATGGATTATATAATCAAATGCCTATAGCAATAGGTGGTGCACAGGTAGGAAATCCATTATTGGTTGCAGAAGTAACCAAAAACAAAAGAATAGCAGAAAGATACCGTTTTGTGGGTAATATGTTTGCCGAAATCGATTTTTGGAATGATTTTACATTTAAAGCCAGTGTTTATGGAGATTATGGAAATACAAGATCCAGATCCTATACACCTATAGTACCTATCTATGTGGCTGAATCAGATGAAGTAGCAAACTTTAATGGAAATCAAATAACCAGAGTAAATCAGGCAACTGATAATGTATTCAATTTCCAACAAGAGTATCTTTTGTCTTATAAGAAATTATTAGGATCTCACAGTTTCAATGCCTTAGCAGGTTTTACCACTACTCAGATATCTGTTGAAAATCTTTCAGGTAGTGTGGAGCATCAGGAAAGTGTTGGACTAATCCCTGATGATCAAAGATATTGGTACGTGGGGGTATATCCATATGGAGACCCCTCAACAAGAAATTCAGCTTCCTCTCAATTTGAAAGAGCCACCTCATCTTTCTTAGGGCGTGTTATATATAATTATGATGGAAAATACCTGTTAAATGGCTCTTATCGTAGAGATGCAACATCACAGTTAGCGCCAGATAACAGAGCCCAGGATTTTTGGTCTTTGGGAGCTGGTTGGGTTGTAACCGATGAAAATTTCTTAAGTGGTATTGAAACTTTAAACCTCCTGAAAATCAAAGGATCAATTGGTTCCTTAGGTAACCAGTTTGCCCCTGTTAACTATCCATATTACCCTGGTGTTGATGAGGGTGCAACCGCTGTTTTTGGTGAAAATGTAGTTCCGGGTTATGTACAGTCATTTGAAGAAAATCCAAATCTAAAATGGGAAACTGTAAACTTATGGGAGGTTGGATTTGAATCTACCTGGCTTGCTCGTAGATTAATGTTTAATGTTAACTATTATAACAGGCAAACAGAAGATCTTTTGGTATTCGTTGATACCGGGGTAGAACGGTTTTTTGACAATTCAGGAGAAATCAGAAATAAAGGATTTGAGTTTGAAGCTTCGTGGGGTGACCAAATTGGAAATGACTTTAATTACTCTTTTGGTGGTAACTTAACCACTATTGATAATGAAGTATTATCTACACGCGAGGATGCTGCAATATTTTCAGGAGTTTCAAGAACTATAACCGGACAACCTATAGGGCATTTTTATGGATATATCGTAGATGGGCTATATCAGTCCAATGCACATGTAGCAGCTTCGCCGCCTAGTACATTAGCAAGTTATGGTCCCGGTGATTTTAGATATAGAGATGTAAATGGAGACGGCATGATCACTCCTGCTGACAGGACCGTAATTGGAAACCCGACTCCGGATGTAACCTATGGATTTTATACCAATTTTGATTATAAGAATATATCAATTGGTATTGATTTCCAGGGAGTCTATGGGAATGAGATTTACCGTAATTGGGGGAATGGCAGCACATTTGCGCAATTCAATTATCGTGCAGCCAGGGAGAACAGATGGACTCAATCAGGATCTTCCAACTGGGAACCTAGATTATTTGAGGCTTCCGATTATAACAAGTTGCCTTCTACATATATGATTGAAGATGGAAGTTATTTAAGAATACGAAATCTCCAGTTAGCCTATAATTTTAATCCATTGGATTTACAGGGGATGAATATTCAGGTTATGAAATTGTTTATCAATGTTCAGAACTTATATACCTGGAGAAATAACTCAGGTTTTACACCTGAGGCCGGAGGTTCTCCGGTTGAATTTGGTGTTGATACCGGAGGGTACCCGGTGCCTGTAATATCAACCCTTGGTTTTAGTGTAACGTTTTAAAAAAATGAATATGATGAATTATAAAAAAATAGCCATATTATCCTTAATAGGGATATTCACTTTAATTTCATGTCAGGATGATTTTTTAGACAGACTTCCACTTGGAGAAGTAGCTAACACTGATGAATTAGGAATTGGCGGACAGGAAACTGCAGTATTTGGGATCTATTCATTATTAAGGACCACAACCGTAGGGAGTTGGAACCGGTATTGGTTTGGAAGTATTCGTTCTGATGATGCGGCCAAAGGAAGTAGTGAGGGTGATGCCGCAGCATTTGGGTCGGCATTTAATAATTTTGAATATGTAGCTACCAATGGATTAAGTACCTCCTGGTGGAATGACCATTACAGAGTTATTTTCGCATGTAATGAAGTGATAAATAATGTTCAGGAATCAGGAGATCCTAGCCCGGGGGATTTGATGAATGAATCTGAAGCTAAAGCAATCAGGGCCCTTATGTATTTTGAGTTAAGACGGGATTATGGAGAAGTACCTATAATTACGGCTACTATAGATAATCCTGAGGATGCCTTTGCTCCAAAATCTTCCATTGCAGAAGTGGATGCTTTTATTATTGAAGATCTGGAATTTGCAGTGCAGCATTTACCGGCAACCTGGCCTTCTTTCCCGGGAAGAGCAACTTTGGGATTTGCAAATTCCTTATGGGCAAAACTATATCTCCACCAGCAGGATTGGACAAATGCGTACGCCAAGAGTACAGAAGTTATTGGATCAGGTATTTATAGTTTGGACCCTGATCTGGTAAATTTATTTGAAGTTGGCGGTGATAATGGTGTTGAATCTGTATTTGAAATTCAACAATTAGTTACCGATAATCAGACCTATAATAACAATTACTTTGAATCACAAGGAGTTCGGGGTACGGGGGTATGGAATTTAGGATGGGGTTTTAATGTGCCAACACAAAATTTGGTTGTCGCATTTGAACCGGGGGATCTTAGAAAAGGAAATACAATTTTGGAATCAGGCAAAGATGATGGTGGGTTTGGAAGCGGAATCTTACCCAGTGCACCACCTTTAGATCAAATCTACTGGAATAAAAAGGCCTATACAAAAGCAAGTGCCAGAAGTCAGTTTGGAAGAAATGCAAACCTATGGGAAAATATAAAAATTATACGATATGCAGATGTTATTTTAATGGCTGCTGAAGCTGCCAACGAGCTTGGAATGACTGCTGAAGCCATTGCCTTAGTGAATCAAATTCGGTCCAGAGCAGGTCTTTCTGGCATAACAGTTTCTAGTCAATCAGATGTTAGAAATGCAATTAAGCAAGAAAGAAGAGTTGAGTTTGCCCTGGAAGAATCCCGGTTTTACGATTTAGTACGTTGGGGAGATGCCTCGACAGTATTAGGAGGTTTAGGATATCAGCCAAGGCACGCTTTGTATCCAATCCCTCAGGAAGCAATTGATCAATCTGGAGGAATTATTGTTCAAAACCCTAATTATTAACACTTTAATCCTTAATACCATGAAGAATAAAATAATTCAATGCTTTGGTATAATAGCCGCAATTTTTGCAACTAGTTGCCAAACTTTAGATGAACCGGAATTTGGGGATTATCCATTAGATCCTCCAATAATAACGCTTAATACACCCAACGCAGGTGGATCAACCGTCATTCGATCAAGTGACCCATCCGCTCCTGTAACCTTTAATTTTAAGGTGGAAGATGATATTGAAATTGTGAACATTACCGTGAATGTAGATGGTATTGAGGTGGCAAATATGAGCGATTTTACTGATAGTAAAAATGTCCTGATAAATGATTTAGTATATGATGCCTCAATTGGAACTCATACCTTGACTATTACAGCTGTTGATTCTGATAATAATGAAACCACAATATCCACAACATTTGAAATAGAAGATGCTCCACCATATTCTCCTAAATTTTCCGGAGAATTTTTCTATATGCCATACGATGGTGATTTTGTAGAACTGGTTAATTTCGATACCGCTGAGGAAATTGGAACTCCGGCTATTTCCGATGATTCCGTCCTTGGAATAGGCGCCTACCAGGGTGTTGTTAATTCATATATTACCGTCCCTCTTGATGAGGATGAACTTGGAAATGAGTTTAGTGCAGCTTTTTGGTATAAATTAAGTGGAGAGGCTTCACGTGCCGGGATTTTAGTAGCCGGCGCAAATCAGGAACGGCAACAGGGATTCCGCCTTTTCAGGGAGGGATCTGGCACGTCGCAAACAATTAAATTGAATGTAGGTACAGGTGGAGGTGAAAGCTGGAATGATGGTGGTGCTGTTGCAGTAACCGGGGAATGGGTGCATATTGCCTTTACTATTAGCGCTTCCGAAACTTTTTTATATGTTAATGGGGTGGCTTTTCCTAAAGCAATCATGCCCAACCCCATTGACTGGACCGGGGTAGAAGAAATTACCATAGGCGCCGGTGGGGAAACCTTTAGTTACTGGGATCATAAATCTGATACCAACAGTCTTATTGATGAATTGAGACTTTTCAATACTGCTTTATCTCAAAGCGATATTCAAAATTTAATAAATGCTTCTGCAGAAACTCTTTATATGCCATTTGATGGTCAATATAAAGATATAGCTGCAAACCGCGAGGTTACGGTAGTGGGGACCCCCGGTTTTGCCGGAGAAGGCAAAGTTGGCAGCGATGCTTATGCAGGTGCCGCCAATTCTTATCTTACGCTTCCCTCTGCCGGTTTATTAAGTGAGGAATTTAGTGCTACCTTCTGGTACAATGTAAATGCCAGCCCTGATCGTGCAGGAATTTTAGTGGTAGGACCGGAAGATACTGCCAATGCCGGATATCCCGAAGTACAAAATAATAGAACTTCCGGATTTAGATTTTTCCGGGAAAATGCTGATGGAAAACAGCGATTTAAGTTGAACGTAGGTACAGGTACTGCTGATGCCTGGGTTGATGGTGGCGCTAATGCCGATGTAGCCAATGATGCCGGGTGGGTACATATGGCCTTCACAATTTCATCAACAAAAGCCATCGTATATATAAATGGTGTGGCGGTAGGAGAAAATACCATTACAGGCATTGACTGGACAGGGGCAGATTTGGTATCTATAATGTCCGGGGCTCCAAGGTTTAATGAATGGGGTCATCTGTGGGACTCAAGTTTTATGGACGAATTGCGTTTCTACAATAAAGCGCTAACTCAGGAAGAAATTCAGGCAGCAATGGCTGATTAATTTATACCAGGCTCCGGTATCCAAAAGATTTCGGAGCCTGTTATACTTTAAATGATCTCCCTTCGGGATTCCGGGTGCAACCCGATGAATATAGATCTTAAATTTTAACAGGAATAGATTTACTACAATGCTATCTCTTACTTTAAATAAGGGGTATTAGATTTCCATTGTTATACTTATAAATATTTTACCCCTTTTAAAAAAAAGGTTTTGATTCGGCCAATATTATAAAACTGAAGGAAAATGAAGCATAAAGAGAGGTTGACGATTTTTTATTTTATTGGAGTACTTCTACTTTTTTCAGCATGTGCGAGTGATGAAGATCTGGTATCTGATAATGGAAGTACAGTGAAGCTAAGTGATGAGGAACTTTTGGATAAAGTTCAGCAACAAACCTTTAAATATTTCTGGGATTTTGCCGGTTCTAACTCCGGCCTTGCTAAGGAAAGATCCCAGGCAGAGGCCTATGGAGGGGAAGGCAGAAATATAGTAACCATGGGAGGCTCCGGCTTTGGTCTGGCTGCTTTTCCTGTGGCTGTGGAGCGGGGCTGGGTCACCAGAGCGCAGGCTGTACAACGTCTTGAAAAGATCCTTGATTTTCTTGAGGAAATTCCCAAATATCATGGTGCTTTTTCCCACTGGTATCTTGATAATACAGGCCAAACAAGGCCTTTTGGTAATATGGATGATGGAGGTGATCTTGTTGAAACTGCCTTCCTGATGCAGGGACTCCTTATAAACCGGCAATATTTTTCAGCAGAAACCAATATAGTAAACAGGATAACTGCCCTCTGGGAAGCTGTAGAATGGGATTGGTATACCAGGGGTGAAAATGTGCTTTACTGGCACTGGTCCCCAACATTTGGCTTTCAGAAAAATCTGAAGATCCAGGGTTGGAATGAATCCCTCATTACCTATGTTCTTGCAGCATCTTCTCCCACACACCCCATAGATCCCCAGGTGTATCATCAGGGATGGGCTTCGAGAGGAAATATGGTAACCAACAGGAATCATTATGGTGTAACAATGCCGCTGGGACCGGTATTTGGAGGTCCGTTATTTTTCACCCATTATTCTTTCATTGGGCTTGACCCTCAAAATTTAAGCGATCGATATGCCAATTACTGGCAGCAAAACAAGGCGCATAGTCTTATTCATTATTATTATTCCATAGCGAATCCGAAAGGATTTGATGGGTATAGTGAGAAATCCTGGGGATTAACGGCCAGTGATAGTTATCAGGGATATGAAGCTCATAGTCCCACAAATGATAAAGGAGTAATTACCCCCACTGCGGCCTTATCTTCTTTTCCTTATACTCCGGTTGAGTCAATGAAAGCCCTGCGGTATTTTTATGAGGAGAGAGGATCAACTTTATGGGGCCCGTACGGGTTTTATGATGCTTTTTCTGAAGAACACAACTGGGTAGCCAATGGGTATCTGGCCATTGACCAGGGCCCAATTATTTCGATGATAGAAAATTACAGAACAGGTTTGGTGTGGGATCTCTTTATGGCCGACCAGGAGATTCAGGCCGGTCTAACCCTTCTTGATTTCAATTTTTAAACAAATAGTAAAACAGATCAAATGAATCAGTTTAAGAAAAGTTTTTTGCTGCTGTTATTAATTGCCGGTATGGGCTGTAAAAATAATAAGGAGCAGGTAACCGCTTTAACCGAAAATAATAGACTGAGTGATGAGCAACTTATGGACGTTGTGCAACAACAAACCCTTAAATATTTCTGGGATTATGCCGAACCTAATTCAGGGATGGCCCGGGAACGTTATCATCCCAATGGGGTTTATCCTAAGAATGATGCGCATGTAGTGACTACCGGGGGATCCGGCTTTGGCCTTATGGCTATAGTTACGGGAATAGAGCGCGAATTCATACAACGGGATTCTGCTGTGGCAAGGTTGGAGAAAATTGCCGATTTTCTTGATAAAGCTGAAAGATTTCACGGGGTTTGGCCACATTGGATCAACGGGGAGACGGGAAAAACCCAGGCTTTTAGCACAAAGGATAATGGTGGGGATATTGTTGAAACATCTTTTCTTGCTCAGGGATTTATAGTGGTAAGGGAATTTTTGAAAGATGGGACCGAAGCGGAAAAAGAAGTGGCAAAAAAATATGACGAACTATGGAAGGGGATAGAATGGAACTGGTACACCAATAATAAGGAAGGAATTTACTGGCACTGGTCTCCAAACTATGAATGGGAAATGGATTTTATGATCGAAGGCTATAATGAGTGTCTTATTACCTATGTAATGGCGGCTGCTTCTCCAGAACATGCTATCCAACCTGAGGCTTACCATAATGGTTGGGCACGGGGTGGCAATATTACAACAGATGTTAAGGCCTATGACCTGCCGTTAATACTTAAACATAATACCCGGGGAGATAAGGGTGGGCCGCTTTTTTGGTCGCATTACTCCTACCTAGGATTAAATCCAAAAGGGCTTAGTGATAAATATGCCAATTACTGGGACCTTAATGTAAATCACAGCCTCATCAACTATAATTATTGCCTGGAGAACCCGAAGGGATTTGAAACCTATAATGAGAATTCCTGGGGACTCACTGCCAGTTATACCAAAACTAAAGATGGAGGCATTGGTTATGCGGCACACTCGCCAGATGATGACAGGGGTGTAGTATCTCCTACCGCGGCGTTAGCTTCGCTTCCCTATACTCCGGTAGAATCTATGCGGGCCATGCGGTATTTCTATGAAGAGCAACATGAGCTTTTATGGGGTCCTGCAGGATTTTACGATGCCTTTAGTCTTGAGGGGTCTCCCTGGGTGGCAGAAAAATATCTGGCTATAGATCAGGGACCTATAGTAGTTATGATAGAAAATCATAGATCGGGCCTTATATGGGATCTTTTTATGGGAGCTCCTGAAGTACAGAATGGTTTGAAAAAACTAGGGTTTTCCTATTAGATACAAACCTCACAGGTTTTTGAAACCTGTGAGGTTTAAATGTTTTTTTATAAATAGTTATACATGAAAAAGAGATTATTATTCCTTATCCCGTCCCTATTGATTATTCTGTTGTTCCTGCCGGCTACTTCAGTGGCCCAGGAAAGAGGAGAATTTGAGAGGGAGCAGTTCATTGAAAAGAAGGATACGCTTAATTACCGGATCCTTTATCCTTCCAATTTTTCAAAGGACCAAAAATATCCGGTGGTGCTTTTTTTGCACGGTGCAGGGGAACGGGGCAATAATAATGAATCTCAATTAACTCACGGAAGCAAGCTTTTTCTGGAGAAAATGGAGGAGTTTCCTGCAATTGTGATCTTTCCGCAGGCACCTAAAGAGGATTATTGGGCTAAGGTGGAAGTAAATCGTGATTCCATCCCTTTCCAATTTGACTTTAAGAATGAGGAAGAGCCTACCAAAGCCCTACATCTGGTCATGGCTCTTCTAAATTCTGTTATTTCTGAAGAGTATGTGGATACCAACAGAATTTATGTGGGCGGATTATCAATGGGCGGTATGGGAACTTTTGAACTATTAAGCCGCAAACCTGAAATTTTCGCAGCTGCTTTTGCAATATGTGGAGGTGCAGATCCTGCAATTGCTAAAAACTACCCGCCGGGATTTAATATCTGGATCTTCCATGGAGAAAATGATAATGTGGTCCTTCCGGAATATTCCAAAACTATGGCGAGGGAAATTAACTCCCAGGGCGGCAATGCGAAATTGTCCCTGTATCCAAATGACAATCACAACAGTTGGGATTCGGCTTTTGCTGAACCCCATTTACTTCCCTGGTTGTTTTCCCATAAAAAAACCGAATAAGAGAAGAGCAAAAACGGAAAAATGAAAAATTTAAAAAAAATATTTACCATAATTGCCTTTTTAAGTGGTGCAATAATATATGCACAGGAAGTGGTTCCGGAAACCTATATCAATCCGCTGGATATTGACTATACCTACATGGTCTATAATTCCAGTAAGAACATATCCTACCGTTCGGGTGCAGATCCTGCGGTCATTGAATATCGGGGAGAATACTTCATGTTTGTAACCCGGTCTTTTGGATACTGGCATTCCAAAGATCTTATCAACTGGGAATTTATTAAACCAAAACAATGGTTTTTCGAAGGGTCAAATGCTCCCACAGCTTTCAATTATAAAGATTCACTGGTATATTTCGCAGGTGATCCCGCGGGTTATGGCAGCATTCTTTACACAGATGACCCTAAAAGCGGGAACTGGACACCCACCGCATCCATAACAAATAATATTCAGGATTCGGAATTATTTATCGATGATGATGGGAAAACCTATTTGTACTGGGGCTCGTCAAATGTACATCCCCTTCGAGTGAAAATGCTGAATAAAGATGATCGGTTTATAGAAACCGGGGTTGAAAAAGAACTTTTCAACCTGGTAGAAGAAGAACACGGTTGGGAGCGTTTTGGGGAGAATAATTACCATCCCACCTTGAAAGAAGGATACATGGAAGGTGCCTCAATGACAAAGCACGATGGAAAATACTATTTGCAATATGCGGCACCGGGAACACAATTTAATGTGTATGCAGATGCTGCTTATATTGGCGAAACCCCGCTTGGGCCTTTTAAATACATGAAAAATAATCCAATGAGTTTCAAACCCGGCGGTTTTGCCAACGGTGCCGGACACGGGATTACGGTAAAACAAACCAACGGGCAATACTGGCATTTTGCCACTGTGGCCCTGGCCTCAAATTCACATTGGGAACGCCGGCTCTCTATGTTCCCTACTTATTTTGATGACGAAGGCCTGATGTACACCAACACAAGCTATGGGGATTACCCCCTGTTTGGACCCAATCATCCAACAAAAGCGGGCGAGCATAATGGCTGGATGTTGCTTTCTTACAAAGGAAAAACAAAAGTTTCTTCTTCAAAAAAGCAGGTAAGAAAAAGTACTTCTACAGATGGGGATTTTGACATAACCGAAATGCCTCTTGAAAGAAACAGTGAAGGTGAGATTATTTCGAAACTTTTAACCGATGAAAGTCCTAAATCCTTTTGGGTTGCTGAAGCAAATGATGATAAACAATGGGTTGAGATCGAAATGCTTTCTCCCGGAAATATTTATGCTTTCCAATTGAATTTTCATGATGAGGAGTCGGGAATTTACACCCGTACCGAAGGCCTGCGCCACCGGTTCACGCTGGAGATTTCAGAAGATGGTAAAAATTGGAAAACTGTAGTAGACAAAAGTAAAAGTTTTAAAGATGCACCAAACGCATACCTGCCCCTGAACCAGCCTGTAAAAGGAAAATACATACGCTATAAAAATGTAGAAGTTCCCGGGCAAAACCTTGCATTATCAGAGATCAGGGTGTTTGGCAAAGGTCTGGGCAAAAAACCTGTAAAGGTGAAAGGATTCCAGGTAAACCGGCAGGAAGATCGCAGAGATGCGGCCTTCAAATGGGAACCGGTCAAAGGCGCCCAGGGATATAATATCCGCTGGGGGATTGCACCAGATAAATTGTATCATTCCTGGTTGATTTACGATGTAAATGAGCATTTTATGCGCAACCTGGACCGGGGTACTGAATATTACTTTAGTATAGAAGCATTTAATGAAAATGGGATCTCCGATAAAACTGAGGTTCTGGAAGTAAAATAAGGAAAAGAAATTATCAATTTTTTAAAGAATAACCAAGATGAGAAAATTTAATCTGTTAGCTGCTGTCCTCTTTTTTATGGGGTTTTCAAGTATACAAGGCCAGGAAAGGATCCCACAGGTAGAAGAACTACTTGCAAAAATGACATTGGAAGAAAAGATAGGCCAACTTAATCTATTAACTCCCGGGGGTGGCGTCGCAACCGGATCTGTGGTGAGTGAAGATGTTGAAACCAAGATAAAAGCCGGAAATGTAGGGGGAGTATTTGGAGTTTCCAGCCCAGAGCGTGTAAGACAGGCACAGGACCTTGCTGTGAAGAATTCCCGTCTAAAAATTCCGCTGCTTATAGGAAGCGATGTTATTCATGGTTATAAAACCACTTTTCCTATTCCGCTTGGACTTTCAGCCAGCTGGGATATGGCGCTTATAAAGGAAACGGCCCGTATTGCAGCCAAAGAAGCAACGGCCGATGGTATTAACTGGAATTTTTCTCCTATGGTTGATATATCCAGGGATCCCCGATGGGGCCGCGTTGCGGAAGGGGCAGGAGAGGATGCTTATTTAGGGTCCCAAATTGCGAAAGCAATGGTTGAAGGTTACCAGGGAGATGATCTTGCAAATCCCGCTACTATGATCTCTACTGTAAAGCATATGGCATTATACGGAGCTTCTGAAGGTGGGCGCGATTATAACCGAGTTGATATGGGTCGCGCAAAGATGTTCAATGAGTACCTGCCACCTTATAAAGCAGCGGTAGATGCCGGAGTGGGGAGTGTAATGACCTCCTTTAATGATATTGACGGCGTTCCCGCCACCGGAAACAAATGGCTGCTTACAGATGTTTTACGAGAGCGCTGGGGATTTGACGGTTTTGTGGTATCAGATTATACTTCGGTAAACGAAATGATCGCACATGGGATGGGAGACCTGCAGGCAGTTTCGGCGTTGGCCATCAATGCCGGCCTGGATATGGATATGGTAGGGGAAGGTTTTCTTACTACTTTGAAGAAATCTGTTGAAGAAGGTAAAGTTTCAGAAGAAACCATTACTACTGCTGCCCGAAGGATCCTGGAAGCAAAACATAAACTGGGATTATTTGATGATCCTTACAGATATTCCGACGAAAAAAGGCCGGAAACCGACATTCTGACTCCCGGGCACCGCGCAAAAGCACGCGAAGCCGCTACTAAATCTTTTGTGTTGCTAAAAAAGCACAACAATACCTTGCCAATATCCAAAAACGCGAAGATCGCGCTTATTGGTCCGCTGGCAAATAACAAAACCAATATGCTTGGGACGTGGGCTCCAACGGGTGACAACCAACTTTCAATTACCTTGCTGGATGGATTTAAAAATGTAGCACCCAACGCAAAAATCACCTATGCAAAAGGTGCAAACATAAGTAACGATACGACTTTTGCCAAAAAGGTGAATGTCTTTGGTCCCCGCATAGAAATTTCAGAAGAAACCCCCGAGCAATTGCTTAAAGATGCTATGACGGTAGTTGCAAATGCCGATGTTGTTGTGGCCGTTGTGGGGGAAGCTTCAGAAATGAGTGGGGAGGCTGCCAGCCGGACAGATATCTCAATTCCTGAAAGTCAGAAAGTATTGATAAGAGAACTTGCAGCAAGCGGGAAACCCGTTGTACTGGTTTTAATGAGCGGTAGACCTTTGACCATTCCTGAAGAAATGGAACTACCCGTAAGTATACTCCAGGTATGGCACCCGGGGGTCGAAGCGGGAAATGCGGTTGCCGATGTGGTTTTTGGAGACTATAATCCTTCGGGAAAACTTACAGCTACCTGGCCTGTGAATGTGGGACAGATCCCTATTTATTATGGAATGAGAACAACAGGGAGACCTGCACCCACTGCCGAATTTGAAAAATTTAAATCCAATTACCTGGATGTTCCAAATGCGCCTTTGCTTCCGTTTGGATACGGACTTAGTTATACAGAATTTGAATATTCCAGCGTAAGCGTGAATAGTGAAACACTTAAGGAAGGTGGAAGTATTACAATTTCTGCCACTGTGAGAAACACAGGGAATTATGACGGGGAAGAGGTAGTTCAGCTATATACACATGATAAAGTTAGGACTATCACTCCGCCAATGAAAGAATTGAAAGGTTTTGAGAAAATATTTCTGAAAAAAGGAGAATCTAAAACCGTGACATTTGAGCTTACAACAGGAGATCTTAAATTCTATAACAATGCAGAGGAATTCATTTTTGAACCAGGGGAATTTGAATTTTTTGTTGGAGGAAGTTCAGATAATGAATTTACCGGAAGATTTACTGTTGAGTAGGATTTATTAGTTATTTTAATGCTCCTTCCGGAAGGCCTACCCTTTTGAAGGAGCATTTTTTTTTAAATATAAAGAATGAACAGGATCTTGATTTCTCTTATTGTATTTCCTGCATTCCTCCTTGGTTGTAAAGAAAGCGCTCAACATAAAGGAAAGGAAGGGAACCAGAAATATGAGTCCATGGAACAGCCGGCCAACATTGAAGTACCAAACGGAATGGTATGGATCCCCGGCGGATTGTTTCAGCAGGGAGCAACAGGGGAGGATAAACAGGCAATGGGACATGAAAAGCCGGCGCATCCCGTGTATGTAGATGGGTTTTATATGGATGCCACCGAAGTGACAAACCGGGAGTTTGCCGAATTTGTAGAAGCTACAGGTTATATCACCCTTGCAGAAAGGGAAATTTCCTGGGAAGAGTTGCAGAAACAATTACCACCGGGTACTCCAAAACCAGCGGACTCTCTGCTGCAACCCGGATCACTTGTTTTTAATAAACCTGATCAGAGGATAAATGACCTTCATGATTTTTCCCGCTGGTGGGTATGGAAGGTAGGTGCCAACTGGAAACAACCCAATGGCCCTGGAAGTTCCATAAATGGAAAGGAGGACCACCCGGTGGTGCACGTCTCGTACGAAGATGCGGTGGCGTATAGCGATTGGGCAGGACGAAGACTGCCAACAGAAGCCGAATGGGAATTTGCAGCACGGGGAGCAGAAGCGAATTCCCGCTTAACCTGGGGAGATGATGAGAGCGTTCTTGAAGAAATGGCAAATACCTGGACAGGAGATTTTCCTCTAAATAATACGGAGGCAGATGGGTTTGAAGGCAGCGCCCCGGTAAAGTCATTTCCTCCAAACAACTATGGCCTGTACGATATGGCAGGAAATGTTTGGGAGTTTACTTCAGATTTTTATGACCCGCAGTATTACAGAAAATTGGCAGATAATGGGGTAGTTGAAAATCCGCAGGGGCCGGAAAGTTCATACAAAGGATATAACCCGAACCTGAATGCGAAGGTTATTAAAGGAGGCTCTTATTTATGCCATGCTTCCTATTGTGCCAGTTACAGAGTATCTGCAAAAATGCCGCAAACACTGGACTCCTCCCATGGGCATCTGGGATTTCGAACTGTTGCAAGTCCAGATATGTTGAGAGATTTATATAACGAAAAATGATCCTAATGAAAAAGATTATAATTTTAAGCTTTCTCTTTAGTTGTTGTAAAATTAATGCACAGGAAAATAAGATCAATTATAATGAGGTCGTAGAAAGATTAATTGATTTAAAAGCCCTTGCAACAATACCTGAGCCGGGTGAGTAAAGCTTTGACCTCACAGTTTTTTTTAACCTGTGAGGTCTTTTTAGAAGAGGAATTTACTTGCCGAAATTAATCCCTATAGGAACTTAGGCTTGAAATCACCCCTAAACTAGACCAGCCAGGTTTCTCGTTAGCAAAAGCCATTATTGTAAAGGAGTGTAGGCTAGGTATGAAAATTTAACCTGGTAGGTCTGCCTTGTATTGTCTTCACTTACTCGCTTTTCCTTGTTCAGACCTACCAGGTTCTTTTATGAAAAGCTCAGTAAAAATTGAAAATTTCCTATTAAGGTGATTAAACCTGGCAGGTCTACCTCGCTAATTAGGATCCAAGTCTATAGGACCTTAAATGCCGATGAGTTTACTCGCGGAATTTACTTATTCAACTAGAGAAGATTTAAAGCTCCTTCCCTTTTTTCAAGAGAAGGTGGATTGATTGGCTGAAAGAATTATTTTACTGGCTAAAATTTGTCCAGCCAATTGAGACAGAAGGGTAAAAAAGTGCGAATTGGAGAAGAGGTGTCCAATTGAGAGTGCTCGAGAATTTGGGCGGGAACTTATGGAGGTGAAATTATAATTTTCCACGCCATCACCCCGTCCGCTAAAGCGTCCACCCCTCCTTGAAAATAGGAGGGGAGCTCAGCTTCTCTGTGAGGTTTAGCGTTTTTTAGGACTAAATTTTTTCCAATTTAATCCCGGACAAAACACTCTTCCCAGAATTCTCATCAAAATCCACTGAAATTCCATTATCCCCGGCTTTTATCCTATAGGATTTTTCCACCGCTCGTATTCTGCCGTAATCCCTGGCCAGGTTCACGTCTTGTGAAACCTTGGTTCCATTAATAGTTATGTCAAAACTTCTTAGGCCGGTAATGTCTTTTTGTTGTGCCTCGCTGAGGTTGTAGATATTCTCTTCGGAAGCATTGAACTCCGGTTCAGCAAACAGCAGGGTAACCCTGTAAATTCCTTTTGGCACATCAATTTTGTAGGCTTTAATTCCTAGTCGCATCGTTTGATACAGGGGATCGTTTTCAGTCCCCTGAATATCTGAAGCAGTACCCTGGAACTTATTCTTATCCCTCTGGTAAATCTCCCCGCCAAGGAAACCAAAAGCTCCCTCCCGGTATTCCTGGTCGCTTATCCAGATCTCTTCCGTTATAGGATCTTTATAATTCACGTGAGCTCCAACATTTACAGTAAGAGGTTCTTTGGCAATATTCTGAAGCAAATTCTTTCTGAATTTAACTTCAATTTCCCTGCTATGAGATATGTTCCCTGCAGTTGCGGTAAGCTTGTGTTTTCCTTCTGAAAGATTAAGCTCAAATTCGGCTACCCCGTCCACTACTTCAGCTGAAAGTTCCTCATCGCCTGTTTTCAATGTAACATTATCAGAATTTGAATAAACAAGGATCTTTACTTTTTCATTCTCATCAGCCGGAAAGCGGGTAGCGTAATGTTCCCCGGAAATATAGATCACAGGTTCCTCCAGCAGCCTGGCCTGGTAGTAATAATAGATATCCTTTTTGCTCCTGTCCATATTCACCAATCCTTTTTGGTTGATATAGGGTGCTGCATCCTGCCGGAAGGAAGAGCCGAAATCGGCAAAATTCCAGGCGGTCATCCCGAAAACAAAATCCCGCTCCAGTACCTGGTTGATATAACTGCGGTGTAATTCCAGCTGATATGCCTCGCTGTAGTCCCAGGGTTTTGGATCATCTGTTTGTAATCTAACATCGGCCCCCGGGCCATATTCCGAAATAAATAGCGGACGGTCCGGATATTTTTTATGCTGTTCATCAAGAAAATTCCCAAAGTTTTCCAGCCCTTGAGAATACCATCCAAAATATAGGTTCCAGCCAATAACATCAGGAATATCTGCAATGCCAGATTCGTTGTACAATTCATTTTCGTGAAGGGCCATGACGCTTAGTCGTTGCGGATCCAGACGTTTGGTTTCCTTCTCCAGCTTTTCTGCCAGTTCCACAGATGTCTTTATTTTTGCTTGCTTTTCCTCCTCTGTGATCTGATTGTTGAATACCAGCCTTATGAAGATCTCGTTCATAAGCCCCCACATAACTATGGAAGGGTGATTGTAAAACTGCAGGATCTGTTCCCGGTGCATTTTTAGAGAAATGTCGTGATAGGCATCGGTATCTGTAACATCGTTAATTACAGGTACTTCTGTCCAGACCAGCAAACCAAGTTCGTCGCATATCCTGTAAACCTCCGGATCCTGCGGGTAATGGGCGGTCCTTATCACGTTGCTCCCCATTTCTTTTATCATCTCATAGTCTTTGCGGTGAAGACTATTGGGCAAGGCATTTCCCAATCCTTTGAAATCCTGATGCCGGTTGGCACCTATTAATTTAATTGGTTGTCCATTTAATACAAACCCCTTTTTTGTATCCACCTCAAACCAGCGCAATCCAAATCTGGTGTCAACTTCATCCATAAGGGTGCCTGTTCTTCTTTCGGAAATTCTTGCGGTTAGGTCATATAAGTTTGGTGTATCCGGAGACCATAGTTGAGGATCGTCCACCGTGAATTTAAAATTTACCGTAGAGGTTTCTCCCGACTTTAGCTGAACCCTTTTGGTTAGGGTTTTAATTTTATTTTTCTGCGGTGAAAAAATATCAATGCTTACTTCCAGATTCTTCCTTTCTTCAGAATTATTGACCACAATAGTTTCAACTTCAACTTTGGCTGTTTTGGCTGAGACTTCAGGAGTTGCTACCAGGATATTTCCGGCAGCTTCATTTTCCAGTTCAAAATGAACCTCATTGGTCACAATTAGCTCCAGATCCCGATAAATTCCGCCGTAGAAATTAAAGTCGGCATCCAAAGGGGGGATATCGGTATTGTGGGCATTGTCAACTTCGATTTTTATCTCATTTGCCTGGCCTAAATTGAGGGCGTTAGAAATATCAAAAACAAAACCTGTGTACCCGCCCCGGTGCTCTCCTATTTTTTTTCTATTTACAAAAACAGTGGTGATCTGGTTACTGCCTTCAAATTTCAGAAACACTCTTTTATCCTTCCATTCTTCAGGGACATAGAGGGTTTTGGAATAAGTTCCTTTTCCACGGTAATATTCCTTCCCGTCCCTGAAAGCATCCTCTGCATTCCAGGTATGGGGAATATTTACGATCTCCTTTTTATTATCCTTTTCCAATGTGAATTGCCAGGCTGCGTTGAGGGTTTGTACCTGCCGCTGCGCAACAATTGAAATGGAGAAGAGGAATGTGAATATTAAAAATAATTTTTTCATAGGCTAGTTTTCAGGTAAAAAAGGCTGAGTCCAGGCAACTTCCACATCTCCTTCCATATAAGGGTTTTCCTTTAGTTTACTGGAGGTGATCTTTGCCCTTACAAAAAGATGATCTTTTGGCAGGGTAAAGGAAGCTTCAGTTCCTTCTACAGATCTTACTGTTTCCCCGCGGGAATCATCTTTATTTGCGGTTATGAACTCTGTTGTATAGGTAACTCCTTCTTCTGCTTTGATTTTTAAAGAGAGGGTATTGTCCTCAAACTGGATGCTTTCAAGTACCACTCCGGTTGTTGAATAAAAATCACCTGCCTCCATAGCAGCTAAAAGTGCGTGGGGGTGGAGTGTTTTACTTTTAACCATCACCCAACCGCGGCCTGCATTGCTGAATTTGCTGCCAAATTTGTGGTAATGATGGCTGTCATCTGTAGCAAGGCCGTACATTATTGGTTTGCCCGTGTTGAGGTAGGCTATATTAACCTGGTCCCACATCTTTTCTGTGCTGTTATGGATGCTGTCCCCGTAATTGTTGACATAGGGATGTCCATTGAAAACTTCAAAAAATCGTTCTCCATCTATCTGAATGATATCCTCTGCGGTGATCGCATAGGTGAAATTGGGGTGATTGAGATGTTGTAAGATGGGTTCTCCCGTGCGTTCGCTCTGTTCGCGAATAGCATTCTGGTTGTTCTGAATAAGTTCTACGATAGTATTTCCTTCCCGGGGTTCTATAAATTCCTGTACATTGATCGCACCCATATGTACCGCCTTATCTCCCAGATAGGAGGTAACCTCCTCTGCCCGGAAGATCATAAACTTTTCATCTTCTTCAAACATGGAACGGAATTCACTAAGGGCTTTTAGTTTTACGTGAGTACCGGTGGAATCCTTCCGGTAATGCACCCAGTCCTCTCCATATTTCTCCAGATATTGAAGAAACGCGTCCTGATAAAGGGAATCCCTCGGGATAGTTTTCCATTTATCACCTTCTGCAATGCTATTGTGATCGCTCAGGGCCACAAAGTCATAGCCTTTGTTTTTATACCATTGCATGATCATTTCAGGGAATTCATCCCCATCACTCCAATAGGAGTGGGTATGGAGATTGCCCTTATAATATTTTTCTTCCTGGGCTTCCGAAGGTATATTGACCAGGAAAAAGCTGAAACATAGAAGAAGAAGAGAACCGATTTTCATAATTTTAAATTCAAGTTTTGTATATGTTTCTTCATACGGAATCAGGTTAGTTTTCTGGAATTGAAATTTCTATTTGTCTTTTTTCTCCCAGCAAAAAAGTTTTATTAAAAAAGCTGAAAACTTCAGGAAGGTGGTCAAAAGGCATTCCGGAATGTTCGTGTCTGCCACCTTCAAAACTGTAAAGGAGATAGGAAGTGTTCAGTTCCTTTAATTGATTCACAATGCTGTGGGAACCGTCAAGGATAATATATCCGGGGTTGTCCCTGTCACACCAGTGATGAGGGGCTGTTCCATACGGCACCAGGTTATCCTCTGTGCCGTGGAAAAAAACTCCGGGCACTGCATTTTCTTCGGTTATATACCTGGCATCCACGATGGCACCGGCCAGGGAGAAAACCCCGGCAAATTTCATATTTTCATATTTTGCCAGATCCCCGAACATAAGCCTCTCATTGTATACTGCATTAAGCACAGCTTCTGCCCCGGCGCTGCTTCCGCCCACGATGATCTTTGAGGGATCAATTTTATATTCAGATCCTTTCTTCAGCATAAAATGTACTGCATCCATAAAATCTTCAGCAGCAAGGCGGAAAGTTTTCATTTTGCCTTCAGCTTCATAATCACAGCCAAAGGACCGCCCTTTTCTGGTGAGTCTGTATGATATCTGTACTGCAACGTATCCTTTTCTTGCCGCGGCTTCAGCAAATTTAACTTCAGCTTCATTCGTGCGTGTACCGCCGGAAAATCCCCCGCCGTGCATAAAAACAATAAGGGGCCTGGCCTGCAAAGTGTCGTTTACCGGACTGTAAATGTCGAGTTTCAGTTCTTCGCCATCTTTTACAGAATATATTTCGGTTTGCGGCCCATCAACCTCAAAGAGGTCTTCTATATAGCGTTCCTGGGCCGGGAGAAGAGAGGAAAGGAAAAGAAAAAGTAGACAAAAAACAGGTTTCATAAGCAGGAAAAATTTAAAAGTTTAAGATAGGATTTTTCAGAAGAAACAGAGATAGAAACCCGGTATATTACATTTGGAAAGGAGGGATTTGGCAGCGCAATTTTATGCTGTTTTCATTTAGTATCATCAGCCACATTAGAATTTTTTTAAAATTATTCACCCCCTCAGGCAACCTTTTGTAAATTTCATGCGTCTATGTAAGTAGAAGGTCTAAAGAACTTTTTGTGAAAGTAATACCGCTTTTTAAAAACGAAACTCAAATTATTGCCCGGGCTGCAAGAAACCACCGGGCATCACAACAGCATCTTTATTCGAAATATTCCCCCAAAATGTTAAGTATTTGCAGGATGTACATTAACGATCTCCATCATGCGGAAGAGGTAATGCTTAACGGATTTTTCAAGGTTTTTTCCAATCTGGCCTCTTTTAGGAATGAAGGAAGTTTTGAAGGCTGGGTGAGAAGGATAATGATACGTGAGTCCATCTCTTTTTTAAGAACGGAGAGGTCACTGGATTTTCAGGAGAATGGTTTAGAGACTTATTCTGAAAGTTCCAACAACATACAGTCTGGTATGGAAGTGGAGGAAATACAAAACCTCATTGATGCATTGCCGGAAGGGTACAGGGTCGTCTTTGTAATGTATGCGGTGGAAGGCTATAAGCACAACGAAATTGCAGACATCCTGGGGATTACTGAAGGGACCTCCAAATCCCAACTTTTTAAAGCCCGAAAAATGTTGCAGGAGAAATTAGCGATAACAGAAAACAGTAATTATGGGACAACATAATATAGACTCAGAATTTGGTCAAAAATTAAGAGACCGGGAGATTACTCCAAAACCAGGTAGCTGGGAGAAATTAAATTCCCGACTGGAAAATGATACTAAACAATCTGATTCTTATAAATGGGTAATTGGAATCGCGGCTTCACTTGTAGCCGGGATTCTTATCCTTGGGCAGGTATATCGCACAGATAGTAATGAAGAAACTCCTTCCATTGTAGAAATACCTGTAGAAATTGAGGCAGAGGTAGTTACCCCCGGGAAACAACAAAATACCCGGCTGGCGATAGATGAAATTGAGAAGCAGGTTGTTGAAGAGGAGATCCAAAATGAAAATCGCATAATAACCCCTCCTGTATCGCAAAGGAATACAATTACTCAAATAGCGTATGAGGCTGAAACTGTTCCGGAAGAAAATGCTGTCGCTGAAGTTATAACAGAGGAGCAGAAAGAATACCTGCCTGAAGGTCTTGAAGAAGCGATAGCCACTGTCTCAACAAGCCTGGCTGAAAATAATGATCTCACAGAAATTGAAGTAGATTCCCTTCTTATGATGGCAGTGGCCAGAATTTCTATGGAAAAGCCAGTTTATATTACTGGGGAAACCGTAGATGCCGATTCTCTTTTATGGGATGTGGAAATGGAAATGGACCAATCCTTTAGGGAAAAGGTTTTTGACATTATGAAGGAAGGCTACCTCAAAGCCCGCACTGCCGTAGCCAATCGCAATTATTAAAATACCAATCAATAAATCCAGATCATTCATTCATCAATCAACTCTTTCTTAGGCCTTCCCACACAGGGAAGGCAAGGATGGGGTAAAAACAATCATCATGAAAACAATTATTATTTACATCGTTATTTCTTTTTTTAGCCTGGTATTTTCAGACCTGAAGGCACAGACGGATACCATTCCCGCTACCAGGGAAAAACAGAGCATTCAGAATATTGAATACTTTGAAAAAGAAAAGGAGAAAATCATAAATGAGGAAAAAGAGCAATTAAAGTTTACCATAGAAGGAATTAACTACAGACTGGAAAGGGATATGATCTCTTCAGAAAAGGCGAATGCATTAAAAAAGGCAGCAGCAGAAAAGCACGCCCGTAATATTGAAAACAGGATTGCTATACTGGAAAATCAACTTGCACTGGAAGAAAGGAACCGGGATTTTGAGAATAGGGTTTCCTTATTTGATAACGGAAAGATCGTGAATATTAATATGAACAATAACGCACCTGAACGCACATATGATAAAAGGACCAAAAGCGACCTGGTTTTAGCTGTGGGATTCAACAATGCGATCACTCCAGACAGCTCTATAGATGATCTGGATTTTAAACTGGCAGGAAGCAGGTTCTTTGAAATAGGCTGGGCCTGGAAAACCCGGGTGTTTGACAATTCTAATTTTTTAAGGTTGAAATACGGGGTTTCTTTTCAGTTTAACGGCCTTAAACCAACAGACAATCGGTTTTTTGTTTCAGATGGTGGACTAACCACTCTGGAGGAATATCCAATTAACCTTGATAAGTCAAAGTTTAGAATGGACAACCTGGTATTGCCACTTCATTTCGAATTTGGCCCTTCTAAAAAAATTGAAAGAAATGACTATATAAGATACTCAACAGATAATATGTTCAAAATTGGAATAGGGGGATATGCTGGGTTTAATATTGGCGAAAGGCAAAAGCTTAAATACCGGGAAGATGGAGACAAGGTAAAAGAGAAATTAAAGAGTGATTATAATACAAATGACTTTATTTATGGGGTTAGCGGTTATCTTAGCCTTGGAAGCACTGCCCTTTATGTAAAATATGACCTTAACCCAATCTTTAAGGCTCCAAATGTGGAAATGCGCAATTTATCTGTTGGAGTTAGATTTGATGTTGATTAATTCATACCCAAAATTAATTTACTTAAATTGGGTTGTATCCGTAACTTGCAGGAGATTACCTGATCCAGACGAATTATAACAATTAGTAAAATGAAAAAACTATACTTTTTATTTTTAATCTTTTTCTGTCTACCAGTTTCAATGGTACACTCCCAGGAAGAAAAACTTCCGGAAAGGATTGAAAACGAAAACGACGATAAAGAAGTTTATTACCGTACTACCACCCATTTACTGCTTGCAGCGGGCTTTAATAATGCCCTTGAAAGCGGGCAAAGTATAAACGAATCTGATTTCAAACTTGCAGGCAGCAGATTTTTTGAAATTGGGGTTGTTTGGAGAACCCGGGTTTTTGAAAATTCCAATTTTCTTAGGTTGCGTTACGGGGTTTCTTTTCAATTCAATGGGCTAAAACCTACAGATAACAGAATATTTAGGGAAGAGGGAGATAACACCTTTTTACAGGAATATGCATTGGAACTTGATAAATCAAAATTCAGGATGGATAATTTGGTGGTTCCCGTACATTTCGAATTTGGGCCATCCAGACGAGTGGATACAGATTCCAAAACCTGGTTTTCTACTGCAAATAAGTTGAAGATAGGCTTGGGAGGTTTCGCCGGATTTAATATTGGGGAACGCCAAAAACTTAAATATGAAGAAAACGGGGATAAGGTAAAACGAAAATTAAAAGGCAGTTATAATACTAATGACCTTGTGTATGGTTTAAGCGGATATATGGGCTGGGGCAGCTTGGCACTATATGTGAAATATGACCTTAATCCCATTTTTCAAAGTCCGAACCCCGAGCTTCATAACATCTCTGTAGGCCTGCGCTTTGATGTGGAGTAATTCATAAAAATAAATATCTGAAAAATGTTAATGTTTTCATCCTTGGGGTTTTAACATTCAAATTCCCGATTATGGCTTGCATTTTGATGTACATAAAATAACATTCTGCTAAGATGTTTAAGAGAGGATAGTTTTCATTTTATATGAAAATTGTTCTCTTTTTTTATTCTTACATTTGGGTTATCTTAATTACAATATTTCCCAAAAAAATTGATCTCTAAGAACACTATAGACCAGGTATTTGAAACCGCCCGTGTAGAGGAGGTTTTGGGAGATTTTGTCCAGCTTAAAAAATCCGGTAGCAATTACAAGGGATTGAGCCCTTTTACAGATGAGCGCAGCCCGAGTTTTATGGTGTCCCCTGTAAAGCAGATCTGGAAAGATTTTTCCAGTGGGAAAGGAGGGAATGTAGTTGCTTTTTTAATGGAACACGAGCATTTCACCTACCCCGAGGCAATAAAATACCTGGCAAAAAAGTATAATATCGAGATCGAAGAAACCGAGCAGTCTACCGAGCAAAAACAGCAGGAAGATGAGCGCGAGAGTATGTACCTGGTCTCTGAATACGCCAGCGGTTATTTCCAGAATGTTCTTTTAAAGACAGATCCCGGGAAAGCAATTGGGCTTAGTTATTTTCGGGAACGCGGATTTACAGAGGAAACTATCAAAAAATTTCAGTTGGGGTATTGCCTTGATGAATGGGACGCATTTACTTCAGAAGCAATTAGAAAAGGTTATAAACTTGAATTCCTTGAAAAAACGGGTCTCACGATTGTAAAAGGGGAGAAGCAGTTTGACCGGTTCAAAGGGAGGGTAATGTTCCCCATTCATTCCATGTCCGGCCGGGTTCTGGGGTTTGGCGGAAGGATACTCACCAACGACAAAAAAGCAGCCAAATATTTAAACTCCCCGGAAAGCGAGCTCTACCATAAGAGCAAGGTCCTTTACGGTATTTTTTACGCCAAGCAGGCTATTGCTAAAGAAGATAATTGTTACCTGGTTGAAGGATATACAGATGTGATCCAGATGCACCAGAGCGGGATTGAAAATGTGGTTTCCTCATCGGGAACTTCCTTGACCACCGAACAAATAAGGCTCATAAGCAGGCTTACAAAAAATATAACCGTACTTTTTGACGGTGATGCCGCGGGAATGAGAGCTTCAATACGTGGTATAGATCTTATCCTTGAACAGGGTATGAATGTAAAGGTGTGTGTGTTCCCAGACGGGGAGGATCCCGATAGTTTTGCAAGAAAGAATTCCCAGGCAGATATGCAGGAATATCTCCTTGAAAATGCCAAGGATTTCATCGAGTTCAAAGCCTCCTTATTATATGAAGATGCCAAACACGACCCCGTAAAAAGGGCCAATTTGATCCAGGATATGGTGTCAAGCATCTCCAAAATACCCAACCAGATCCAGCAGGAGGTTTATATTCAGGAATGTTCACGTATTATGGATATTTCTGAAAATGTGTTGTTTAACACGCTCTCCCAAATCCTTGCCCGCGAAGGGAAAGCGTCGGGCATCCAGCCGAAGAAGACTCAGTCTATGGAGGTGGTGAGAACACCTGAGGCGGTCAAGACAAAGGTTGACGAGCTTTTTGAACTGGAACGAAAAATCATAAGTTTGTTAATGCTCTATGGTACAGCCGAAGAAGAGTTCGAGGACCTGGTCCTAAAAGAGAATGAAAAAGGGGAACTGGTCATGGAACCCGAGATCCAAAAGGCCAAAGTTTTTGAAAAAATATACCTTGACCTGCAGGAAGATGAGGTAGCCTTTACCAATGAAAAATTCAGGGAGCTTTATTCCAGGATAATTTCCCTTCTAAATACCGAAGGGGAGGTAAATATCGAAAAATTCGTCAACGGGCTGGACCCCGATCTTTCTACCGAAGTGACTACTTTGTTAATGGAAGAGGAGCAATACCGTCTTCATGAATGGGAACGCATGAACATCATGGTTAAAACCAAGGAAACAACTATTGCAAGGCTTGTGGGAGAAACCATTCTGGCCCTTCGCAGGTTTCTTATAAGTCAGAAAATAGATGATCTTTCAAATAAAATTAAAGAATCTGCAACTGAGGATACCCGGGAAAGTATGGAAGATATAATGGATTATTTATCCTTAAAGAAAGTGCTTTCCAATAAACTCAACAGGGTTATGTAGTTTTAAGCTGCAACAATCTTGTCTGGTGAATTAGATCGGCGAGATTATCTACTTTTAATTTCTGCAGTAATCTTGTTTTGTAAGTACTCACTGTTTTCTCGTTGATATCCAGCGCATCGGCTATATCTTTATTCCTTTTTCCGGAAGCCAGCATATTTAAAACCTCGGCCTCACGGGTAGAAAGACGCTTGAATTTGGAGATCAGGCTGTTGCTTTGTGAAAATCCCGAATTAATTTTGTCTGTGATCTCTTTATTGAGATAGATCCCGCCCCGGGCTACCTGTTGAATAGCTTTTTGTAGGTTATCTGTTGAAACAGTCTTGGATAGAAAACCGGAAGCTCCTGCCTTTATTGCGCTTAAAGCATACATTTCCTCGGGCTGGCAGGTGAAAATAAGCATTTTGGTACCCGGGAACTGGCTTTTTATTGTTCTTAGAGCGGTTATTCCGTTGATCTCGGGCAGGTCAATTTCCATTACAAGCACATCGGGAATCTTATTCTTTAAAAATTTGAACAGGTCATTACCGCTGGTAACGCTGCCAATAACTTCCAAATCCTTGTTTTCACTCAGCAATGCGGTGATCCCTGCCCGTGTAATGGGATGATGATCTGCAATTAATATTGAACTCATAGCACCTTATTAATACTAAAAATTACAGGGATAGGGCGTGCAATCTAGTGGGTTAGAAAAATTAATAATCTAAATTTAGAGGATAAAATTCCGATTACAATTCAATTGCAGCAGATATTCGACAAAGGGTTCAGTTTTTAAGATGAACGGGAATGTTGCAAACCGGGATAGGATTCATTTTATGTTGATTTGCCGTGTTTAATCTTTTATAAATTTTCAAAACTTCAAGTTCCCTGCCGGTAAATTGTGTAAGATCGGCTTCGTTATCAAACATTTTCATAGCCCATTCCAGCTCATCGTAGCTGGCCCCAATTTGCTCCTCATCTGTGGGGCTGTGGGAAAACAAGCCATCTGTAGGGGGTGCATCGATAATTTCTGTATTAATATTCAGGAATCTGGCGATCTCATAAACCTCACTTTTTAAAAGATCTGCGATGGGGCTAAGATCAACCCCTCCATCGCCATATTTGGTGAAAAATCCTACACCAAAATCTTCGATCTTGTTCCCTGTACCGGCAACCAGGTACCCATGTAATCCTGCAAAATAATATAATGTGGTCATACGTAAACGGGCTCTTGTATTGGCAAGTGAGAGTTGTAGAAAGGAACTTTCCTCAACAAGAGGAACGATGCTTTTAAATTGTTCAAATACCGGTGTAAGTTCAACCAGGATATTGGTAACATTGGCAAACTGTTCCTTAAGGGCCATAATATGGTTTTGACCCCGGGTAACCTGGCCTATAGGCTGGTGAATTGGCATTTCAACACAAAGGGTGCGCAATCCTGTTCTGGCGCAAAGGGCAGAAACCACGGCAGAATCTATTCCCCCGCTTATTCCAAGCACAAATCCATTTACGTTGGCATTTGTTGCATATTCCTTTAACCAGTCTACAATGTGATTTACCACCTTTTCAGTCTGCATAATTTATGTGTTTAAATTTCTAAGTAATACCTTTGCAAACAAATTTAACATGAATCCATAATTATTTAAAGGAGCCGGCGTTAAAGCATTCCCAATATATTTTCAATGATAAGAAATTTTACATTCATTTTCCTTGCTGTACTGCTGTTTTCCTGCGAATCCAGATCAAAACTGGAGAAGGAAATTGAACAAATACCCCTTAGCTTCGAGGTAATAAGGTTTGACCAGAAATTTGCTTCGGTAACTCCGGAAACCCTCCCCGAACTCAAAGCTGAATTTCCTTTTCTTTTTCCTGAAAGATATCCTGATAGCCTTTGGCTGGCGCGAATTAATGATACCATACAAATGGAATTGAACAGGGAAGTGGAAAAAGAGTTTATAGATTTTTCTGCTGAAGAAGATGAGCTGCACAAGCTGTTTCAGCATTTAAAATATTATTTTCCTTCTTTTGAAGCCCCCACGGTAATTACAATTACTTCTGAAGTTGATTATAAGAACAAGGTACTTGCAGCCGATGAAATTTTATTTATATCGCTTGATACCTATCTGGGTAAAAACCACGAATTTTACCTGGGAATTCAAAATTACCTGAAGAAGAATTTTGAAAGAAACCAGATCCTGCCTGATGTCGCAGCCGAATATGCTAAAAAATACATTCCCCAGCCCGAATCCAAAACTTTCCTGGCCCATATGCTGTATTACGGAAAAGTATTATATTTAAAGGATATCCTTTTACCGCAAACCCCCGATGCAGCAAAAATTGGATATACCGAAGAGGAACTTTTATGGGCCCGGGAAAATGAAGAACAGATCTGGAAATATTTTGTAGAACGCCAGATCCTGTTCAATTCCGACACCGAATTGTATTCACGATTTTTATATCCCGCTCCCTTTTCCAAATTTTACCTGGAACTGGATAATGAATCCCCTGCAATGCTGGGGCAATTTATTGGTTGGGAAATTATAAAGCAATATATGGACCGGGAGAAGGTAAACCTTCAGGAAATGCTGGCTACAGATGCCGAAACAATTTTTACAAAAGCAAATTATAAACCAAGACGATAATGGCAGAATTTAAAAAATCTGAGATCAATATAGAGGTATTACTGGACGAGAACCACATACCGGAAGCTTTATTCTGGAGTGCAGAAGATGGGGATGTATACCGCGAAGAGGCAAAAGCTATGTTGCTTTCCATGTGGGATAGTAAAGCGAACGAGACACTACGCATAGACCTTTGGACCAAAGATATGCCGGTAGATGAAATGAAGAAATTCTTCCATCAAACCCTGGTTGCTATGAGCGATACATTTAACCGCGCAACCCAGGATGAAAAAATGACCGCCACCATGAAAGATTTCTGCGACTATTTTGCAGAAAAGATGGACCTGAAACAGGAATAATTATTTAGAAGGAGGAAAAAACAGATCCCAGTTCCCGGGTTTTAAATGATCTGCCATGGATTGGGTTGTGTACTCTCCATTTCTTATAATGGTCTCACCATTTGCTTTAATTATCGCCAGGGAGCCACAAAGGGTGGGTTGGGTAAACAATAGATTGCGAAGGGAATTTCCTTTATCCATAAAATAGTATTCTTCCTGGGAATGTTCTGAATTCTCCAGAAGTATTCCTTCTTCGAAAAAATTAAGTACAACCCTGTTTGGAGTCTTCTCAATGTTTTCTTTGTGGACATTGGTGAATTTTTTTCTTTCCTTGATTTTTTGACTGCTCCAGCGATTAGATGATTCAACACTGCATAGGTCATTAAGATAGGTGTAACTTAAAATAAAGATCTGGTTTTCAGGAAAAGTTCTATTAGTGATAGTTTCCAGGTTTTGCACAAAAAGGGAATAGTCGAGTTTGTAAATTTTATAAACCGGACTAAAAAGTTTAGCTTCCCTGCGGCCTTCCTCATTTATATAATCCCACCTAAAAAGATTGTTTTCTTTATCTCTCCAGCTTTCCTGAAATTCCTTTTCTGAAATAGGTCTGCCATTTTCATCCAGATGATTTTTTACATTTAACTGGCCATTGGTAACAGAGCACGAGATAATTAAAGGAAAAAGAAAAATAGGTAGGAATTGTTTCATGAATGATTTTTTATAATGCCAAGTTACTTTTAAATTTCTTTTTTCCGGCAATGAATAAAAAAATCCGGCTACCATAGGGTAACCGGATCTTTATAATTCAAAAAAAAGGTAGAACCTATCCGTTCATTGAGATAAGAAATTCCTCATTATTTTTGGTTTGTTTAAATCTTTCGTTGATGAATTCCATTGCTTCAACAGGATTCATATCGGCAAGATACTTACGCATTACCCACATACGTTGTAACGTGTTCTCATCAAGTAACAAGTCATCACGACGCGTGCTTGAAGATGTAAGATCAATAGCAGGGAATATCCTGCGATTGGCGATCTTTCTGTCAAGTTGCAGTTCCATGTTCCCTGTACCTTTGAATTCTTCAAAGATCACCTCGTCCATTTTTGAACCGGTATCTGTAAGAGCAGTTGCGATGATAGAAAGAGATCCGCCGTTTTCAATATTTCTTGCGGCTCCAAAGAAACGTTTTGGTTTGTGCAGGGCGTTGGCGTCTACACCCCCGCTCAAAACTTTACCACTGGCAGGTTGTACCGTGTTATAAGCTCTGGCAAGACGGGTAATAGAATCAAGGAGGATCACAACATCGTGACCACATTCCACCATTCTTTTAGCTTTTTCAAGTACAATATTTGCAACTTTTACGTGCTCATGCGCTTCGCGGTCAAAAGTGGAAGCAACTACTTCCCCTTTAACATGGCGTTGCATATCTGTAACCTCTTCAGGTCTTTCATCAATCAATAAAATGATCTGGTAAACTTCAGGATGGTTGGCAGCAATTGCATTTGCAATATCCTTCAGCAACATGGTTTTCCCGGTTTTAGGCTGGGAAACTATCATTCCTCTTTGTCCTTTTCCTATTGGTGAGAAAAGATCCATAATTCGTGTAGATATGGTACTTTGTCTATCGCCAATATTGAATTTTTCTTTAGGGAATAATGGAGTTAAATGCTCAAAAGAAATTCTATCTCTTACAACCTGTGGATCAAGACCGTTGATCTTAATGATTTTAATAAGTGGGAAATACTTTTCACCTTCTTTTGGCGGACGGATCTGCCCCAATACGGTATCCCCGGTTTTTAGACCGAATAATCGTATTTGCGACTGTGAAACATAAATATCATCTGGTGAAGAAAGATAATTATAATCGGAAGATCTTAAAAAGCCATAGTTGTCCTGCATGATATCAAGGACACCTTCGCTTTCAATAATAGCATCAAATTCATAATCTGGTTCCCTGTAACGGTTGCGGTTATCGCGGTTCCCGTTATTTTTATTCACATTATTAGGATCGGGTTTACTTGCGCGGGGTTCTTTACGGGCATCACGCGGGTTTTTGTTATCTCTTGAATCCTTATTTGAATTCCCGCTGTCCCTTGGTTCCCGGTTGGAGTTTCCATCTCTGGATTCTCGTGGTGAATTACCTGATTCCCTGGAGGAATTTCCTGAATCTCCTCTTGAAGAATTGCCGCTATCTCTTGAATTGGCACCCGGGTTTTCTTCTTTTTTAGAGGAATTGCCCTGGTCTTCTTTTCTTTGATGTTGTGGTTTATTGGCTGGTCTTGATTGTTGAGAAGAAGGTTTTTCACCGCTTCTGGAATCGGTATTTTTTTGAGGTTCTCTTTGTTTAGGGGCTTGCTCGGTTTTTGCCTGTGCTGGTCTATCCTGTGCAGGACGGGCTGGCCGGGAGGCTTTATCATTTCTGTCTCCTCCAATTTTTTTTGCTTCCTGCTTTTTAGCAACCTCATTTTCTGCCGGGCGTGGAGCAGTTTCCTCTTTTAATACCTCTTTTACCTTATCTGGGTTTGCTGCCTGATAATCCAGAATTTGATAGACCAGGTCTCCTTTTTTCTGCGTGCGGTATTTAGGGACATTTAAGGATTTAGCAATGTCCTGAAGCTCAGGAAGCTTCTTAGCTTTTAAATCTGAAATCTCAAACATGAATAATTTATAAGAATAAAATTGTTGATTGTTTTGTTGTATTACTTCTCGAGGAAGAATCGAAAAAATTTTGGAGTACTAAGTAACCTAATATTGAATTGGTTACGAATTCTTACTGCAATAATACAACTTTATTTTAAATCTTTGAATACACATTTTAAAAAGAAACACTTATTTTTGTGAGCAAATTAGCCATAGTTATGCTGCAACGTATCCAAACAATCTATTTATTTATTGCTGCACTTATAAGTGGGGTTTTAATATTTTTTGTTTCTTTGTGGAGCAATGAAACCGGGGAGCCGGTATACGTTGAAGAGGTCTTAATTGCCCTTGGTATGTTCCTGGGATCAGCTTTATTATCGCTTATCACTATTTTCTTATTTAAAAACAGAAAGCTTCAGTTTGTACTGGGGCGCATCAATATATTATTAAACTTTTTTTTGCTAGGAGTTTTAGTGTATTGGACACTAATTGTACCTGGAGAGATGCAAATCTCTGAGAAGGGTATTGGGATGTTTATTCCTGTTCTTTCTATCGTTTTTTTAGTGCTGGCCAATAAGGCCATAAAAAAGGATGAAGATCTCGTAAAATCTGTGGACCGATTGCGATAATCCTATTTATCTTAGTGTTATTAGTGCGAGAAAAACCCGAAGTGAAAGCTTCGGGTTTTTTTATGGATTGAAATAGTATTTAGAATTGAGACTGTAGATGGAGACGCAAGACATTAGGCAGAAGACTCAGGATTTGTAGACTGTATATTGTAATATGTAAATTGGTATTTAGCCCTAATTTTTCAGCATTACAAACTATGATATCCAGACAAATCCCACAAGTAGGATTCGGACAAGTTCGTATTTGACTTTACAACTTACAACCTACAACTTACAACTTATAACCTAAGAATGAACTCCTAACTCTCATCATTTATCCCCCAATTCAATTACCTCAAGATCGCTTATCACTTTTCCTGTAATTTTGAACCGAAGCATGGTCCTTTTTTTGTGGAATCCATAAATCCCTGCCGCCCCCGGGTTCATATGCAGGAGTTTTAGGTTTTTGTCGTTCATTACCTTTAAAATATGGGAATGCCCGCAAATGAATAATTTGGGTGGATTTCTTTTTATTTCCTCTCGAATCGCAGGCGAATAGTTGCCGGGATAACCTCCTATATGTGTAATCCACACATCAACTTCCTCACACAAAAACCGCTGATTAAGGGGGAATTCCTTTCGTATTTCATGGCTGTCTATATTTCCATAAACAGCTATTAAAGGTTTTATTTGCTTAATCTTATCAGTCACCGAAATATCTCCCACGTCTCCCGCATGCCATACCTCATCTGCTTCGGTTACATAATGAAGTATTCTTTCGTCAATATGGCTGTGGGTGTCGCTTAGTAATAGTATTTTTTTCATTGAAGTAAAAATCCAGGGGTGTAAGATTCAAAATTTCGGGTTAAAGATTCAAGATTCAAGATTTCGGGTTTAAGGTTCAAGATTCAAATTTCGAATTCAAAAAGGTCAAAATAAAGTTTAACTAAAAAAAATTCGTTCTAACCATCCCATCATCAAACCATCTCATCATCAAATTATCATATCATCGAAACATCCTACCATCATATAATCATACCATCATATAATCAAATAATCAAACCTTCATATAATCATATTCCTGTATCTTTGCAGGTATTCCTAATATCACGTAAAAGTATCAATTTAGCTTGAGATATTTTATAGAACTGGCGTATAATGGTAAGGCATATCACGGCTGGCAATATCAGCCGGGAGCAGTTTCTGTACAGGAAACCCTGGAAAAGGGACTGTTTACCATTCTGCAAAAGGAAACTCCTGTAGTGGGAGCAGGAAGAACAGATACGGGAGTGCATGCCTCTCAATATTTTGTGCATTTTGATGGCGGGGAAATAAAAAATAAAAAGAGTTTTCTTTATAAACTTAACAGCGTGTTACCGTCTGATATTGCTGTAAATGATGTTTTTGAAGTTAGGGAGGATGCTCATGCGAGGTTTGATGCGGTAAGCCGAAGTTATAAGTATTATATTATTCAGCATAAAGACCCATTTTTAGCGGAAAGGGCACATTTGGTAAAAAACGATCTGGATATTGAAAAAATGAACCGCGCCGCGGGAAAATTAAAAAATTATACCGATTTTAAATGTTTCTCTAAATCAAAGACCGATGTAAAAACCTATAATTGTAAGGTGATGGAAGCGGTATGGACTCAGGAAGGACCGTTATTGGTTTTTAATATCACTGCAGACAGGTTTCTGCGGAATATGGTAAGGGCCATTGTTGGAACCTTATTGGAAATTGGATTGCATAAATTGGAGGAAGAGGATCTACATAAGATCCTGGAAAGCAGGGACAGGCAAATGGCAGGAACCTCGGTCCCGGCAAAAGGGCTTTTTTTAACGGGGATCGTGTATCCGGAAACAATTGTAAAGAAATAAATGGCTGCAGAAAAAGCATCAGGAAATGCATTTGATTTTAATCTTTTTAAAAGATTATTACAATATACCAATCCATATAAATGGACCTTCTATTTTGTGGCCCTGGCTGCGATACTATTATCCTTATTTGCAGTTTTAAGGCCTTATTTATTACAGCTTACAATAGATAATTCAATCCTTCCGCAAGACGGGGAGAACCTTGTTTATTATATAAGTTTAATGGTTGGAGTCTTGTTCCTGGAAGTGATCTTTCAGTTTCTCTTTATCTATTTTGCCAACTGGCTGGGGCAGGAAGTTATTCGTGACCTAAGGGTTAATCTTTTTAAACACATGCTTCAGTTTAAAATGAAGTATTTTGACAAGTCGGCGGTGGGCAGGCTTGTTACCCGGGCAGTAAGCGATATTGAAACCATAGCGAGTATCTTTAGTGAAGGACTTTTTGTAATTGCCAGTGACCTCTTAAAAATGCTGGTGATATTAATTTTCATGTTCTACAACAGCTGGGAACTCACTTTACTGGTACTTACTGTAATGCCTTTTATTTTATATGCTACCCGGGTTTTTCAGAAGAAAATGAAGATAGCCTTTGAGGATGTAAGAAATCAGGTTGCCAATCTCAACACTTTTGTGCAGGAGCGTATTACCGGAATGAAGATAGTCCAGCTATTTACACGAGAGAAAGTTGAATACGAAAATTTCAGGGAGATAAATCACAAGCACAAAAAAGGCTGGATTAAAACTGTTTGGTATAACTCTATTTTCTTTCCAATTGCCGAGATGTCATCAGCCATTACCGTAGGTTTAATAGTGTGGTATGGCGGTTTACGGGTAGTAGATAATGACGCATTGAGTTTAGGTATCATTATCATGTTCATTGAACTTGCGCAAACGCTGTTCAGGCCCCTTAGGCAAATTGCCGATAAATTCAACACGCTTCAAATGGGAATGGTCGCTGCCAACCGGGTTTTTGCCATTCTGGATACCGAGGAATCGATCCCCGATAACGGAACCATTGAAATAGACCATTTAAAAGGTGAGATCGAATTTCAGGAGGTTCGGTTTGGCTATATAGAGGAGGAAGAGGTTTTAAAAGGAGTTTCCTTCAAAGCGAACCCCGGCGAAACTATTGCGATAGTTGGGGCTACGGGTGCGGGAAAAACAACGGTAATTAATTTATTGAACCGGTTTTATGAGATTAACAGCGGTAGGATCCTGGTAGATGGAATTGATATCACCCATGTAACTTTAAAATCCCTGCGGAAGGAGATCGCGGTGGTATTGCAAAATGTCTTCCTCTTTGCCGATACAATTTTAAATAATATCACTCTTTATAATCCCGAGGTTACCGAAGAAGATGTTGTAAAGGCAGCCAAAGAAATTGGAGTTCATGAATTTATAAGTTCCCTGCCTAATGGGTATCATTATAATGTAAAGGAACGTGGGGTGATGCTTTCTTCGGGGCAGCGGCAGTTAATTTCATTCTTACGTGCTTATGTAAGCAATCCAAGTATCCTGGTCCTTGATGAAGCAACCTCCTCAATTGATTCCTACAGCGAACAACTAATCCAGGAAGCGACAGATAAAATCACCCGGGACCGCACATCAATTGTCATAGCTCACAGGCTCGCAACTATTAAAAGAGCAGATAAGATCCTGGTCATGGACGCCGGGAAGATCGTTGAAATGGGAACCCATCAGGAATTGCTGAAAGTGGAGAATGGGTATTACAAGAACCTTTACGAAGTTCAGTTCCTTGCTGAAGAATCCTTGTAAATTGTTTAATATTAACCTCTAAGGTGTATTGTTGGGAGAATTTGCCGCCAGCGAAAAGAACCTATGTTAGATCATCTTTAAGTCTGGATACCAGTTCTTCAGGATCGTCAAAAATAATAAATTCCCCATCCTTCAGGTAAGAGATCTGGCCGGTTTCTTCGCTTACAACCAGTGCAAGTGCGTCAGTTTTTTCAGTAATTCCCACTGCAGCCCGGTGTCTTAGCCCAAAGCGCAGAGGAATAGACCTGTCATTACTCACGGGAAGAATTACCCTGGTAGCGGTGATCTTATTGTCTTCAACCACCATGGCACCATCATGTAAGGGTCCGCTTTTATGAAAAATTGATTCAATGATGGGCTGGTTAATTTCAATGTTCATCGCATCCCCTGTATTCTTTACAAAATCCAGGTTGGTGCTTTTTTGAATTATGATCAAAGCTCCGGTAAAATTACGGCCCATAGATTCACAGGCTTTAATAATGGCATTTAAGTTTGTGCTTATCTGGGTGTCATCCTTGACAAATTTAAGCTGCCTGAAGAATTTTTGTCTTTGGGTAAAATTGGTGGACCCGATCATTAACAGAAATTTCCTTATCTCCTGCTGGAAAACCACAATAAGGGCAAACATTCCCACTCCTATGAATTCCCCAAGAACACTGCTAAGCAGTTCCATTTGCAGCAATTGGGTGAGTTTCCCAATGAAATACACGATAACGATCCCCACAAAAATGTTTACTGCAACGGTTCCCTTTACGAGTTTATACATGTAAAACAGCAGGATCGCTACAAATACAATATCTACAATATCAAGAATGCGAAGGTTTAGAAAATCCAAATTTTAAGGCTTTGTGTAAATGTAGAAAATATTAAGCTAGTTTTTAAGGGCCAAAGTTAATTTGACCACTTCCATCGCTTCCTTTACGTCATGCACCCTCAGGATATTTGCTCCTTTGGTTATTGCAATTGTATTAAGTACCGTGGTGCCGTTTAAAGCTTCCCCGGCGCTACAACCCAGGGTCTTATAAATGGTAGATTTTCTGGAAAGGCCTGCCAGCAAAGGGAGGTCAAGTTCTTTTAAAAATTCCAAATGCGATAGCAGTTCAAAATTCTGCGCAATATTCTTGGAAAAGCCAAATCCCGGATCAATGATAAGATCGTTTATTCCCAGGGATCTTGCTTGTTTTATTTTTCCTGAAAAATAAAACATCACTTCCTGTAGCATATTATCATACTCGTTGAGTTTGCTCATGGTTTGAGGCGTCCCGCGCATATGCATCATAATATATGACACCTGGTGCTTTGCCACTACGGTCATCATATGATCATCGAGGCCCCCGGCTGCGATATCATTGATGATCGCTGCTCCGGCAAGAATGCTTTCTTCAGCTACCCGGCTTCTAAAGGTGTCTACAGAAATAAGTATTTCAGGGAAATTGGAAATTAAAAGCTCTATTGCAGGTATCACCCGCTCCAGTTCGGTATCAAGGCTAATATCCTCTGCCCCTGGGCGGGTGCTGTAACCGCCAAGGTCAATAAATGTGGCACCTTCATTTAGCATAGTTTCAGCCTGTTTCAGGAAAACTGAATCTGTTTTATGCCTGCTTTCAGCAAAAAAGGAATCGGGGGTTATGTTGATAATTCCCATTACCCGGGGTATGGAAAGATCTATTAGATTTCCTTTACAATTAATTGTCATGGTAAGATTCCTGTTTTGTGGGTTGAATTTCAGTTAAAAAATTAACTTTGACTATATTAATAATTTGCCCGAAATTTACGCAAATTCAACTGTTTTTATGAAGGATACGTCAAAACAATACGACGCGGTAATAGCGACATGCCGCGAACTTTTTATCAATAAAATGAAAGATTATGGCAGCGCATGGCGTATTTTAAGGTTGCCCTCCCTTACAGATCAGATCTTTATAAAAGCTCAACGCATTCGAAGTTTACAGGAAAATGAAGTGCAAAAGATAGCCGAGGATGAGAAACCGGAATTTATAGGCATTATCAATTACTCGGTCATGGCTTTGATCCAGCTGGAACTGGGGGTGGCAACCCAACCCGATCTAAATCCGGCCCGCGCCCTGGAATTATACGATCAAAAAATAGCTGAAACCAGGACTTTGATGCACGATAAAAACCACGATTACGGGGAGGCATGGAGAGATATGAGGGTGAGCTCCCTTACAGATCTTATTATTCAAAAGTTGCTCAGGGTAAAACAGATTGAGGATAATAAAGGTAAAACCCTGGTGAGCGAAGGCATTGATGCCAATTACCAGGATATGATAAATTATGCCGTTTTTGCTTTGATCCTCATGGATGAAGCGGGAATATAATAAAGGATAAAAATTATGAAAACACTTGTAGGGGTCACCAGGATATTTGTTGGAATCTTATTCATGATTTCAGGATTTATAAAACTCAATGATCCGCTTGGGTTTTCCTATAAGCTGCAGGAATATTTTAGTGAACAGGTGCTCAA
This sequence comes from Gillisia sp., assembly GCA_039989915.1. GTDB lineage: Bacteria > Bacteroidota > Bacteroidia > Flavobacteriales > Flavobacteriaceae > Gillisia. The sequence goes on from JBDXGW010000001.1 coordinate 378,892, forward strand.
CCTGGAGTTTTTAATTCCATTTGCACTGGTGTTTGCAATAATTCTGGTGATTTTTGAACTCGTTCTGGGTGTTATGCTTATAATAGGATATCTGCCAAAGTTCACCACCTGGAGTTTGTTGATAATGATCCTGTTTTTTACGTTTCTCACTTTTTATTCGGCCTATTTCAATAAAGTTACAGATTGTGGTTGTTTTGGGGATGCACTTCCTTTAACTCCCTGGCAATCATTTTACAAAGATGTGGTTCTGCTTGTCCTGATCCTGTTCCTGTTTTTTAACCGGAAATTCTTACATCCAATTCTGGCTCCGGCTTCACATAGATGGATCATCTTCCTGTCCTTTATGCTCTGTTTTCTTTTTGCCTATCATGTTCTTATGCATTTGCCATTAATAGATTTTAGGGCCTATAAGATTGGGAATAATATTTCTGAAAAAATGCAACTGCCTCCAAATGCCCGCAAAGCCGAATATGAATATACCTGGAAATTCAATAAGGGAGGGGAAAGAGTGATCATTAAGAATTCAGGTGCTTTCCCGCAGGTGGATGGAGAATATATTGGAGTGGAAACAAAACTGATAAGGGAAGGAGATAAGCCCGCCATTTATGATTTCCTTATTGAAAGAGAAGGGGAAAATGTAACAGAGGAGGTTCTGCAAATTGAAAAATTATTGCTCATAGTGGCCTATAACCTTCGGAATACTGAAATTGAAGGATTTGAAGCCATTAGGAAAATGAGCGAGGAAGCCGTGGGCAAGGGCTATAAGGTTATTGGTCTTACTTCATCAGGAGACGATGCGGCCAACCGCTTTGTTAAAAAACACGGTCTTAATTTTGAATTTTACCGGGCAGATGAAACCCTGCTTAAAACCATTGTTCGCGCTAATCCAGGAATTCTTACCCTAAACAGTGGAACCATAACCCAAAAGGTCCATTGGTTTGATGCAGATGATATAAAGCTTTAGGATTATTTAACTGCCAGGAATAAGCCTTTGTTAATCCATAGGAATTAATTTTGCCTTAATACCTATATTTGCAACCGGGAATTTTTTAAAGAGATTCCGGAAAAATATTCCGAATAAAACCTTTTTTAGAACGGGGTGATTTCCCTGAGACAGGGATCAAAATTCCTTTAATATCAAAATATCTGTTATGAGAAAAAATATAGTAGCCGGAAACTGGAAAATGAACAATGACCTTGCAGAAACCTCAGAGCTGTTAACACACCTGAAAATGCAGTTGGTCAAAGAACCAACGGCCGAGGTGTATGTCGCTCCGTCCTTTACCTGTTTATCACATGCTTTTCAAACCTTAAAGGATACTCCTATTAAAGTGGCAGCCCAGAATATGCATTACGCAAAAAATGGAGCGTATACAGGAGAAGTTTCTGCCCAAATGCTCCAAAGCGTAGGGGTGACCACGGTGATCCTTGGACATAGTGAACGCAGGGCGCAGTTCAATGAGACCAATGAGATCCTTGCAAAAAAAGTTTCAGCAGCAATTGATGCAGGCATGGAGGTTATCTTTTGTTTTGGGGAAGAATTAAAAGAACGCAAGGCAGGAGAACATTTTGATGTAGTTAAAAGTCAGCTTGAAGAGGGTATTTTTCATCTTCCGCAGGAAAGCTGGGAAAAAGTGATCCTTGCCTATGAGCCGGTTTGGGCAATTGGTACGGGAGAAACTGCCTCGCCCGAACAAGCCCAGGAAGTGCATGCATTTGTGCGCAAAAGCATTGCTGCTAAATATGATAAAGATACAGCCAATGAGGTTTCTATACTTTACGGGGGTAGCGTAAAACCGGATAACGCCCGGGAAATTTTTGGTAAAGAAGATGTAGATGGCGGACTTATAGGAGGTGCAAGCCTGAACGCCATAGATTTTCTTGCCATTGTAAATTCCTTCGAGTAATGCCAAAAAACTATTTAGAATTTAAATTTAATATTCAACCCCTACAACCTGCTTCCGAAATTCTCATTGCCGAACTAAGCAATGCCGGGTTTGACAGTTTTCTGGAAAATGAAGAAGGTGTTATCGCTTACATCCCTACTGAAGAATTTGATGAAGAGATCTTCGCCGGGATCCACGTGTTGCATTCAGATGAATGTAGTATAAGTTATACTTCTTCTGAACTTGAGAAGGTGAACTGGAATATTGAATGGGAAAAAAACTTCAACCCAATTGTGGTAGGTGAAAAATGTTCGGTAAGGGCGCCATTCCATGAAAAACCGGATACCGAGTTTGATATTATCATAGAGCCAAAAATGTCATTTGGTACTGGCCATCATGCCACCACGCATATGATGCTGGAATTTATTCTTAAGAATGAGTGGGAGGGAAAAACGGTACTTGATATGGGCTGTGGTACCGGGGTGCTCGCTATCCTGGCCGAGATGAAGGGTGCGGTAAAGCTTGATGCAATAGATATTGACAATTGGTGTTATTTAAATACCATTGAAAATGTAGAAAGAAACAACTGCAATAAAATTTCGGTGTATGAAGGTGGGGCCGAATTGCTGAAAGGAAGAAGATACGACCGTATAATTGCAAATATCAACCGGAACATCCTTTTAGAGGATATGGTATTTTATGCTGAAAGTCTTAACCCCGGCGGGAAACTGTTTTTAAGCGGATTTTATACCGAAGATATTGAGGCCATAGAAGAGGAATGCAATAAATACGGAATGGAATTGGAAGATAAGCTGGAAAGAGAGAACTGGGCCGCACTTAGTTTTATTAAAAATTAATTGGGACAAACCTGGTTAATTTTAAATATTAAGACATTATTGAAAGGAAGATAGAAAATCAAATTTTATATCTTTGTAACTGAATTTCAATATAATAAACATTTGAAGATGAGCACGAAGGAAGAAGTATTGGAAAAGGTTGTAACCCAAACCAAAAAGCAAAAGAACTACGAAATAGTTTTATATAACGATGATGTGAACACTTTTGATCACGTTATTGAGACCTTGATTATTGCCTGCGAGCACACTGCAGAGCAGGCCGAACAATGCGCGATCCTGGTGCATTATAAAGGACAATGCACGGTTAAAACAGGTGCATATACCGAACTGAAACCGCGCTGTTCCAAATTACTGGATGCCGGGTTAAGCGCCGAGATCCTTGGGTAGTTTTAACAGGTAAAAAAAACTGTTTTAAATCAAAAAAATGGTTTCATAAGTTTTCTCCTTTTAAAATAAAACCTATATTTGCACCCGCAAAAAGGCCTCGTGGCGCAACTGAATAGCGCACTTGATTACGGCTCAAGAGGTTGCTGGTTTGAATCCAGCCGAGGTCACGAATGAATGAAAAGTCCGCAGCGAAAGCTGCGGACTTTTTTAATTGAAAAAAATCCCTCAAGCGCAGCTTGAAAGGGATTTTTTTCAATTAAAAAAGGCAGGAACCGGAGAGTTCCTGCGACTTTTCATTCTCAGCACGGAGCTTTGTCTGGAAAGACGAAGTCAATCCAGTGAATTTTGGACACTCAAGCGCCAGCTTGAAAGGGATTTTTTCAATTAAAAAAGGCAGGAACCGGAGAGTTCCTGCGCCTTTTCATTCTCAGCACGGAGCTCACTCTGGAAAGACGAAGTCAATCCATCCCCACCCGTCAATCTGAACTTGGTTCTACGGTTTCTTAACATGTTAGAAGCTGAAATGAACCCGACTGAACGGAACGGGCAAGTTCAGCTTGCCTTCGCGAGGGTGAAGCTTTCTTTTCACGTCAATCTGAACTTGCCCAACCACCCAATGGCACATTCGCGCAGATTCAGGATCGGGTAATCTTGGTCCCTTACCATGTTAGAAGCTGAAATAAACCCGCCTGAACGGAACGGGCAGGTTCATCTTGACGTCGCGAAGGTGGACCCGTATGGAAAGGAATGGCGGTTTAATTAGTTACCAGGATGATAAGCACCAGCAAGAGGAATAATACAAAAGCGGTTTCAATAAATTTACTCCTGGTATTAAACAGAACTTTTGGAGATTTAAGGAAATACTCTTCGGTTCGTTTTAACTCCATATATTCATAGGCACCCATTTGTTTTGCATAGATACCTTTATCTGTAATAAGATAACAACCATTGGGTAAGCGTTCAATGAGCCCAAAATCCTCAAGTTCTTTCAAGGTGGCTTCCCTGAATGAATCCTGGGGTATAGGATTCTCCTGGCCTTCTTTCATATATTTCAGGGCAAGGTCTACTTCTTTCACCCCGGGTGCAATATGATTGTTATTGGTTGTCATAACCGCAAATAGTTTTAAAACAGAAATTTAGGAATGTTGTAGGAAACATTCCGTTAACAATGTTGTAAAAATATCGATAAAATACCAAAAAGTCCGTTAAAAGGTAGTTTTTGAATTTTTGTTCAGGTATTTTTAATTGTAGGATTAATTTTAAAATCGTTTTGTCTTTCCGGGATAATGTTTGGTAACTTATATTCTTTTTAAATTTTAAATGGGTAATTTAATGGTGGCAACCTGAATAACAAGTGAAGGATAATTGGATAACAGTTGGATGGAAATTCACACCATAACTTTAAAAAACAATAAAATGAATATAGTATATCTACATGGGCTTGACAGCAAGCTAAGCCCTGAAAAAAAGGAAATATTGGAACAATTCGGGCTGGTAATAACCCCCGAGGTTGATTATTATTCCAACCCCAATGCCATAGAAAGTATACTTGACTCCCTTAAGGATACAAAGGTAGATGTTGTGATTGGCAGCAGTATGGGAGGATTTGCAGGATACTATATATCCACCGCGCTTAAAAAACCTGCACTCTTATTCAATCCGGCCTTGAAAAGCAGGTCGGTAGAACAAATAATTCCATCTATTCCCATTAACAGCCCCAGTGTCAAGCAATTTGTTTTGGGGACAATTGATGATGTGGTAAACCCGGGGGAGACCCTTGGCTTTATTTCCAAAACTTTTAATGAGTTTACAGAATTTCATATACACCTGCGTACAGGTCTTACTCACAATATACCCCTGGATGTTTTTGAGGAGGAAATCAGGTCCTTTTTTGATTTTGCAAAGATGTAAAACTTTTAATAGCATTCTGTTCACAAAAAAAAAGGGTGTGCAATAAACCGCACACCCTTTTCAGATTTTTAAAAACTTCCGGTTATTAATTACGACCGCTTTTTCCTTTATTCTTATTTTTAGCCTTTTCGCCGGGATTCTTTTTAAAAGCATTTTTATTGGCCTTTAACCTTTTCATTTCCATCCCTTTTTCGTTATTATAGAACTTTCCGGGGCGTTGATTTACATCCCGCTCTCTTTGGTTATACCAATCAGACTGCTTTTTTGCTCTTTCTTTATAAAGCTTTTCCTGTTCCTTGGTGATTTTTTTATTTCTTTTCAGCAGGTTACGCTCATATTCAGCAGCTTCTTTACTTCTTTCCCTGTAATATTCAGCTTCGGCTTTTGAACGGTTCCTGAAATATTCAGCTTCGTCTTTAGATCTTTCCCTGTTCCATTGGGCTTCTTCTTTTCTTATCTTCCTTTCACGTTCTGCAGCTTCTTTAGCTCTTTCTTTATGCCACTTAGCTTCCGCTTTTGCTCTCTCGCGATATAATTCATTTTCAGCCTTATCCAGATCCCTGTTACCGGCATTTGCAGCCTTTAAATATTCACGTTCTCTTGCCGCGGCCTCTTTTTCCCTTTGTTTATGCCACTTTTCTTCGGCACGGGCCATTTCCCTAAATTCTTTGGCTTCTTCCTGTGCGATTTTTCTTTGCTCATTTACCTGGGCTACATTTCCATTTTGTTGGGCCAGTACAGGAGCACCTATACTAAACGCACCTAACACAAGGCCTGCTATTATTCCTTTAAATATTTTCATGGTTTCGGTTTTTAATAATTAGTTGTTACTAAAAGAAGCCGTCAGGGCTTCTCTTAAGTATACTATACAACTTGCGTGCCGTTAAAAAAAACTGCTCCGGTATTGGGTGCTGGGGAATGAGATTGCTGGCGGGTTAAGGAAGTTGGAAATACAATCACTCCTCCTGTTTTTTTAAACCTCAAGTTCCGGATCCCGGATTAAAATTTGAAATTCAAACCGGAATAAAGTCCCAGAAAATAAGGATTTACATCCTTTGTATTTGTGAAGGTGTTGAGCTGATATTTAAAAACAGGTTCCAGGTTCCATTGAAGTTTTTGGGAAATTCTATAATTGAAACCCAGGCCTATATTTGCACTGTAACTTACCGAATTTATATTCTGTGCCTTTCCAAGGTTGGTTGAGAGTTGAGAAGAATTAAGGGAGACCATATTATCATCCAGGAACAACGTGCTTCCCCCGGCGATTAAATTCAGGCCAAACTTTTTACTTGAAAGAGCATATTCAAATTCCACTGGAATTTCAATAAAACCCATTCTTTGGTTCAGGCTACCCGATACCGTATTGGAAAGCATAATAGCAGGTTCGGCACTGGTATCTGAGCCTCCAGATCCTCCAAAGGCTGTGGCATTCAATGCGGAAGCAAAATTAACTTCCTGCGTATTATAGCCTAAGTCTACTTTGTTAACCCCTGTTCGCAATTTTAATTTTTCTGAAAGTTGTACACCTACCTGTAAGCCGTAAGCCATGGAGATTTCACCTGTTGAGGTATTATTTGCCAAACTTTTATCTATAGAATTGCCCGATCCCATATGATCTGAATATACTGCCGCCGCTGTAGGAGAAATACTTAGTCTGTTTAAAAATTTTAAACTTTTGTCTGTTTCTTCTTCATCGTTATCGTTATAATCGACAAGCGCAACCTCCTCCAGAATACTTTCTATAGTTGCCTGATTTTCGAGTTGTTGTTGTATTTCCTCCTGAAAAGCAAGGTCATTAAATTTGCTGAATGAGAACCTTTCTACCGCTAAAGAAGGTTCAGGTTGTTGGGGTATCTCAGAAAAATAACTCCTGGCCGGGGAAATATTGGTGTCCGCCCTTTTTGGTTTGGGGTTTGTTTCAGGCTGGTTTTTACTTTGACTTATTAAATTTTCTGAAACCTTAGAGGAAACTAAGCCTTTTTCACTGGCTTCATTATTATTTTTAAATTCTGATTTGCTTTCCGGTTTGCCTTCCTCCTCCATTTCTTCTGAAGGATCTTCCATAACTACCCTATTTTCCGGTTGGTCCACCGGAGCATAAAAGGTGTTTCCCAAAAGGACCAAAAGTGCAATCGCAGCTGCAATCCCTCCCAGGCGGTACCAGAGCGGAAGAACTCTTCGTTTCACCTTTTTTTGTGGCAAACGGGAAGCAATGTTTTTCCACACCTCTTCGGGTGGGCGGGTTTCCACCCCTTTCAGCTTCCGGTTATATAAATTGTCTATATTCTCCTTCATAGTAGGCGGGTATTCTGCGCATTTTGGTATTTCTCGATCCTTTCCTTTAGTTTGGCCCGCGCACGGGACAAATTGGATTTTGATGTGCCTTCTGAAATATTTAACAGCGAGGCTATTTCTTTATGGCTGTATCCATCCATAGAATAAAGGTTGAAAACATGCCTGTAACGGTCTGGCAATTCCTGAATTATTTCAATAAGAAAATCGCCTGAAATTATTTCGTCATCTATTTCAAGGGTGATTTCTTCGGGATAATCCTCTTCTATGGAGAGAAATACCCCTGGTTTTGTAACTTTTTTGAGGGCAGTGTTAATGGTAATTCTGGTTATCCAGCCTTCAAATGATCCTTTTCCTGAGTATTGCGAAATGTTTTCAAATATTTTAAGAAAGCTATCCTGCAGGTTGTCTTTTGCCTGTTCATAGCTTTCAGAATATTTTAGGCACAGGGTAAATAACTTTCCCGAATATTCCCGGTAAAGCCATTCCTGTGCCTTAATATCCTGCTGGGTACATCTATATATGAGTTTTTCTAAACTCACCTGGTTGAAGATTGCCTCATTTAATGCTATTAATTATCCCGGGGTATTTTCAGTACTATTTCCGGGTGTACTTACCGGAACCTCAATGATTGTATATTCACTTTCAAGGTCACTGTTAAATCCGGTCCAAAGATAAAAGGTATATGGATCTTCCTCATCTATGTTGATTGAAAATTTAGAGGTTCTTTCCAGGTCTTCGCTTTGGCGGGTACAGGTTACTACATTTCGGTCATAAGTAGAAACCCCTGCAACATAAATTTCCCTGCGGCCATCTCCCTCTGAGCTTCCTCTTTTTGCTTCCATCCCGGCAGCTGTGTGACAGGCAGAAGGAAGCAGGTAGGTTATTTTTATTTCATAGGTCTTTCCCTGTTCAAAGGATTCAGGAAGTTCAATTTCGGTTACTTCGGCATATTCAGCAGCAATTTGAGGGCCGTCCTCATCTATGTTACATCCGGTTAAAAATAATGAAACGGCAAAAAATAATAGGATTGATTTTTTCATTGATCTGTGTTTTGATTGAAGTTGTTATGGTTCTATACCTATATGACCGGAAAATTATAAATGGTTGCGTAAAAATTTAAAAAAAAGTTTCAAACTCTTATGAAACTTTAAGGTCCATGGTATTAATATTTGCATAAAACTTTCCAAATGCTATATTTGCGTTATGGCCACACTAGACAATTTCATTGCCCAATTCGCATCTTTCGTTTGGGGAATCCCCTTAATTATTTTACTTATAGGCGGCGGATTCTACCTTCTGGTAATTTCGAAATTTCTTCCATTTCGGTTTCTTGTGCATGCGGTGCAGGTACTTAGGGGAAAGTATGATAATCCCGATGATCCGGGAGAAATAAGCCATTTTCAAGCCCTGGCTACAGCTCTGGCGGCTACCGTGGGTATGGGGAATATTGCCGGAGTGGCGGTTGCAATTGCAATAGGTGGTCCCGGTGCGATCTTCTGGATGTGGGTAAGCGCAATAATAGGAATGGCTACCAAATTCTTTACCTGTACCCTTGCAGTTATGTACAGAGGGAAAGACAGTGAAGGGCAAATTCAGGGTGGACCTATGTATTTTATAGTAGAAGGGCTTGGGAAAAAATGGAAATTTCTCGCGGTTTTTTTCAGTATAGCAGGCCTTGTAGGTGCTTTGCCCGTATTTAATGTAAATCAATTGACCCAGGCGATCAATTATATAGTTCTGGCCCCCAATGGGGTGCCAATGGGTTTTGGAACCGATCTTATAATTGGGCTGATTCTGGTAGGAATAACATCGGTCGTAATTTTTGGGGGGCTGCACCGAATTAGTAATACTGTTGGAAAATTGGTTCCAACAATGGTTTTGCTTTATTTTGTTTCGGTTGTAATTATCCTGGCAGTAAACTATACACAGGTTCCCTATTATTTCTCATTGATCTTTACCGATGCTTTTGAAGCAAATAATTTTAAAGGGGATTCCTTCCTGGGAGGAATGCTTGGCGGACTTATAATCCTTGGGATTAGGCGTGGCGCGTTTTCAAATGAAGCGGGTATAGGAACCTCTCCTATGGCCCATGGAGCAGCAAAAACCAATGAACCCGTTCGGGAAGGCCTTGTGGCCATGTTGGGGCCGGCAATTGATACCCTCGTGGTATGTACATTAACTGCTCTGGCAATTTTGGTTACAGGAGTATGGCAATCTACTGAAGAAAGCGGGGTAAGCCTTACCGCTGCCGCATTTGATCAGGCTATTCCGGTTTTTGGACATTATTTGCTCATGTTATGTATTGCCATTTTCAGTATTTCTTCACTGTTCTCCTATTCCTATTACGGAACCAAATGCCTTTCATTCTTAATTGGTGCCGATAAAAAACATTACTATAACTACTTTTATATTCTCAGCATTTTAATTGGTGCAACAACATCGCTGAGTATGATGATCAATCTTATTGACGGATTCTTTGCCCTTATGGCTATTCCCACCATGATATCAACCATAATCCTTGCACCCCGGGTGCTGAAGGAGGCAAAAAGTTATTTTGCCAGGATGAAGGAAAAGAAAGTGGCAGCTACTGCTATTGAAGTTGATAAATAGAATGCTGTTTCAGGAAAATTAAAAGACAGCGGGAGGCTATTCCCGCTGTCTTTATTTTAAGTTTTAATAAGCTTATTTACTGGAATTCCACCCTGCGCTTCTCCTCATTGCTTTGAACGGCCAGTTCAATGATCTTAATTACATCCCTTGCCTGTTCCGGTTTTACGATGAGTTCCTCTTTCCCTTTTATCGCTGCAAGGATATTTTGATAAAATTTCCGGTAATCACCCACTTCACTTTCTATGGTGCCAGATTCTTCGGTTAGGTTATACTTCCCCCAAATCTCCTGTGCTTCCATTCCCCAACCCCAGTTTCCATTGGGCTTTAAACCGGTTTTGAGCATTTTTTCCTGGGGGTCATCCCCATACTTGAGGAAGCTTCCTTTTCTCCCATGTACGGCAAAGGTTGGCCCCATAAGGTTAACCAACATTCCTCCGTTAAGGCTCACTTTTAAATTTGGATAGAAAAGTAAAACCTCAAAATTATCCGGCACTTCGGCATTTTTACGCTGTGAGCGAAGATCGGCAAAAACCTCTTTAGGCAGGCCAAATAATGTGAGGGCCTGATCTATTAAATGACTACCCAGGTCGTAAAGAATACCACTTCCCGGATTGTTTTTATCTTCTTTCCAACCTCCGGGAACTTCAGAACGAAATCTCTCAAAATGAGCTTCATAATCTACTATATCTCCAAGTTTCTTTTCTACGAGGAGTTTTTGCACCGTAAGAAAATCACTATCCCACCTGCGGTTATGATTTACGCTAAGGATCAAATTCTTTTTCTTCGCAAGGGAAATCAATTCATCTGCTTCCTTTGCCGTGGGAGTGAATGGTTTTTCCACCACCACATGTTTCCCTGCGGTAAGCGCTTTTTTAGCCAGTTTTTTATGTAAATGATTGGGAGTTGTTATTACAACAAGTTCTATGGAAGGATCTGCAGTAATATCCTCGATTTTTGAAACAATTTCTGCTTCCGGAAAATCTTCCCGGGCTGCCGCAATATTTAAAGGATCGGTTGTCATGATCTTTTTGATCTTAAATCCATCAACACTGTCAATAATTGGAGCGTTATATATTCTTCCGCCTTTTCCGAAACCTATCAATCCTATCTTAATATATTTCATTCAAATATTTTTAAAAATTAAAATTAAAGGTTTCAATTATTTTCAACGATTTATTCCCCTAAACATAACTTTTTTTTAAGGTTTGGATCCGTTTCAATAGATTTCCGCTGGGTAGAAATTTTCTGAAGTATACATTCTGAATTTTAATATTTCCTTCAAACAGTTTGGAGGAATATTTGCTTTCTTTAGCTAAAAGCAGGGAAAATGGAAAGGTTAACCATCTTTGGAAAAGACATTATAGATGATAAATCTATAGCCCAGATAAAGAATTGTTATGGTCCGGAAGATATTGCCGTACTCACGGCCGATGCTCATTATGGTTACGGTCATCCAATTGGCGGGGCAGTAGCTTATAAAAATCATATATCCCTTTCGGGGGTGGGATTTGATATTGCCTGCGGAAACAAAGCCGTGCGCACCAATATCAAAGCTGCTGAGATCAATGTACCCAAAGTGATGGATGAAATATTCAGAAGAATTTCGTTCGGGGTAGGGCGGGTCAATAAGGAACCCCTGGATCATCCTGTTTTTGAAAAGATCGCTAAAGCCGATTTTTCTCCCCAGCGCAGGTTGCTTGATCTGGCAACAGAACAACTTGGAACAGTAGGGGCGGGAAATCATTTTGTAGATCTTTTTGAAGATGAGCAGGGCTATTTATGGATAGGAGTACATTTTGGATCCCGCGGATTCGGACATAAAACCACCACAGGCTTTATTGCAATCTCACAGAAAAAAGGCTTTTTTGATCCCGCAAAGGAAGGAGGCATGGATTCAAAACCTATACTTTTTGATCTCAACTCAGCCGTGGGAAAGGATTATATAGCTGCAATGAACCTGGCCGGGGAATACGCGTATGCAGGAAGGGATGTGGTGGTAAATAAGGTCCTGGAGATCCTGGGGACCACTGAAACAACATTCGAAGTACATAACCATCATAATTTTGCCTGGCAGGAAGAACACTTTGGTGAAAAATACTGGGTGGTTCGCAAAGGGTGTACCCCTGCTTTCCCGGGACAAATGGGTTTTATAGGGGCCAATATGGAAGATACCTCCGTAATTATTAAGGGGAAGGATACTCCTCTTTCCCGGGAAGGCTTATTTTCTACAGTTCATGGAGCCGGAAGAATTATGTCCAGAAGGCAGGCTGCGGGCAAAACAAAATGGCTTAGAGGAAAGGACGGGCGCAAGCGACCTACAGTTGTTTCAAAGGGGGCAATTGATTTTGATGAGGTACGCGCACGTCTAAAAAATAAAGTAGCCCTTCGCGGGGGTGGGGCAGATGAAGCTCCCGAAGCTTACAAAAACCTTGAGGAAGTTCTTGCCCACCAGGGAGAAACCATTGAGGTGCTTCAAAGGTTAAAACCCATTGGCGTAGCAATGGCAGGAGATGGAACTTTTGATCCCTATAAGGATTGACCAACAAAAAACCCGGAAAATTGCTTTCCGGGTTTTTTATTAAAGTAAGCTATTTAGTTCTTTTGCTCAAGGAGGGTTTCATTGAATAATTTCAGGATACGCCTGTATTCATCTGTCCAGCTGCTGGGTTCTACAAACCCGTGATCCTCTACCGGATAAACTGCCATTTCCCAATTTTCTTTTTTCAGCTCAATAAGACGCTGCGCCAATCTTACCACGTCCTGGAAATGAACATTTACATCTACCATTCCGTGAGCTATTAGTAGGTTGCCCTCAAGCCCTTCAGCAAAATAAATAGGAGAGGAGCGCCTGTAAGCAATAGGATCTTCGGTTGGGGTATTCAGGATATTTGAGGTGTACCCGTCATTATAATGCGCCCAGTCTGTCACAGATCTCAAAGCAGCTCCACTCTTAAAGGTTTCGGCTTCATTGAAAAGAGCCATAAGGGTTATGAATCCGCCGTAACTGCCACCATAAATTCCCACATTTTCAGGTTTCACTCCATGTTCAGCAACAAGATATTTTGCGCCATCTACATGATCTGAGAGGTCTTTCCCGCCCATATGGCGATATATTCCGGTTCTCCAGTCCCTTCCGTAGCCCGCGCTACCCCGGTAGTCTATATCCAGAACGGTGTATCCAAGGTCTGTGAGTAAATTGTGGAACATATATTCCCTGAAGTAACTTGACCACCATTTATGCACATTCTGTAAATACCCAGCACCGTGAACAAAGATCACAGCAGCTCCGTTACTGGCAGCACGGGTTGGTTTATATAACCTGGCCGGAACCATAGCTCCATCCTCTGCTTTAAAATTGACCATTTCCGGTTCCCTCCAGTCATAGGAACTGAATTCCTCGCGTTGACCAGAAGTGAGTTGTTGAGCAGTTGCATTTTTTTGGTTGTTTTTCAAATAAAGTTCCCAGGGTGTATTGCTGGAGGAATACAGGATCGCCATTTGTTTTTCATCGGGAGATAGGGTGACATTGTTATTTCCTGTCATTTGGGTAAGCTTTTCCTTAGAACCGCCCAATACCGGCATTTTATAAAAATGTCGTTCTCCGGGACCTGTTTCACTACTGGTGAAAAACCAGTGTTTTTGATCTTTGGAAAGGAAAGGCTCAAAAACCTCGAATTTACCACTGGTAAGCGCCTTTTTATTTCCTGTGTTCACATCCATTAAATACAGGTGCGAATAGCCGCTTTCTTCGCTTTGAAAATATATGTGGCGATTATCAGGCAGCCAGCCTATGGTGCCTCCTCCAAAAGAATGTCCTATACCCGGACCCGCGATCCAGGCTTCATCTCTCTGGCGGTCCAGGGTTTTAAGGTTCCCGGTTTCAGGGTCGAGCAAGGCGATCCAACGATCTTTATTATCATGAGATCGCACATTTACAATTGCTTTGCCGTCATTTGAGAAATAGGGCCCGGTTAAGATCACTTCCCGCTGTTTTTCCTCCCAGGTCTTATCGGGATAATCTGTTATATAATCAGGAAGGTCTTTTATTCCGGTTAAGTTATCGGTTTTTATAAATACAACTGTGTCCTTTTCAAGATGGTAAACCGCCATTTCAACTTTTGTGGGGTTATCTCCTACCTTGGTGCGGGTTGGTAAATTTACGGTGTACCCCGAGGCATCAACATAATTGGGAACTTCAGTGCGATTATTTTCAGCCCGGGTAAGCAGGGTAAAAGTGGCATACTTACCGGTAGGGGATAACTGCAGGTTGGAAACAGATTTTTTTCCTGCATAAAAAGTAAAGGGTTCCTTATCGGCCATTTTTCGGTATTCATCGCTTTTTACTTTCTTTTCCTCGCGCTGTCTAACTACCTCCAGCAAACCAAGATTTTCCTCTTTTACCCAATCTTCTTTTGCAGATGTTTTTTCTGTTTTATCCTGTTTGTCACCACTTCTTATATTAGTGATCTTTTCCAGGCTTCCTGTAGCAAGGTTATAAACAAATAAATTATTGTTCATAGTAAAGGAAACCTTGTTTTCATCATATAAAAAACGGGGATCTGAGATCCTTTCCCCCAGATGCAGTAATTTTTGGGTTTTATTGTTTCGCCGTTCCCATAACATAAGGGCTTCATCCTTTACAAAGATCTTTTTTGAACGGTCACGGGAATAATTTCCCGATCCGGGTAGGAGGTTATTTTGTTCCTCGCGGGAAACTTTTACGATTTTATCCCCGGAATTCAGGTGGATCTTATAAAGGGAATCTGAAGGGTCCTTTTCCAGATTGTAATTAAAATAAATTGTTTTGCTGTCTTCACTCCAGCGAATGTTTGATGGAAAAGTGCCCATCCAGGCAGGGTCTTGCATGATCTTTTCTACGCTAAGTGTGCTTTCCTGTGAAAAAATGATCTGGAAACTGAATAATATGACGAAAAGGGGAAATACTCTTTTAAATCTGGTTTGCATAAAATTATTCTGAAGTTAATTCGGTTTTTAATAAGGAGGAGCAAGATAAAAAATAAAATCCTGAATAATAACATGGGGTTCAGGTCATTGAAGATACCGCTCAAAATCCTGTGAAGGTCTATAATCCCTGTTTATTCAATGTTAAACTAAAAAAGGTCCCGAAGGACTCATTGAAAAAATTACCGGAGTAAAAAATTGGCTAAATGCCAATAAAAAAATGAGCGAATAAGCTAAAAGGTTGAGCTTAGATTTTTTATCTTTCAGATATGAAAAAGATCGAGAATTACATCCGCGAAATTCAGGATTTTCCCAAGCCGGGGATAAATTTTAAAGATATTACTCCGCTGCTTCAGGATCCCGATGCAATGCGGGAAACGGTTGACAGGTTGCTGGAGATGGTAGGGGATGTAAAAATCGATAAAGTTGTAGGAATAGAATCCAGGGGGTTTCTCTTTGGAACCTTGCTGGCGCAAAGGTTAAATGCCGGATTTGTTCCGGTAAGAAAACCGGGAAAGCTGCCGTATAAAACATTTTCTGAAGTGTATGAACTGGAGTATGGAAAAGACACCCTTGAAATTCACCAGGATGCCATCAAAAAGGGGGAGATGGTCTTGTTGCACGATGATGTGCTTGCCACAGGAGGCACTGCAAGAACGGCCTGCAACCTAATAAAAAAGATGGGCGGGGAAATTGTGCAGTGCAATTTTCTTACTGAAATCTCTTACCTGAACGGAAGGAACAAACTGCGGGGTTTTGATGTTGAATCCCTTTTTATTTATTGATCCAGCGCATTTTTTGTTACCCATAATTTCCATCCTATTACCGCCAGTTGAAGTTTAGAAGCTTTGGCCAGGTCCAGTTGTTTTTTGGAATAACTGGGCAGCACTTTCTTATTGATCCTGGAAAGCAATTTAAAAAATCCTTTTTTCATAGGGGAGGAGTTGGTTCTCTCAAAGATATTGAAAATTAAAAAGATGGAGGCTCCCCTCAAAAAAAGCTCTCTTTAAATTAAGAGAGCCCTTCAACCATTTATTTTTTTCTACTTTTTCTTTTTCTTAAGGCTAATTTCAACTACTCCACCTTTTGCTTTTTCCCCGTATTTCTCCACAGCCGATTCTCCTTTAATAATATTAATCGCATTTATATTGGAGGGATCCAGTGTGGTCATATTGAAATCGGCGGGCTTTTCTTCACCATCCACTATAATTAGGGGTTTATCGTAATAAACGCTTTTATTATTGGTAATGATAAAGCTTCTCCTATTGTCAGTTGCGTTGCCCTGCGGATAGAATGTTTTATCCCCCGGGGTGATAATTTTTGTTTTGCCGGGGATACTGTCATTACCAAATTGTACACTCTTAAGGGTATATGCACGGTTATACTGAAGGCTATCCGGCATTCTGCTAATTGCGTTGGTAAATGTGAAATTTTTGGATCCTGTGCTATCTATTTGGTTCTTTGTGGTAATAATAATTGCCCCGTCTTTGGCTTGCTTACCATATAGCGAAACTGCAGATTGTCCTTTTAATACATTAATACTGCTAATATTATTAGGATCCATAGCTTTTACAGAAGATGCACTCTTTAACACTTTACCGTTTAAAACATAAACCGGCTCCGTAAGATTGTCTCCACTAGTACTGGAAGTTGAAGTGCTGTCACGCACCACGGTTTTAAAAACCTGCATTGTTACATTTTTTGAAGCGGCCGATGGGCTTACAGGAGCGTGTGCTTTAGGAGTGGTAAATCTGCTTCCTTCTTCGGTATTGTATATGTACCTGAAAGGTTCAATTCCGGCAGAATTGCTCTTGGTAACAGAGCCTGAGGAAACATTGCTCTTATCTATGAACTCTACAGTTATATTGGTGAGTAATCCTTCAGAATTATAGGTGATGTTGCTGAATTTAAGGATGACATCATATTCCGCCATCAGGGCAGTATATCCCTCAAGGTCTTCCGTGGTAATGGTTTTATCCAAATCTATAAATACCTCCATATTCGAGGAAATAATACTTGTTTTTTCCTGGGCATACACTTGAGTGTGGATATTGAATACCAGCATGAATGCGAGTATCGCGGGAAAAACCAAAGCAAATTTCCAGGAAGAAGAATGGTCCGTTTTGTTTTTGTGAAGCATAAGAATTCTTTTTTTAATGAATGATTTATAGAAGGAGTTTGTAAGTGCGGGTTGAAGAGGGCCAAAAGAAACTTTTACCAAAGTTTTTAAATATTCTTTTTTTGATGGCATTTCTTCTACCGTCTTGCTGTCTGCAATGTATTCGAGATTTTGAGCGATGCAATTTTTGTAGCCTCGGCATATCGGGTTAAACCAGAGAAAACAGGAAACAAGATTGCTTAAAAGAATATCCAGGGAATGCAGTTGCCTGGAGTGCACGGTCTCATGGGTTAATATAAGGTTCAGTTCTTCTTTTGTATGCAGAGTGGGGTTAAATACTATATAATTAAAGAATGAAAAAGGACTCATTTCTTCGGGAGTATGAACGTAGGTAAATTTTCCTGACGAATGATTGTGAAGAGAGTAGATCATATTCATAATTCTATAAAGCCTGAAGATAAACCGAAGCAATAGCACACACAGCACTAGTAGATAAATAATCCCTGCAATAATCCACCAGTTAGTTCCTTGGTCCAAAGCTGGGATGGCTATTTCCGAATAATCTGTAGTTGCAATGGGAATAGCTGTAGACTCAACAACAACTTTTTTGGTAAAATAGACAGAAGGAAGTATAATAGCAGCAAATAAACCGGTCAAAAGAAATTTACGGTTCAAATCAAAAGAAGTATCATTTTTGAGCAAAAGGAGGTAAGCAAAATAAAAAATGCTTAGAAATCCGGCGCTTTTTAAAATGTAAATAAGAAATGCTTCCATGCTATTCTTTTTTCTCGATGAGGTCCAGGATCTCGCGGAGTTCCTTTGCGGTTATTTTTTCTTCTTTGGCAAAAAAGGAAACCATGTTCTTGTAGGAATTATCAAAGAACTTTTTTGAAGCAGTATTCATAAATTGTTTGCGGTATTCTTCTTTTGAGATCACTGGAAAATACTGGTGGGTCTTTCCAAAGGCTTTATGGGCAACAAAACCCTTCTCCTCCATATTCCTTATAATAGTTGAAACCGTATTATAGTGCAGGTTCTCATCTGTGATCTCGGCCAATACCTCTTTTACAAAAGCTTTTTCCAGCTTCCAGAGGATTTGCATGATCTCTTCTTCTTTGTTGGTGAGTTTTTCCATTTTTATTGAAAGTATTTTCTAAGAACGAATATAACGATAAAAATAGTTATAAAACTAATTTTATCGTTATAAATTTTGAAATCACCAGTTTTGAGATGTTTCTTATCTTCGTTCCCTAAAAAAATTAGATGAGTATTTTATTTATCCTGATAGGATTGGCATTACTGGTAGTGGGTGGGGAATTTTTGGTGAGATCATCTGTTGGTTTATCCTTTAAGCTGAAATTATCAAAAATGGTTATTGGCTTAACGGTGGTGTCCTTTGCCACTTCTGCTCCTGAACTATTGGTGAGCTTACAGGCTGCCCTTTCCGGATTTTCTGATATTTCTCTGGGAAATGTAATAGGTTCCAATATTGCCAATCTCGGGTTGGTATTGGGAATTACAGCTATTATTTCACCTCTTGTGGTAGATCGTGATTTTTACAGGTTCAACTGGCCTGTGATGATGTTGTTTTCCATCGCACTTTATTTTTTGCTTAAAAGCGGCGGCGTACTCTCGAGAATAGAAGGGATTATTCTTGTGGCTTCTCTGGTGTTATATCTCTTCTTATTAATAAGACGGGCCAAAAAAGTAAAAGTTGATATGGCCGATGTAGATGACTCCCTGGAAAAAACATCCAACTTTAAAATTGTGGTCTGGCTTCTTATAGGTGGGGTTGCGCTTTGGGGTGGGGCCGAGCTCCTGGTAAGTGGGGCGGTAGATGTTGCAGGAATGCTGGGAATAAGTGAACGGGTAATTTCTGTAACTATTATAGCTATTGGTACCAGTGTGCCGGAGCTGGCCGCTTCGGTAATTGCAGCGCTAAAAAGAGAAAAGGCACTTTCCCTGGGGAACCTCATTGGCTCCAACATTTTTAATATCTCATCGGTACTGGGAATTACCGCCATCCTTCAGCCAATTAACCTGGTTTCTGAAAAATTGCTCTATGTAGATATTTTCTGGATGCTGGGGTTTGCATTTATTCTTATACCCCTGGCATTTCTTCCGCAGCGATTTATATTAAGCAGGTATAAAGGATTAATTCTGTTCATTCCTTATGTAATCTTTATTAGTCTGGCATTTTTGGAATAATTAAGGGGGTGCGCAACTTATTTAAGTAATTTTTAATATAATACCCCCTAAATTTTAGGGGGTATGTTTAAAAATTTATTACTTTTGCGCGGTAACCCTTTAAAAACATCCATGGCAACTTTAAGATTTCAGGCATTAAAAGAGACTCTTAACCGTAAACCGGTTAAAATTGATGAAACAGATCGCAGATCTGAACTTTTTGGTAAAAATGTTTTCAACGAAGCTGTAATGCGCCAATTCCTAACCAAGGAAGCATTCAATAGTGTAATGGAAGCAAATAATTCCGGATTAAAAATTTCCCGTGTTGTAGCCGATCATATTTCTACCGGAATGAAGGAATGGGCAATTACCAAAGGTGCAACCCATTATACCCATTGGTTTCAGCCGCTTACAGGTTCTACTGCAGAGAAGCACGATGCATTCTTTGAAACTATAGGAGATGGTCTTGCCATTGAGAAATTTGGAGGGAATCAGCTTGTACAACAGGAACCCGATGCTTCCAGTTTTCCTCACGGGGGAATAAGGAATACATTTGAAGCTAGGGGTTATACCGCCTGGGATCCTACATCTCCGGCATTTATATATGGTACTACTTTATGTATCCCAACGGTGTATGTTTCTTATACAGGAGAGGCCCTGGATTATAAAACGCCGCTTTTACGCGCATTGCAAACAATCGATACCGCGGCCACCGCAGTTGCAAAATATTTTGATAAAAATGTAAACAGGGTTGAAACAACTTTGGGCTGGGAACAGGAATATTTCCTTATAGATTCGGCTCTTTTTGCTTCAAGACCAGACCTTCAATTATCGGGCAGAACTTTGTTGGGACATTCCCCGGCTAAAGGTCAGCAGTTGGATGATCATTATTTTGGATCCATTCCATCAAGGGTACTTTCCTATATGAGAGACCTGGAAATTGAATGTATGCTTCTTGGTATTCCGGTGAAAACCCGTCATAATGAAGTAGCTCCCAATCAATTTGAGCTTGCTCCTATTTTTGAAGAAGCCAATCTTGCCGTAGATCATAACTCTCTTTTAATGGATGTGATGGATAAGGTTGCTGAAAGACATAACTTCAAAGTTCTTTTCCATGAAAAACCTTTCCAGGGAATTAATGGAAGCGGGAAGCACAACAACTGGTCTTTAAGTACCAATACAGGTGTAAACCTTTTGAGCCCGGGAAGCACTCCAATGAAGAACCTTCAGTTCTTAACTTTCTTTATCAACACTATAAAAGCGGTTCATGATCACGAGGAATTGTTAAGGGCTACTATTGCCAGTGCGGCCAATGATCACCGTTTGGGCGCCAATGAGGCTCCGCCGGCAATTATTTCGGCATTTATTGGAAGTCAGTTAACCGCGGTGCTGGATGAACTTGAAAAGGTAACCGATGGAAAATTATCACCGCAGGAAAAAACAGATCTTAAATTGAATGTTGTTGGAAAGATCCCGGAGATCCTTCTTGATAATACAGACAGGAACAGAACATCACCTTTTGCTTTTACCGGGAATAAATTCGAATTCCGCGCGGTAGGGTCACAGGCAAACTGCGCTAACCCAATGACGGTTTTGAACACCATTGTTGCAAAGCAGTTGACCGACTTTAAAAAGAGCGTTGACGCGTTGATAAAGGATAAAAAGATGAAGAAAGATGATGCCATCTTTAACGTGTTGAGAGAATATATCCAGGATTCCAAAAAGATAAGATTTGAGGGAGACGGTTATGGGGAAGCCTGGCAGGTGGAAGCCGCAAAGAGAGGTTTGAGCAATAACAAAACCACTCCGCAGGCTTTAAGAGCCCAGATTTCCAAAAAGACCATCGCGCTTTTTGAAGAAATGAAGGTGATGAACAAAAGAGAGGTGGAAGCCCGTCACGAGATCGAGCTGGAAGAATACTCCATGCGTATTCAAATTGAGGGACGTATCCTGGGAGATATTGCCAGAAACCATATTATTCCAACTGCAATTAAATACCAGAACATCCTTATTAAGAATGTGAAGGGGTTAAAGGATATTTTTGCTGAAGATTTCACCAAGCATTCCAAAGAACAACTGGAGATCATCAAGGAAATATCTATGCATATAGAACGTATCAATTCTGATGTTACCAGTATGATCGATGCCCGTAAAAAGGCCAATAAAATAGTAAACGCACAGGACCGTGCAGATGCTTACTGTGATAATGTTAAACCATTCTTTGATACCATACGATACCATTGTGATAAACTGGAATTGGTGGTAGATGATGAGATCTGGCCATTGACCAAATACAGGGAATTATTGTTCACCAGATAATTAAACAACTAAAAACCCCGCCCCGGCGGGGTTTTACTTTTAAGGGCCGACAGGAATTTGGTTTTTTTAAATGAAATAACCATAAATAAAGAATTCCACCTGCTTTTCAGAAAATCAAAAGCATGTATCTTTGAATACTTATAAAGAAACCATTCCATGAGTCAGGAAATAAGCAAAAGATACGCCGGCAGAGGGGTATCTGCAGGAAAAGAAGACGTTCACAACGCAATTAAAAATGTTGACAAAGGTTTATTTCCACAGGCCTTTTGCAAGATAGTTCCAGATTATCTTACTGGTGACGAGGATTATTGCCTTATAATGCATGCAGATGGTGCGGGAACAAAATCATCCCTTGCTTATATGTACTGGAAGGAAACCGGTGATATTTCGGTATGGAAGGGAATTGCGCAGGATGCTCTAATTATGAATATAGACGACCTGCTGTGCGTGGGAGCTACAGATAATATTTTGCTTTCATCAACCATTGGGCGTAACAAGAACTTAATTCCAGGCGAAGTGATCTCTGCCATTATTAACGGGACTGAAGAGCTTATTGCAGATCTTAAAGAGTTTGGAGTTGAAATCCATTCCACGGGAGGAGAAACCGCAGATGTTGGTGACCTCGTACGCACCATTATTGTAGATTCTACAGTTACAGCGAGAATGTGGAGAAATGATGTTATTAATAATGCCAATATAAAACCGGGAAATGTGATCATAGGTCTTGCCTCCTTTGGGCAGGCTTCCTATGAAAAAGAATATAATGGTGGGATGGGCAGTAATGGCCTTACCTCTGCCCGGCATGATGTGTTCTCCAGGATCCTTGCTGAAAAATATCCTGAAAGTTTTGACAGCAGTATTCCTGAAGAACTCATTTATTCAGGAACCAAATCGCTCACAGATGCTATAGAGCATTCCCCGCTGGACGCGGGAAAACTGGTGCTTTCACCCACGCGTACCTATGCGCCTGTAATAAAGAAGATCCTGTCACAATTCAGCAATAAGGAAATTCACGGGATGGTTCATTGCAGTGGAGGCGCCCAAACCAAGGTGCTTCATTTTATTGACCACATGCACGTGATAAAGGATAATATGTTCACGGTACCGCCATTGTTTAAACTCATTCAGGAAGAGAGCAAGACCGAATGGAAAGAAATGTACCAGGTTTTTAATATGGGACACCGCATGGAATTATATGTAGATGAAACCATTGCCGACCAGATCATTCAGATATCCCGCTCTTTTAATGTCGAAGCCAAGATCATAGGAAGAGTAGAAGCTGCCGATATTAAAAAACTTACCATCAAAAGCGAATTCGGGGAATTTGTTTATTAGGTTGTTTTTTGAAATCAAGGCAAAGTTAGAATGAAACCTGATGCCTACAGTGTGCCCAGGTTAAGATATCTCAGGTTCTCCAATTCTGCCGGGTCCTTTATAAGTTGGGTGCAGCCATTGGTTAAAAAATAAAGTTCATCTGCCACCTCAATTATATGATGGTATAAATGATCTGTCATTATTATTGCCT
Organism: Gillisia sp.; assembly: GCA_039989915.1. Lineage (GTDB taxonomy): Bacteria > Bacteroidota > Bacteroidia > Flavobacteriales > Flavobacteriaceae > Gillisia. The sequence goes on from JBDXGW010000001.1 coordinate 401,950, forward strand.
TACTCTTTGCTTCTTTTCTAAGGATTTTTGTGAATTTCTCTATATAAACCGGGGACAGATGAGTAAAGGGTTCATCCAGAAGTATTAACTGCGCCTTGCTTTTTATGATAAGATAGGCTTCCATAAGTCGGCGTTCCCCTCCGGATACTTCTTTGACGGTTGCGTTTTTAAAATCGGCAAAATTCTCAAAATCCTTAATAAAATCTTCCCAGGGAACCTCGTAAAATTTAAACACCCTGCTTATTTTCAAATGGGTGGGAATAAAATTGTTTTGAGGTAGATATTTTACAACCCCATAGGTATATAATGGTTTTAAAAAGGGTTTTCCATCTATCCTCACCAGCCGGTGTTCCGGGTTAAGGCTCCCGAATAAAATTTGGAGCAAACTGCTTTTCCCGCACCCATTTGGCCCCAGAATCCCGGTGATCTTTCCCGTTTCGGCTTTTAAATAAATTCCATTTAAAAGCAAACCATCAGAGAAACTTAGCTCTACATTATCAAGTTCAAGTAGCATACCCAATCAATATATAGGTTATAGCAAGCAGCGAAATATCCATTAAAAAACTAATCCCAAAAAGGTAAGGGGTACTTATGGAAAGGTTCTGGTAAAAGATGAGTTTGTTTTTCTGTTTCGTGTAGAGATACACAAATAACAACAACCCAAAAAACAGAATTTTCAGCGCAAAACTAACGGCAAAGGATTGCTCCAAAAAAATGAGCAAAAAATTAAATAGCAAAGATGGCAGAAGAAATCTTCTGTAAAAATAAAACACCGGTTTGAGCCTTGCTGTCATAGGTTTACATCCTTCTCAAAGCTACATTTTATTTATCAAATACGTTTAAAATAACACCCGTTTTGTGAGGTTTAAAATTAAAAATTACAGGTTGCCAATTAAAGTAAATGCTCTTTATCTGAAATTAACCGGGGCCAAAGAAATAGCCCAAGTATTTAGTTTCTTAGCTGCCGTTTTAGCACCGGGACATCGTAGAGGTAAAACTGAAATTTCAGCTTATTTTAAATCCCGTTAATTATTGTAAATTTGTGCTGAAAAATCGTCTTAAAATTTATGATTGAGAAGCTGAATATTGTGAAGCAACGCTTTGACGAGGTTAATGATCTTATCATCCAACCGGAGGTAATTTCAGACCAGAAGCGTTATATTGAATTGAATAAAGAATATAAGGATTTAAAGGGGCTTATGGATGTGCGCGACCGTTATATTGAGTTAACAGATAATATTGCCGAGGCCCAGGAGATGATACAGGACGGGAGCGATCCTGAAATGACCGAGATGGCCAAAATGCAGTTGGATGAATCAAAAGATGCATTGGCGGCACTGGAAGATAAGATAAGAATAATGCTTGTACCCAAAGATCCTGAAGACGCCAAGAACGTGGTGATGGAAATTCGTGCGGGTACCGGGGGAGATGAAGCAAGTATTTTTGCGGGAGACCTTTATAAAATGTATACTAAGTATTGCGAAAGCAAGGGCTGGAAAACTACAATTGTAGATTATAACGAAGGCACCAGCGGCGGATTCAAGGAAATGATCTTTGAAGTAACCGGTGAAGATGTATATGGTACCTTAAAATTTGAAGCCGGAGTTCACCGGGTGCAGCGGGTTCCACAAACTGAAACCCAGGGAAGGGTGCATACTTCGGCCGCAACGGTGATGGTTTTGCCGGAAGCCGAAGAATTTGACGTAGAGATAAATCCTAAAGATGTAAGGATAGATTTTTTCTGTTCTTCGGGACCCGGAGGGCAATCTGTAAACACCACTTATTCTGCAGTACGTTTAACCCACATACCTACCGGCTTGGTTGCGCAGTGCCAGGATCAAAAATCTCAGCATAAGAATAAGGAGAAAGCATTCAGGGTACTTCGATCCAGGTTATATGAGCAGGAACTCGCAAAACAAATGGAACTTGATTCCGCAAAGCGAAATTCCATGGTTTCCAGTGGTGACCGTAGTGCCAAGATCAGAACGTACAATTACTCACAGGGAAGGGTAACAGATCACAGGATAAATCTTACCTTATATGATCTTTCCAATATCATAAACGGGGATATCCAAAAAATAATAGACGAACTATCTCTGGTAGAAAATACCAGGAAACTCAGGGAGAACAGCGATGTTTTCTAAATAAGGATCTTAAAATTCCCGCAGGTTTTGCGGGAATTTTTTTTATATACTATCTTTCCTCCACTTTTTAAAAATCCACTTATGACCACTCAGGACCTCATTGCTCAAATACGAAAGAAAAATTCTTTTTTATGCATTGGGCTGGACACAGATCTGGAGAAAATCCCCACCTATTTGCTTTCAGAAGAAGATCCAATCTTCAGTTTTAATAAAGCCATAATAGATGCCACCCATCAATTTGCGGTGGCTTATAAGCCCAATACGGCCTTTTATGAAGCCTGCGGAATGAAGGGCTGGAAATCCCTTTCCAGAACCATAGATTATTTGAACGAGAACTATCCGGAAATGTTTACCATCGCCGATGCAAAGCGGGGGGATATTGGTAATACCTCCTCTATGTATGCAAAGGGTTTCCTTCAGGAAATGGGGTTTGATTCTATTACTGTTGCACCCTATATGGGAAAAGATTCGGTAGAACCTTTTCTTCAATTTAGAGATAAACATGCCATTTTGCTCGCGCTTACCTCCAATGAAGGGGCATTTGATTTTCAAACCCTGGAGACCGGGGGTACCCAACTCTATAAAAAAGTCCTCAAAGTTTCCCGCACCTGGGAAAATGCCCACAGGCTTATGTATGTGGTTGGGGCTACTAAAGCCGAATACCTTGCCGAAATAAGAAAGATCATTCCCGATAGTTTTTTATTGGTTCCCGGAGTGGGAGCCCAAGGGGGAAGTCTGGAAGAGGTTTGTAAATACGGAATGACGAAGGATATCGGGTTGCTGGTAAATTCATCCAGAGGGATAATATATGCTTCTGAAACTTCCAATTTTGCCCAGATCGCAGCCGCCAAAGCTGAAGTTTTACAACGCGAAATGGCAGAACAGATCAAGAACTTTTAAACCTGAATCCTATGATCATCAGGGACCAGTTGCAGCGTGAGATCATTATTGATAGGCCGCTCCTGCGTATTGTTTCACTGGTGCCTTCACAAACAGAACTTTTGGTGGACCTTGGTTTGGAAGAGAATCTGGTTGGGATCACAAAATTTTGTGTACACCCGCGGCATTTGCTTATAACAAAAACAATTGTAGGCGGCACCAAAGAAGTAAAATTTGAAAGGATAAAGGAGCTGCAGCCAGATATCATCTTATGCAATAAGGAGGAGAATACTCGGGAAATGGTACAGGAGCTGGAAAAAATAGCGCCGGTGCATGTTTCTGATGTTATAAAGATCCAGGATGCCCTGGAACTTATTGTAATGTATGGAGTGCTGTTCAATAAGATTGAAACAGCGGCAAGCCTTGTAAATAATATTCAGCAAAAAATAAGTGATTTCAGAAGATCACCCCCACAAAAATTAAAGGTTGCTTATTTTATTTGGCGAAAGCCCTGGATGGTAGCGGGAAGCAATACTTTTATCAACTCCCTTCTGGAGCTCAACGGCTGGGAAAATGCCTTCAGCGACCGCGAAGAACGCTATTCTGTTATAGACCTTGAGGAATTAAACCCGGCCGGAGTAGATCTGGTTTTGCTGTCCTCAGAACCATTCCCTTTTAAGGAGAAACATAAAAAGGAAATAGAAGAAAGGTTTTTGGGTCCTATAGCCTATACCGATGGCGAATATTTCAGTTGGTATGGTTCCCGACTGTTAGGTGCAATTGAATATTTTAAGCAATTTCAGAAACAATTATCCAGTTCCTTATAGTGCATTCGTTTCAACTGTTTCAGTATTCTTTGTGCCCTTGCATTTAGTTTATCGCTCTTTTCTTTATCCACAGGTGCCAGATTAAAGGCACGATTCATCAACTGGGTATATTTGTGGCTTAAGCGATCCCCTTCATTTCGAAATAAGAATCCAAACATCACATTTTATTTTGATACAAAAATACCCAGTCTTCTTTCCGCTAATTATTAAAAGGAGGTTAAAAAATGAAGGGAAACCCCTTGAAACTCAGAAGTTAATGTTAAAGTTAGTCCTGAAGGGAAAAAACGCGCTTTAATAGGGCCGTAGAACGGGCAGCAAAATTATTTCTTATCTCCTTCTCTTCTATAGCTATCATCGTGAAAACTCCTTTTAAAGCCTCGTTGGTAACATAATCGGCAAGATCAGGGTTTACTTTTGATGTAAGCGGCAGCGCATTATACCGGTTTATAATATTGGTCCATACTTCAGTTGCTCCCACTTTATCCAGGGAATTTTGAATCACGGGATTAAATTTCCCATATAATGGGGTGCTTGTTTTTTGGGTGAGGTAGGTAGTCGCTGCAACGTCATTTCCAAGAAGAATATTTCTTGCATCGGTAAAAGTGATTTCCTTTACGGCTGTAACAAAAATTGGAGTTGCTTCTTTCACGGCATCTTCAGCAGCGCGGTTCAATACTTTTAAACCTTCATCGGCCAGAGAGCTAAGTCCCACATCCCGCAAGGTTTTGTCCACTTTTTGAAGTTCTGCAGGTAAACCAATACGCACCAGTTCATTCTTAAAAAACCCATCCTGCTGGGTGAGTTTGGTTACCTGTTTGTCAATGCCAAAATCGAGGGCCTGGCGCAAGCCTGAACCAATTTCGGCATCTGAGACACCGTAACCGCCATTTGGCATTTGTCCGGCAATATCCTGAAGTTCTGCACATCCAAAAAATACGGGGATCAATAATAAGAGTAGTAATTTTTTCATAGGGGATTTTTTTAAATTTTCAATAAAAGTGTTTTTCGGCCGGGGAACAAGGGGCCAATTTATTATTTACATACAAACTAATGCTAATTTCATACCAGAATATTTCCAAATGTACGGTCAATTAGTTTAAAAGTTGTTTTGAATTTTTAATTAGGATTGGTTATAGTTAGATTTTGACACATTAAAGGTTGCTTAAATTGGCCATTTTGGAAAACATTAAAAAGAAATCTTCGCAAATTTTAAGTTCCGCACATTATGGCTGGGGTTTTTGAGAATTTCGTAAATTGCCACTCCAAAATTCAGAGAAAAATACCCATGGAAGTACAAGCTCCTTATAAACCCATAAATAAAGTAAGAATAGTAACAGCCGCCTCTCTTTTTGACGGGCATGATGCTGCGATCAATATAATGCGCCGCATTATCCAGTCAACCGGGGTGGAAGTGATACACCTTGGCCATGACCGCAGCGTAGAAGAAGTGGTGAATTGCGCCATACAGGAAGATGCGAATGCAATCGCGATGACTTCTTACCAGGGGGGACATAATGAGTATTTTAAATATATGTATGACCTGCTCCAGGAAAAAGGTGCAGGCCATATTAAGATCTTTGGTGGCGGGGGCGGAGTTATACTGCCGGAAGAGATTAAAGAGCTTATGGATTACGGGATTACCCGTATCTATGCGCCAGATGACGGGAGGGAAATGGGCCTGCAGGGAATGATCAATGACCTGGTAAAAACTGCCGATACCCCAACTCCTCCGCTAAAAAATGAAAAAGAAGCCGAAAAACTTGTTGGCCAAAAGGATGTAAATACAATTGCCCGCTTAATTTCTTTGGCCGAGAACAGGCCCGAAGATTTCCATAAGGTATTTACCTTTGGATCCAATGGAGAATCCACGATCCCCGTTCTTGGGATCACCGGAACGGGAGGAGCAGGTAAATCTTCGTTGGTTGATGAACTTGTAAGAAGATTCCTTGTTGACTTTCCCGAGAAGACCATTGGGATAATATCTGTTGATCCTTCCAAAAGAAAAACAGGCGGAGCCCTTTTAGGTGACAGGATACGCATGAACGCGATCAATAATCCCCGCGTTTATATGCGATCCCTTGCCACAAGACAATCCAATCTTGCCTTGTCCAAATATGTTGCTGAAGCGGTAGATGTTTTAAAAGCGGCTAAATATGACCTTATTGTTCTTGAAACCTCCGGAATTGGACAAAGCGATACAGAGATCATTGAACATTCAGATGCATCACTATACGTAATGACGCCGGAATTTGGTGCTGCCACCCAGTTGGAAAAGATCGATATGCTTGATTTTGCTGATATTGTGGCCATCAATAAATTTGATAAACGCGGGTCGCTTGATGCGCTGCGGGATGTGAAAAAGCAATTTCAGCGCAACCACGGTTTATGGCACGAAGATCCAGAGAGCCTTCCGGTATATGGAACAATCGCGTCCCAATTCAACGATCCCGGGATGAACACCCTTTACAGGCAGTTGATGAACAAGATCGATGAGAAAACCAATTCAGCTTTAAACTCCTCTTTCGAAGCACTTGATGATAAAAGTGAAAAGATCTTCATTATTCCGCCAAGCAGAACCCGTTACCTTTCAGAAATTTCAGAAAATAACAGGAGCTATGATCAAAAAGCCAATTCTCAGGTAGAGGTTGCTCAAAAATTATACGGGATATACAAAACCATTGAATCCATTACAGGCATTAAACCTGAACTCACAAAAACCGGATTGGATGAGGATGTAGTAAGTGATCTTCAGGATGATGAAGCCCCATTCCGCAAATTGCTCTATGATCAGTTTGAAAAAGTGAAAATGGATCTCGATGCATATAACTGGGAAATTATCACAGGATGGGATGAAAAGGTCAATAAATACAAGGAGCCCGTTTATTCCTTTATGGTGCGGGACAAAGAAATAAATATAGATACCCATACCGAGTCTTTATCCCATACACAAATTCCAAAAATAGCCCTTCCTAAATATCAGGCCTGGGGTGATATTTTACGCTGGTGTCTGCAGGAAAATGTGCCTGGAGAATTTCCTTATACCGCGGGATTATATCCTTTTAAAAGAGCGGGGGAAGACCCCACCCGTATGTTTGCAGGTGAAGGTGGACCCGAAAGGACCAACCGCCGTTTTCATTATGTGAGTATGGGATTACCGGCCAAAAGGCTTTCTACCGCTTTTGATTCGGTTACCCTTTACGGGAACGACCCTGATCATCGCCCCGATATTTACGGAAAGATAGGGAATGCGGGAGTTTCAATTTGTTGTCTTGATGATGCAAAAAAACTATATTCAGGTTTTGACCTGGCCGATGCTTTTACATCGGTAAGTATGACCATTAATGGTCCTGCGCCCATGTTGCTTGGGTTTTTTATGAATGCAGCTATTGATCAACAATGTGAAAAGTACATTCAGGAACACGGACTTGAAAAAGAGGTTGAGGAAAAGATCGAAAAGATCTTTAAAGCTAAAAAAGCCGATCGTCCAAAATACCAGGGAAATCTTCCTGAAGGGAATAACGGCCTGGGGCTTATGCTGCTTGGAGTAACCGGAGATGAGGTACTTCCCGCAGATGTCTATGCGAAAATAAAAAAACATACCCTTAAAGTAGTAAGGGGAACTGTGCAGGCAGATATATTAAAGGAAGATCAGGCCCAGAATACCTGTATTTTTTCTACCGAATTTGCCCTAAGGTTAATGGGAGATGTACAGGAATATTTTATTGAAAAGCAGGTGCGTAATTTCTATTCTGTTTCAATTTCGGGATATCATATCGCGGAAGCGGGGGCAAACCCTGTAACCCAGCTGGCTCTTACGCTCGCAAATGGTTTTACCTATGTAGAATACTATTTGAGCCGGGGAATGGATATCAACGATTTTGGTCCAAATCTTTCCTTTTTCTTCTCAAACGGGATCGATCCCGAATATGCGGTAATTGGCCGGGTTGCCAGAAAGATCTGGGCAAAAGCTTTAAAATATAAATACGGGGCCAACTCGCGTGCCCAGATGCTTAAGTATCATATCCAGACATCAGGGCGCTCCCTGCATGCACAGGAAATAGATTTCAATGACATCAGGACTACTTTACAGGCGCTGTATGCCATTTATGACAATTGCAACTCCCTTCATACAAATGCGTATGATGAGGCAATAACAACCCCTACAGAGGCTTCGGTAAGAAGGGCAATGGCTATCCAGTTGATCATTAATAAGGAATTGGGGCTTACCAAAAATGAGAATCCAATTCAAGGGGCATTTATAATAGAAGAACTTACCGACCTTGTTGAAGAGGCGGTACTTCTGGAATTTGACAGGATCACAGAAAGGGGAGGAGTTCTTGGGGCAATGGAAACTATGTACCAGCGCAGCAAGATCCAGGAAGAAAGCCTTTATTATGAAACCTTAAAACACAATGGGGAATTCCCTATCATCGGGGTAAATACTTTCCTGAGTTCTACTGGTTCCCCAACGGTAACTCCGGGAGAAGTTATTCGCGCAACCGAAGAAGAAAAACAATTCCAGATAACCACGCTGCAAAATTTACATAAGGCTAAAGAAGATAAAGCTGAGAATGCTCTGGAGAAAATAAGAAAAGCCGCTATCAAAAACGAAAACATATTCGAGGTTTTGATGGAGGCGACAAAAGTGTGTTCCCTGGGCCAGATCACCAATGCTATGTTTGAGGTAGGAGGACAGTACAGAAGAAATATGTAATTGGATTGAAGATTTAAATTTTCCTTTGAACCCGGGAGCTTTTTCTCCCGGGCAATTTGCCGCTTTGGGAGGTGTTTTTAAAATATAGATTATTAATCTAAAGGATTAAAATTTAAACTTTAACTTCGCCGATTAATAAAAGATCAATTCTATGGAGAATCTGTGGTTGTTTGCCATAGGTGTTTTTACCGCGTTTTTCGCGATCAATAGTCCGCCGGGAAATATTCCAATTTTCCTGAGCCTGACCAAGGCCGCAGATGGTAAAACCAAGAAAAAGATCTCCCGCAAGGCTACATTTACGGCCTTTATTATTGTTACCGGATTCATTATTCTGGGGAAATATATTTTTGATCTTTTCGGGATCACTATCCCAGCCTTTAAGATCACCGGTGGGATCCTGATTTTCTTCGTGGGATTTGAAATGATTCGCGCCCAGGAATCCAGTATTGATAACCAGACAGAGATCAATTTTAATGAAGGGATTTCCATTTCCCCCCTCGCTATTCCTATTCTTGCAGGTCCCGGGACCATTGTTACCGCGATGAACTATGTGACCAATGCCAATTATATTCAATTGGTGATAATCATTGTAATGTTTGCCCTTATCATGTACCTCAATCACCTGGCATTTATATCCAGTGAATATTTGGTGCGTTATATTGGGAAGAACAAAATAATAGTGATAGAGAAGATCATGGGTTTGATCATCGCTATTATTGGAACGAGTATGTTTATTGAAGGGGTGAGACTGGCCTTTTTAGTGCCAATGGAAGTTTAATTTCTATTGTGCCTCAACTGAAGGTTGTTAAGCCAATCCAGGAATAACCGGTCAAATAGCCGTAGTTCTTTTATAAGGAGGTTTAAAAATTCTTTCTCCCTTACTCCGCTGTATTCAATCCTTTTGCATTTAGCGAGAATTTGTTGGGCAGATCTTCTTATTTTTCTCGCTCTTCTTAATCGAACAATACTATTGGTGGAATTTTGGATCGCCGCCAGTTCCGGCATCAATCTAAGGGAATCTGAAACTATTTCGCCTGCTACCCGTTGATTCAGATCTGCGGAATAACCCATTTCCAGAACATGCTTATTGTCACTTAACGCACAGGCAACACCCCTGGAAACATTAAATATCTCCAATGCCTTTCGGTAAATTGCAAGTTGCGTAAAATTAGAAGGTTCCATAGAATTCTGTCCTTTCCTTAATCAGGAATTCCTAGTAAAATTACCGTGAATTAAGCCATGTATGCTTGAACTTTTAAATCGATATAGTATATTTACTTTAAAAATTAAAGTAAATCTGATTAAAACTTTAAATTATGCCTTTAGATAGTTTAAACTGGAAAATACTCCAAGCCCTTCAGCAAAATGCCCGGATGTCTTTTTCTGAAATTGGCCGAAAGGTTGGTCTTACTTCTCCCGCAGTAGCAGAGAGGGTTAAGAAAATGGAAGACAAAGGGATCATCAAAGGATATAAGGTACAGGTGTCTTACAATAAAACAGGACACCAGTTAAAAGCGATTATTACTCTTAAAGTTTTTATGGGGCGGCTAAAACCATTTCTTGATAAGGTGGGAGAATTCAGGGAGGTGATCAACTGTTACCGTATCACGGGTAATGAAAATATTATCCTGGAAGTGGTTCTTTATGATCAGGCGCATTTGGAAGTATTTATAGATAAGCTCATCACCTATGGAGAAACCAGGACCCATATAGTTCTTTCCAATGTTGTGGAGCAGGCTCCCGTAAAACCACGGGCCTGAGAATTGTAAAATTATTTTTTATAATTCTTATAAATAGCCTGCCCCATATTTGTAAAAGTTGCCGCGGAAGATGTGTTGTATTAAATTAATTGTTTAATTCTGCGTCCTTTTCTCAATTTTCCCGTCTTATATATAGATAATAACTAAATTCTACTGTTATGAAAAATTATAGAGATTGCTCATGTACTTGTACCGCTTGCGGGGAAGGACAATGTAAAAACTGCAGCTGTTCCTCCTGCGAATGCACAGGATGTAACTGTTAAATGTAAAAGCCTTCAATCTAAGAGTTGGAGGCTTTTTGTATTTTTATAACTATGGAAACCAAAGAAATATGGGATAAATATTCGGGTGAATTGCTGGGATATCTGGTGAAAAAGACCGGAGATAATGTCCTGGCCGAGGATATCCTGCATGAGACTTTTATAAAGGTCCATCTTAATATTTCAGAATTAAAGGCCGATGAAAAGCTGCGATCCTGGTTGTACAGAATTGGAGACAATACCCTGGCCGATCATTACCGGAGGAATAAGCTCACACTCCCGGTGGATCCTTCAGAAGAAAATGAAGAAAAACCTGCCCATTCTGCTGAAGACTGCCTTTTACCAATTATAAAAAAGTTACCCAAAAAATATAAGGAAGCGGTTATGCTTGGAGAGATAAAGGGGCTTAAACAAAGTGAGGTTGCAAAAAAATTGGGTATCTCCCTTTCGGGAGCAAAATCCCGAATTCAGCGGGGTAGAAAATTGATCCAGCAGGGTTATGTGAATTGTTGTGATTATAAACTCAATGATAGGGGAGTGTTGGTTGGCGACACTAAGACTGAAGAAGAATGCAGGGTATGCAACTAATTGGGTTTAGTACCGCTTACGAGGTACATCAATGAGCCCCCAGCAGCATGGTATTGTTCCCTTTGCAAAGCGCCCATAACATGTTCATCACTACCAGAATATTTTTCCTGGTATTCAAAGTAGAAAGGCATGAACTCTTCCCCGGCTGCACTAAAGAAATCTATATCTTTCTGGGTACTGGATTTCCAGGAACTTCCTTTCATCCATTGTTTTAAAGTTGCAACCTGCTCCTCATTATCATAAGGAGGATACATGGCTATAGCCTTATCTGAAAGACGCACTTCAATATCCTTCAATCCTTCTTCAGCAAACATTCCCGGAAGAAGATCTCCAAGGGAATTATCGCCTCTTCCCATTTTCCTTTTGCCTTTTTCTATAATAAGGCGGTATTTTATATGATCCAGGGTTTCCTCTATAGATTCATTTTTGGTAAGGGACGTTTTTATAAGGCTTTGAACAATATTATTGGGTTCAACACATAGCAAGGTACCACCAGGTTTGAGAACCCTTTTCATTTCCTTTATCGCTTTTGAAGGATTAGGGACATGTATTAATACCGTCTGGCAGGTTACAAGGTCAAAACTGTTGTCAGGAAAAGGAAGTTCCTGGGCATCTCCTTCCAGAAGCGTAAAATCTTTACCCGTGCTTTCCAGGAAATGGGATAGTTCCCTATTTTCCTGAAACCAACGCGGGTCGCTGTCTACAGCGGTAATTTTTGTTCCCGGTTTTAAATAGGGCGCCAGTGTCCTGGTCCAATGGCCATTGCCGCAACCCACATCCAGCATGGAATCCTGCTTTCCCAGATCAAGCCGCTGTGCGGTCATATCCAGGAAAGCCTTATTCCACCAAAAATCCCGGTAATCCCCGAAATAATTTTCTGAATGCCCCTTATTTATTTCCCTGTCTTCCAAAACGGTTTCGGTTTGAAGCAATTCCCTGACCGGTCTTTTTGGGAGCGGGTTTGGAGTTGCCATTTCTGGAGGGTCTTCTTTGCTGAGGTTTTTTCTCAGGAATTTCAAAGAATTCCATGGGATAATCATGTTTGTCTACCACAGGAATCGTGAGACCTATTAATTTCTGAATATCCCTTATATAGGATTTCTCCTCATAATCTGAAAAAGAGATCGCTTTACCACTGGCTCCTGCCCGGCCGGTTCTTCCTATACGGTGTACATAGGTTTCTGCAATATTCGGGATCTCGTAATTAATAACAAGCGCGAGCTCATCTATATCTATTCCTCTTGCTGCAATATCTGTTGCCACAAGCACCCTTGTAGTTTTATTTTTGAAATTTGACAAGGCCTTTTGTCTTGCATTCTGGGTTTTATTTCCGTGAATTGCTTCACTCTTTATTCCCGCTTTTATCATATCCTTTACAACCTTGTTTGCGCCGTGCTTGGTTCTGGTAAAAACCAAAACCCTGTCTGCATCAGATTTTTCAAGAAGATCTATTAGTAAATTCTTCTTATTGTTCTTGTCTATAAAATAAACTTCCTGTTGTATTAATTCGGCTGTTGAAGAAACCGGGGTAACCTCAACTTTTAATGGATTGGTCAAAATACTGTTGGCAAGGTCAAGGATTACCTCTGGCATGGTTGCCGAAAAGAAAAGGGTTTGCCTTTTTACCGGGATCTTTTTGATCACTTTTTTTACATCGTGTACAAATCCCATATCCAGCATCCTGTCTGCTTCATCCAGGGTAAAGATCTCGATCTGGGAAAGGGAAATATACCCCTGGTCCATAAGGTCCAGAAGTCTTCCCGGAGTAGCGACAAGGATATCAACCCCGTTGCGCAATGCCTGCACCTGGGAGTGTTGAGGTACTCCTCCAAAGATCACTAAATGCTTAAGAGGACTAAAGGCCCCGTATTCGGCAAGGCTTTCACCTATTTGAATTGCCAGTTCCCTGGTAGGGGTAAGAATTAAACTTTTTATAGGGGATTTTCCGCCTTTCCCGTTTATGCCAAGGCTTAGTAATTGTATTGTTGGTATTGAAAATGCTGCGGTTTTACCGGTTCCGGTTTGCGCACATCCTAAAATATCCCTCCCGCTAAGTATAGCCGGAATTGAGCGTGCCTGTATTGGGGTGGGAATTGTATATCCTGCTTTTTGAACCGCTTTTTGCAAGGGTTCAGTTAAATCTAAGTCGTTAAATGTCATGTATTAATTATATCTGCTGCCCAAAAGTATGTTATCGCGGGCAGTCTATGTGTAAATTGTTGCCTTTTGGAGAAGATGGCAACCGGCCGCGAAGATAGTGCTTTATTTTTAAATGACGGTGCACTCTGATTTAGGGGAAATTCAGATTTAACATTTCTTCGGAAATTAATAAAACCCTTAACAATTTTTCAAGCAAATTTATTTTTCAGGTTAAAATTTAATCAATTGTAATTATTTTAATAATTGTGCGACTAGTGGAAAAGTATCTTTGAGATATAAAACAAAACGCCATGAAAAATTATACTATACTATTTTTAATATTAACCGGTTTAACAGGATTGATAGGCTTTGCAGGTCTGCATTTTAAAGGAATTGAATTTGTAAGGATCACTTTCCTGATCTTTGCCGATATTCTGGTCATTTCTGTTCTTGCGAGACTATTCTTCGCAAATTCCAGAAAAATGAAATTGCAACGGATTAGAAAATAAATTATTTTCTATTTCCATATCAAATATTGGGCTTCCTCTTTGGGGAAGCTTTTTTTATATGTAGTTAAAATACTAACTTTAGATAATCCAAACACTCAAGGATCGTGAAAAAATTAATATTAGTATTGGTATTATGTGGTCTTCAGGCAGGGTTTTCACAGGAACTTACCTTAAGAAAAGGAGTAGTGATAGATACTCTATCTATAAATGATAGTATCGCTGAAACTTATTCAATTTATTTGCCTACTGCTTTTACCCCTGGTAAAACCTGGCCGGTGATCTTTGTTTTTGACACCAACGGGCGGGGCAGCAGGGCTACCCAATTATTTAGACAGGCGGCAGAGGAGCAGGGATATATTATTGCAGCTTCCAATAACATAGGGGAAAAAGAAACCCTGCTCAATAATGTGAAAATTGGCACCCGGTTGATGAATACCGTTTTCAACTATTTTCCCATAGATAATAATATGGTTTATACAGCTGGATTTGCTGAAGGTGCCAGGGTGGCGAGTGTTATGCCTACAGTGTTTCCCATTGTAAAAGGGGTTTTGGCTATTGGAGATGCATGGGTAAATGTTGATTATATTAATAACCAGGCTAAATTTTATTTTCTTGGAATGGCCGGCTACAGGGATCATAAGTTTAATGCCGTAGAGGAAACGGTTCAATTCCTCAATCGAGCTAAACTTCAAAGCGAATTTTATCCCTATGATGGCGGTGGGGAATGGCCTCCTGCAGAAGTTTTAAATAACGCCATAGGTACATTGACCATGGGAGCAATGGCCAAAGGCCACAGGCCGAAGGACCTGGCGATGGTTGAAGGTTTATTTCAGGCTGAACTTGAAACAGCCGAAGGATTACTTCGTGCTATGCAGTTCTATAAAGCGAATGAATTACTTGAAATAATGGATCGCAAATATTCATTATATGGAAAAAGTTCTATGCTCAAAGAAAAAATGAAAGAATTGCGCAAGGAACGCCTGTATAAAAATCAATACCGTGATTTTACCAATGCGGCAGCAAAGGAGGCAGACCTGCTGGAGCGTTATTATTACTTTTTTAATGAAGATGTTTCCTCAGCAAATTTTGAGAATCTGGGATGGTGGAGCCAGCAAATTAAAGAGCTGCAGGACCTCCAGGTAGGTAATAATATTGCAGAGGCCGAGATGGCCCACCGTTTGGAAGGTCAGTTGCGCGACCTGGCTAAAAATGCATTTCTTGATCTTCAAAAAGCCAATGCTTCTATAGATCCAATGGTTTTCACCGCGATCCTTCAAACCATCTTTGATAAAGAGGACTCTGAAGGTTACAGGAATATCATTTCTTTAAGCGCGCAGGACGGAGATTATTATACCGCTTTGCTGTACCTGGAAGACCTTTTAAAGACCGGTTATGATGATATGGAATCCTTATATGAGATCCCGGGAACGCTGGACTTAAAAATGAGTCCGGAATACAACAGCCTTGTGAAACAATACCTTGGTAGTTCTAAGTATTATAATAATTAACCGCCGGGGTTTCTTTCTCTTTTTTTACAAGGAAAAGAACGTAAACGAGCAGCGCACAGGAGATCACACTTAGAACGATCATCACATTCCAGGTGAGATCGTAACCAAACCTTCCTATTAATTGCATCCCTGAATTATGACCAAAAATATGGCCTATGGAAAATGCAATACTGTATAAAGCCATATAAGAACCTTGTTTTCCACCTTCAGCCCTTTTAAGCGCAAAACTGTTGGAAAACGGGAAGGCTATCATTTCTCCAAGAGTAAGGAAAAGCATAGCGACAACCAGGATGCCTACCCACCCGGTTAGGTTTATAAGGAGAAAGCTAAGGCCAATTAAGATAGTACCCGTAATAACATGAAAGAGGGTAGACCTCACTTTAGATTCCAGGTATTTAATAAGGGGCATTTCCAGGAGGAAGATCAAAAACCCATTAAAGCCCATAAGAACCCCAATCTGGAATTCACTAAGAAAATGCACCCGTGCATAATAAAGCGGCATTGTTGAAAAATACTGGAGAAACACAAAACCAAAGAGGATCATTGCCCCAATAAAAATAAGGTATGGCTTGTCTTTCATCATTAATTTTGGGTTCAGGGAAATTTCTTTAGGATTTTCCAACGCTTTTTTAGGATGCAGCAATTTCAGCAATAGGATTCCGGCCAGGGCGCAGGTAATGCCATCAACCCAAAACAATCCGCTGTACCCTGCTCCGGCAATGATCAAACCTCCAACCGCTGGCCCTGTGGAAAATCCCAGATTAATAGCGAGTCGTATGAGGGTGATAGAACGCGTTCGGTTCTCTGGTTTACTGTAAGCACTTATAGCCACAAAAACTGCGGGGCGAAAGGCATCGGCCACCGTCATTACTACAAAGATCCCGGCGCAAATTCCCCAGAAAGAAACCGGGAATTGCAGCAGCACAAAGAACAGGCCGGATAGCAATAAACTACCCGCCATGGTTTTATAATGGCCAATGCGGTCTACCAGTTTTCCTCCTACCCAGGAACCGGCAACAGAACCCAAACCAAAAAAAGTAAGTATCCAACCCACCTCTTCAAGAGAGAAGCCGCGGTTTTTGGTTAGATAAAGGGACAGGAAGGGGATCACCATAGTCCCGGCCCTGTTTATAAAAGTTATGAATGCGAGCAGCCATACCTCCCTGCGAAGATCACTAAACGAACCTATATATGCCCTGAAAAGTTTACGGATCATTTTTATAATATCGCTCAAAATTAGTTTAAAAATCAATAGTTTAAGAACAGCTATTGCACAATCGCCAAAAATTTCCACCTTTACATAGTGAAATAGAAATTATGAAAATTGTTATACTAATATTGTTCCTGGGAAGTTTATCGG
The DNA here is from genome assembly GCA_039989915.1 of Gillisia sp. GTDB lineage: Bacteria > Bacteroidota > Bacteroidia > Flavobacteriales > Flavobacteriaceae > Gillisia. Next base: position 418,638 of record JBDXGW010000001.1, read on the forward strand.
CTTCAATGGGTCAGAATACTTTAATTTCCGGCAGGGAGTTTCAGGATGAAATGAATCTGAAATTTAAATTGGATGAAGACTCCCCTTTAAAGCCACAGGATCGGGAAGCTTTTACTGCCCTGGAATTTTTTCCGGTTGATACCGCTTTTATTGTCACCGCCCAATTTGTGCGAACCCCGGGGGAGCTTTCTTTTTATATGCCTACCACAACAGAAAGATTACCTGAATATGTGAAATACGGGGAGTTGTTTTTTACTCTCAAGGGAAAGGAGCTTAAGCTTAATATCTATCAAAACAAAGAATTGATCCTGCAAAAAGAATATGAGGATTATTTATTCCTGCCGTTTACAGATCTTACCAATGGGGTAACTACTTATGGAGGTGGAAGATATTTGGATTTAAGGATTCCTGAAGGGAATTTTATCCAGATCGATTTCAACAAGGCCTATAATCCATATTGTGCCTACAACGAAAAATATTCCTGTCCTGTTCCACCTGCAGAAAATGATCTCTATATTGAAATAGAAGCCGGAGTGAAGGATTATAAAAAGTGGTAATTTTCCGTTATAAAAGCTTGGCCAAATATAAGCCTGCTACAACGGCAAGAATTCCTGTCACCAGACTTCCAATAGAATACAGGGAAAAATTCAGGTAATCTCCCGCTCTTAACAAAGCCTGATTTTCAAACGCAAATGTTGAAAAGGTTGTGAAGCCGCCGCAAAACCCCGTGGTAAGAAAAAGCAGAACATTTTGATTGAGGTTTCCCTGTTTTAGGGAATACCCTAATAATATTCCCAATAATAAACTCCCAATGATATTTACAGCCAGGGTGCTTAAATACATTGGGTAGGTGGTATGCGCCATGGTTTTGTAAACCAGGTACCGAAACATACTACCCAAACCACCTCCTAAAAACACCAGGAAAAATGCTTTCATACTATTCAATTTCCGGGGTTACCACATTTGATCTTATAGGAATGAATATTTCGGTTACCCAATTTGCCGGGTTAAGCGTTGTAGCGGGATCTGTTTTATACACTTCAAAAGGCTGGCTCTCCTCATCGGCCTGAAGATTATTATCGGCCAAATATTGATAAGCGGTATCCCAGGCTTCCTTTAGATTCTCCAGATCCCCTTTAAGTGTTGTTTTTACAACCTGTTGTACCGGCATCATTCCGTTCAGGATATCACTATCTGCCGGAGTTATAACAAGGCTTGGTGTAAAGATCCCTGTAGAATAGATGGCCGAGTTGTTTTGTTCGTCCCAATTGTTGTAAAGTACAAACGGGTAACCCTGTTGAGTGATATTATTGGTTTCCATATAGAGCCTCAGCTCTGTAAGCATTTTTTGCATTCTTGTAGGAACCTGACTTATTTTCGTGGCTGTGGTGGAGTACATATAAAAACCACCTCCGTGCGTTGTTACCCCATCAACATTGATGGAATAAACGCTCATTTTCTTTAAAATGGCGGCATTAAGTCTTTCATGGCTTCTTTGAATTCTTGGTCTCATTGTTTCAGGAACAGATCTTTCATTGAGGAAATAAGCAAGCTTTTCCATAAAACTCTGGGATCCCTGAAAACCTGTAGTAACACGGGTGCCTTCCTCGACTTCTTCAAAGTGCCAGTACATTTCTCCCTGCGATTCAGCCATAGACATCTTGAAATCTACCACCTGTTCAATAGACTCATTTTGTTTTACTTTAACGGTGGTAATAGCACCATCGCCAAGCTTGTCGCTCTTCCAGGAAAAATTCCCTCCTTCACCCTGGGTTGTGAGGTTGTGTTTAAGAATAATATCGTTGGTCTCCTTATTCCAGGGGCCCCAGCCTTCCCAATTGGTCAAATTGTTCACTTCATTAAATACCACCTGAACCGGGGCATTTATTATGGAAGTTTCTTCAATGTGATATTCACCATCCTTGGTAGCAATGTATATTGCTCCGGCAATTATGAAAATTAATAATAGAAAGAACAGATATTTAAGGATTTTCATTTACTGGAGAGATTTTTCCGTTTGACAGGCTAATATAGTTAAATTACAAGAGGCGAATTAGTACATTTGTAGGAAATTAATTCGGTGCCCTTTTAAATGAGCATAGATGTAAAACGATCCATATCGTTTAAAATATGCGAATTGTTTTCAACGGGTAACCGGATACCAGTAAAAACTATAAATATCTAAATATGAAAGTTAATTATTTCCTGACGCTTCTTTTGGCGTCACTTTTATTGTTTTCCTGTAAAGAGGGAAACGATGACAATCGTGATTTGGCTGAGGTACAAACTACGAATGATACTATTTTCGATTACAAAGTTGAGGAATTTGCCGACATTAAAATTCTTCGTTACCAGATCCCGGGCTGGGAAAACCTTAGCCTGAAAGAACAAAAACTGGTTTATTACCTTGTCCAGGCAGGTTTGGCAGGACGTGATATTATGTGGGACCAGAACTACAGGCATAACCTGAAAATAAGGGCTGCTCTGGAAAACATTTATACAACTTATGCAGGTACCAAGGATTCTGAAGACTGGAAAGCTTTTGAAACTTACCTGAAAAGAGTATGGTTTTCCAATGGGATTCACCACCATTATTCCAATGATAAAATAAAGCCTGAATTCAGCAAGGAATATTTTGATACTCTTTTAACCGAAACCAAAACCACTCTTACCGGGGAACCATATGAGGTTATTTTTAATGACAAGGATTCTAAAAAAGTAAACCTTGACGGGTCTCAGGATCTTTTATTAAGCAGTGCCATTAATTTCTACGGGCCTGATGTTACTGAAGCAGAAGCTGAAGCTTTTTATAAAACCAAAACATCTCCGGACCCTGCAAAACCGCTTTCATACGGGTTGAATTCCCAACTTGTGAAGGAGAACGGGAAACTGGTTGAAAAGGTTTGGAAAAGTGGTGGAATGTATGGTTCAGCCATAGATGAGATCGTAAAATGGCTGGAACTTGCCAAAGGTGTGGCTGAAAATGAAAAACAAGGCAAAGCCCTTGGATTATTAATTGACTATTACAAAAGCGGAGACCTAAAGACCTGGGATGATTACAACGTTGCCTGGGTTGAAGCAACAGAGGGGAACATAGACTATATCAACAGCTTTATTGAAGTATATAATGACCCAATTGGGTACAGGGGATCCTATGAAAATATCGTACAGATCAAGGATTTTGAAATGTCCAAGAAAATGAGTGTACTTGAGCAAAACGTACAATGGTTTGAAGACAATGCCCCTTTAATGAAGGAACACAAAAAAGATTCAGTAAAAGGTGTTACCTATAAAACTGTGGTCGTTGCCGGCGAAGCAGGAGATGCATCTCCAAGTACACCTATAGGGGTGAACCTTCCCAATGCAAACTGGATACGGGCGGCACACGGAAGTAAATCTGTTTCCCTTGGAAATATTATTGAGGCATACAATAATGCCGGAAGCTCTGATGTGTTGGAGGAATTTGCACATGATGTTGAAGAAATTGAACTTCAGAAAAAATATGGCCAGGATGGCAGCAAACTTCATACAGCCCTACACGAAGTAGTGGGACATGCATCAGGAAAGATCAATCCGGGAGTGGGCGAAACGAAAGAAACCCTTAAAAGCTATGCTTCCACAATGGAAGAAGGAAGAGCAGATCTTGTTGCTCTTTACTATTTAATGGATCCAAAGATCCAGGAACTGGGACTTACAGACAACTGGGAGAATCTAGGTAAAGCTACTTATGACGGCTATATTCGAAATGGTTTGATGACCCAATTGGTGCGGTTGAACCTTGGAGACAATGTTGAAGAGAGCCATATGCGTAACCGCCAGTGGGTGAGTGCCTGGGTTTTTGAAAAAGGACGGGAAGAAGGAGTAATAGAAAAAGTTTCCAGAGAAGGAAGAACCTATTATGACATTAAGAACTACCCGCGTTTACGTGAGCTATTTGGAGAATTGTTAATGGAGACCCAGAGGATAAAATCTGAAGGGGATTTTGAAGCGGCCAAAAATCTTGTAGAGAATTACGGGGTTAAAGTTGATCAGGCAGTTCATAAAGAAGTGCTTGATAGAAATTCAAAATTCAAATCACCTCCTTACAGCGGATTCGTGAATCCTGTTCTCGTTCCTGAAACCGATGACAATGGAGAAATTAAAGCGATAAGAATAGATCAACCCACAGATTTTGCAACCCAAATGTTGCAATATGCCAAGGATTTTAATTATTTGCCTGTAACAGAGTAATCCTCTTTTTTATAAAACTGAAAATCCCCGGCAATTTTGTCGGGGATTTTTATTTTAAACTATTTTCAAAATTGGGATTATCGCTTTAAAAATTCCTTTATTACAAAAAGTAGGATGATAAAAACTATAAAACCCAACAGTACAAACAAACTGCCTTTATAGTATTTTTTATGAAGCGCTATATCCTTCCTGTAACTAAATGCGATTACAATCACGAATACAACAAAAAATGCTGCAGCAAAAATTAATTGTCCGGTACTAAACATTTTATTTTATTTTTAGGCAAAGTTAAAGTTTAGAAGTGAGAAATGGGTAGTTGGTTTTACGGGATCATTAGAAACCTGGTAAAATGCTGAAAATTAAATAAGCCCGAAGGCCACCTGAAGCCACATCCTAAATAACCTGCCTGCAACTTGGTCCCCTGAAGCTTTGAAGCGCAAGGCGTGAAGGTCGGATGGCGAGAATTGCATTTATTTAAAAACGTCACAATAATATTTATATGAAGAAAAGAATTGCGGCCGTCCACGAATTTCACAGCGCTTTTGGCCTTGGTATCAAAACCACCCCGCATGCCGATCTTGGAACGGCAAAAAATTTACTAAGGTTCAACCTTATGAAGGAGGAAAATGAAGAGTATCTCGAGGCGGCAAATAATAATGACCTGCCAGAGGTGGCAGATGCTCTTGGGGATATGCTCTATATTCTATGTGGAACTATTATCGAACACGGGATGCAATATAAGATCGGGGAAGTGTTTGAAGAGATCCAGCGAAGTAATATGAGCAAACTTGGGGAAGATGGGAAACCTATATTCAGGGAAGATGGAAAAGTTTTAAAAGGGCCGGGATATTTCAGCCCAAACATAAAGGCAATTCTGGAACGATAACCATTCCCAAGCTTCGTATTTAAAGGTATTAAAAAAGGCTGTCTTTTCAGGCAGCCTATTCTTTATAATATGTAAAAGGAACTATTCCTTCACTTCGTATCTCCATCCAAATTCATCCTCGGCCAGGTTGTACTGTATTTTCATAAGTTTGTCCTTAAAGAAAGTAGCATAAGAATCTGTGATCTTTGGAAGTTCATAACGCTCTCCCTTATAGCCAAATCCCTGGATAGGGTTAATTACGGCGGCTGTTCCTGCGCCAAAGATCTCTTTTAAAGATCCATTTTGAGCGGCTTCAATTATTTCTTTTACAGTAACCCGTCTTACTTCAGCTTTGATATTGTTGGCCTCAGCAAGTTTAAGAATGCTCTTGCGTGTAACCCCGTCCAGGATCCTGTCACTTACAGGAGCAGTTAATAACGTATCATTCACCCTGAAGAAAACATTCATAGTTCCTGCTTCTTCCAGGAATTCATGTGTATTGGAATCTGTCCAGATAATTTGTTGGAAACCGGCCTCCTTTGCAAGATTGGTAGGGTAGAATTGAGCTCCGTAGTTACCGGCAGCTTTAGCGGCACCAACACCACCATCGGCAGCACGGCTAAATTTTTCAGAAATTTGAACCCTCACTTCTCCTGTATAATAGGATTTTGCAGGAGAACAAATGATCATAAATTTATAGCTTGTCCCCGGGGAAGCAAGAACTCCGGGTTCTGTAGCAATTACAAAGGGACGTATATAAAGGGAATTTCCAAACCCTTTCTTTATCCAGTCTCTGTCAAGCTTTAAAAGTTCTTCAAGCCCGTGGAAAAAATATTCTTCAGGAAACTCAGGTATAGCGAGTCTTTTGGAAGATAAATTTATTCTTCTGAAATTTTCATCTGGCCGAAACAACCATATTTTATCATTATCATCCTTAAAGGCTTTCATTCCTTCAAAAACCGCCTGCCCGTAATGAAAAACCTTTGCGGAAGGCTCCAGTTCTATTTTTCCGTAGGGTTTAATAACCGGGGTTTTCCAGGCTCCATCTTCATAATCGCATTCCATCATGTGATCTGTAAACACATGGCCAAATTTCAAATTTTCAAAGTCAACAGAATTTAATTTTGAGGTGGGGGATTTTACGCTATCGATTTCGATGGAAGCATCTTGTTTCATTATTATGGATGATTTAGATTGCAAATTTACCTAATATTACACAGAAAAAAAACGGAAACTTTTACTAAATTTGTAAGGTTATTGGAAATCAACCCTTAATTTTAAAATATTATGAAAAATTTATGGATTTTACCTGCTTTTGCTGTTATATTTCTATTTTCTTGTAAAAATGTTGATAATAATAAGGATGTTGACTCCGTTCAAAACCCGCAAGATCTTGCGTATTCTTCTTATGGGGAGAAAATCTCTTCTCAAAACAGTCTGACAGCTGCCCAAATGGAAGAGAAATTCAGCAATTTAAAGGAGGGAGATACCATTGAAGTGAGCTTTAAAACCACCGTAAATTCTGTATGTAAAGGCAAGGGTTGCTGGATGACGCTAGACCTTCCGCAGGAAGAAGATGTGATGGTAAAATTCAAGGATTACGGGTTCTTTGTGCCAATGGATATTGAAGAAAAAGAAGTGGTTGTAAATGGTAAGGCATTTGTAGCTGAAGTTTCTGTAGAGGAGCAACAGCATTATGCTGAAGATAAAGGCGATTCTCCTGAAAAAATCGCGGCTATTACCCAGCCAAAAAGAACCCTTACATTTCTTGCAGATGGGGTGCTTATAAAAGATTAAGTTGAAAAGAGAAATATTAAATACAGGCGATGGTTCGACAACCATTCACCTGCCCGAATGGAATGAGCAGTACCATTCAAAACACGGTGCCATACAAGAGGCAGCACATGTGTTCATAGATATGGGCCTTAAAAAGGTCTTAGAGAAAGATCTTACAGCCATCTCTATTTTGGAAATAGGTTTTGGTACGGGCTTAAACGCCCTGGTAACCTGGCAGGAAATTAAAGATAAAAAATTAAGAATTGAATATACTGGGGTAGAAGCCTACCCGGTTTCTTTTGAGGAAGTGGAAAAACTAAATTTTCCCTCCTTATTGGAAGACCCCGATGCCGGAGAGATCTTTAAACTTTTGCACACCCTTGAATGGGGAAAACCTGCTCAGGTTACCCCTTCCTTCAGCCTGGAAAAACAGAAAAAATTCTTTGCCGAAATAACCCATATTGATCAATTTGACCTTATTTATTTTGATGCCTTTGGCGCCCGAGTTCAACCCGAACTGTGGACCGAAGAGATTTTTGAGATCATGTTCAACGCAGTTAAACCCGGAGGTATTCTTGTGACCTATGCTGCAAAAGGAAGTGTAAGGAGAGCAATGCAAACTGTAGGCTTTCAAGTGGAACGCCTGCCCGGTCCTCCCGGAAAACGGGAAATGCTGAGAGCTACCAAACCCGCCCTTTAAAGGTTGTTAAACCTGTAATAAAAATTAGCCAGACCCCGTGGCTCTTGCTATCTTGTAAAGAAAAAATGCGGGTATTAATAACAGGTGCAACGGGATTGGTAGGAAATCACCTCACACGTTTGCTTCGTGATAAAAACATAGATGTAAATTATCTTACCACCAGTAAAGATAAAATTGAAAAGAATCCGCAATACAGCGGATATTTTTGGGATCCATCCAAAGGGGAAATAGATGAAGCTTGCCTTAAAGGTGTGGAGGCAATTTTTCACCTTGCAGGTGCTAGTATTGCAAAAAGATGGACTTCAGATTATAAAAAGGAAATCATTGAAAGCCGTACAAAGACAGCGCAATTGCTGCATCAAACCCTGCAGGGAACTAATCATAAGGTTTCCCGGTTCATTTCTTCCAGCGCTATAGGTATTTATCCCAGTTCCCTTGAAAAATTATATACTGAAGATGAAAGAGCCATAGATGACTCTTTTCTTGGGGAAGTGGTAGAACGTTGGGAAGAATCGGCAAGGGAATTTGAAGACCTTGATATAGACGTAGCGATTGTAAGAACGGGGCTGGTTCTTGCTGAAGAAGGAGGGGCTCTGCCTAAAATAAAGGAGCCGGTTGATTTAAATGCCGGTGCTGCATTTGGATCGGGGAAGCAGTGGCAATCCTGGATACATGTGGAAGATCTTGCAGGGATATTTGTTTTTATTATGGAAAATGAATTGAGCGGAGTTTTCAATGCGGTAGCCCCCAATCCCGTAACCAATAAAGAACTTGTAAAACAAATAGGAGCGCAATTGGATAAATCTGTCTGGTTGCCCAATATTCCCTCTGTGGCCTTAAAGCTTGCAATGGGTGAGATGTCAAGGGTTTTGCTTTCGAGTCAGCTGGTAAGTTCAGAAAAAATACAAAACGCGGGGTATAGTTTTAAATTTAAAAATCTTCCCAAAGCTCTTGAGGACCTTTTATAAAATAAAAAATGGCCGCAATTTGCGGCCATTTTATTATGGAGTATCAAAAGCAATTATGCCCTTGTAGCAACAACTTTAATGGTAAGTTCAATTTCATCATTAATGAAATTATCACCAAGACTATCAAAAACAGATTTTGATTTAAAGTTGATATTCCATTTTGTACGGTCTATAGTAAAAGTCTCACTTGTTAAAACAATTTCTTCTCCGTTAAGATCAATATTTACAGGAAATTCAACGTTTTTGGTTTCCCCTTTCATAGTAAGGTTTCCTTGTAGCATTGATTGCCCGTTAACCTGAGATATTCCGGTCACTTCAAATTTCGCCTGAGGGAATTCATTGATATTAAAGAAATCTCCTTCTTTTCCTTCAACTGTTCCTTTCAGGTGATGTTCAAGATTTGCCTTATCGTCACCTTCAAGATCGGTCACATTGATCGAAGCCATATCAATTACAAAAGTTCCGCTTTCAACAATACTGTCATTGGCGTGGAAAGTTCCTTCAGCAATTTGAATAGTCCCCGTGTGGGTTCCGGTTGGTTTTTTACCCTGCCATTCGATCACAGAAGCAGTAGGATCTACCTTAAATTCAACGGCTTCCATATTTGCTGTTGCAACATCCAGAGCTTCTCCGGTTTGAGCTTCGCGGTTATCATTTTTACATCCTACGGTGGCCACAGCGATTCCGGCGATCATAAAAATATTCAGAATTGATTTTTTCATGTTAAAATATTTGATTTTTAATAAGTTGCAAAAATACTCTAACTACGCCGCACAAATCCTAAAATTATATTAAAGTTATAATTGTGACATTTTGACAATTTTAAAGAATTGGCAGTAAATTTGACTTTTGAGAAACAAACAAATTTGTTAACCCATGAGCAAGGAAAAAGAAAATCCATCCCAGGAGGATATAGAAAATATCAAGGAAAACATTCAGCAGGAATTTAATAATGATCCGGCAGAGGAATTTATAGACGAAGGCGTTGACCAGGTAGAGGAGGAACAAACTGTTGAAGCACAGGAAATTTCAGAAACGGAACAACTCAAAGCCGATCTTGACAAGGAAAAGGATAAGTTTCTAAGGTTGTTTGCCGAGTTTGAAAACTATAAAAGACGTACTTCCAAAGAGCGCCTTGAACTTTTCAAAACCGCCAACCAGGAAGTTATGACAGCAATGCTGCCTGTTTTAGATGATTTTGACAGAGCCTTAAATGAAATTCAAAAAGCAAAGGATAAAAATCTTTTGAAAGGGGTAGAGCTTATTCACAATAAATTCAGGGAAACACTTAAGAATAAAGGTTTGGAAGCGATGGAAGTAAGATCCGGAGATTCCTTTGATGCAGATATGCACGAGGCTATTACCCAAATCCAGGCACCATCAGATAAATTAAAAGGCAAGATAGTTGATGTAGTGGAGCGCGGTTATAAACTGGGAGACAAGATCATACGTTTTCCAAAAGTAGTGACAGGTAAATAGTCGCTTTTTAAAAATTACAAATACACATAATGAAACAGGATTATTACGAGATATTGGGAATAAGTAAGAATGCCTCTGTGGCAGAGATCAAAAAAGCCTATCGCAAGAAGGCTATTGAATTTCACCCCGATAAAAATCCGGGGGATAACCATGCTGAGGAAATGTTCAAAAAAGCTGCAGAAGCTTACGAGGTTCTTAGTAATGAAGATAAGCGTGCCAAGTATGACCGATTTGGCCACCAGGCCTTTGAAGGCGGATTTGGTGCAGGAGGAGGAATGAACATGGATGACATCTTCAGCCAGTTTGGTGATATTTTTGGCGGTGGTTTTGGTGGCGGTTTTTCAGGATTTGGCGGTGGCTTTGGCGGCGGTCAAAGACGTGTGAAGGGTAGTAACCTAAGAATTCGCGTAAGTCTTACCCTGGAAGAAATTGCCAACGGGACTGAAAAGAAAATAAAAGTTAAGAGAAAGGTACAGGCTCCCGGAACAACCTATAAAAGTTGTTCCACCTGTAACGGGACAGGACAGGTTACCCGTATAACCAATACTATTTTGGGCAGAATGCAAACCGCTTCTCCTTGTAATACCTGCGGTGGTGCCGGCCAGATAATTGATCAAAAACCTGCCGAAGCAGATGCTCAGGGCCTTATTTCTAAAGATGAAACTGTATCTATCAAGATCCCGGCAGGGGTTGAAGATGGAATGCAACTGAAGGTAACCGGGAAAGGTAACGATGCCCCCGGAAACGGCGTGCCTGGAGACCTTCTGGTTGCCATTGAAGAAAAAGAACACCCAACCCTGCAACGGGAAGGTGATAATTTACATTATGATCTTTATATAAGCTTTTCTGAAGCGGTACTCGGGGCTTCCCGTGAAATTGATACCGTAACAGGAAAGGTGCGCATCAAGGTTGATGAAGGCGTGCAATCTGGTAAGATCCTTCGCCTTCGTGGGAAAGGGATCTCCAATCTTAATGGATATGGCAAAGGTGACCTGCTTGTTCATGTGAACGTTTGGACGCCCAAAACACTGAATAAGGAGCAAAGGGAATTTTTTGAAAAGATGTCTACAGATGAGAATTTTCAGCCTAATCCCGAACTAAGTGATAAATCATTTTTTGAAAAAGTGAAGGATATGTTTTCTTAAAAAACAAGAGTTTTAAGATAATTTTTATATATTTGAGTATCACTAAAGCTTTAGTGATAATTTTTCTTTTTCATAGCAATTTTTTTCCCATCCTTAATTCATTTTAAGGGTGGGTTTTTGCTTTATACAATTCCCTGACTGGCCGGATTTTTTATAAAATCCTCTTAAATAAAGGGGTGGCTACGGCTATTTCAATATATTTACTTCAATTAAACAACATGTATGGATAATCTCCTGGTGGCAGAGAACATTAATAAACAATTTGGCGATTTTACTGCGCTCCACGATGTATCCCTGTCAATCCCTGAACAAAGCATTTTTGGCCTGCTTGGGCCTAATGGGGCAGGAAAAACCACATTCTTAAGGATCATTAATCAAATCACCCTGCCCGATAGCGGAAAAGTATATTTCCGTGGGAAGCCTCTGCATCAAAACGATGTGGGTTTTATAGGATATTTACCGGAAGAAAGAGGTTTGTATAAATCTATGAAAGTGGGGGAACAGGCGCTGTACCTTGCCCGTTTAAAAGGATTAACCAAGGCCCAGGCTAAAGAAAGGCTGGACTATTGGTTTAAAAAACTGGAGATCACCCATTGGTGGGATAAAAAGATACAGGAACTTTCTAAAGGGATGGCGCAGAAGGTGCAATTTGTGATTACTGTGCTTCATAAGCCTGTATTGCTCATTTTTGATGAGCCCTTTACAGGTTTTGATCCCGTAAATGCCGATATTATTAAGAATGAGATCCTTCAGCTTCGTGAGGAAGGAGCAACCATTCTATTCTCAACTCACCGGATGGAAAGTGTTGAGGAATTATGTGAGTATATAGCCCTGATCCATAAATCCAATAAACTGCTGGATGGAAAGGTGGCAGATATTAAACGCGTCTATAAGTCCAATACCTTTGAAGTGGGCCTTACCACGCCAGATGAATCCTCCCTGCTTGCAGAACTTTCAGCAAGGTTTATTGTTGAAAAAGCAAGCTTTAAAAGCCTTAACCATGACCTTAAACTGAAGCTCCAGATTGCTCCAGATGCTTCCCCCAATGATCTGCTGCACTATTTGATCTCAAAAGCGCAGGTAAATCATTTTGTTGAGGTGATCCCATCAGTAAACGATATTTTTATTAAAACCGTGACTCAGAATGCGTAATTTAAAACTCATAATTGCACGGGAATATACTGCAAGGGTAAGGAACAAGACCTTTATAATAATGACGTTTTTGAGTCCGCTCATTCTTGTGGGAATGTTTTTTCTCATCGCTTACCTGAGTATGCTTAATAACAGCGAGGAAAAAATTATTGCCATCAACGATCAAAGCGGGATTTTTGCTGAAGAATTTCAAAATACAGAAGATATTACCTATATGGACCTTTCCTTTGTTAGCCTAGAACAGGCAAAGGACATTGTGAAGGAAAAGAATTACAGCGGGGTTTTATACATTCCCGGGATTGAGAATAATGCCGAGCTAGCGCGCTCTATAGAATTCTTTGGAAAGGAAACCCCCGGTTTTGGCACCCTGCAGCAAATGGAGCGTATTATTACTGAACAACTCACCACCCGGGAATTAATAGCACGGGGAGTAGATGTATCTAAAATAGAATCGGCCGAAGCAAAGGTCAATATCCAGATCCAGAATTTTGAAGGGCAACGCACTTCGCGCATGTCCGGTTACATTAAGATGATCTTTGGCGGTGCCGCGGGTTATTTACTTATGATGTTCATTATCATCTATGGGAACATGGTTATGCGCAGTGTAATAGAGGAGAAGACTAACCGTATTATTGAGATCATTGTTTCATCTGTTAAACCCATCCAGTTAATGCTTGGAAAGATCCTGGGAACTTCCCTGGCGGGAATAACCCAATTTACTATTTGGGTGGTGCTGGGTACCCTGTTGATGTTCATCGCTACTACATTGACCGGTCTTGAGATGGTAGCCCCTCCGGCGGGGGCCACTGATGGGATAGAACAAATGGCCAGCAATGAAATGCAGCAATTGCTTACAGATATTTATAACCTGCCCATGTTCACCCTAATAATTGCATTTCTGGTATATTTTATTGGGGGTTATTTCCTGTATTCTGCTATTTATGCAGCTATAGGCGCCGCGGTAGATTCTGAAACCGATACCCAGCAATTTATGTTTCCTATAATTTTACCCTTAATGCTGGGGATCTATGTAGGCTTCTTTTCTGTAATTGAAAATCCGCATGGCACCGTGTCTACGGTTTTTTCAATGATCCCGTTAACATCTCCCATTGTGATGCTTATGCGAATTCCGTTTGGAGTGCCCTGGTGGGAACTGTTAATTTCGGTTTTGTTGTTAATCATCACAAATGCACTGGTGCTTTGGGTAGCAGCCAAGATCTATAGGGTCGGGATACTTATGTATGGTAAAAAACCAACTTATAAGGAACTTTACAAATGGCTTAAATACTAATATATGCAAGGCGAGGTAAAAGAATTTATTGAGGAAGACATCTGGGGAAACATCCTGGAATTCTTCAATATAATAATTTGGAAAAGTCCAAGTGGGAATATAAATATAACAGTGGGATTAATCCTGCTGGTGATTCTCGTTTTTTTTATTACCAATATTGTATTGCGGGGGGTGAGGATTTTATTTACCCGAAGGCTTGCCGAAAATGATAAATTAAAGTTCATAAGCGTATTCAAATTCCTGAGATACCTTGTGTATATGATCGTTATAATTCTAACCTTAAGTTCGGCAGGGATAGATATTACCATACTTTTAACCGCCTCGGCAGCGCTTTTTGTTGGTTTAGGTCTGGCTTTGCAGGAACTTTTTCAGGACGTCATAGGCGGGGTGTTTATAATTACAGATAAAACACTCCTGGTAGGTGATATTATTGAAATGGATGGGCGTGTTGGAAGGGTTATAGATATTAAACTCAGGACTACCCGCGTTCTTACCCGGGATGATAAGGTAATGATCATCCCCAATCATAAGTTTATAAGCGATGTGATCCTTAACTATACGCAAAACCATAAAACCACGCGTGAAATGGTAAAAGTGGGAGTGGCATATGGGAGCGACACGCAACGTGTGAAGCAGATTTTACTTGAATGCGCTAAGGAACAAACAGGTCTGGTAAAAAAACCTGAACCTTTTGTTCTTTTTGATGATTTTGCCGATTCTGCCCTGGTATTTAGTCTGCATTTTTTTGTGAGCGATAGTTTTGTAGACCCCAAGATAAAAAGTGAACTCCGGTTTAAAATCGATGATAAATTTAGACTGAACAATATTACAATTCCATTTCCGCAAAGAGATGTACATATGTTTTACCCTAATAATAACCCTAATGAACCCAAAAATGAAGAGAAGTTGTAATTGGTTGTTAATCCTGCTTGTCGCGGGAATTACTGGGTTGGCCCAGGGCCAGTCCACAGACCTTGCAAGAATAGAATACACTTATTTCCCCCAGACAGATTCTGATAATTCTTTCAGAAGGTTCCGAAGTTTTGTGAATTTTCCTATCAAACTGAATGAGAACGGAGCCTATCTCGTCCCGGGAATTGAATATCGAAATACAAATTTAAAATACAATGATCCCGCTATCTTTGAAACCAATGAGCTGGACAGGTTCCAGTCTTTTTCGGGAAGCCTGGGATATACTTTTAAAATGAGCGAACAATGGCGATTTGGAGCTGAAGCGGGACTAAGGGTTGCTTCCAATTTTGAAACCGGCAAGATGATCAATGATGATATGATCTATACAGGAGCTGTTTACTTTATAAAAACTACAGAAGATGAAAGGTATATAGACCCTGTGCGGCTTATTGTAGGTTTGTCATACTCTACAACCTCCGGGATCCCGTTTCCATTGCCGGTGATCAATTACTATAAGAGATTTAGTCCGGACTGGTCCTACGCTTTGGGAATACCAAAGACCAATGTGAAATATTATATTAATGAGAAGAACGTGCTGCAGGGCTTTGTGACCCTGGACGGTTTCTTTGCCAATATTCAGAATAATTTTTACACAACTTCCGCAGGTCCATCATCAACAATGAACATGGCAGAGAATATTTCAATGACCATTGTGCTGGCAGGCCTTGGCTATGAATATAATTTTACTGATAATCTTTCGCTCTACCTCTATGCAGGGCATACCTTGATGAATGATATAAGGTTGCGTGATGGAAATCTGGACAAGGTGTACACTATCAATGAAACAAATTCTTTTTATGGCCGTACCGGCTTAAAATTTAGTATATTATAAAATGGCAAAGATCCTAATAATAGAAGACGAACCCGCGATAAGGCGGGTGTTAAATAAGATCCTTTCTGAAGAGAACAATACCTATCAGGTAGAGGAAGCTGAAGATGGACTCATAGGAACAGAAAAGATAAAGGATGAAGATTACGACCTTGTGTTGTGTGATATCAAAATGCCCAGGATGGATGGGATTGAAGTTCTTGAAGCTATAAAAAAGATCAAACCGGAAATTCCGGTGGTAATGATCTCCGGTCACGGCGAACTGGATACCGCAGTTAATGCTATGAAAATGGGAGCTTTTGATTATATCTCCAAGCCACCCGATCTTAACAGACTTCTCAACACCGTGCGCAATGCCCTGGATCGCAAAGAACTTGTAGTAGAAAATTCAAGGCTGAAGAAAAAGATTGGGAAGAATTATGAAATGGTAGGTGAATCTCCTGAAATTAAAAGGATCAAGGAGATCATAGAAAAAGTAGCCCCCACAGATGCACGGGTTTTGATCACGGGACCAAACGGTACCGGAAAAGAACTGGTAGCCCATTGGTTGCATCAAAAAAGTCAGCGGTCTGGCGGGCCTATGGTTGAAGTGAATTGTGCTGCCATCCCATCTGAACTTATAGAAAGTGAATTATTTGGTCACGTAAAAGGGGCGTTTACATCAGCCAACAAGGACAGGGCCGGAAAATTTGAAGCTGCAAATGGCGGAACAATTTTTCTGGATGAAATAGGGGATATGAGCCTCTCTGCCCAGGCGAAAGTGTTACGCGCTTTACAGGAAAACAAGATATCAAGGGTAGGTAGCGATAAGGATATTAAAGTAGATGTTCGGGTAATTGCTGCGACCAATAAAGACCTTAAAAAAGAAATAGAAGAGAAAAAATTCAGGGAAGATCTTTTTCACAGGTTGGCGGTGATCCTTATCCAGGTTCCACCCCTGAATGAGCGAAGGGATGATATTCCAATTCTGGTAAATTTCTTTAACGATAAGATCACTGAAGAGCAGGGGATCAATAAAAAGGAATTTACCCCGGATGCCTTGGAACTTCTTAAAAAATACGACTGGACAGGAAATATCCGTGAATTGCGAAACGTGGTAGAACGGCTTATAATATTAGGAGGGAACCAGGTAACCGAAGATG
The DNA here is from genome assembly GCA_039989915.1 of Gillisia sp. Lineage (GTDB taxonomy): Bacteria > Bacteroidota > Bacteroidia > Flavobacteriales > Flavobacteriaceae > Gillisia. Next base: position 435,187 of record JBDXGW010000001.1, read on the forward strand.
ACGTAAAACTTTTTGCGAGTAAGCAATAAAAACCGGTACAGGGAGAATCAAAGTTCAAGGCCTGCCTGCATAGGCAGGTTCAGGATTTAACCCCTGCTTGGCATATTTAGATTGATTGGGGAATGATAATTTCTGGTTCTTAAGAATTGACCTTTTTTAGATTCCGGAATTTGGATTAAAAATGAACATTGAACTATAAACCATAAACTCTGAACTTTCCTAATCCCTAATCCCCATTCACTAATCACCAATCACTAATCACCAATCCCTACTCACTTTTCAAAGATTTTGGAATATATCTTAAAAAATACATAGTATCACCGCTTGGGTGTTTCCATTCATGGAAGAGCTCAAATCCAAAGCGTTGATATACCACAGCGTTTTGGCGCATTCTGGTTTCAGCATATAATGGGAGTTTGAATTCTTCGGCCTGCCGGTAGAATTCGTCCTTCATTTCTTTTCCCGTCTGGGTATCGGCTCCACGGGCGTCTGTTTCAATCCCCCAGAACCAGCAGTAAAGGTACTGTCCTTTTTTAGGCCGCTGATTTTTGACGTAAGACTGGGATTTCATAATTTTCATTGCATTCGAGAATCCTGTGACGTTCCAGAGAAGTCCCAGCTGTTCGGGAATTTCTTTCCAGAAATTTTCCTCGTCCTTGCTGGTTTTGAAGAGGATGGCAATGCCTTTTTGGTTTTCAGAAATTACAAGGGCATCTTTTTCAATGGCTTTATCTACCATGTGGGTAGCCAGGTAGTGAAACCGCTTGTCTACTTTGGAGTCGTTTTTAACAATTTCCATAGAGGTAGGGATCTCCTTTAATAACTGGGCTACCTTTTCTATAATTTCTTCTCTTTTCAAGCCGGGGATATTTAGAGACGAAGATAAAAAATTAGGATTTATAAATCTTATATTTAGCAGCAAAACAATCTTTATCCTTATGAAAAATATAGACCTGGATTCCTTTAAAGTCACCAAAGCTATTAATATTCGGGAAACGCCCACTGCACTCATTTTTGATGCTTCTGAAAAAGAAATAAAAAAAGGGCTTAAAAAGACACGGGAGGAAATGGGGGAATGGCAGGATATTTTATATGCGCATGGGAAATATTCTGTACTGGTTTGTTTACAGGGAATGGATACTTCAGGAAAAGATAGTTTGATAAGGGAAGTCTTTAAAGGATTTAATTCCCGCGGGGTAGTGGTTCACAGTTTCAAAGTGCCAACATCCCTGGAACTTAAACATGATTATTTATGGAGGCATTACCTCGCCCTGCCTTCCAGGGGTAAATTCGGGGTTTTTAACAGGACGCATTATGAAAATGTGATTGTAACCCGTGTACATCCTGAATATGTGCTTAACGAAAATTTACCCAATGTAAATACGCTGGAAGACGTCAATGAAAAATTCTGGGAGCGTCGTTTTGAGGAAATAAAGAATTTTGAGAAGCATTTGGTAGCCAATGGCACTATTATCTTTAAATTCTTTCTCAATCTTTCAAAGGAAGAACAGCGCGAAAGGCTGTTGAGAAGATTGGATAAGGGCAGCAAGAACTGGAAATTTTCTCCGGGCGATCTTAAAGAGCGAAAACTCTGGGATAAATACCGCGATTATTATGAAGATGCCATTAACCGCACTTCTACTGAAAAAGCTCCCTGGTACATCATCCCTGCCGATGATAAATCTACCGCACGATACCTGGTGGCAAAGATCCTTCATGATGAATTGTTGAAATATACAGATGTGGTTGAGCCAAAACTTTCTCCTGAGATCTATAAGAACATAGATGAATACCGGGAAGAATTAAAAAAAGAACACTAAACCTTCCTGCAACACAATTATTTTTTTTAAATAGCATAAAATTTTCTCTGAATATGAAACAATTAGTATTTATAGCATTGGCGCTTTTCTTAGGACAAACGGGTTTTTCCCAGGCTATTCAAAATAAGGAACAAGATTCCCTGGAGATCAGGAAAATATATGATAAGGCCCTGTTGAACGGGCAGGCGTATAGCTGGCTTGACCATCTTTCTACCAGCATTGGTCCCAGGTTGTCTGGTTCCTATAATGCGCAGCGCGCTGTTGAATACACAAAAGAAGAATTAGAGAAACTCGGCCTGGATAAGGTTTGGTTACAACCCGTAATGGTACCTAAATGGGTGCGGGGAGCTAAAGAAACAGCCTTTGTTGAAACCACTCCGGGGACCAAAAGGGATTTAAAAATAACGGCTTTGGGCGGCTCTGTTGCTTCTCCTCCGGGCGGCACAAAAGCGGAATTTATAGAAGTTCAGGGAATAGAAGATCTGGCGAATTATGGCGAGGAGAGAATCAAAGGAAAGATCGTTTTTTTTAACAGGCCAATGCAGGCAAATCTTATCAACACTTTTGAAGCTTATGGTGGCTGTGTAGATCAACGCTATTCCGGTGCTGCCGAAGCTGCCAGGTATGGTGCTGTGGGAGTGATCGTGCGTTCCATGAATTTAAGGCTGGATGATTTCCCACATACCGGGACAATGAGTTATGGTGAACTTCCGGTATCTCAAAGGATCCCTGCCGCGGCCATAAGTACCAATGATGCAGAATATCTAAGCGGAATCCTAAAGATGCAGAAAGATTCAAAATTATATTTCAAGGTGAACAGCAGTCAGCTGCCCGATGTTGAGTCTTTCAATGTGATTGGAGAGATAACAGGATCTGAGTTTCCCGATGAGATCATCGTGGTTGGCGGACATCTGGACTCCTGGGACCTTGGAGATGGCTCTCACGATGATGGGGCCGGGGTGGTACAATCAATGGAAGTGCTCAGGCTGTTTAAGGAACTTGGAATAAAACCAAAACGAACCCTTCGCGTGGTATTGTTCATGAATGAGGAAAACGGATTGCGTGGCGGGAATAAATATGCTGAAGTTGCCAAAAAGAACAATGAAACCCATCTTTTTGCGCTGGAGAGCGATGCCGGGGGATTCACTCCCCGCGGATTCTCATTTGAAGCAGGAGATGGCCAGTTTGCACAAATTGAAAGTTGGAAAAAATTATTCCACCCATACCTCATCCACCAGTTTGACCGCGGTGGAAGTGGGGCAGATATTGGCCCCTTAAGGAATGGAACCACTGTTCTTGCAGGCCTGCGTCCCGATTCTCAAAGGTATTTTGATCATCACCATTCAGATAATGACACTTTTGAACATATTAATAAACGCGAGCTGGAACTTGGGGCAGCGACTATGACCTCGCTTATTTACCTTGTAGATAAATACGGATTTCAGGAAATTTCCAATGTGAGGGAAACCAAAATGTAGGGAGCATTTCCGGTGGGGGTGTGAGCTGTAGATTTTATTTAATATTACCATTTAATAAACCGGAAATTGATTTAAATTAAATTTCCCATTCCATTTCTCAGGCGTTAAAACCCTGTTATCTTTGCAGCTTAAAACCAGGCAGTGCAACTAACCGCTTATACCAGGGAATTCAGGACCAATCTACACATCGCTTTTCCGGTGATGCTGGGGCAGCTGGGGCATGTTATGGTTGGGTTTGTAGATAACTTAATGGTAGGACAGCTTGGTGCTGCACCCCTTGCCGCTATTTCCCTTGGAAACAGCCTTGTTTTCATCGCGCTTTCCCTGGGAATTGGATTTTCATTTGCCATAACCCCCTTAATTGCCGAAGCCGATGGGTCGGGTGACCTTGATAAAGGCCGAAGTTATTTTCACCACGGGGTGATCTTATGTGCCGCAACAGGGATTATACTATTCCTAATGCTGTTGCTGGCGAAGCCTATTTTGTATCATCTGGATCAACCCCCGGAAGTGGTAGCCCTTGCAATCCCATACCTGGAAATTGTGGCTTTATCAATGATCCCATTAATGATCTTCCAGGCATACAAGCAGTTTGCCGATGGGCTGTCGCAAACCAAATATTCTATGTACGCCACCCTTATTGCCAATGTGGTGAACATCGTTTTTAACTACCTGCTCATTTACGGGATCTGGATCTTTCCAAGACTGGAACTGGAAGGTGCGGCCTGGGGAACCTTGATATCGCGCTTTTTTATGGTTTGGTTTATCTGGGAGATCCTTAGAAGAAAAGACAAGTTTAAGGCGTATTTTGTGTGGAGCAAAAAGGAGCTTCTCAATACCGCGATCTTTAAGCGATTACTGGCCCTTGGTTTTCCCACCGCCCTGCAAATGTTCTTTGAGGTAGCGATCTTCACAGGAACAATCATCCTTGCCGGAACCCTGGGGACTAATGCGCAGGCTGCAAACCAGATAGCCCTTAACCTGGCCTCCATGACATTTATGATCGCCGTGGGCCTTGGCGTAACAGCCACCATAAGGGTTGGAAACCAGAAAGGCTTAAAAAATTACAGCAATTTACGCCGCATCGCCTATTCCACTTTTCTGCTTGTATTTGTAATTGAAGCGATCTTTGCCATAGGTTTTATCCTTATGAAAAACTGGTTGCCCACAATTTATATTGATGATGTTGAGGTGATCGTGCTGGCAGCCCAATTACTTATAATTGCTGCACTTTTCCAGTTAAGCGACGGGTTGCAGGTAGTGATCCTTGGAGCATTAAGAGGTTTGCAGGATGTCAAGATCCCCACACTTATTTGTTTTATTGCATACTGGATCATAGGATTTCCAATTTCCATATACTTTGGCAGGGAAGATCAAATGGGGAGCATGGGAATATGGCTTGGACTTCTTGCAGGTTTAACTGCTTCGGCCGTATTGCTGCATTACAGGTTCAATTACCTGAGCAAAAAATTAATCAGGATCGGGAAAAAAGCCGATCTTCAACCTGTACTATAATTATTAAAAAATACTTCGGAAGGAAAAGTGGTAAAAGACAACTACTTCTGAAACAATTTTCACATATTACATAAAATTTAAAACTATGGATTTTCCGAAATTTCTTCTTGGTGACAATACCGATTATCCCGATGCTGTATTCGTGATTCATACTGAATATCCCAGATTTATAATCAACCTCGAAAATGACGATGTAGAGTGGCTGGAAGATTTTGACCAGCATGATGAAAAGGAACTCGCCTCCCAGGCCGAAGATCTTATTAATCAGGCAAACGGATTTTATGACAGGGAAGTCTCCCGATACGAAGAATAAAAAGTATGTTGCAGCAACTCAATGAGCTGGACAGGGAATTATTCCTTTACCTCAATAATCTTGGCAGCATCCGGTGGGATCCCTTCTGGTTGCTGGTTACAGATAAATGGACCGCCATCCCGTTGTATGTGGTGTTGCTGTATCTTATTTTTAAAAAATTCGGATTAAAAGGAATGTTCATAACCGCAGTTTTGGTCGCTCTTCTCATCACAGCGACAGATCAGCTGGCCAATGTTTTTAAACATGCCTTTGAACGCCCCCGGCCGTGCCGGCAGGAAGGTGTCATGGAATATGCCCGTTTCATAGCAGAGCGTTGTGGCAGGTATGGATATTTTTCAGCCCATGCTTCCAACTCGGCCGGAGTGGCCATTTTCCTGGGAGTAATCTTCCGCAGGTTTTATCCAATGCTAATATGGTTATTGCTGCTTTGGGCAGTTATTGTTTCCTATAGCAGGATCTATCTGGGGGTTCACTATCCCGGAGATGTGCTTACCGGCATGCTTATTGGCTCCGTTTTAGGATACTTAGCTTCCCTGCTTCACAAGTTTTTAATGATTCGTTTTAAGGTGCCTGTTTAGTAATAACATACATTTCCCGTACCAGACGCAAATTCTTTCCCTTATCAAAAGTTGGGTTAAGATCAAGAACCCCGTGTTTTTCAATGGTATAATCCCGGAAGTCAGTTTGCCAGTTGGGGTAATCTTCTGGGATCACCAAAAGAATAAATTTGTTTTCCCCCGGATGGGAAGCGGGTTCTTCTATTGTGGGAATAGAACTGCCGTAATGCCATATAAGCTCAGGCATTAAATTGTAATAATCGTACACTTCCAGGTCTTCCAGCTGGGCAAATGATTTGAGCTCGGCTACATTCGGGGAATTTCGGGAGGGATCAATAGGCTTCAGAAAAAGTGAGCCGACCGCAATTATAAGTATCATCATTCCTGCCTGCAGGGAAAAAAGAAACAGGATCTTTTTCCTTACCAAGCCATAAATAAACCCGGCCCCCAGGGCAAAAAGCAGGATGCCGGTAAAAATGAATATTCCCATCATTTCCCCCAGGTATTCTTCCAAAGAGATATATAAGAAAATGGGAGCCGCGATGGAGATCAAAGCCAGAATTATAAAATTGAGATATATAGGAAATCTTTCCCATTTGCTAAAGTTGTCCCGGAAATTGCGTATTGCATATTCCACATAGAAACCAGTGGTGGCTGCTAGGGGGATAAGGACCGGTAACAAGTACCTGCTCTTCTTTTCGGGAATTATAGATAGTAGAATAAGTGAAAACAAGGTCCATAAAAAGAAGAATCTGTAAGCTTTTAAATTGGAGACACGGGTTTTCAAATGCCAATAGAACAATCCCATTAAAGCGGGAATGGTCCAGATGCCGCTTTGGGTAAAGAAGCTCCAGTAATACCAAATGGGTCTTATGTTGTAATTAAACCAGCGACCGCTTTCCAGGGCAGCAACCCTTGAGATCTCTTCAGCATCATGATAATGTATAAGAATTGACCACCAGCTGCCTGAAATTAATCCGAGGGCAATAAAGATCGCCAGGTATTTCCAGCCTTTCTGAAAGACTTCAAATTTGTATACTATTGAATAGCTTATAAGAAAAGGGAGAAACAAAGCGTACAAGGAAACAGGGCCCTTGCTCATTAAAGACGCTCCAAGAAATAATCCGCCGATTACTGAATTTTTTAAGCGATATTCATTTCCGGCAAAGGTCTTTATAAAATAATAGATACTGCCAATCATAAAGCTATGGGTAAAAATATCCCATTGGCCTTCTCTGCCTGCAAAAAACACATAAAATGAGGTCATTAATATAATGCCGGTTCCAAATGCCAGGGCTTTGTGTATCCCCGCCTGCAGCTGCATTTTATAAAATATAAGCAGGAGAAATAAAGATGCAAGGGCGGCCGGCAGCCGGTAGGCATAGACGTTTTCAATCCCGAAAAGTCGGGCAGAAATCGCGGTGAGCCAGGTGGGCAGGGGTGGTTTTTGATACCGGGGCAGCTCGTTCATCGTGGTGAAGATCCAGTTATCGTGCACCAGCATTTCCCTTGCGGTAATAAAATTTCTGGCCTCCATGATATTGACGAAGAGGGCATCCAGATTGGTTAAAAAAACCAGGGAACCCAGCGCGAGCAAAAGTAGTTCAGGGTATTTGCGATAAAGAGTTTTTAAAAGCTCCACTTAGCGTGTAGTTTTATCTTCAACATTGTAATTTATATACTTGTGCTTCATCCATAAATAGGCAAAACAGTCCATTAAAGGACCAAACAGGCGGTTCCAGATATGAAATTTTGCCGTCCCCGCTATTCGTGGATAATGCCTTACCGGTACCTGTACTACACGCCCGTTTTGCAGCAGGATCATTGCGGGTAGAAAGCGGTGCAGGCCTTTGAACATTGGAATTTTTTGTGCCGCCGGAGTTCTTATAATCTTGAGAGGGCAACCGGTGTCATCCATCCCGTCATTGGTAAAACTACGTCTTATTCCATTTGCGATTAACGAGGACATATTCTTTTTAAAGGAATCCTTTCTGTCTACGCGCACTCCGGTAACCAGGTCGTGATCTTCAATTTGTTCCAGTAAAAGATTGAAATCTGCAGGATCTGTTTGCAGGTCGGAGTCTATATAGCCTAATAAAGGGGTTTCCACATGGTCAAAACCTGCTTTTAAGGCAGCGCTTAATCCATAGTTTTTGTCAAATGAAATATAATCGAAGGCCCGGTTGCGGGAAGTGATCTCCTGTAAAAGAGCCAGGCTATTATCTGTAGAGCCATCGTTAACAAAAAGAATGCAGGTTTTTTTAATCGCTATCTCCAGGTATTTTGTGAGTTCCATTTCCACGCGAAGTAAATTTTCCTCTTCATTGTATAATGGAACAATGACCGTAAGCTCGTAATCCATAAATTTCTTAAGATATTCCCTGCAAATGTATTAATAAATAACCGCACAGGTAATTTTCATTAAATCTTTGAAAAACTTCCAGATCAAATTATTCATTGTAATTTGCGGGGGCTTAACAAACCAGCGTTTTTTATTTTTTACCATTTATGAATATATTAATTACAGGGGCTGCCGGCTTCATTGGTTCCCACATGGCAGAACTTTTAAAAAGCAAGGGTTATAATGTAACCGGGCTGGACAATTTCTCTACATATTATGATGTTGACCTTAAATACAGAAATGCCCGTGCGCTTGAATTAAAGGGAATTGAAGTTTTAAGAAAAGATCTTTGTAATATAGAAGACTACAATAGCCTTCCAACCAATTTTCATTTTATTATCCATTTCGCTGCCCAGCCGGGAATTTCATCTCAAATAGAATTTGAGGATTATTTACAGAATAATTTTATCGCTACCCAAAATCTGCTTCAGTTTGCTCTGGAAAATAATAGCCTGAGACATTTTTTCAATATTTCTACCTCCTCTATTTACGGTCTCGATGCAACTTTTCCCGAAACCACCGCACCGGCGCCGGCTTCACACTATGGGGTGACAAAACTGGCTGCCGAACAACTTGTTTTGGCCGAAAGTAGGTCCGGCAAACTTTCTGCCAGTTCTTTAAGGCTGTATTCGGTGTATGGACCCAGGGAACGACCTGAGAAATTATACACTAAATTGATAAGCTGTGCCTTTAATAAAAGAGCCTTTAGTTTGTTTGAGGGCAGCGAACATCACCTGCGCAGTTTTACCTATGTGGGTGACATTGTAAAAGGGATCCTTGCTGCTGTAGAAAAACATAAGGAACTTAATGGGGAAATTATTAATCTGGGAACAGAAGAAAATCATACCACCCGTGAAGGGATAGCTATTGTGGAGGAATTGCTGGGAGTAAAGATCGCTTTAAAGGCGGTGCCTAAAAGAGCGGGGGACCAGTTAAGAACCGCCGCTAAAATTGAAAAAGCAAAAGAAATACTGGGGTATCAAGCTTCCACCACTTTAAAACAAGGCCTTGAACAACAAATAGAATGGTACAGGAAAGAATTTTTATAATTCTTCATATTTCTTAAGAAGATATGCTGCAGCGGCAAAAGGGGTTATCTCATTGTTTTCAATTGCCTGTAATTGTTCTTTTAGAGCAACTTTTATTTCAGGATGCCTGTAAAACCGGGATTTCAAATGCTCATTGATGGTTTGCAGTAACCAGAATTTATTCTGCTCTTTCCGGTTGTGTTCAAAGTGATGATTGGCTTTGGTAGAGGCAGTAAATTTTTCAATCAATTCCCAAATTTCTCCAATCCCCGTATGTTGAATTGCACTGCTCAACAGGACTTTTGGCTTCCAGCCGCTTTGTTTGGGAGGATACAATTGCAGCGCCCGGTTGAATTCCAGGCGTGCTTCCCTCGCTGCTTTCAGGTTATCGCCATCGGCTTTGTTTATCACAATAGCATCGGCCATCTCAATAATTCCGCGTTTAATGCCCTGTAACTCATCGCCGGCACCTGCCAGCTTCAGCAACAGGAAAAAATCGGTCATACTGTGAACGGTTGTTTCGCTTTGACCTACTCCCACGGTTTCTATAAGCAGAACATCAAAACCCGCCGCTTCACAAAGTATGATGCTTTCCCGGGTTTTCTGTGCCACTCCGCCCAGAGAATCGCCTGATGGTGAGGGGCGTATGAAGGCATTTTCCAGGGTTACCAGTTTTTCCATCCTGGTCTTATCTCCAAGGATACTGCCGTGAGAGACCGAGCTGGATGGATCTACAGCCAAAACCGCTACCTTTTTTCCTTTCTCTACCAGGTAACATCCCAGGGCTTCAATAAAAGTGCTTTTCCCAACCCCGGGTACCCCGGTAATCCCAATTCGCACCGATTTTTGCGCGTATGGCAAACAAGCTTCTATAATTTTTTGGGCATCTTCAAGATGGTTGGGCTGAGTGCTTTCAATAAGGGTAATTGCCCGGCCCAGGGCAGCTTTATCACCCGCAATAAGCCTTCGCACCAGCTCATCTGCCGGAACTTCCTTTTTCCTGAAGGCCTTTATTTTCTCTCCAGATTTCGGATTGATGCTGGGAGTCCCGGGAGCGCTTTCATGCTCGTGTAATGCCGATTTGTGAGAGGGTTTATCCAAACTTCAGAATAATATTTAAGACAAATTTATGGAAACTTCTTTGATGCCCTTTGCAATAGGTGGTATCTTCAAATTTCTTTAAAGTTAATCAAAAATAAACAGCATGAAAACATTGTATAAAGCCAAAGTAACTACCTCCGGAGGACGTGAAGGACACACAAAAAGTGAAGATGGCGTATTAGATATGAAATTGAGCAAGCCCAAAAGTCTGGGCGGGAAGGGTGAAAAACTCACCAATCCCGAACAACTTTTTGCGGCAGCTTATTCAGCCTGTTATGGCAGCGCACTTCTGGCGGTTGCAAAAAAACACAAAGTGGATATTGGCGATTTTAACGTTACGGCCACCGTGGGAATTGGAAAAACAGAGGAAGATGAACTTCAGCTTTCTGTGATCCTGGATTCCTACCTGCCCGGGGTAGATATTGAGACCGGTGAAAAACTGGTGAATGAAGCCCATGAGAACTGCCCTTATTCAAGAGCTACAAGGGATAATGTAGATGTAACGCTTAATCTCCTTCTTGACGAGGAGGAAGATTAATTTACAGTTTTTAATTAGTTGAATGAAAGAAGCGCCTCGTGCGCTTCTTTTGCTGTTTGTATAGGCACGGTTACCAGCGTTTCATCCCAGGAAAGGTTTAGAAATACAAGGTCATTCTCCCGTTCAAAATAGATGCTGAACTGTTCCTGGATCTCCTCAGTTCTTTCAGTAGGTACCTCCAGTACAAGCGCGTCAAAAGCCGGTTCGCGATAGGGTTTTTTGTCAAGGTCTATGCCCCATGGGTACATTTTGGAATTAAATATCACCTTCCACGAGTTCTCACCCGGGATAGTCCATAAAGTATATTTTCCGGCTTTCAGGAGAGAGCCATCAACCAGCAGATCTTCGTTTGTTGAAAAGGTAGTAGCCTCATTGGCCCCGGTTCTCCATACTTCCCCGTAGGGCACAAGTTCTCCAAAGATCACCCGGTCCTTTTTATAGGGACGGTTATAGAACACTTCCAGTTCCAGCGATTCTTCCTCATAAAGTACGATATCTTCCGGACTGTGGGCTTTGGTAGAGTAGCGCTGTAAAAACAGCCCCACAAGCACAAGCAGGAGGACAAATCCTCCAATCTTAAGACCAGTTTTCAATTTCGTTCCCATGATATTTTTAATTAGGTAATTACCAATTCTAAAATTATGCCAATTCCCGCTTAAAAACTTATAATCAATGGCTTATTTTAAAGGGATGATGTTTTAAAGGATTATACTTTCAGAAAAAAATAAATAAAAAATGTAATTTTTGCAACACAATGAGATAAGGGTCGTCTTTAAGATACCAGCTAACCAAAATTAAGGAATCATGCACCAGTTAATTGAAGCATGCCACGCTAATAACCGTAAAGCCCAAATGGAGCTTTATAACAGGTATTGCGACGGAATGTTTATAGTGACCAAAAGGTTTCTCAAGGATCCTTTTGAGGCCGAAGATGCGATGCAGGAAGCGTTTATAAAAGCTTTTACCAAACTGCATCAATACAAAGGGGATGTGACCTTTGGAGCCTGGCTTAAGAAAATTGTTATCAATAAATGTATTGACAAGCTGAAAGCTAAAAAGATGGAGCTGGTTGCCTTGAACGAACACGTTTTGAATACTGCAGAAGAAGATGATAACTGGGAAATTGAGGATAGTATAGGGGTAGCCCAGGTAAAGAATTCGATTGAAAATTTGCCCGAAAAATATAAATATCCTCTTATGCTCTATCTTATAGAAGGATATGACCACGAAGAAATATCAGATATTTTAAATATAAGCCAGGTCGCTTCCAGAACGATGGTGCACCGCGGCAAGAAAAAACTACAGGAAGAACTAAAACTTTTGAAAAATGGCACAGGATATTAGAGATCTTTTTCGAGGAGATGAGGATCCCACCACAGGTGAAAAATTGAATAATGGCCATCAAAAACGCTTTGAAGCCAGGCTTAATAAAGAACTTCCGGCCAGGAAAGCAGGGGCCAGGTATTTTTACCTAAGAATAGCCGCGATATTTATTGTTGCCCTTGGAATCGGGCTGTTCTATTTTAATTCTCCCGAAAAGGAATCGGTGGAAAATGAGATAGTTACAACTCCTTCCGAAGAAAACAATGAAGATATTTTAACCCCTGAAAAACAGTTCCAGTTAAGCGATATTTCACCGGAATTCAAAAAGATCGAGAATTACTATATGGCGGGGATCAATATGGAACTGGCAAAACTGGAAGTGAACAATGATAACAAAGCCCTTATTGATGCTTTTATGCTTGAAATGGAAGAACTGGACAAGGAATACCAGCGCCTTAATGCCGAGCTGAATGAATCCGGGCCTAATGAACAAACTATAGAAGCGATGATCGCCAATTTGCAGCTGAGAATGGACCTGCTGCGCAAACTGAAAACTAAATTAAAAGAACTCAAACAATCAAAAAATAAAAGTTATGAAAACCTTCAGGCATAAGACCCTAATAATAATGCTTTTGTTGGTAAGTGCAACTGCATTCAGCCAGAATAAAAAAACCGATAAAACTTATAAGACTTCCGGCGATGTGAAAATAATCCTGGATTCCCGGCACACCAATGTAACTTTTGAGGTGTGGGATAAAAATGAAGTCCAGATAGAAGCCTTTCTGGATGCAGGCATCAAAGGAGAAGAGGCCAAAAATCAATTGGAGAGCTGGAAATTGGAAACCAGTGGAAATACCAATGAAGTTAAGATCACCTCGGGAGGAGGTGCCGTAAAAGGTCCTGAAATGGATATGGCTTCCCTTACCGAATCTATGGGCCACCTCCAAAACCTTATTGCACCCATTATGAGTGAAATGGTAGCGCCCATGTTGGAAAATATAGCCAAGAATCCGCCGCTGCCACCAGATTTTGCTGCCAAAATGGGGAATCTCAGTTTTGATTATGAAGCTTATCAAAAAGATGGCGATAAGTACATAAAGAAGTGGGAGGCAAAGATTGAAAAGAATTTTGGGAAGGATTTTGAAGCCTCTATGGAAAAATGGGCTGAGCAGTTTGAAAAAAATGCTGAAATATGGGGTAAGAATCTTGAAAAAGAAATGGAAGTGAATGGCGAGGAATTTGAAAAGTCTATGGAAGCCTGGGGTGAAAAATTTGGAGCCCAAATGGAAGCATGGGGAGAGAACTTTGCCAGGGAAATGGAAGGAATAGAAAAAATCGAGAACGGAAAAGTGATAAGGTCCTCTACAAAAGCGACCCGTAATATAAAGATCAAAATGCCGGCAGGAGCGAGATTACAGCTGGATGTACGCCATGGGGCGGTAGCGCTGGGCCGTAAAGCCACAAATTTGAATGCCAACCTTTCACATAGTTCCTTAACCGGAAGTATAGTTGACGGGAAGGATACCAATATAAAGGCGTCTTATAGCCCGGTAACAATTACTCAATGGAATTACGGGGTGTTGAATGCCAGCTACGCTCCAAATATCTCCATAAATAAAGCGCAAAGCATAAAACTGGTTTCCAATTCCAGCGATGTAACTATCAGGGAAATTGGCGAGACGGGGATCCTTTCAGGAACTTTTGGAGCTTTGAAAATAGGGAAGTTAAGTCCGGAATTTAAAAATCTTGATATCACTGTAAAGAACAGTGACCTTGAACTTTCCCTGCCGCAAACAGCGCTTAATTTTAATTACAACGGCACCCAGAGCAAAATAGACTATCCAAAGGCCTCAACCATAAAATCTACCAGCTCTTATGACAATGAATTGCTCAACGGATTTTATCGCGCTGCAAATGCCAACAGAAATATTTCCATTAACGCAACTTTTAGTAAAATTATAATTAAATAGGTTATTTTTGGTAAAAAGATAACCCGATGGTTAAAGATGATTTTGCTGAATTTATAAAGGAATTGACTCCTGATTTTACGCCGGTGATCGATACAAAATACAGGAAGAAAGATTTTGTATATATAGACCTTTCGGGTAAAAATAAGGACCTTAATAAGATAGAGATCCCAAGTGCCCTGGAATATAAAAAGTATATCGATGAATATGTTGCTTCCAAAAAGGGCAAGGTAGCGTATGGGGGATATAATGAAAAACGAAACCTGTACCAGCAGAGTGTTATTTTTAATAACGAAAATAAATCCTCACCCAGGGAGGTACATATAGGTTTAGACCTTTGGTGCGAGGTTGGTACTAAAGTTATTTCCCCACTTGATGGGACGGTTCACAGCTTTCAGGAAAATGAAGGTTTTGGGAATTATGGGCCCACCATTATCCTGGAGCACATTTATGATGACAGGACTTTTTATACGCTTTACGGCCACTTAAGCCGAAAATCTCTTGAAAACCTGGCCTTCGGGCAGATCATTGAGGCAGGGGATAAGATTGGAAAACTTGGTTCCTCCAAGGTAAATGGAGATTATGCTCCACACCTGCATTTCCAGATCATCCACGACCTGCAGGGATTTAATGGAGATTATCCGGGAGTTGTTGCTGCAAAGGATATTGATTCCTACATGAAAAACTGCCCCGACCCTAATTTGTTATTGAAAATCTGATTTTCTGATTATCTGATAATTTGATGATTTGATGGTAAGATGGTATGATGATGGGATGTTATCTGTTGTGAGTTGTGAGCCTGCCTGCCGCAGGCAGGTTGTCGGTTTGAGCCTTGGTGTAAAGAAAATCTGCGTGATCTTTAGGAAACCCTCTGCGCAATTCAGCGCATTCTGCGGGTGATAATCAGTTGTCAGTTATCGGTTGTAAGTTGTAGGTTGAAGATGAAAGTTTGAGCTTGCCTGAATATATTTTTTTCTGCGGAAATCTGCATATTTGTCAGCACCATTTGCGGAAATTTCCGCGTAATTCAGCGAATTCTAAAAGAGTAATTATCCGCGCTATCTGCAAAAAAAATCAGCGTTATCTGCGGGAAATTTATGCGAAATTCAGCGCATTCTGCGGGAGATATTTTCTCAGCCATCTGCGGGAAACCTTTTTAAACTAAACATCCTCTTTTGCCGGGACACTTTTTAGAAACCACGCCACTATGGCCGATGTAACCACTCCCATAACCAAAGCTCCAAAAGTAGCCTGTATAAGATAGGATCGCAGACTGAAATATCCTTCGGCCTGTTCCCTGGTCATTCGCCCGTTTTCTACACTAAACGCAATGATATTTTCAAAATATTCAGGAGAGATCACCGTGTAGGTGATATATTGAGCCAGGGGAGAAAGAAGTGTGATAAGTACCGTCATTATAACCCCCGCGGTAAAACCTTCTTTCCAGGTCATAATTCCGGTATAATATCTCAATCTTTTTTCACGGAGGGCAAAAAAGTAGATCGTCACGGCAACAATCCCAAAAAGGTTGGTGTACAAGGGGTGTTGTGCCACATACACATCATGAAGTCCGAAAAGTTTTTCAAACCACACCCATAAAAGGCTGGAAATAATAAATATAAATCCCCATTTGATCTCGGTTGCAAAGTTCTTCATTGGTTGGTTGCGGTTTAGTGAGTTAAAATTAGGAAAAATTTTGATGGAAACTTGTTGTTGTCTTTTCCACATTTTTTAACTGATATCTTCACAACCGACAACCCACAACAATAAAACGTTTCCCGCTGATCCTGCAGATCCTAGCAGAATCGGTTCTTTCATTTCTTTTTATTGGGGAATCTAAAGTTAAATTGAATAATAAAAGCGGCTCCCCTCCTTTCCAAGGAGGGGTGGCCCCCCGCGAAGCGTGGGGGACGGGGTGGTTGCCTGTGTTGGGAAATAGGAATAAAACCCTTCCGTCTTAATCGGTTACTTGACTCTTCTTTAAACTTAATCTTCTTACCGATTAATCCACCCTGCCCCTTCCGTTCAGGCGGGCTTCCCTTGAAAAGGGAAGGAGCTTTTTATTTTACTTTTTTTAAATATAAAAGGAGAAGCTTTATATAAGAAAACAAAAAATCCCGGCTATTACCCCGGGATCTTAATTTGTAAAACCTCTTTGCTTTTGGGTCTTTTAACTTTTTAACTTTTTGACTTTTTTACTCTTCGTTACCCCGGGATCGTATTTTTTATAACTTTTTAACTTTTTGACTTTTTAACTTTTTTACTCTTCGTTACCCCGGGATCTCATATTTAACTCTTTACCTTTTTTACTCCTTCGTCTCTACCAGAACCCAATCTCCTTTTTCTATAAGAGGGATAGCCTGTTTGTATTTCATAGCCTTGCTTTCCCCACTCATAACGTGTTTGAGGGTAACTTTATCATTTCGGCCTATTTTGGCATGTTCCCTTACAATGGTTTCGGTTACAGGTGGGCGTTGCTGGGTTCGTTGCCCTGCAGCGCGGCTTTGAGCTGCGCGCTCCTCCATGTTGGTTACTTCTTCCTTGGAAGTTTCTATTTGCTCCTTACGCCTTGGCTGACGCGCTTCCCTGATGTTCTGGGTATTTCCTTCGGGGATCTCTCCCTTGAAAAGGAAGGAGATCACATCTTTGTTCACCTGATCTATCATCACCTTGAATAATTCAAAGGCCTCAAATTTATAGATCAATAAAGGATCCTTCTGTTCGTGAACGGCCAGCTGTACACTTTGCTTCAATTCATCCATTTTACGCAAATGCGTTTTCCAGGATTCATCAATGATAGCAAGGGTTATATTTTTCTCGAAATCTTTGGTAAGCTGTTTCCCTTCGGTTTCATATGCTTTCTCAAGGTTTGTTACCACTTGAAGGCTTTTCACACCATCTGTAAATGGTACAGCGATTCGCTCAAAATTATTGGCGGGATCTTCATACACCTGCTTGATAATAGGGTAAGCCGCCTTTGCCGTGCGTTCCATTTTTGCATGGTAGTTCTCGTATGCCGACTTATAAACTTGTCCTGCGATCTTTGCAGAATCCATTTTGGCAAACTCCTCTTCGGTCACCGGGGCGCTCATCGAGAAATATCGGATCAATTCAAATTCGAAATTCTTATAATCCTGTGCAATTTTATTGCCTTCAGTAATACTTTCAGCAGTATCAAAAACCATATTGGCGATATCTACTTTCAGCCTGTCACCAAACAAAGCATGGTAACGTCGCTTGTAGATCACCTCTCTCTGGGCATTCATTACATCATCATATTCCAGCAAACGCTTCCGCACTCCAAAGTTGTTTTCCTCTACTTTCTTTTGCGCGCGCTCAATAGATTTTGAGATCATTGAATGCTGGATAACCTCTCCCTCTTCAAGACCCATACGGTCCATCAACTTGGCGATACGCTCACTTCCAAACAATCGCATAAGGTTGTCTTCCAGCGATACATAGAACTGCGAA
The DNA here is from genome assembly GCA_039989915.1 of Gillisia sp. Taxonomy (GTDB): domain Bacteria; phylum Bacteroidota; class Bacteroidia; order Flavobacteriales; family Flavobacteriaceae; genus Gillisia. The sequence goes on from JBDXGW010000001.1 coordinate 452,699, forward strand.
CTTCCTGGATCTCCCTGTCGTCCTGCACGACCACGTAACTGCCTGTCAACCCGGCGGGAATCGTGACGCTCTGTTCCTATAATTGCAAGACCACCGGCCTCTTTTACTTCTTTGCTTAATTTAATATCGGTACCACGACCTGCCATGTTGGTGGCAATGGTCACCACGCCCGAGTTACCCGCTTCGGCAACAATATCGGCTTCCTTCTTGTGGAGTTTTGCGTTCAACACGTTGTGAGGTACTTTTCGCAGGGTAAGCATTCTGCTTAATAATTCTGAAATTTCTACCGAGGTTGTACCTATAAGTACAGGTCTTCCGGCTTTTGAAAGTTCAGTTACCTGTTCTATAACCGCGTTGAATTTCTCACGTTTTGTCTTGTAAACAAGATCTTCTTTATCTGCTCTTGAGATTGGCCTATTAGTGGGAATTTCAACCACGTCCATTTTATAGATCTCCCAGAATTCTCCGGCCTCCGTAACCGCAGTACCCGTCATTCCCGAAAGTTTTCGGTACATACGGAAGTAATTTTGAAGAGTAACCGTTGCAAAGGTTTGCGTGGCATCCTCGATCTTCACATTTTCCTTGGCCTCTATCGCCTGGTGAAGTCCGTCACTGTATCTACGGCCTTCCATAATACGGCCGGTTTGCTCATCAACGATCTTTACCTTGTTCTCAATTACAACATATTCGGTATCTTTTTCAAACAGGGTATAGGCTTTTAACAGCTGGCGCATGGTATGTATACGCTCACTTTTTACACTATACTCCCTGAAAAGGTCTTCTTTCTTTTCAGCTTCTTCTTCCTTGGTAAGGCCAAGGTTCTCGATCTTGGCAATCTCCATACCAATCTCCGGCATTACAAAGAAGTTTGGATCATCTTTACCTGAAAGATATTCTATCCCCTTATCTGTAAGGTCAATCTGGTTATTTTTCTCTTCGATCACAAAATACAGCTCCTCATCAACCATCGGCATTTCGCGGTTGTTATCGGCCATGTATTTGTTCTCGTTCTTTTGCAGCAGCTGGCGAATACCTTCTTCACTCAGGTATTTAATTAGCGCTTTGTTTTTTGGTAAACCACGGTACACACGTAAAAGTTGTAAACCACCTTCTTCAAGTTTTCCTGCAGCGATAAGTTTTTTAGCTTCCGCAAGGATCTTTGTAAGATGCTGGCGTTGTACTTCTACCAGGTTTGCGATGGTTGGTTTCAACACCTCAAATTCGTGGATATCTCCTTTAGGTATAGGACCCGAAATGATCAAAGGCGTACGTGCATCATCGATCAAAACAGAATCCACCTCATCTACAATAGCATAGTTAGGGGCACGTTGTACAAGATCATCTGGCGCGTGAGACATATTGTCTCTCAGGTAATCAAAACCAAATTCGTTGTTTGTACCGTAGGTGATATCGGCATTGTATGCTTTTCTTCTGGCTGCGGAGTTTGGGCGGTGGTAATCTATACAATCTACGGTAAGTCCGTGAAATTCAAAGATCGGTGCCATCCAGGCGCTATCCCTTTTTGCAAGATAATCGTTCACGGTAATAAGGTGTACCCCGTTCCCGGACAGTGCGTTAAGGTACATGGGAAGTGTAGCCACAAGGGTTTTACCTTCCCCTGTTTGCATTTCAGCAATTTTACCCTGGTGCATCGCAACCCCACCAATAAGCTGCACATCATAATGTACCATATCCCACGTCACAGGTTTTCCTGCTGCATCCCAGGAATTGCTCCATACGGCATGGTCACCATCAAGTTCTACATACGGTTTGGTTGCCGAGATCTCCCGGTCAAAAGCGCTGGCAGTAACTTTAAGCTGAGGGTTGGCCACAAAGCGTTTTGCCGTTTCTTTTATGGTGGCATAGGCTTCCGGAAGTATCTCATCCAGAATATCTTCGTTGATGCGGTAAAGTTTATCTTTCAGGGCATCAATATCGGCATAGATCTCTTCGTTTCGGGTTATATCGTCAGATGCGTCTGCTTCTTTGGCAAGATCGGCCATTTTTTGTCTTGTTTCGGCAGTAGCCTCGGCAAGTCTTTTCTTAAAGCCGGCTGTTTTTCCTCTAAGTCCATCAAGGCTAAGCGCTTCAAATTCTTTTTCGAGGGCTTTTATTTTGTTTACAACAGGTTGTATTTCCTTGACGTCTTTCTTGGATTTATCGCCTACGAAGGCTTTTAATACAGAATCTAAAAAACTCATAGTTTTTTGTGTTTATAAAGTTCAAATGTACGCAAAAAAAAAGCCTCATTATTGAGACCTTTTTTACTTCCTGCGTCATATTTTGTTAATATTCATCCTCGTTCCAGAGATAATCTTCATCGGTAGGATAATCAGGCCAAATTTCTTCAATAGAGTCGTAAGAGTCCCCTTCATCTTCAATAGACTGAAGGTTTTCTACTACTTCCAGAGGAGCGCCTGTACGTATGGCATAATCGATCAACTCATCTTTTGTTGCCGGCCAGGGTGCATCACTTAGGTAGGATGCTAATTCTAAAGTCCAATACATTGATAATCGGGTTTATATTTTTGCAAAAATAATTTTTTTGCTGTAATGGGCAAGTAAAAAAGCTATTATTTATTCAATAACGTTAAGAACATACTCAAATTGGTGAATTTTTATTATTCCCGGTGATATTTGAGGAAGTTGCAGACTCCTAATCTCCTTTTTCGGGGATCCATTTTACTTCATCTGCGTTCAGGTCTTTGGACAATTTTCGTGCCAGCACAAAGAGGTAGTCAGAGAGGCGGTTAAGGTACATTAAAACCATATCGTCAAAGGGTGAGATCTCGTGTAGGGCAGTAGCATTCCGCTCGGCCCGCCGGCATACACAGCGCGCAATGTGACAGAATGACACAGACTGGTGACCACCCGGTAAAATGAAGTTTGTCATTGGCGGAAGCTGGTCATTCATGCTATCCATTTCCTGTTCCAGCAATTCAATATCCTTTTCAGAAATTTTGGAAATTCCCAACCGGTCCTTGCCGCTTTTTAAAGTAGCTTTTTCAGGTTCGGTTGCCAGGGTAGAGCCTATTGTAAAAAGCCTGTCCTGGATACGGTTGAGCACCTGCCTTGTATGGTCGCCGCAATCCTGGTCTTTTAATAATCCTATATGAGCATTGAGTTCATCAACGGTCCCGTAACTTTCAATGCGTATATGGTGTTTGGGTACGCGCGTTCCGCCAAACAGGGAAGTGGTGCCTTTATCACCGGTTTTGGTATAAATTTTCATATGTGTATTAGTGTTTTTTTATTGGTCATATGCAATTCGCATATCCTAAGGGGAGGTTGCATCGTGTTTCCGTTATGCTCATTTCATGGTTTAGTGCTTTGTTGTCCAAAGATAGAAAATAGATTGCAGAAGTTATAGCGTGGGAATAGGAGGAGATTTAAAATCGGCAATCCGGATTACGTGTGGATGTACCATTTCTTCAGAAAAAAAATTACCTAGAACAGATCTCTGCTGAAAAAGCCTCTTTTTATATAAAAAGGTTAATGTTCGGGGGTTTGTTCCCCTTTTTTTCTTTCCAGATATCGTTTTCTGAAATTGTGATTTTTTCGGATTTTTCGGTTTTGCTGAGCCTTGCTGTAATTCCAGAAAAAATAAACTGCTGCAATGGCTATAAGTGCTAAATAAATCCAGGTATCCTGATCAAGATCCATCATTTATAAATAAATTTAATACAAGATAAGAAATTGAATTGAAAATAGGGAAAAGAGCCGGCAAAATGCGCCGGGGTTATTTTTCTGCGGAAATAATTAATAGATTCAAAATGAAGCAGGTAAAATCCGGAAACCTGAAGATTTTACATGACGTTTGAATATATAGGCCTTGATCTGAAAATTTAAAGTGTCGCAGGAACTGGTTTTCTTTCATCACTTTCAATAACCCCATCCCGCAGGCGGATTATCCTGTGGGCATGCATTGCCACCTCTTCCTCATGCGTTACCAGGATCACGGTATTCCCCGCTTTATGGATCTCATCAAACAAATGCATGATCTCCAGAGAGGTGATAGAATCCAGGTTTCCCGTGGGTTCATCGGCAAGGATAATAGACGGATTATTTACCAGGGCACGGCCTACAGCAACTCTTTGGCGCTGCCCCCCGGAAAGCTGATTGGGTTTATGGTCCATCCTGTCGGCCAGGCCTACATCTTTAAGGACCTGGGTCGCTCTTTCGGTGCGGGCTGCTTTTGTGAAACCGGCATATACCATAGGGAGGGCTACATTTTCCAAAGCAGTTGTGCGGGGTAGAAGGTTAAATGTCTGGAATACAAATCCTATTTCTTTATTCCGAATTTCGGCAAGGTCATCATCGCTCATCTTACTCACATCCTTTCCATTAAGGATATAATTTCCTGAAGTTGGGGTGTCCAGACATCCCAGCAGGTTCATAAGAGTAGATTTACCAGATCCCGAAGGGCCCATGAAAGCAACATATTCCCCGCGATCAATATCGAGGTTAATACCTTTTAAAACTTTGATGATCTCGTGCCCCAGTGGAAAGTCACGGGTTATATTGCGTAGTTCTATTACCTTGCTCATAGAATAAAATTGTAGTGCCTGTAAGACGCAGTTTTCATTGATTTGTTACAATCGAATTGTAAAATGCTCCTTTTCCTGTTCCTGCCTGAAAAATACGATTCCCCAGAAAAATGAATCTATAGTTACCTGCACCCGGGGATGTGCTTTAATTTCTTCCCAGGCTTCTTCCATCCCTTTTGACCAGTGAATATCATCAAATATAAAAACCGAATCGTTATGCGCCAGTGGCAGAAGCATTTCGAAATATTTCAAAGTTGCCTCTTTTTGGTGATTGCCGTCGAAGTAGATGAGTAGTGGGTTGTGAGTTGTGGGTTGTGGGTTGTCGGTTGTCAGTTGTGGGTTGTCGGTTATAGGTTTTAGGTTGTAGGTTGTATGTTGTAAGTTGTTGGGGTTTGTTTGTGATTTGTGGTTCGTGGTTTGGGGTTGGTTGTAGGTTGTGGGCCTGCCTGCAGTAGGCAGGTTGTCGGTTGTCGGTTGTCGGTTGTAGGTTGTATGTTGTAAGTTGTTAGGGTTTGTTCTTATTCCACTTTCCGCTTTCCACTTTTCACTTTCCACTGTTATTGGAACTTTGAACTTTGAATTTTGAATTTCAATATTTTGCTCCCCCTTCGGGGGCTGGGGGGAAAGCAGTTCCTCAAAACTCCCCACTTCCAAAAAAATATTCTCCAATTCAAATCTTTTGAAATACTCTCTCGCGACCGCTGCAGTTTCGGGGCAACCTTCAAGGGTGGTGAGGTTTACGGGATTTCCGGAAGCGATAGCAGCAGACGATATCCCAACCGAGGTTCCCAGTTCTAAAGCCGTTCGTATCTCAAAATAGGAGGTGAGTTTATTCAATAAAAAAGCCCATTTTTGGGAAATTCCGGCATTTTTGGCGATATCGGAAACCTTGCGGGCATTGCTTTTAAACACCCTGCTTCCCGCGCCAAAATCTTTTACATTTATCACGCGGTTATCCTGCTTTATCGCTTTAATATATTCTGAGATTGTAGTAAAAGCGGGTCTTTTCTCTTTTTTGTAGAGGCACTGTGTAAGCAAATTATATACAAAAGGAGAATGCACCCCATGCTGATTGGTAGAGCGAAACAGGAATTTTATATATGCTAGTAGCAGGTGCAACGTGGTTTATGGAGTGTTGGAATTATTATAAAGTAAAAATATGAAAAGATTAAGGGAATAGTGAAAAATGTTTCCCGCGGAATTCGCAGATTTTCGCAGAATCACTTTAGCTCCCCTCTTTAGATAAAGAGGGGAAAATTTCTCTTCCGTTTCAGGAAGAGAAATTGGGGAGTTTGAAAAATGGTTTCCCGCAAATTGCGCAGATAAATTTGCAGATTTTCCGCAGAAACTCTCCATAAGAACTCAGTTTAAACCTCACAGGTTTTCAAATCTGAGAGGTTTGTTTCTAAATTAAAATTAAATCTATTCCGATTTAGGACAAGAAATTGAGGAGTTTGGAAGGGATGAACCAAACTTAATAACAATCTTTTTTCCGCTATGCCCCGGCCCTAAAGGGTGGCGGAAAAATAGAAAAATCAAAACAGAAAATTCATGTATCAAATTCCACTCGGACGCGGCGGGTTGGGGAAAGGAATTGATTCAAGTAGTTGTTTAAAATCTTACCGCAGATGAACCAAATTAATTTACAGATTCCTGCAGAAACTTATCAAACTATCAAATCATCAAAAGTTTAAACATCAAACCATCACACCATTACCACTTCACAATCCATATTTTTTCCTGGATTCCTGAAGTATGTTATCAAATGACTTTGTTTCACCTTTTCTATGTTGATCAACACTTTTTTCTATTAGAGAATTGATAATCTCGCGTTCCTTGTCTGAGCTGGTTACAAACCACTCATCTCCCAGGAGGGAGCGCAACTTCATTTTTTCTGATGGCGTCAAATTTCGAAAATTCTCTGCCATTTCCTCAAGGCTTATATTTTGATGCATAGTTAAATTGCTTTGATCTCTCTAATTTAGGAAATTTCAACGGATGTTTAAAGAGAGGGTTTAAGTTATTCCGATGAACTCTCAGATTTCCCCATAAATTATTTTGCTCCCCTCTTTAGATAAAGAGGGGAAAATTTCTCTTCCGTTTCAGGAGGAGAAATTGGGGAGTTTGAAAGGAGTTTTCCCGCATATGGCGGAGATGAATTTGCAGATTTCCGCAGAAACTCTCCTTAAGATCTTAGTTTAAACCTCACAGGTTTTCAAAACCTGTGAGGTTTGTTCAAAATTAAAATTAAATCTCTTCCGATTAAGGAGGAGAAATTGGGGAGTTTGAAAGAATCAACTATTGGTTACAACCTTTTTTCCGCTTTGCCCCGGCCCTAAAGGGTGGCGGAAAAAGGTCTCAATGAAAGAACAGTGTACAAATTACAATATACAGTATACAGCCAGAAAAGTTACGCAGAAACCCCCTCATAATTATTTTACCATCAAACCATCAAAGGTTCAAAGAATCAAACCATCGTACCATTATAAGATCAAACCATCAACCTGCCTTCGGCAGGTTACCGGCTTCCCAGATCAAACCAGCGCTCTTCCTTAGATTCCAGTTCGTCTTTGACCCGTTGCAGTTCGATAGAAGTTTTTTCAATGTCCTCCACACTCAGGTTTTCAAGAAATTTGTCCTGAAGCGTGATCTTGCGTTTCTCTAAATTGGCGATCTCCTTTTCGAGTTTGCCGAATTCCTTCTTTTCATTATAGGTGAGTCCGGAAGATTCTGTTGCAGGTTTTGACTGTTTTTCAGCGGGTTTGGTTTCTTTGGGTGTGCTCTGACTTTCAGCCAGCTGACTTGCCTCGTAATCGCGGTAATCGGAATAATTTCCGGGGAAGTCAAGGATTTCAGTTTCGCCTTTAAATACAAATAAGTGATCTACGATCTTATCCATAAAATACCTGTCGTGGGAAACCACCACCAGGCACCCGGGGAAATCCAGAAGGAAATTCTCCAGTACATTCAAGGTAACAATATCAAGATCGTTGGTAGGTTCATCCAGGATAAGGAAATTGGGGTTTTGGATAAGCACCGTACATAAATATAAACGCTTGCGTTCCCCACCGCTCAGTTTCTCAACAAAGTCATACTGTTTCTTGCGGTCAAATAAGAACCGCTCCAATAACTGACCGGCAGAGATCTGCCTGCCTTTGGAAAGCGGAATGAACTCGCCGAATTCCTTGATCACATCAATCACTTTTTGCCCGGGTTTGGCCTGGATCCCGCCCTGGGTGTAATAGCCGAATTTTATGGTATCGCCAATGATCACTTTTCCGGAATCTGGTTTTATCTTTCCTGTAAGTATATTTAGAAAGGTAGATTTTCCGGTCCCGTTCTTTCCTATGATTCCAATGCGCTCCCCTTTCAGGAAATTGTATTCAAATTTATTAAGGATAGGCTTGTCGCCATAACTTTTGGAGATCTTGTGAAGCTCCACGATCTTGCTCCCCATGCGCTCCATATTTATCTCCAGTTGCACCTGGTGGTCATTGCGGCGTTTTGAAGCGCGGTCCTTTATCTCGTGAAAATCATCGATACGCGATTTGCTTTTTGTGGTACGTGCCTTTGGCTGTCGGCGCATCCAATCTAGCTCCTTTTTAAAGAGTTGTTTAGCCTTATCGGTATTGGTTTGGTCCTGCGCGATACGGGCATCCTTTTTATCGAGGTAATAGGAATAATTTCCTTTATAGGTGTAGAGTTGACCTTCTTCAAGTTCCACAATTTCGTTGCATACGCGTTCCAGGAAATACCTGTCGTGTGTTACCATGAAAATGGTAAAATTCTCTTTTCTGAAATATTCCTCCAGCCACTCGATCATATCAAGATCAAGGTGGTTGGTAGGTTCATCCATTATAATAAAATCGGGTTTGTGAAGCAGCATATTGGCCAGCGCCAGGCGTTTCTTTTGCCCTCCTGAAAGATCACCTACAAGTGCATGCAGGTCTTCCAGCTGAAGTTTAAAAAGGATCTGCTTGTACTGGGTCTCAAAATCCCAGGCCTGGTGACGCTCCATATCTTCAAAAGCTTTCTGGTAAGCCTCGGCATCATTAGGGTTTTCCAATGCCTTTTCATAACGCGCAATCGTTCTGAGGATCTCGTTCTCGCCCGCAAAGATGGTTTCTTCTACCGTAAGGGTAGGATCAAGGTCGGGTTCCTGTGCAAGGAAAGCGGTGGTGATCTCCTTGCGGTACACTACACGGCCATCATCGGGCGCATCGGTTCCTGCCAGGATATGTAGCAGGGATGTTTTTCCCGTGCCGTTCTTGGCCACGAAACCAACTTTTTGTCCCTGGTTTATTCCGAAGGAAAGGTTAGAGAACAATTTAAGTTCGCCAAATGATTTGCTTATATTTTCAACCGATAGGTAATTCACAGAATAATTTTTTTTGCAAAAATAGCTAAAATTAGTTGGTAGTCATTAGTCGTTAGTCGTTAGTTGTTAAACGGTAGTAATTAGTAAGTAGTCGTGAGACGGTAGTCGAGAGTCGGTACCGTATGGTAGAAAGCTGGCTTGCCTCAAAGATAGACGGGAGAAATAGGTCTGTAGTGTGCAAAGTCTTTTAGATAACGAAATTACTGCCACCTAAAAATAAAAGCTCCCCTCTTTTTTTAAGGAGGGGTGGCCGCAGGCCGGGGTGGTTTTTATCTCTTATCCTGAACACCGCTCAAACCACCGTCAACTGACAACTGATTTCCGTCCACTAGGTTCAAGACTACAGCCTACAGACTATCTAAAAGAAAATTTTATTATTAACCCACAACAGCTATATTTGTTTCTATAACAAAATATTAAGAACTTGGATTGTTTGTTAGTTTGTTGTGGAAAATAGTTGGACCACAGTTATTAGTTAATAACCGTTAGATTCTAGATGTTTGTTTTTGGTTATTATGGTGAGGCATATAATATTTTGACATAATGAAGTATAATGATATGCAAGCTACAATCTACAATATACAATCTACAGTTTACAGATTACAGAAGAAGCCCCCTTATGAAATATAAATTACCATTATTCATTCTTGTACTGCTTCTAAGCTTTACTTCCTGTATCTCCACAAAAAAGATCACGTATTTACAGGCAGAAGAAACTGCTATTGACAGTGTGTTAAGCATACAACGGCTTCAAAAACCCTACAGAATACAGGTGAATGATCTGTTGAGCATTCGGGTAAAGGCCCTGGACCAGGAGCTGGTGGGGATGTTCAATCCCATAGGGGAGGCCAATCCCGGAGCTACCGGCGAGGAAAGCATGTATTATGACGGATTTACGGTAGATCTCCACGGGAACATTCGTGTACCCACATTGGGAAAGATCAATGTCCTGGGATATACGGTAGAGGAAGTTCAGGAAAAAATAGAAGAGGAATTGCTATCGCAGTATTTTAAAGAGGAAGCGAATATTTTTGTTACGGTGAAACTTGCGGGGATACGTTATACCACCTTGGGAGAGATTGGAACCGGCAGTCAGGTGGTATATAAAGAGCAGGTGACCATTATGGAAGCCGTTGCAAATGCCGGCGGAATTACAGAATTTGGGGATATGCAGGACGTAAAGATCATAAGGCAGTATCCCGGCGGGGGAGAGAAAATACATAGTATCAACCTCACCAGCATCAACGCGACTAAAAGTCCGTATTATTACATTCAGCCGAACGACCTGATCCTTGTGAATCCGCTTCCGCAGAAAGCACTGGGATTAGGAACCACGGGAATGCAGACGTTCACAACTGTTGTAGGTATAATTACTGGATTAACATCAATAATACTTTTATCCACAAGACTATAAATGGCACATGAAGATGATCATATAAGTGATGTAGGTTCTACTTTTGACTTTAAGGGATTTGTGCTTAAAGTGATAAGTTACTGGCAGCTCATCCTTATTTCGGTGGGGATAAGCCTCGCCGTGGCCTATTATAACAACGTACGGAAACTGCCGGTATACCAGCTGGGCAATTCCATTTCTATTAAGGACGACCAGAACCCGTTTTTTACATCAACCACTAGTTTGACATTTAACTGGGGTGGTACATCAGATAAGGTGAATACCGCAATCACTATTCTGCGGTCGCGCTCCCATAATGAGGAGGTGGTAGAGCGATTACAGTATTATATAAATTATCAGCAGGACGGCGAATATCAGCGGGTGAATGCGTATGGATTTACCCCTTTTCTTGTAAAAGCAGATACCAGCAGGGCACAGGCCGTAAATTTACCCATTACCATCACTTTTAAAGATGAGGTGACTTTTAATGTAAAGGCCAATGTCCCGGCAACCATCCAAACGCAGAACTACGGCACAAAGGAAAAAGGCAGTTTAAGCCTTGAACCCCAGGAATTCAGTCGCGACTTTAAGGTGGGAGAGCCTATTATGCTTCCGTTTTTCAGTGGGGTGGTGACCAGGTCAAACCAGGCGTTGCAGCCGGGGAAACCCTTTTATATCACATTTCAGAATTTTGACGGCATCGCGGCCAGATATATGGGAGTTTCAGTTTCTCCCGAATCTCAGAATTCCTCGGTGCTAAAACTCAGTTTAACCGGCGATAATAAAGCCCAGATCGTAGATTTTCTTAACGGCACCGTCGCGGTTTTAAGTCAGAACATGCTGGCGCGCAAAAACCTTTTTGCTACCAAGACCATCAGGTTTATAGACAGCAGCCTGGCGGTGAAATCGCAGGAATTGCAGCTGGTGGAAGACGAGTTGAATACCTTTAGGAACCGTAATGCTTTTCTCGATATTTCTTCGGAAAATTCTGAACTTTCCAATAAGATCTCCACCCTTGATGTGCGCAAGGAAGACCTTCGACGGCAGATCGCTTATTACAATTCACTTGAGAATTATTTACAAACGCGGAATGATTATACCAGTGTTCCCGCTCCTTCAGTAGCAGGTATTGCTGAAGGTAGCATTGTAAGCGGGGTAGGGAGGATCCTTCAGCTGGCTGAAGAGCGCAGCAAATATCAGTATTCCCTCAAAGAGAATTCTCCTGTTTTTGCCGATATAGACCGGCAGATCAATTCGGTTAAAACCGTATTGCTTGAGAATATTGCTTCCACCAAAGGCCTTCAGCAAACAGAACTCAACGATATCAACAGGCAGATCTCAATAGCCGAAGGGGAGATACGCAAACTTCCGCAGGAAGAGCAGGACCTCCTCAAAATTCAGCGGCAGTATAACATTAGCGAAAAGACCTATAATCTTTTCCTTGAAAAACGAAGTGAAGCCGGGCTTATCAAGGCTGCAAACGTGAGCGATGTAATGATCATCGACAACGCCAAGGATACCGGGGGCGGGCAAATTGGACCCAACACCCAGCTCAACTATGTGATGGCTCTAATGGTTGGTGGGGTTATCCCGCTTACCTTCGTGTTCCTGCTGGTGTTCCTTAATACCAATGTGCACAATGCCAACGAGATCTCACGATTATCGCCAATTCCCATTTTAGGATTGATTGGAAAGAATAAATCTTCCAATAACCTGGTGGTTTTTGACAAGCAAAAATCGGCTATTGCCGAAAGTTTCCGGGGGCTGCGGAGTAGCTTGCAGTTTATGTACCGCAAGCATGGGGTAACCGGCTCCAAGACCGTCCTTATTACCTCCTCGGTTTCGGGAGAGGGAAAAACCTTCTGCGCGATGAACCTGGCCACCGTCTTTGCATTGAGCGAAAAACGAACTGTTCTGGTTGGACTCGATCTTAGAAAGCCTAAGATCTTTGATGATTTTGACCTTGAAAATGAAGCCGGGGTGGTGAATTACCTTATAGGAAATAATACAGTAGATGATATCATTCAGCACTCTAAGATCCCCCACCTTGATGTGATCACGGCAGGGCCTATCCCTCCAAATCCATCAGAATTGCTGATGACCGATCAGATGGAAGTTCTTATGGCCGACTTAAAAGCGCGTTATGACTATATCATCCTGGATACCCCACCAATAGGTATTGTAGCCGATGCCATGAACCTCGTAAAATATGCAGATGCTACCCTTTACCTGGTACGTCAGGATTACACCAAACGCGGAATGCTGGAAAGCATCAACGAGAAATACTCGAAAGGCGAAATTAAGAACATCAGCTTTGTGCTTAACTACTTTGTTCACCGCGCCAAATACGGTTATGGCTACGGTTATGGGTATGGTTACGGCTATGGTTACGGCTACGCCTACAACCGCTACACCAAAGGTTATAATGACAGCGTACATCCATTAGAGAAATGGAAGAAAATGTGGAGAAAGGCGATGCGCAACTTCGAGTAGTGAGTAGTGAATAGGGAGTAGTTAATGGTGATTAGGAAATAGGGAAAAGAAAATGTGTGAAAAATGCATCCGGAATAAAAATTAATCTAATGGATCATAAGGAACTTGACGTTTGGAAAAAAGCGATGGACCTGGTGGAAGAAATCTACAGGATTTCAAAGGAATTTCCTGATCATGAAAAATATGGTTTAACCAATCAAATCCGCAGAGCTGCGGTTTCTATACCATCCAATATAGCTGAAGGCTCCGGTCGTAAAAGTGATAAAGAATTATTACAATTCCTTAGTGTTGCTTTGGGGTCGTTGGCAGAAGCCGAAACCCAATTATTGATTGCGGTGAGATTAGGATATAAATTTGATATAAATTTAAGTCAGGACTTAATTACGGATGTAAGAAAACTTATTCTAGGTTACCGAAATTTTGTACTAAAAAAAATCTAATCCCTATTCACTAATCACTATTCCCTGCAAACATAACAAGAAACCACAAACGATAAACTACAAACCTCAAACTGTGAGCGAAGCGAACGACAACTGGCTTTACGAAATAACCCCTAAGCGAAAGCTGATTGACCTTAACTTTAAGGAGATATGGCGATACCGCGATCTCTTGATCTTGTTTGTGAAGCGGAACATTGTAACCGTATATAAACAGACAATCCTGGGTCCGCTGTGGTTTTTCATTCAGCCAATGTTCACTGCCATCACCTTCACCCTGGTTTTTAATAACATTGCCAATATTCCTACAGGAGATGTACCTCCCTTTTTATTCAACCTCGCAGGGATCACGGCGTGGAATTATTTCAGTGCTTGTTTAACAGGGACTTCAGATACCTTCAGGGCAAATGCGGGCTTGTTTGGGAAAGTTTATTTCCCCCGGGTGATCATGCCTATGTCCAATGTGATCACCAACCTGTTCAAATTTGGGATACAGTTGCTGGTCCTGTTGGTCACTTATGTCTATGTGGTGTGGAGTGGGGTAGAGGTGAGCCCTAATCTCAATCTGCTGCTACTACCCATTTATGTGATAATGATGGCATTTATAGGGCTTGGCCTTGGAATGATTATATCAGCTTTCACTACAAAATATCGAGATCTTACCGTACTGGTAGGATTCGCGACTTCGCTACTATTGTATTTCTCTGCCGTTCCTTACCCATTATCTGAAGTAAGAAACAAGATGCCCGACTATGCCTGGATCGTGGAATACAATCCGCTCACGCATATTATCGAAGGCTTCAGGTATATGATCCTCGATACTGGTTCTTTCAGCTGGGTAGGATTTTCCTATACCCTGGTAATTGCCATTCTTCTGTTCCTCATCGGACTAATTGTTTTTAACAGGACCGAGAAGAATTTTATTGATACGGTGTAGCTTGCTTTGCTAGCGTTCGTAGTTCATAGTTTATGGTTCATTGTTTCTCTAAGCCCAAGCCCTGCGAGACAAAAATTGTCATTCTGAAGGTGACGTTACAAGCGGCGATTGAAAGAAACTCTTAGGAATTAGTAAAAAAATCTTTTCAATGCTAAGGTTGAAACAACTAAAATTTCTTTGATTAAAACGATAAAGAAAAATTTAAAAAAATATTGATTTTTTTAGTCTGCACTTAGGCTTATTGTTCTCTTTAAGTAAGCGATGCAACCTTCAGCTTACCAATTTCATTCGTCAATTATTCTTTATGCTTGACTAATTATTAGACGGTGGGCGCGCTCCCAATCCTCTGGCGTGTCGATATTTACATAAGGATCATTAGTTGTATCAATAAACCCAATCTTCTCCCCATACAGCGAATTATGTTCCACGAGCACAGATGTTTTTGTGATATAAATCGCCCCATCCCGGTGGTAAGCCTTTGGAAGATCCTGCCTGCGTTTGATGATCTCCTTTTCTCCGGTAGCGATCGTAAGTGAACCTTCTTTAACTTCAAATACCCAGTGCGGATTGAATTCCTCCGGCACCTCCCGAACTGAGATCACCGAATCGTAATCTCCGGACTGAAATTTTTCTATCGCTTCGTCTATGAGGCCGCCGGAGCGGAATGGGGTAGTGGGCTGCAGCAGGCACACCGCATCAAATTCTTCTCCCTGCCTTTTTAAGAATTTTACAGCGTGTTGGATCACTTCCAGGCTGCCGGCTGCATCTCCAGCCAGTTCTGCGGGACGAACAAACGGAACATCAATCCCCAGCTCCCTTGCAACCACAATGATCTTTTCATCATCACTGCTCAGGATCACCCGGTGTAGCAATTTCGCAGCTTTCGCCGACACAACCGTATATGCCAGCAATGATTTCCCTCCCAGCAATTTAATATTCTTGCCAGGAATTCCTTTACTGCCGCCACGGGCAGGGATGAGGCCAAGTATTTTCATTTTCTTTTCTGTCACCCCCGAGCTTGTCGAAGGGTCGGTTTGTTAGTTCAACCTTTTCTTATTTTGATGGTAAGTATACTGTATATTGTATTCTGTACATTGTTCCTGTTTAGATCAATTTTACACATTTTACAATATACATTCATTTGTTGTCACCCTGAGCTTGTCGAAGGGTGGCCTGGTTAATTCAATTTTTTATTATTTTCTCAACACTTATACTGTATAATGTAGACTGTACATTGTCTCAGTACAGATCTCTCGATTACAGATTCATTCAGTTTAATTTTAAACCTACAACCAACAACCTACTACCTACACCTGATAACCGACAACCGATAATCGATAATCGATAACTTAATACGTAATTGTCTTACTAAAAGTCAACTCCACCCTCGCCAAAATCTCCGCAATCTTTACCCCGGCATCGCCGTTTCCGTAGATCTCAGAACTTTCGAACTTCTCGGTGTCAATTGCATTTTTTGTTGCTTCCTCTATGGCCGATTGGTCATAAGCCACATCAATAACATTTCCTGCGCGGATTCTCCTGTGCTGGCGGTTTCCTATGTTTACCACGGGTATACCGAGATATGCGCATTCCCGTAGTCCGGCGCTGGAATTTCCTATCAGAGCATTGGAGCTGTTTAGCAGTTTCAGGAAATCCAGAGGTTCCATATTTTTAAAGAAATGTATGTTCTTTGGTTGTTCGAGTTCGCGAAAGGCCCTGATCCCGTTGGAAGTACCGTCAGATCCCGCATCTACATTTGGCCAGAACCAGAAGGTAGGATAGTTCAGGGTTTTTACCGCCCTGAGGGTTTCGGTTATATGCTTTTTTGATTCTTTATATTCTGTAGTAACAGGGTGTTGCATTACCACGATATACCCGTTTTTCCAATCCAGAGAAGCTCCTACGCCGCCATATTTTTCAAGCGGATCGAAATCCAGGTATGGATAATCTGTGATCTCCTTTGCCAGGTCAATAGACGGGCAGCCGGTGTTGATCACCTGTGCGGGATCCTCACCCAATTTTATCACCCGTTTCCGGGCATCTTCACTGGCCACGAGGTGCAGGTCTGCCAGTTTGGTATTTGCATGCCGCACTTTTTCATCTATACTTCCGGTCACCTCCCCACCCTGAATATGCACCAGCGGAATATTCTGATAAGCCGCTGCAATGGATGTGGCTATAGTCTCAAAGCGATCGGCAATTGTGATCACCGCATCGGGTTTTAGGTTGTAAAAAACATTGGTAAGTTCCATTACCCCCAGGCCGGTAGTTTTGGCCATAGTTGTGGGATTCTCTCCCTCCAGCACCATAAAAACCTTCGCCGCAATTGGAAACCCATCCTTTTCAATAAAATCCACCGCATTCCCGTACCGGTCCAGCAAAGCCGACCCCGCGATCACCAGTTGTAATTCCAGATCAGGATGATTTTGTATGGCTGTAAGAGCAGATTTGATCCGACTGTATGAAGGTCGGGCGGTAACGACTACGCAGATTTTACGTGTTGGCATTAAATGTTTTTTATGGTCGGACTAAAATAGGAAAAAATGTTAACCCGTCACCGACAATACTCTCTGTACTCATCACTATTTTAACCTACAACCGAGAGCTGATTTCCGGATTTGTTCACACAGGCTATATCCCAAATTTCTTTTTCAAACCACTCCTGACTTTCTCCCAACTCTTCCCATCTCCAGGATTTTTCCAGTGATATTTTAAACGCTCGTCTAAAATTTTTAAAAGTTTATTTGTTTCCCTTCTCTCCATTAGCTTCTTTTTTAACCTACAACCTGCCTGCTGCAGGCAGGCCTAAAATCTACAACTGACTAAGACTGAAATAGGTTGCCCTTTTTCACAAACTTTTAAACTTTTAAACAATGGAAAAAAGCAAAGAAAAAAGGATTTTTAGTCTTGAAGTAAAATTAGATTTAGTCAAGAAAATTGAACAGGGAGATCTCCGG
>JBDXGW010000002.1:0-319317 GCA_039989915.1 Gillisia sp.
CGACATAGATGATGATCCCATTGTACTATCTGCAGGAATGGTATTTAATTATTTAGGAACTTCCTCAGTAGAATATAATTGGATAATGAATTCTGGAAATTATGAAGATCAACAGACGGTGGCGGAGTATTTAATTAATAATGAGCATTCGGAAGATGCCAAGCTTTTTGCCAAGGAAGCCATACGTGCATTGATTGCCGGTGGAGATGTGGATTTCATAGATCCGTTAGAAACGTATAATTTTCAATCTGAAACTACAGAAACATTACTTTTTGAACAGGACTACAAGAATAGAATGACAAATGCGGAAAAATTAATATTCAATAATCTTACAAGGTTTCAGCAATTAGATTATTTGCATAGTGCTTATTTAGCACAGGAATACGCTCTAGTTTATTTTGGCGATAGTATCCATGTTCAATATAATGGTAAGGGGGATGCTTATAGACATGCACTATGGAATGCTATAGGTGCGGCCAAACTCGGAACAAATCTTATGAAACAACTTTCTGATGCCCACGAAGTACCGAATGAAGGGCAAACTAATAATCCATTGGAGGAAGAAATGGACTTATATAATAATAATGTAGGGAGAAATATTGGCTCTCATTCAAGCATTATGTTGATGATGAAGGTTAAATTTGCTGTGGATAAAGGTGATACAAAATATATTTCTCCTACTTATGGGAATGGAAACATTATACCTGGATTCTCTCAAATAATTCCTACTAATCAATGAAAGATTTAACAAAAATAGTATTTTTTATAGTTTGTATTACAAGTGTATTATCTTGTGGGGGTAAGATAAGCAAAAGTTGGACGGTCGAGGACTTTTCTCAAACCCACGTTTTTACTATAGATGTTGCGGATAACAAAAATGTATCAAATGCAAACGTTTATATGGAGGGCAAATTTACTGGACATGTAATCTTACAAAAAGATCAAAACTCTCCTTTTATTAAATTTTCCCAAGATAGCATACCTTCAAATCTTTTTTTTGATTTTTACGGAGGACAGTTCGATATTTACCTTATAGAATCCGATGCAAATGGGGAGCTGAAAATAACAATTGAAATTCCCTACCACCCTTAACAATTAAAATTATATCAACCAGAAAGCCGAAGTAGTTTTTAACTTGATATATCAAGAGTTAATACAGGCGAAACATTCAAAAAGTAAGCTCTATTTAATCTCGGGATTAAACAATCCCGAGATTAATGAAATAAAAGAAGATACTACATTAAAATGCAGTTCCTTTTAAATTTAGGAATCAAAAAGGGAAAAAAATCGTAGAGAATTTTATTTTAGAAGCTATCTTTGACCAAAGAGATAAAGCGTGAAGTTGCAGCCGGTAAGAAAGCGAAAGGAAAAACACATAAGCTCACCGAAACCGATCGTATGATTTTGGAAATTGTTCCATACAGGGTGCTTATGCGGAAATTTTTTACCCGCAACCGTTAAGAATAGCAAGGGTGATGCTGTTCAACATGCACTATGGAATGCACTCTCAACAAATTATATAGGTGCGAACCTCACAGAACAACTGACTACTGCGCATGAACAAATACCTTATGATTATCCCAACCATTTCAAAGAAACTAACATGGATCTTCATAATAATCAACAGGGCAAATTATTGCAAACGCAATACGGAAGTATAATATTTCAATTAGTAGAAAATGCCTTAGCAAATGGAGTCTTAAAATATCTTATAATTTGAAATGGTCTCAATCAATTAATAGTTGGCTAACTACAAACACATCACAACTAATACCTACAAATCAATGAGAAATATAAATTATTATTTATTGATGGTTTTGGGGTCAATTACATTATTATCGTGTTCACGAAAAGACAGAGTCTTCATAACTATAACAGAATTTTCAAAATCCCAAACTGTAGTAGTAGAACCTTATGGTGTTATTCCGTATTCAATGGTTAACATAAAAGTAAAAGGTTATGTTAATGACACAATAAAAATAATTCAGGGACCTGGGCTTTTCGATATTTATCTATACGGAGAATTAGATACTATTAGGAAAATAGAGTATTATGGAGAAGGTCCTAGGACTTTCATCATTGACCCCTATAAAGGCAGTGAAGGAAAACTCGAAATTGAATTTAACCTAAAATAATCGTTTTAAATTGCGGTCGAAAATTTATTTAATAATACTAAAGAGATAGAGTTAGGTATTCAAAATGGAGGAACATTTGCAGTTATTTTTCAACTAGTAGAAAATGCAAAAAATAATGGAAAACTACAATATTTAAACAGTTTAGAATTTCAGAAGGATTTTATAGTGCAACAGATCAAATTCTTTCCAATTCAAACTGATCAATAAAATCATAAGGAATGAAGTTAATAATAAAAAGTTTTATACTTTTATAAAGTAAGAATTATCATCCTTAAAGTTACCTATTCGGTTACCCGGAGGAAAGAAAATAAAGAAAAGTACTGAATTTACTGGTATTACGGGAGGGGCAAAATAACCCTGCCACCCCGACAAAATAAAGCCTTGCACATCAGTGCAGGGCTTTTTTGTTGGACCAAAGCGTGAGCTTGCTCACAAGCTGCAGGGTCAACAAAAAAGGCCATGCAGGCGCCAGGCCTGCAGGCTTTATTTTAGATCACACCCCCTCAGGATCACCGACCGCAGGGAGGTAATCCTGAATATGTAGCTTAGCTTGCCGGGGCTTTTCTTTGATCACACCCCCACTCAGGATCACCGACCGGCAGGGAGGTAAACCTTCTTTTTTATCATATATTCACAAAACTTTCCTGTTAAAAATCCTGAAAATAATGATGAAACAAGTTACCTAATCGGTTACCTGAAAAAAGGATTGTACTCCGATAGCCGTGAGTTTACCTCTTATTTCCTAAAACAAGCAAAGCCCCTGTACTTTCGTGAGGGGCTATTCTTGAGTCACAGCCCCCTCAGGATCACCGGACCGCAGGGAGGTAATCCCTATCTTATTATATATTTTTGCTCACAGGCACATAAAAAACAAAAAAGACAGTCAAGCCAGAGCTTGCCGGGGATTTTCGTTGGGCACACCTCTTCCAGGATCGCCAACACTAATATTCTTGTAACTGCTAATAATTACTTATCCTTTTGACCAGCAAGAATAGGATTATTTGGTGTTGCATTGTAAGCGTAGTCCTTAATTACCCATTTGGTTGTGCTTGCAACATTCATACGCGCCCATCCATAATGTATCTTTCCTTGTAAATTAAACCGTAGTCCCAGGTACATATCACCTTTATTTTTCCAGTCATTTAAGCACTCCTTCTCATTTGCAAAACAATCTCCTATGATAAAAAAACCCCAGGTTTCGAAAGATTCGCCTTTTGAATAACCCCTAAGATTAAAGATTTCCTTGCCACTATTTAGCGGAACAGGATGTGAATACCAGGGAGTGGTTGATATGATGCTATTCTTAAAATTTGGATTTGAAGCTATCCCAAACCACTCCATCCAACTGTCATATCTCGAACTTAGGGTGAATTCAATAATTTGATCATTGTTTAAATCCAGATTATAATAGTCATTTAGGTTTATACTTGTGAAATCTGGTTCAATATCAGTGTAAACAATATTCGATTGATCATTCGTTGGCCAATCATTATCCGGAGGAGGTTCATTATTAGGAGGAGATTCATTATCAATTGGCGATTCATTTCTAATTGGTTCTAAGTCATCACTTTTATCACAAGAAGTGATCAAGAATAATAAACTAATTAAAAGTATTGTGCTTAAATTAATTTCACCTAGGAATACAGCCTTAAATTTTCTTGCATTTAGGGTTGCCACCCCGTTTGTTTTCATAAGAGAATTTTTATTTGTTAGGAATAATTTTTTGCCTTTATTTCGCTAATCATAACATCTTTAGGACATTGAAAAAGGTTGGTTTAGCAAGCGTCCTTTCTTAAATTTCCATCAGTGGAATTATAATTTTCCTTTTAGTAGTATATAAATGTTTGGAGCAGTTAACTCCAAAATGTAGATTGCGGATGCTAAAATTCTGTACGTTTATTTTAGATCCATTTTATAAAGCGGCAAATCTATATTTCAATAGGCAACCAGAAGCAGCAATTTTAATGGCGAGTTTTTTAAGCACTTTGGGAGTCGTTACTTCCTGATTTTAAGATTATTACTTTAAAAAAATATTTTTTAATTTAATCCTTAACTCTGTACGGAAATTTCTTTGTTGACAGAAAGTGTATTAGTGTCGATAGAGATAATATAATGGTAGAAAGAAATTTTGTGTCGTGGTTATTTAAGTCCATCTAAGAAAATTCTATTCTGGAAGAGAGGACCCCAAGTGGTATGTTCTAAAATACCAACTCCTGCAGAGGGCTATCGGATGAAGTTCATTGATTTAGAACCATGGAATGTAATTATGCTTTGAAAAAGGTTCCCTTCCAAGTAAAGGACAGGCAAACGAGAGCTTGCCTGTCTTTTATTTAGTTTAACCAACTTCAGTAACACCAGTGGTTATCATTTATTGCAAAATAGCCTAAGGACTTGTATTCATTTCTTTTAAATTATTTTCAAACAAATATTCCCCAAGCTCTCTTCCATTTCTTTCACCAACTTCCACACCTTGTCTAAAGTCATACCCTATATAGAGCCCGTAAATACCCTTCTCATGAGCCATTTGTGAGAAACTGCTCATTTGGCGTTCCACGCCAGGTAAATAATATGGACTTGTTACGGTGAGAATAATCTGGTCGCTATTGAAATAAGCTTTAAATATTTCGGCAGCGGCACCCCCGGCATACGCATGCGAGGAAGGAAATTGAGGGTTTGGCGGAGTTGGATTAGGGGCCAGGGGTGTCCAGGTCGCATCTCCTATTGTTTCGGGCACGCCGTCTGAATCTCCTGCTCTAATCGCGGTTATTGGTCTCCAGAATTTAAAATGGAATTTTTCTTCAAAAGAGGCGATATAGGAATCTATTGTGGCCATTTGAATTAGTGCAATAAGTCTGGCAGCTTCCCAGCCATCTAAATTTTTCTGAACTATTAAGTCTCTGGTTATCCGGTTAAGGATACTTGAGGAAGTCTCCAGCCAAAAATAACCAATTTCTGTTTGCTCGGCAGTTCTGGGACAGTTTACACATCCAATAGATTTTACCTCATTATAATCTGCTATATATTCCGCAGAATTTAAAGGATAAGGAGCTTCATTCATGAATTGATCGCTTGATTGAATACCAAATGGCGTAAGATCCCCAAGATTAAGCCCGTAAACTGAATTTGCGGGCCATCCCGGAGTGGGATTCATAAACGGAGGATAATTAGCCTGATATTCCCCTGGCCCTGTACCTCCGGAATAGGCTGCAAATCCTAAGGGAACATCATTCGCTCTTTTTGCCAGCATGGCAGCTACAGCGTCCTTTCCTATTTCAACACCCATATTCTTAAGATTTGAATCCCCAATCTCTGAAAGCATCAAACTTAAAAGTTCATTTGCCGCGGCTGTAGCAGCGGGGAATAACTGTACTAGCATATCCCTGGCGGCCTGCGATACTGCAGCATCTGCAATGGAATGAATATCTCCCAGGGATAAACCATCTGTATTTACCTGGGTATTATCCAGGGCGTAGGTTTTATATTTGGGAACTACATTGTTTAAGGCATCGTGCATAGCCAAAGTTATCATGGCATAGGTTTTCACTTCTGCCGGCTGCGGCATATTTTGATTTATAAATGTGGCGACTAATTCATTCCATCTAAGCACAACTTCTTTGCTGTAAGTTTGGGTCACCCTGGAATCATCAAACAGGTCTGGTGAATCATACAGGTTACAGGCTCCTTCTTTAAAATGGTAATAATCTACAGCATCTGTCCCATCAAAAAGGCTTCTTACATCATCATCTGTAATAACCCCGGATCGTATGACTTCTTCAGTAACATTTCCATAGGCATTGGAATTCAACAGGCTTATTTCAAAATAATATTCGTCCAGGCCTCCGGTATCGGGTAATGCAAAACAAACGGGCGTTCCGGCATAATCCCCCGCATCATTCAGGGCCACCGTATTTTCCACATTGGAGTATAATTGTGCTCCGGTCATTCCATTGCTATAGGACCATATGTTTACACTGAAAGCGGCAGGATAATGCCTGCCTCCTTCATCACAGTAATTACCAAAAACACAAAATTCTATAACCCGGTTGGTATCGAGATAAAAGAAAAGATAGCCATATTCATTAACAAATCTGTCATCAAAGCATATCACAGAAACTTCTACATACTTTTTTACTCCCGCATTAAGATCAATTACAATTGGCATTAGGTTATCCAGATATTCTGAAAAAACACCTCCCGATGGTGCAAGCCAGATCAGGTCCCCATCTTCGTTATAAACCCCAAAATAATCAAGGGAATATGTCCCCGGTTCTAATTCCAGTTCAGGAACATCTTTAGTAAAATTCTGGTTTGAAACAAGGTCTATCCTAAACGGTTCTTCCTGTGTTCCCACCACATTTACACCATTCCGGGAAAGAATGATTCTTACATATGACGCATCATCATCTGTACACTCCGGCAAATCCTCCAGAGTTTGTTTTGAAGCCAGGCGCATCGTCGTCAAATCCTGTAAGATAGCTTCAAAGGAAATACTTGCTTTTTGAGTAGCATTCTCCTTGTTCAATACATCATCCTTACTACACGAAGTCGTGGCTAAACCCACCCCAAGGGCAAACAGCAAAATTTGTAATTTTTTCATAATAATTAATTTTTAAGATTGGCTAAAAACAACATTCACAAATTCCATTTTTGGAATTTTAGAGGTCAAAAAATATTTTGTGAGGGGAAAATTGGAAGAGGGGGGTAAAAAGGTAGGGCAGGAAAAAATTAATCATCTAAAACTAATTTAAATTGTTCACGAATAACATAGGTATTTTCCCTTAATATATGCTGATATTCAGTTGTTTGAATGTTATTCATTTATTCGGATAGCAGTAAATTTTATCAAAAATTCAGATTAAAAATAAATGGCATGGAATTTTTATTATTGCAGAATAGCTCACTGAAAACCCAAATTGAATCCTTCATAAATGTCTAAAAGCAGAATTAGCTTAAATGGCAAATAATAAGTCTCTTAAAGGATTTTTTGGAATATAATTTGACCTTTTTCTAATAAATACCTTAGATTAGTAATTGTATTGACGTGCAGCATAAGAATTTCAGTCAACCCTACTTCTCCGGAATTTAAGCTATCCCAAAATATTTTGATGAAAATATATTGCCTGTCCTTAATTCTTATATTACCCCTTTTTTCCTGCGATCAGAGAGGCAAGGAAGAAGGTTCAGAACTTCAGGTATTCTATATGAATAACAACGAATAAATATTAACAATGAAGTATGCAGAATTTAAAATCGATTCTCATAGAATTGAATATTGGAACTCTTTATTTGGCATCGAAAAAATTTTAGTGGAAGGAACTGAAGTTTCAAAGCGATTTTCCTTTTTTGGAACAAGATTGAGATTTGAATTGAATTCAGATAATTATATCTTAAGTTCTTCTTACCCGGCCCTGGGTAAAAGAAAGATAAAACTAAAGTTGGAAAAGAATGGAAATTTAGTAGGGAAACTTGATATCGATCCAAATCCGAATCAACGGATTTATTGGTGGCCTGTCATAATAATTGCGGCATACCTCTTATTTAATGCTTTTTACCTTAAATAATTCCGGATAATCCGGAGCAATTTTCCCCTACAACTATTCCGGAAGGAGACGTTGGAATTAATTTAAAATAATAAACTATGAACATTAAAAATCTTATTTTCTTCCTGTTATTTATTTCGGTTATGAGCCTGAATGCTCAAACAAGTCCAAAAGAAAATCCTTCAGGTTCTGTTACAGATCTAAAATTCAATGTTACCAAACTAAGTGAACTTACCAATTTTGAATGGACTTCTTTAGATTCCATTTTTAAGGATAATGATCCTGAAACCGAGATCACCCTCACATTTGAGCTGGATCGAAAGATAAAAATGAATTCTTCCAGGATCAATAATTTAAAATTTGTAGTCTCAGGGAAAACCTCCGAGTTAGATTCAATGAAAGTAAAAGCTCAAAGGATTATTACAAGATTAGAATCGGCAGTTGAATAGAATCGGGTTATTGGGATTCTGTCTGTTCATTACCTGTCTTAATTCCCGGGGTAGTTTAAAGCGTTAGTAGTAAATGAAAATAAGATATAAAAAACGATATCTAAATGCTAATCTGGGATTGAGTTTCCTTTGGTTTATATTTTTTATAATAGGAATTCTTATAAAAGATGAGTTCCATTTGGCCGACTTAGGTTGGACTGTGATCTCATTAATGTATTTGGGTTTATATCTTTATCAAAACAAAAATCAATATCTTATCATTGAAAACGGTTTTATAAAAAAAAATGATCTCTTCGGAAAGAAATTCAATCTGATCGAAATTATTGAGATCAAAAAATTTGCCGGAGATATTATTCTAAAAACTGATTCCAGGGAAATGAAAATAGATACCCAACTTATTGAACCCCATTCCCTCGAATTATTAAAAACCCGATTGGAAAAACTTAATATTGATTGGAGTTTAGCCGGTTAAGCTTAGAACAAGGAATTTAAAAACGAACATTTACAATAAATTGAATTAAATGGCTTCTAATCAAAAATTTGTGGATTACGTCATAGAACAAATTGAAGATGCAGGTGAAATAACGGCTAAAAAAATGTTCGGAGAATACGGGATTTATTCTGATGGGAAGATCTTTGCCCTTATTTGTGACAATAAACTATTTATTAAACCTACCAAAGGAGGACGGGAATTTATTGGGGATGTGGTCGAAGCACCCCCATACAAGGGCGCAAAACCGAGTTTGTTGATCGAAGACAAACTGGATGACAGGGAATGGTTAAGTGAACTGGTGAGGATCTCAGTAAAAGAATTACCACCTCCCAAACCCAAAAAGAAATAATTGCTCACCAACTTTAAATTTTAATTCAAATCGCCGGTTTTCTTAACCATTCATCACCAACCTAAATGAAAAAACTAATTGTATTTGTTTCGCTTATTATTTTCATTGGAACTACCCTTAACGCACAAGAGTCGTGGCAATTTGGAATTAAAGGTGGTGTCAATTTCACTAAAATGAATTCGGAAGAATTTGCCGGTAACAGTAACAGGGTGGGATTTCATGTAGGGCTTCTTACAGAAATTCCTCTTGGAAACAAGTTTTCAATTCAACCCGAAGTTTTGTATTCAACCCAGGGTACCAAGGCAGATGTTATTATGTTTGGAGGAAACCCAACTGTAAGTTTTCACCTTGATTATATACAGGTACCGCTCGTGATCAAATGGTACCTCACACAATCTTTAGCCCTGGAAGCAGGTCCATCATTTAATTTCCTGGTAAATAATGAATTGGGTTCCCAGAGAGTACAGCCTTTGGATAGGCTTCTCTTGTTTGGGATAGAATCTGATTTTGGAAGAAAGTTCGAATTTGGAGGAGTTTTGGGCGCATCCTATAAATTTGGTCACAACCTTCTGGGTAGTGCAAGATATGTGTATGGCCTTACTGATGCCTTTGACAGTGATTTTAACGATAAAGCGATCCATAATTATGGATTCCAGTTAGGTTTCGGGATCCTGTTTTGATCGCTTTTCGAAAACTACAAAAGCCCACATAATGAAAACACTACTTATACTTATTATCATTTTTTTTACAACCATTGTTTCTGCACAAGGTCAAAAAGATAAAAAGCCATCTGATTTCCTGCCTGAAGGTTATTTGATTGTTGAAATGATTAACGGAGATTTGAATAAAGATAGCTTAGAGGATTGTTTTCTTATCATCAAAGGAACAGATAAAAGCAAAATCATTAATGATAAATATAGTGGGGAATTGGACCGAAACCGCAGAGGCATAATCGTTCTATTCAACAAAGATGGCCGGTACGAAATGGTTGTAAGGAATAAAGATTGTTTTTTTTCGGAAAACGAAGGGGGTGGGGTTTACTTTCCGCCTGAACTATATGTTGAAATAGAAAAGGGGAATTTAAAAGTAAACTATGGCCACGGCCGGTACGGACATTGGAGCTATACTTTCAGATTTCAAAATTCAGATTTCGAATTAATTGGTTACGATAGAAGTAATGGGGGTGCGGTGACGAAAAGCGAAACGAGCATTAATTTTTTAACCAAAAGGAAACTTGAAAAAGTAAACCTTTATAAAAATACGGAAGAGCGCGATGAAGTTTTTAAGGAAACCCGGACAGACATAAAGGTAAAGAGACTTATTAAGCTATCTGAGATAAAAGATTTTGATAACCTTGATTTGTCCTTCGGTGATTAATAGAATTCATACATTTAACTACTTTTGACCAACCTTTTCCTTAACAATCTTTTCTACCTTTTAAACACGGATCTAAATTATGATAATTGAAATTGCAAAATGGGTGGTTATATTTTTCGGAATTTTTATAATCTTTATAGGATTCGTAATGATAATCAACCCAAAAAAAGCCAGAGAAACTTTAAGGCAAGCGGGTAGTACAAATTTTATTAATTATGCCGAAATAACAATCAGATTAATACCGGCCATTTCCCTAATATTATTTGCAGATTCTTCTAAATTTCCGGAAGCATTTAAATTATTCGGCTGGATTATGCTCATAACCTCTCTCATACTTTATGCTATCCCTAGAAAAATACATCATCAATTTTCAATGAAAAGTGCAGATTTACTTAAACCCTTCTATTTTCAATTAATTTCACCATTTGCGCTTTTATTTGGCGCATTGATTATATATAATGCATTATAAATCTATAATAATAATTAAGAATTTAAAAACCTTACGCATCATCTATATAACTGTTTAAGAGGAAAATATGAAAGACTGGAATTTTCAAGTTAAAAATAGTCCTAAAGAGATCAGCGAAAAATTAGAATCGGCCCTGGGAGGCGCTAACAGATTTGTTCTCAATATGAATTATGATAAAATTAATCCTGCCAAATTCAAGATACGGAAACGGCTTTTACTTCCATTTGAGATAAATACTCAAAATAACATTATTGTGAAGGGGGAGATATCAAAAAAGCATACAGGGAATAAGACAGAAATAGATGTATCCTTTACTCAACACCCTTTATCAAAATTATTAATGTACGGACATATTATCCTGGGATTGGGTTTTCTGGCTGCAATAATCCTGGAATACAGTAACAATACGTATACTTACTTAATTGGGGGAATATTAATATCAATCGGTGTTTTGTTAGGAATTCACTTAAAGAAGAATTTTGATAAAAATGTTCAGGAATATAAGAAATTGATTTCTGAGATATTAGAATAAATTTGAACTATTCAAACTATATATTCAAAACAAAGATTATGACTGCGATTTATCTGAAATGAAACTTTTAGATCCTCAGTCCTTTAATCTTTTAAGTAAAACAACCCATAATTAATTTTTTAAATTTACTCAGGAGGCAAAATTCTTTCATAATAATAGTATACCTGCATGGGTCCCCAAAGAGAATTTTCGAAAGCCCAGTCATATTTTAAAATTAATTCTGTTTCGGTCACCTCAACCAGATATATAATTTCATAAACATAAATTTTAAATCTATTTGGTTCAATTAACTCCCAGGTATCAATTTCTGCATATAGCGTACAAACCCCATTATTTTTGTAATAGCTGTTTTCGAAAACTACCCCATCATTATTGAACTGCAGGAAGCTCAGGCCGCAGGCTTTATGTCCATAATCCTGATAATTATAATGGTCTATATTTCCATCATTGTTCTCATCTATCCCCAATTTAGTTATTCCCCATCTGCCTACAAATAAATGCGTAGAAGAACTTTCAATTGGCATATCAATATAAACATCAGAACTACCATCTCCATCCAACATTCCAAAATATGGGTTTGAATATGGGTCATTATTCCCTCCAGTGTTCTCATCAACATCCTCCGGGATATTAGGCCTGGGTGTTACAACTTGTGGTTCATTGGGAGAATCACCAGAACAAGAAACCAATACCATTAAATACATTAAAGATATTGGTAATTTGAATAGATTTTTCATAGCTCATATTTTTTTAATAACCTGATTTAAAGTTAGTTAAAAACAAAAAGCGTGAATTATTAAAGGATGACTATTTCTTAACCCTAAACAAAAAATACAGGATTTCACGTAGGGTAATTTACGTTGAAGTGTAGAGGGATATTTTGGAAAAAAAGTTTAATTCCCTAAATTCATTGGATTCGGGATTTTAAACATTTTTTGAGGAGGATGCCCGGAAGATAGAAAACGAATTGTATTAAAATAGTGCCAATGCCTTTTGTGAAAGTTTATATTCATTTTGTTTGGAGTACCAAAAACAGATTTCCATTCCTGGACACAAAAGAATTACGATTGAAGGTATGGAACCACATTAGGGAAAATGCCAAAGAAAAAGGAATTTTTATTGATTTTATAAATGGGTATTCAGATCATTGCCATTGTTTGGTTTCTTTAGGAATTGACCAAAATATTCAGAAGGTGATGCAATTAATAAAGGGAGAATCTTCTTTTTGGATTAATAAAAATAAACTCACTAATGAAAAATTCGAATGGCAGGATGAATATTTTGCTGTTTCGGTTTCCGAATCCATGTTAGATAGAGTAAGAAATTATATTAAAAATCAGGAGGAACACCACAAGAAAAAATCATTCCAGGAAGAGTATGATGAATTTCAAAGAAAATATGGATTTAAATAATATTTTGGCTAAAGCCAATTATTTGATTCATTTTATTTATCCCTCCAGCTAAAGCTGGAGGCAATTCAATTCATGGGAATGAATATATTCTTATCCCTCCAGCTAAAGCTGGAGGCATTCAATTCAAATTTAAATAGGAATATATTATTTTTCCTCCAGCTAAAGCTGGAGGCATTCAGTTCATGGGAATGGGGCTTTAGCCCATTCCTCAAATAAATTAAATTTCATTGATAAAAATTTAGCACAGGCCCATTTTCAATAAATAACACCAAATTTTAAATAGGAATATATTATTTTTCCTCCAGCTAGCTGGAGGCAATTAAATCGATAGGAATGAGGCTTTAGCCCATTCCTTAAATAAATTAATTTTCATTGAATAAAAATTTAGCATAGGCCCATTTCCAATAAATAATACCAAATTCAAATAGGATTATATATTTATCAATTAAATGAATAGGGATGAGGCTTTAGCCCATTCCCCCCTGAACCATTTTATAAAACCCTAATGGCTTTTACAAACCTGCGGGTGTAGCCTTCGTTTGAAAGGTTTGTAATGATGACTTTCATCTGGCGACCGGATGAAGCATGTATAAAATCGCTTTCCGGTCCCTTGGCATTCGTGATAATTCCTATATGGCCAATAGCATTGCGGGTGGGACTTAGAAACAATAACAGATCTCCTTTTTCAACTTCAGCAATCGGGATCTCTTTTCCAAAATTTTCAAAAGCGGCTGAACTGCGCGGGACATTTATATTAAAATGATGATAAACGAAATTTACAAAACCGGAGCAGTCAAATCCTTCTTTTCCGGAACCCGCGGTTACATAAGGAGTTCCTAAAAGTTCAATTCCATATTCCACAATACTATCCCTTAAAGTATTGTTCGTGGATTTTGAAGTGAAAGTTGTTTCCCGGTCAGGGAACTGGTTTGTTGTGTTAGGATCATTTAGCTTGTCAAAGCTTACATAGCCAATGAAAAAAACAATCAGGGCTCCAAGAGTATATATTCCTATATTCATGGGTTTCTTCCTCATATTAGGTGAATTGGGTAAAAGTAATCTATTAATTTACAAAGTATAACCAAAACCTTTCCAAAGCTACCTTTCCCAACGTGAATCCCTTTTTCTATTTCTCCCGCTCCCTTAAATATTCATAATCTGTAAGGTCCAGGATCATTGGTGTAATGCTTGTTTTTCCCTGTTTTACCGCCCAGCGGTCAGACCCTTCATCTTCGGGTTCAATGGGAAAAACCGTGAACCAGTAATGCTGCCTTCCCATAGGATCTTTATTGGCAATGACCTTCCCGTCATAATGCCGTACAGATTGGGTGGTCCATACCACTTCTCCCGTGGGAAAACGGGGAAAATTGATGTTCAGCAACTTCCTGTCGTTTTCGTGAATTACTTCCTTTAAAGCATCCATAACAAAGGGCTCCAGGGCATCAAAATCTGTTTCTCCATCACCTACAGAGACGCTAAGGGCAATTCCCCTTACTTCAAACAGAACAGCCTGCCGCGCTGCCGAGAGCGTGCCCGAGTGCCAGGCAGAATTCCCCAAATTGGATCCGATATTAATGCCCGACAGTACCAGGTCTATATCCTCATAAAGATGAGTTCCCAGCGCCACACAGTCGGCAGGGGTGCCATTTACCCTGTAGGCTTTCATATTCTCAAAATGGATGGGAGATTTTTTATAGGTAATAGGTTTGCCCGATGTTATAGCCTGTCCCATGGAGGATTGTTCCACATCTGGCGCCATAACTATTACTTCGCCAAAAGCAGAGGCCACCCGTGCAAGGCAGGAAAGTCCCGGGCTGTATATTCCGTCATCGTTGGTTACCAGAATTTTCATATCGCATTGGTTTTAATAGACCTGAATTTAATAAAATATGCCCGTTTAAAATTTATTCAATTTCAAATTGTGCTTATTTTATACATACTTTAATAAAAGGAACCCTGTTTTCAGCTAAAATCATAACATAGCGTTAATCCAAAACCACCTGGGCGTTGCTATGGTTATATTTGAATATCAGCAACACCATCACAATGGAAAAAATCCTCATAATTCACAATCCCACTGCCGGAGATGCCGAACACGACAAAAAGCACCTGTTAGATCTTTTTAAAAAAACAAAAATGACTGCCACCTATGTTTCTTCAGATGAGGAAGGTTGGGAAAAAAGGGTGGGGGAGCAGCCCGATGCAATATATCTCGCAGGCGGCGATGGTACCGTGCGGTCCCTGGCCATTGAACTTTTGAAGCTGGAAGATCTTTCAAAACGCCCTCCTGTACACCTGTTGCCTTTGGGTACGGCCAATAATGTTGCCACCACCCTGGGCGTGACAGAGAAAGAAGCCTTTAAGGCAATAGACCCCAAAGCACGGAAAAGAAAATTCGACTGCGGCAGGGTAAAAGGTTTTCCCGGAGAGGATTTCTTTCTGGAAGGGGTAGGGATGGGAATCTTTCCCGAGCTTATTGCTGAAATGAAGAATAAAGAAGATGATGATCTCAATGAAACCCCTGATGAGAAAATTGAAAGGACACTTAAGGTCCTGCTGAAGATCGTAAAGAAATACAAGCCTCAAAAAGCCAAAATTGAAGTGGATGGTTTTACTATTAGAGGTTCTTTTCTCATGGTAGAGGTGATGAACACTCGCTTTGTAGGTCCAAATCTTGAACTTGCCTCAACTGCAAAAATATCTGACGGTTATTTAAATCTTATCCTTATTCCTGAAGAAAAAAGGGGTGAACTCAAAGCCTACGTAAAATCATTAATAGACGGGGAAACCCGCTTTGATCTTAAAAACCTTGCCTATTCAATGAAGGTTAAAAAGGTAAAGGTCAAATGGAAAGGGGATAAAGTACATATAGACGATGTCCTGGATACAGAATATTCAGGAAAGAAACTAAAAATGAAAGTCCTGCCCGGTGCGATTTCCTTTTTAAGATAAGAGTTATATGATACAGGTCATATGAGATAAAGGGTACAGTTTGTTGCTTTACAAAAGCTTTTACTTAATTCTCATATCTCCATGAAAAACCCCATCACGGGCATCCTGTTATTTCTATTGTTTTCCCCATTTATCTACAGTCAGGAATTTGATGCCCAATTGCAATTGCGCCCCCGGTTTGAATACCGTAACGGATTTAAAACCTTGCTGGAAAGGGAACAGAAAGCAACGGCCTTCGTCTCGCAGCGTTCCAGGTTACAATTAAATTTTTCCAATGAAGCAATAAGCCTTAAGTTTTCCCTGCAGAATGTAAGAACATGGGGTGATGTAACGCCCACCACAACCTTTGATAAGAACGGGGTGACTGCCTTTGAGGCCTATGCGCAATACAATGTGAATGAAAAAATAAACATACGCCTTGGCCGGCAGATCCTTTCCTATGACAATCAGCGTATCCTGGGAGGCCTGGATTGGGCGCAGCAGGGGCAAAGCCACGACGCGCTTTTAATGAATTTTAAACCTTCGGCAACAGGGGAAATTCAGCTTGGCTTTGCGCTTAATGAAGATGGGGAAGACCTTTTCAGCAACCCGTACCTTGTTAACACCTATAAAAATATGCAGCTTGCCCGCTATAATATCCCGGGGGAGCTTTCCTCTTTCAGCCTTTTATTCCTTAATACCGGTTATGAATATGAGGCTTTTAATTCCCGGAAAATTGCCTATTCCCAAACCTTTGGGAGTTACTATTCCATAAACCGGGGCAGCTGGTTCGGGGATCTGGCAGCATACGGACAAACCGGCGAGCGGGCCGGAAAAGACCTCAAAGCATATTATTTCGGCGGAAATGTGAACTACCGCCTTACCCCCAACTGGGCAATTGGCGTTGGTGCCGAATATCTTTCGGGTACCAGCCCCTCAGAAAATTCCGAAGTAAACCGGTCTTTTAGTCCGCTGTTTGGAACTAACCACGGTTTTAACGGGCATATGGATTATTTCTATGTAGGGAACCATTTTAATTCTGTTGGGTTGAAAGATCTCTACGGAAAGATCTCCTTCCGAATAAAAGATGCCGAAATAAACCTGGTGCCGCACATATTTTATTCGGCTGTAGCTCCTGAAGTTGACGGCGTGAAAGAAGAATCGTATCTGGGGACAGAAATTGATCTTTTTGGGTCACATAAAATAAGGAAAGATCTTACTGCAAGTCTTGGCTATTCCCAAATGTTCGCCGGCAGTTCTATGGAGATCTTAAAGGGAGGTGAATCCGGCCGCAATCAAAACTGGGCATGGGTGATGATCTCGTTCCATCCACAACTGTTCTCAATTCATAAATCGCCTACTTCTTCGCTATAATATTTTTGGAGGAAGGTGCTATAAAGCAGTGGTTTTTTGATAACTTTGGGAATAAGATGAATTTAATTATTTCCATATCATTATCTTGTGTTCTTCTGTTCCAGGGGATCAATTTTGGTTTGCCAGATCTTTTGAAGGCCGGCGAACTTATGGAACATGCCCGTTTTCATTCCCAAAATCATGGCGATAATTTCATCGTGTTTATTTCCAAACATTATGGGGAATTAAAAGAACAGCACGAGCAGCAGCATCAGGAAGAAAAGCAGGAGCATGAGAAATTGCCCGCTCCGGGAGAATTTGCCTTCAGCAGTACCTGGTTTGTGCCTAATAATCCGGAGACTTTCTCTTTTCGTATTCCCCTCACAACAACTTCAGCTTCACAATATTTTTATAAAGAGACCTATTCTTCAATAGGTAGATCTGCTATTTTTCAGCCCCCGCGCCCCGCATAGAACTTCAGAATAAAATTGAACCTTACGGCTTTTCCGGCAAGGGAATAACATATTAGATTTCAGGTTTTATGCTTTCAAAGATCATTAAGTTTAGTTTAGAGAATAAACTAATTATACTGCTGTTTACAACGTTTGTCGCGGGTTACGGGATATTTTCCCTTACCCAGATCCCTATTGGTGCCGTACCCGATATTACCAATAACCAGGTGCAGGTGATCACCACGTCCCAAAACCTTTCTACCCAGGATATGGAGCAATTCATAACGTATCCTGTAGAGCTCGAAATGGCAAATTTACCGGGGGTGGTTGAGATACGATCGGTTTCAAAATTCGGTCTTTCTGTAGTGACCATTGTTTTTGAAGACAAGATGGGTACCTACCTCCCGCGCCAGTTAATTGCTGAAAAGATAGTGGCTGCAGCTCAGAATATTCCCGAAGGTTTTGGCACCCCCGAAATGGGCCCGATAACCACGGGACTGGGGGAGATCTACCAATACATCCTGGATACCAAACCAGGCTATGAAGACCGCTACTCTGCCACCGAACTAAGGACTATCCAGGACTGGGTTGTAAAACGTCAACTTTCTGGTATTCCCGGGGTTGTTGAGGTGAACAGCTGGGGCGGGAAACTCAAACAATATGAAGTAGCTATTAATTCAGAAAAATTAATGGCAATGAACATTAGCGCGGTAGATGTTTTTACTGCGCTGGAAAAGAACAACAGTGTTACCGGGGGTGGTTACATTGAAAGGGTAAATCAGGCCTATTTTATAAGAGGAGAAGGCCTTGTGGCTTCGCTGGAAGATATTGAGAACATCGTGGTGACCTCTATAGGTTCCAGTCCGGTTTACATAAGGGATATCGCCAAAGTAGGCTTTGGCCACGCTACCCGTTATGGTGCCATAACGGGGAATGGAGAAGGCGAAAAGGTACTGGGCCAGGTCATGATGATCAAGGATGGGAATTCAAAACAGGTAATTGAAGCCGTACAGGAAAGGGTGGCAAATATTTCTGCAAGTCTGCCCGAGGGCGTTTACATTAACGGCTTCCTGGATCGCAGTATCCTAATAGACAAAACCACTTTTACCATAACAGAAAACCTTGTGCTGGGTTGTCTTATTGTGATCTTTGTGGTGGTTCTGCTGCTGGGTAATTTCAGGTCCGGTTTGGTGGTGGCATCTGTGATTCCTCTCAGTCTGCTGTTTGCGCTCTCGCTCATGTATATTTTTGGGGTGGATGCCAACCTGATGAGCCTTGGGGCAATAGATTTCGGGATCATTATAGACGGGGCGGTGATTATTGTGGAGTTTATTGCTTTTAAAATAACCGGCCAAAAAGATGAACTTTTAAAACTTAACAAGGCCGATAGGAAAATATATCAGGACAAGATCACATATACCGGCGCTACAAAAATGATGAATTCGGCTGTATTTGGGCAGCTCATTATCCTTATTGTATTTATTCCCATTTTGTCGCTTAGCGGGGTAGAAGGGAAAATGTTCAGGCCTATGGCCCTAACCTTTAGTTTTGCCCTAATTGGCGCAATGATCATGTGTTTTACATATGTTCCAGTAATGGCTTCCATGTTCCTGAAACCTTCCAATTTATCTGACAGGAATATTTCGGTACGGCTTATGAAATTCCTTACCAGGATCTATGAGCCCTCCATAAAATTTGCAATGGCCAGTAAAAAACTAGTGCTGGGAATAGCCGGTTTGATCCTTGTGATTTCCATATATATTTTCACCACTATGGGAGGGGAGTTTGTTCCTACCCTGGATGAAGGGGATTTTGTTATCCAACCCGTGCTTAAAACAGGAACATCGCTTAGCGAGACCATAAAGATCACCACACAAATTGAAAATATCCTCCTCGACAATTTTCCAGAGGTAGATCAGGTGGTTACCAGGATAGGGGCTGCTGAGGTTCCCACAGATCCTATGTCTATGGAGGAAAGCGATGTTATTATTACGCTCAAACCTCGCAAGGAATGGGTAAGTGCTGAAAGCAAGGATGAACTGGCAGATAAATTCAAGGAAGCCCTTGGGATAATTCCCGGGTTGGATGTAGAATTCACCCAACCTATAGAAATGCGCTTTAATGAGCTCATCACCGGGGTGCGGGCAGATATCGCTATTAAGGTATTTGGGGAAGATCTCACTGTACTTAGCGATAAAGCCCACGAAATAGAAAGGCTTATACGAAATGTGGAAGGCGCTGCAGATATTATTGTTGAAAAAGTGGAAGGCCTGCCACAAATGAACGTGAAATATGACCGCTCAAAAATAGCCCGTTACGGTCTTAATATATCAGATCTTAATGACCTTATAAGTATGGGATTTGCCGGCAGAACCGTGGGAAGCGTTTTTGAGGGCGAAAAGCGGTTTGACCTGGTAGTAAGACTGGATGCCGAAAAACGCGTGGACATTGCCAGCCTGGAGAATTTGTATGTTGATATTCCGCAGGGCGGAAAGATCCCATTGAGCGAACTCGCAGAGATCACCTATCAAACCGGGGCGGCCAAGATTTCAAGGGATGACACCCGCCGAAGGATCGTGGTGGGAATCAACGTAAGGAACCGCGACCTACAATCTGTAGTAGATGATATTCAAAAAATTATAAAGGATAATGTAGAATTGCCTACGGGTTATAGCATTACCTATGGCGGGCAGTTTGAAAATCTTCAAAGTGCGAGGGACCGCTTATTGGTGGCTGTACCTGTGGCCCTTATCCTTATCTTTATTCTACTGTATTTCGCTTTTAAATCGGTAAAGGAAGCCCTTATCATTTACTCCGCCATTCCTTTGGCCGCGGTGGGAGGGATCCTTCTGTTATGGATAAGGGATATGCCTTTCAGTATTTCGGCAGGGGTTGGTTTTATCGCCTTGTTTGGGATAGCTGTATTGAACGGAATCGTTTTAATAGAACACTATAAGGAACTTAAACACGAGGGGATGAAGCACGGGGACGAGTTAATAATAATAGGGGCTAAGGACAGGTTACGGGCAGTGTTGCTTACGGCCTCTGCCGCTGCGCTGGGGTTCTTGCCTATGGCAATATCAACCAATGCGGGAGCCGAGGTGCAAAGGCCACTTGCCACCGTGGTAATTGGCGGACTCGTTTCAGCAACATTTTTAACCCTAATGGTATTACCTGTCTTGTATTCAATTTTTGGAGATACGCACAGTCATAAATTACATTTTAAGAAAAAGCCAAAAAATGGGCTCTTACTGTTGTTATTGGTATTTGCCATTCCGGGATTTTCCCAGCAAAAGGAACTGGGTTTTGAAGAGATAAAGGCCAAAGCATTCGATAATAATGCACAGCTGGAAGCAGTTTCCCTGCAAGCACGGGAGGCAGAAGCACTAATTAATTCGGCTTTTGATTTTACAAACACCGAGGTATATTATCATTATGATCAGAATAATCTCGCATTAAATGAAGTGCCTTTACGGGTGTTTGGGATACAGCAGGATTTTGAATTTCCCACGGTGTATACTGCAGGACGCGCACGCAACAAGTCGCAGTATGAGATGCAGTCAAGACTATACGATCTTGCAAGGCTGCAGCTTGAGGGAGAAATAGCAGCAGCATATTACCAGTTGCAGTTTGAATTGGAAAAGGAAAAAGCGTATACCTATCTGGACAGTATTTACGAGAAATTCTCCTATTCGGCGCAGAGAAGATTTGAACTGGGAGAGACCAATTATCTTGAGAAAATAACCGCACAGGCAAAACAAAGGGAATTAAATACGCGGCTAAGGCAGGCCGCCGAAGATGTAATTTCGGCCAGGGAAGAGCTCTACAGGATTGTACAGGCAGAGGAAAGTTTTGAAGTTAGGCAGATTGAACTTCCTAAGCTCGAGCTCCAAAATTTTAATTTTGAGGAGCACGTACTTCTCAAGTATTATGAGGAGCGCATCACATTTTTCGAGAATGAGAACACCCTCCACCGGCAGCAGTTGTGGCCGGATATAAGTCTGAATTATTTCACCGGCAGCAACTCCCAAATGAGCAGCAGTCTTTACGGGTACCAGGTTGGGTTGAAGATCCCCATACTTTTCACGGGAAAATCTTCCAGGATAAAAGCCTCCGGAATCGCGACAGAAAGGGCCACGCGGGAAGCCGATGAAAATAAAGCCCGGCTCAATGCGCGGTACCTTCAGCTGTTGGCAATGCTTCGGAAATATGAAGAAGCACTTGCCTATTACGAAACCGAAGGCAGGGAACTTTCCGCAGAGATACTTAAAACCGCCAATTTGGGGTATCAAAACGGGGAAAT
The DNA here is from genome assembly GCA_039989915.1 of Gillisia sp. Taxonomy (GTDB): domain Bacteria; phylum Bacteroidota; class Bacteroidia; order Flavobacteriales; family Flavobacteriaceae; genus Gillisia. The sequence continues at coordinate 21,796 of JBDXGW010000002.1, forward strand.
AGATTTCTTTCAGTATATCCAGAGTCTTGAAAGCGCCAATCAGCTAAGCCTTGCATATCTTGAAAATCTCAATGCTTATAACCAAACCGTAATTGCCATTAATTATTTAATCCTTGATGATGAAAAATTTTAATTATATATTTTTCCTGCTTATTGCAATCGCTTTTTCAGGCTGTAAGGAAAAGCAGGAATCTACAGAAGTGACTGAAACCAATGACACGGCCGGGGTGATTGTTTCAAAGGCCCAGTTGGAAGGAGGGGAGCTGGAAACAGGTGCCCTGGAGATGAGAAATTTTCCCGTAACGGTAAGAACCACGGGGCTCATTGATGTGCCCCCGGTAAACCGTGCGGTGATCAATGCCTTTATGGGAGGATATATTAAAAATACCCCATTGCTGGTAGGAGATGTGGTAAGAAAGGGGCAAGCCCTTGTGACTATTGAAAATCCTGAATATATTGAATTGCAGCAGGATTATCTCGATGCCGCCGAACAGCTTAAATACCTGAAGGCCGATTTTGACCGGCAACAAACTATGCTTGCTGAAAAGGTAACTTCAGAAAAAAAATTCCTTCAGGCCGAAAGCGATTACCGCCGGAACCTCGCCCGTTACAATGGCCTGAAACAAAAGCTGCAAATGCTTAATATTAATACGACCCATGTCGAGGCCGGAAGGATAACCTCGCAGATCACAATTTACGCCCCTATAAGCGGAAGCATAACCCGGGTGGATGTTCACACAGGAATGTATGTTTCTCCTACAGATATGATCATGGAAATAATTGACAGGGAACATATGCACCTGGAGCTCATCGCTTTTGAGAAGGATGTGATGAAGATTAAAAAAGGCCAGAGGATCCTCTTTCGCGCTCCTGAAACCGGTGCTGAAAGTTACAATGCTGAGGTATATCTTGTAGGTACCGCCATAGACCCACAGAAAAGGACCATTTTGGTACATGGGCATTTGCCCGATAGCATTGCCTCTCAATTTTCAGTAGGGATGTTCGTGGAGGCCGAAATTGAAACTTCCACCAGGGAATTCCCTTCCTTACCCGAAGAAGCGGTTATCACTCTTGACGGGAATTCCTATATTTTACAGTTGGAAAAAGAGGAAGACGGCAATATGAAATTTCAGCGAAAAGAAGTTACTCCAGGGGTAACCTACGCGGGTTTTACCGCCCTGGAAAATGCAACCGACTTTAAATCAACAGATAGGTTTCTGGTAAAGGGGAGTTTCAGGTTAATAGGGGAGTAGCAGAGATTCCTTCTATAGTTCCAAATGCCAGAATTGATCTAAGTTTAGAGGGAAATAATCAAGCTTTCTCTTTGATTATTGTAATTAAGCTGTTTAATTTGCAATTCCAAAATTGGAATAAGATTTTTAATCGGGATGTGGTGCAGTCCGGTAGCATGCACGGCTGGGGGCCGTGTGGTCGCAGGTTCAAATCCTGTCATCCCGACAAGCACAAAAAGTGATGCGAGAGCATCACTTTTCTTGTTTTTGACCCCCGCGCAAAGGAAGTTTGCAGGCGGGGAGAAAAAACAAGAAAAGTTGCAAGCGCCAGCCGGCAATACTTTTTGTATTTTCCAGCAATGGATGTAATTAGGATTATGTAAATCCCGGGCCCGAGCAAAAGCACTTTGCAAGCGGGGAGGATAAAACAAGAAAAGTTGCAGGCGCCAGCCGGCAATACTTTTTGTATTTCCAGCGCCGAATGTAATTAGGATTATTCTAAGCATATCTACCCTCAAGTTGAAAGATTTTTCAAAATTGCCCCCACTGGAATCCAAAAAAGAATTACCCCGCCACTTGTAAATCTCATTTTGTACCGTCCATTATTTTCTCCACTCTTGTGAATTGATTCATTCAGAATTTGAACTTTTTCCACCCCATTTTTGGTTTAACAAAACTTTAGGAAAACCCGATGGAAGAATACTTCGTAGGTATATGTGAAATCAAATTTCTAATTAATTAAAACTTTAAACATTATGAAAAAAAGTAGAAACATTTTAGGTGCCGGCTTACTATTAGTAGGCGGACTATTTTTAATCTCGGCAGATCACATCGATGCACCGGCAGTAGCGGGGGGTACAAGTGATATTACAGATTTTTATGCTTTCCAGGGGGAGAACCAGAATAACATGGTTTTTGTCGCCAACGTTCAGGGACTTTTAAGTCCTTCCGCCACTTCAGAAGCTTCTTTTGATGAAAGCGTGATGATCGAGTTCAACATTGATACCAATGGTGATTTTATTGAAGATCTTGTAATACAGGCTGTACCCCGAAACGGAAAAATGTACATCATAGGGCCGGTAGCACCAATGCAACGAGGGTTGTCAAGTACCTTAACTGCAGAAAGCGCAAAGGATGTTACTTCAGTAAAAATTACAAATTATGGAGAAGATGCAATTATCACTTCTAAAAATGGAATAACAGCTTTTGCCGGACCCCGTGATGATCCCTTTTTCTTTGATTTTGCTCAATACAGCGCTATTATAGCCGGAGAAGCATCAGGCTTTAATAATCCGGGAAGTGACACTTTTGCCGGGACCAATGTAATGTCTGTTGTAGTAGAAGTTCCTAAAACAATGATTGGTGCTTCAGGAACCATTAATACCTGGGTAGAATCAAAAAGAAAACAATAAAAATCAACACAAAAACAATAAGTATTATGAAAATTTCCAATAAGATTTTAGGTTTAGCCTTAATAGCAGGATTCCTGGGAAGCTGTCAAACAGATGATATTCCCGGTAATGGAATGGGAGTGGATAATAATCCCAATTTGGCAGGTGTCTACATGCAGGAAGATCAAATGGGAAGACCCGCAGTCAACACTGTGTTTGTAACCTCAGGTAATAAGGATCAATTTAATGTGACAACTCCATCTGAACAGAACGCAGCCTTTCAGCCTATGTTTGAGTCTACTTTATTGGCTCTTAATCCCGGATATACTACCAATGCCCTGGGTATGGACGCTCCCACATTTACAGGTGCTTTAGCAACAGATGTTTTGAATGTGTCCCTGGATGGCACTACAACTTTTTTTGACGGGACAAATGTACTAACGGGTCGCGCTTTAGCCGATGATGTAATTACGGTTGAATTGTTATTGATTTTTGGAGGCCCTGATTTTACAGAAAATCCCGATTTTTCTGATGACCATGTAGATTCCAATGATAAGGAGTTCTTAACCTCTTTTCCTTACCTGGCATCACCACATTAGGACCCCTTTTGATAGAGCACGTTCCCCCGGCGTGCTCTATTTTTTTAAAACTCACAATAACTAAAACAATTATATCATGATGAATAAATTTTATACATCCCTGGCTATTATGATGCTTACACTTGTGAGCTGTAATAAGGTTCCTGAACAGGTAACGCAACAAAGTGATTATGAAAAATATCTTGAAGAAGATTCAGAAATAACGGTTGAAAAAATTAAGCAAGATCACGATTTCTGGAAAAAAAAGATCGGGGAAACACCGGGACAATTTCCATATTTGGTTAAAATGGCAGCGGCTGAGTCCGGGTTATTTAATTTGACCGGAGATATTGAATATTTAATAATGGCTGAAAATAATTTAAAGGAGGCTATTGAAAAAACTAATTATAACAATGCCGGATATTTAAAGTCCCTGGCAAGAAATTATATCTCCCAGCATCGTTTCAGGGAAGCTCTTACTCTATTGGATACTGCCGAAGTCATTGGAGAAAAAATAAACGGGACACATAAAATGTTATTTGATGTCCACATGGAACTTGGAAATTACGATAAAGCGGAAACCTATCTACAAAAGATAGAGGACCCAAGTGATTTTGATTTTCTTATTCGTTATGCCAAATGGAGTGATCATAAAGGGGACTTAGGTACCGCCATCACCAATTTAGAAAAGGCGAGAGGAAAAGCTGAATTAGCGAATATAAAAGACTTAAAACAATGGTCCTATACTAACCTCGCAGATTTCTATGGACACAATGGAGAGATCCAGAAATCATATAAGCATTATTTAATGGCGCTGGAATTAGACCCTAATGATGCGTATGCCAAAAAAGGAATAGCCTGGATCATCTATTCCCACGAGCGTAACCCAAAAGAGGCCTTACGCATATTAAATTCTATAACAAAACAACATCAGGCACCTGACTATTACTTATTGAAGGCAGAGATAGCTGAATTTATGAATGATGATGCTTCTAAAAAACTGAACCAGGATTTATTTCTAACAGCAGTTTCCAATGAAAATTTCGGTGGGATGTACAATTTTACAATTGCCATTCTTTATGCAGAAGAATTATTGGCCACCGAAAAGGCATTTGATTTAGCAATTAGGGAGATTAAAAACAGATCTACCCCTCAAGCCTATGATCTGTTGGCCTGGGCCCATTATAACAATGGCGATTATGAAAAGGCCCTGGAAATTGCAGAACAGCATGTTGTAAACAAAACTTTTGAACCTAATGTGCTATTACATTTGGCGCACATATATAAGGCCACAGGAAAAACCAAAGAGGCTGAAAGCCTTAAGAAGGAACTAATGGAGAGCATATATGAACTGGGGCCTGTGGCTGAACAGAAAATTAGACAAATTTAATTTAAAAAGGGTTCTATGAAATTTCGACATCTAACATATCTGGCTTTCCTTATGTGCATGGGTTCCGCTTTTTCTCAGCAGCTCATTAAAAATATTCATTTTGAAATTGAATATTATGAAGAAAAAGAGATCTCATTCGGTTTCTTCACGGCTTCAGAAGATTCCTATCAAATAAAAATGCTCGCTGGAAGCCTTAAAGACCTGAATTTCCAACTCTTATTTCGAATGGAAGATGAACTTACCAGTGAGGAAAAATATAATCTTATTACTGACATTACTTTTTTTGATCTGGAGATAAGCCATAAATTAGGTCCCTTTGAATTGTCCTGGGCTATAGAAAACCTACTTGGTTTCAATAACCCTGGGTTTGCAATTGAAGGGTCCCGGGAGAGAGAACTTGGAGCAATTGAATCTCTTACTTTCATGCACGAAGCCGATTTCCGTTTAAGCAGCACTTTAAGTTATAAATTTTGAATTGAGGGGTACCTTACCTTGTAAAGCGTTTGTCAATTTCTTTGATGAACGCTTTTTTCTTATTCAATAATTTCGACACAAAAACAGGTCGCACTGAATAATTCTATTGGGGCTTTAAAATAAACTATTAATTAGAAAGCTTCTTTAGGTTCCTCAGATACTTTTATGAAGTAGCCTTTACCACTCCAATAGTGAAGAGCTGGTCCATTGTAGGAGTTTCACTTCCTCCTGCAGGTTCTAAAGTAATACCAAAGGCTTCAGATTCATTGGGATTTGGAATAATAAAGATCTTATTATTATCTGTAGTGAAGCTATCTAAAGTCCCTAAACTCGTTGGAGTTAATGGAGACATTTTTAGAGACCATACCTGATACACCATACCCCTTGGAGGTTCCGGCAAACCTTGAGCATCCAGATAAATATTTTTATCCTTTTGGTTCCAATAAACTTTTGCAAATGCATTCGGGGAAACCGGTTGCCCGGCGAGAGGAACTGTTATAATATCCCTATCCCTGAGAATGGAAATAAAATTATCTGCCTCTGCAAGGTCAGAATTAGCTTTTTCTATTTGTTCTTCAAGGAAATCCTTATCTGTTTCAACCACCTCTATCTGGTCTTTTAGAGAATTGTTCTCTATTACGGTATATAACAAGGTAAAACCTATAATAATGGCCGCGGCCCAACCTGAATAAGTGATCCAGGAGGAATTGTTTTTATAAAGGGGTCTTACCTTTTTATTATCATCTAAATTAAGCCTGGACCTAATGGAAGGTAACAAATGTTCGGTATTAGAAGGGGAAGCAGCACCCGTAAGAGAAATAATAGCAGATTCTATTTTCAATACTTCTTCCAAAACTTCAGGATATTGCAACATCATAGTGTGGACCTCCTCATTTTCTTTTTCAGAAAGAGCCCCTGCAACATACAGTTCAAGTATTCCGGATTCTATGTATTGTTTCACATCCATTTAGTGCACACCAATCATTTTACGTAACTCACTTATACAATTTCTGTTCCTGGTTTTTATAGTGCCCACGGGCATATTGAGTTTTTCAGAAGCTTCTTTTTGAGTATAGCCTTTAAAATACAGAAGTTCAATTATTTCAGTGCATTTCGTGGCAAGTTTATTCACCAGGGACTTAACCCCAATTCCATCTGTATTGCGACTGTAATTTTCTTCAGTTTCTAGTATATCTACGAAATATTGACTGTCAAGGTTTTTCTTGGAGTTCTTAAAATCCTTTGACCTTATTTTATCAATGGCCGCATTCCTGGCAATATTTAATAACCAGGTAAAAAACCTGCCTTTTTTTGAAGAATATGATCCTGCATTTTCCCAGGCTTTCATGAAGACATCCTGCATAACTTCCTGCGCAATATCGGCATCCCGAACAATATTGAAGATCACCCCGTGCATGCTCTCACTGTACATTTCGTACAGGGTATCCAAAGCTTTTCCGTCTTTATCTTGGAATCTGGAAATAATCGAGTTAAGCTCCATAAATAGTTTTGCAAAAACGAATGTAGGAATTAAATTTAAACTTCAGGCCCCATATGGTTCATTTTGCTTGTTTTTTAGGAAATGATTTGGGGAATTTTTTTATGCTGAAAAAATTCTTTCCTGCAAGTAAATTCTCCCCATTTAGGAATGTAAAAGGGCCGTGACTTCGAGGGCATTATTACTTCCTTACTTTTAAATTAATGGATGAGTAAAATTCAAATCAACTTAATAGGTTTCGGTTCAGCAGTTAGTATCAGGCGGGTTTGCTTTAAAATATTCAAGATAAATCTTCTTCCACATTTGCATAATAAAGCGCATAAAAATCACTCTTTAGAAGGAATTTAGTGACTGTTTTTGGTTTTATAATTCCCTACCTTCATGAGCAATTTCAGAGATTAACTTTCAAAATGTTCCCGGATTATTAAAGAGTCATGATCAACCAAAAAACAAGTATGAATATTTAAATCTTTCAAAAATGAAAACAAACCTTTTATTCGCAATTCTTGCTCTAATATTTGTAGTAGGATGCCAACCAAAAGCTAAAGAAAAACAAGAAAAAGAAGTAAAACAGGAGAGAGCGGTAGACCTTGAATCTTTAAAGGACAGCATTTCTCTTGTAATGGATAATTATTATGAAGCCTACAATTCTAAAGACCTTGAAACGTATTCCAATCTGTTGGCAGAAGACGGATTGTTTTGTGGAACAGATCCAGGGGAGTTTTGGAACAAAAAAGATGTCGTGGATATGGTAAGGCAACAATTTGCCGATACTACCTTTAATTGGTAACTATCACCTGAAAAACGGGAAATTAAGCTTTCTTTAGATGGAAGATCTGCTATTATTGTGAATCAATACATGGTAACCGAACTCAGTCCAAAAATCCCGATGCGCGAAATAACCCATTTAATTAAAACTGGGAACCAATGGCTTATACATTTTACGTGTTATAATTTCATTACAGAGAATGATAATGTAGAGAAATTAAACAATGCACTGTAACAGAAATATTTTTAAATTTTAAATTAATCTAAGAATAGAGAAACCAGAAGTCCCCTCCCGGTCTCAGGAGAAAACCTTTGCCGTAATCAAAAAAAATCCTACCTGATAAGCAGTTATTTAATACCTTAATGATATGGTATTGAAAAGCGTACAAGAAAAAAAATATGCGCAAATGCGTAACAGGGTATTCGATTATATGCTCGAAACAAGGGGATGGAAATACCGCTCTTTTTTACGATATCTGAGACTTTTTAAATACGCTGCTTTTGCTCCTACCCGGGGTGAATTCCTTGAGTCTTATTATGTTTTAATGCGATATCTTGATGATATTGTAGACGGTGATGCACCCATACCAGATGGATTTCCAGACGAAAGCGCTTATATAAATGATAAGATCAGATTCTCAAAAAATCCCATGGAACCGGTAGATGAAGCAGATTATTTGATGCTCTATTGTTTTGAACTTTCAGAAAAGTTTGGTCAGGATTTTAAGGAGGAAACTCAAGACATCCTCAATTCGCTTCTTTTTGATGCAAAGCGAAGGGGCAAAATGATCATTTTTCCAAAAAAGGAATTAATGCACCATTTTCATTTACTCGATATTAGAGGCACAATAAGGGCCACTTTGAAAGTCTTTAAAGAGGATCCAAACAAATATGAACTTTTAGAGCCCCTTGGGGTAGCTTGCAGGTATCAATATGATATTGAAGATATTCAAACAGATCTGGCAGCGGGTTATGTGAATATTTCCCGGGAGGAATGTACCCGGTTTGAAATAAGCAGGGAAGATCTTAATGATCCTTCTTCTGTGAAAATAAAAAAATGGCTGGTGCAACGCGCCCGGGATGGAATGCGACTTCTCGACGAACATCACCGCCGTTTACCTGAAGGCAATTTTTCTCCTCTTTCACGGTGGACCTTTTCATTGGTCTATGAAAATCCGGCACGGAAGGTTTTCAGGAAAATTATTTCTGAAACCGAAAAAAGTTAACCGCCTATGGAAAGCTCCGGACTTCATTTAAATAAATGGTTCCTTGATTTTGTTGGAGACAATGGTGAAACCATGATCTTTTATGCTGCCAAATTATCCTGGAAAGGCTTTGCGGTTCATTATGCAAGTTGGATACATTATGATCCTGAAAAGGGTGTAAAGGAAAAGTCGCATTTTCGAAATGTGAAATTCCCTGAAAAAAAAGATGAAGTTATCACCTGGAATGATGACGAATTTAAGATTTCCGGAAAATGGGAGTCTGGTGCAGGTCCAATTAGTGCCAGGTTGTATGAATCTGATCCCGGTTATCTTGACTGGCACTGTTTTCAACCTTCTTCAAGAGTTTATTTAAAAATAAAAGACAGGATTATAGAAGGGAAGGGTTATGTAGAGCAATTGATCTTAACGGCCCCTCCCTGGCATATCCCTATGAATGATCTGCGCTGGGGGAGGTTCCACTCATTGCAGGATACGATGGTATGGATAGAACTTCGGAAAGAAAACAAACAGCAATGGGTATGGCTTAATGGGGAAAGAATGACCAATTGCATTATTGAAGATGATCAAATTTCTTCAGCTGAAGAGAATTTCCTGCTGAAGCTTGATCGCGGGGTTGAATTGGAATCTGAAAATAAATTATATAGGGTAATGCATAATCTATTGCATTACCTGCCGGGATTCAATAAGTTGATTCCTGCTAAATTTTTAATGGCGTTCAATTATAAGTGGTTAAGTAAGGCTGAATTTCATTTAAAGGAAGTTCCAACTTCCTATGGAATTGCTATTCATGAATGGGTGAATTTCAATCAGAAAGATCAATGATCCTGGAATTAGAACATATTGCAAAATCTTTTGGAAAAAATAAAGTTTTAAGGGATATCTCATTTCAACTGGAGGCCGGTACTCTAACGGGTATTGTAGGTGAGAATGGATCTGGCAAGTCTGTCTTAATGGAGATAATTGTAGGTGTACGAAGAGCCTACCAGGGAACAGTGAAAATTAATGGCAGCATTGGTTATTGCCCTCAAAAAGCCATGCTCTTTCCACATCTTACTGTAGGGGAACATTTTAATTATTTCTCAGTCGCGTATGGCATAGACAGCCGGCAATCGAAGAAGCGAGCTGAAGAACTGTTGCTGCATTTTAACTTTAAGAAATACCGGGAGGAAAAGATCATCAATCTAAGTGGTGGTACTCAGCAAAAACTCAACCTATCCATCGCACTGCTTCATGAACCCTCATTATTGATACTTGATGAACCTTATAATGGCTTTGACTGGGATACCTACCAAAGATTTTGGGAATATACGGGTCACCTCAAAAAACGGGGTTGTGCCATTCTTATTGTTACTCATTTACTAAGTGAAAAGGAAAGACTTGACCGCATGTATGAACTTGAAAACGGCATTCTGTTATGACGGGAAATAAGATCATAATAAGTTTATCCATGATTTTGAGGATGTTGGTTCGTCAAAAGATCGTGATAATTTTGCTTTTGATCATCCCTGCATTTTTCTTCACCATTGTTGAATTTACTACTTCCAATAGATTGCTTCCTTTCCAACTGGCATCACTTGATGATGATGTTTTTATAAATATAAGTGAAAAGGGAATTTCCTTTATTTTCTTCGCCGTGGCCTCAACCGGGTTTCTGGTTTCTTTCCTCGCGCTCAATCTTATTCAAAAAAATAATGAAATAAACCGCAGGCTCGTTATATGTGGTTATCATCCCATTGAATTATTGACCTCCATTTTACTCTCACTGTTATTGGCCATTTTATTGATCGCTTTGTACGTAGGACTCCTTACCCACATTTTTTACCCAATTGACCACCCCGGAAGATTTATCCTTGGTTTAGCACTCATAGGCTTTGTTTATGGCAGTTATGGACTGGTAGTTGGCAGCCTGATCAAAGGGGAATTGGAAGGCATTTTAATAATCGTACTGCTCGTAAATATTGATGTGGGCTGGTTGCAGAATCCTTTATTTTATGCAGAAGCGCAAAATCAATTGATCATAAAATTCCTTCCGGCCTATTTCCCATCTCAAACCGCCATTATCACGGCCGTAACAAATTATTCTGCCACTGCTGCTGCCATGAGCGGCATTGTCTACGGATTGGTCTTTTTAATTTCTTCAATGCTGTTCTTTTTCTTTAAAATGCGAACGAAATGAATAAAACGATAACAACCAGGATCAACAAAACGCTTTATGCGATTGTTTTTCTCATTATTATTCCCGCAATGTTATGGCTATGGGCAAAATATACAGAAGACCTGATAAGCCTTCCTGTAATAGAATCGCCGGTGGCGGGATATATTCTGGTTGTTTTTGGCGTTATTCTTATGGGGTGGGCCATGTTCTCTTTAAAAAAATTCGGCAAAGGATTACCAATGAATGCCTATCCGCCCAAAAAATTTGTAACCCAGGGGCCTTATTATTTTTTAAGTCATCCCATCTATTGGGGTTTTGGTATTTTAATGATGGGCTTTTTTATTATAACAAAGTCTTCAAGCGGACTTTGGCTGGTAACTCCCGTTACTATTCTTTCTATGATCGCCCTTGTGATGGGATATGAAGGCATAGACCTAAAAAAAAGATTCCCTGCTGTGGCAATGAAAACCATTTTAGATCTCCCTCAAAAAACCCTGGAAAAACCGGGATTAGGCTCCCGGATAATATCTTTGTTTTGGGTATTGGGACCTATGTTTCTATCTAATTCCGTTATTTCTACTTTGGCAGGAAATAAGGCGGCATTTATAGGAAAACCCTTGAACTTACCTATACCTATAGATAATCAATATTTGCTTTTATTGAGTTTGATTTTTATGATTGTAATTCCATTTCTCATAAAAACAAAAGACCTGTTGCGAACCTGGGCACTAACAGGCGTTATAGCAGTAGGAATATCTACATTTATTGCACTCTTTTATCCAGAGATAGGGGCACAATATCTGCCGGTGCAGGAGGGATCAGTTTATTATTTAGTACCCATCTTTTTGTTATTGCTGGCCATTAAAGTTTTGTTCAGGCAATCAAAAATATCGGGAATTTTATTTGGAGTGATAGCAATTGCATTAATGATAATACAATTAACCTTCAGCAGTTCTGCGGTGCTTCATCTGGGCACTTCCTTGGTTATATTCCTGTTTGCAGGCAATTACATTCAAATCTGGCGCTTTTTTAGAAATAGCGCTGAAAAAATCGCTAATTCATGGCGGGAATGGGTGTTTGGCAAAGTAAGAGTGATCAATCATGGCTTTTATGTGGGGGTGGGTACTTTTCTTGGTATTTTATTGGCCGGCATTCTGGTAGGTGATGGGTATGCCTGGGGTATACTGATCTTTGCTTTAATAGTTATTGTATTTTCAGCCCTTTGGGCACAGATCATTGAAGGGTCTGAAAAATTGAAAAGGCCCTTTGGATATTATGGTGCAATGGTAGGAATTATTTTTGCCAGTCTGGCAGTATGGGGGCTGGGCTATAATGTATGGATAATTATTGGTGTAATCTCGGTAGTTATGCCATGGGTACAAGGCATTGGCCGTTTTCGTTGTTTGGTAAACGGGTGTTGCCATGGAGGCAAAGTTGACAATCCGGATATTGGAATAAAGTATTTTCATTCCCGTTCCCGTGTTTGTGGCATATCTCATTTAAAAGGGGAATTGCTTCATCCTACGCAACTTTATTCTATGTTATGGCTCTTTTTAATAGGTTTCATTTTATTATCGTTGTGGTTTAATGGTTTTTCAGCTGCCTTTATTTTTGGTCTTTATTTAATTTTAACCGGGATTGGCCGTTTTGTAGAAGAAGCCTACAGGGGGGAGGTACAAACCCCTATTATAAAGGGCCTCAGGTTATATCAATGGATGGCCATTCTATCCTTACTGGTAGGAATCCTAATAACCACGGTTCATATCGAAGTTTTAACAATCACAGCCACTTTTGGATGGGATACTGTGGTTTCGGCAATGATTGGCGGTTTGTTCACAGCTTTTGCAATGGGGGTAGATTTTCCTGAATCAAACGCCCGATTTTCCAGACTGGTTTGACCTAAAATTTTTATACAACCAGGAATGAAATTCCTAAAACGCATAATCCTAATTCTCACGATTATTACAGTATTCTTTCGTTAACCGGGAATTAGGAAGAAGTATGACCACTAAAAAACTGGCTTAATCCCATCCATAATTCCCCTGCCTTAAAATTCACCCCACCGCAATAGCTTCCAGGGCCACCTCATAGGGAAGGGCAAATTTGGAAACTTCAGCTCCTGAGAGCCAGGAGTTTTGGTCCTCCTGTTTTAAGACCACCGGCATACGTTGCTTATTATTGTGAATTTTGCTCATTAATTCATTTGCTTCCGTAGTAATAATGCTGTAAGAATTGATCACTTCCCCTGTACCGGGTTTTTTCCAGCTGGAATAGATCCCTGCAAATGCGAATATTTGCTGATCTATGGGATGGATCAGAAATTTCTGTTTTTCCTTACCTTTTAAATCGAGCCATTGCCATTCAAAATATGCATTGGCTAGGACCAGGCACCGGTTTTCTACAGAATTGCGGAAGGCAGGTTTATCTGTCACCGTTTCAATTCTCGCATTGAGAGTGTTCTTTTTAATGGTATCATCCTTTGCCCAGAAGGGGATGAGTCCCCAGTTGAAAAGATCAATTTCACCACGACTTTCATCTGTGATCACCGGGGTTTTAATAAATGTAAATCCGTTGATCTCATCCATGGGTACATAGGATTCCGGTTCAATAAATCGGCCATTAAAGGCTTTTTCTATTTCGCCTATGGTCTTGTTCATCTGGGTTCTGTAACACATATCTTATTTTTCTATGGGGTAACATTCCGATTTAAATATCCTTTGGTTTTTCATCCAATTGTTTTTGCAAGTCTATTTCCTCCGGGGTAGGAAACATTTCGTGCAAAAATGAATTGTAAAAATTCTCTGCCGCCATTTGATGAGGCAATAAAACTTCATTGACATCAAATGTATTTAAAAACTGGTAATCGCTTTCGTGTATTGCCGTAAGATAGACCTTGCCGGCATAACCAGTTCGCTCCAGGGTTTTTACCAGTTGGAGGGAATGTTCCCTGTCTGATACAGTACTTAAAATAGCTCCGGCGTTTTTAAAAGGGATCCTTTCCAGAAGTTCGGGATCTTCAATATCCCCATACACCACATTCCGGTTTTGATCCTGCCAACTTCGCACCACCATGGGATCAAAGTCCACTCCCAGAAATTTTACCTCGGGATGTTCCTTATCAAGAAGCCTTGCTATTTTTCCGCCAAACCTTCCTAACCCAAAAATGATGAGATCATAATAATCATTGTTTACAGGCGCCAGTTCAGGTTCGCGGTATGGATTTTCCCTTTGAAATATTTCAAGGGCCGGGGAAATTACTTCATAAATTTTATGGGAGTAGAGTATCAGGTAGGTTGAAAGGCCTATGGTTATTAATCCCACGAGGGTAATAAGCGCTACGGTCTCCTCGCTTATATGGCCTATGCTATAACCCAATCCCGCAAAAATGAGGGAGAATTCGCTTATTTGAGCTACCGTTAAACCCGCAAGGAAGGAGGTTCTTTTTCTGTAACCCATAACGCCCATAATGATCAACACTATGATGGGATTCCCAATTAATACAAAGGCCGAAAAAATAAGGGCAGAGGGAACCTGGCTGCCTATTATGGAAAGGTCCAGATTGGCGCCCAGATTCACGAAAAAGAATATGAGCATAAAATCCCTTAAACTAATTAATCTGCTGCTTATAACCTCCTTAAAATCTGATGAGGCAAGACTCACGCCTGCCAGGAAGGCTCCCACCTCGCCGCTAAATCCCATTAATTCACCTACGGCCGCAAGGGTTACCGCCCAGGCAATAGCAAAGAGGATCAACATTTCCTGCGACCGGGCAAGAAAAAAACTTAACCCCGGGATGATCCATTTCATAGCGATAAGAGCGATCGCAAATAACAAACTTCCTGTAAGTATTGTTTTTACGATCTCATATCCCAGGGAGGAATCTGTTTGCTGCCCCATGGCTGAAAGTATTATCATTACCAGGATCACTGCAATATCCTGCACTATTAAAAATCCAATGGCAATTTGCCCGTGAAGGGAATCTATTTCCTTTTTATCGCTAAGCAGTTTAATGATTATAATAGTACTGGAAAAGGTGAGGGCAACGGCTATATAAAAACTATGCATACCGGAAAAACCCAGTGCCAGACCCAGTAAATAACCAATAAGGGAAGTGAAAAATATCTGCCCAAGCCCGGTTAATACCGCGATTTTGCCAATCGAGCTAATAATGCGAAGGTCCAGCTTTAAACCTACGATAAATAATAAAATTGCGATCCCAATTTCGGCCAGGAGGTGAATATATTCTGTTGACTTAACAATATCAAGTACAGAAGGTCCCACCAGAATTCCCAGCAAAATGAACATTACGATAAGGGGCTGTCTTAAAAGTTGCCCTATTGCTCCAAGCAGGGCAGCAAAGAAGAGGATGAGGGCAATCTCAAAAAATGGATTTTCAGATATGGTTGCCAGCCAATCCATCAGGGCAATATTATCATGGGGATATTTCCATGGTAAACCAGGTCATTGATCAGAAATTTTCTGAAAACCTGATCGTTGATTGTTCTTGAACCTTTTTGTAAAACCAAAAATGGTTTTTCACCCTGCTCTACATAGGTTTTGACCTCTTTATACACATTTTCACCGGTGAACATTCTAAAAGTACACTTGACCTGGCCCTGGTAATGTTCAGTGAGCCCTTTGAGGTATTTCAAAGTTTCAATTTCATTGTCATCAGGAGTGATTACAGAGATGAATTCCATTTCCTCAATACAGGCCTTAAAAGTATCCAGAAGATGAGTGAGACCGGGAATATTCAAGGGAAATTTAGGGTTCACCGCTATAACAAGTTTTTTCATTATAAAACTATCCATCTTAACCGGAACTGCTATGGTGGTCACCATGAGATCTTCAATAATTTTGGACGCCGTACTGCCAATAAATATTTTTTTCAGGAGCCCGGTTCCCTTAAGGCCAACAAGAATGAGATCATCAGAATCCCGTGATCCTATTTCAGGGAGAAGGATGGGAAGTTCTCTTTGGGTCACCAGGTAATTCACGCTTTGTTTAGCCGGGATTATCTCCCTGGAAATTGCCTTTAACTGCTCCAGCGCGTCGGATTTTTCAACCTCTATGATCTCCCGCCTGCTGTTATTATCGGCCAGCGCAGGAACTATTCCCGGGATCTGGTGGATCAAAAGAATTTTAGCCTTCATTTCCCCGGCAAGGGAAGTGGCCAGTTTCATCAGATTTTCTGAGTATGGGGAGAAATCAATTAAAGCAACAACTCGTTTTTTCATAGGAGGCTGAATTTACCTTTGTTAGCGGCAGATTTCCAACGGGAAGATCCTATTCTAAAATACAGAATTTAAGCCGAATAACCCTATAAAATGAGTATTACTTAAGGAGAAAAATTAAAAAACAGGTTGATTTTAAAAGTATTGTATGGGGGGTAGTAAAAATAAATCCAGGGCTTAAAAGCCTGCTTTGAAATTGGAAAGAAAAAAATGAAATACACGGAATAACATCTTATTTTCCTGTTGATATGGTGTCTGTTATTCTTTTCTATTTTAGATTGGTTTCCTTACACTCTTCTGATGCCAGTTCAAATTCTAAAGTGCTGTGTTTTATGTTGTGATTTTTCAACTCGGCCTTTAATGAATTCTTTATTTCAGGTAATTTAGTTATATCTGCTATTTGAATATGGGCGGTGAGTGAATTTTCATTAGTGCTCAAGCCCCAAATGTGCATATGATGTACATTCAAAACTCCTTCAACATCCTTCAAATGTTCTTTAACTTCTTCCGGATCTACTGCGGCAGGAACCCCATCTAAAATGGCGATCGCACTATCTTTAAATAAACGCCAGGTGCTCAATAATACAACAATGGCGATGATAATTGCGGTAATCCCGTCTAAGGCATACCACTGGAAATAGTAGATCAATATTCCGCTTACCACAACCCCAAGGGAAACCATAGCATCTGCCATCAAATGCCAATAAGCAGCTTTAAGGTTTAAATCCCTTTCCTGATTTTTTCTGAAAAGCATTGCCGAAACAAAATTAATTATTACCCCAATTCCGGCCACCCACATTATAACTGTACCGCTTAACGGGGAAGGATTCAAAATTTTATGTACTCCTTCCCATGCAATAGCACCAATAGCAAAAGCCAATAAAACGGAGTTAATAAATGAAGCTATGATAGATCCTTTTTTAAAACCGTAAGTAAATAATTTGGATGGTTTTATGCCCTGAAGTTTAAATGCTACAAAGGCCAGTAAAAGACCTGAAATATCACCCACATTGTGCGCAGCATCAGATAATAATGCTGTAGAGTTTTCGCGAAAACCGTAAATTATTTCAACTATAACATATATCACATTCAACGAAATACCAATCAAAAATGACCGGTTAATATCCATTGGTGAAGTAATGGTATGGCTGTGATTGTGTTCCATTTTAGTAACCAATTCCTTGTTTATTAATGGGTAAAAAAAGATAGTTTCACGGTTAAACCTACTGGTTCTATACCCATAAATAAAGGTAAGAAGAACTGAACAATAAAATTATCCTTTTAGTTTTCAAAAGAAAACAAGGATTGTAAATTCCCTTGCTGGATACCTGAAGAAAATACGAAAAGGATTTTGTTTGGTTCACAGGGAGAAAAGTCTAAATCATCCCCCTTTTTTATCTTACATCTTCTATGATAAGGCCCGCGACCTGCGCAAGGTTCCTTAATTCACAAAGATTTATATGAAATTCCTTGGTTTGATATAACAGTTCAATTTCTCCGGCCAATTTTGTGATCTCTTGCTTCAATTTTTCCCGGCTGCTATTTCCACTTTGTGTAGCGAGATAATATTGCTGCATCAGGGATTGAAGACTGGTTTTATATTTTTCGTATTGGACAATATAAGCCGGGAAAGTTTCGGGAACAAAAACACTTTCCGAAGAAAATTTTAAAGGTGTTTGTTTCCCTATTTCTTTATCATTAATAACCTCTTTGGCAGCTTCATGCGCAAACACAAGGGCTTCCAGAAGCGAATTTGAGGCAAGCCTGTTGGCCCCATGCAGCCCCGTATGGGCGCATTCCCCATTGGCGTAAAGGTTCTCAACACCGGTACGGGAATTACGGTCTACCGCTATTCCTCCACATTGATAATGAGCTGCGGGAGTAACCGGAATAAGGTCATTAAAAACATCAATGCCCACCTGCCTGCACTTTTCAATTATTGTAGGAAAATGAGCGCTGAAACTTTTCTTCTCAACATGACGACAATCCAGATAAACACAAGGTTCCCCACTTTTTTGTAATTCTGAAAAAATGGCGTGCGATACAATATCGCGTGTTGCAAGTTCGCCGGCGGGGTCATATTCAAAAACAAAGCGGGATCCTGCTTTATTTACCAATTTTGCTCCCGCACCTCGTACAGCTTCAGAAATAAGGAATGCCGGATTTTCTTTCCTGCTGAACAATGCTGTAGGGTGAAATTGTATAAAATGAAGATCTTTTACCGCAGCCCCCGCCCGGTGCGCCATGGCAACCCCGTCTCCGGTAGCTATCACAGGATTGGTAGTTGTCTCAAAAATTTGTCCGCTTCCACCGGTTGCGAGATAGGTGATCCCTGAACGCAGGATCTCTATTTCTCCTGTTTTTTTGTTGAAATATTTTAGTCCGGTACAGTTATTATTTTCTACCAGGAGATCAATGGCAAAATGGTGGGTAAAAAAATAGATGTTCTTATAGGCTTCCAGTTTTTTCAACAAGGCGCGCTCTATTTCATATCCGGTTTTGTCTTTATGGTGCAGGATGCGGGATTGCGAATGCCCTCCTTCCAGTCCCAGGTCCCAATCCCCGTTGGGTGTTTTATCAAAAGAGGCTCCCCATTCTATCATTTCCAATAGCCGCTTCGGGGCTTTATTCACAACCATTTCTACTACTCCGCTATCGCAAAACCCCTTCCCCGATTTCAGGGTATCTGTTATATGCGCATCAAAAGTATCTGTGAGAGTGTTCATTACCGCAGCGATACCTCCCTGGGCATATTTGGTATTGGTCTCATTCTTATCGGCCTTGGTAAGGATACAAATACTCAGGTCCGTCCGCTTTTGCGCAACTTTAAGCGCAAAAGACAAGCCTGCAATGCCTGAACCTAAAACGAGTACATCTGTATAAGCCATTCTTTTTTAATTTAAAGCCAGCATTTGGTTTATAGGCTTAATTGCCTTAACCCGCAGCATTTCATCTATAGTAACCTCGGGGGACTCATCTCTTAAACAGCGATAAAGCTTATCCAGGGTGTTCATCTTCATAAAAGCACACTCGCTGCAGGCACAGGAATTATCTTCCCGTGAAGGTGCCGGAATAAGGTTTTTATGAGGCACCTTTTTCTTTAACTGGTGCAGAATGCCGGCCTCTGTTGCTACAATAAAAGTCTCGGCTTCACTTTTCAGGATATATTTAAGCATTTGAGAGGTAGAACCTATGCAATGTGCTACACGCAAAATAGGATCTTCAGATTCCGGATGAGCCACGATCTGGGCTTTAGGATATTCCAGGTGAAGCTCAATAAGTTTTTCTATTGAAAAAGCCTCGTGAACAATACAGGAGCCATCCCATAATAACATATTTCTACCGGTAACCTTATTTAGATATGCGCCCAGGTTCTTATCTGGCGCAAAAATAATTGGCTGGTCCTTCGGAATTGAATTTATAACCTTCTCAGCATTTGAAGAAGTGCAAACATAATCGCTTAGCGCTTTTACTTCAGCACTTGTGTTGATGTAGGTTACCACTTTATGATCGGGATAATTTTTGAGAAATTCCGAAAATTCTGTTGCAGGACATCCGTCGGCCAGGGAACAACCCGCGTTGAGATCTGGCACCAGCACCTTTTTACCCACATTTAAAATTTTGGCAGTTTCAGCCATAAAATAAACCCCCGCAAAAACAATAATATCTGCTGAAGTCTCTGCCGCTTTTTTTGCGAGCTCCAGGCTATCTCCAACAAAATCGGCAATATCCTGTATGGCTTCATCCTGGTAATAATGCGCGAGAATTACCGCATTTTTACTAATTCGAAGCTCATTTATTTTTTCAATGGTTTCTGATTGCGTTCTCATAATGAATGATTAAAATGCTAAAAATCTTTTTTTGCTGAAACTCTTATGATCCTGTAAATAGGCAATACTACCCAAAGTGCCAGCACCCCAAATGAAATGAACACTCCCTGAGATGTCCCGAAGAATTGTTTAAAAACTGCCCCGGTATACCCCAAAAGGGCCGATATATCCAGTTTCAATAAAACCAGGATACGAGACAGATCTATTGGATTAAGGACACTTGCTATCAGCGCAAATTTATCAAGCGGGTAGTCCTGAAAATATACCAGGATGAGGAGAAATATTCCGTCATATACCACTGCCAGGAACAACCAAAGCAAAATTGCAAGTCCAAATCCTTTGATCTTGTTTTCGTGTGACAAGGCTATATTAAAAGCCAGGGCGGTGAAGATGAAGGTTAAAAACACTCCCGAAACCAGTAATGAGAAGAAATTCCAGATCGCTGCCGACTCAAATAAACCGTACGCAGCAAAGGGGATTCCCAGTCCCAGAATAAGGCTAAGAGCCAGGGATATTGCCACACC
The DNA here is from genome assembly GCA_039989915.1 of Gillisia sp. Classification (GTDB taxonomy): domain Bacteria; phylum Bacteroidota; class Bacteroidia; order Flavobacteriales; family Flavobacteriaceae; genus Gillisia. The sequence goes on from JBDXGW010000002.1 coordinate 42,096, forward strand.
CAGATATTGCCCAATGAAAATGGTACGGCGTTTTATGGGTTGTGCCAGTAGGAGCTCGGTGAATTCACGGGAATCGTAATAATACATCACCCCAAAAATGGTCCCAATAAGCGGAACCAGGATAATGATCACGTTCATTAGGGTTATCACCGCATTGGACAGGTCATTGTTAAGAAATAACAGGATAATGCCCAGCAGCAAATAGAAAAGAAAATAAACGTAGCTCCATAAACTACGGGAAAGATCAAAAAAACTATATTTTAAAATTTTAAGCATCGTTTTGGGTTAAGATGTTGGCAATTGCATGTTCAAAATCGGGTTGTCCGGTCGAGGTTTTAAGTTCGGAAACCGTCCCATTAAAGTATATTTTCCCTTCCAGCAGGAATACGATCCTGTCTGCCACTTCCTCTACAAAACTCATGATATGTGAAGTGATGAGGATGGTCTTTCCTTTTGCTTTCTCTTCCTGAATAAGGTCCCGAAGCCGTAACAATGAAACAGGGTCAAGGCCCGAGGTGGGTTCATCAAGGATTATAAGCGGGCTGTCAAACATAAAGCACAACACCAGGTTTACTTTTTGTTTTGAACCGCCGGAGAGGTTGTTAAGCTTTTTATCCAGAAAGGGTTCCAGTTTAAAAAATTCTATCAACTCTTTGTCGCGTGCCTCTTTCCCTCTCAGGTCTTTTATCATCCTTATGAGTTCATTCACTTTAAGATTTCCGGGGAAATTGGCGATTTGCGGCAGGTAATCTACATCCTTGCGGTATTTCCAATGGTCTTTTACCTTTTCTCCCGCAATTTCAATGTCTCCTTTGGCAGGAACCACCATACCCAATATACTTTTAATAAGGGTGGTTTTCCCTGATCCATTGGGTCCCAGGATGGCAATAATTCCTTTCTGGTTTATCTCCAGGTCAAGGCCGTTAAGCACTACCAGGGAGCCGAATTTTTTATGCAGGTTTTTTATACTTACCATTTGATTCTGTTCATTTGGGGTTCTTGATCAATTAATTCAGCCGGGGTAAAGATGGGGGAGACCTTTTCTGAAAAATCTACCAGGTCAATAAAAATACTTCTTAACAATACGATGGCTTCCGGGGTTTTATTTACCAGGTATGAAAATAATTTTACCGGGCGAAAGGGAACATCTCCTATTTTGTCCTTATCCAGGTCATACCCAGTATAATCGCTCCAGTAATTCCCGGTGAAAGTGTTATCGTTGAGTCTTCCGGAATATGCAACGTCAAAGGAATTATACAGGAAATTATTGCGGGTGAAACTGGTGGTGTATGCACCCCCGTGAACTTTAATGGCATACCCGTTGTTCTTAAAGTCATTTTCTATGAATTTCACCCTGGTAGTGCCATCGGCATTCACGGCTATGGTATTATCTTCAAAAATATTGTGTTCCAGGGTAGCATCTGAAATTTCTTTGAGCAGTAAGCCATAGGATGCAGAACCCCAGCTTTTCCTGAACAGGTTCTTTTTCATCTCTATGAATTTGGAGAACATCACCGCCACACCGGCACCATTATCTTCAAAGGTGTTTCCTATATAGCTGTTCCTGTCTGAAAACATAAAATGCAGGCCGTAACGTATATTCTTTTCACATACATTATCCAGGATCTCACAGTTTTTTCCAAACTCAATATAGATCCCATCCCGCATTCCCTGCACATGGTTATTCCTCACAATAATTTCAGAAGAGCTCCAAAGGTGAATTCCGTTGCCGGAGTTTGCTTCCTCCCCGCCTTCACTCTTTATACGATTGCCTTCAATCACACCCTTTAAAGATTTTTCGATCAGAAATCCGAAGAAAACATTTTCCAGGATGTTGTTTTTCAGCGTGAAATTTTCACTTCCGTTTAGGAGAATGGCGGCAAAATCCTTGGTGTAACTTCTACCAATGTTTATGATCTTAAGGCCTTCTACGGTTACCCCGTTTGCTCGTATCCCAAATGCGGTACCGTTCATTCCTGCATCTATTACGGGATAGTCTATACCTTTAATGTGCAGGGACTTATTAATAATGTTTATATCAAATTCCTTGTAGACCCCTTTCTCAATTATAATAGTGTCTCCAGATTGGGCAATTTCAATGGCCTGCTTCACGGTTTTAATTTCACAGGAGGAACACACTCTTATTTCTGCGGCAAGGGCAGGAAGGAAGTTCAGTAAAAATGCAATGCTAATAAAATACTTCATCTCAGGTTTTGGGAATCCTCTTCGAGGAAATGTTTTTTAAGTTCAGTCCAATTAAATGCTTCAGCAAAATCCTTTGTGTTTTCACTTATTTTTATTGCGGCGAGGTTGGCCCCCATTGGACTTGTAATTTTCTCATCTATTACAAAAACCGCATCCTGGGAGGAAAGCATGCTTCCGGGTTCCATGTAATTTGCGAATTGCATGATGGCAATTTCAGACGCTTCATAATTATTAAGATTATCCTTGACCATACATTCAACGGCGTCATATTTAATTTGTTTGCCTTTTTTAGTAACCATTTGTGCGGAATGTGCTTTACTCACAATTGTCATTTTACAATAGGAGCATTGATCACTTCCATAAGCAATAGGTTCCGGTTCATTGCTGCAGGATACCAGCAATATTCCCAATAAGAGCAAGGTGTAAAATTTCATATTTATTTAATGTTTTTATGGGTAATATAAAACATCCATAAAATCTTTCCCTTTGGGAGAAAATTATTTTAATAGATGTTTCATTATAAATTGTTTTTAAGCCCTGGAAGATCTTTTTCCCACCCACCAGGCGATTAAAGTTAAGAACATTCCTGCAAACATTAACCAGGCTCCCAATCTTGGATAGGAATGGGCGGTAAAGTTAAGGATCTGCTGGGTACCAAAGAGGGGAGGTTTGTAGCTTATAGGATTCCCTGCTTCATCTGTAAGTTTTATGATCGCTCTTGGGTCAAGGTCTGTCCCATAATCTGTAAGCCAGGCATTAAAATCATACATTCCCAGGATTCCCAGGACTGTCATTAAAACAAACCAACCTAAAAACCAGTTAGGACTTATTTTATTAAAAAATCCCAAAACCCCCAGGATAATTCCAAGAGCTGCCATACCTCCAATTACCAAAGGAAATACATTAAACTCCCACATTTCTTCCGGTTTTGGTATTTTTTTCATTCCAATATAATGGTTTACACCATCAATATTCTGGATATCAAATTCCTCTTCTCCCTGGATCCCTGATATATAAATATCCATTCCCAGAGGTTCAGGATATTGAGGTGCTCCAAGGGTAATGTTCCACAATGGGAAATAAAACAGACCAAGCAAAAGAGCTGATCCAAGTATCATGATAATTCCTGATGTTTTCATATGAAGATTATTATTGCTTTAATGGGTCATATGCGATTCGCATACCTTATTTAGTGCTTACATCTTGTTTCCGTTATGCTCATTTCGTTTGGTTTATGTTTTATAAAAAAGCGGGTAAATATTATTATTCACCCGCCTTACCAGTAAAAATTTTTCAACTAATTAAAACTGTTTCTAGTCGCCATCAAGTGACCATTTAAGCTCAGGATTTGAGCCGGCTGGCGAAACTCTTACGTATCCCTGCATTTCCTGGTGAAGTGCAGAACAGAAATCTGTACAGTAAAGAGGATATACCCCAACACGTTTTGGTTCCCAAAGCATTGTTTTTGTTGCACCCGGCATAATAAGAAGCTCGGCAGTATTGGCTCCTATCATTGCAAATCCATGTGGTACATCAAAATCCTGCTCAAGGTTTGTTACGTGAAAATATACTTTGTCACCAACTTTTATTCCTTCAATATTATCTGGAGAGAAGTGACTTCTTACCATTGTCATATATACATGAACTTCATTTCCTTTGCGCTCTACACGGGTTTCAGACTCATTTTTAACGGCATGTTCATGCTCGTTCTCGTCAAGACGGTAGATCTTTTGGGAATTTTGTTTTATGAGATCGGCTGGAATACCCGCTGCATAATGCGGTTCTCCAATAGTTGGGAAATCCAGCAGCAATTCCATTTTATCACCTGAGATGTCATATAACTGAGCAGAGTGGTTCATTTCAGGCCCTGTTGGAAGATAACGATCTTTGGTTATCTTGTTCATAGCTACAAGGTATTTTCCAAAAGGTTTCCTTGAGTTACCACCCGGGATCATTAAGTGACCTACAGAGTAATATGTAGGCTTTCTGTCAATCACCTGGTAATCGCTTAAGCTCCATTTAACAACTTCAGAAGAGATAAAGAAAGTGGTATAAGCATTTCCTTTTCCATCAAATTCGGTATGAAGTGGTCCTAAGCCCGGTTGTTTTACAATTCCACCAAGAATATCTTCATATTTTAAGATTGGAATTCCGTAGGCATCCCCGTCATAATTCTTGTCTTCAATTGCCTTGATCATTTTAGAGAAAGAGAAAACAGTAAGTTCTGCAGCAAGTTTACCGCTACCTACAATATATTCTCCTGTTGGATCCACATCACAACCGTGAGGAGATTTTGGGATTGGCATAAAAAATACAGCTCCCGGAATATCCTTTGGGTCTACTGTTTTAACGCCTTTCTTCATAGTTGAAGTTGCAGTGCTGGAGTGGTGGTTATATACATTATGAGCATATTCTGCATCCATCATTGTACCGCCACCATTGTTTATGTACTCTTCAATTTTTTTCCAGTTAAGGGCAACAATAAAATCCTTATCGTTTTGAGATGCATTTACCTCAAGAAGGGTATTTGCTTCTTCAGAATTATAAGTTGTTGCAAACATCCATCCGTGTGAAGCGCTTCTTCCCGGGTGAGCAAGGTCAAAATTGAATCCGGGCATAATTACCTGGAAAGCCAGTTCCATTCCTCCGGTTTCCTGATCTATTTTCACAAAGGTAAGTGGGCCTTTAAAATTCCCTTTCATTTCCTCTATAGACATATCTCTTTGGGGAGAAGGAATTGCAAAACGGGTTCCTGCAATTAAATATTCGGTATTCTCTGTGATCGCAAAACTGTGGTTTCCTGCACTGTTTGGGATCTCAAGAATTTCCCCGGTTTCAAAAGTATTAAGATCTATTCTGGCAACACGTGGGGTGTTATTTTCGTGTGTAAATACCCAACGGCCATCAAGTTCTCCATTTGTTTGAGAAATGTCAACGTGGTGAAGATCACCCCAGGGAATAAAGCCGTAAGAGGTGTTAAGCATTGCTTTAGTACCTTCATTGTAACCATATCCTTTTTCAGCATCCTGAGAAAATACAGGGATCACTTTTAATAGTCGGCCGGAAGGTAAACCATATACAGACATTTGTCCGCTGAAACCGCCGGAGAAGAACCCGTAGAATTCATCATGCTCTCCCGGGGCTACATATACCCGCTCTGCAGCATTGGTTGCCATTGCTCCGGATTTTTTCCGGTCGTCATCCCCACCACAACCTATCAGGATAACCGATAAGGCCAGGAAGGATAAAATTGAATTGATTTTTTTCATTAGAGTGTGTAAATTAATTAGAGTGTGTAAATTAATTAGTGTTTTTTGGTAAAATAACGTCTTCTACAATATGAACCCATCCATTGCTCACCTTTATTGATCCAACGATTTTAGTTCCACCTACGTAAATGTCCTCACCTTGTTGGGTTACCTCTACACTTTCTCCTGATGCCATATAAAGTGTGCGCCCTTTTTTAACATTTTTCTTGAGGGTTTCAATTGGGTAATTGCTTGGTGCAACATGGTTTTTAAGGATGTAAGCAAGTTTTTCCTTGTTTTCAGGTTTTAAAAGGTCATCTACGGTGCCGGCAGGTAATTTGTCAAATGCTGCATTGGTAGGTGCAAAAACTGAAAGGGGACCCACATTAACCAGGGCATTTTCAACTCCGGCAGCCTGAACGGCAGCTACCAGTGTAGTATGATCTGGAGAATTGATAGCAGTGCGCAGGGCATTTGCTTCAGAATTTTCATCCTCAATAAAAGCTTGTCCGCGATTGGAAGTAGCTTCTACGGTTGTTCCTTCTTCGGTAGAAGTTTCAGGAACATCATCCTGGGATTTTTCTTTACATCCTACAAACAGCAAACTGCCTGCAATTATAAGAAAAGCAAATAAAATGGATTTTGTTTTCATATTATACGTTTTTGGTTAGAAGCAGTAAAATTACCTTGATAACTTTAGTTAAAATATGATGAGTGTCATATTTTATATTTCTTCCTTAAGGGTCCTGAAATATTCTAAAATAGATCTGGCTTCTTCCTCGGTTAGGTTTTGATTTGCCATTACTGCCATATTGGATTCTAAAAGCAATTGTTTAGCAATAGGATCTTTGGCGATCATTTCTTCAGGATTAAGGATCATATTCATGATCCATTCAGGAGAACGACGTTCAGTAATACCAACCAATGCAGGACCAATAAACTTCTTATCGGTTTTGTGACAGGCTGTACACATATTCTTAAAAACTGTTTCCCCTTTTACAGCAAGAGCCTTATCAATCTCGGCATTTAGAGTAACAGATTTTACAGGCCCTATTCCTTTGTTTGACATATCAACCATGTCTGCAGAACTTGTTGCGGCTGCTTCTTTTTTAGGAGCTTCCTGGCTGTAATCTCCAATTTTAACTTCTTCTTTTTCTTTCTTTTCTGAATCACCACAGGCAGTAAACGCGGCAGCGGTAAATAAAAACAGGATAAATTTTGATAATCTTCTCATGGGTTTTGGTTTTAATTAGGTGTAAAATTATGGTTGTTGCACTCTCTAATATATGACTATAATCATAATAAATGGAAACCAGCAAATGCGTAAATTATTTTAGTGCCCTGAAAGGTAGGAAGTTGAAGAAAACAGGCAGCGTTCATTAAAAATAATTAAACGCCGGGAAGGGGATAAAACAGGGCAGAAATGATATAAAACCGGGAATAAAGCTTCTTAATATTTTTTACCTTAATATAAAAAAATTGAAATTTAAAGATCTGTAGGGTACTCTTTGATCTCTTTAAGTATATCGGTTACACTTTTCTCGGTCTTATAAAGTTTGTCCCTGCATATCTTAAGTAATTCTGACGCTCTTTTTATACGGGATTCCAGAAGATCAATCCCAATCTCTTCATTTTCAATTTCTGTTACAATTTCCTGCAATTCAGCAAACGCTTCGGTATAAGTGATTTTTTTTCCCATTATGATGTTTTATTTGTTTTCTCAACTTTGCTATCTATAGTTCCGTTAAGTATGCTGGTTTGAATATGGTCGCCGGAATTAAGCAGGTTTATGTCCTTAAGTACCTTCCCCTGAAACCGGGTTATGCTGTATCCTCTCCTTAAAATTGTTTGTGGATCCAGGTAATATATGCTTGTTGAAATATTCTTTAAATCGGCTTCCTCTTTCTTTAATAAGGATTTGGTAGCGGCCTGAAGGGAACTGGTAGAAAAAATGAGGTCCTTATTATTGCTGTTTATAATTTTGGCGGTGGCAGATACAAAACGGGATGAAAGCTCTTGAAGATTTGACGGCTCTCGCTCATTGATCCACCTTACCTGTGTGTTCAGGCTTTGTGCATTTTCTTTTAAAGTTGCTGCAAAATCATGGAACTGGTCAAGGAGAAACCCGGCAATTTTAGTAGGGGTTATAAAACTCCTGTAACTCACAAGTTCACTCACCGTTTCATTTGTTGAATGACCAATACCTGTTAATACAGGAAGCGGAAATGTAGCGATGGTTTTTGCAAGGGAATAGTTGTCATAACAGCTTAAGCCTACCTCGCCGCCGCCGCCGCGAATAATGGCTACCGCATCAAAAACCCCTTTATGCTTGCGTATCCTCTCCAATTGGGAAATAATGGTTGTTACTGCTTTTTCTCCCTGCAACACCGCAGGAAAAAGGAAAATATGAAATTTATATCCCTGGGGATTGTTCTCTATCACATTCATAAAATCAAGATAACCCTTACTACTGCTTACTGAAATAAGCGCAATAGTCTTAGGGAGCAGCTCCAGGGAAGTTTGTTTATTGGCAAAGAAAATATTTTCCTCCTGCAGCTTTTTTATGGTTTCCATTTTTTGCCTTGCCAGCTCACCCAGGGTAAATTCAGGATCTATATCGAGAATATTAAGTGCCAGTCCATAAACCGGATGATAGGTAACCGTTGCCTGGATCACAACCGTCATATCATCTCCCAGATCTTCATTTAAAACCAGTTTAAATTTCTCATTGATCCTCTCAAAATTGACTTTCCAGATGTTGCCACGAATTTCTGCAATGATCTTCCCATCTTTTTTTTCTACCAGTTCAGGAAAACAGTGACCGGTATGGGAGTAATAATTGAGCCTTACAATTTCAGCCTTGACCCAAACGATTTTGCTGCAATAGGTATTGATCACATTTTCAATAGCCTCAGAGAGTTTGGAGAGAGGAAAAATTTGTTTTTGAGACATTCAGCTTTAAAATTGGAATTATAAAGATATTTAAAAATGTTCAAGTCATCCTTCCGCTTGAATGAAATAAATATTTCCTGGAGATGAATATTCTCTTTTTATTACCGATAAAATTCCCTTATTCTGAAGATTTAGCATCTTAAACAAGGATAATTTAAATCATCTGCAAGGGAGGAGGAATCCATTAGATTTCCTGCTGAAACTCCATTCTTTTTTCCTTTGGAAACACCTGCTTTCTCATAAAAATCTTAATTTAGGCCCTTGCCAAAGGAATAGGATAGTATGAAAAATAAGCGCAGTTACGTAATAGATTTTGACAGCACCTTTACGCAGGTAGAAGCTCTGGAAGTGCTTGGGGAAATTTCCCTGGCCAATGAACACGACAGGCATGAAAAACTGGCCCAACTGGAAGAAATAACAAACCAGGGAATGGAAGGGACTTTATCTTTCAGAGAATCTCTTATAAGGCGCCTGGAAATATTAAATGCCGAAGAAAAACATTTGCCACATCTTGTTGCAATGCTACGAAAGAAAATCTCTACTTCTTTTGTGCGGAATGAGGCTTTCTTTCAGGAAAACCGGGAAGACATCTATATTATATCCAATGGGTTCAAAGAATTTATAATTCCCATAGTAAAAGAACTAGGGGTCAAAGAGGAACACGTTTTTGCCAATACCTTTGAATTTGACGAAAATGGAAGGATCACCGGTTTTGATGAGAACAATGTACTTTCTATAAATGGGGGAAAAGTAGCAACCCTCAAAACACTTGATCTGCAAGGGGATGTTTATATGATAGGAGACGGCTATACAGATTATGAAGTGAAAGCCGCAGGGCTTGCAAATAAATTTTACGCCTTTACCGAAAATATAGAGCGGGATAGCATTCTTGAGAAAGCAGATCATATCACGCCCAGCATGGATGAATTTTTATACCTGTTTAAAATGAACAAAGCGATCTCTTATCCAAAAAACCGGATCAAGGTTTTATTACTTGAAAATGTACATCCCGATGCAATTGGCCTTATGAAGCAGGAGGGTTATAATGTGGTTACCCATACAGGGGCCATGGATGAGGAGGAGCTCGCAGAAAAGATTAAAGATGTATCTGTGCTGGGAATACGTTCCAAGACCCAACTTACCAAAAAAGTGCTGGATAATGCACCCAGGCTTATTGCAGTAGGGGCTTTTTGCATAGGCACCAACCAGATCGACCTGGAAACCTGCCTGGAAAAAGGAATAGCAGTTTTTAATGCTCCTTACAGCAATACCCGTTCTGTAGTAGAACTTGCAATAGGGGAGATCATACTTCTTTCCCGAAACCTTCCGGACAAGATGGCAAAAATGCACCTGGGAGAATGGGATAAATCTGCCAGTAACAGCAGGGAGATACGAGGTAAAAAAATAGGAATAGTGGGATATGGAAATATTGGAGCCCAACTTTCTGTTGTGGCAGAGGCTATTGGTTTTGATGTGTATTATTATGATATGGTAGAAAAACTTGCCCTTGGAAATGCTACAAAATGCCACAGTTTAAAGGAACTTTTGCAAAAAGTTGATATTGTTTCCCTTCATGTAGATGGTCGTAAGGAGAACCATAATTTTATAGGTGCAAAGGAATTTGACTTGATGAAGGATGGGGTAATATTCCTGAATCTTAGCAGGGGGCATGTGGTAGATATAGATGCCCTGGTGAAGAATATAAACTCCGGAAAGGTCGTAGGTGCAGGAATTGATGTTTTCCCTGAAGAACCCAAGACCAATACCGAAACTTTTGAATCGTCCCTTCGCAATTTACCGAACGTTATACTCACCCCGCACATTGGGGGAAGCACAGAGGAAGCCCAGGCCAATATCGGGAATTTCGTGCCGGGCAAGATCATGGAATACATTAATACCGGAAGCACTACCAATAGTGTGAATTTCCCCAATCTCCAGTTGCCTATTCTGGAAAATGCGCACAGGCTCATCCATATTCATGAGAACAAACCGGGCATTATTGCGCATATCAACAATATTTTCGCCCATCACGACATCAATATTGTGGGGCAATATTTAAAAACCAACGAGACCATTGGCTATGTGATCACAGATATTGATAAGGAATATGGACCCGATGTGATAAGGGAACTTAAGGAAATTGAACACACCATCAGGTTCCGGGTTCTTTATTAGACAAAAAACGTTTTCAACAACACCAAATAAGAAGGGTGGCCATTTGGCCACCCTTGTCTTATATTATACAGTGAATTTATTTATTCACCGGGGAGATCATTATATGGGCGCGGTGGGTCCCGGGATCCATAAGCCACGGCATTCCGGGAACTTCAGGTTTATCTGGCAAACCGGTAGATTCTGTGGTTGCATAGGGGATATAGATCACATATCTGAATTTTCCATCGCTCAGCTCCCCAGTAGTTTTATTATAGTTTTCATCGCTACCGCTATATATATAGGTCATACTTGGGGCATCGGGCATTTTTAGAGTACCGGCCTCTACTTCCTGCTGGCGAACCGCTCTTTTGTCCATTTCGGCCATTCCTTCAGCAGAAAGTTCCCTTCCCCTGGCCATAAAAGGTTCCAGTTTGTCATTGTAACAGGATACCGAAATCCCTTTTTTTGTAGGATCATCGGCCAGGCAGATAAGGTAATTGGTGCCTTCACGTAATACCACCATTTTTCCATCCTTATCATGACCATATACCTTGACACCCTCCCTAAGTTCTTCTGGAGCAGCCAAAACTGCTGTTTTTATCTGGATCTCGGGAGAAAGGATCCCGGGTTTCTGTTCCTGGGCAAATCCCGAAACGGAAAATGCGAATAAGCCGAAAATTAAATAATACTTCATATTAAAGGTTTTAAGTTATTATCCTCTTTAAAATTGGTTGGATTCTAAATATAATGAAAATTACTTTAATCTCATTATCATGGGTATTAGTCAGGCGAGCCTTCAGTCCTATCCTGTAATTTCAAGGGTACTGTAACCCTGGCCATGTCTTTTTAATTTTATTTGAGTGGCGATTCTTTCTTTAAGGGAATCCACGTGGCTTATAATTCCAATGGTTTTGGAAGATTCTGCCTGTAGTTTTTCCAAGGTATCCAGGGTTTGGTCCAGGGTTTCGGGATCCAGGGTCCCAAATCCTTCATCTATAAAAAGACTGTTTATTTCAACATTTCGCGATGCGAGGTCAGATAACGCCAGGGCCATTGAAAGGCTAAGGATAAATGTTTCTCCTCCTGAAAGTGTTTTTACCGAGCGGCGCTGGCCGCCCATATGCTCATCTATCGCAACTAGCCCGTCATCTTCATTTTCAGCGGGTTTGTCAATCCTGTAACGATCGCTCAGGTCTTTAAGCCTTATGTTTGCCAAAAGCAACAACTGCGATAAACTTAGATCCTGGGCAAAATCATTGAATTTCTTGCCTGTAGAATCCCCAATTAATTCGTTGAGCAGTTTCCACCTTTTAATTTGTTTTTCTTTTCCCGCTATCTCCTCCCGTATCCGGAGGATCTTTTCCCTGTTCTCTTTATCGTTTAATAATTTGCGGTTCAAATGTTCACAATCCAGTCTTAGTTTTTCCAATTGCCTGGATCTTTCCTCCATCAATATTTGAAGAGCCTCATAAGTTTGCTGCACATCCTCCTGTTTAAATTTTTCCAGCTGAGAATTTAAAAGATTCAGGGTTTCTGTATTTCTTAAAATCGCGGTTTTGATCTTGTCCCTATCTGTATGCAACTTATAATATTCCTGATCCTGCATGAGGGAATCTCCGGCTTCCTGCAGGTTTTGGAAACCATGCTCTTTTACAGCGGGGGTAAGTGCCCCTTCAATGTCAATTAATTTTTGGTGTAAAAAACTTTCCTTTTCCCTAAGTTCTGTAAGTTGTGTTGTTAGCGCCCTTTCATATTCCCGTAAGCGGGTCCATTGAGTTTGCAACTTTTGAGTGTCTAATGTTATGTCGTTGCCGGGATATAAGGAGGACAGTTCTTGCTTTAAAGATTTACCTTCGGCAGCGAGGCGCACCATTTTTTCCAGGAGGGGAAGGCCTATGTTAATACATGCCAAATTCCTTTTTTCCTTTTCATACTCTTCCAGGTTTTCTAGGATTCCGTCATAATTACTGCAAACTTCTTCCCAGGATGTAGCATCTTCTTTTTTAAGCTGAAAAAATTTCTCCTGGAATGATGTCTTTAGAATCTTGTGATCATTTTCCTGTTGTGTTTTAAGCCTCCTTACTTCTTCCAAAGCCTTGCGGTAATGCGCAAGAGTGGTGGTGCCGGAAGTGAGTTTTCTGTTCCACAATGCGCATTCATTTTCCAGTTCCTTTAGCTCTTCTTCCAGGGTATCGATTTTATGGGGTTTGATCTCGGCATAAGGATGGTGCAATGCACCGCATAGGGGGCAGGGCTCCCCGTCTATTAACTTTTCCCTTTTATCTTCGAGGCTGGAAAGCAATAATTGGTTTTGCTTTTTAAGTTTAACAATTTCTATTTTATCCTGAAGGGAACTTACTTTTTCTTCCTGTGCCTTGATCTCTGGCGGAAGGCTATTTAAAAACGGGTTTAATTTTTCTTCTTCGTCGCTTAACCTTTGCAATTCTCCGTTTATACGATTAAGATTTTCAGCCTGAATTTGTGCTTCGCGAGCCAGCTGAAGATTATTTCTAAGTCTCAGCTTTTCGGCTTTGGAGTCAGCAAGATCAATATCTTTCAGTTTATCTTCCAGCTGAAGGATCCTTGTATGGGAGATTGTCTTCATATCCTCCAGTTCCCTGGCGGTTACTGCAGGGTCATTCACATTGAGATCACAGGAAATTTCCCTGGTTTCGGCCCTGAATTCCTGTTGTAAACTGCTATACCTGTTCTTTTTTAATACAAGTTCTTCCTGGAGTTTTCTTACCTGTTGTGAAAATTCACCGAGACAAGTTTCTACAGTATCTCCTGTGGCGCCGGCATTTGTCAAAGTATTCACCCGCGCAATACAGTCATTGATTTCCTTAAAATTTACTTCCTTACGGTCTGTTTTTTCCTGAATTTCTTTTTGGACCTCCAACAACTCTTTTGAAACCCTGCTCCATGTCCGGAGTTCTTCAGCAATATCCCTTAGTTTTTCATGTTGTTCCAGTTTTAAACCGAATGTTTCCAGGAAAACACCCAGCTCTGTTTCCGCCTTTTCTTTTTCCGAAGAAAATTTTTGAATGTCCTGCAACTGGTTTTCAATTGTCTTTTTAAGCTGAAGGTTTCGTTCAAAGGTTTTAATCTCCTTTTCCAGGGGTTTACATTGCCCTTCTTTATCCTGAAATTCCTTGTTAAGGGCTTGCACCTCTTCCTCCGGCAAAAGATCAATTTTGATCTGGTTTATAAAATCCTGTTGTTTCTGGATTTCAACATTCACCAGTTTATGCCTTTCAAAAGCCATTCTTCCCAGTTGCCTGTAAATTCCGGTCCCGGTGATCTTTTCCAGCAACTCGCCGCGTTCGTCTTTTTTTGCCCTTAAAAATTGGGCAAATTCTCCCTGAGCCAGTAAAACAGATTTTATGAACTGGTTATAATTCAAGCCTATAAGCTCCTCATTTTTTCCCGGTACATCAGATTTTTTGAGGTCCAGGATCGCCCCGGTGGTATCATTGGTAATCTCCATCTCATATTCCCGCAGGTTACCGGTACGGGCTGTTGAAATACTCCAGTGAGAGGTATAGATGCCCGTTTTACATTCATATGTAACCTTCGCAAATGCTTCTGTCTGATTGCGGGTAAGGATTGCTCCTTTGGAGAGAATATCATTTTTGCTTATCCTGCCCAGGCGTGGTACGTGATTAAAAAGGGCAAGGGAAATTACGTCAAGAATGGTGCTTTTACCGCTACCGGTAGGCCCCGTTATGGCAAACAGCGAACCGGTGGTAAAGGGAGCCCGGGTAAAATCTATTAGATTGGTACCCCGCAGCGAATTTATATTTTGGAATTCGATCTTTAATATTTTCATATTGCATCGGGGTTTTCAATTTGACCAGCTTCCTGCAGCAGTTCCTCAAATGCACTCATTATTTCCCGGTGTGTTTCTTCCTCATATTGGTGCTTTCCTATAAGTTCCAGGAAAACGTCGCGGGGGGAAAGGTCCTCGAGTTGCCTGTTGGTGTAAAGTTCTGCTGCACCGCGCACTTGATTTTTAAAGGAAGCCCGGTGTTTTACTATTTCAAAGCCCTCAATATCAAAATTTGTTACCAGTTCATCCAGGGAAAAAATCTTAAGTGCATCATAATTTTCTTCAGTCATTTCCACTTCAATAAGTGAATCCAGTTGACTTTCATTAACGGGAAGGCTTAATTTTTCCTTCAATTCTTCAAGGGTTCCGCTTATTTTTAACAGGCTGCGAAAAGCGGGAATTTTTAAGCTGTTGGGTTCAAATCCTAATTGAGTGTCAATCAATAAAACCCTTTTTTCATCTTTTCTTTCACTAAAAGAAAGCGGGAGAGGGGATCCACTATAAAAAGCAGGAACAACTCCGCTTATTCTTTGCGGTTTATGAATATGGCCCAGAGCGATATAATTAAAATAATCTCCAAACTGAAGCGCATTAAAGGCAGCCTGGTTTCCTATTTGAATATCGCGTTCACTTTCAGATGTCTCGGCTCCCGCTGCAAACAGGTGCCCCATTGCAATAACCGGAATACCGGGATGCTGTTGTTTACAAATTTCAGCAACTGTGGAAAATGTATTTTGAATTCCTTTTCTTATCGCTTCCAGCCTGTCTTCATAAGTATTCCCTTCTCCGGCAGTGCGAAGATCTGAATCCCTTAGAAAGGGGAGGGCGGCAATTACAATCTCAACCTCTCCGCTTTTACCTGTTATGGGAAGTATTACTTCTTCCAGGTTTGCAGGAAGCCCCCCAATCACGTGCATATCCAGCTCCCTAAGGATGTCCCTGGGAGCATCAAGCATCGCGGGGGAATCGTGGTTTCCACCTGTAAGTATAAGGCGGCAGTTGAGGTTTTTAAGTTGCATTAAAGCCCGGTAATATTGTTTTCGTGCTTCAGAAGATGGATTGGCAAGATCAAAGATGTCTCCCGATACCAGAAGGACCTCTACCTCATGCGTTTCAATTGTATCGCACAGCCAGTTAATGAACAGATAAAAATCTGGAGCTAGGTCGTGTTTATGCAGCTTTTTACCAATATGCCAGTCGGCAGTATGAAGGATCTTCATTAAAAAATTTCTGATTAATAAATATTGGGGCTAAAATAATTTCTTCAGAAGACATTTCCTGTCGTTTTAGGAAAGAAACATTTTAAATTTTAAAGTGATCAACTTCGCAATAATCTGCTTTTTTGCTCTTCAAATTCCTCGCGGGTAAGTACACCATGGTCTAAAAGATTCTTGAGTTTAGCCAATTCATCGGCCACACTTAAGGTCTCGCGATTTCCATGCATAGCCCTTGCAAAAGAATTCGCCATTGCTTCCCCGCTGTTCTTTTGATTTTGAAGTGCGATATATTTTGCGCAAAGTTCTTTGATCTCTTTTGCCTCTTTTTTCCAGAAACCCCGAACCAGAATAGGATCTGTTCCAGTACTTTTTATGGTGATAGTGGTTCCAAAAAGATGACTGTCTACCGTTACGCCGGTAATGTTTTTAAAGTGAAGGGTTTCTGTGTCTTCTGAAACCAGGTGCCAGTTCCTTCTTTTAAATTCAATATGTTCTTCATCAATTATAAGCACGTTGGGAGTAAATGGATTAAAGTCTTTGTTAAGGGACCTAAGAAAATAACTGGATTTGAAAATAACGGGTTGTGCCATAGATCATCTTTTTATAGGACTTACAAGGTAAAATTTAATATCCAATCAACAAATACAAGAGGGGTTTAAAGCTGGATTTAAATTTCATTTTATTGGGTGATTTTTATATTTCAAATTTCATAGATTTTTTAAAAATCCGTAACTTGTGTAGCCCACAGAGAAAATATTAATCCTTCCCAATTACAGCTGTTTTAAGATGGAAATGAAATCACGAACCGGTTATTACCCGCCATTTGAGGAGAAATTAAATGTAATTTCCCACGGTTTTGGTTTTGCATTGAGCATCCTGGGATTGTTATTGTTGATTTTCAAAGCCAGCGAGTATGGTGAAATAAGACACCTGGTGAGTTTTAGTATTTTTGGTGCCAGTCTCATCCTCCTTTATGCCGCCTCCACGTTTTATCATAGTGCCAGATCTCCCAGGCTTAGGTACCATTTAAATATCCTGGACCATTCGTCTATATATGTGCTTATTGCCGGGACCTATACTCCGTATGCGCTGGTTACTTTGAGCGGGGCCGTGGGCTGGAGCATATTTGGAGTGGTTTGGACTCTGGCGGTTATAGGGGTGATCCTTAAATTATTCTACACCGGCCGCTACAATCTTTTATCTACGGCAATGTATGTGGTAATGGGCTGGATCATTGTGTTTGCCATTAAGCCATTGTACGATAATCTGGATGTTTGGGGACTAACCTGGCTTATCATTGGAGGGATTTCATATACCCTGGGAGCAGTTTTTTTTATACTGGATAAGTTACATTTAAACCATGCTATTTTTCATCTATTTGTCTTATTTGGAAGCTTTTCCCATTTTATTTCCATTTATTATTATGTGCTTCCGGGGAACCAATAGCAAGCCTTTGCTAATGGGTATTATTTAAATTGTTTTTTAATGCTAATTTTACTCCAATCAAAATGGAAATAATGGTACAAGACCTTAAAGATGCATATCACCTTACCTTTGAGAAGGAACTCCTTCAGGAAATTGGAGAAGTAGGAAAAATTAAAACGTTTAAGGAAGGAGAAAAGATCATAGAAATTGGCGATTATGTTACCGCAATGCCTTTGCTTCTCAATGGGGCAATTAAGGTTCTAAGGGAGGACAAAGATGGAGATGAGCTGCTTCTTTATTTTCTGGAAAGCGGGGATACCTGTGCGATGACCCTCTCCTGCTGTCTGGGACAAACTAAAAGCGAGATACGTGCAGTTGCCGAAACCGATACAACCCTTATAATGATCCCAATTGCAAAGATGGAAGAATGGACCTCGAAATATAAATCCTGGCGAAATTTTGTTTTTGAAAGTTACCACTCCCGCCTTACCGAGATGCTGGACACTATAGATACCATTGCCTTTTTAAATATGGATCAGCGGCTTATGCGCTATTTAAGGGACAAAGCCAAGATCAACCACAATGATGAAGTACAGGTTACCCACCAGGAAATTGCTTATGATCTACATACCTCCCGGGTAGTGATCTCCAGATTGCTCAAAAAACTTGAATTGGATGGAAGTATAGAACTGCGCCGCAACAATATTAAAGTTAACGATCTTTAAAAGATAGTTAAGTGAATTAAAAGCCAAATAGCAAAGTATGGAGATAGCAGAAATTCTGGGTTATTTTGGTGCTTTGCTCATGGGAATTGTATTAGGCCTTATAGGTAGCGGAGGTTCTATTTTAACGGTTCCCATCCTGGTTTACCTTCTGGCAGTAAATCCTGTTACCGCCACCGCTTATTCTTTATTTGCTGTAGGGGCAACCTCCCTGGTGGGAACCGTTCAAAATATAAAGAAGAAGCTGGTTGATTTTCGCACAGCAATAGTATTCTCTATCCCCGCTTTCATAGCGGTTTATATCACAAGAAAATTTATAGTCCCCGCCCTTCCTGATCATTTATTCTATGTGGGAGACTTTGCTGTTACCCGCGATATTGGGATCATGTTATTTTTTGCGGTGATCATGATCCTGGCTTCGATCTCAATGATCATTGAAAAAAAACGAAAAGTTGATATTGAAGAACTGGTTAAATTTAATTATCCGCTAATTATTATAGAAGGAGCCATTGTAGGTGTGCTTACGGGAATAGTAGGTGCAGGCGGCGGATTTCTCATTATACCTGCCCTGGTTATTCTGGCGAAATTGCCCATGAAAAAAGCGGTAGCAACTTCTTTGCTCATCATTGCGGTAAAATCGCTTATTGGATTTATTGGAGATATTGAGAATATGCAGATCAACTGGGGCTTTCTTCTTGTATTCACGGCAATTTCTGTGGTAGGGATTTTCCTGGGAATTTATTTGAATCGTTTTATACCAGGGAAGAAACTTAAAAAAGCATTTGGGTGGTTTGTACTGGCAATGGGGTTTTACATAGTGTATATGGAACTGAAAGGATAACTTAATAATTACTCCATGAAAATTTCAACTATAGATTTTGTGTTGGTGGGCATTCAACTTGTATTATTCGGTGCTTATATTTTTGATGTTCCCTCCCTGAAATTTCAGATGGCCGAAGAAGTTTCACTCGTCAACCTGGGACTTGCCATTGCCGGATTTATCATAATTTTAATTTCTATCCTTCAGCTTAACACCAACCTTTCAATATTTCCAACCCCCAAGAAGGATGGAGAATTGGTTATTTCGGGATTATTCAAATATGTACGACATCCTATATATTCCGGAATTTTGATGACCGCATTTTTTTTCGCTTTGTATTCCAACTCGGGTTACAGGCTCATCATTTTTCTATTACTGGTAATCCTTTTTTATTTTAAATCGAATTATGAGGAGAAAGCCTTGCTGAATAAATTTCCCGCCTATAGGAGTTACAGGGCAAGTACAGGGAGATTTTTCCCGAAGGTTTGAATTACAATATCGCTTTTAGTCCTTTGGAAAAAGAATAAATTTTATGGAAGACCTGAAAACACATTGGGACACAATTTACAAGACCAGGCAATTAACAGAAGTAAGCTGGTATCAACCCAAACCGGAAATATCCCTTAATTATATCGCTCAACTGGGATTAAACCGGGATGCGCGTATAATTGATGTGGGGGGAGGAGACAGCTTTCTTGCAGATTTTCTTCTTGCTGAAGGTTTTACAAATATTACGGTGTTGGATATTTCGGAAAAAGCTTTACAGCGTGCAAAGGAAAGGCTTGGAGAAGCGGCCGAAAAAGTCACCTGGATAGTGGCCGATGTTTCCAATTTTGAACTGCCGGAAAAATATGATCTATGGCATGACAGGGCAGCCTTTCATTTTTTAACCCGTGAGGAGCAAATAACTAATTACATGACAACATTGCAAAATTCTATTGCAAGTGGAGGTTTTGTTATTCTTGGAACATTTTCAGAAAACGGCCCATTAAAGTGCAGCAGGATTTCTATAAAACAATATTCCATACAGGATATGGAAAAATTGTTTCCCTCAGATTTCCTTAAATTGGGTTGTGAAAACCTGGATCACATTACCCCAGCCGGGGCTGTTCAAAATTTCACATTTTGCCGTTTTCAGAAAAACAAATAGGTAAATTGCGGTTTGTAACCGCGGTCACATTCCCTGCCTCATTTTTAATGTATTTTTGCAGCACACAAATTGGTTCTATTGAAATATATTAAGATTATAGAAGATTCTTTTACAGGATATTTTAATTACCTGGTGCAGGAAATTACAAATCCATCCTGGACAAATTATTTTTACTGGCTAATTGGCCTTTCCCTATTGGTATGGATCATAGAGATCGTGATCCCCTGGAGAAAGAATCAAAAGATCTTTCGCAAGGATTTCTGGCTGGATTCATTTTATATACTTTTCAATTTTTTCATTTTCTCCTTAATTGGTTTTAACGCCTTATCTAATGTGGGGGTAGAACTGTTCAATGATTTTCTTGCATTATTTGGCATAACCAATATTGTAGCGCTTGAGGTGCAAACCTTTCCCGTTTGGTTACAACTTTTAATAATGCTGGTAATAGCCGATTTTATTCAGTGGAATATTCACAGGCAACTCCATAGCCGCCCCTGGCTTTGGGAATTTCATAAAGTGCATCACAGCGTAAAGGAAATGGCTTTTGCAGCCCAGTTTAGATTTCATTTTATGGAAACCATTATTTATAAGACCATACAGTACATACCGCTTGCGATGATCGGGTTCGGGATACAGGAATTCTTTTTGGTACATATGTTTGCTGTATTTGTAGGGCACCTTAACCATGCGAACGTGGGCTGGAATTATGGGATCTTTGGTTATATTTTTAATAACCCCAAAATGCATATCTGGCATCACTCAAAAGCCTTACCGCCTGAGCATCCAAATGGGATGAATTATGGATTAACCCTTAGTATTTGGGACTATCTGTTCGGCACTGCCTATGTGCCAAAAAACGGGAAAGATATAGAACTGGGTTTTCACGGCGATGAAGATTTTCCAAAAGATTTTAAGAATCAGATGTTAATTCCTTTTAAAAAAGGCAGAAAGAAAGCCGGATAAAATTATTTTTAGGGAAATTAATTATTATGATTATTAAACAATTTAAGGATGAACCCTTATCTCATTATTCCTATGCTTTAGTTAGTGATGGGAAAATGGCAATAATAGATCCTTCCAGAGATCCTTTTCCCTATTATAAATATGCAGAAGAACAAAATGCCAAAATAATTGCCGTTTTGGAAACCCATCCTCATGCCGATTTTGTGAGCGGGCATCTTCAAATTTATGAGCAAACGGGAGCTACCATTTATGTGAGTAAGTTGGTTAAAGCCAAATACCCTCATAAAGCTTTTGATGAGGGAAAATCGGTAAAAATCGGAAAAACCAGCATCAAGGCATTACACACTCCCGGCCATTCGCCGGACGGTCTCACCTTTGTAGCTACTGAAAATTCAAAAACAGCCTTATTTACAGGGGATACTTTGTTTATTGGAGATGTTGGCCGGCCCGATCTACGGGAGAAAGGAGGCAATAAAAAATCCAAACGAATAGAACTTGCTAAGGCTATGTATAAAACCATGCAAACCAAATTCAATGATCTCCCGGATCATGCATTTGTTTATCCCACTCACGGTGCAGGATCCCTGTGCGGCAAAAATATGAGCGATGCTGCCTCGAGTACCTTAGGTGAGGAACGTCGCGATAACTGGGCATTTAAGGAGCAAACTGAAGAGGAATTTGTTGAGGAGATCCTAAAGGACCAACCAATGATCCCGGCATATTTTGACTTTAACGTAGACCTTAACAAGCAGGGGGCGAGAAATGTTCAAAAAATGAAACATTCTGTTGGTTTACAGTTGAATGTTTCTAAAGTTGAAAAGGATGTTATGGTAGTAGATTCCCGGGATGAAGAAGAATACAAAAAAGCGCATTTGCCCGGCAGCATTAATATCATGGCTCGGGGGGAGGCAGATAAATTTGAAACCTGGCTGGGAGCTATTGTGAAACCAAAAGAATCTTTCTACCTGGTGGTTAAGGGGGTTGATGAAATAGAAACTGTTCTGGAACGAACCGCCAAAATTGGATATGAAAAACAATTAAAGGGAATTCTCACCCTTGCAGGAGATATAAAGACAGAATCTGATGATCTTGAACTTAGCGACTTCAAAAAAAATAAAGAAAAATATACCATTGTTGATATTCGCAATAAAAGTGAGGTAGAGGAAGAAGGGAAGGTCTTTGAGAGCGCAATTGCTATTCCGCTTAACGAATTAAGAGAACGTACGGGCGAGGTTCCAAAGGATAAACCCGTAGTGGTTCATTGCGCAGGGGGGTACAGGTCTGCAGCAGGAAGCAGCATCCTTGAAAATCACTTTAAAAAGAAGAAGGTCTTTGATCTTGGAGAAGCGATCAAAGAATTCAAATAAATTTTAAAATAGTACGATTTTAAGCCTCAGGGGAATATATCCCGCGGGGCTTTTTTTATCTTAATTGTTTGTTGAAACCTAAGTTTAACCCCCTGGCTTTTTCTATATTTACAATACAAGAATTGAAAATACCATTCAAAGCGATATAAAAATAATGGAAAAAAGATACAAAGTAAAGGTGAATGAAAATCTGGAATTTGAATTCATCCAAAAGCAAATTGACGCTTTGGACTCCAATGAAATCTCGCCTTTCAAATATCACATTTTAAATGGTCCCCGCTCCTTTATAGGGGAAATAGCTCACTCCGACTTTTTGAAAAAAGACTATAGTATAAAGATCAACGGAAATTTATACCAGGTAAATATCTCCAATGATCTTGACCTGCTTATTGAAGATATGGGATTATCACTTGCTGCGGCAACCTTGGTAAATGACATCAAAGCTCCCATGCCGGGATTGATCCTGGATGTGAATATAAAGCAAGGCGATGAGGTTAAGGAGGGAGATTACCTGCTGGTACTGGAAGCGATGAAGATGGAAAATACCCTAACGGCACCCCGAGATGGAGTTGTGAAATCCATTAGCGTAAAAAAAGGTGAGACCGTGGATAAGAACCAGTTGCTTATAGAGATGGAATAACGTCCCCCCAGCCCCCTGAAGGGGAGTAATAACAGTTCTTTTAAAAGGATATGGTGTAAATAATTGGGTAGGGATCATCAAATAGAATTGATGTTTTTTGATGAAAATTAAATAAAGTAAATGAAAAAAATATTGGTAGCCAATCGCGGGGAGATCGCCCTGCGGGTGATGAAAACCGCGCAAAAAATGGGGATTAAGACCGTCGCCATTTTTTCTACGGCAGACAGGAATGCCCCTCACGTAAAATTTGCCGATGAAGCGGTATGTATAGGTCCCCCTCCCTCTAATGAATCCTATTTACTTGGGAGCAAAATTATAGAAATAGCCAAAGAGCTTAAGGTAGATGGCATTCACCCCGGGTACGGATTTTTAAGTGAAAATGCCGATTTTGCCGAAGCGGTAGAAAAGAACGGGATCACCTGGATTGGGCCCGGTTCCAAGGCAATAAGAATAATGGGAAGTAAACTGGCGGCAAAAGATGCCGTTAAAGAATATGGGATCCCTATGGTTCCCGGAATTGATGAAGCTATCACCAATGTTGAAAAGGCAAAGGAGATTGCAAAAGAAATTGGTTTCCCCATCTTGATAAAAGCATCAGCCGGGGGAGGGGGAAAAGGAATGCGAATAGTGGAGCAGGAAAAGGATCTTGAAGACCAGATGAAAAGGGCTATAAGCGAAGCAGAATCTGCTTTTGGTGACGGCGCTGTTTTTATAGAAAAATACATTTCTTCCCCACGTCATATTGAGATCCAGGTCTTTGCAGATAAACACGGGAATACCCTTCATCTTTTTGAGCGCGAATGCAGCATACAACGTCGCCATCAAAAAGTGGTGGAAGAAGCCCCCTCTGTAGTTCTTACTGAAGAAATAAGAAAAGCTATGGGAGAAGCTGCGGTTAAAGTTGCTGAAGCCTGTGATTATGTAGGTGCAGGGACCGTGGAATTTCTGTTGGATGAATTTAAGAATTTTTATTTCCTTGAGATGAATACCAGGTTGCAGGTAGAACACCCTGTAACCGAACTTATTACAGGAATAGATCTGGTAGAACAGCAAATTAAAGTGGCCCGGGGTGAAAAATTGCCATTTTCACAGCAGGATCTAAAGATAAAGGGACACGCGGTAGAATTGCGCATTTATGCTGAAGATCCCCTTGATAATTTCATGCCAAGCGTTGGAACCCTTGAGCGATACAAAACCCCAACAGGGGAAGGAATACGCCTTGATGACGGATTTGAAGAAGGAATGGAAGTGCCCATATATTATGATCCTATGCTTGCCAAACTCATCACGTATGGTAAGAACAGGGAAGAGGCCATACAATTAATGCTGAAAGCGATCAAAAATTATGAAGTGAAAGGTGTTATGACCACTCTTCCCTTCGGAAAATTTGTATTTGAACACGATTCCTTCCGAAGTGGAAATTTTGACACCCATTTTGTAAAGAATTATTATTCCGCAGAAAAACTTAAATCTGAAATTGAGCAGGAAGCACGTCTCGCAGCTCTCATTGCCTTAAAACAATATATTAAAGATCAAAAATTGCTGAGACTACCCAATTAATAAACTATGAGCCAGAATATTGCCAAATTACAGGAAAAACTTGCCCAGGCCCATTTGGGTGGCGGGGAGGCCCGCATTGCCAAACAACACGAAAAAAAGAAGCTTACCGCCCGGGAACGAATAGATTACTTTTTGGATGAAGGTTCTTTTGAAGAAATAGGAATCCTGGTTACCCACCGCACCACAGATTTTGGGATGGAGAATCAGAAATTCTATGGAGATGGGGTTGTGACGGGATATGGCACAGTAAACGGCCGTCTCGTATATGTTTTTGCCCAGGATTTTACAGTGTTTGGGGGAGCATTATCTGAAACTCATGCAGAAAAGATATGTAAAGTAATGGACCACGCTGTGAAGGTAGGCGCTCCTATAATTGGACTCAACGATTCAGGTGGCGCCAGGATTCAGGAAGGGGTTCGCTCTCTGGGCGGATATGCAGATATATTTTTCAGGAATGTTCAGGCATCGGGCGTAATTCCTCAAATTTCGGCAATTATGGGGCCATGTGCCGGGGGTGCGGTTTATTCTCCCGCAATGACAGATTTTACCATTATGGTTCAGGATACGAGTTATATGTTTGTTACGGGGCCCAATGTGGTAAAAACGGTTACCAATGAAAATGTAACTTCAGAAGAATTGGGTGGTGCAAGCACGCACTCCACAAAGTCTGGGGTGACACATCTTACTGCTGTAAGCGATATAGCCTGCCTGGAAGACATCAAAACCCTTCTTGGTTACCTTCCGCAGAACAATAAGGAAACTGCTCTTAAATTACCCTATACGTTGGGTGAAGAAATAAGGGAATCGCTGGAAGATATAGTGCCGGACAGTTCCAATAAACCTTACGATATGCATGAGGTTATAACTGGAATAATTGACGAAGATTCATTTTTTGAGATCCATAAAGATTATGCCGATAATATTATTGTAGGATTTGCAAGGCTGGGAGGGAGAAGCATTGGGATAGTGGCAAATCAGCCAATGAGCCTTGCCGGAGTGCTGGATGTAGATTCTTCCAAGAAAGCAGCCCGTTTTACGCGTTTTTGTGACTGCTTCAACATTCCGCTTCTGGTGTTGGTAGATGTTCCGGGCTTTTTGCCGGGAACAGACCAGGAATGGAACGGGATCATCCTGAACGGCGCTAAACTGCTCTATGCACTAAGTGAAGCAACCGTTCCACGGGTAACTGTAATTACCCGGAAAGCCTATGGGGGAGCTTATGATGTTATGAATTCAAAACATATTGGTGCCGACCTGAACTTTGCCTGGCCAACGGCCGAAATTGCTGTGATGGGAGCAAAGGGGGCAAGTGAGATCATCTTTAGAAAAGAGATCCAGGAAGCCGAAAATCCCGAATTAAAACTCTCAGAAAAAGAAGCCGAGTATGCTGAAAAGTTTGCAACCCCGTTTGAAGCAGCTCAAAGAGGTTTTATAGATGAGGTGATCATGCCCCGTGATACCCGCCGCAAATTACTTAAAGCCTTTAGTATGCTTGAAAATAAAAAAGTACTGCGACCAGATAGAAAACACGGAAATATTCCGCTTTAAGCACATATCTTTATATAGCATATAACTAAAAATTACTCTATGGAATGGATCTATGAACCCTGGCCCTGGTATGTTTCAGGCCCTCTAATAGCTTTAATAATGTTTCTTCTCATATTTATAGGGAAACAATTTGGAATGTCCTCCAACCTTAGGACTATGTGCACTTTATGCGGTGCAGATAAGGCTGCCGATTATTTTGAATTCAACTGGGTAGAACATCGCTGGAACCTTATTGTGGTGGTAGGGGCCGTAATTGGGGGATTTATTGGAGCGCATGTACTCACCAATGATCCCGCTGTTGCCATAAATCCCGAGACCATTACAATTTTAAATGAACTGGGATTTGCCAGTGCAGGAAAAGCTTATTTACCAGATGAGCTTTATAGCCTGGAGGCATTAACAGAAATTAAATCTCTTTCCATTCTTTTAATAGGAGGATTGTTGTTAGGGTTTGGAGCACGTTATGCCGGGGGTTGTACTTCGGGACATGCGATCTCGGGCCTGAGTAATTTACAATTACCCTCATTAATTGCGGTAATTGGATTTTTTATTGGGGGCCTCTTTATGATTCACATTTTATTCCCATTAATATTTTAAGGTATGAGAACAGTTGGATATTTATTAATAGGAATATTTTTCGGGATAGTAATGTATAAATCTGAAGCCGCTTCCTGGTTCCGGATCTATGAAATGTTCCAGTTTCAGTCCTTTCATATGTATGGAATTATGGGATCTGCAATTTTGCTGGGAGCATTGGGCATTCAGGTGATCAAAAAAAATAATTTGAAATCCTTCTTTGGGGAACCCATAAAGTTTACACCAAAAGAGAAAGGTATTACACGGTATATAGTGGGCGGACTCATTTTTGGATTGGGTTGGGCACTTGCAGGTGCGTGTCCGGGACCTATTTACACCCTGATAGGGGCAGGATATGTTCCAATTATAGTTGTTTTCATTGGAGCTTTGCTGGGAACTTTTATTTATGGGGAATTAAGGAAAAAATTACCGCATTAAGGGTTATTTTCTTTCATCATTAAGCCTGTATGTGGGAAGTGAGATATGATATTTTACAACGATCAGTCTTATTGAGATAATTATAAGGGAGGTTACAATATAAATAACATCTGTATTCACATTTAAATTGTTCAGGATAATAAAAACCAAACCACCCGTAAGGGACGCTGTGGCATAGATCTCTTTCCTGAAGATCACCGGAATTTCAGCACAAAGAATATCTCTTAGCACGCCACCAAAGGTTCCGGTCATGGCTCCCAGGGTAATGCAGACTATGGGGTCAAGGTCATTTTGCAGTCCAATTTCAACCCCTGTAATGGTAAAAACTCCCAGCCCAATGGTATCAAAAAGGAATAAGGAAGTCTTGAGATAGTTGATCTTGTTTCTGAATATTATCGCGAGAATAGTTACCACGCCAATAAAGTATATATAAATGGTATTTAACATCCAGGTTGGGGTTGCACCAATAAGAATATCTCTTAAGGTTCCTCCTCCAATAGAAGTTACAAATGCGATAATAAAGATCCCGAATAGATCAAGTTTACGGTTCATAGCCGCCAATGCACCCGATATGGCAAAAGCCACGGTACCCAGGAGATCCAGAACATTAAATAGCGATAATTCCATGAATGTGTAAAGTTACTTTTAAAAATGGAATTAATTAACGCCAAATTAAATCCCCCAAAATTACCGGAATTCTATGCGCGTACCATTTGAAAGTTAAAATCTTACAGGTATTTCTTAGAGGTTTTATCTAAAGTGCGTACTTTTACAATACTTAAATAAATTATAAAATGACCAATAACTTAGAAAGAATAAAATGCCTTATAATAGGCTCAGGTCCTGCGGGATATACCGCTGCTATTTATGCTGCCCGTGCAGATATGCACCCGGTTATGTATACCGGAATGGAACCAGGAGGTCAATTGACCACTACCACTGAAGTCGATAATTTCCCGGGATATCCTGAAGGGATAGACGGCCCTACAATGATGGTAGATCTTCAAAAGCAAGCTGAACGTTTTGGCACCCAGGTAAGAATAGGAATGGTTACCGAGGTTAAATTTAATAAGGAAGCCGGTGGAATTCATAAAGCGTGCATAGATAACGCGCATTGGGTAGAAGCGGAAACAGTAATTATTTCAACCGGGGCTACGGCAAAATATTTAGGCCTCCCAAGTGAGCAGCGTTTAAGGGGTGGGGGAGTTTCTGCCTGTGCCGTTTGTGACGGGTTTTTCTATAAAAATCAGGAAGTAGCTATAGTTGGTGGTGGTGATACTGCTGCTGAAGAAGCTACCTACCTTGCAAATATTTGTAAAAAGGTAACAATGCTTGTGAGAGGAGACGAGATGAGAGCTTCCAAAGCTATGCAACACAGGGTAACCAATACCAAAAATATAGATCTACGCTATAATACCGAAGTAGATGAAGTCTTAGGCGAACAAGTGGTGGAAGGTTTAAGAATGATAAACAGGGTAACAGGAGAAAAGGAAAGCATTGATATTACCGGGCTATTCATAGCGATAGGACATAAGCCAAATACTGAGATCTTTAAAGGACAGCTGGATATGGATGAAATGGGGTATCTTATTACAAAGGGAAAATCCACCAAAACCAACCTTCCGGGGGTATTTGCTTCAGGAGATGTGCAGGATAAGGAATACCGCCAGGCAATTACCGCTGCCGGTACAGGATGTATGGCGGCTCTGGATGCTGAAAGGTACTTAAGCACCATTGAAAAGACGGAGGAAAAGGAAATTACTGCCAAATAAATATTACCAAATCATAGTAAATAAAAAAAGTCCCTGTTTAGGGACTTTTTTATTTAGGATTGTTGACTAGTTATCGTCATTATCAACTTTTACTTTTTTCTTGTAATCGCCGTCATCATCGGTTTTGATCTTAACCTTTGAATCATCGGTTTTGATCTTAACTTTAGATCCATCCTCACTTACTTTAATATCAGCTCCTGCTTCAGTATGCATATCATCCATGTTATCCATATCATCTGCATCGTTGGTTTCACGACATGCCACTAAAGATATACTTAGTGCCATTAAAAGTAAACCGGTTTTAAAAAATCTTTTCATTTTATAGGTTTTTTTGATTAGAGTTGGTAAATATATCATTTTTTTAATAAGCTACTGATAAATTTAACCAAACCTATGAATTTTCGAAATACCTATAACATTTCAAAGGTGTATAGACACTGCAGGAGGAAATGTTCTTTTGTTCCTGAACCCTGCTTATCTCTGTGGAGGTTTGGTCCATTTCAGGATTTCCAAAGGAACTAACCATCCCAATTATTGCTGCTATTATGGTTTTGATCAAGGCTGTCATGATTATGATTTTTGAACTGAAACTCCATTTCTGTTAATATCAACCCTTTGGTTGTCTTCATTTATCCGGATCCCGTCCTGGTTTATTTCAATTTTTACCGAATCTTCCTTTACTTCCCACATACTATCATTATCCTCTTCTTCATTATCCCAGGAATCATTGTTCCATTCCTCTCCGGCTTCGGTTTCGCAATCTTCACAGTTGTAGCCATTCTCTGTGATCTTCAGGTATTTCTCCTCTGTATTGTAATTGAGGATATTTCCGTAGTAATCAGATGACCTGTGAAAATTTGAAATATTCTTATCGGCATAAAGCGTGGTTCCTTCAGGAAGGTAAATTACCACTCTTACTTCCTGGTCCCTGTAATGATTCTGCAGGGGGGATGTTAAAAAGGAATCGAGATAGAGTCTCCCATCACTAAAATTAGTGTTGAAACTTATGTTTTCTGCCCGGTCTCTGGCATCACGGGAATCACTTCCATCGGCCATTTTAATGATCTCCATCCTTCCCACAGAGTCTTTGGTAGATTTTACTACCAATCTTACATCTGTAGAGTACATTACCTTATTGTCATTTTCATCATACCTGATGGTCACGCCCCTTTTTTGTATCCCGGAAGTATACTTCGGGTTTGATTGCATGGCAAGATACAGGGTGTCATTAGATCGCACCGGCAATGCTTCGGTAATTACAACTTCCCCATCAAAAGCGCGTTGGGTGGCCTGTTGAATTCCTATAACAGCCAGGCCGATTATGGATAATAACCAAAGTCCCAGCAAGACCAGCTTAGCAGGTGTACCTATAGATCTAAGGTTCTTCACCAGGATCTTTAATCCAAGGATGAACAAGAACAGGAATGGAATCCCAATAGCAAAGAAAGCCAGAAGTGAGAGTAACCAAAGCGGCGCTCCTATGGCAGCCATCTCAATATAATCTGTCCAGGGTGCCTCTATAATTCCAAAGGTTCCCATTGTAAACAGTCCTATGAACAGTCCAATAAGTGTGGTACCCGCTATTAAAATAATAAGGATACCTATAAGTTTCACAAAGATGTTCAAAAGAAAGAGAATACCGCTGCCAACCCCTTTTGCTGCCGAAGAGGCCCCGGAGCGTGCCTGCCTGCCATATTTCTCATAATCCACATCCTTAACCTTTCCTGATACATTTTCAAACTCTTCCCTTATTTTTCGTTCAATATTGGAAAGGTTTACGGGCTCCCCATGCATTGAAAGTTTATCGGCAGTTGTTTTGGCTTCAGGAACAAAGATCCAGAGTGCTATATAAATAAGGATGAAAGCTCCACTGGAAGCCAGGGTAAGAATGATCCAAAGGATACGAACCCAGATAGCTTCGATCTTCAAATAATGTCCTAATCCTGAAGAAACCCCACCTACATAAGAGTGCTCAGTATCCCGAAAAAGTTGTTTCCCAGTAGCTCCGGTTCTGGTGAATGATGGTTCATCTTCAAAGATCTCCTCATCCAGCATATAATCTTCGGGTTGGCCAAGAACCGCTATAACTTCTTCTACTTCTTTGGTTCCAATTACCTGCCTTTCTGTTTTTATCTTTTCATTGAAAAGCTCGGCAATACGGGCTTCGATGTCGGCAATAATTTCATCCTGGCCCTGGGTATTGGTTAAAGAGCGTTTAATTGCATCCAGATAATGTTGCAACTTGGTATAAGCGTTTTCATCTATATGAAAGAATACGCCTGCAAGATTTATATTTACTGTCTTATTCATGGTTCTTGTTTTTTTGGATGGTTACTTTTGTTACAGCTGTTTGTAATTCCTCCCAGGTGTAAGTGAGTTCTTTTAAAAATTCTCTTCCGGTATCGGTTAATCCGTAATATTTCCGGGGTGGTCCCCCGGTAGATTCTTCCCACCGGTAATGGAGCAATCCTGCGTTTTTAAGTCTTGTAAGTAAAGGATAAATGGTTCCTTCTACTACCAGAAGTTTTGCATCTTTAAGCGTATCAAGGATCTCTGCAACATATGCATCATTATCTCTTAGCACAGAGAGGATGCAGTATTCCAGCACACCTTTACGCATCTGTGCCTTGGTGTTTTCAATCTTCATAGCGTTTGTTTTTGGGTGTTGTTAAACTGTTCATTTTTTGATTGATGAATGCCAACCGGAGTTGGAGTGATGAAATTAATTGTTAATGGATATTTATAGGGTTTGCCTTCGCTGGCTTTTATCGCTGCGTTGATGACCGCAACAATCTCCAAAATGAATAATGCAAGGAGCAAGATCCCTATAATTCCTATTATAGCGATAAATGGCATTGCATTTAAAGCAGGGTTGATGTTTATAAAATCTTCAGAAAATGCCAATGGATGTCTTGCAGAAAATTCAATTCCCATAAATACTACTCCTGCAATTCCCATACAAACTAGAAATACGAAGTAGAGGAATATACTTATCTGGAAGTTTAATGCCCGTCTTCCATGCTCATCTACAAATGGATCATTCTTTTTGGCGGTCCATAGTATCAACGGAATTATAAAATTTCCCAGGGGGATGAAATATTTTGAAAAAGCCGAAACGTGGATTAATGAAGCCACTGTTTTGTCTGGTTGTAAACTGTAAGTTTCCATAGTGATGATGATTTATAATACAAATATATATCTTAAAGACAGTATTATGCAAAACAAAGTACTGTTATTTTTAAATGTTAAGTAAAATTTAACATTTCGGTATGTCTTGAATTTTAAATACATTTAGAAAAAACTCTACAATCAACATGAATTTATCCCCGGGAAAGCTCAATAAATATTTAATGATAAAGTTGCCCAGCGCCTGGATCACAGGGGTGCGGGTGGTAAGTATTGATGATGAACAATGTACGGTGAAGGTGAAGCACCGGTGGATAAATCAAAATCCTTTCAATTCAATGTATTTTGCCGTGCAGGCTATGGCGGCCGAGTTAAGTACCGGAGCGCTTGTGATGTCACAAATTCAAAATAGTGGGGCCAAAATTTCCATGCTTGTGGCTCAGAACAGATCGGTATTTAATAAAAAGGCCACCGGGAAGATCCATTTTATATGTAACGATGGCAATTTGATCTCCGGGGCTATTAAACAAACACTCGCTTCAGGTGAAGGGCAAACCTTTTGGATGCGCTCGCGGGGAATTGATGAGAATGGGGTGGAGGTTTCAGGATTTGAATTTGAATGGACCATAAAAGCAAAAGGGGATACCAGCGGAATGTAAAACCGTGAATTTTATCATATATATGATCTCAAATTTTTTAAACGTTTTTATCTAAATAAATTACAACTATGAATTCTCACGAAATAGATTATCAAGTATTTGGAGAGGAAATGCAATATGTTGAACTGGAACTGGATCCAAAGGAAGCTGTTGTTGCCGAGGCGGGAAATTTCATGATGATGGAGAACGGCATTAAGATGAATACTATTTTTGGTGATGGGTCTGCTCAAAATGAAGGTTTCCTGGGAAAGGTACTGGGGGCGGGAAAACGATTGCTCACGGGAGAAAGCCTTTTTATGACCATTTTTTCAAATGAAGGCCAGGGAAAAAAGAGGGTAAGTTTTGCCTCTCCTTATCCCGGCAAGATCATTCCCATTGACCTCACAGAATATGGAGGGAAATTTATTTGCCAGAAAGATGCTTTTTTATGTGCAGCAAAAGGGGTTTCAATAGGCATTGAATTCAGCCGTAAGCTGGGAAGAGGTTTCTTTGGAGGAGAAGGCTTTATTATGCAAAAGATAGAAGGAGATGGGATGGCCTTTGTACATGCAGGTGGTACTATGGCAAGAAAAGAACTGCAACCAGGTGAAAAACTGCATGTAGATACCGGTTGTATAATTGGTTTTACCAGGGATATCAATTATGATATTGAATTTATAGGGGGAATAAAAAATTCTCTTTTTGGTGGGGAGGGCCTTTTCTTTGCAACGCTTACAGGTCCCGGGATCGTGTATGTTCAATCTCTACCCTTCAGCCGGTTGGCAAACCGTGTTTGGCAAGCCGCACCGCAGGGAGGTGGAAAAGATAAAGGAGAAGGTAGTATTTTAGGAGGGTTGGGTGATGTGATAAGTGGCGACCGCAGATTCTAGAATGTTAAATTAAAGCGGGGGGTTGACATTGTTGAAATTATTGCCTATATTTAAAATGCTTTAAAAAATCTGCCTATTCACAATTCTACACTTTTCAACCTATTACCAATCTATAAATAATTTCAAATTATGGCGAGAGCGATGTTTGAATACACCAAAACCATACTTGATAAAGTTAGTTTTGATGCAGTATTGTTCTGTAAAGAAGTAAAAAAGGCCCTTACCAGATTGCTACCTCACGAAATTGAGGAATTAAAGATCTGGATAGTCTCTCTTACACAACGGAACCCCGAGTTAAATCAATGTCTAATTTATTTAAACTGAAATAAAAAACGGCCTACGGGCCGTTTTTATTTTGGAAAGAGCCTGTTATCTCCTATTGGGAACAGGGCTTATTATCTTCACATTTTGAAAGGCGATTGCTCCTTTCACCACTCCTGAAATAGTTTTACGCAGGGCTTCAATGATCTGGATCTTAAGTTCACTCTTATTATATATAAGACTTACTTCCCTGGCGGGAACGGGATCCTTGAACATCTTTAATTTGGATTTATCGCTTTCCCTTAAATCCAACGTATGCAGGTAAGGCAATAAGGTCATGCCCAGTCCTTCATTAGATAATTTTATAAGTGTTTCAAAACTTCCGCTTTCCAATTGAAAATTATCCCCTTCATAATTTCTGGAGGCTTTACACAGGTTAAGGATGCCGTCTTTAAAGCAATGGCCATCTTCAAGTAGCAGCATATCATCTACATCAAGCTCTTCCACATCCAGTTTATCCTTTTTTGCAAGCCGGTGACCATCAGGGATAAAAGCTACAAAAGGCTCGTAATACAATACCTGTTCTTTTATACCAGGTAATTCCAGCGGGGTCGCTGCAAGGGCAGCATCCAGGTGGCCTTCTTTTAATTTTTCAATTATGGCTTCAGTATTTAATTCCTCGATCTTCAATTTAACCTTGGGATATTTTTTTATGAAGTTTGTAAGAAACATAGGCAGTAATGTGGGCATGATGGTGGGGATCACTCCAAGCCTGAATTCTCCTCCTATAAAACCTTTTTGCTGGTCTACGATGTCCTGTATCCTTTCACTTTCATTTACAATGTTCCTAGCCTGGTTAACAATCTTACGTCCTGTCTCGGTAAGCTGAATGGGCTTCTTGCTCCTGTCAAAGATCTGGATGTCCAGCTCCTCTTCCAGTTTTTGGATTTGCATACTTAAAGTAGGCTGAGTAACAAATACCTTTTGAGCTGCTCTTGTGAAATTCTGGTGCTCTGCCACCGCCAGAACATATTGCAATTGAGTGATTGTCATACTATAGATTATAAACTGTTACAAAGGTATTGTTTATTTCTATTATAAAATTTAGTAATCTGGAATTTGCTTATAGTTAAGGAGCGAAAGTTCGTTGTTTGTTTAAAATAAACCCCGCGCCTTTATTTCAAGATATTTATTAATGGTATTTACGGTTAGATCCCCGGGTGGGGTGAGCACTGTTTGAATTCCGTTTTGCTGCAGTTTTTTAGCCATTAAACGTTTTTCAAAAGAGAAGTCGGCAGCGATGGTTTGGTGTGCAATATCAGGTAGTGTTTCTGCATTGCTGTGAATTACTTTTTCCAGTTCAGTATTCTCAAAGAATATAACAACAACAATATGCTGTTTTGCCAGGGCTTTTAAATAAGGCATATTGCGATCAAGCGCATTCATATGTTCAAAATTTGTGAAAAGCATAAGCAGGCTGCGGTGACTTATTTTAGACTTTATCCAGGTAAACAACAACCCGAAATCTGAATCGAGAAATTTGGTATTCACATTGTAAAGGGCCTCCAATATGGTATTTAAATGTGATTTCTTTGCCGTAGCCGGTAAGAGTTTTCCCATTTCATGAGAAAAGGACAACAATCCCACTTTATCCTTTTTTTGTATAGCAACATTGGCAAACGCGAGGGCGCTGTTAATAGAATAGTCCAGCAACCTAAGCCCTTCAAAAGGCATTTTCATGACCCTGCCTGTATCTATCACCAAATAAATGGGCTGGGCCTTTTCATCCTGGTATTGATTTACCATTAAACCAGATTGTTTTGCTGTTGCTTTCCAGTTGATGCTTCGCACATCATCTCCTGAAACATATTCCTTTATTTGTTCAAATTCCTGGGTATGGCCAAGCCTTCGTATTTTTTTTAGACCAGGTTGTTTCAGCCTGTTATCTATTGCCATAAAATCATACTGTCGCATCTGGATATAGGAAGGGTAAACCTTTACGCTTTGATCTTCATCAAAGACAAGTCTTTTTTTAGCCAGTCGAAGGGGGGAACTTAGAAATATATTGAGTTTTCCAAACCGGTATTCCCCTCTTTCCACGGGTCTAAGGCTATATTCAAACTGGTTGGTTTGCCCGGCGGCAATCTCCATTTTATGAAGAAAATCCCTTTTTTGAAACTGAACAGGCAACTCGTCTATAATTTCAATGCCGCTTTTAAAATTAAAGTGGTTCCTAACCCGGATCGAGATGGGATTTTGATCTGAATTAGAGAGTTTTTCCGGGACCTCCCTTTTGGCCGTAATGCCTATTTTACTGAAAAGAGTAATTAAATCCAGACCAATAAACACAAGAAGCAGGATGGCAAGGATCCATGCGGGAATGTATAATACAGGAAACCAATAGGAAAACAGGAAGATCACGGCAATGGTAAAAACCGCCACAAAAACCCGTTGGTGAAAATAGACTGCTCTTATTTTTCTTATCACCGGTTATCTTGGAATTTCAATTGTCTTTGCAATTACATCTATGACGTTTTCACGGGTTATGCCCTCCATTTCTTTTTCGGGAGAAAGGATCACACGGTGCGCCAAAACGGGTACCAACACTTTTTTAATGTCTTCAGGAATTACAAAATCCCTTCCTTGGATAGCCGCCATAGCTTTGGAAGCATTCATTACTGCAATGGTGGCTCTTGGGGAAGCACCCAGATATAAATGTGGATGATTCCTTGTTTTAATTACAAGTTGGGCAATATAGGCAAGTAATTTTTCCTCAACCAAAATTTCCCTGATCTGGTGTTGTAAGGAAAGTAGTTTTTCGGGCGTTAGTACAGGAGTGATCTCATCTTCGGGTAAAGTATTCTTTCTGTCGTGATGGGACTGCAGCATCCTTACCTCTTCCTCGTGGGTAGGGTAGGAGACCTTGATTTTAAATAAAAACCTATCTAACTGGGCTTCCGGTAATTCATAAGTTCCTTCATGTTCAATTGGGTTCTGGGTGGCAAGTACCATAAAGGGAGGTTTCATTGTATATTTTTTTCCATCTATGGTCACCTGGCGTTCTTCCATTACCTCAAAAAGAGCAGCCTGTGTTTTAGCCGGTGCGCGGTTGATCTCATCAATAAGCACAATATTTGAAAAAATAGGCCCGGGCTTAAATTCAAAATCTGAGATCTTTGAATTAAAAACAGATGTTCCCAACACATCGCTTGGCATAAGATCTGGGGTGAATTGAATTCGGCTAAAACCTGTAGCGAGGGTTTTGGCAAATAACTTTGCGGTTATGGTCTTTGCCACCCCGGGAACCCCTTCAATTAAAACGTGGCCATTCGCCAGTAATCCGGTGATCAAAAGCTCAATAAAATTATCCTGCCCTATGATCACTTTTCCCAACTGGGCTTTTAAATTTTCGACTGCCTGTTGCAGATCTTCCAGCGGAATGCGGTTATTAAAATTTAATTCGGGATTGTGCGCTGTTTCGTTTTCCATTAAATTATTTTTTATAGGAACTTATGGACCTGTTGAGATCTTTCAGCTCTTGTTTTGAAATTTCGGTTTTTCGGGAAATGTCCTGGAACATATCAAAAAGTGCTTTTGTTTCGGCAAGGGTGTTATTGCTTTTTTCAGCCAGGTTTGTAATTAAATATTCCGATTCCCGGTTGGTATCTATGCGGTGCTTTTGACGAATATAATCATAAAAATGCTCAATTTTTTTCAAGGCAAGTTCCTTATAATGTTTCTGCTCCAGGAAAAGATTGGCGATTGTCCTGGAATATTCAAAACTTTGATTTTGCAAGGGAGCAACCACGGGTACCGGCCTTTGTTTTCTCTTGCCTTCAAAAACAAGGAACAGCAATGCACCTCCCAAAAGGAAATAATACGCCCATTTCAAAGATTTACTGCGCATTAATATATATAGCGGGGAAGTATAAAATGTTTTTCCGGTCTTGTAATAATGATCCCAATAAACAGGGGAATTTTGGTCAAGGTAGGCCATAGCATCCTGCGCATATTGGTAACCTGAACCCGAAAGCAAAAAATAATTACTGAAGGCCTGTGGCATTGAATGAATAAATATTTTTCCATCTCCCCAATCGGCTTTCAGGAAATTTGGAAACGCAGCGGCCGGGTCTTTAAAATCCTTAAGCTCACTGACTCCTATGATTGTATGAGACAGCGTATCAAATTTGCTGAAATAAACAAGAGGCATTTCCTGTTCATAAATATAATTTTTTGAACGTTTGAGATCGGGATTTACAAGGTTGAAACGGGGGCGGGAAGTGAGATCGCCGGTAGGTATACGGGTTGCGGTTTTTAACTGCAGGGTATCAAGTAGATTTTCGCTAAAGCTGCCTGCTGAAAGAAAAAGGGTATTTCCTTTCTCTACCCAGGATAAAAGTTTTTTTAGTTCAGGATCATCAAAACCCAGGGAATTATTCAGAAAAAAATAGGTCCCTGCCGATGCGGTTGGAAGATATTCAAAAGGAGGAATATCTACATTTTGTATCTCACTTGTAGTAGAATTTTTCCATAACTCATAAAACACATAAGACCCCAGGGGGATTTTATCGGTTTCCAGATAACTGGGATTCCAGTTCACCGGCTCCGGTTCTGATGCTTCCAGATAGGTCAATAGCAAAACCAGTAACAGCATAGCTCCAAAAGCAAATTTTCCGCTATTTCTCATCTGCTATTTTATTTAATGAGGTTTGTATGCTTCGGAAGGAATTTTGCGCCATTTCAAATTCACCTTCAGAAACAGGAAAATTCCCATACCAGGTAAAATCGTAAATTCTCATCACATTTTTAAGCGGAAGCCGGAATGAATCATCTTTCAGTTCAGCAAGATATTCGGTGTCTGTTTTTTGAAATTCGTAATTGATGAGTTTTTTGCTGTGGAGGAGTTTTAAAAGCTGAAGGTAATGATATCTCACTGCAAGCCTGTAATTTTTATCTCTTATCGCCGCATCTATTAGGGCCGAAATATCCTTGTTGTGAACCAGTTTTTCTTCTTCGTGTAAATAAACTCCCGGAGCCTCAGGATCTCCCAACAGCGATGGCCCCGGATTTAATCTAATAAAGAGCCAGATTATCAGGCCAATTACAATCCCAATAATAATATAAGGCAGCAGCATAAGGAGAAAGGAAATGATAGAATTGGCTTCATATTCTCCAAATAACCAGTCAATCAATTGTTGATACTTTAATCCCAACCAGGTTTTAAATCTGGTCCACCAGCTGTCACTTTCAATTTCAGTTAAATAATTAAAGGCCTTATCTCCTTTATATTGCTCTATTTTTTCTTCATCAAAAACAATGGGAGATAGGGGTGAAGATGTATCAAATTTTACACTTGGTTTGCTGCCGGGCAGGGAATCCTGAGCTGCGTATGAGACGGTGCAGAATACAAGCAGGAACAGGTATTTCAGGATCTTCAGCATAAATTATTCTCCCAGCTTATCTATGGTTTCATAAGTACCGGTGAGGTTCTTATGTTCATTTAGATTAAAATAAATAAAGGCTATGGCAATGATGCTTATGGCCGAAAGCAAATATTGAATTACAGAGGCGAGTACATTCAGGGAAATAAAAACCCAGTCGGCATAGGAAGAGGGATCTGCAACAGAACCTTCCTGTACAACGGCCAAAGTTTTAACCACTGTATAAATTATGAGCGGCACCTGGAACACGAGCCCAATAAAATACACCAGGATCCAAATGACCAACAGGGTTACAAATGTGATCCACCAATGATCCTTAACAAGGGTAAAACTATAAGAAATAGCTTCGGTGACGCTGTAATCCTTAAAGACAAGTATAGCGCCGGCAAGGGCCAGAGGCACCATAAGGTAAATTCCCGGCAGGATGAAGAGCATCATTCCGGCAATTATCAAAATCGCTGAAATAATGGAAAGCAGGATAAGGTTAAAGAAATCCTTTTGCACCCCGGTTTTTATTTCATCCTCAATTACTGCGCCTTCATTGGAGATATAGTTTTTAATATAATGAAGAATGGTACCGTATAGGGCTGCATAGAATAACAACATTGCAGCCCCCATTAAGAGAAGGGATACCACAAAATTACTTCCACCGGTGGTGATGGCTTCAATGGGATTTCCCGCAACAGAATAGGTGTAGTAGGCCACAGCCAGGATTAATAAAATAAAGAAAGGCCCCACAATTTTGTAGATCAATTGCAGAAGGGGTTTGTAATTTTCGCGTATAAATTTAAAGGTGATATTAATAATATCGCCCAGATCCCGTTGTTTTTTAAATTCAATATATGGCTTATTCTCCATGGGTTGTTGATTTCTTATTTAAGTAAATTGGATAATACACGTAATAAAATAAAATTGCCACCAGGGAAATTCCTATTATAAGAATTGCGAGCCAGTCTGGCATTTGGGTTTGTCTTGTTACAAACCCTTCCAGGAATCCTGCAATGATAAAAAAGGGAATGGTGCTCAATACTATTTTTAGTCCGTTTTTAATTCCCTGGATAAAAGAAAAAAGACGGGTATAGGTTTGCGGGAACAAGATGCTTTTCCCTACTACCAAACCGGCACAGCCGGCAATGATTATAACAGAGATCTCGATAGTCCCGTGGATCCAGATGGTTCGGGCAGATTCCCAAAACATACCGTTAGCGTAGAAAAAATACTGAAAAGCCCCCAGCATAATGGCATTTTGCATAAGAACATACACGGTGCCCAGGCCTGCAAGAATTCCCAGGGTGTAAGCCATCAATGCAACCCTTATATTATTCACCGTTATTCCAAGGAACATATCAACCTCCCCCATTTGTTTATATACCGCCATAGGATCTTTATTGGCAATATTTTCCAGGGTCATATTGATGTAGGCATCTCCAAGAATGGCTCTTACAAAAGCCCCTTCACTCGAAGCTGAAAATACTCCAACAGCAATAAACAGTGAAAATATTACAAAGCTTAGCAGGAGTTGTTTTTGGTGGCTGTAGAACATTTTAGGAAATTCATGGGCATAAAACCTCCAGAATACATTGCCTGGTTCCTTTTTATTGGTGTAGATCCTTTGATGGGCACTGGCCGCGAGACTGTTTAAATAAGTGGCGGTATTACTACCGGGATAAAAAGTTTTTGCATAGCTAAGGTCATCTGTTACTTCAAGATAAAGTGCAGAAATCTTCGCCGGGGCTATTGGTTTTTTATTGTGAAGAACCTGCTCAAATTGTGTCCATTTATTCTTATTTTGCTTGACGAAAGCAGCCTCGCGCATAGGTTCTGGTTATTTGTATCAAAGAAACGTATTAATGGATAATTATCAAATAGAAACAGCTCAAAATATAGGGATCAAGCAAAATGTAGCGGGAATAGGAGACAGGATACTTGCTTTTATAATTGATGCCCTAATTCTCATTGGATATGCTATCCTTGCTTCCTTTGGGATCGCTGGCCTTGGTCTTGATGGGGGACAGCTGTGGGTCTACTATCTTATTATTGGTTTACCTGTTTTTTTATATCATTTGATATGGGAGATCTTTAATAATGGGAAAACCCCGGGGAAAGCTGCACTTAACATTAAAGTTGCCAGGCTTGACGGGTCAAGGCCTGGTTTTGGACAATATATAATACGCTGGCTGCTACGTTTAATAGATATAAGCATAAGCAGTGGGGGGGTGGCGATAGTCACAATTCTTTTAAACGGGAAAGGACAGCGTTTGGGGGACCTTGCTGCTGGAACGGCAGTTATTTCTGAAAGAAAAAACGTCCAACTTTCTCAAACCCTTCATATAGATATTCCAGATAATTACGTTCCCAGGTACCCTCAGGTTACAATATTAAAAGACCGGGATGTTCAAAACATAAAAAAATTATATTTCAATGCCCGTAGAAATGGAAATCACAATGTAATTGTATCCCTGGCAGGAAAAATATCCGGGCTTCTTGAAGTTACTCCGGTAGAGAAACCTATAGATTTTGTGGACATTGTACTGAAAGATTATAATTATTTTACTCAAAAATAATCATTCAATTATTTCCATTTTAATATGAATATTTCGGTGGGGCCATTCTCCTTCACCTACCTCCTGGTTAGCGATCTCATCTACAACATCCATTCCCCTGGTCACCCTTCCAAATACGGTGTGATCATTATCCAGATGGTGGGCTCCCCGGTCACTTTGTACGATAAAAAACTCATAAGGTGAGGAAGCTTTACTCACATTTTGTTCGGCGTATTTGGCTGCCGAAAATGCTCCGCGGGTATGGCGGTGACCTGCTTCAAACTCTCCGGGAATAAGATAATTACCATTGCTATTTCTTTTTTGGCTGGTGTCTTTATTGTCTGAATTTCCTCCCTGTATTACAAATCCTTTGGCGACCCTGTGGAAAAAGGTGCCGTCAAAATATCCTTTTTTAATCAGATAGATAAAATTTGCCCGATGCAGGGGGGTATTATTATAAAGCAACACTTCAATTTCTCCAAACCGGGTAATGATCTTTATCCTGTTCTCAGGATTTTCATTTCCGTATTGGGTAAGGAAAGGAATAAGTTCTTCTTGGACCAAAGTGCGGCTTTCATCCTGGACAGATGCAGCGTTTTTTTCAGAAGCTGCGGCGGTGCTGTCGGCCTTTTTAGAGATGGTATCGGGTTTGGAAACCTCTGTTTCTGCTGCCTTTTCATTCGATTTATTCGCCGACTTTTGCGTATCTTCACAACTTGCGAAAACCAGAAACAGGGTACTAAATATAACAGCGAGATATCTTCCCATGGATTTTAATGATTTTAAATATAAGGTCTCAAATTTAACAAATTTAGAACTACCCGGGGTGGAAGCGCAGCATAAATTGGCTCCTATTTTAAGGATCAGGGAACTGGAACAAATTGATTTTAATACAAAAAAACCTAATAAAGCAGGGGTCATGGCCGTATTTTATCCAAATGACCAACATCTCACACATCTGGTTTTGATCCTTAGGAAAACTTATAGAGGAGTTCATTCAAACCAGGTAGGATTTCCGGGAGGAAGAGTAGAGGCCTATGATAAAAATCTAAAACATACCGCCCTGCGTGAAACGGAAGAGGAGGTGGGAATAAGTAAAGAAGATGTACGGGTCATAAAAAAACTTACTAAATTGTATATTCCTCCCAGTGATTTTTGGGTTCATCCCTATGTGGGGATCATAGACAAAACGCCCATTCTAAAACCCCAGGAAAGTGAGGTGGAGAAAATACTGGAAGTGAACCTTGATGATTTTCTCAATGAGGAGAATTTAATAATCCAGAAACTGAGCACTTCTTATGCCAGTGAGATCGAAGTACCCGCCTATATGTTGAACGGGCATGTGGTTTGGGGTGCTACCGCAATGATGCTGAGCGAGTTAAAGGAGTTGCTTAAAAAAGTACTGTAAGGGCCATTTTATTATATTTGCGCCCGTTATAATTAAGAATTTTACTGAAAAAAATTACCCGGGAAATATGGGATTATTTAAGAA
Source organism: Gillisia sp. (assembly GCA_039989915.1). Taxonomy (GTDB): domain Bacteria; phylum Bacteroidota; class Bacteroidia; order Flavobacteriales; family Flavobacteriaceae; genus Gillisia. Next base: position 85,073 of record JBDXGW010000002.1, read on the forward strand.
AAACCCTTTTGGCCATTATCTTATTCTTAAAAAGTGGCTCATCCGCATTTTTGGGGTGCTTACCCACAGGAGATTCCATGGGTTTAATGAACTAAAGATAGAAGGATCTGAGATCATTAAGGATCTTCCGGATACCAATGTTTTATTTGTATCTAACCATCAAACCTATTTTGCAGATGTAACCGCAATGTTCCATGTTTTCAATGCCAGTCTTAGCGGTCGGGTAGATTCCATTAAAAATATTGGCTATATATGGCAACCTAAACTGAACATCTATTATGTTGCTGCAAAGGAAACCATGAGAGCGGGGTTGCTTACAAGGATAATGGCATATGGAGGTGCAATAAGCGTAGAGCGCACCTGGAGAGCTAAAGGAAAAGATGTTCACAGGGAGGTAAACTTTAATGACACTGAAAATATTGCTGCCGCTTTAAAGGATGGATGGGTGATCACATTTCCGCAGGGGACTACCAAACCTTTTAAACCAATAAGAAAGGGTACTGCGCATATTATAAAAAATCACCGTCCCATTGTAATTCCGGTGGTAATAGATGGATTTCGCCGGTCTTTTGATAAGAAAGGCCTTCGTATCAAAAAAAGGGGAATATTGCAGTCTTTTCAAATCAAACCACCCCTTGAGATTGATTATGATAATGAGACAATCGAGCAAATTGTAGAAAAACTTGAATACGCCATAGAACAACATCCTTCCTTTTTAAAGGTGATTCCCAGGGAAGAACTTGACGCGATGGAGGAATTAAACAAAAAAAGAGAGTGGGAATACTAGAGACCCACTTCTTTTATTAATTTACATTTCCAGCTTTTTTAATTCTTTGTAGTTCCGGTTAAGTCTTCTTAATAAAATACCGTAAATGAGACGGTAGAATAACCATACCAAACCAAGGAACAGGATAAGAATTAGGAACATAATTCCCATAAAAATTGCCCATTGCCCTGCAGAAAAACTATAATTTTCTATCCCCGGGGCTACTGTATTAACTGAGTGATAATAAAAAGTAAAATAAGTTACTATTAAAAATATCACGGCGGTACTAATAAGAACAAAGGCTATGTAACATTTTACAGTCTTTCGGGTATTAAGAATATTCTTCATAAGTGCCGAAACATCATCTGTGGCAGAGATCTTAATATAATTTCTATAAAATTTATATATAAAATAAAAGGTGATCCCATAGCTTACTATATAGGAGAAAATGGTAAACTCCTTTAAGTGAATACGATCGAGTTCCATCCAGTAATCCTTGTCGGCCAGAAATAGGGTAACCACACTCCAAAATAGAAACTCTATGATACTTATAACAAAGATCCATTTCACTATAGAGGAGGATTTTTTCCAAATCATTTTGTAGATCTGGTCATAGCTAAGCCTGGGAAGATTTACTTCCTGCTTTTGCCAGTCCTTTTTTAATAATTCCAATTCATCCATAGCGCTTACGGATTTAGTATGTTTTTTAATTTTGTTTTTACGCGGTTCATTTTAACCCTTGCGTTGACTTCTGTGATACCAAGGGTTTCTGAAATTTCCTTATAATTTTTGTCCTCCAGGTATAAAAACACCAATGCTTTTTCAATATCATTGAGTTCTTTTACCGCCTCATACAAAAGTTTAAGTTGTTGTTCTGTCTCAGGATTGTATTCATCTGCTGCCAACCGAAAATGCACCGTATCAATATCCTGGGTTTGAATTCCCCTTTTTTTCTTTCGGTATAAAGTAATTGCTGTGTTCAGGGCCACCCTGTACATCCAGGTGCTGAATTTGGCATCTCCCCTGAATTTTGGATATGCTTTCCACAATTGTATCGTTATTTCCTGGAATAGGTCATTATGCGAAGCCTCATCGTTTGTATAAATACGGCATATCTTATGCACAATATTTTGATGCTTCTCTAGATTGGTAACAAATTGATGTTCTAGTTCTTTCTTCACAGAAGTTAGTTGGTCCCTTATATGTATCTCAAGCAGAGATTTCGTTACAAAGATGCACTAAATAAGGTAAATGATGAGAGAGTAATGGAGTATGGGAGCCTGGCAAATAATTTCAAAAAATATACAATTAGACAATAGGTTCGTTTTTAAATGGGATTTTCATTTTAGGGGTTTAGGAAGGGATGAATATTTTTACAGAAACTATAAAAGTTCTTTTAAAAAAAAAGCAACCCTAAGGTTGCCTTTTGTATTTTGGTTTTACGGAAGTTTTTATCTGATACTTCCACAGCCTACTCTGGTACCTGCATTACCTGCAGGTTGAGATGTGAAATCATCTACACCGTCATGGATCACTATTGCTTTTCCCACAATGTTTTTGGCTTCATCATCACATCCTATACACCATTCGTCTGTGGTCATGGTAATAGTTCCATTTCCATTGGTATCTACTTTAAAATTGCCAATATCTCCTTTGTGATATCCGTCTGAAGCGCCCCACTTTCCATGTTTTTCAAAAGTAGGATTCCAGTGGCCACCGGCAGAGGATCCATCCTCAGCTGAACAATCTGCACTTTCGTGCAAATGAATTGCGTGCATACCTTCAGCAAGGCCATCTACGATAACTGTCATGGTTACTTCTCCGTTTTCTTCTGTGAATACGGCATTTCCTGAAAGTTGACTTCCGCTTTTAGGCTCTATGGCGACCCGTATTTTTTTAGCTTCATCGGTTTTGGTAGTAGTTGTGGTTTCAGTTTCAACCTTTTTGTCTGAATCCTTTTTATCATTTTTACATCCCGAAAGAATGAGAGTTGCACAGAATAATAATGTTAAGCTTACATTTTTCATATATTGATTTTAAGTGGTTCTTTTTAAGGCTCCCTTAGCTATTCACATTTAAGAGGAGGCCCAATCGTTTTAAGATGATTAGTTAATCATTTCATCTACTAAAGTAATTGTATAATTAGGTTTCACCAAAGTTTTAGGGATTGCTTAACAAAAGTAGTGTACCCCGGGAAACTTAAATTATTTGTCTTTGTACCTGGTTTTTATTTGAACTTTTTGATGAAGGGTTTTATGCACCGGACATTTATCAGCAATTTCCAGCAATTTTGCCATTTGTTTTTCATCCAGATCTCCTGTGATGCTTATGGCTCTTTCAAAGGTATCAATTTTGGCTGTTGGCTCTTCGCAATGCTCGCAATCTTCCGCATGGTTTTTAGAATGATCCACATGAGTTTCAACTAACGCCAGAGGCCATTTTTTTCTTCTGGCATACATATGAAGTGTCATTGAGGTACAAGCTGCCAAAGCTGCTGAAAGAAAATCATAGGGGGAAGGGCCATAATCATTTCCTCCAAAACTCGTTGGCTCATCTGCAATAAAGCGATGATTTCCCGATTTCATATAGGTAGTATATTTATTTTCTTCATCAAGTTGGGCTACAACTTCATGACTGGTTTGGGGTTGAGGGATCTGGGGAATCTCTAGATATCGATATGCCCAGGTTCCTATAAGTTCTCCTACATAATGCGAATCTTCCTTTTTTGATAACAAATGGTTTGCACCATCAAGAGAGATGAAGCTTTTTGGATGTCGGGCAGCCTTATATAATTCTTCAGCATTTTTAATTCCAACAATAGTATCCTGTGGGGAATGAAGAATTAAAATTGATTTTCGAAGTCCTGCCATTACTTTTTGAAGGTCTTTGGTTTCCAGGTCTTCCAGAAATTGCTTTTTGATTATGAAAGGTCTGCCGCCAATGTTGATGGTCGCTTCCCCGGTATTTTTTATTTTCTCCAGTCCGTCACTTAATAAATGGGTAACGTGAGAGAGAGAAGAGGGAGTACCTATAGTTGCCAGTGCAGTTACCTCCGGCAAAAGCGCTGCGGCAAAGATCGCGGCAGCACCTCCAAGGGAATGACCAATGACCATTGTGGGACTTTTATATTCATCTTTTAGAAAATTGGCAGCTGCGATCAAATCTTCCACATTCCCCGAAAAATTTGAATCGGCAAAATCTCCTTCGCTTTCACCCAATCCTGTAAAATCAAATCTAAGCACCCCAAAACCTTTGATAGTGAGTGCTTTGCTTATGTTGCGTACGCCGTGAAAGTTTTTATCACAGGTAAAACAATGCGCCATAAGAATATAATTATGGGGCTTTTGATCCAGCGGAAGTTCGAGATAACCTATAAGATCGTGGCCGCTGGAATTTTTAAATGATACCTTCATGGAAATATTTTAATGCCGGTTTTTACTATTTTTAATTCAGTGTGTGGAACAGCAATCCGAAGTTTTTGAGGTAGCATTGAAACTTTAGCCAATTTATGGTTTCCAAGATATTCTCCATCTACCTGCAGCGCTACGGGGATATCACACATTATTGTGGCTTCTTTGGTTACAATGGTCTCCACAAATTCAGGATCAAATTCCACCTCATTCCTAAGGCTCTTCAATATTTCAAACACATCGAAATTCTTGAAGATAAGAATTTCAAAATAACCATCATTCAATTTCCCATGCGGATTTATAGTTGCACCTGTCCCATAGGACCTTGCATTTGCTATGGCAAGAAGGATCCCGCTGGTTTTGATGGTGCGGTTATTTGCGTTGATAATAAAATCAAATGGATATTCACTATTCACCAGGGTAGGAATAGATTGGAGTAAATAACCCAATTTTCCACGAACGTTGGAGGTTTGATATTTTTGAATAAGCTCTGCATTTATTCCAAAATCGCTTATATGAAGGCAATATTCATTATTGATATCAATCATGTCCAATTCCAGGAAGTGATCTCCCAGGGCAATTTCTGTTTGTTCCTTTAAAGTAGCGGGAAGGTGAAGATTATAGGATAAACCATTGGCCGATCCTGCCGGGATAATGCCCAATGGAATGTTCTTATTCCCCAAGGCCTCTGCAACCAGTTTAATAGTGCCATCGCCACCAGCCGCAATAATCCTGCAGGGTTCTTTATCTAAAATTAATTTTTCGAGATTTTCTTTGTCATTTTTTCCTGAAGTAGAAAAAATGATAAGAGAAGCGTCTTTTTGAACTGCTCCTCTTTTAACTTCCTCAATAAGTTCAGCTTTATCAATGGCCCCCGAAATTGGGTTAACCACCAATAAAACAGTTTTAATGTTGACCATTGGCTAAATTTGTTCCTAAAATTAATTAATTTGGAACGAATTCTAAGTTAATAAAAAGTCAATAGGGTGAAATTAGATCTTAAACTATACCGTGGGTATGTGAATGATAATCAGCTTGTGGTTTTTGGACATGTCTTTGAGTCCTGGGCTCCAGATAAATACAGGACAGACCGTCGCGGGATAAGGCATGCCTTCTCAATAATTCATATGTTCCGTATAAAACCAATAAGAAATATTCAGGTCACCTTAAAATTTAAAAACCTGGAAGTGACTACAAAGACCCTGGATGACGGTTACTTTAGGTTTGATGTCCCTTTTTCAGAAGAATTGGATAGTGGATGGCATGATTATTATGTTTCCTGTAAAACGGGTGCAATTGGAATTATTGAACAAGGGGAATTGCTTAAACCATTTGAGAGCAAAGTGGGCATAATATCAGATATTGATGATACTTTTTTGATCTCCCACAGTAATAATTTTTTCAAGAAGCTTTATGTGATGTTGCTCAGGAACATCAATAAGCGCAAGATCTTTGATGATGTGGTACAGCATTACCGGCATTTAAGTATTCATGGACAGGATAGCAAATTAGCATCCAATTCCTTCTTCTACGTTTCCAGCAGTGAATGGAATCTATATGGGTTCATCAATGATGTGGCAGAGCTTCATGAGTTGCCAAAGGCGGTGATCAAGCTGAAGAAAATAAAAACCGGAATATCAGATTTTCTTTTTACGGGCAGAGGGAGCCACGACCATAAATTTGAAAAAGTAAAAGATATCATTTCCTTTTATCCCGGTTTGGAATATGTTTTAATAGGCGATGATTCCCAGCAGGATGCTTATATATATGAGCGTATTTGCAAGATCTTTCCATTGAGCATAAAAGCTGTATATCTAAGGCAAACCGGGAGGAAACAGAACCCAAAGGTGCACCGGGTGATCAATAATATTGCAAGTTTAAATGTGGCAACCTGTTATTTTAAAAACAGCCAGAAAGCTATTCAGCACTCAAAAAAAATAGGGATCACCTAAACCCGGAAAAGATTTTCTTTCTGGAAATAGGTAAACAGTTTCCCCAATCTTCCTTATAAGGATATCTTTGTTTTTTAATATTAAAATTTTCATCTTGAAATTAATAGATTTCATTCGCTCCCGTATTTCCCTTCCGGAAACTTCAATAACCAATACAGTCAACTTAATTGCCCAGGATGCCACTATTCCATTCATTGCAAGATATAGAAAGGAATCTACCGGCAATCTGAATGAGGTTGAAATAGAACAAATCTCAAATCTAAAAAAGGAATTTGAGGATCTTGAAAAACGCAAACTTGCAGTTATGCGTGCTATTGATGAACAGGGAGCCCTCACCGTTGATCTTAAAACCAGTATCAACCGGGCAATAACCTTATCTGATGTAGAAGATCTTTATCTTCCATTTAAGAAAAAACGAAAAACCAGGGCAGATGCCGCCCGGGAAGCAGGTCTTGAACCGCTGGCCCGGATCCTTTATGCCCAAACCGAAAACAATCCTGAATTCAAAGCCCGGGATTTTATTAATGAAAAGATACAAACTCCTGCCGAAGCCCTACAGGGTGCGAAAGATATTATTGCCGAGTGGATCAATGAAGATCAGGTAATACGCTCCAGTTTACGCCAATTGTATTCTCAAAGGGCAACTATAAGTTCCCGGGTAATAAAAAAAGTTGAGAAAGAGCCTGCAACCCAAAAATATAAGCAGTACTTTGATCTTGAAGAGCCTTTAAAACGAATCCCTTCTCACAGATTTCTGGCAATTTACCGGGCAGAGGGTGAAGGTATGCTTCGGGTTAAGGTAGAGGTAGATAAAGATAGAGCACTTGATATTATTGCCCGCAAAGTTTGTAAAAATCAACATAATGCCTGCAATGTTTATATTACAGATGCTATAGAAGATTCCTTTGACCGCCTGTTGAAACCCTCGTTTCAAACAGAATTTCTTGCCGAGGCCAAAAAGAAAGCCGATGAGGATGCAATTCAGGTTTTTGCTGAAAATTTACAGCAACTTCTCCTGTCTCCGCCATTGGGTAATAAGCGTATTCTGGCCATAGATCCCGGCTTTAAATCGGGTTGTAAAGTGGTGTGCCTGGATGAGAACGGAAATTTGCTTCATAATGAGAATATTTATCCGCATCCTCCCCAAAAGCAAATTGATATGGCAGGCAAAAAGATACGGTCCCTTGTAAACGCCTATAAAATTGAAAGCATTGCAATTGGGAACGGAACCGCTTCCCGTGAAACCGAATTCTTTATAAAGAAACTTTCCCTCGATAAAGGGGTTACTGTTTATGTGGTGAATGAAGCCGGGGCATCGGTGTATTCAGCATCTAAAATTGCCCGGGACGAATTTCCCGAATATGATATCACCGTAAGGGGAGCAGTTTCTATAGGCAGAAGATTAAGCGATCCTCTGGCAGAGTTGGTTAAAATTGATCCAAAAGCTATTGGAGTTGGCCAATATCAACATGAAGTGGACCAAAACAAGCTCCGGGAAAAACTGGATACTGTAGTGGGAAGTTGTGTAAACAGGGTAGGGGTCAATGTGAATACCGCGAGCAAAGAACTGCTTTCATATGTTTCCGGCATTGGTCCTTCCCTGGCAGAAAATATTATAGAATACAGGAAGTCCAATGGTTCTATTTCGGGCAGAAAGGAGTTATTAAAAATTCCCCGGCTGGGAGCAAAGGCATTTGAACAGGCCGCCGGATTTTTGCGAATAAAGAATGGAAAAAATCCATTGGATGATTCTGCCGTGCATCCCGAAAGATATATGCTGGTAAACAAAATGGCAAAAGACCAGAATGTAAAGATTGAAGTATTGGTGGGTAAGAAAACCCTGGTTTCCAAAATAGATGTGCAGCATTATGTCAACAAAGACCTGGGACAGCCTACATTACACGATATTCTTAAGGAATTGGAAAAACCGGGAACAGATCCCCGTAAAGCAATAAGTAAATTTGAATTTGACCCAGGCATTAAAGACATCGGGGATTTAAGAACCGGAATGAAACTTCCGGGAATAATCAATAACATTACAAATTTTGGATGTTTTGTGGATATTGGGATCAAGGAAAGCGGACTTATTCATATTTCAAAATTGGCCAATGAATATGTGAGCGATGTAAATTCCATTGTAAAACTCAATCAACAGGTAATGGTAACAGTATTGGATATAGATGTTGATCAAAAAAGAATACAGCTCTCCCTTGTTGATTAATACATTTGTCTATAATAGAAAAGACTGCCTGATAATTCTTAATGCAACAACTAAATTTTTAGCAATTGCATTACAAATGTATCTTGGCAGTCTTTAAAATTTATGAGACCAATTTATCTTCTCCTACGGTAACGGGTATCATCAAATTCTCTTCTTTCATAGAAAGAATTGTCATCCGGGATTCTTCCTCTATCACCTTCCTGGCGGGCCTCCATGGCTCTTCTTTCACTTTCCCTTCTTTCCCAGTCGAGATCATCGGCTCTTTTTTCATCAGCCTCCGCTTCCCTTCTCACGTGCTCCTGGAAAGCAGGATCTATCTGGCTGCGATCTTCAATATGGGTATCTGTATGACGGCGCTCCTCGTTGCGATCTGCAGAATCCGAACTGTGAGACTGGTCCCGGTTTCGGCCATAAGAGTCCAGAACTACCACCTCATAATCCCTATGAATATCATGACCTCTGGCAAAGCGTTTGGTTTCAGCAAAGGTTTGGTGATTGATAGTATCTGTATAAACAAATTTTTGATCGGTATTTAAATTTACCAGTCCCACCGGGATTATAATATGGTTTTCACCATCCTTATTAATAAATTCCCTCACATCTTCATTGGCTGGTCTTCCATATGGATCATGGTTGGCCTCAATTATTGTTGAATCTACTTCTACATCCAGGTAAACAACTTTTTCAAGTTCTTTATTTACCAGGAGATTATCTACTTTTCCAATTACGCGATTATCTGCGTCTTTTACAACCCAGCCTCTTACATCTGGATCCTCGCTTGAAATTTTATAATCTGAAAGTTCATTAAGGTAAAATAGTCTTTTGTTCTTATTTTCACTTTTATGTGCCATAATTTCTATTTTGAATTTATCCTTTATAGGTATATTATTAAAAAATTAAAAATGAAACTTCCTAAACATAATAGGTAGTTTCATCGCTAAACTTAACTCCCAGGGTATCCTCGGAATCCAGTTCTCTTAGTTCATCAGTATCTTCATTAAATTCATCATCATCTTCATTAGCGAAAACCAAAAAAAATACGACCGCTAAAATGATTAATCCTATAAGGATCCAGGGCCATACGGGTTTTTTCTTCTCTATTTTTATTTCTGCCATAATTCTAAAATTTGGTTAGTTAATAATTAATCTTTTAAAATTAAGTAATCTGAAAGCCGGAGTTTATTAAGGAATGGCTAAACTCTTGTTAATTAAGCACTAAATAAGCAATTGGTATAAAAAGGAAAGCTCCTTCCAGAATTTCTGAAAGGAGCTTTAGTCTAGGATTCTCAAATAAATTATTTTTCCCTTAAAATTCTAAGCAATCTTTTCCAGGCTTGATCAAGCGCGGTTTTATTGGCTTCTTTGGCATCCGGTTGGAGCCCGCTTTTCATAAAGGCATGGCCTGCCCCTTCATAAATTTCATATTGAAAGAAATTGTTTGCTGCCTTCATAGTTTCTTCGGTCTTCGCTATTGTACTGTTTACGCGGTTATCATCCCCTCCATAATATCCATAAACCGGAGAGGTAATTCCCGCAAGAGCTTCTTCATCAGTTGGAGCTGTTCCATAGAATACACGTGCCTGGGAAACATCTTTGTTATTGGTGACATACCTAAAAGCTTGTGAGCCTCCCCAGCAAAAACCTATTACAGCAACCTCTCCGGTTGCCGAAGCATCATTTTTAAGAAACTGGTAAGCTGCATCAAGATCGGCAGTCACTTGTGCAGGTTCCAGTGCGTAGATGGCATCCCGTGCCGCATCAGGATTTTCAAAATCTGTAGTTCGCTTTTTGCCCTGAGTATTCGAAATAAAATCGGGTGCAATTACAAGGAAACCTTCGGCAGCAAGTTTATCGGCAAATGATCTTGCCCAGTCATCCAAACCACGATTCTCGTGGATCACAATAATAGATTTTGTTTTCACACTGGTTTCAGGGTACACAACAAAAGCCTGAAATTCCCTGCTTCCATGTTTTAAGGTTACCCATTCATGATGTCTCGGGGAATTGGAGAGTTCCTTTATTGCCTCACTTTGAGGCGCGGTACTCTTTACCTCTGTTGGTACTTCAGCAGATTGAACCGGCTCATTTTTGGTTGTTCCGCAGGAAAATGTGACCAAACTCACCAATATAACCAGGTTTTTTTTGAAATAATTATTCATATTTTATTTTTTTCAAGAGCAATATTACAGATTACCGGTAAGTTCCCGAAGGGAATACCACAACACTTTCGTGGCCGTTTTTTCCTACCGTGGCAACTCCAAAAAAGAAGTTATCAATCACGATACCCGGAAGTTTAAATTCATTTACATCTCCCACAAACCTTGAATGTTGCCATTGAGGGGCAGTTGTTTCTCTCCAGTAGATCTTATAACCGGCAACATCGCCGGTAGCTTTCTCCCATTTTAGTTTTGCCGAAGGTTCAACAATTCCTCCAATTTCAACACTTTTAGGAGCGGGAGGTGCCCAGGCAAGCGCAGCCATGGAAATTGCATTTACAGCTGTAAGTTTAGCGGCATATCCAAAATTGACGCCTTCAACCACATCACCATATTCAATTCCATTTTCTGTTCTTATGTCCTGGTGTTGCCTGTTATAATTTTCATGGGCTTCCATGATACGTATACCGGGAAATCCCAAATCGTTGAAGGGCCGGTGGTGGCCACCTCTCCCAAAACGGTCCAGGCGATAGATCATCATTGGGTTCATTTCCGGCATATAGGTTTGGGTTGTCTTATGTACATATCTTGCCAGTTGTCTCGAGATTCCATCAACTTCCCCACCATAGAACCTGCGGCGGTTTCTCTCATCTTCCGTCTCGGTAGGAGGTACAGGCTCAGAGAAGATCCTGAAACTGCGGTTATCAATTACACCATCTACTCCCTCAATGTTCCCAATCATATCATTATTGAGGATACCAATGATCTCCCAGTTATTTTTCTGGGCATATTCTCCCAAGCCTTTACCCCCGAATAAACCCTGTTCCTCACCGGAAAGGCCTACATAAACAATGCTGTTTTCAAACTTATATTTGGATAAAACCCTTGCGGCTTCAATAGCACCGGCCATTCCACTTGCATTGTCATTGGCCCCGGGAGCGTCTGTTTCAAAATCCATGGTATCACTTGCGCGGGAATCTATGTCACCACTCATTATTATGTAACGGTTTGGATATTTAGTACCTTTTTGAACGGCCACCACATTAACCACCCAGGCGTCTTTCGGGATCCTGTTCCCATCTTCTTTGGTTACAAAATCTTTTTGGTAAAATACATTCAAACAATTTCCACAATCTGCAGATATCTTATCGTATTCTGCTTTGATCCACCTTCTGGCAGCACCAATTCCCCTTGTAGTTGAGACGGTATCACTAAATGTGTTCCTGGTGCCAAAACCTGCAAGGGTACGAATATCATTTTCCAACCTTTCAGCAGAAACCGCTTCAATGATTTCATAAATACGTTCATCTGTTTGTTGGGAATGCGCATGGTTGGGAAGCAGGCAAACTAAGCAACTAAAAGCTAAAAATTTAAATAATTTCATAGGGTATATTTTTTTTTCTAATTTAAGTAAAGTTTTAATACTTAGCGGCATTGCTGTATATTTAGGTTTTGCGCAAAAAAAAACCCCGAAAAATTCGGGGTTTATATTTAGAAATTTAATTCCAATTATCTTGATTGCATGTCATGCAAATCAGCTTTTGCCTGATGAATCTTTTCTTCAGTTTTTGAATTACTTACAGCAGCTTTAGATCTGTGTCTCACTTCATCAACTTTGTGACTCAGGTTGTCTGTAAATTCATTGAACTTATTTTTCGCTTCTTTTAAATAGCTATCCCCAGATTCGGTGATTTTTCTTCTGGTTTCAGTACCTTTTTTAGGGGCAAATAATAAACCTAATGCTGCTCCAACAGCGGCTCCAGATACTAAACCGGTTAACAATCTTCCTGCTTTCATAATTATGTGTTTTTTTATTTGGTTCTACAAAAATTTGATAATGTAAAATTACTTTATATTCTGTGTCTCCCACACTCCGGTTAGTTAACTTATGTATAATTTTTTATCTTAAATCCCAACATTTTTAACAACTTAAAGTCCTTTTCCTTCAGAGTCAATAAACTTTTTCAATAATTTTCGAACCCCGTTGGTATCGTGTATAAAATATTTAGCTTCGGTATTTTGAACTCCCACTTTTACGGTTATGGATTCATCAGGCAGTTCTTTAAATAGAAATTCATCTGTCCAGTCATCTCCAATTGCAAAAATAAAATCAAACTTTTTCCGAAGTAAAAGTTTACTTGCCGCTTTACCTTTGTTTACCCCGCTGCTTTTTATTTCCAGAACTTTATTCCCTTCCAAAACACTTAATCCATGATTGGAGATGAGCTCTTTTAATACGGTAGAAAGTTCATTGGCTCTCATTTCCCCAAGATCGGGGTCAGTTTTTCTATAATGCCAGGCAAGGGAATAATGTTTTTCTTCAATAAAACTTCCGGGTGTCCTATCACAAAATGTTTCAATAACAGGCCTTACCATTTTCATCCAGTTGTTCTGCACTTTTTCATTTAATTGCCATGCTTTCCCCATTTTTTTTACCCATACCCCATGTTCGGCAATGAGTTCTACAGGAATATCCTGCCACCAGGTTCCCAGCGTTTCTTTATCCCTTCCGCTAATAAGCACCACTTTGGTGTTTTTCAATTCACTTAATGATTGAATTAAGGTCAGGAGGCCGTGATCCGGCTTAGCCATGTCGGGTTTGTCTACAAAGTTTACCAGGGTGCCATCATAATCAAGGAAGAATTTCCTGTTTTGAGCCTTTTTAAACCTTTTTACGATATCTTTTTCCAGTAACGGACTAATAAGTGTGGCCTTATATATATTTCTGGCCTCGTGACTTTTTTCCAGGGCTTTCATAAAATCACCTGCCCATTTTTCTACACTGTACCGCTTAAGTCTTTTTTGTAAAAGGGTGTTACGTTTTATTTGTTCTTCTACAGGCATATTTATAGCCTGGTAAATAGCATCACTTATTTGTTCAAAGTTATTTGGATTAATAATAAGGGCCTCATTCATTTCCTGGGCAGCTCCTGCCATTTCGCTAAGGATTAGAACACCTGTTTTATCTGTCCTGGTTGCTATATATTCTTTAGCCACCAAATTCATCCCATCTCTTATTGGAGTAAGCAAGGCAATATTGCAGGAGGTATAAAGGTCTATAAGATTTTTAAAGGGCATTGAGCGGTAGAAATACCAGATTGGGATCCAGTTTACGGTTGCAAATTTACCGTTTATGCGCCCCACAAGTTCATCTATTTCTTTTTTTAAAAGCTGGTATTGGGGAACATTGGAGCGGGAAGGTACTGCCAGCATGATCAACCGAATGTTCCCAATATATTGAGGATATTTTTCCAGAAAATATTCAAAGGCTCTTAACCTGTGAGCGATCCCTTTGGTATAATCAAGCCTGTCTATACTTAATATGAGTTTTGAGTCGGGAGATTTTTTGCGGTGGTCATTTAACCTTTGCTGAAGGTCAGATTCTGTTCCCAATTCTTCATGGGAATGGTTAAGTGCAGCCTGTTCAAAACTGTCATAATCAATTCCCATAGGAAAAGAATCTACCTTTACAGTGCGATCCTGCAGGGAGACTTCATTAAAGTTTACCTGATGCCTTAAAATACGGCTTACCGAACTTAAAAAATGTCTTTCATAATCATAGGTATGAAAACCAATTAAATTGGCTCCCAACATTCCTTTTAAAATTTCTTCTCGCCAGGGAATTGTCCTGAAAACTTCATAAGATGGAAAGGGAATATGATTAAAGAATCCAATAGATGCATTGGGACGTTTCTCCCTAATCATTTGAGGCACCAGCAACAGTTGGTAATCATGAACCCAAATATTGTCTCCATCGCGGTAATGTTCAACCACAACATCAGCATATTTTTGATTTACCTTTTTGTAAATTTCCCAGTGTTGGGCATCCCATTCAGTATATTCCATGAAATAGTGAAATAAGGGCCAGATACTTCTATTGCTAAAGCCATAATAAAATCCGTCTATTTCTTCTGAAGTAAAATTAACTGCGATACAAGCCTCTTTTCTGGCTGCACTCTGTACCTTTTCTCTTAGTTTTTTCGGGATCTCCTCCTCTGTAAGGCCACTCCATCCAATCCAAATGCTATCTCCATCACGATGAAAAGATTTAAGTCCTGTGGCCAGTCCTCCCACACTGGGAGTAACTTCTAAATTATCATTTTCTATATTTACCTGGAGCGGTAATCTATTGGAAATGATGATTGTTTTGCTCATAATAATTTTTATAGTCTGTTAAGGTATAGTCCTTTTTTTCTAAATTTCCGAAATTGTGGTTACTTTGCCATCCTTTTAAAAGAACTTTAAGATTCATGGAAAATTTAGATTACGGGATTATAGGGAATGGAAAGAGTGCTGCGCTGGTATCAAAAACCGGGTCTATTGATTGGTGTTGTTTACCGCATTTTAATTCGGCCGGAATTTTTTCCAAACTTCTTGACAAGAAAATAGGTGGAAGTTTTTCTATTGATGTTTCTGAAGATTATGCAATCACCCAGGAATATATCTGGAAAACCAATATTATAAGCACCGTATATGACAACGGGACAGATTCTTTTCAGCTAATAGATTTTATGCCCCGATATGAAAGGGAAGATGGTTCCTTTTATTCCCCGCCCGATATTATAAGATTTATTAGGCTATTAAAGGGAAGACCGGAATTTAAAGTGTTGTATGACCCCCGCCTGGAGTTCTCAAGAGAAACCACCTTTAATGAGAACAAAGGTGAATATATTAAAAGTTTTACCCAGCAAGGGAAATACGATTCTCTTTACATGTATTCCAGCCTGGATCTGGATAAGATCCTTCAAAATGAAAAGTTTACATTGGAAAGCAATGCGTATCTGTTGTTAGGTTACCATGAAAAACTAATTACTCAAAGCCTTGATCGCACTTATTTAAAATTCCAGCGTACTAAAACGTACTGGATGAACTGGAGTGAAAAAACCACCACCTATACAGAGTACAATGAGGAGATCCTGAGGAGTGCCTTGGTTTTAAAGGCGCTTACTTTTGAAAAATCCGGGGCGGTTGTAGCAGCCGCAACGACTTCCCTGCCTGAGACAATTGGAGAGGAAAGAAACTGGGACTACCGTTTTTGCTGGATAAGGGATGCTTCCATGGTTATTAAAGTTATGGCCGGTCTGGGGCACACAAAATCGGCAAAGGGATTTCTTCAGTTTATTATAGATCTTATTCCTCATAAGGATGAAAAGATCCAGATCATGTACGGGATCAATGGGGAGAAGGAATTAACTGAACATATACTTTCTCACCTTGACGGATATGAAGGTTCCAAACCGGTAAGGATTGGTAATGCGGCTTACATTCAAAAACAAAATGATATTTACGGGATCCTGATGGAAGTTATCTACCAGCAGTTCATACAGTTTGAAACATCCCTTGAGAACAGCGAAGAGCTTTGGACCATCACCAGGGGGATTGTGAAAATAGTAGAAAATCACTGGACGCAGCCCGATAAAGGCATCTGGGAATTAAGAACAGAGGACAGGCATTTTGTTTTCAGTAAGCTTTTATGCTGGGTGGCAATAGACAGGGCAATTAAAATAGGCCAGATCCTGCGTAAAGGTATTCATGATGAAAAATGGAAAGCGCTGCGCACCGACATCTATAATGATATCTATAACAACGGATGGAATGAAGAGGTTGGTGCCTACACCCAATCTTATGGCTCTAAAGATCTTGATGCTTCCACACTTTTAATGGAGCAATATGGTTTTATTAAAGCAAAGGATCCAAGATTTGTAAGCACGGTGAAAGCGACAGAAAAGCATTTATGTCGCGACGGCCTGCTGTACCGCTATAGGAATCAGGATGATTTTGGTACTCCTACATCATCTTTCACCATATGTACCTTCTGGTTTATTGACAGTCTTTATAAAATAGGGGAGCGGCAACGGGCAAAGGAAATGTTTGATACCCTGCTTTCCTACAGCAATCATTTGGGATTATTCAGCGAGGATATAGATTTTGAAACCAAAAGGCTTTTGGGAAATTTCCCGCAGGCATATTCCCATTTGGCACTTATAGAAACAGCGGCAAATTTTTCACAGGGTCTTATCCCGGAAGAAGACCTGATCCCACAAGTTTAAAATTTAGCTTTTAAACCAATTTTGAAATTTGTCTAAAAATTAAAACCATCCCCAGGGGGATGGTTTTAATGAACAAAAACAGATCTAATAATGAAAATAGATCAAAGTTAGTATGCATATGTGTTTTCTGAAATTACCTTATCTGCAATAAGGTTTCTCATTTCTACAATATTTGGATGGTTCTGATATTTGGTGAAACGTTTAAGACCCATTAACATCATACGTTGTTCATCACCTTCTGCAAAAGAAATAATTCCTTCTTTAGCACGGCTGTTAATTGTATCAACGGCATGATATAAATATAATCTGGCCATGGCAATTTGTTCTTTCTGAGAATCTTCCCCAAAACGATTTACATTTTTTTCGGTACGCAGAATACCCGATTCGGCCATATAGATTTCTATAAGTATATCGGCGGAGGCAAGCAGTAGTTGTTGATGTTCCTCCAGTTCAGCACCAAATTTTTGCACCGCACTTCCGGCCACCATTAAAAATACTTTTTTAAGGTTTTTGAGGATCTCTTTTTCTTCAGCAAATAATTCAGAATAATCCGGTTTGTCAAAGGATGGAATTCCTGTAAGTTCTTCTCCAACTTTGGTAGCAGGACCCAAAAGGTCTACATGACCTTTCATCGCTTTTTTAACCAGCATTCCCACACAAAGCATTCGGTTAATTTCATTGGTTCCTTCATAGATACGTGTAATACGGGCATCTCTCCAGGCAGATTCCATAGGAGCATCTGCAGAGAATCCCATGCCACCAAAGATCTGTACTCCTTCATCTGTACAGTTTTGAAGATCTTCTGAAACTGCCACTTTCAGGATAGAACATTCTATAGCAAATTCCTCAACTCCTTTAAGTTCGGCATCCTGATGCGATTCACCTTCTTCCTGCCTTATTGAGATCCGGTCCTCAATATCTTTTGCAGCACGATAGGAAGCTGCTTCACCAACATAGGCAGATGCTGCCATCTCGGCAAGCTTGGATTTTATAGCTCCAAATTGTGCAATGGGAGTATTAAACTGCACACGTTCATTGGCATATTTCACGGCGGTATCTATTACCCTGCGCTGCGCGTCAAGACAAGCACCTGCCAGTTTTATACGTCCAACATTAAGCGCATTCATCGCAATTTTGAATCCGCTGCCACGCTCAGAAAGCATATTTTCTACCGGTACCTTTGTATCGTTGAAAAATACCTGTCGGGTAGAGGAGGAATGGATCCCCAATTTTTTTTCTTCCTCACCTAATGAGATCCCGTTTGGGTTATCCCTGTCATATTCAACAATAAATCCGGTGATATTCTTATCATCTTCAATACGGGCAAAAACGATCATCAAATCACAAAATCCTGCATTTGAGATCCACATCTTTTGGCCGGTGATCTTATAATGGGTGCCATCTTCAGAAAGTACAGCCTTAGTCTTACCGCTATTGGCATCACTTCCCGCTCCCGGTTCAGTTAAGGCATAAGATCCAAACCATTCCCCGCTGGTAAGTTTAGGCAAATATTTTTTCTTTTGTTCCTCTGTGCCATACAGGGAAATAGGTAAAGTGCCAATTCCCGAATGAGCTCCAAAAGCTGTTGAAAAAGACCCTGTTGCACCCGAAATATGATCTACTACCAGCATAGTGGTTACAAACCCCATTCCAAGGCCCCCATATTCCTCCTGTACAGAAACTCCAAGGAAACCCATATCCCCGGCTTTGCGCATCAACTCCTCGGTTAGTGCGTAATTTTTCTTTTCAAATTCTTCCTTGTGGGGCCAAATTTCACGGTCAACAAATTCCCGTACAGAATCCCGCATCATTTTTTGTTCATCTGTAAAATCTTCAGGAGTAAAAACGTGTTCGCTTTTTGTTTCCTTAACAAGGAACTGCCCACCCCGAATAAGTTCCTTTTTGTTGTTTGTTTGTGTATTCATAATTCTGGTTCGTTATTATTGGTATTTTTGGAAAGGAATATATTTTCCTATCCCTGTATCAAGATCTTTTCTTAACACTATAACTTTTGATATTCTTCGATTTTACCTATGAAAGAAACTCATAAATTCCTGCTGCACCTTGCCCTGTTCCAACACACATGGTGACCATCCCGTATTTGTTCTTTAGGTCTCGTTTTCGCATTTCATCAAAGATCTGGACAGAAAGTTTGGCTCCCGTGCAACCCAGTGGGTGGCCCATCGCAATTGCTCCGCCATTTACATTCACCCTGCTTTGATCCAATCCCAGTTCCCGCATTACCGCAAGCGACTGGGAGGCAAAGGCCTCGTTAAGCTCTATTAATTCAAGATCATCCTGTTTTAGACCTGCCTGTTTTAAAGCTTTCGGAATTGCATACACGGGCCCCATACCCATGATCCTTGGTTCCAACCCAACCGGAGTATAGCTTACCAATCTTGCAATTGGTTCAAGATTTAGTTCTTTTACCATTTCCTCGCTCATTACCATAACAAAAGCGGCTCCATCACTCATTTGCGAGGAATTTCCCGCCGTAACACTTCCACCTTCAGCAAAGACAGGTCTTAGTTTGGCCAGGAGTTCTTTTGAAGTATCAGCTCGCGGACCTTCATCCTGATTTACAGTATATGTTCGGGTTTGTTTTTTGTTGTTTTCATCAACATAGATTTGCTCCACTTTAATGGGAACTATTTGGTCCTGAAATCTATTTTCTTTTTGAGCATTCAGGGCTTTTTGATGTGAATTATAAGCAAATTCATCCTGGTCTTCCCTGCTTACTTTATACTGGTTGGCTACAGCCTCTGCAGTTAAGCCCATTCCCCAGTAATAATCTTCATTGCCTTCCTTGGCAACTTTATAATCTGGAACCGGTTTATACCCACCCATGGGGATATAACTCATACTTTCCGCTCCACCGGCAATAATACAATGTGCCATTCCAGCCTGGATCTTGGCAGATGCTATTGCAATGGTCTCAAGTCCCGATGCACAATAACGGTTAACCGTCATTCCCGGAACGTCCTCTGTCTTTAATCCCATCAAAGAGATAAACCTTCCAACATTTAAGCCCTGTTCGGCCTCCGGCATTGCATTTCCAACAATTACGTCGTCAATTCTGGTTTTGTCAAAATCCGGCAACTGTTCCATCATATATGAGATGGTTTCTGCCGCGAGTTCATCTGGTCTTTTAAACCTAAATACCCCCCGTGGTGCCTTGCCTACGGCGGTTCTATATGCTTTTACGATGTAAGCTGTTCTTGTCATAATTTGATTATTTTTTTTAAATGCGACTCTAGAATCTTGAATCTAGAATCTAGACTTATTTTTTTTCCAGATTGTCTATCATTGCACCAATCATCTTCTGCAATTGTAATATTTTATTTTCCAGATCTTTGAAATTCTCAGATGGCAGAAGGTTTTCGTTAGGAGCTACAATTAATTGTGTCTCCCATTCAAATGCTGAGCCCAGGCTGTCTTCTAAAAATTTCTTAAAATGTCTGTCCGTACTTTTACTTGATCCTTCTGCAATATTAGAAGGGATAGATATAGCACATCGGTTCATTTGAGAAACTAAATTATATTTCTCACTTTCAGGAAAAGTTTTGGTAAGCTTGTAATTAAGACCAACGAGCTCAATACTTTCCTGCCAGATTTTTAATTTTTTAAAATTATGTCTTGCCATTTGGGTCTAGTTTCTTTTAGTCCAGGCTCTAGATTCTAGATTCCCGGATCTAATTCCTTAACGGCTTCCCTTTCTTAATCATATGCTCCAATCTTTCCAGGGTTTTTCTTTCTCCCGCCAAAGAAAGGAATGCTTCGCGTTCCAGGTCCAGGAGATATTGCTCGCTTACATAGGAAGCTTCAGAAAGATCCCCTCCGGCCATTACATAAGCCAGTTTATTGGCAATCTTCTTATCGTGTTCACTAATATAATTTCCGGCGAACATTTGATCTGTTCCTACATAAAAAGCACCAAGGGCCTGTCTTCCCAATACTTTTATGTCTGTACGCATAATGGGTTTGGTGTAACCATTCTCGGCCATGAGCAAGGCATGTTTCTTGGCAATTGCCAATTGCCTATCGGGGTTAACAACCACAATGTCCCTACCTTTTTTAAGGATTCCAAGATCATAAGCTTCATAAGCCGATGTTGATACCTTGGCCATTCCTATGGTTAGGAAATATTCCCGCAATCTGTTCAATTCAACATCATCCTTTTCAAAAGTATCTGACGCGCGCAGGGTCATTTCCTTGGAACCACCCCCGCCGGGAATTACCCCAACCCCAAATTCTACCAATCCTATGTAAGTTTCGGCTGCGGCTACTACCATATCTGCGTGGAGGGTTAGTTCACAACCTCCTCCCAGAGCCATTGAATGGGGTGCTGCTACAGTAGGAATAGAGGAGTAGCGCATACGCATCATTGTATCCTGAAAATATTTTACCGCGGCATTTAATTCATCATATTCCTGTTCTACCGCCATCATAAATATCATTCCTATGTTGGCACCTACAGAAAAATTCTTTCCGTTGTTGGCAACCACAAGTCCCTGGTAATCTCTTTCTGCAAGATCAATTGCCTTATTCAGGCCATCCAGGACATCACCTCCAATGGAATTCATTTTACTGCGGAATTCCACGTTAAGGATCCCGTCGCCAAGATCTTCAACCACAACTCCACTATTCTTAAATACCTGTTTTGATTCCCTGATATTGTCAAGCAGAATAAAGGCATCCTGCCCCGGAACTTTGGTTTGTTCTTTTGCCGGAATATCATAATAATAGGTATTCCCGTTTTTAACAGTATAGAAACTTTGGTTCCCGCTTTCAATCATTTCATTTACCCAGGCAGCAGGTGAATAACCCTCTGCTTTCATCATTTCAATACCTTCTTTAACGCCTACAGCATCCCATATTTGGAAAGGACCCTGTTCCCAGCCAAAGCCGGCTCGCATGGCATCATCAATCTTATAAAGTTCATCTGTGATCTCAGGGATCCTGTTGGAGACATACGCAAAAAGAGCTGCAAGATTTTTTCGGTAAAACTCACCTGCTTTATCTTTTCCTTTAATAAGGACTTTAAATCGGTCTTCAACTTTTTCTATGGTCTTCGTCTGCTCCAGGGTTGCAAAATTGGCTTTTTTACCTGCCCGGTATTCCATAGTATTGAGGTCCAGGGATTGAATGTCACTGCTACCATCTTCATTTTTTACTTTCTTATAAAAGCCTTGTCCGCTTTTGCTGCCATACCATTCATTTTTCACCATAGTATCTATGAAATCAGGCAATGCAAAAAGATCGTGTTGCTCATCCTGCGGCACCCCTTTGTGTAATCCATTGGCTACGTGTACCAAAGTGTCAAGTCCCACCACGTCTACGGTGCGAAAGGTGGCCGATTTTGGCCTTCCTATGACCGGACCGGTAAGTTTATCTACTTCCTCAATGGTCATATCCATTTCCTTTACCATATGGAAAAGGCTCATGATGCTGAAAATACCAATTCGGTTTCCAATAAACGCAGGAGTGTCTTTGGCCACTACTGAAGTTTTTCCAAGGAATTTTTCTCCATATTCATTCAGGAAATCCAGAACCTCTTCTGAAGTTTCCGGCCCGGGAATGATCTCAAATAATCTTAGATAACGAGGTGGGTTGAAGAAGTGAGTACCGCAAAAGTGTTTTTTGAAATCATCACTGCGCCCTTCACTCATTTGCTGAATAGGGATCCCGGAAGTATTGGATGTAATTAATGTACCCGGTTTTCTATGTTTTTCAAGGTCATCAAAAACCTTTTTCTTAATATCGAGTCTTTCAACCACAACTTCAATGATCCAGTCTACATTGGAAACTTTCGCAATATCATCTTCCAGATTTCCTGTTTTTATTCGTCGGGCAAAATCCTGGTGATAAATAGGGGAGGGCTTTGATTTCAAGGCTGCCTGTAATGCATCATTTACAAGGCGGTTACGCACCTGTTTGTCCTCCAGGCTTAAGCCTTTCTTTTTTTCCTGCTCATTGAGCTCTCTGGGTACAATATCAAGGAGTAAAACCTCCACGCCAATATTGGCGAAATGGCAGGCTATACCACTTCCCATAATTCCTGAACCAATAATTGCAACTTTGTTAATTCTTCGTTTCATACTTTGGTAGTTATATTTGTAACGCTTCTTGTATCAGGAGGCGTTTTCTTTATTTAATTTTTGTATCCTGGTTGTAGATCTTTTTGTTTAGAATAAGATCCATAATAGTATTGGCAACCCGAATAAAGACCTTAAGATCTTCCTCGGGAACAGCTTCTTTTACCGCCTCGTCAAACTGCAAGACAACTCCTTTTGAATATTCCCTCATTTCTTTCCCAAAAGTGGTAAGGTGTAACAAAACACTCCGGCCGTCTTTAGGATGTTTTTTTCTTATAATAAGGCCCTTTTCCTCCATTGATTTTAAGATCCGGGATAAACTTGTGGCTTCCATACCCATTTTTGGGCCAAGAGAGGTAGAGGGGGTACCTGTTTCAGGATCTATGCTAAGCAAAGCAAAACCGGTAGCCATAGTGCTACCTGCTTTCCCGGCTTCTTCATTATACATTTTTGAAACGGCCATCCATGTGGCCCTTAATACATAATCAATGGTTTTTTCCTTCATTAAGAAAAATGATTTTCTCAAAGTTAAGAAAATTATATTATGCGTGCATAGTAAATGAGGAAAATTTTATTCTTTTAGACAGATTGTATTAAATTTAGACCAAATACAATAGGAAAACTCTGCACAGGGGCAGAGTTTAACAAATTATTAATAAATAAAATAAGAATATTACGCGAAATAATCAGCTTGGTTCCAGGGTTTTAAACACTTTGGACTCATATAATATCTTTTTGTAGAATACTTTCTATCCTTTCAAGTTCCTGAACTGAAAATTCGAGATTCAATATGGCCTTAATATTATCTTCAAGTTGCGCTACACTGCTTACACCCACAAGTACTGAGGTAACCCTGGCATCTTTGAGCAACCAGGAAACAGCCATCTGGGCAAGGGATTGATTTCTATTCAAGGCAACTTCATTTAATTTTTTCACCTTATCCATCAGTTGGGCTGTAATCCTTGAGCTGTCAAGGTATCCACCTTTAATTGCCGCACGGGAATTTTCAGGAATACCCTCTAAATATTTGGATGTTAATATGCCCTGTTCCAGCGGTGAAAAAACAATACTTCCTACTCCAATTTCCTCCAGAGTGTCCAGCAAACCATCTTCCACCCAACGGTCCAGCATATTATACCTGGGTTGATGTATGAGAAAAGGAGTGCCAAGATCCTTTAAGATCTTAGATGCCTTTAATGTGTCTTCCGGTGAATATTGGGAAACTCCCACATAGAGCGCCTTTCCCTGGCGAACAATCTGGTCCAGGGCCCCCATTGTTTCCTCGAGGGGAGTATCTGGATCTGGCCGGTGGTGGTAAAAAATATCTACATAATCCAACCCCATTCTCATCAAGGATTGGTCAAGACTGGCAATTAAATATTTACGGGAACCAAAATTACCGTAAGGTCCGGGCCACATATCCCAGCCAGCCTTGGTAGAGATCAGTATTTCATCGCGATAACCGGCAAAGTCTTCCCTGAACATCTTTCCAAAATTGCTCTCTGCCGACCCAAATGGAGGTCCGTAATTATTGGCAAGATCAAAATGTGTAATTCCATTATCAAAAGCACTTCTCAAAATCTCCCGGGCAATTCTTAGATCATCGTTGTTCCCAAAGTTGTGCCACAGGCCCAGGGAAATTAACGGTAGAAGAATACCACTTTTGCCACATCGGCGATAGTCCATTTTTTCATACCGGCCGGTTGAAGCTATATATTCTTTCATAGGGTGAGTTCAAAATTGTTTATAAAATTAATCAAATAAACAATGCCGGGAAATTACTTTCCGGGCATTGATATCAATTATTAAAAATTATTATTTCTCGTAGATCTTATTATATAAGCTTTCGTAAAGGGCTTTTATATTTCTTCTCTTTAATTTCATAGTAGGTGTTAAGTGTTCCCCTTCAATACTCCAAACATCGGGCGTAAGTTCAAATTTCTTCACCTTTTCCCAATGACCGAACTTGGTGTTGTAAAAATCTACTTCCTCCTGGATGCGGTCTATCACTTCCTGATGGGAAATTATTTCCTCATTGGTGGTTCCAATATTTAAATCTTTTCTTTTGGCCCATTCCTGAACAAATTCAAAGTTGGGTTGAATAAATGCTGCAGGCATTTTTTCTCCCTCTCCAATTACCATTATCTGTTCAATAAAACGGGATTGTTTCATCGTGTTTTCAATAAGCTGCGGAGCAACATATTTTCCTCCAGATGTTTTGAACATCTCCTTTTTCCTGTCTGTGATCTTAAGAAATCCTTCGTTGTCAATTTCCCCTATATCTCCGGTATGGAACCATCCATCAGCATCAATTGCTTCATTTGTTTTTTCAGGGTCTTTATAATAGCCCAGCATTAAATTTGGTCCCTTTGTAAGGATCTCTCCATCCTCGGCAATTTTTACTTCTACCTTGTCTATAACTTTCCCTACGGTTCCAATTTTAAATCCGTTGTTGCGTTGGTCGTTAACGGCAATTACAGGAGAGGTTTCGGTTAGGCCGTATCCTTCCATTACCGGAATTTCAGCCGCGGCAAAAACCCTTGCCAATCGTGGTTGCAACGCAGCGCTTCCGGAAACAATTAACTCTATATTCCCTCCCAAACCTTCTTTCCACTTGGAAAAAATTATTTTTCGGGCAATATTTAATTTAGTTTCATACCACCAGCCATTTGCTCCATAAGGTTCATATTGAAGTCCCAGCTCTACTGCCCAGTAAAATAATTTTTGTTTTACACCACCAAGGGCTGTTCCTTTTGCAATGATCTTATCATAAACCTTTTCAAGCAATCTTGGAACGGCTGTGATCACGTGCGGTTGAACCTCCTTAAGGTTATCGCTTATTTTCTCAATAGATTCGGCAAAATATATGGATACACTATAATATTGATACAGGTACATGATCATTCGCTCAAAAATATGGCACACCGGCAGAAAGCTTAAAGCTGTATACGTTCCAAATTCGAAGGGAACCCTGCTCGCACTTGCCAATACATTGCTTACAATATTATTATGAGAAAGCATAACACCCTTAGGTCTACCGGTTGTACCGGAAGTATAAATAAGCGTGGCTAGATCTTCCGGTTTTACCTGGTCTTTTAATTTCTCAACTTCGGGCTGATTGCTTTCATCTGCCCCAAGCTGAAGAACTTCTTTCCAGTTTTTACAACCTTCAATTGCATCAAAACTAAACACTTCCTTTAGCTGTGTATTATGCTGAATGCTTCTCACTTTTTCAAGGACTTCCACATCAGAAACGAAGCAATAGGTAGCCTCACTATGGTTAAGAACATATTCATAATCCTCTTCAGAAATTGTGGGATATATAGGTACGTTCTGGGCACCAAGCTGAAGCACTCCAATATCCATAATATTCCACTCTGTCCTGTTGGAAGACGAGATGACCGCGATTTTATCATTTGGTTTTACCCCAAGGCGAAGCAAACCCCTGCTTATAGTATTAGCTTTATCAATATACTTTTGGGTAGATAAAGTTTCCCAGGTACCATTGTATTTAGTCCCTAATGATTTTTCAAGAGGGGAGTTTTCCAATTGATAATAGGGAAAATCAAAGAGTCTTTTTATTTGGATCATGAGGTAGTTTAATAAGATATTCCCTGCAAAATAGGAATTTAACGGGGTATTTCAAATCTATTTTTTAAAAAAGGATGTAAAGATTGCATTAAAAACTTATGATTTCTGAAATTTTCCCTTTTTCTCCTTTACACGCAGAAATCGAGTCTTAAAGCAAACCTTTACAATAACCTGAAGAATAATTAATTAGAAAACAAAAATTGCTTACCAGGGCAAGATACAAGTTGAATGAAAAACTAAAACCCCTTTAAGAAAAAGGGGTTTCGGAAATTATATTTAAGAAATTTATATTGCTGAGTTAGCTTCCAGCCAGTTTCGTGCATTTACAAATGCTTCCATCCACGGGCTTACTTCATCTTTTCTGCCTTTTGGATAATAGGCCCAGTTCCACTGAAATGTGGACCGTTCCAGGTGAGGCATCATAACCAGGTGCCTTCCCGTATCATCTACCATCATAGCAGTATTAAAATGCGAGCCATTGGGGTTTGCGGGATATTTATCATAACCGTATTCTGCCACAATATTATATCGCTCCTTTTCATAGGGCAATCCAAATTTTCCTTCCCCGTGAGCTGCCCAGATCCCGAGTTTACTTCCTGCAAGTGAACCCAGCATTACAGACCTGTTATCCAGGATCTCAACTGAGGTAAAGGTGCATTCAAATTTTTTGGATTTGTTGTGCAGCATCTTTGGTTTCTGGTCATGGTCCGGATTGATAAGCCCCAGTTCAATAAATAACTGGCAACCATTACAAACTCCTATAGATAAGGTATCATCCTTTTTAAAGAAGTTATCAAGGGCTGCTTTTGCTTTTTCGTTGTAAAGAAATGCTCCGGCCCAGCCTTTGGCACTTCCCAGAACATCGCTATTGGAGAATCCTCCTACGGCCGCTATAAATTTTATATCCTCCAGGGTCTCGCGTCCGCTTATAAGATCTGTCATATGCACATCCTTAACATCAAAGCCTGCCAGGTACATGGCCCGGGCCATTTCGCGCTCGCTGTTTGACCCTTTCTCTCTAATAATTGCGGCTTTTATCCTTGGTTTAGTAGGATCAATCACCGGAAGTTTTCCCGTAAAGGTATCAGGGAATTTATATGTAAGCGGCTGGTGCTTATAGTTCTGGTAACGTTGGGTGGCCAGGTCTGTTCCGCTTTGTTTTTTATCCAGTAAAAATGATGTTTTATACCAGGTATCTCTCAGGGCGTTCACATCAAACTCAAAGATGTCTTCTCCATTTTTAATGTTTAGGGTATCACCTTCGGTCACAGTACCTATTTTGAAATATTCAATTCCATTTTCCTTGAAAAGTGTTTCTACGGAAGCATCCATTGCCTGAAAAACAATTCCGCAGTTTTCATTGAATAAAAGCTTTACCGAATCCTTTTCTTTGAGAGCCGAAAGATCAAGATCTGCACCCAGATCAACATTGGCAAAACACATTTCTAAAAGGGTAGTAATTAAACCTCCTGAAGCAACATCATGGCCCGCAAGAATAAGGTCTTGCTTTATAAGAGCCTGAATGGTATTAAAAGTGGTTGCGAAATTTTTGTCGTCTTTAATGCTGGGAACTTCTTTTCCAACCTTATTAAGGATCTGGGCAAAGGAGGAACCCCCAAGTTTAAATGTATCTCCGGAAAGATTAATGTAATAAACCGGTCCTCCATTTTTTTGGAAAACGGGTTCCACAACTTTGGTAATATCATCGCAATGTCCTGCAGCCGAAATTATAACGGTTCCCGGTGATAAAACTTCCCCGTCTTTATATTTTTGTTTCATGGAAAGGGAATCCTTTCCGGTGGGAACATTGATTCCCAGCGCTATTGCAAAATCTGATACTCCCTGGACCGCCTCATAAAGTCGGGCATCTTCCCCTTCATTATTGCTTGGCCACATCCAGTTGGCTGAAAGTGATATAGATTTCAAACCTTTTTCAAGTGGAGCCCAGACAATATTGGAAAGTGCCTCTCCAATGGAATTTCTGGAGCCTGCAACAGGATCTACCAGTGCCGAAACAGGGGAGTGGCCTATGGAGGTGGCAATTCCTTCCTTCCCGTTGTAATCCAAAGCCATTACCCCGCAATTGTTAAGCGGTAATTGAAGTGGCCCTGCAGTTTGTTGTTTTGCAACCCTACCGGTCACACAGCGGTCTACTTTATTGGTAAGCCAGTCTTTACAGGCCACGGCTTCAAGCTGTAAAACCTGGTCCAGATATTCATTTATTTTATCCGGGGCATATTGCACATCTTCAAATTCACGCTTTATTGTGCTGTCATTCATCACAATTTTGGGAGAACTGCCAAACATATCTGCCAGAGCCAGGTCCATAGGTTTTTCCCCATTGCTTTTGCTCTGAAAAATAAAATTATGATCATCTGTTACTTCCCCTACATTATACATTGGGGCTCTTTCCCGCTCGGAAATGCGTTGCAGGATATCCATGTCCTTTTCCGCAATTATAAGTCCCATTCTTTCCTGAGATTCATTTCCAATGATCTCCTTGGCAGAAAGGGTAGGATCTCCAACCGGCAATTTATCAAGATCTATATTTCCTCCTGTTTCTTCCACCAGCTCGCTAAGGCAATTCAAATGCCCGCCGGCTCCATGGTCGTGAATTGAAATAATTGGGTTATTATCCCGCTCCACCATTCCGCGAATGGCATTGGCGGCTCTCTTTTGCATTTCGGGGTTGGCGCGTTGTACCGCGTTAAGTTCTATCCCGGTACTAAATTCACCTGTATCTGCTGAAGATACTGCGGCACCACCCATTCCTATTCGGTAGTTATCACCACCCAGCACCACAATTTTATCTCCTTTTTTTGGAACATCTTTAATCGCCTGGTCTGCTTTGCCATAACCAATTCCCCCGGCCAGCATGATAACTTTATCAAAAGCCATAAGTCGGTTATGTTCTTTATGTTCAAAGGTTAGTACAGACCCGGTAATTAGCGGCTGGCCAAATTTATTTCCAAAATCTGATGCACCGTTTGAAGCCTTCACCAAAATATCCATAGGAGTTTGGTAAAGCCAATTTCTTTCAGCAACCTTATCTTCCCAGGGGCGGTTTTTTTCCAGCCTTGAGTAAGAGGTCATATAAACCGCCGTTCCTGCCAATGGCAGAGAACCTTTCCCACCTGCAAGCCTGTCGCGAATTTCGCCACCACTTCCTGTTGCGGCTCCGTTAAATGGCTCTACAGTGGTAGGGAAATTATGAGTTTCGGCTTTTAATGAGATAACTGATTCAAATTGCTTGCTTTCATAATATTCCGGAACATCAGCTCTTTTTGGAGCAAATTGTTCTACACGAGGACCTTTAATAAATGCCACGTTATCCTTGTATGCTGAAACTATTTCATTGGGATTAACTTCTGAAGTTTTTCTTATAAGTTTAAACAGGGTAGAGGGTTTCTCAACCCCGTCTATCACAAAACTTCCGTTGAAGATCTTATGGCGACAATGTTCCGAGTTTACCTGCGAAAATCCGAAAACCTCTGAATCTGTTAATTTGCGCTCCAGTTTTTTAGAAAGGTTTTCCAGGTATTGTACTTCTTCTGCATTCAATGATAATCCTTCCTGCTTGTTAAAGGCATCAACATTATCTATTTCCAAAACCGGTTGTGGCACTGCGTTTACAGTAAAAACATCCTGATCCAGCCCGTTGAATTTTTGAGATAACATGGGGTCAAAATCGTGAAATTTCGAATCCACTTTCAGGAACTCCTCAATGCGCTTAATACCGTGAATTCCCATTGTTTGGGTAATCTCAACTGCATTGGTGCTCCAGGGGGATACCATTGCAGCACGCGGCCCAATAAAAAAATCTGCCAGGGCAGATTTATTGAGGTATTGAGCATTTCCAAAAAGCCAGTTTAATTTTGAAATATCCTTTGCTGAAAGTGAAGCGTGCGTTTGCACTGCATAAACCTTAGAGGATTGGGTTCCGAAGAATAGGATCATTCTGCTTGGTTTTGTATTGTTTGAGAAAGGCCAAATTTAAGATTTTTTGATAGAATAACTGTAAAAGGTATGAGTAGAAAAAAAGAATATTTTGGACTATTGATATGGGTAAAATTATGTTTGACAGATATTATTAGGCCATTTAATAGTACTCTCCCAGATCTTCAACATTATTTAACTCGTAAGTTTCCCAATTTGCAGCATTAAAATTGGCAGTTGGCTCTGTATCCTCAAATTTTCTTCGAAGGGTGAGGTCCTTGCCAAAATCTTCAGGATCATTAAAATTGCCAATAATATCTATAAGCACCCCATCCTTAAAGAGTCCAATGGGATCGTTTCCGTTAAAATCCAGCGGTGAGCCGGCTTTCAGCAAATTTGAATTATTTATAATTTCTGGCAGCTCTGCATTTTCATTTCCTATTACATATACCGTGCGGTGAGGCAAAGATCCTGTGAGCAGGAGCTCGCCGGTCCATTCCCCGGCACCATTTGCCTGCTTTTTTATGGAATAGGAAGCCGCATTAAGATCAATGATGCGACCGGTAAGATTCACAATTTCCAGGGCTTTATTAAAAGAAGAGCCTTCAACATATTCTGAAAAAAATAAGTCGGTAGAAAAATCCTCTTCCTGAAGAATGGGTTGCATGGCATCATCATTTCCGCAGGAAAAGAGAAAACCAACAATGGGAAGTAGTAAATATTTTACCTTTTTCATTTTTTTAAAACTAACTTTTAAGATAGGAATTAAAAATGAAATGGCAATTGGAATTTTAAGGGCTTTAATTTATGAGGTTGCCGTATTCTCCAGCAATGCCATATAAAAACCATCAAAACCTGTTTCAGATGAAAGGATCTTTTCTTCTTTTACAAGTTTGAAATTTTTCCCGGCCTCCCTGGCAAGGAATTTTTCAACCTGCTCCTGGTTTTCAGATGGTAAAACCGAACAGGTCGCATATACCATTTTTCCTCCCGGTTTCAGGATCCTGGAGTACTGGTCAAGGATCTCCTCTTGGGTTTTTTTAATGTTATCAATAAACTCCGGCTGTAATTTCCACTTGGCATCAGGATTACGGCTTAGAACTCCAAGACCGCTACAAGGGGCGTCAATAAGAACCCTGTCTGCAGTGCCGTAAAGTTTTTTAACCACTTTGGTAGAATCAATGGCACGCGGATCTATATTGTGTGCTCCTGCACGTTTGGCACGGCGTTTTAATTCTTTGAGTTTATTCTCGTAAATATCTGTAGCGATTATCTGGCCTTTATTTTCCATAAGCGCGGCAAGGTGCAGGGTTTTACCTCCTGCGCCGGCACAGGTATCTACAACTCTCATTCCCGGTTCTACTTCAAGGAAGCGGGCAACCATTTGAGAGGATGCATCCTGTACTTCAAAAAAGCCATTTTTAAATGCGTCTGTCTTAAAGACATTGGCTCTCTCTTCCAGTTGCAAGGCATCGGGATGACCTTTTATAGCTTCCGTGGCGATTCCTTCATCTTTTAAGGCGCTGCGCAATTTATCTTTAGTGGTTTTAAGGGTGTTTACCCTCAGGATGACAGGTGCCTGCTCATTTAAGGCATGGATCTCTTTTTCCCATGTTTTCTCGCCCAATTCCTTAACGCCCATTTCATCCAACCAATCGGGAATAGATTCCCTGTACTTTCTTATTTTGCTTAATTCGTCAAATTTCCCTTTGATCTTTCTGCTAGGAGTAGGTTCAATTTGCTTCCAGTCTGGTAATGTAACTCCCCGCAGGGTAGCCCATACGGCAAAGATGCGAAAGAGGTTTTCACGGGAATAGGGTGGTTTAACTTCGGCAATTTCAGTATATAAACGCTTCCAGCGAACAATTTCATAGGTGGTTTCAGCAATAAAGCTACGGTCACGCGCTCCCCAGCGTTTATCACGTTTTAGGGCTTTTTCAATTGTTTTATCGGCATATTTCCCTTCATTGAAGATCTCTTGTAGAGCATCAATGGTTGCAAATACTAAATTCCTGTGTAAGCGCATAGTTTTATTTTAAAGGTGCAAAGGTACATTTTTTTGCTGCGGAAAAATTTATCTTTGATCCAAATTCGTAAATATGAAAGGTATATACTATTTGATGATCCTTGTTTTAGCAGGATGTGGTTCAAAGGAAAAAGAGGAGGAACGCGTGCCATTTTCACAGGTTGAAATTGAAACCATCCTGCAGGATTCGGTAAGCGTGCGCGCAATTGAGGTTATGGGCTCAAATCTGGCATTTGCATCCAACAGGGGCTGGTTTGGGTTTTATAATGATGCGACCGGTGATTTTAAAGTAAATCTCCAGGAACAGGATTCAATAACTCCTGAATTCAGGGCCGTAGCCAGTACAGAGAATGATTTCTTTATGCTTAGTGTTGGGAATCCTGCTTTATTATACAAAACGGGCGATACCGGAAGTATGGAGCTGGTTTACAGGGAGGATAATGAAAAGGTGTTTTATGATGCCATGACCTTTTGGAATGATAATGAGGGGATCGCCATGGGAGATCCTACAGATACTTGTTTGTCAATAATAATTACGCGCGATGGGGGTAAAACCTGGAATAAACTTAGTTGTGATATCCTACCGGCTACCGTAGAAGGAGAGGCCGCATTTGCTGCCAGTAATTCAAATATAGCCGTAGCGGGGAATAATGCGTGGATCCTTTCGGGCGGTATGCGCTCCAGGATATTTTATACCGGCGATAAAGGCAATAGCTGGGAGGTTTTTGACACCCCATTAAAACAAGGCACGCCCACAAGTGGTGGTTATAGTATGGATTTTTATAATAACAGCAAAGGAATCATTGCCGGGGGAGATTATACAAATCCTGAAGATAATACCGGGAATAAAGCAGTGACAGAAGATGGAGGGAAAACCTGGAAACTTGTTAGCGATGGAAAAGGACCGGGTTATTTAAGCGGAGTGCGGTATGTACCCGGAAGAGGAGGGAATGAAATTGTAGGAGTAGGCCCTGGAGGGATCTCTTATACTGCCGATGGTGGGGAAACCTGGGATATTCTAAGTACCGAAGCATTTCACACTATTCGGTTTGTTACAGATTCTACCGCATATGCCGGTGGTAACAACAGGATCGCAAAACTAAAATTCAAATAGGGCAGGGTTTTACTTTTAAGGTCCCTTATTGGTATAAAAAAATATTCCGGATGAAGTTCATCCGGAATATACAATCAACTAATTAACCAAAAAACTAACAACTCAAAAATTCTTATTTCTTTTCTGCCTTCATTCTATCCCTGTATTCCTTAATAAGTTTCTGGTGAAATTCTGCTTCCAGTTCGTGAAGCTTTATAATTTCCCTCGCTGTTAAGAATTTTTTCAGGTCGGTGAAGAGTTGTTTTTTTATTGTGTATTCTTCCTTTTCAATTACCAGGTATTCCTTCAGCATTTCCTCGGCACGGGCTTCACTGATGGTACCAATGGTTGACCAGTCAACATTTTCCCTTTTATGCAATTCCCGCTTTTTAACCTCATACTGGTTATAAACCGGCCAGAATTTTTGGGCAACCTCAGAATTCATATTTAACTCCTGGGTAATATAAGCAACCTTTAAGGCCTTGATCTTTTCCCGGTGTTCACTTTTATCCTGCGCCTGTAGCGAGGAAAAAGCAAATAATGCCAGGATTAATAATGTAAATGTATATTTCATGGTTATTCAAATAATAAATTGGGGTCTTCAATATTTTCACTAATGTATTCCAACACCGCCTCGTCACTTAACCTGGAGGTGCTAAAATTGTAAAATGAATAACTGTCATCTATCATAAAGACAGAAATTTCCTTGTTATCTATATTTATATATTCATCATCAAGGTAATTTTCCAGAGCGGAAAGTTCAAGGGAATCAATTGTGAAATCGGCACCCGGGGCGTTGAAGAACAAAGTAGATATAATCCCTGTAAATACAGCGGCTACAGCCGCGGCGTAATAAAATTTCCTTCTTTGATAGAGCGGAATTACCTTTGTTGTTTCCCTCTTTTTCTCAACTTTGTCAAGAACCTGTTTCTCAAGCTGGTCAAAATAATTCTCGGGTACCGCAAAACCGGGTTGCCCCGTATAAGTTCCTCCCAATACCTCAGGTTCATTGATTCTATCCATTAAACGCGCTTCAAAATCCCTGAAATAATTTTCGGGGATGCTAAAACCTGTTTTTTGATCCTCTGGTAACATCTTCTTTTTCATTTGGTTATTTGACTCTTTATCCTTAAAAAGGTTTAAAAGCCTTTTAAATATTCTTCTATTTTCTTTGCCGCTATATGGTAGGAAGCCTTAAGGGCGCCTTCGCTGGTATCTAAAATCTCTGCCATTTCCCGGTATTTGAGTTCCTGAAAGTATTTCATATTGAATACCTGTTGTTGTTTCTGGGGAAGCCGGGCAATGGCCCGCTGTAGTTTAAGCTGAATTTCATCTCCTTCAAAATAAACATCGCTTTCAATATTTTCAATGAGGGTGGTTTGATAATCCTCTGAAGAGATCTGGAGTTTTTTAGCCTTGTTGGTTAAAAAGGTGATAGACTCATTTGTTGCGATCCTGTACATCCAGGAGTATAATTTACTTTCGGCTTTGAAATTATCTATATTCCGGTAGATCTTTATAAATGTATTCTGAAGAACATCATCTGCATCGTCATGGTTTTTGACAATATTCCGAATATGCCAGTACAATCGTTCCTTGTACTGGGAAAGCAGTTGCCGAAAGGCAGCGTGTACCTGCTCGGGATCCTGTAGTTGCTCTATTAAAAGATCTTCTTCGGTTTTCAACTAATATTGCTTAAAAGGCTAAAGTTATAGAATTCTTAATCATCGTAGGAAAAATAAAACGCTCAAAATTGTAAGAAAAATCCTTCTTTGCTGTAGGAAAACTAATACAGAATCCGATAAAAGGCAAAAAAACAAGATTATTTGCATTATTTTTTTGGTAAAATGAAATTTTAATTTATCTTTGATATAACAATACGATTTAATCTTTTTTTGCCCCAACGAAAATTAATTGAATCTGAGCTTTATTTTCATTTGCCCCAAAGTGGAAATATTTTAAAAATGGATGAACCTACTTCATCCATTTTTTTGTGCTTTAAATTTAAAACCCCACTTTTTTGAAAGTGAGGTTCATTTTTTTTGGGAGTAAGCTAAATATTATTCGAAGGATTGCATTTCAACCAGTTTCCTGTATACCCCGTTCTTCTCGAGTAAATAATCATGCGTTCCCTGTTCAACTATCTCCCCGTGATGCATCACCGCTATAAAGTCAGCCTTTTGTATGGTGGAAAGCCTATGGGCAATTACAATGGAAGTACGATTCTTCATCATGTTCTCCAGGGCAAGTTGTACCAGTTTTTCACTTTCTGTATCCAGGGCAGATGTTGCTTCATCCAGGATCATTATTGGCGGATTCTTTAGAACGGCCCGGGCTATTGACAGGCGTTGTTTTTGTCCGCCACTTAATTTATTTCCGCTATCCCCAATATTGGTCTCCAATCCTTTGGGAAGTTTCTTTACAAAATCCCAGGCATTGGCCACTTTAAGGGCATCAATAACTTCCTCCTCTGTTGCATTTGGTTTTCCTAAAGAAACATTGTTTATCACCGTATCATTGAAAAGGATAGAATCCTGGGTAACCAGGCCTAAAAGGTCCCTAAGCGAGCTTTTGGTTATATGCCTAATGTCGTGACCGTCTATTTTAATAGCTCCCTCAGTAACGTCATAAAAACGGGTAACTAAATTGGCAATGGTAGATTTCCCACTGCCGGACTGACCCACAAGTGCAACAGTACTACCCTTTGGAACACTTAGACTGAAATTTTTAAGTACCAGCTCCTCTTCATATTTAAAGCTAATATTTTCAATCTCCACTGCATCTTGAAATTCATTATAATCAATAGCATCCGGGGCATCTGTAATGTTAGAAGTCGTTGCCAATACGTCCAGGATCCTTTCTGCTGCGGCATTCCCTTTTTTTACACTGTAGGAAGCTTTGGAAATTTGCTTTGCCGGCGTCAAAATATTATAGGATAAAGCGAGGAATGCAATAAAAGTTGCGGCATCCAGCGTTCCTTCTACCAATACCATATTACCACCAAACCATAAGATCACCACAATTACAAAGATCCCCAGGAATTCACTTGCCGGGGAGGCCAGGTTTTGACGGTTTACCAAACTGTTTAAAATCGAATTTAAATTATTGGTTGACCTTTTAAACTTTTGTTCAAACTGACCTTCAGCATTGAATCCTTTTACGATTTTTAAACTGGAAAGGGTTTCTTCAACAATAGATAAAAAATTACCGTTCTCTTCCTGTGCCCGGTGAGATTGGGCTTTTAATTTTTTACCGATGAGGGAAATAAGATAACCCGAGACAGGTAAAAATATAAATACGAAAATGGTAAGCTTAGGGCTTATCATCAACATCGCAATGATGGTGAAAAGTATAGTGAGGGGTTCCCTTACTATGAGTTCCAGTATTGAAAGGAATGAGAACTGTACTTCATTCACATCGGCCGTGATACGAGATATGGTGTCTCCTTTTTTCTTTTCAGAAAAATAGGCGATTGGCAAATGGAGTATCTTGGTATACAATGCATCCCGAATGTCCCGAAGCACTCCGTTTCGCAGGAAAGTAATAAAGAAATCGGCCAGGTAGCCAAAGAGATTCTTCAGGAAAAACAAAAGGACCACAATGGCGCAAATAAATACAAGGGCCGAAACTTCATCCTCTGCAACCCGCTGACTTACGTTGTAATTGAATAGATCTATATAGTAATCTTTTGAACCTCTCCAGCCGCTCCAAACCGGAATTTCATCAACCCTTTCTTCAGGATTCACAAGAATTCTAATAACCGGTATTAAAGCTATAAAGGAAAGCGTGCTAAAGAGCGCATAAAAAATATTACATATAATATTAAGGATTGCAAAGCGCTTGTAAGGCTTCGCAAATTCAAGAATTCTTCTGAAATATGTCATTAAAAAGTTTTATTCTACCTGTAGATCTTTTTTAATCCCGGCGATTCTTTTTTGTAACTGCCTGTTTACTTCGTCAAACTCTTCAACAGAATCAAGGCTGGTATTCACGCTTATGTAAAATTTGATCTTCGGTTCTGTACCGCTTGGTCTGGCCGCGATCTTGGTCCCTTCTTCGGTATAATATATAAGGACATTAGATTTTGGAATATCAATAATTCCTTCAGTATGATCCTGAAGATTACGAGTTGTGGATGCCTGATAATCTTCAATTAATACAACCTTTTCCCCGTTTACTTCTTTTAAGGGATTTTCCCGAAGGTCTATCATCATTTGGGTTATTTGCAATTCACCCTCAATTCCCTTTTTCACCAGGGAGATCAATTCTTCCCGGTATAATCCAAATTGAGTATAAAGATCAAGCAATTTCCCGTAAAATGAACTTCCTTCTGCTTTCATTTGTGCAGCGATCTCACAGGCAAGTAGGGTAGCGGTGGCAGCATCTTTATCCCTCACAAAATCTCCCACCATGAACCCAAAGCTTTCTTCCCCGCCTCCTACAAAATTAAGCTGGGGATTATCCTTGATCATTTTTGCGATCCATTTAAAACCCGTAAGCACTTCATGATATTGTGCCCCATAGCTTTCTGTGATATTTTTAAGCATTGGGGTAGAAACTATGGTAGAAGCTACAAAGGAATTTTCATCCAGTTTCCCCTGTTTTTTCCACTGTTTCAATAAGAACCAGGTCATAACTACCATGGTTTGATTTCCATTAAGGAGGATCAAATTGTTAGTCATATCCCTTACCGCTATTCCAAGACGGTCCCCATCGGGATCTGTACCAATTACTATATCGGCATTTTTTTCTTCAGCCAGTTTAAGCGCCATTTCCAGCGCTTCAGGTTCTTCGGGATTGGGTGATTTTACGGTGGGGAAGTTCCCGTTGGGCTCTTCCTGTTCCTTTACCGTAAAAACATTTTTATAACCCGCTTTGGCAAGGACTTGTGGATTTACGGTAGATGCCGTCCCATGGAGTGAAGTAAAAACGATCTTAAGATCATCTTTAGCTTGTTGTGGGGTATCAAAACTTCCGTTTTTTACAGAGGCTTCCAAAAATGCCTTGTCTACCTGTACATCAATAAGTTCAATAAGGTCTTCATTCGCTTCAAAATTAATCTCAGAATATTGAAGTTTTCCAATTTCGTCAATTATTTTACTATCCTGGGGCGGTACCAGTTGCCCGCCATCCTGCCAATAAACCTTATACCCGTTATATTCGGGAGGGTTATGGCTTGCAGTAAGAACGATTCCGCAGTGGCAGTTTAGATATCTTACAGCGAAAGAGAGCACGGGTGTTGCCCTGAGGTCGGAAAAAAGGAACACCTTTACCCCATTGGCAGAAAAAACATTGGCTACCACCTGCGCAAGTTCCTTGCTATTATTGCGGCAGTCATAGGCAATCACCACCTTTAATTCTTCCCCGGGAAATTCCTTTTTAAGAACGTTGGAAATTCCCTGGGTATTTTTTCCCAGTGTATATTTGTTGATACGATTGGGACCTACGCCCATAATATCCCGCATTCCCCCGGTTCCAAAAGAAGTATTCTTATAAAAGGACTCTTCCAGTTCTACAGGGTTTGTGTCAATAAGGTGTTGTACCCTTTCTCTGGTTTCTTTATCAAAAACTTCTGAAAGCCAGGTTTGGGCACTTTTATATATTTCTGGTTTTATAATAGACATAATGAATTTTTGAGCAACAAAAATAAGGATTAATGCTGAAAAGTTGAATCTAAATACCCGTTGTTTTGCTCACAAGGTATTGCTCCTTTTCCCGCTTGCTTCTTAAAATAAGCTCCCCGAGGAAACCCGCGAGAAAAAATTGAGTTCCAATAACCATTAAGATAAGGGAAATATAAAACCAGGGGTTTTGGGTTACCAGAATATTAGGAAGATCGTGGTACATTTTATATAATTTGGAAAGTCCTATCCAGGCTGCGGCTATAAACCCAAAAAAGAACATAAGAACTCCAAGAGCACCAAAGAGATGCATAGGTCTTTTCCCGAATTTTGAAAGAAACCATATACTTATTAGATCAAGAAAGCCATTAATAAAGCGCTCCATTCCAAATTTGGTTTTGCCGTATTTTCGGGCCTGATGTTTAACCTCCTTTTCGGTAATTTTTACGTATCCCGCGTTTTTTGCGAGAACCGGAATATACCTGTGCATTTCTCCATACACATCTATATTCTTTACCACCTTTTTGTGGTAAGCTTTGAGTCCGCAATTAAAATCGTGCAGTTTTACACCCGATGTTTTTCTTGCAGCGGCATTAAAGAGTTTTGAAGGAAGGTTTTTGGAGATTACAGAGTCATACCTCTTTTTTTTCCAGCCAGATACAAGATCATAATTTTCCTCCTTGATCATCCGGTATAACTCGGGGATCTCTTCTGGATTGTCCTGAAGATCTGCATCCATGGTGATAATAACTTCTCCCTGGGCAGCAAGGAATCCAGCGTGCAGTGCCTGCGATTTCCCATAGTTGCGGTTAAATTTGATGCCCTTTACTTCTGGGTGATTTTCTGAAAGGTTTTGAATGATCTTCCAGGAATCATCTGTACTGCCATCATCTATAAAAATTATTTCATAAGAATAAGAATTGGATTGCATCACAGATACAATCCAATTATATAATTCGGTTAACGACTCCTCTTCGTTAAGAAGCGGAATTACTATAGATAATTGCATTCAATAAGTTTTTCTAGGCCTGGTACGGGTTTTTATTTTTCATGATAAGTCCCGCGATAAGCGAAATTACCAATCCCATGAATAAACTACCTATTAAGGAAAAGGCAAGTAATAAATAGGGCGAACTAAATTTAGCATTAAATTCCATCGCCGTTTCCATTTGAGCCTCGGTCATATTTGGATTGGTTTCCATAATGGCTTCCCGTTGCACTTCTGCCAGTTGACTTGCATATTCTGGCTCTATATAATTCATAAGCAAAAACATCCAGATAGCGCCAATAATGCCGCCAATCACAGCAACACCAATCCCTACTTTAAGAGCTTCCCCAAGACCCAGGAATCCCTCATTTTCAGTTTTGTATGCGCGTATTGCAAGAGAAATAACTACCACAGTAATGAGAAAGCTAATGGTTCCAAAGATCCAGCTTGGATTAAGGTAGGCATTAGTGACATACATGATCACACCCATAAGAACAGAAAGGATACCTAATAATACCCCGTAGTTAAGAACAAATTTTTTCGCCTCGGTTTTTTGAGTTTCCATTTTTTTAATTGATTGGTTATGCGGGTTAGTAAACAAATATAATAAAACGTTACATACAGTGGGGGATTAAGTAGGAATTGAAGTCTTTTAAAATTTCACAGGGAATTTGTTTGTTATTTGGTAAAATTGCTTAAATTTGCCACTCGAAAAACGAACACGATTTTAAAGATTAAAGCGATGAAGCAGGGAATCCATCCGGAAAATTATAGATTAGTAGCATTTAAGGACATGTCAAATGACGAGGTGTTTCTTACAAAGTCTACTGCAAATACCAAAGAAACTATTGAAGTTGAAGGAAAAGAGTATCCATTGATAAAAATGGAGATCTCAAGAACCTCTCATCCATTCTACACCGGAAAATCCAAATTACTGGATACGGCTGGTAGAATTGATAAATTCAAAAACAAATATTCTAAGTTCAAGAAATAATATTTCTTGTAATCCGAGCTTGAAAGCCTTCAGAAATGAGGGCTTTTTTAATTTTAAGCGATTTTTTATTTTTCCGCCTCCTTAATTAAAATGAGAGGGAATTCAGTTTTTTGATTTTCCTCGTACATTTACCTTCTTAAAATTATTTTATGAATTATATTTTATTTGACGGTTCAGCCAGAAAGCAGTTGCTTCCATTCACATTTACCCGGCCGGTAGCCGATCTTCGCATTGGGATCCTTACCATCCGTGAAAAATGGGAGAAAGTGTTAGGAACTACCACATCTACCGTAACCGAGGATTATCTTTCCCACAAATGGCCTATGGTAGAAATGCCGGAAAATATAATGATCAATGCCTCCTATATGCCTACGCCGGAGGTTTTAGTTCAAATTGAAAATCTTGAGAAAGATCAGGCGATCTTTCATGGAGAAGATGTAGTGGCTTTTTATGCATTGGAAGATCAGGAAGTAGATTTTAATGAATTCACTCAAATAGAACTGGAAGGGGAACCTTTTTATATAGCGCATACCTGGGATATATTCTCTAAAAACGGGGAGGCCCTGCGGGCAGATTTTGACCTGCTCACCAAAGACAGGAGGAGTCAAATAATTCCACCCTCAAACAATGTGATCAACCCTGAAGATATTTTCATTGAGGAAGGTGCAAAAGTAGAATTTGCAACATTAAATGCCTCTACAGGTCCCATTTATATAGGAGTGAAAACTGAAATAATGGAAGGTTCTTTGATTAGGGGACCTTTTGCTCTTTGCGAGGAAGCAGTTGTGAAAATGGGAGCCAAGATCTATGGCCCCACCACCATAGGTCCATATTGCAGGGTAGGGGGCGAGGTCAATAATTCGGTGATGTTCTCCTATTCCAATAAAGGGCACGAAGGATATCTTGGGAATTCGGTAATTGGTGAATGGTGCAATTTGGGCGCCGACACCAATAACTCAAATTTAAAGAACAATTATGCCGAAGTACGCCTGTGGGATTATGAAACCGAAGGCTTTGCAAAAACGGGACTTCAGTTTTGCGGACTTATGATGGGCGATCACAGCAAATGCGGTATTAATACCATGTTTAATACAGGCACTGTGGTTGGAGTGAGCGCTAATATCTTCGGAAGCGGATTTCCCCGAAATTTCATTCCCAGTTTCAGTTGGGGAGGGAGTGCAGGGATGACAACTTTCAAAACAAATAAAGCTTTTGAAGTGGCTCAGGTAGTGATGAACAGAAGAAATATTGATTTTACCGAAGAAGATAAAGCCATCCTGGAACAGGTGTTTGAGGACACCAAACAATGGAGGAGGGAATAATAACTTTCGGTTATTTGTATTCCTGTTTCAGGGTTTTTCCATACCAATAAATCTAGGTATATTTGCACACCAATTTTTTCAGCATAAAAATTAAAAGATCAGGTGATGAGCGATCCAAAAAAAGTAGCTTTTTATACCCTGGGCTGCAAGCTCAATTTTTCTGAAACATCTACCATTGCCCGTTCTTTTAAGAATGAAGGTTTTGAAAGAGTAGATTTTTCTGAAAGGGCCAATATCTATGTGATCAACACCTGTTCTGTCACCGAAAATGCAGATAAGCGCTTTAAATCCATTGTAAAACAGGCCCAAAAAGCAAATGAGGATGCGTTTGTTGTTGCGGTGGGATGTTATGCTCAATTAAAACCCGAAGAACTCGCCGAGGTTGATGGAGTAGACCTGGTGCTGGGCGCTACCGAAAAATTCAAGATCACAGATTATTTAAATGACCTAACCAAGAGTGAATTTGCACAAATTCATTCCTGCGAGATAGAAGAAGCCGATTTTTATGTAAGTGCGTATTCTTTTGGTGACAGGACCCGTGCGTTTCTAAAGGTACAGGATGGTTGTGACTATAAATGTACTTATTGTACCATTCCATTGGCGCGGGGTATTTCCAGGAGCGATAAACTTGAAAATGTCCTTCAAAATGCAGCAGAAATTTCAGCAAAGGGAATTAAAGAGATCGTCTTAACAGGAGTTAATATTGGGGATTACGGTAAAGGGGAATTCGGAAATAAAAAACACGAGCATACATTTCTGGACCTTGTTAAAGCCTTGGATGAAGTTGAAGGCATTGAACGTTTGAGGATATCTTCAATAGAACCAAATTTGCTTAAAAATGAAACCATTCAATTTGTTTCACAAAGCAAAAAATTTGTTCCCCATTTTCATATTCCACTTCAAAGCGGGTCCAATGAGATCCTTAAAGCAATGCGCAGGCGCTACATGAAAGAGGTATATGTAGACAGGGTAACGCATATCAAAAAAGTAATGCCTCAGGCCTGTATTGGGGTTGATGTAATAGTTGGTTTTCCCGGTGAAACTGAGGAGCATTTCCTTGAGACATATAATTTCCTGAACGAACTTAATATTTCTTATTTGCACGTTTTTGCCTATTCTGAAAGGGATAATACTCCAGCTGCGGAAATGGAAAATCCGGTTCCGCTAAAAATTCGTAAAAAGCGATCCAGGATGCTACGGGGTCTTTCAGCAAAAAAGAGAAGGGCTTTTTATGAGAACCAGTTAGGTTCTATTCACACTGTTCTTTTTGAAAGTGAGAACAAAGAAGGATTTATTCATGGGTTTACAGAGAATTATGTAAAAGTAAAAACCCACTGGAACCCAGAACTTGTAAACACGTTACATTCCATTGTTCTGGAAAAGATAGATGAAGACGGGTTGGTGCGGTTTAGTTATGTAAATT
The DNA here is from genome assembly GCA_039989915.1 of Gillisia sp. Taxonomy (GTDB): domain Bacteria; phylum Bacteroidota; class Bacteroidia; order Flavobacteriales; family Flavobacteriaceae; genus Gillisia. The sequence goes on from JBDXGW010000002.1 coordinate 128,717, forward strand.
CCCTGGAAACAGTTTAGATATTAATCCCTACCGGAAGTAGATCTTTATACTTTCTTCTGTGCTTCCTTATAAATTTTGCGATCTCAGGGCTTGTAGGTACCACCCTGTCTGTTCCTTCCTGAATTTGACTTAAAAGATTTTCAAGAAATGGATCCAGATACCCTTCCTCTTTAAGAAAATCGGGCATTGTCAATTTGGTGAGAAAAATTTTCCTTTCCTGTTGGGAATATTCAACGGTTACCAACTCATCCTTCAATACGGCTTCAAATTGTCTTAAAAATTCATTTTTTGTAATGACAATATTTCCCTCATTCATCGTTGTAGTAATTAAGTTATAAGTATCCTTTTTTGTGAACGTGTGTAGAGATCAATTTCAAATAAATATTTCTTACATTGATCTTGATAAATTTTAGAAAAGGTTTTAATGTTTTTTGAAGGAACATTACGACCTAAACTATATATTTTAATAGAATACAAAGTTAAAGGAATATTCCACATAAAGCAATCAAAGTTTTAACCACGTACTAAAGGAGCTTTGGTATCACTGTTTTTTATGATATTTCCATACAGGAGATAAAATCTTTTTAAATTTGAGAAAAGCCTTTATATAAAATTAAGGCCATTGTAATGTGAACCAAGCTATGCCTGAAAAAAAGGAAATAATTCATGTCTATTTTATGCCCGGGCTGGCGGCCAACTCGGCCATCTTTGAGTATATAAAATTGCCGGAAGATCAGTTCGAAAGCCATATGCTGGAATGGATCATACCGAGTACAGATGAAACCCTCAAGGATTATGCGCTTAGGATGAACCGCTATATAAAACATGATAATATTGTTTTAATAGGGGTGTCGTTTGGCGGGGTAGTTGTACAGGAAATGAGTAAGTATATTAATGTAAGAAGGTTAATAATTATTTCCAGTGTAAAATGCAGGGATGAATTGCCCAGGAGAATGCGGTATTCGGCCAAAACAGGCTTTTATAAAATTTTACCTTTAAGCCTGCTGGATTACATTGATCATTTTGAAAAGATCGCGGTTAATGATTTTCTTAAAAAACGGGCTATTCTTTACCGGAAATATTTATCTGTAAGAAATAACAAGTATTTAACCTGGGCGATCAAACATATTGTAACCTGGGATTGCGAGAAACCGAGGGAAAATATAGTTCATATACACGGTGATAAGGATATGGTTTTCCCGTATAAATATATCAAGGGTTGTATTACTGTTAAAGGAGGCACCCATATTATGATCATTAACAGGTATCGCTGGTTCAATAAATATTTACCGGGAATTATATTAACCGGAAAATTGCAGGAAAAACAAACACAACTAAACCAAGGGTTATGAAATGAGCATCACGGTAAACACTCTTTACAAAACAAACACCCGTGTAAATATGCGACTTACTTATGACCAATAGAAAACAATAATTATTTACATATGAAAATTTTAAAGTTATTATTGATGAGCGTGGGATTTATAGCCATAATTGGGGTAAGTATCCAGGCTGTACAGGAAGGACCCAATGTGAGTGATAAGGCTGCTGTATCTGAAGGAAATGCGACAGGTGATTATAATGTATATTCCCTGCCCATGCCTGAAAATTTGAATTTTGCAGGAGAGATCGTTCCTATTGAAGATCCCGATATCTATGAAAGAATGGACAGGGAACTATTGGTAAATACCTACTGGCAATCCAATGCAATATTGCTAATTAAAAGAGCCCATAAATACTTTCCTGTAATTGAACCCATTCTTAAGGAATACGGTATTCCAGATGATTTTAAATATCTGGCAGTAATTGAAAGCAGTCTTACCCAGGCAGTTTCTCCCGCAAAAGCTACTGGTTTTTGGCAGCTTATGGAAGGAACCGGTAAAGATTTAAAACTCGAGATTAACTCCAATGTTGATGAACGTTATCACATTGAAAAATCAACCCGTGCAGCCGCCGAGTACCTGTTGAAGTCAAAGAAGGAATTTGGAAGCTGGACCATGGCTGCTGCTGCTTATAATGCAGGGAACAGAGGTATTAGCCGGCAGGTAGACCGGCAGGATGTGGGTGAATATTATGATCTTTTATTTGGGGAGGAAACCGGAAGATATGTTTTCAGGATCCTTGCAATAAAGGAAATTATGAGCAATCCAAAAAAATATGGGTTGAATTTAGATGAATCTCACATGTATACCAATATTCCCACCCGGATAGTAAAGGTAGACACTGAGGTCAAAGATTTCGCAGCTTTTGCCAAAGACCATGGAATCAACTATAAGATCCTGAAGATTCACAATCCGTGGTTACGCGAGGCTCATTTGGAGAATAAATCAGGGAAGGTATATTCTATTGAAATTCCTGAAAAAGGATATTACCGTGCAGTGAAATAACCGGAAAAATTGAATATTTTAATTCAATGCTACAGGTTCAGGTCTGGAATCATAATTGTTAACCCCGAGTAGATGAGTGGCGATGCCATCATAAATGGAGTTATAATTAACATCAATAGATTCCTGTAGTCCTTTCTCATAGGTATGGGAAATACCCCTGCGAATATCAAGGATCTTCTTGTTGCTATCTATTAAAAAGGTTGTAGGAAGTCCCAGTGAATGTTTTAACCTGCTTACTACAAAGGCGTCCTTATTCTCAAGTTCATCAACGTACAATACCTTAATATGCTTATTGTATGACTTTGCGGCCTTTTTGGTTGTCTTATGACTATCCCAAAACAGGATGATAAAATCTATCTTATCGCCATATTTTTCAGCCAATTGGTTAAGAGCAGGAATTTCTCCTTTGGTAGTGATACACCAGGAGGCATAAGTGATAAGGTAAACCGGTTTATTGAAATCATAAAGAGAGACCTGTTTTTTATTGAGTTGATGGAACTTAAAATTGTCCATATAACTGCCATTCAACCCATGTTTAACCAGGGAGTCAAAAAGCATCTGGGCGGCATCGTAATCTCTTTGCCTGTATGCTTTTGTAGCTTTTATTTCATATTTGGGTAAATGCAATGCAAGCGCTTCAGAAAAGAGGGTGTTGTTTTCTTCCTGGCCATAGGTGTTTTCCACCAAAAATAAAGTAAGAATCAAGAGTAATAGTCTTACCATTTAATGCATTTAGGGTTCTAAATGCAAAATTACTGAAGTAGGAAGGCTACGCGAAATCTATTCGTTGAAATGCCAATTTCTTGGGTGAATAACCAAATGTGAAAAAATTAATCTAAAATATTTAACAAATTCAATTTTAGATCTTTTTCATTTGTTGCTTCATCATGGTTATTTGTTCTTTCAACATCCCGTGTTTATCAAGCTTTTTAGCTTCGGTAAGAAGGATTTGAGCCTCACGTTTTCGGCGTTTGGTCATCGCGATTCCGGCAAGGTTAAGTTTTGCCATCGCCAGATCCTGGTCCATAGATAGACCTAACCTGATCGCTTTTTTGAAAAACTTTTCGGCCTTGGTAATATTGGTTTGTGAAAGCATAAGTCCGTGAAGGTACCAATAGTATCCCTGTTGTTTCGTGATTAGTGCAGATTCGGGATCTTTGATCCTGTCCAACCATTTTTTCGCTCCTGGAAAATCCTGTTTCCGAAGCCTTAAAAAGGCCATTAATATCATTTCATTCTTGAAATACAGAAAGATAAATATGAGTGAAAGAAGGATGAACATAATTCCGTTTCCGATGTTTCCAACAACAAATTGCCATATTGCAATAGCGATAATTGCTCCGGCTAATACTATTTTGATATTCTTATTGAACATAATGCCTTTATTTTACTGGCGGCAAAGTTAATAAAAACAATTCGAAATTATTTTTATTTAGTTTTTGGAAGAGATAAAAGTCTTTGTATATTTGCCCGCAGTTTTAAAGAAAGGTTTAGAGCTACATTAACTAAGATCCCACAGAAGATTAAAAGATAATTAAAATGAAAAGAACGTTTCAACCATCTAAGAGAAAAAGAAAAAACAAGCACGGTTTCAGAGAGCGCATGGCAAGTGTGAACGGAAGAAAGGTGCTGGCCAGACGAAGAGCTAAGGGTAGAAAAAAATTATCTGTATCTTCTGAAAACAGACACAAACACTAGTGAGAATTAGTTCAAAATAATAAGGTGTTACTTTTATAAGTAACGCCTTTTTTTATATCTAAACGCTTCCTATTTTTATATAAATTAAATTTACCTTTTTAAAATGCCAAAAAACAAAGAATTAAAATGTGTATTGATTATTGGATCGGGGCCTATAGTGATAGGTCAGGCTTGCGAATTTGATTACGCAGGGGCGCAATCTCTTAAATCTTTAAGGGAAGAAGGAATTGAAACCGTTTTAATTAACTCAAATCCGGCCACGATCATGACAGATCCCGCAATGGCCGATCATGTGTACCTTTTACCGCTTACCACCAAATCCATTATTACCATCCTTAAAAATCATCCCAACATTGATGCTGTATTACCTACTATGGGAGGGCAAACAGCATTGAACCTTTGTATTGAGGCCGATGAGAAAGGAATTTGGAAAGATTTTGGTGTAAAACTTATTGGAGTTGATATAGATGCAATAAATATTACCGAAGACCGGGAAAAATTCAAGCAGTTAATGGGCCGTATTGGTGTGCCCGTAGCTCCGGCGAAAACGGTAACTTCCTATTTACAGGGAAAAGAGGTTGCGCAGGAATTTGGATTTCCGCTTGTAATTCGTGCTTCCTTCACCCTGGGAGGTAGTGGAGCTTCTTTTGTTCACAAAGCAGAGGATTTTGACGATTTGCTTACCTATGGCCTTGAAGCTTCCCCCATCCATGAAGTACTTATTGATAAAGCTTTAGTGGGATGGAAAGAATATGAACTGGAACTTTTAAGAGACAAGAATGATAATGTAGTAATTATATGTTCCATAGAAAATATGGATCCTATGGGTATACACACCGGGGATTCTATAACTGTGGCTCCTGCAATGACCCTTAGCGATACCACCTTCCAGAAAATGAGGGACATGGCTATCTTAATGATGCGAAGTATTGGAGATTTTGCAGGTGGGTGTAATGTACAGTTTGCAGTGAGCCCCGATGAGAAAGAAGATATCATTGCAATAGAGATCAACCCTCGTACTTCCCGCTCTTCAGCCCTTGCATCTAAAGCAACAGGATATCCTATTGCAAAGGTGGCTTCTAAACTGGCAATTGGTTATACCCTGGACGAATTACAAAACCAGATCACCAAAACCACTTCAGCCTTATTTGAACCTACCCTTGATTATGTGATCGTAAAGATCCCGAGGTGGAATTTTGATAAATTTGAAGGCAGCGACCGTACCTTAGGGCTTCAAATGAAATCTGTAGGTGAAGTGATGGGAATTGGAAGATCCTTCCAGGAGGCGCTTCATAAGGCTACACAGTCCCTTGAAATTAAACGAAATGGTCTTGGAGCAGACGGGAAAGGAATCACAAAATATGAAGAGATCATTGAGAAACTAACCTATGCGAGTTGGGATAGGGTATTTGTGATCTATGATGCCATCCAGGCAGGGATGTCTTTAACCAAGATCCATGAAATAACGAAGATTGATATGTGGTTCCTAAAACAGTATGAGGAATTATATGCACTCGAAGTTGAGATATCCAAATATACTATAGATACTTTGCCCCGAGACCTTCTCCTCGAGGCCAAGCAAAAAGGTTTTGCCGACAGGCAGATTGCCCATATGCTTAAATGTCTTGAAAGCCAGGTGTATAACAAGCGGGATGAATTAAACATAAACAGGATCTTCAAACTGGTAGATACCTGTGCAGCCGAATTTAAAGCCGAAACTCCTTATTATTACTCTACTTTTGAAGCCGACATTGAAACCAAAGACGGCAAGCGATATGTAGACAATGAGAGCAAGGTAAGTGACAGGAAAAAAATTGTTGTTCTTGGTTCCGGTCCTAACCGAATTGGACAGGGAATTGAATTTGATTACAGTTGTGTTCATGGAGTGCTTGCAGCTTCTGAATGTGGTTATGAAACCATTATGATAAACTGTAATCCCGAAACTGTTTCTACAGATTTTGATGTTGCAGATAAATTGTATTTCGAGCCTGTATTCTGGGAACATATCTATGATATAATACGCCACGAAAAACCGGAAGGTGTAATTGTGCAGCTTGGCGGGCAAACAGCCCTAAAACTTGCTGAAAAATTAGATCGTTACGGGATAAAGATCATAGGAACCAGCTTTAAATCGCTTGATCTTGCTGAAGACAGGGGAAGTTTCTCCAGATTACTTGAAGAAAACAACATTCCTTTTCCTGAATTTGGAGTGGCCGAAACCGCTGAGGAAGCCCTTGAAGTTGCCAAGAAACTTGATTTTCCCATCCTTGTAAGACCATCTTATGTATTGGGGGGGCAGGGAATGAAGATCGTTATTAACGAAAATGAACTGGAAGCCCACGTGGTAGATTTGTTGCGATCTATCCCGAACAACAAATTACTTCTTGATCATTATCTTGATGGAGCCATTGAAGCAGAAGCAGATGCCATTTGCGACGGTGAGAATGTGTATATCATTGGAATAATGGAGCATATAGAACCCTGCGGGATTCATTCCGGAGATTCTAACGCGTTATTGCCTCCTTTCAATCTGGGCGATCTTGTAATGCAACAAATTAAAGACCATACCCATAAGATTGCTTTAGCATTAAAAACTGTAGGCCTTATCAATATTCAGTTTGCAATAAAAGACGATAAGGTATATATAATTGAAGCCAATCCGCGTGCTTCGAGAACCGTTCCTTTTATTGCGAAAGCGTACGGGGAGCCTTATGTTAATTATGCCACCAAAGTAATGCTGGGACACAATAAGGTTACAGATTTCACATTCAATCCGCAGTTAAAAGGCTATGCGATCAAACAACCCGTTTTCTCTTTCAATAAATTCCCGAATGTAAACAAACAATTGGGGCCTGAAATGAAAAGTACCGGTGAAAGCATTTTGTTTATAGACAGTTTAAAAGATGATGCCTTCTATGACCTGTACTCAAGAAGAAAAATGTACCTGAGTAAGTAATTGGGTATATTAAAACAAAAAAGGGCTGCCTATAGTTTATAGACAGCCTTTTTTATTTTGCAAAAGGAAGATTAATCCCTTTTGGACATTTCAAGGATTTGAACCGTGTTTTTTCCGTCGGTAGATTTCCACACTTGTTTTTTCTTCGTGTTGGTTACCATGATCCAGGTTTTGTCAAATTCAGATTTTTGTCTGCTATCTGTGCTGTTGATGTTTATAATATTTTCACCCTGCATAGACCAGCGAAAATCCTGTAGATCACTAAACTCATTTTGGAACATATTGTATTCAACATTTTTAGAACCGGTCCCATTTTTCTTTAGAACAAGCTCTCCGGCATTTCGTGTGGTAAAATTTTGTCCTTTTTGGTTATCTACCTCGTACTTATCTATGTTCCATGTTCCAACCAGTTTAGGGCTGCATCCTGTAAAAAACATGGCAATAGCTGCAATAAATAGTAAATTTCTCATAGATTTTATTTTTTATAAAGATACTATTAATAGCCAACTAAAAAGAATTTCAATATTTACAGCTGGGTAATTTCACGTAATTTTAGCATATGAAAGAACTTGTTTTAACGTTTGGGGGAATATATGGAACTTTGGCAGTCATATTTGGTGCTTTTGGAGCACATGCATTGAAGAAGATCCTGGATGAAAACCAATTGAAAAGTTTTGAAACCGGGGTTAAATACCAGATGTACCATGCCTTTTTATTGATCATCACAGGAATCGCGTTCCCATTCGTTGAGATCTCCCAGGTAATTATGGGATGGTGTTTGATCCTTGGAATATTTCTTTTCTCCTTTAGTATCTATGGGTTGACATTAAGTTCAGCAAAAGGGAGAAAACTGGGATTCCTTGGACCTGTTACACCCCTGGGAGGTTTGCTTTTGGTTGTGGGCTGGATCCTTTTTACCATAAATGCCGTGAAATTTGCGGCTTATCTTTAGGGAGTATTCTTCTTTTTCAGGTACTGCTCCTTTAACCATCGCTTGCGGTATCTTTCAGCAAAGATGGCAACCATCAAAAGTTGAAGGATGTGATAAAGCATAATAGGCAGAAGAAATAGTCCAAGGCTCGCACTGCTTCCGAAGATAATTTTTGCCATTACAGATCCATGAACGAGGGATTTTTTTGTCCCGGCAAATTTAACCGTGATAGTATCCTGCAGGTTAAAATTAAACAGTTTGCATACGTACCCGGTAAAGGCATAGACAGCAAAAAAAAGTATCACAACTATTACCGACAATTTTACCAGGCTTAGAGGGTCAATAGTGGCAAACAAGTTGGAAGCAAATGAGGTGCTGAAACTGGAAAATACGATAAGTACAATTACAAATTTGTCAAAAAGGCTCAATTTCTTACTATTAGCTCTTGCAAAGTTTCCCAAAAAGCGTTGTAACAATAATCCCAGGATCAAGGGCAGGACAATTTGCAGCAATAATTTTGAGATGATAGCGGTAATGGAAAATTCTCCCGTTTTAAGCATGAACAGGCTTAACCAAAGGGGAGTGGCCATAATCCCTATAAGGCCCGAGATGCTTGCATTAAAGATTGCAGTAGGCAAATTTCCTTTTGCAATTGCCACCATTACAACAGAGGATGAAACTGTAGAGGGTAAAACTCCAAGAAAAAATATAGCTATCCATAAATCAGAGGTGGTGCCTCCTTCAAATAGTGGAATGAATAAAAAGGTAAGTAAGGGAAACACAACAAAGGTGGTAAGCTGAATTAAAATATGCGATCTGTAATTTAGAAATCCCAGTTTTAATTCGGCAGGGGCCAGTTTTAGTCCGTAAAAGAAAAAAATGAGGCCAATGCCTATGTCTATGATCCAGCCCAGCGGAAGATCATTAAGCGCATAAGGGAATAGCCAGGCGAAAATTATAGCCAGGAACAGAGCAAAAATAAACCCGTTAAATTTCACTTCATCTCCAGCTTTACGTTTTGATCATCCAGTAGATGCATGTATTCTTCTGAAGAGAAATCTGTTTCATGAAACTCCCGGCTACGTTTCATTTTCATTTTAAACCGTTTTATGGCTTTTACAAACCTCCTTATATCATTGTCTTCTTCCAGAATGAGCCCGGGTACCTGGACACCTTTCCCGGTATTGTCTTTCGCGACCATGGTAAAGTGAGAGGAATTACAATGCTTAACAGCGCCGGTTTGAATGTTTTCTGCTTCAACGCGAATGCCAATAACCATGGAGGAATGCCCGGTGTAATTGACAGAGGCTTTCATTGTTACCAGCTCGCCAATTTCGATGGGTGCAAGAAAATCTACTGTATCTACACTGGCAGTTACACAATACACGCCGGAATGTTTAGAGGCGCAGGCAAAGGCAATTTGATCAAGCAGGGACAAAATATACCCCCCGTGTATCTTACCGTTAAAATTGGAATGGGAGGGAAGCATTAATTCTGAAATTACAACCTGGGAGTCTTGTATTCTTTTAAATTTTTTCATGTTTATCTGTCTCTGAAATGTGGTGACTTTGATTCTTCCACTTTTTCAATAAAATATTTTGTATCTCCCCAGAACATGAAAGTTGCATAGCGCTCCTTATAGGTGAGCTTAACATAATTACCCTCATTTTCCTGAAGCGTTTGTATAACATCCTTGTTGCTGTTAAGCACCGAAAACTGAAAGATCTGTGCCCCGCTTATTCCCTGGCTTATTTCCCCCTCCCACGTCTTTGAGATCACTCCTTTTTTACTGAATTTAATAAGTTCTCCTGTGCGGGTTCCTTCACTATAGGGGACAAAATAGATAAAGGCGAAATACACCAGGAAAAGGAAAAATATCCCGCCAAGGATGTATAATAAGGTTTGTTTCATATGTTTTATTTATTATTTTTTAATGGTCATAACTGCCTGCCCGCCGTGCGCTTCACAGCTTTCGACGAAGCGGCCTGCTGTTTATTGGTGTTTGCATCGGGTTGTGTAATATTCACTTCATTTTATAAAGCGGAATAAACTTTAGTTAAAAAGGTTTCAATTTGAGAGGGTTCCAGCCACCTGGTCACGATTATGAGGTGTTGCTCCCGGTCAATAACTATAAAATTCCCTCCAAATCCCGCGGCATAAAAAAGTTCCTGCGGAAGGTTTTTCCATTGCCGGGTTCCTTCACGGTTAAGCCACCACATATAACCGTAATTTGAATTTGCAGGCGAAGAAACAAGTGCCTTTTCTATATTTTCCTGAGAAAGCAATGGTTTCCCCTTCCAGGTGCCGTTATTTTCAAATAATAGGCCGAATCTGGCCATATCCATGGTGCTTATAAATATTCCACCACCGGAATGGCCTCCCCCTGTTACAGATTGCATTTTTAACCCATCTATGGTTACCCATGCATTATCATAACCATACCATCTCCAGGAAGGCGAGGCTCCAATAGGGTCCATAATTTCATCTTTTAAGACCTGTGGCAGGGGCTTTCTCCAAACTTGTAAAAGAGCATATGCCAAAAGGTTTACACGTACATCATTGTATTTAAAAACTGTCCCGGGTTCATTTAACTGTCGGTTTTTCCACTGGTCCAGATTTCCGGAAGAAGACGGCCTGTCGGCCCAGTCATAACTGCTCCACAAATTCCCGCTCCAGTCTGAAGACTGGTCCAGTAAGTGTTGCCAGGTTATTTTGCTATTATGGTCCCCATCAAATGTGCCATCCCAAACTTGCTGCGAGACTGGATCATTTACATTTTCAAGCATACCTTTATCCATTGCAAGGAGAGCGGTTGTAGAAAGAAAACTTTTGGTTACGCTAAAGGTCATGTCTACCCGCTCAACATCACCCCATTTTGATACGACATATCCGTTTTTAATTATCACTCCGGCGGGGCCACCGCGATGTTTGGTGGGGCCCATGATCTCATGAAATGGTTCATTCTCAAAACTTTTGAGAATTGCCTGCCTAAGATCCTTTGATCCGGTATATTCATGGGAGGTTGCAAACTCAATTGCTTCCTGTAACCGGTTGGGGTTAATGTTTTGGCTGGCCGGGCTTTTTTCTTCCCATGTTCCCCTTTCAGGAAAATAATTGGTTTGCCCAAAGCTAATGGTCCATCCAAAAAGCAGAAGTATTAAATGAATAGCTTTCATCTTATTCAAGTTTTAGGGTATTATCCATTTCTATTTCTTCTTCTTCATTTTGGGCGCGGGAGATAAGTTTCTGGTCAAGTTGTTTGCTCGCTTTGGCCCCTAGCTTCTTTAATTTTTCTACGCGGTTAATTAAGTTCCCTTTTCCGGTTAGCTTTTTCATGGCGGTTTCATAACTGCCCTGCACAGTTCCTATTTGACGGCCCACCTTCATGAGATCCTCAGTAAGATTGGCAAAAGAGTCATATAACGCCCCGGCCTGAGTGGCTATATCTATGGCATTTTGTTTTTGTTTTTCATTTTGCCACATGCTGTCTACCGTTTTAAGGACCGCGAGAAGGGTAGTAGGGGTAACTATTATAATGTTCCTATCAAACGCATCCTGGTATAAACCCGGGTATTGATTGGAAGCCATCGCAAAAGCTGCTTCAATGGGAATGAAAAGCAAAACAAAATCAGGGCTTTCCATTTCGTACAAGGTATGGTAGTTTTTAACTCCCAGTTCTTCCACCCGTTTTTTAACCGAAATAAGATGATTTTTTAAATGAAGTTTTCGCTGGTCATCTTCGGTTTCGTTGATACAACGCTCATAGGCTACCAGGGAGACCTTGGAATCAACGACCATTTTTTTATTTCCGGGCAGGTGTATCACCACATCGGGACGAATGTTTTTGCCTTCGGTTGAATGAAAATTTTGCTGTACAAAATATTCGCTGTTCTTTTGAAGTCCGCTGCGCTCCAGCACACTTTCCAGGATCATTTCACCCCAGCTTCCCTGCATTTGTGAATCTCCTTTCAATGCTTTGGTAAGATTGATGGCTTCCTCGCTTATCTTAATATTTTGGTCATTTAAATGCTGAAGCTGTTTTCCCAGTTGTGCATGCCTTTCAATAAAATCGTTTGAATTTTTATCCACCTTCTCTTCAAAGCTTTTGATCTTGTCGTTAAGCGGGGTGAGGATATTCTGAAGGTTTTCTTTGTTGAGAAGGGTGAATTTTTCCGATTTTTGATCCAGGATGCGATTGGCAAGATTTTCAAATTCCATGGTGAACTTCTCCTGAAGTTGTTCTACCTCCTTTTTTTGATCGGTATTTCTTTGTTGCAAATGTTCAAATTCAGCATTCCTGCGGGTAAGTTCGTTGCTTAAAAAATCCTTTTCCTTGCGAAGTAGATCCCTTTCGGTCTCAACTTTTTCCAGTCTGGTTGAAGCTTCTGCTTTTACTATATCAAGATCTGTGTTGAAATTATTTAACTGATTGGATAATTGTTCTTTAAGACCCTCAACCTTAAGTTCAAGTTGAGAGGAAATTTGGTCCCTTACTTTTATTTCAGCCTTGTTTTTAAGGCCGAAAAACAATTTCCCCAGGATAAATCCAACGATTAGCGCAGCAATAAAAAGCAAGAGGTAAACAAGAATTTCGGCCATACGGGAAGGAGAAAGGTTTACTCAAAGATACTTTTCTTTTTCTCAAATTAAAACCAAAGCATTGCGTGATTTATCAGGTCTTGATCTTGAAGGATTGAGATTGCTTATCAAATACAATAAGGTCCCCGGGGAACATATTGGAAAAAACGTCTTCCTCTATCAACTGGGTAGGCGTACCGGTTGTAACCTTATTATCATGCAATAAAACAATGCGGTCGCATAATTGCAGCGCCAGGTTGATCTCGTGGGTGGCAAACAAAATTCCTTTGTTGGTTTGCTGGGTAAGATTTTTTAAAAGTTTTAAAACGTATGCCTGGTGATAAATATCCAGATGGGTGGTAGGTTCATCAAGAATTACAAGTGGGGTATCCTGTGCAATGGCCCGGGCGATAAGGGCCTTTTGCAACTGCCCATCGCTTAGTTCGTAACATTTTTTATGTTCCAGAGACTCAATTCCTACCAGTCTCAGGGCTTCTTTTATATGTTCGAGATCGGTAAGGTTTAAAGTTCCTATCCAGTTGGTATATGGTTGTCTTCCCAGGGCAATCAACTCGAAAACGCTCAGGTTTTTCGAGATGGGTTGTTCAGTGAGTACAATGCTTATAAGCTCTGCTAATTTTTCAGAAGAAATAGTTTTCAATGAGTTTCCGCCAATAAAAATTTCCCCTTTTAATGCTTCTTGCACCCCGCAAAGGCTTCTTAACAATGTAGATTTTCCAACCCCGTTAACTCCAATGATCGCGACCAGTTCCCCTTCCTTAACTTCCATATTGATATGAGAAGCAACGAGGGTTTCTTCCTTCCTGTTACGGTAGCCAACGTTCAGGTTTTCTGTTGAAAGGATGATATTTGAAGTTTTTTGAAGGCCCATTAAAATAGAAATTTTCTTTTCCTCACAAGTAGCCAGATGACCACCGGGGCTCCTATAAGGGAAGTGATAGCATTAATGGGTAATGTGAACTCGCTTCCGGGCATTTGAGCTGCAATATCGCAAACGAGCATAAGAATTGCACCGCCCATTATAACGGCCGGTAGCAAGACCCTGTGATCATTTACAGGGATTACCTGTCTTATTAAATGCGGTACAGCAAGGCCAACAAAAGCAATAGGGCCTGCAAAAGCCGTAATGCTTCCCGCGAGAAGACTGGTTGCTATTATTATGATCAATCTATTTCTGCTAATACTCACTCCTAGGCTTTTTGCGTATTGTTCTCCCAATAAAAGGGTATTTAAATTTTTAATACAGGTAACAGCAAGTAAAATACCTGTTATCCAGAATAATGATAAAATTAAAACTTCATTCCAGGAAAGATTTCCAAGGCTCCCGAATGACCAGAAAACATATTGCTGCAGTTGCGCTGCAGGACTAAAATATGCAAGTACGCTTACTACAGCAGCAGTAAGACTCGCAAACATTAAACCTATAATAAGGATTGCCATAGTATCCCGTAATTTTGCTGAGGCCAGTAAAACTGCCAGTAAAACCAACAGGCTGCCAATGCTCGAAGCAATGACCAGGCTCCATTTAGAAAGCAAGAGTCCGGCCATGGTTCCGCCAAAAAATGTTGCTCCCATAATAACAAGTGCAACCCCGAGACTAGCCCCGCTACTCAAACCTAATACATATGGGCCCGCAAGCGGGTTTCTGAATAGAGTTTGCATTAAAAGTCCGCTCAGGGCAAGGCCCGAACCGGTAAAAATTGCTGTAAAGACTTTAGGAAGCCGGTATTCCATGATGATGTACCTCCAACTCTCATTGCTCACCTCGCCTCCAAAAAATGTGGCCAGAATATCCCTGTTGGGGATAGTAACAGATCCCAGACTTAAATTGGTGAATGCTGCTACCACTACTACCAGAAAAAGCAGAATTAAAACACCTTTATATGTTCCTGGTGTGGCCAATTATTCCAATGGTTTTAAAAATATGGGTTCATAACCGGGAAGTAAAGTAGGATGAAAAATAGAAATGAGATCTTTAAGTATAAGGTCAGGGCGGGAGGGCCCCAGTTCATAATAAAGCACCCCGCCGGTAGCCCCGGTGGTATTGGTATAAGTATATACTTTTTTATTTTTAACAGACTCAAACAGGTTATAATGATTTGAGGATTCCATTAATTGCTTAAAAGAGCCAAATTGCCCGGGGGCGACCCAGAATGTGGCATCACGGGCATCGTTTAGCACACTTTCAAAGGCCAGTGCCATACTTCCGCTTCCGTTGGTATCCTTATAGATGTATTCTGCATTGGCGTCTTCTATGAATCTGGCCGACCAGGAATTTCCGTAAGGAACATACCACTGGTCTTTGTACATAGAGCCGCTGAGAACTGTGGGAACCTCAGTGGCAGTTGAAGCCAGTTCTTTTGCTTCATAATATGACGTTTCAACCTCTTTAAAAAGCGTTTCGGCTTCCCGGGATTTGTCATAGAGTGCTCCAAAAAATTTGATCCATTCGGCTTTACCAAGCGGGGATTCCTCTGTCCAGTCCCCATTAAAAATCACCGGTATCCCACTTTTTTCAATGGTTGTAAAAGTCTTATTGCTTCCCGTCACCGCAAATCCTACAACCACTTCGGGTTCCAGGGAAATAAGCACTTCTGTATTGATCGCTTCATTTTTGCCCAATTCGGTTATTTTACCTGCATCTATAAGTTCCCTGGTCTTTTCAGAAGAAATATAGTTGAGGCCCGGGAATCCTGCTAAAGTATGTTCAACATTAAGAGCCTCCAGGGCAGGGATGTGGGTGGTAGAGGTTACCACAATTTTTTTTACGGGTATATTGATCTTATGATGATATTCAATTTCCTCGGGAATTTCAGCTCCTTCCTCAGCCAGCAAGTAGGTATAGGTGATATCGGCTTTTGGCCAGGGATTCTTCACCTTTAAAAGTTTAAAGTTGTCAAACTGAATAATGCTGAATCCCTTGGCGTGAGTTACAGATATGGTATCTCCCGGCTCATTTACTTCCGGGGAGGGAGTTTTATCTGTCCTGCAGGAAAATAAGAAAAAAGTAAAAAATATAAGAAGCAGATATTTCAACAGCATTTTTATTTGAACTTCAAAAGTAAGATTATTTAAAATTTTACTGCAGTAAGAAACATAAATGTTTATTTTTGGATTGAAATTTTGGTTTGATTCGGTTTTATAAATTGAAACCCTGTCGATTAAAAGGGAATCAGGTGATTTAAAATGCATTGTTTTAAAAAATCCTGAGCTGTTCCCGCAACTGTAAGCTTTGTCCCGTATAGCGGGATGCCTGTTGTTACTACTTCAAAAACCACTGTCCTGTAACTGGATGGGAAGGTAAACAACAGGACGCAAGCCAGGAGACCTGCCACAATTCACCTAATGTCAAACTTTCGGGATAAAAGTTTGGTGTAGTATACTACATCTTTTCTCCTGGTAATAACTTATTTTAATGTACAAGAAATTATGGTTTTGTGGTGCATTGCTATGCACAGCGCTGTCTTATTCTCAGACGGCCGTTGAAGAAATTGAATCTTTGGATGAAGTAGTCCTTATTGATTCAAAATTTGAAATTAAACGTGAGAACAGCGGGAAAGTTGTCACCCGTATCACCGGGGAAGAAATTGAGAGAAGCAGTGGTCAAAGCATTCCCGAAGTGATCAACCGTGTAAGCGGAATTGAAATTAACGGTACCCGTAGCAATGATGGCCAAAACCTGGGTTACTACGTGCGTGGGGGCAGGAACCGACAGGTTGTTATTTTAGTTGATGGGGTACAGATTAGCGATGCCTCCTCCATTGCCAATGATTTTGACCTTAGATTATTACCCCTTGACCAGGTGGCAAACATAGAAATTATAAAAGGAGCATCCAGCACCTTATACGGCTCCGGTGCGGCTACAGCTGTTATTAATATCTCTACCAAAGAACCGGTAAACAAAATAATAGGTTTGCAGTTACAAACCACCCTTGGAACCAATAATTCCCAGGTTAATAAGGACTATTCCATAGCCAATTTTGATAATGCAGTAGGGGTGAGTGGCAGGGCATCCCGATTTGATTATCAGGTAAATTTTAGTAACCGGTATTCAGAAGGTATGTCGGCAGTGAAGCCGGAGGATGACGGGGTGGAATTTGAGGATGATCCTTTCAATAAATATAATGTGTATGGCCGTATTGGATATAAAATTAGTGAGCGTTTAAAATTTCATTTCTTCGGAAATTATGACAAGTTCAATTCCTCTTATGATGATTCATTTATGTATCAGGATGCCGATAATAATTTGAGGAGTGAGCAGTTCAGGACCGGAAGTCACTGGACCGCTACCTATACCAACGGCAGTTTTATTTTCAGCGACAGTTATACCGTCCTGGAACGGGAGGTAACCTCTGCGTATCCCTTGAAGTATGACAGTAAAGTGTATTCTTTCGATGCTCATAATAAATATACTTTTAATGAAATTATTCACACCGTTTTAGGGCTCAATGGGGTTTTAAGTGAGTTTAACAGCTATGGGATACCATTTGGGGGAACCACTTTTGAACAAACTGCCAGTGCAGAGGTTGCAAATTTTGACATATTTGACCCATACTTGAACCTGGTGTATATTTCGGGTTCAGGATTTAATTTTAATACCGGAGCCCGCCTGAATATGCATAGTGAATATGGGAATCACCTGGTCTATAATTTAAACCCTTCCTATACTTATGCTTTGAAGGAGGGCTATTTAAAAGCACTTATGTCCTACGGCACCGCATATATCACCCCTTCCTTATATCAGTTATTTGATGCAGTTTATGGAAACATTGAATTACAGCCTGAGGAAAGCCGAACCTTTGAAGGCGGATTGGAATATCAAGCAAAGAATTTTCGCTTAAGCGGAGTGTATTTTGAAAGGAAAACCCAAAATTTTGTCGATTTTGTAACCATAGATGCTGAAAATTTTCTCTCCCAATTCCGGAATATAGAGGAACCCTTTTATGCCAGCGGTGTGGAGGTAGAATTTAAAGCCATGCTAATCCCCAACTTAGACCTTTTGGGGAATTATACCTATACCAGGGCAGATCAAAAATTCTCCCTAAGAATACCGGCCCATAAAATAAATGCTACCCTGGCATATAAGATCAATGATAAGACTTTTACCTCTCTTACCTATCAATTCAATGACAAACGCTCAGATTCATTTTTCAACAATGAAACTTTTACAAATGATCTTGTAATTTTAAACTCTTATGGCATCCTGGACTATTATTTAAGCCACACGGTTAATGAAAATATCCGGATTTTTGCAGGTGTGAGCAATATTACCAATGAAACCTATGAAGAGATTTTCAGATTTAATACCTGGGGAAGAAACGCCCGACTAGGACTGGCTCTGAATTTCTAAGACATCTAAAAATAAAAAGGGTTTCGGAATGAGACCGAAACCCTTTATTGTTTTAGAACAATAAAATTTTATTCCTCAATTACAGGAAGGGAGAAATCGTCAAGAAACATTTCCTTGTAATTAGGCTGGAACATAGCACTTTCACCAACCCCGGGATAAGTTTTTACATCCTTTAAAGAAACCCTGTTTCCTTTAATCACATCAAGCGCTGTTTTAAGCAATGGCTCATTTTGATCCCCAAGCGTGCCTAGATTTTGAATATCCTCAAGTTGTTTGAGGTCGGGATTTAAGCCCCCTACGTAATCTGTAACATCATTTTTGTTCAAAGATTTCAATACAAGTGGTTGCAAGGCATAAGTATGAGCCTTTAATGCTGAACTTTCCTTTGAAAAATTAGGGGAGTCATAAAGGGTTACAGAAGCCTGAAATTTCCCGGTGGTCACATCTCCTATATGAACTACATCAATATAAGGGTCAAGACCATTTATAATCAGTTCACTTGCTGAAGCTGAAGATTTTGTGGTAAGTACAAATACCCTGTTTAAATTTAAACTGTTAATAGCAGTTCCCGTTCTCAGGCTTTTATTGAAATTGTTCAGTAAACTCTGCGGGTCCTGTTGTTCATAATAAGCCTGGTATTTATCATTCCATTTTTCCTTCATAAATACCTGACCGGGAAATTGGCCTGTGATCATGGATGCAAGATCTGTAGCTGTTCTTACAGATCCACCCCCATTATACCGAAGGTCCAGAACAAGCTCCGTAACACCGGCCCCTTTAAGGTCTCCAATGGCAGCATTTAATTCTTCATCAAAATCGGCAGAAAAACTGTTATAATACAGATATCCGGTTTTTATTCCATTTACATCCAGGGTTTTGGTGATGAGCACAGGATTGGAACTTAAATTTCTTTTATTTAAGCTAATTTCCTCCTGTGAGTTCTTAACCACATTATCCTCGATAATGGCAAGTCCAATTTTATAACTGGAGGGGGCCAGGAGGGAACTAAAATTTGAAGTTGTAATTTGCTGGCCGTCTATCCTGTTAAAGATCATTCCCCTTTTAACTCCCTGTTCCTCTGCAGAAGAACCGGGAATTACCAAGCGCACATACCCTAATACTTCTGAACATCCATTGCAGTAGTTCACCAGCCCAAACTCCATCCCATTGGATGTAGTTGTGCCGGCAGCCATTTTATCCATATCCTCATAATTCTCAATAAGATAACTGAACCGGTCCTGAGAAGACATAAATCTTTTAAACAATTTATCTGGTGAGGAAAATGTGGCAAAAAAATTATTTTTTTCGGTCTGGTTAGAAAAATAATTATCAGCCAGAACAGGAACATCTTTCTTGTAAAGATACACATCACTCATCCCGCGGTAGATAAAGTTTTCTACCTCATATTCCGCAGTAGGTGTTGTGGTTGTAATTATGGCTTTTTCCACCTCCTCTTTATCTTCTGAACAGGCTATAAAAAAAATGCCCGACAGAAAAGTCAAAATAAGCAGATGTGGTTTTTTTAAGAATAATCTCATATTTAATTTATATTTTATCAATATGGCCCCAAAAGATTAATTTCAAAAACTAAAGTTTTCAAGTGTCCAAAATATTATAAATATTTGAATTAAACCTGTGAATCTCACATAAATATAATATTACCATATCAATGTTTTCAATAGTTTATTTTCACATAATGTGCCAAAGAGTATTTTTTATGGGTAGATAATTAATGAGACTTACGTAATCCATAATTTTCTTAGGTGTTTGAAATCCTTCAGGCACACCTCAAAATAAAAAAGGGTTTCAAAATTATTTTGAAACCCTTTTTTGAATTTATACTTCCTGCTATTCCTGGGGGATTAGAGGTGGTAACTCGTCAATATACATTCTTTGATAATCGAGATCAAACATATTGCTTTCTCCTAAAACTTCAAATTCGTCAATGCTTTGAGGGATAGAAACCCGGTTCCCCTGAATTACATCCAGTGCAATTTTAAGCAATGGCTCTTCAGGATCACCTAAAACCCCTAAGGTTCTAATGTTCTCTTTATATAAATGATCTGGAGTTAATCCATTCACATAATCTGAAACTCCTGCAGCATTAACTGATTTTAAGACCAAAGGTTGGATAGCATATTTGTGGGTTGTATTTGCATTTGCTCTTCCAAAATTTGGGGAATCATACAACGTTACAGATGCCGTAAATTTCCCGGTGGTTACATCACCAATCTGGATCACATCAATATATGGTTCAAGCCCGTTGATAATTAATTCACTTGCCGAAGCCGATCTTGCCGAGGTTAGTATATATACCCGTCCCAGATTAAGGCTGTTTATGGCCTCTCCTGTTTTTAGGGTAGTATTGAATTTATTTAGCAACCTATCAGGTTCATTTTGCTCAAAATAGGTCTGGTATTTTTGATTCCAGACTTCCTTCATAAAGATCTGTCCTGCAAACTGACCAGTGATCATAGAACCAAGATCTGCGGTGGTTCTTACAGAACCCCCACCATTGTAGCGTACGTCCAAAATAAGATCTGTGATGTTAGCGGCTTTAAAATCGGCAAAAGCATTGTTTAACTGTACATCATAATCGGCAGTAAAGCTGTTATACATTAAGTAGCCCACTTTTTGGCCTCCCACATCAAGGGTTTTGGCTATAAAAACAGGATTGGAATTATATTCCTGTTTGGTTAGGGTAATGTTAACGTCGGTATCTGAAAGGGTATTACCATCAAGTTTAGCGAGGGTAATTGTAAAACTTGATGGTGCCAATAAAGAGGAGTAATTACTTGCGGTTAATTTCTGTCCATCAACCTTTGTAAATATATCTCCTCTTTTTACTCCATTAGTTTCAGCAGAAGTTCCTGGTGAAACGTAACGAACATATCCAAGGATATCATCAGATCCTTCACTTATATAACTTAGAACATAAGACATTCCGGTAGTAGTACTAATACCACTGAAAGAATTTTCCAATTCAACATAATCATCAACTATAAAACTGAATTTATCCTGGGGAGCGGTTAAGCCGTCATAAAAAAGATCTTCGGGAGTAGCATAATTGTCAAGAAAATCATTTCTTTCAGCCTGGGTAGAAAAGAAACCATCGGCTAATTGTGGGACATCAGCTTTATATAGATATATTTCGTTAAGCCCCCTATAAATAAAATTTTCTACAGTAAGGTTTCTTGTAGGGCCGGTTGGTATTTTATCAATATCATCTTCATCTGTAGAACAGGAAGTAATTCCTGCAAGGAGGAAGGAAAGAAAAAGAAATTTGAAAATTTTCATAACTTGTTTTTAGGGTTTTTCAAGAGTTTAAAAGTAACTACATTATAGCAAATTAAAAATTTTTGTTACAAATTCGTAATCCATTCGTCGTAAAGATAGAATGGTACTAACAACCATAATCAATGAACCAAAACACCTTTATAAGGTTAATTGATCCAGTAAAGGATAAAATGTACCGTTTGGCACTTCGTTTGCTTACATCAAGGGAAGCAGCCGAAGATGCAACTCAGGAAGTTCTTTTAAAATTGTGGAGCCGAAATGATAAACTCAAGCATTATGCCAATTTGGAAGCATTTGCTATGACCGTTACAAAAAATCACTGCCTGGATCAGTTAAAATTAAAGCAGAACAACAATTTAAAAATTGTTCATAGCAATTATGATAACAATCAAACCAACATTCAGGTACAACTTGAATACTGTGATGAACTGGAGCAGGTTGATAGAATTTTAAAGGCATTACCGGAACAACAACAATTAATTTTCCAGTTGCGGGATGTAGAGCAGTATGAATTTGGAGAGATTGCAGAAATCACCCAGATGAACGAAACTGCCATAAGGGTTACATTATCAAGAGCAAGAAAAAAGATAAGAGAAGAATTGAATAAGAAACATAGTTATGGAATCAAATAATATAAAGAATTTACTAATTAAATATGAAGAGGGAAATACCTCCATTGAAGAAGAAAGAATATTGCAGAAATATTTTACTTCAGGAAAAGTCCCTGCTCATTTAATAGAATATCAATCTATGTTCTCTTTTACGGCCAATGCCCGGGAGCATAGGTATGAAGGGAAAATACTTCCGCAGAAAAAAAGAAAAAGATTTGCCTGGATGGGAATTGCTGCAAGTATAGTAATCGCAATGGGGGTATTTCTGGCGGTAAATAATTCAACTGAAGAGCTGTCCCATCAATCTCTGGGAACAATTGAAGATCCTGAGGAAGCATACCTTAAAGCACGGGAAACCTTGCTTCTGGTCTCCCAGGCTTTCAACACCGGCAAAGAGGATCTAACCTATGTAGAAGAATTTGATAAAGCAAAAAACAAGTATATAAAAGAATAACTAAAACCAAGAAAAAATGAAAAAATCTATAATCTTAGCGCTAATTGGTATCATATCCTTCACAGGTTACGGCCAGAATTTTGAAAAATACGATTCAATGAAGGACGTGGATGCTGTTGTAATGACCAGTAAAATGTTCAAATTATTATCTAAGGTTGACCTTAGCAGCACAGATCCTGAGGCCCAGCAGTATCTTAACCTCATAGAAAACCTTAAGGAGATACGTATTTACACCTCCAATCTTGCCTCGGTAAGATCTCAAATGGCCAATGATGTTTCAGCATATTTGAACAAAGGAACAATGGATGAACTTATGAGGATAAGTGAGAAAGGCAACAACATAAAATTCTACTCAAAACCGGGTAAAAACGAAAATTTTGTGAGTGAACTTTTTATGTTCATGGAAGGTGAAAAAGATGGTAAGCCCATTTCTGTAATAATGAGCATAACCGGAAACCTTGATCTTACCAAGATATCTCAATTGACCTCAGATCTTAAAGTTCCGGGATCTGAAGAGTTGAAGAATGTGAAAACTAAAAAGTCCAAGTAATGAAAATCTATAAAATTCTAAGCGTAGTGATCCTGAGTATTGGGCTCACGGCTTGTAACAACGAGCAAAGTTTACAGGAATATTACGTGGAAAACCAGGGAAATAAAGATTTTGTTGCAATGGATATTCCCGCCAGTATGTTGGCAAATATTGGGGCTTTAGATGAAGATCAGCGCCGTACCCTGGAAACCATAAAAAAAGTAAATGTACTTGCTATTCCAAAAAAGATTGAAAATCTTGAAAAAATAGAAGCTGAAAAAACAAATGTGGGAAAAATTCTAAAGGATGAGAAATACCAGTTACTTATGAAAATGGGTGGTGGTGATTCGCGGGTAGAGATCTATTTTACAGGGGATGACGAAGCCGTAGATGAAATAATTGTTTATGGTTTTGATGAAAACAGGGGAATGGGTCTTGCCCGTGTGCTTGGAGATAATATGAATCCCGGAGATATACTTGCCCTGGTAAGATCTATGGAAAAAGGAGATGTGGATCTTTCAGGATTCTCAGGACTCAACAACTTGTTTGCAGGAAGAGCTCAATAGAAAAAGAAAAATTAATTAAAAAACCCCGAAGGAGAAACTCTTTCGGGGTTTTGTTTTTTATATCCCTGTGTAATTTTGAGGGGTAATAGATTTCAATTCAATTTTAATTTCCTCTGCAACGTGCAGGGTTTCAATAAAATTGGAAATGCTTTCTTTGGTAATTCCTGAATTGGTACGGGTTAAACCCTTCAAGGCTTCATAGGGATTGGTATAGCCTTCTCTTCTTAAGATAGTTTGTATAGCCTCTGCAACTACGGCCCAGTTGTTTTCCAGATCCTGAAGGATCCTGGATTCATTCAGCAGTAATTTATCCAGGCCTTTAAGCGTAGATTGAAAGGCAATTAAGGTATGACCCAAAGGAACCCCAATATTTCTTAATACTGTACTGTCGGTTAGATCCCGTTGCAATCGGCTTACCGGTAATTTCGCTGCAAGATGTTCAAATATGGCATTGGCAATTCCAAGGTTCCCTTCACTATTTTCAAAATCTATAGGATTAACCTTATGTGGCATCGCTGAAGATCCCACTTCTCCTTCTTTTATTTTCTGTTTGAAATAATCCATTGAAATATACGTCCAGAAATCGCGGTTGAGATCGATCAAAATGGTATTTATGCGCTTGAGATTATCAAAAAGAGCTGCCATATTATCATAATGCTCAATCTGGGTAGTAGGAAAGGAATGATCCAATCCAAGATTTTCTTTTACAAAACCTAATGCAAAAGCTTGCCAGTCTATAGAAGGGTAGGCCACTTTATGGGCATTGAAGTTTCCTGTCGCCCCACCAAATTTGGCAGAATGGGGTATTGCCTGCATTTGTTCCCTCTGGACTTCAAGCCTTGTTACGAATACCTGCATTTCTTTTCCCAGGCGGGTAGGAGAGGCAGGCTGGCCATGGGTACGTGCCAGCATGGGCACCTTTGCCCATTCCTGACTCAAAACCGAAAGTTTATGGATAATCTGGTCAAGTTGTAAGGTATACACCTCACGTACTGCTTCCATAAGGCTTAATGGAATAGCGGTATTGTTGATATCCTGGGATGTTAATCCAAAATGAATGAATTCCTTGTATTCCCCTAAGTTAAGATCATCAAATTTTTCTTTAATAAAATATTCTACCGCCTTAACGTCATGGTTGGTGGTCTTTTCTATTTCTTTGACTACGAGTGCATCGTCCCCGGTAAAATTTCTATAGATATCCCGAAGTTGATAAAATACATCTTCTTCTATATCTCTAAGTTGTGGTAAGGGGATTTTGCAAAGCGCAATAAAATATTCAATTTCAACCCTCACCCGATATTTAATTAGTGCTTCCTCACTAAAATAGGCGATAAGGGATTTTGTTTTATCATGATATCTACCGTCTATAGGTGAAATTGCAGTAAGAGGCGTCATTTTAATTTGTTTAAAATTTGAAGGGCTAAAGATAAGCCTTTAACAAAATTTAAAAAGACTGTTTGGTAGATAATTTAAAAAGGAATTTTCCAGGATTACAATTGGACCTACATCAAAAGGCGTTCAACTAGTTGAGGAACCCCTGTGGCGGCATTTTCTTCTATTATAGTAATCTCCGGACTAGCATAAACCGAAGGTTTTGGATCTATAAAATAGATTTGTGTACCCGGCCTTGCCATATCCATAAGTCCCGCTGCCGGATACACCTGCATAGAAGTTCCTATTATCATTAATATATCTGCCTGTTCTGTTATTTCTCCCGCTTTGCTGAACATGGGTACCGCTTCCCCAAACCAAACCACGTGGGGCCTTAATTGAAGATTGTGCTCACAAAAATCTCCTATTTTCAGGTCGGTTCTCCAGTCCATAACCAGATTCTCATCAAAAGTACTTCTTACCTTAAGTAATTCGCCGTGTAAATGCAGGACATTGGTGCTTCCGGCCCTTTCGTGAAGGTCATCTACATTTTGTGTTATGATGCTAACCTTAAATTTTTCTTCCAGCTTTACCAGGGCATAATGTGCAGGGTTAGGAGAAACTTCCAACAACTGGCGTCGCCGTTTGTTGTAAAAATCCAGAACTTTGAGTTGGTTCTCCTCCCATCCCTGGGGGGATGCAATTTCCATAATATCGTGCCCTTCCCATAGCCCATCAGCATCTCTAAAAGTTTTTATCCCGCTTTCAGCACTAACACCGGCACCGGTAAGAACAACTATATGTTTCATGATAAAATGTCTTTAAATAGTACTATTTTGATCAATATATTATAGCAGGAATGAACAACAAAAAAATTAAAAAATTTTCAAAAAAAAATATTAGTTTTATAACCTAACTGGAACAACTGTTAATTTATTGTCAAAGACAGGTAGTAATTATCCAAAATAAATACATTAGTAGGAAATAAAACACCTACACCATGAAAAATGTATTCTTTGCCCTGTTCTCAATTGCTTTACTAACCGGTTGTACTGCTGATTCCTTAGAAGATTATGACCAATTCAACGTCGACAGAACAAAAATTCAACGTCCGGGTACCCAGGGTACCCAGGGAATCTATATGGAAGAAGTTGACAAAGATAAAATACGACGACCAGGTTCTCAAGGTAACAATTAGGACTTTTGCAAGTTTGATGGTTGCTTTATCTGGATTGATACTTTTTTCAGATAAAATTTTTCCCTTTGACCTGTCAGATAATTATGGTTTTGCAGATTCCCAGACGTTTTTATGGGTCTTCTCTCAAACCGTCTCTCCTTTGATATTAATTCTGGGGCTTGTTTTCAGGCCCTATAAGGTGGCAATTATTATACCCCTGTATATATATTTTATCCAAATGTACTGGGTTTTTAGTCCGGGGGTTCGCTTTGATGACGCATTGCTTCAAACCTATGCAATAGGTGCCGTGTTTGGATTCATAGCCTTAATAGCAGCTATTAACTGGTATTTTCACCACGCAACAAATCAAAGACAAAGAACCATAAGCCAACTTGAGAAAGCTCTTGATCTTGACCTTATTGGCGGGATACAAAGTCTCATTAGATTTATTGTAGTAGACGTTAAGCGAAATTATATAGCTGAAACCGACAAAAAACGGTTTGTTAAGGCATATATGGCCGAACTGGATAAAATTGATCAATGTTGAAAACATTGCGTGCTTTTGAGATCTTAACGAGGTTAAGTGATAAAGGTATTTTGGGAAAATCTATCCTCAAGGAAATTAACGAGGATATAAAATCTTTCCTGGATGAAGAAAATTCCAGGGAAGTTCAGGATAATAATTAATAATATTTAATAGGTAACAGGAAAAGGAAATTCTAACCGGATTTCCTTTTCTTGTGTTTAATAATTCGCTTTTTAATACGAAGCCTGGTTTCCTTCACCAATTCCTTATTAGCCCTCCATTCAAGATCGGCCAGCACATTCATATAATTTAAAAATGCCTCATAAGCGGAATTGTAATGGCTAAAGTATTGATGTACCTGGCCATCATCATCGGTTTGTTTAGACATATAATAAAAATGATCTGAGGTTTGCAAATACCTGTAATCCCGAATTAAAGTAGCGTTTCCCGATTTCATGATAAGAGGATGCAGCCTGCTTAAAGAAGCAAAAGCATCCCTTTGGAGATCATTCCCCAACCAGGCAGATTCATCTTTCTTCACATCGGCCCAGGAGATGATCCCGGGGCTGGAAATTGTTTCCCCGGCAGGTAATAATTCCATTACCTGTGTGGGGGTTATAAATTCCAGCTTAGGACTATTGGCCGCTTGAGTAATGAATTCTTCCATAAACCGAAAAATTCCGTCCCCGGCCTTATGATGTTCTCCAAAAGTTTCATAATCCATTCCCAGGCAAATAAAATTTTGATTTCCCGGGAGATTTTCCAGCCAGCCTAAATATTTATCGGCTGTCAAAGGCCATTCACTCCATCTCCTGTTGGAATATCTAAAGGCAATATCATCGCTTAAAATAAAATTTCGCAGAAAAAGTACCAGCGATAATTGAGGGTGTTTGAATAATTGATTGAGATTACGTCCCGGTAATAATTTTTCAATTCCTTCCAGGTATATCCCTTTAAACCCGGTCTCTGCAGCAGTCCTGCCAATATCATTGGAATATAATAATTCGGTATTTCTGAAAATGGCCGGTTGTACTCCAAAATATTCCTGAATTTTTTTTGAATGTTGGGTTATTTGCGTCTTGAATTCTTCTTCATCAATAAGAAAGGCGAGGGAATGATAATACGTTTCACCAAGGAACTCTACACAACCTGTTTCGGCCAGCTCTTTAAAACTTTCAATTACCTGAGGAGCATACAGTGCAAATTGATCCAGGGCTGTTCCTGAAATAGAGAAAGTGATCCTGATTTCGGGATATGTTTTGATCAATTTCAGCAACATATTATTTGCAGGGAGATAACAGTTGCCCGCAATTCGGGTAATAATAGCCTTGTTTAGATCATGATCAAAATAAGCCCGGGAAGTCCCTATATCAAAAAAATGAAATTTTTTTAGCCGGCTTGGCTGGTGCACCTGGAAGTATAGGTTCAGGTAATTTTTATGTATGTGTTTTGCTGCATAATTCATGATAGTGTTTTTTTATCTTCCGGGCGGCTATGTTCCAGGTAAGAAGTTCCAGTTCTTTTTTGCTTTCCGTTTTAAGTGAATTTGCAAATTTTTTATTCTGAAGTATTTTTATGATCGCATTTGCCAAAGCTTCCGAATCCCAGAAATCTATTTTAATTACATTATTAAGCACCTCTGCCACTCCGGATTGTTTGGATACTATTACAGGTACACCCGCCCTTATGGCCTCCAGTGGGGTAATGCCAAAAGGTTCAGAAACAGAGGGCATAACAAATACATCGCTTATTGACCATATCTGCTGAATTTTTTCGCCATTGAGAAAGCCGGTGCAATGAACCCTGGAGGAGATCTTTAAATTGGCTATCATATCTATTGTAGAAGGCAAAAGGTCCCCCGATCCTGCAATAATAAAGTGAGTTTCAGGAAAGGTATCCAGGACTTTTTGAGCCGCCTCAACAAAATATTTCGGACCCTTTTGATAGGTGATCCTTCCCAGAAATGTAACAATGTTTTCACCAATGCGGGGAATGCTTGGGAACTCTTCTATATTCTCCTCCTGGATCCCATTGCGCACCACTTTAATTTTATGAGGGGATACATTATAATGGTCTATCAGGATCCTCCTGGTCCAGTAACTTACAGCTATTATGAGATCTGCAGCCTGTAAACCTTTTTTTTCAATTTCAATAATGCGCTTATCAATATTTTTTTCTCCAGCCCTGTCATATTCAGTTGCGTGTACGTGGATGACCAGGGGTTTTCCGGTTACATTTTTTGCTGCTGTTCCGGCAGGAAAAGTTAACCAGTCATGAGCGTGAATAATATCAAAATCATATTGGCGGGCAATTTCACCTCCCACCTCGCCGTATCTTTTTACTTCATCCAGAAGTGAGGGACCATAAGACCCTGAAAATTGATAACGAACTCCCTTATTTTCAATAATTTCCAGGGGAACTTTTTCAGGATTAATTTCGTAATTCCAGTTCTTAATATCATTGGCGTCTTCCCAGATTCCAGATTCGGAATAAGGAGTGAGGGAAGAGGGTACTTCAACCATCATTAACTCTTCCTTAGCATTGTATTTCTTTTTTTCTTTAAGAGGTTGTATTTCTTCCTGAGGATCCTGTATTATTATTTGAGACGCATTAACCAAATCAATATCTTCATCACCAAATGCGCGGGGAACCACAAAAATTATATCGACATTTTCTTCCTTAAGGGCTTTGGTTAAACCGTAACAAGCCGTACCAAGCCCTCCTGAAATATGAGGAGGGAACTCCCAACCAAATGTCAATATCTTCATTTTTATGCCTTTTTGGAATTTGAATTTCCAACTATCAAGTTAGGGATATTTGGTTCATTTTAAGGTGATTAAAATCTTAAATAAAAATAATATTTAACACTTTTATGATAAAATTTCCTTAATAATTATGGGAGGTTTAAATTCATAGAATAATTTGCTGAAAAGAATAAATGTCACCCTTTTACATGACCAATGTTACTTTTTATCTGATTCTTTCAATGTACTTTTATACTATCAGATTAAAGATAAAAGGCTGACCATGAAAGGTCAAACTTCAATGCAGCTAATCATTTGAAATTCTTTGTTTTTAGAAGGAAAGATGGGATTTGAAAGGCACATTGCGGTTAAATTCTGAAAATTTCGATTGGAAGATGAAGCCATAATAACATAGATCTGACGTTTTATATCTCCGTTCTTAAAGTTTTCTTTTTGGGGAGATAAAAAATGAAGCGGGAAATTTTTCTTAGGAAGATTTCCCGCTTTTGTATTTAATTATACATTTTACAAATTCGGTTTAATCCATTAATATCCAGAAGATTGATCCTGGTACCATTAGTTGCAATAAGCCGTTCATTTCTAAATTCAGACAATAACCTGTTAACCGTTTCTTTAACGGTCCCCACATAGCTTGCGAGATCTGCCCGGGTAATAAACACATAATGTTGCCCGGTATCCTCATTGAATTTTTTATCAAGATCCAGAATCGCATCTGCCAGCCGCCCTCTTACGGGTTTATATGCCAGGTCTACAATTTTGCCCTCCACACTTTTTACATCCAGGGATATTTGCTGAAGTAACTGCTCAAAGAGATGATTTTGTTCCCGGAGCATTTCCCAGAATTCCTGTTTGGAAATAAAGAGTAGATAAGAATCTTCCAGGGCTTTTGCAGAGGTGCTATATCTTGAATTGGTGAAAAGATCTGTATGGCTTAAAAACTCCCGTTGAGTAACAATCCTTATGATCTGTTCTTTTCCTTGGCTTCCCGTCTTGCTTATTTTTACTTTCCCTTTCTTTAAAAAGAAAGCTCCCAGGGGAGTGCTGCCTTCAGAAAAAATAACCTGCCCCTTTTTAAAAAAGAGCATATCCAGTTTGTCCATGATAAGTTGTGGGATCTGGAAAGGGAGTTGCGATAGTGGTTTATAATCCTGTAACATAATGATCAAACTGTTGAATAGGTTAATAATCAGTGATTTATATCATTGAAGTTAATGATTAAAAACCTTGCTTTTTATGACAAATGTCAATGATGTGATATTAAAGCCCATAAATACACATTTCCACCCATCCTTTTTCCGGGAGGCAAAATCCCTTTATTCACAATAGTTCTATTAGAAATAACTATCCCACTCGGGATCATCAGGGTCTTCGGGCATTTCAGGCTCTCCCGGTTCAGGAATTTCTGGTGGAGATTCCGGTATTTGTTCCGGCGGAATTTTGGTTGGAGGGTCTATTGGGGTTTCAATGGGTGGTTCTTCAGGAGGGAAAAGGGGTTCATCCGGCGGTTGAACAGGTTCATCGGGTTCCTGGTTGCTCAAATAAACATTGGGAATTGGTTCCATAACAAAAGTTGAATTATCCTGAACGATTTCCGGAATAAATATCCTTCAATTTCAAAAAAAATTCTTTCCCCGGTTATGACAATTATCATAATAAATACCCGGCCTTTATTCTAACTTGTATTAAATCAAAATCTTTTATAAAGTGGATATTTCAATATTCTTAGCCCGATTCTGGGGGTGGTACCTTTTAATATTTTTTGTAATTCTAACCTTTAAGCCCATCAGGATCAAACAGATCTTTGCAGATCTAAGGGATCAAAAATTTCTAATTATCACTGCTTTTTTGGCCATAGTGATGGGATTGGTTTCTGTACTTCTACATAATGTCTGGGAGCCTGGATGGGAGTTCGTTATAACTGCCATTGGGTGGTCGTCGCTCTTTCTGGGACTCGCCCTGTTTATTTTCCCCGATCCTTCTTCCCGCAGGTTAGAAACCATTAACGTGAAATTTGTGCAGGTTATTTATGTAATCCTGTTTCTGGCCGGCCTGTATCTTTTAAATATAGGTTATGGCATTTTAATATACTGAAATTAAAATTTGTATCAATGGAAGTCCTGATCAAAAAATTTAAAGATATCACTATTGAAGACCTCCCGCTGGTAGGTGGTAAAAACGCTTCACTGGGAGAAATGTTTAATGAACTTACTTTGGAAGGAGTGAGGGTGCCAGATGGTTTTGCCACAACTGCTAATGCTTTTTGGATTTTTTTGCGCGAAAATAAAATAGAACAGCCTTTAAAAGAGCTTCTGAAGGATTTAAATCGCAAGGATTTTTCCAACCTTGATGAAATTGGATCGCAGGCGAGAAAAATGATCCTGGATTCTCAATTGTCTGAAACTTTTTCTGAAGAGATCATAAAAGGTTACCGCTATTTGGGCAAAAACGAAGATATTGAGGTGGCAGTGCGCAGTAGTGCCACTGCAGAAGACCTCCCCGATGCAAGTTTTGCTGGACAACACGACACCTATTTGAATATCATTGGTCCCGAGGCCTTGTTGCAGGCTGTAATAGAATGTTTTGCATCCCTGTATACCAATCGGGCAATTAAGTACAGGGAAGATAAAGGGTTTAAACATGATGAGATCGCCCTTTCAGTAGGGGTTCAAAAAATGGTGCGCAGTGACCGCGCCTGTTCAGGGATTGGCTTTACAATTGAACCGGAATCTGGTTTCAAGGATTTAATACAACTTTCCGGAGTATACGGGCTTGGAGAAAATATAGTTCAGGGAACCGTAAATCCAGATGAATTCTATGTTTTTAAACCCACGCTGGAGCAGGGGAAAAATGCCATAATTCAAAAAAAGCTTGGCAGTAAAGAAAAGACCATGATCTATGCAGAGTCCAGGGGCCACGCTTCCACAACAAATATTGATACCCAACTTTCCAAACAAAATAAATTTGTACTCCCGGATGCAGAGGTTCTCACTCTGGCTCAATGGGCCCTTGCCATAGAAAAGCATTATGGCAAGGCCATGGACATCGAGTGGGCCAAAGATGGGATTACAAATGAGCTGTTTATTACCCAGGCCCGCCCTGAAACTGTTCATCATTTAACTGAACAAAACATCTATATTGAGTATTGCTTAAAGGGTAAAAGTGAATTGCTTGCCAGTGGGAATGCCATTGGTTCCAAAATAGCCGTTGGTCCTGCGAGAAAATTAACCTCCCCAAAGGATTCAAATCTTTTGTTACCGGGTGATATTCTGGTCACAAATACTACAAGTCCGGACTGGGATCCATTGCTTAAAAAGGCTGCAGGAGTTGTTACAAACCGTGGTGGACGTACGAGTCATGCAGCCATTGTGGCCCGTGAATTGGGGGTGCCCGCAATTGTTGGAACCAACGAGGCAACCGAAAAAATACAGGATGGCGAAATTATTACTGTTTCCTGTGCCGAGGGGAAAACTGGTTTTGTTTATAAAGGCGCAGTGGAATTTGAAGAAAATAGAATAGATTTTTCAACCATTTCCCTTCCTAAGACCGAAGTAAAATTTATTCTTTCAGATCCTGAAAGAGCGTTTCAGCTTTCGTTATTTCCAAATAATGGGGTAGGCTTGCTGCGAATGGAATTTATAATTACCCATCTTATCAAGATCCATCCTATGGCCCTGGTAAAATTTGATCAAATTGAAGATGCTGAAATTAAAAAAACCATTATCGAGCTTACCAAAAACTACACTCAAAAAGAAGATTATTTTATAGACCAGCTTTCCCAGGGGGTTGCGGTAATAGCTTCTGCATTTTATCCAAAAGAGGTCATTGTGCGTATGAGCGATTTTAAAACAAATGAATATGCTAATCTTATTGGAGGGGGCGCATTTGAACCCAAGGAAGAAAACCCCATGTTAGGATTCAGGGGTGCGGCCAGGTATTATAGTGATCTCTATCGCGATGGATTTGCCCTGGAATGTAAAGCAATAAAAAAAGTGAGGGATGAAATGGGCCTTACAAATGTAAAGGTGATGATCCCGTTTTGCCGTACTCTGGAAGAGGGTAAGCGGGTTGTAGAAATAATGGCAGAAAACGGCCTGGTTCAAAAACAAAATGACCTGGAGATCTATATGATGGTAGAGATACCGAGTAATGTGATCCTTGCTGAAGAATTTGCAAAGATCTTTGATGGTTTCTCTATTGGATCCAATGACCTAACCCAACTTACGCTTGGAATAGACCGGGATTCAGAGCTTATGGCTTCCCATTTTGACGAGAATGATGCTGCGGCCAGAAATATGATAGCCCTTGCCATTAAAAAGGCTAACGATGCCCAAATTAAGATTGGATTATGCGGACAGGCTCCAAGTGATTTCCCAGAATTTGCTTCATTTCTGGTTAATGCGGGAATAGACAGTATTTCCTTTAACCCCGATGCATTATTAAAGGGCATCGAAAATATAAATAAGGCAGAAAAAGAAAGAAATTCTGCCGGAAATAAAGTTTGATTAAACTGGGGCAAAATGTTGTTTTGCCCCAGGGGAAATTTAACTTAAATGCATACCACCATCTATAATCTGGATAGTTCCGGTCATATAACTACTTTCATCTGAAGCCAGAAATAATGCAAGTTGGGCAATTTCTTCAGATTCTGCATAACGCCCAAACGGAATGGTTGATTCAAAACCTTTTTGTACATCTTCGGGTTTATCTGGAGCCATATCCTTTTCAATTGCACGCATCATACGATTATTTACGGGCCCTGGATGAATGCTGTTTACCCGAATATTCCTTTCAGCCCATTCCAGGGCTGCGGTGCGCATAATCCCTATTACCGCATGTTTAGTAGCAACGTAAGCGCCTAAACCTTTAAAACCTTTTAATCCGGCTACCGAAGAAGTTATTATGACACTTCCCCCATCATTCATATTTGGAGCAACCATCTGGCACCCCAGCCAAACTCCTTTAAGATTTACCCCTATCACCCGGTCAAAAGTTTCCTCGGGATATTCAATGATGGGTTTCACTTTCCCTTCTATGCCTGCATTGTTGAAGAACACATCAATTTTACCATAAGTGTCAAGGGTTTTATTTACGTATTTCTTAACATCAAGAGCCTGTGAGACGTCTGCCACACAATATGAAACGTTGCCCGTGTTGAGCTCTTTTACGGCGTTGATGAGTTCCGGTTCCAGAATATCTACCAGCATGACCTGAGCTCCTTCTTCCAAAAACAATTTTGCGGCTGCAAAACCAATCCCCTGGGCTCCCCCAGTTATTATTGCGACTTTATCCTTTAATTTTTTCATATAAAATTTATTTGGTTAGAATTATGTACTATTTGCCTGTTCAAGGATATTAATTGCCTCCATATCTGTTACCTGCTCAAAATCTTCATAAAATTGACCTACAGCATAAAAATTTGCCGGTATTTCCAAGCACACAATTTCACGCAACTTTTTAAAACTGTTTAATCTTTTTATAGCGCTGGCAGGAGCTACAGGAACCGCAACTATTATAGATGCCGGTTTTTGTTTGCTAATAAGTTCAACCGTGAGAACCAGGGTGTTTCCCGTTGCTATACCATCATCAATGATAATTACAGTTTTATTTTTTATTGAAACGATTTCCACGTTTTTATAATATTGTGCAAAACGCGATTCAAGTATCTCCCTTATACGGGCTGTTTCTTCGGTTATATATAAAGGGGGAGCAAATACATTTTCATTTATTATATAATCTTCCCTGCTTACCGCTCCTATAGCAAACTCTTTGTTAGTTGGATGCCCAATTTTTTTTATTAACGCCACGTTTAAAGGTGCTCCCAGGGATTTTGCAACAATAGTTGCAACGGGTAATCCGCCGCGGGGAATTGCTAAAACCAGGATATCTTCTCCTTTATATCTTTGAAGCTTTGCCGCAAGCTGCAGTCCGGCATCTATGCGATCTTTGAACATGTTTGCTTTTGGTTTCCACCTATGGATTTAATAATCTTTTTTGTTTTTGCTGTTTAAGCACCTCTGAAATAGTTTGGAATATTTCCTTTTTCAACATCCTGTAATCCCGGGTATAGGCGGTAATTTCATTTAAAAGTTTTCTATGATCCTCTCGATATTTTTTTTCCTCTCCCGGTTGGTCTATTCCATCTACCATAATTTCCAGTGCATTGGAATGCTTAGTTCCCTCTTTAAGCAGGGATTCCTCTTTTTTTTCAGAATCTGTAAGTCGGGAGATAAGGTCTTTTGTTTTGTCAAGTAGATGAGATTCAATTATTGGCAGAGTATATTCCCTAAGCATATCTTCCAGGAATTTATGCTCATCCCTAATGAATTTTAATTCAGAATTCCATTGTAAACTGGAGAAATGCATTTCTTCCGGACTTTTCCATTCGATGTACCTGAAGTTTTGATTTTCGGTTTTCATAGGTAAGATATTTATAGTTTTTTTTTATGATATGTGAAGTGCATCAGATTTCCATTATGCTCATTTCATATTTTTATAAATTTTAAAATGATTCGATTATTTCGGAGAAGAAAATTCTATGGTTTACTTTTTTATCATTTTCTCACCTTTTAAAATAGGTAATCAGGACCACAATAATTTCATGAACCAGCAGGGGAGAAGGGTATATTGATTTAAATATCAATGATATTACCGGCCTTTATTAAAGTATTAAGGTAGCAAGACCACCGAAAATTTACTATGATAAAAATCAGTGTTTTTAAACCCGGATCCTGAGAAATATTTTTAATTACCTGGTTGGTTACCGAATAGAATGCAGTTTTTTAAGATTGAGGATCTTGATATTTCTGCCTTCTATATCTATAAGATTTTCCTTTTTTAACTGGGAAAGGCTTCTTATTAAACTTTCTGTAGAGATACCCGCCACACAGGCGAGGTCGTTTCGGGATATATTGATAGAATCTTCGGGCTTCTCCTGGATATTTTCAGCAAATTTGAGGATAGTATACGTAGTTTTTTTAAGTACAGATCCATATGCAGTATCCAATAAATGTTTTCTAAGTGTGGTGAGGTTCTCAGAAATTAGATCGGCCAGTTCAATGGTGAGTCCGGGATTTAGTTTGAGAAGATTCCTGAATTCCTGACTCAGGATCCTGAAAGCTTTTCCATCTTCCAGCGCGGTGGAAGTTTCAGCGTATAAAGAAGAAGTGCCAAAGGAATAAAATCCCAGCAGGTCACCCTTCTTGTGAAGCCCTGTGATCAATTCCTTCCCATATTCGTCCATTTTGTAATTCTTTACAATACCTTCCTCAAGCAAATAAATGTAATTGGCATTTTCGGCTTCCCTGTAAATAATTCCTTTTCTTTTAAACTCAAAACTTTCTCCATTTAATTCGATGTAATCTTTAAGATCAGCCAGGTTATTTACAGTTTCCTTCTGTGGTTTCTGTTCCAGGGCAACTCGTTTTTCTTTTAAGATCGAGTATTTGGCCAGCCTGCTTTTTATAGTGAATATAAGTTCATTCTCTTCAAAAGGCTTGGTGAGGTAATCATCTGCTCCCAGGTTCATGCCCTCCCTGATATCATCTCTATCTGTTTTTGCTGAAACAAAAATAAATGGGGTGTTATTTAGGACTTTTTTTTCTTTCAAAACTTTCAGAACCTTATACCCGTCCCAAACGGGCATAACAATATCGCAAAGAATAATATCCGGAGCATATTTTAAAGCGAGATCAACGCCCATTTTCCCATTAGTTGCGGTGAGTACTTTAAAATTTGAAAACTCCAGCATTTCTTTTGTGTTTTCTCTTAAATCGGGATCATCCTCTATGTACAAAATGGTTTTCATACCTATGAATTAAAAAATGTGCAACCAAAATTTTAAACTAGAGGGGTAGCGGAAATTATAAATTCTCGGGGGTTTGAGAATTTCCTGTGGGGTAAAGATGATTGGTTTATAATTTCCCAATAAATATAACCATTTTCCTTTAAATAAATGTTTACAAATGCAATTATTAAAGTGAAACCTCTCTAAAAACGTGATTTTTATCATAGTATTTTTTCCATCTATCCTGTAACTTAACTTCATATTCATACGTGTAAAAATGAATACAATTCAGGACCTGTTTCCTCAGTTGGGAAAATTATTTTATGCGATCGCCGCATCAGATAAAATGGTGCGGGATGAGGAGCGTACTACCCTACGAATAATTCTGGAAAATGAGTGGAGAAATATAGACCTGTTTGGGACTGGTCCCGGGGAATTTGATGCCGTAGACCAAATTGAAATGACCTTTGACTGGATGGAGATCTTTCAACCTTCAACCTATGCCGTATTTAAGGAATTTAAGGAGTTTAAAAGGGATAATGAAGAACTTTTTACACCAGAGCTAAAACAGTTGATCTGGAAAACAGCCGATGGAATCGCTTCTACTTTTGCAGGGAAAAATAAGTCGGAACTGGTGATTCTCTCTAAGTTAAAATCGATTCTTTAAGGATGAATAAAAAGGTGGAAACAAATAAATAAACCAAAAATTTCCGGTCATGACACAACTTTCTAAAATATTACTGCTCACAGATTTTTCAGAGGTTTCTGAAAATGCTGCAATGTATGCCCTTCAAATTGCTGAAATCATTAAGGTAGAGGTTCACATTTTGCACGTGGTAAATACACCCGTTGTATGGAATAAGTTACCTCTTGAGAAAGAAAAACTATATCCTGAAACAAGGGAAGAAATAAGCGATGCCAAAGTGAAACTTAAAGAGCTTGCCCGGAAATTTGAAAATAAGGGTATTATTACCCACCCACTTATAGAATTCAACCTGGGGGCAGAGAGCATTGCAACCTATATGAAATTTGACGGGATAGAATTGATCATTATGGGGTCACACGGTTCTAAAGGAATAATGGATTTTTCCCTGGGATCAAATACCCAAAAGATATTAAGAACAATAACCAAACCCATACTGGTTGTGAAGAATCCTCCCCCTAGGGAAGAAATCAAAAGGATTGGGTTTGCATCTACCTTTGAAGAAAAGCAAAAAAATGCTTTTAACAAAGTGGTAAATCTCGCAAATTTATTAAAGGCCAATGTAGAATTGTTGTTTATCAATACCCCATATAATTTTAGGGAGACTCAGGAAATTGATATCGTGATAGCAGATTTTTGTGAGGGGGATATAGAAAATATATGCAGGAAACATACTATCAACGCCAATAATGAAACCCGGGGTATAAAATATTTTATGCAGGAGAATGAGATAGATATATTCTCCATTGCAACAGGAACAAAATCTGGCCTTGCCCAATTCTTTGTGCCTAGTTTAACAGAGGTGATAATTAACCACCTGGAAGTGCCCGTTTTAAGTATTCACCAAAAGGAAAAATAACAGGATTATATACAAAATAGAAAAGGGATTAAACTAAAAAAGCCGGGAAAATTTTCCCGGCTTTAACAATTTATAATGTAGCGAGAACGAGATTTGAACTCGTGACCTCCGGGTTATGAATCCGACGCTCTAACCAACTGAGCTACCTCGCCATTTCAACTATCTTCTTAGGAATAACGGCAGGTTTAAATAACCATACTCCCTCTTAGCGGGTGCAAATATAAAAACTATTTGAGTTGACACAAACAATATTTTGCGAATTATTTATTTTGTTTTCTTTTTATGTTAACAATTAATATTTATATTGCCCGAAATCTAACAACAAAGCATGGAAGATAAAGTTAAGTACGAAATGGAATTCCCAATACAGGCCTCTCCATCGTTATTATATCAATATATTTCAACACCTTCAGGTTTAAGCGAATGGTATGCAGATAATGTAAATTCCCGTGGGGAACTTTTTACATTTATCTGGGACGGATCTGAAGAAAAAGCAAAACTGGTAAGCAAAAAAAATGGAGAAAGAATTAAGTTCCGCTGGATGGCCGATGAGGATACCCCTTTTTATTTTGAAATAAGGATACAGGTAGATGAAATTACAAAGGATGTTTCCATAATGATCACAGATTTTGCTGAAGAAGATGAAGTAAATGAAGGAAAAATGTTATGGGAAAATATGATTTCCGATCTTAAATCTGTTTTAGGTTCGGTATAAAAATTCTTTATTAAATGGTACCTTTGCCCCGTTTCTTAACAAAAACGGGGTTTTTTTATGGTAAATATTAATGGGGAGCTTATTGAAAAGGAAAAGGCTGCAATTTCAATTGGAAACAGAGGCCTGGCATACGGGGATTCGGTTTTTGAAACTATAAGGGTCATTAACTCAAAGATAATTTTTTGGGAAGATCATTATTTTAGATTTATGGCTTCAATGAGAATTATGAGAATGGAAATTCCCGCTAATTTTTCTCCTGAATTCCTGGAAAATGAGATCAAAGATCTTATTAGCAAAAATGGTCTTGAAAATTCCCCGGTGAGAATACGATTTACCGTTTATCGTAAAGAAGGCGGTTATTACACCCCCGATACCCTGAATATAGATTACCTTATTGAAGCCCGCGCATTACAGGATCCTTTTTATATTATTGATGATACCTCCTATGAGATAGAACTTTTTAAGGATCATTATATAAACAGCGGACTCCTATCTACTATTAAAACAAATAATAAGGCTGTAAACGTTTTAGGGAGCATTTATGCCAAAGAAAATGGTTATAGCAACTGTTTGCTTCTCAATGAGAATAAAATGGTTGTAGAGGCCTTAAACGGGAATGTATTCCTGGTAAAGGACAATGTAATTAAAACGCCACCCCTCACTGAAGGAGCGTTGAATGGAATTATAAGAAAACAGCTTATTTCCATTATAAAAACGATGGTAAATTATACGCTTGAAGAAGCCACTATTTCACCTTTTGAACTGCAAAAGGCAGATGAGGTTTTTATAACTAACGTAATTGTGGGGATCCGGCCCGTGACCAGGTATCGTAAAAAAGAGTATAGGGGGGAAGTGGCAAAGAACCTTCTTGCGAAGTTGAATGTTAAGGCGAGGCTAACTTAATTATAACTGGGATTTTCGGGAGCGTTGGACCATAACATATAATCGCCTCCCAACTCTCTCATTTTGTCTTTCCAGAAAGAACGGTAATTTCTTTCAATAATATCCTTTGCATCCTGATGTGCCGTTATGATCCAGGCATTAGAATCCAGTTCTTCCTTCAATTGGGTGGCATCCCACCCGCTGTATCCAAGAAAGAAACGAATTTGTTTCTCAGTAATAAGATCATTAAGGATCAATTCCTTTACTACATCAAAATTGCCGCCCCAGTATATCCCGTTGGCAATTTCAATGCTCTCCGGAATCAAATCTGGCACCTTGTGTATAAAATAAAGATTGTCCTGCTCTACGGGGCCACCGTTATAGATCTTAAAATTTTTATCCATTTCCGGGATGAGTTCTTTTAACGTGAAATCTAAAACCTTATTGAGGATGAATCCTATCGAGCCGGTTTCAGAATGTTCTGCCAGTAGGACAACAGATCGGTTAAAAGAAGCATCGCCAATAATAGATGGTTCGGCCACGAGAAGGAGGCCTTTGGCTGGTTTTAAAGCTATCATAGTTGCGTTCTTTGATTAAATCTAAAGATTAATTTAACCATTTCAAATAATTTATAAAAAAATTATATAAAAAAACCCTCCGGAAAGGAGGGCTTACTTATTTGAAAGTTGTAAGTGGTTAGTTTACAGATTTCTGTAAATCTGCTCCGGCCTTAAATTTCACTACATTTTTTGCGGCGATTTTAATAGTTTTTCCGGTTTGTGGGTTTCTTCCTTCACGTGCAGCTCTTTTAGAAACTGACCATGATCCAAAACCTACTAAAGATAC
Organism: Gillisia sp.; assembly: GCA_039989915.1. Classification (GTDB taxonomy): domain Bacteria; phylum Bacteroidota; class Bacteroidia; order Flavobacteriales; family Flavobacteriaceae; genus Gillisia. The sequence continues at coordinate 169,722 of JBDXGW010000002.1, forward strand.
GCGATCACCTTTTTTAAGAGATTTCTCTACATTTTCCAAGAATGATTCTAATGCTTTTTTTGCTGCGGCTTTTGAAATTCCAGCGTTTTCAGCCATTGCATCGATTAAATCCGTTTTGTTCATAATTTGAATTTTAATAATTGTTGGTTAAACATATTGTTAATTTGCTTTACAAATTTATGTGGATTTCTCAGCCGTGCAAGTAATATCAAGGGAAATGCGGCTATTTGTTAATAACTCACGTATTTTGTTAATAACTATGGTTGATTTATTCCAAAATTTGTCTTTTTCAGTGGTGACAAGGCTTTAGAGAACTTTGGCGTTCGTTTCAAATTGATACCCATTTAAAAGATCCCTGGTTTTCATTTTTCGCTTTCCCGGCATCTGAATCTCCAAAAATTTAATAAACCCGTTTTTTACCGCCGCTTTCAATTCTTTATTTTCTACTACCAGAATTCCTATATCCAGGTTGTGGGTTTCTTCCAGTATTTCAACCTCAAATACCTTCACCTGCAGGACATCATTCCCGTTTTTCAAATTGGTCCAGGCACCCGGGTAGGGATTTAATCCTCTTATAAGATTATATATCTCATCAATGGAAGCATTCCAGTTAATTTGGGTGTTTTCCCTGGTAAGTTTGGGTGCCTCTTTTAATTTTTTTGATTCCTCCTGCTGGCGCGGAATAACTTTATCATTTTTAATTAAACTCAGGGTTTCCAAGACAAGGCCTGCACCCTCGTGCATTAATTTATCGTGAAGGCTCCCCGCAGTTTCTTCCTTGCCTATAACAACCTTTTTTTGAAGGATCATAGCTCCGGTATCTATTTTCTCGTCCAGAAAGAAGGTTGACACCCCTGTGCTTTCTTCCCCGTTAATAATAGCCCAGTTTATTGGAGCTGCACCGCGATATTGGGGCAGGAGAGAAGCATGCAAATTAAAGGTACCATATTCAGGGAGATCCCACACAACTTTAGGCAACATCCTGAAGGCCACCACCACCTGTACATTAGGTTTTAACACCTTGAGATCCTCAAGAAATTCCGGAGATTTTAGATTTGTAGGCTGTAAGAGCTTTAACCCCCGGGAAGCTGCATATACTTTAACCGCGCTTTCATTTAACTTCCTTCCCCTGCCGGCCGGCTTATCTGGCGCAGTTACTACACCAACTACATTATAACCTGCTTCAAGTATTTCCTGAAGGATGGTTACTGCAAATTCCGGTGTTCCCATAAATACTATTCTAAGATCTCTCATATATGTTTTAATTTGTACGTATTGATGCGGGTAAGCGCAATTATATCTTTCTCCAGCAATAATTGAAGGACCTTTAATATTCCCGATTCTGCATAAGGAATGGATGCCACCAGGTCCCGGGAACTTTTCTCCCCGGTCTCAAGTGCTTTTATAATTTCCTGGTAAATCAACCTGATGGTCTCTTTTTTTATATGCTTATCTGAAGACAGACATACCGAACAGATCCCGCAATCATCCTGATTTTTTTCTCCAAAATAGCTTAGTAACTGTCGGCTTCGGCAAATCTTATCATTTTCTACATATGTCAGTAATGCCGATATTTTCTCAGTCTTATTCTTTGCCTGATTTTTAATATACCCTGAAAATGGATAAATAGTGGCCTCATCCTCCCTGGGGACCAGAAAAGTAATGGAAGCATCATTCTCCTGGTATTCAAAATCTATGATCCTATCCCTGTGAAGTTTTTTAAGCGTTTCAACAATTTCCATTTCACCAACCCCGGCCTTTTTCCCAATGAGATTTATATTTACAGGGAGTTTATTTTCAAAGATGCCGCCATAGGTCCTTAAGATTGCTTTTACCAAAGGATCATAATTGGGATTTTCATCAAGGTAAGAAAACAAATTCCTGTTGGGTATAATGAACTGAACGTATATTTTTTTTCTGAATTGCTGGGTGAGTTTAATAATACTTATCCTATCCAGCAATTGCAGTGTATTATACGTTTTTTCTGAATGCAACTGGTAATGACTGCAGAAGTGCGAGAAATTGAAATCATAGGTGGTGTCCAGGCCTTCCCCATATGCAATTAGGAAATAGGACAACAGTTTTTTATAGACCAGAATTGTAAATTCAAGATCGGGTAGCGTTTTTAAGAATTGGTTCTTTAAAAGGGGTAGGTCACTGTTATTTGTTATTATAGTTGCGGTGGCCGGCAACAGATCCCTTCCGGCTCTTCCCGCCTCCTGAAAGTAACTCTCTATGCTTTCCGGTAGATTTAGGTGAATAACGTGCCTCACATTGGGTTTATCTATTCCCATTCCAAAAGCATTGGTGGCAACCATGATCCTTACCTCTTCCTTTAGCCATTTTTCAAGCTTTTTAGATTTTTCCTTTCCAGTCATTCCCCCATGAAAAGCAGCGGCGCTGTACCCGTAATACTCCAGTTCCCTTGTAATTTCTATGGTCGCATTTCGGCTTCTTACATAAATAATAGCCGTTTCATCTTTGCTTTGAAGTATTTGTCGCAGCCGGTACATTTTATCTTCAGCAACCACAACCTTAAAAGCGAGATTTTTTCTTTCCAGGGAATCTTTAAAGATAAGAGGGTCCTTAAGCTGTAACTGCAGCACAATATCTTTTACTACTTCTTTGGTTGCAGAAGCGGTAAGAACCATAAAGGGAACTTCGGGATGTAATTCCCGTAACATCGATATGTTAAGATAAGCAGGACGAAAATCATGACCCCATTGAGAAATACAATGAGCCTCATCTATGGCAATGAGGTTAACATTCATTTGTTTTATGCGTTGCTGCACAAGTTCCTGTTGCAGGCGTTCGGGTGAGAGATATAAGAATTTATAATTTCCGTAAATACAATTATCCAGAAGAGTATCAAGATCCTGGTATGAAATTCCGCCCGGGATTGCCAGGGCTTTGATGTCTTTCTTCTGGAGGGTTTGAACCTGGTCTTCCATTAATGCAACTAATGGGGAAATAACAATACAAATTCCCTCCTGCAACAAGGGGGGGATTTGAAAGCAAACCGATTTACCACCACCTGTAGGAAGTAAAGCAAGAACATCCCTGCTTTTTACAGCACCAGAAATTATATCTTCCTGGAGGGGTCTAAAACTTTGATAGCCCCAGTATTTTTTTAATATGTGATTGGTTTCCTGCAATTCTATACTTGGAGATTATTCAATATAAACTCACAGCGATGCTCTATAGTATGTTTAGGAACGTCAATAGGAGCATACCCAAAGGTAAGATACGTTTTTTTTAAATATTCGTAGATTTCAAGGGCTTGTTCAAAGCTTTCATATCGTTCATTATCTGTAATATAAATTTCTTCCCAGGGAGGGAGAAGAAATACCAGATCATATGAATAGGTATTACAGGCAATATGGAACTTATCGGGGTAGGAGGTTCCAAAATAATCCATATAGGCTACAACATCGGGGATCCCGCGGTCCAGAAATACAACCCTATTATCCGGTTGTGATGCCACTTTATGCTGCTCAACCCGGGCCTCCATTAGTTTTTCGCTGAATAATATTGGTTTTTCAAAGAATAATTGGGTTACTCCTTCCTTTTGAGCTTCTGCAGTGATCTCACGGGAAACCTCGTGCAGGCAATTATGCCCAAGGCGTTCCAGGTGTTTTATAACTGAAGATTTTCCTGTACCGGGTCCTCCGGTAATAACTATTCTTTTATTTTGCACGCCGCAAATTTCGGTATTTGTATCAGATAAAAAAAATGGAACATTCCTTGTATATTTGCAACCAAATGAAAATGAAAATTATGGAGCCAGCAAGAGACCCTGAAGAATTTTACAAGAAATTAAAATCCCAGCTGCAGGATACTTCCCTGTGGCCTTCTGAATATTTATACAAGTTTATAGTCCCTACCGAAGTGGAAAAAATTACCATGATCCATCTTATTTTTGACAATATGGGGGCGGTGATAAAAACACGTCAATCCAAAAACGGGAATTATACCAGTGTATCTGTAAACGTACGGATGAAGAATCCGGATGCTGTTATAGAAAAGTATAGAAAGGTAGGCGATAAGGTTGAAGGGGTTATATCTTTATAATTGGGAAATTACGCGTGAGTTATGTGTTTAAAATTTTACGCGGGTTGAATAATATTTAGTATTTTGCAGCATTATAATTTCTACCAATTAAAATATCACCTTAAATTTCAATTTTGACATACGAATTAGAATATAACTCTGAAAGGAGTAAGTTAATTATTCCCGAATACGGCAGGCATCTCCAGAAAATGGTAGAACATGCAGTGGCCATTGAGGACGAGGAAGAACGAAATAAGGTTGCAAAGTCTATTATCGCAGTAATGGGTAATATGAATCCACATTTACGTGACGTGCCCGATTTTCAGCATAAATTATGGGATCAGTTATTTATTATAAGTGATTTTAAACTTGATGTTGAATCCCCTTTTCCAAAACCTTCCCGGGAACTACTGGCTAAAAGGCCGGAACCTATGGGATACCCGCAAAACTTTCCGAAATATAGATTTTACGGCAACAATATCAAAAGGATGATTGATGAGGCGGTTAAAATGGAAGAAGGAGAGCTTAAAGAAGCCCTGGTTTATTCCATTGCCAATCATATGAAAAAATCCTATCTCAACTGGAACCGTGAAACGGTTGAAGATGAGATTATTTTTGAACATTTGAGAGAATTAAGCGGGGGAACCATAAACCTGAAAAATAAGGAAGAGGATCTTAGCGAAGCTGCCAATCTTTTAAGAGGGAATAAGAAATTTAAAAGCAGTACTCCTCCTGTTAAAAAAACCAACCGAAATCCACGCGGACGCAAACGTCATTAAAACTTTTATTAAATGGGAACTTTCCAAATTGAAGGAGGGCATGCGCTTAGTGGCAGTATTCAGCCACAAGGAGCAAAGAACGAAGCCCTGCAAATTCTATGTGCAGTACTTTTAACTCCTGAGAAGGTAATAATCAATAATATCCCCGATATTATTGATGTTAACAAACTTATTACCCTCTTAAAAAACCTGGGGGTAAAAGTTGAAAAACTTAAAAAAGGCAGTTACAGCTTTCAAAGCGATGAGATAGATCTCGATTACCTGGAAAGTGAAGCTTTTAAAACCGAAGGTAGCGGACTAAGAGGCTCTATTATGATAGTAGGCCCTTTATTAGGTCGTTTTGGGAAAGGATATATTCCACGGCCCGGCGGAGATAAAATAGGCCGCAGAAGACTTGACACACACTTCGAGGGTTTCGTGAAACTGGGAGCGAAATTCCGTTACAATAAAGAAGAAAGATTTTATGGGGTAGATGCCCCCACCGGGCTAACCGGAAGTTATATGTTGCTTGAAGAAGCCTCTGTAACAGGAACCGCAAACATTGTAATGGCGGCTGTTTGGGCAAAAGGTAAAACAACAATCTACAATGCGGCCTGTGAACCATACCTGCAACAGTTATGCAGGATGCTTAACTCTATGGGCGCCAGGATTGAAGGTATAGGTTCAAACCTGCTACATATAGAAGGAGTAGACAGTTTTACAGGATGTGAGCATACGATCCTTCCAGATATGATCGAGATTGGATCCTGGATTGGCCTTGCTGCAATGACCAAAAGCGAGATCACCATTAAAAACGTAAGCTGGGATAACCTTGGAATAATCCCTAATACATTTGCAAAACTTGGAATTACAATTGAGAGGCGTAATGACGATATTTTTATTCCGGCCCACAAGGACGGGTATGAAGTGCAAAATTTCATAGACGGCTCAATAATGAACATTAGTGATGCTCCATGGCCAGGTTTTACACCAGATCTTTTGAGTATTCTACTGGTTGTGGCTACCCAGGCGAGAGGAAGTGTTTTGATACACCAGAAAATGTTTGAAAGCCGACTTTTCTTTGTAGATAAATTAATAGATATGGGGGCCAAGATCATTTTATGTGATCCTCACCGTGCAACAGTAATTGGACACGATTTTAAATCCAGCCTGCGGGCCACGACAATGACCTCTCCGGATATTCGTGCCGGGGTTTCCTTATTGATCGCAGCAATGTCCGCCGAAGGAACTTCAACTATTCACAACATCGAACAAATTGACCGTGGATATGAAAATATAGATGAGAGGCTTAGGGCAATAGGAGCTAAAATTGAGAGATTGCCATAACCTCTAAAAAGAATTCGATCAAATTAAAAAGAGACTAATTTCTTGAAATTAGTCTCTTTTTATATTCTGGTAGTATTAGAATTATAGGGATTCTTATTGCTTAATGCCCTACTACCAACCCTTTTGAAGCTGTAGTTCTTTCACAAAATTCGCCACTATCGGTCCCTTTGCTGCTAGGTGTGCAATATTCTCCTTTTGGCACACATCCTTCCCCGGGAGAATTAGGTTTTGATTTGCAAATTGTACCTCCTGTGAAATAAAAGTTCGAATTGTCCAGCGTTAGTTCTACAGTTGAAACAGTATTATCATCGTTAAAAATGCGAAGGAATTTCTTGCCGTTTATGGATTCTATAGTTAGCGATTGCGGATTAATATCCTGACCAAGCTTTGATGAAAATCTTTTAGAAGATTTTAAAATTGAATTTTCGGTAACTAATAGTTTTAAAGTGCCATTTTCCTCAACACCAATTTTACTATATGTAAAATCACCCATTTCAGATGAAACATTTTCTGAAGATGAAGGTTTTAAGTTTCCCGTCTGGCAGGAGAATAGGGTGATACAAAAAAGCAGAAACAGGTGTAATTTGGCTTTCATAAATAAATTCTTTCGGTTAGAATTATAAATATAATATTTTAACCCTAAAGACAATTTTTTTCCCCTTATAGCTTTGAACTTTAATTTTACTGAAATAAAAAAGAGGCTCAAGTGGCCTCTTTTTCTATGCTTTAACTTTAATTAAGCTTTCTGTTCAACTTTTTCTTTATAACCAAAAAGGTGTTGTTCCTTGATCATTGCTGAAGTGCGTTCAGGCAGCATATCTTCCCAGCCTGTTTTTCCCTCTGTGATCATTTGCAAAACCTCCCTGGAAAAAATACTTAATATTTCAGGGTCGTAATTTGCAATATCCACTACTTTTCCATTGTACTTAAAGAACTTGTAAAGTTCTTTCATACGTGGATGTACTTTTAAATTATCACTTGTAATCAATTCTCCGGTTTCAGGATCCTTGAATGGATACAGATAAACCTTTAAATCTTTAAAGAATAATTTTCCGAAAGCCTCAAGGATGCCCCCGCTTAAATGGCGGTAATATTGTTCATCAAAAATATCAACCAGGTTGTTAACTCCCATGGCGAGTCCCATTCTCTCTTTAGTATATCTTGAGAAGTATTCTACTACTTTATAATACTCCTGGAAATTGGAGATCATTACTGTTTGTCCCAGGGAGCACAATAACTCAGCCCGATCCATAAAGTCCCGTTCATCTATTTCCCCCTCAGCGCGCAAATTGGATAAGGTGATCTCAAATATAACTTCGGTGTTTTCTTCTGAAACCTTTTTCTCTTTCAGGAACAGTTCCAGGGAACGCTTGTACATGTCCATGTTCACCTTGGTCACAGGCCTGAAACTTCCTCTAAGCGCAAGTATGTTCTTTTTATACAAGATCTTGGCAGGGAGAATGTTGTTACCATCTGGTGCAAACATTACCGCGTCTGTCATCCCGTTCTTAACCAGTTGAAGGCTCATTAGCCTGTTGTCAACTTGCTGGAAACGGGGACCGGAAAAATTAATAGTATCAATTTCTATTTGGTCTTTATCTATATGATCATATAAATAACGGAGTAATTTTTTAGGATTGTCATATTTATAATAAGCTCCATAGATCAAATTCACCCCTAAAATACCAAGTGTGTTTTGCTGAAGCCTGGCATCGTTTTCATGAAACCGAATGTGAAGGCTTATTTCATTATAATCTTCCTTGGGGTCTACCTGGTACCGTATTCCTATCCATCCATGTCCTTTGTATTGCTTTGCAAAATCTATGGTAGCTACCGTGTTGGCATAACTAAAGAAAAGTTTGTTAGGATGCTTATCCCTGGTGATGCGCTCTTCTATAAGATTGATCTCGTGAGAAAGCATTTTTTTTAACCGGGCTTCGGTAACATAGCGTTTGTCCTCTTCTATGCCATAAATAGCATCACTAAAATCCTTGTCATAGGCACTCATAGCCTTAGCTATGGTCCCGGAAGCACCACCCGCCCTGAAAAAGTTTCTCACGGTTTCCTGACCCGCTCCAATTTCAGAGAAGGTCCCGTAAATATTCTCATTGAGATTGATGCGAAGTGCTTTACTTTTAATCGAGGGAACATTTTCAAATTCTCTGTCCCCCATAATGGTGATGGGCATAATTATATACTTTAAGTCCAAAAGTTATGTTAGACAAAGGTACTAAAACGGCTGTCCATAGAAAAAAATTATACCTACTTTTGTAATAAATATAACAAGCTTGGAAGTAATATTTTTAGGTACTGGCACGTCCCAGGGAATCCCGGTAATAGGAAGCACACATCCTGTTTGTTTGAGCAATGACCCCCGCGATAAACGCCTGCGGGTCTCTGTACTTATAAATTGGGAAGGTTATTCCATTTTGGTAGACTGCGGTCCGGACTTCCGTTCCCAAATGCTTACTCATAATGTTTCCCGTATAGATGCCATACTTTATACCCACGAGCACAATGACCATACAGCCGGTCTTGATGATATTCGGCCGTTTTTTTTCAGGCAGGGAGATATTCCTGTTTTTGCTCATAAGCGTGTTTTGGAATCTTTAAAAAAACGGTTTGAATATATTTTTCAAACTGAGAATAAATACCCGGGTGCTCCCAGTGTAGCTGTGCAGGAAATAACCAACGAAACCTTTCAATTTAATTCTTTAACAATCGTGCCTATTAATGTAATGCACAATCGGGTTCAGGTTTTTGGATTTAGATTTGGGGATTTTGCCTATTTGACAGATGTGAAAACAATTGAAAAGGAGGAAATTGAAAAGCTTAGAGGGGTAAAAGTTTTGGTGGTTAATGCCCTAAGGCAGGAACCCCACCATTCCCATTTTTGTCTCCCCGATGCCCTTGAATTCATTGACGATATTAAACCGGAACGGGCCTATCTTACGCATATAAGTCATGTAATGGGTTTTCATGAAGAAGTACAGGCCAGTCTTCCCGAAAATGTATTTTTAGCTTACGATAATCTTAAAATAACTATTTAATGCGCAGTAAAATCTTTTTATACCTTTTTATCTTTACTCTTATGTTCACCATTTTTATTTATGTGAACGATAAAAAGATCCTTGATTCCAAAGATTCTTATATAGAAAATCTGGAAGGTAAACTTCTAAAGGCAGACACTTCCAACCAGGAATTACTCAGTGAAAATAACAATTTGAAATATTTTTCCCTTTCTCAAAATGAAGAGGCCATTTCTTATTTTGAATCCCGTGGAATAGATCCCGGCGAACTTGAACGTACGTTGGAGGATGAGATCATTGGTCGCAATACAGCCGGGAATGATAATGAACTGGTTCCCTATGCAGGAATGGACGGCGTTATGCGCATTAACAAAGTTAAGGTGCTCAACCATAAATGGATCATAGCCGATTTTACCGATGGCACCTATTGGGGAGAATTATTTCTTTCCTATGAAATTGATGAGAACCGGAGTTTAAAATTAAATACAGAAAGCTCGTTCCTTTATCCCGTAAATTAAATATGCTTTTTTAGCCAGGCTTTCACTTCCATAAGATTTTGTGGTGCAACCCCATGACCTACGGGAAATTCAGAATAGGTGTGCTCAATCCCAAGACTCTTCAATATTTCTGGATTTTTTCTTGCCCAGGATACCGGAATTACCTGATCCTGCGTGCCATGGGAGGCATAAATGGAAAGGTTGGAAAAATCTTTTGACCTATAGTCTTTTTCAAGAATTTCAGTATTTATATATCCGCTAAGGGCTACCACATTTTTTACTCTTTCAGGATAACTTAGCGCCACTGCATAACTTAGAATGGTTCCCTGGCTAAAACCCAGCAGGGTGATGTTATTGGGATCTACCGGATAGTTTTCTACCACTTCATCAATAAAGCGCACGATCTTGTTCCGGGATTCAATGGCCTGGAAATCATCACTAAATTTTCCCTGGACTGAATCAAAGTTTATCGCATACCAGGCATTGCCGTAAGGAGGCAGGGGATAGGGCGCCTGTGCAGATATTATGAACAATTCCTCCGGAAGCTCAGAAGCAAAGGAAAACAGGTCATTTGCATCACTGCCATAACCGTGCAACATAATAAGCACAGGGGATTTTTCTTTCTTCTCCCTTGGCTCTCTTATTAAATGATATAAACAAAGATCTTTTGATGTCATTACTGTATTGTGCTAAACCATTTTTGATAATAATTTCCAAGCAGTGGTACCTCCCGGGTTTCCCCCTGAATGGCTGTAAATAAGCCATATCCAAATAAAATAATTATGAAAATATAAAAGGGATAGGAAATCAACCAGCTGTCAAATATGCTTACAAAAGCTCCAAGCAGGTAGAATGTTATGTGAATTCCAAGCGCCTGCCTTATATGAAAACTGGCAAAAGGGTTCTTTGTATCGCTATTCATAAAATAGGCGATTATGGTTCCTATAATGGTCAAATAAGCAACAATTGCCGCCGTTTTGCCCGATTCAACTGTATTGTTCATATTCTACAAATTTATTATAAAATGTCGTCATTTAATTTAACCTGGTTTCCCGAAATGATCCCGTAAACCTTCCCTGTTAATTCCATTTCCAAAAACAAACTGTTGCGGGAGCTGGAGAAGATATTATCTCTGGAAAAGGTATATTTTCCTTCAGGGCTGAACAAACTCAGGTTTGCAGGCTTTCCTTCGGTTATTTCTGCAACCGGAATTCCAAAACGGTCTCTGCCACGGGTTAAATAATCTATGGTTTCATCCAGGCTTGCAAGGTTCAACATAGCTCCAAACGAAGATTCCAAACCAATGGTCCCAAATAAGGCATTCTCAAATTCCACCTTTTTGTGCTCCACGTCTATTGGAATATGGTCTGATGTGATCATATCTATGGTTCCATCCTTTAAACCTGTAAGAAGTGCTTTCTTGGACTTTTTATCGCGCAGGGGAGGCAATACTTTTGCGTTTGTATCAAATTCCATCAGCACATCATCAGAAAACACAAGATTATGAATTGCTACACTACAGGTAACATCCAGCCCTTTCTTTTTAGCATTTTTAATAAGTTTGACAGACTCGCTTGTGGAAATAGTTGGGATATGTAATTTTCCACCGGTATATTCCAAAATAGAAAGATCCCGGGCTATTTGCATTTCTTCGGCCAAAGGGGCAATTCCCCTTAATCCTAGGCGGGTACTGTTCTCATCTTCATTTATAACCCCTTTTCCAGCAATGTTATTATCCTGCGGAAAAGATTGTACCAACCCACCAAAACTTTGCACATATTGCAATGCAAGTTTTAGGAGATTGGAATTCATGATGGAATTTTTATGGTCTCCAAAGGCAATTGCGCCTGCCATTCCCATATCGTATAGATCTGCCAGGTCCTTACCCTGAGATCCCCGGGTAAGGGCTCCAATTGGATGCAATTTAACCGGATGCCCGTTTGCTTTTGAGAGAACAGAAGTAACTGCTCCGTTATCATCTATAACAGGGTTGGTGCAGGGATTAAGGCCTATTGCTGTAAAACCACTTCGGGCTGCCGTATCCAAACCATTTTTTATGGTTTCTCTTTCCTCATATCCCGGCTCTCCAAAGCTCACGCTGCTGTCAAACCAACCACGTGAAACGTGGAGATCTTTTAAGATTATTTCCCTGTCCGGGTTTTTCACTTGCAGAGAAGTACCAATTTCTTTAATGATCCCATCCTGAATAAAAATATCTGTTTTTTTATGATGATAAGGGGAAGCGGGATCTATAATTTTAGCCGACCTTAGAAGTACTTTCATTTAAAATATTTTAGGAGCAGGGTTTCAATAATTAAAAAGATTAAAGCAAAAGTAACAAACCATTTCCAAAGTGTATCCAATTCTTTCGCAAAGCCTTCGGAAGAAAAAAACTGGGGTATTTCCTCTATAATTGTTATGTTTTCAATTTTGGATAGATCTGTAAATTCTCCTCTGCTTTCATTTCCTGGAATGTTATAACTAACATACATTAATTTCTCATCATCGCGGGTGATTGCATAATTTCCCGCTTCCTTGGGAAGATCTCCGGTTAAAACTTCCACCTTACCGGAAAATCGTTGCTGCTGCGGGATAAAGTTTTCTCCAGCCCCTTCAATTTTCAGGATCCGGTCTCCCGGTAAATTTATGGGAACTTCTATTTTATTGTTCATTCCCAAATTATAATATAGCCCCGCAGGTTTTAAAGCTGAAATTCCCATATTGTAAAATACCGGAACAATAAGGGGAGATTGTACAAAGTTGGAATTTCCTGGGTTCAGGGGAGCTGTAAAAAAGTAATGGCCCCTGCTTTCCAATAAAAACGGTTCATTGTTTTCAAAGCTTAAAACCGGCCTTTCCCCCGGTGCCGAACTAAAGGAAAGTTGCACCTTAGGATATTCAAAATTTTTCACCTGGTCTTCAAATACTTCTGAAAACAAGGGATGGCCAAAGGATATTCCCGTAACAAGCCGCTCCTGCTCCCTTTTTTCGCCGTACCCACGAAACCCCAGATTCCTTAAAAAAGCAGTCAAGCCTGTCCCGGTGCCATCTGGGGAAGGAATAACTATAAAAATTACTTCATTATTATTTGCAAGACCGGTAAGGGTAGAGGCAAGGCTCCCTGAAAGATCCTGAATCTCATTCAGGATAATCACCCGTGCCGCTGTGAGGGTTTGGTAATTGATCCCACCGGGAGGCATAGAGGAAAAATCAAATTCGGGGGATTTAAAGATCCTTTGCAGAAATCCTGAATCTGCCTCATCAATACTTACAAGGGTAATGGGTTGTTGTTTGTTTACCGAAAAATAAACGGAGTCGTCAAACGCAGGCCCATTATCCTCAATTGAAACAATTCCTTCCGCAATTTCTGAAGGGTCCAAGGAAAATTCGATCTCATAAGGTTCTTCCCCTTCAAAGTCTACACTGGATTTTCCCAGCAATATTTCCCCATTAAAAATGGAAACGGGAACATTTCCAGGATTGTTTCCGGTAAAACTTAAACCTACAATAATAGACAGGCCTCCTGAGGCTGCCTGGGTCTGGTAAAGCGTGTCAATTGATATGTTTTCCGGTCGGCGGGGTTGTTGGGGGAGCGCAAAAATTTCAATTCCTGAATCCAGATAATCCCCGGGAACTTCAAAGTCTTTTTCAAAATCTGAAATTAAGAGCAACTTTCTTACGCTCGTGCTATCAACGGAAAATTTATTTTGAGCCCTTAAAAAAATGCTATTTAGATCGGCCGGGGTTGCACTATAGGTTATTTCCTGAAGGTCCCTTCGGTTTACTTCTACAATTTCATCATTATTGGTAATAAGAGTAATTAGTCGATCGTCCGGGAGGTGTTCCAGAAGTTCCTGAATGTTTCTTTCCAAAAGCCTTCCGCGGTCACCCGTAGCTTGCATGCTATAAGAATTATCAAGATAAATAACGGTTTCAATATTATTGGACTCCGCATTTTCAGAAGGGAAATAGGGTCGTGCAAATGCCAGAATAACACTTGCCAGTAATAATAATCTAGTGGCAAGGACCAGCAATTTTTTTAATTGGGAGCTTTTTCGGGTTTGCCGGGAAAGCTTTTTAAGGAACTTAACATTGGTAAAACTTTCTTTCCGGAATTTTCTAAGCTGAAATAAATGAACAATTACAGGAATTATCAACAGGAAGAGCGCGAATAAAACTTCTGGATAAATAAACTGCATGGAACTATTGGATATAGATCAAATATATAAAAAGGCACCCATTAAAAATATTTCCGGGAGATCTAAAGTCGCTGAATGGTAAAACTAAATGTGCTGCCCTCACCGGGTGTAGAGTGCACCTTTATTTGACCGCCCATACTATGTACCAGCTTATAAACAGTGGCAAGACCTATCCCACTGCCGGGATTTCCTTCCCGGTCTGTTGTATCAAGGGTTGTAAATAGTTCAAAGATCTTTGAGGAATCTGCCTCATCAAATCCTTCCCCGTTATCTTTAACTTCAAAATGATAGAAAGAGGGATCTTCTTCAAAATTTATCTTTATCCTTCTTATGTTCTTTTTATTATATTTTAAACCATTGCTTACAAGGTTTAGGAAAACCTGGGTAAGAGCCGCTTTATTGACGTTATGCAGGGTAGCAGACTCCGGGTACTCCAGGATTACATCATCTGACACTTCGTATAATTTTGCTATTTGTTGCAGGATCTGGTGTAGATCAATATTTTCATAATCTTTTTCAAGAATATGCTCACTGCGGTAAAAGCTCAAAATTCCATCTACATAATTACGCAGGGAATAAGAGGATTCTACAAGATAATTTAGATACTGGGTTGTTTCCTCATCAAATTTTCCCTGATTCTCTTCTTTTAAAAGTTCGGTAAGGGAAATGATATTGGCTAGCGGAGATTTAATGTCGTGAGACACAATGCTGGCAAATTTTTCCAGTTCCTCATATTTTTGTTTTAACTTATTTTGAACTAGCAGGAATTGATTGTTCTGCTTGCTGTATTCCATAAGCTTTAAACTTTGGTTGGCCAGGGTTTTCAAAGCTTTTAACTGGACCTTATCCAGCTCTCTTTCGTGCGTGTCAAGTATATTAAGCGCTCCCAATGGATAACCATTTGGATCTTTTAAAAGCACCCCGGCATAAAATTTAAATTCCTGGTTATAAAAGGGGTTTTTTTTCCTGAAGATATCAGGAGTTTCATTATAATCTAAGACCAAAAGATCTTTTCCTGAATCAAGTAATTCCTGGGTAAAAGATTCCTCTCTGTTTAAATTTTCTATAGAAATACCATATCTGGCTTTAAAACAAATTTGGGAAGATTCAATTATACTTAAATAGGCCACAGGTGCCTGGCAGATGGCGGCGGTTAAAAAAGTTAATTCATCATAATCTGAATCTGAACAGGAATTGGGGAGATTATAACTATTTAAAACTGTTTTCCGAATTTTTTCGTTTGACGGGTACTTTTTTTTCTCCATATGGATAAAGCATTCTTACCGCTTCTTCATCTAGCCAATAATAGGAATTTTTTTTGTTATTATAATTAATATTTCAAAAATTTATCAATTACATTGAGTTCTGTTTATTGAAAAATGAAAAGTCGTGCCTTTATTAACTTCAGATTCAACGGTTATTTCTCCGCCCAATGAATTCACTAGCTTTTTGACTGTAGATAAACCAATTCCATTTCCACGGTTTCCAGACCGGTCTACCTCTTCTACAATTGTGAAAAGTTCAAAAATGTCTTCCTGCTTATCTTTGGGGATCCCTATGCCGTTGTCTGTTATTGAAAAGTTATAAAATTCCCCGCCATTACTGCACAGAACATCTATGATGATCTCTTCCTTATTATTATACTTTAAACTATTTCCAATAAGATTCAAAAAAATTTGTTCCAGGGCCACCTTATTACAGGCAAGAACCATATTATTCTCGGGTAAATTAATAACACAATTGAGATTAATGTTCAAGAGGTCAATTATGTTTTCAAGCAGATCATGAATATCAAATTCTTCATCATTGCTCTCTGTTAAACTATCGCTTTCATAATGTTGAAGAATTCCTGTAATGTAATTGCTCAATTTGAAAGAAGATTGTTTAAGATAATCAAGGTAATGTATTCCCTCCTCATCAAAATTGGAGGCATATTTGGCCTTTATAAGATCTGTTGTAAGGATCATATTTGCGAGCGGCATTTTCATATCATGAGAAACAATACCCGCAAAATTCTTCAACTGGGAATTCTTTACTTTTAATTCTTTAGTAGTTTTTTCCAGATCCAGGTTATGCCTTCTTAGTTCAAAAAGATTTTCCACTTGTTTGGCAAGTGCTTTTAGCGCAATTTTTTGGTCTACATTAAGATTATTGGGCTTAACATCCAGCACGCATAGGGTTCCTAGAACATCGCCATTATTTGCTTTTAATGGCATTCCCGCATAAAATAAAATTTGGGGACTACCCGTGGTATAAGGGTTATCGTGAAATCTTTCGTCATCCCTGGTATCGGGGATTTCCATTAATTCATCAGGACTAAGCATTGCATGAGAGCAATGGGAAATTTCCCTGGATCCTTCAGTAACCTCTGTACCAATCTTAGATTTAAACCATTGCCTTTTTTCCCCAATTAGTGTTACAAGAGAAACAGGAGTACCACAAATTAAAGAAGCTAGTTTAGTGATGTTATCGTAATTTTCTTCCGGTAAAGAGTCCATTAATTGCAACCTTTCCAGGGTTAACAATCTTCTTTTTTCATTTTCCGGAAGCGCTGCGTATTTCATAAAAAATAATTATGGAGAAATCTAATCCCCTCAAAGTTAGTAAATAAAATCCAACGGTTAAAGAAATGTTAATATTTTTCAAATACACCCAAACCAAAAAGAGCGAAATCATATTTAACCGGATCAACCGGATCTAGTTCCCGCAATACACCATCAAGTTCCTTTAGTGCTTTGGCATCATTTTGCTTCCGTTTTAGGATTCCCAACTTTCGCGCTGTATTCCCTGAATGAACGTCCAGAGGACAGGATAATTGTGAAGGCCTTAACATTTTCCATATCCCTAAATCAACATTCGCGCCATCTTTCCTCACCATCCATCTTAAATACATATTTATTCTTTTGGCCGCTGAGTTTTTTAAGGGATCACTTATATGTTTTTGGGTTCGGGGAAGATGGGGTATTTCAAAAAAGATCTTTTTAAATTCATGAATGCTATCCTGTAAATGGTCCCCGGGAGCAAAACGGGAAAAAACACTTTCCATTCCGCCATGATTCTTGTAAATATTTTGAAGGGATTTTATAAAAAACTGAAGATCAATTCCATTGAATGTTCTATGTACAAATTTTTCAAGGGGAATAAGATCTTCATCCTTATGATTCAATACAAAATCATAGGGGGCATTATCCAGTAATTCCATTAAGCGGCTCGCATTGGTAAGTATGCTTTTGCGATTCCCCCAGGCAATGGTTGCCGTCAAAAAACCGGAAATTTCAATATCTTCTTTTAAGCTGAACCGGTGGGGGATTTGAATAGGATCGCTTTCTATGAATGTGGGATTGTTGTACTCCTCAACCTTATAATCCAGAAATTCTTTTATCTCTGATTTTTTCATGAGTACATAAGATTTTAAACTATCTCGCCATCTACCATGGTGAGCTTCCTGTCGGCCATATTTGCCAGTTCTTCATTATGGGTTACAATAACAAAAGTTTGTCCAAATTCCTCTCTAAGGCGAAAGAACAACTTATGTAAATTCTCTGCACTTTCACTGTCAAGGTTACCGGAGGGTTCATCGGCAAATATGACTGCCGGGTTATTAATAAGCGATCTTGCCACAGCAATGCGTTGTTGTTCCCCACCGCTCATTTCTGCAGGCTTGTGATGCGCGCGCGCCGTAAGCCCAAGAAATTCCAGTAATTCCATGGCTCTTTTTTCGGCTTCTGCCTTTGGCGTATTTTTTATGAAAGCGGGAATGCAAATATTTTCAAGTGCTGTAAATTCAGGCAGTAACTGGTGAAATTGAAATATAAAACCTATTTGCTCATTCCTGAATTTCGCCAGTTTTTTTTCATTCTGGGAGTAAATATCGATGGAGTTGATCCTAAGGATGCTATCCTTATTTTTTTCAGGGTGGTCCAGTGTTCCCAAAATTTGAAGCAAGGTGGTTTTTCCGGCACCCGAGGCTCCCACTATAGAAACTATTTCGCTTTTTTCAATATGTAAATTAACACCCTTTAATACATGCAGGTCTCCGTAATATTTATGAATGTTGTTGGCGTAGATCATTCTTTTGGCTCTTAAACGGTGAAAGTACTTATTATCTTTTTAAACCGAAATCAACTTTTAAAAATATTCCTCACATTATTATAATCAATGTAATATACTATCCTTAGGGAAATATTTTGGCGAAGCGGTTCCTGAAGAAGGGATTCCAAACTTTGCAAATATCCAAGATCACTCTCATTATCGAGGTTAAAGATGGAATTTCGGTAGAGAAGGATAGCTTCGCTCCCTGGGGCAAATTGCCAGCTGTAACTTAGGTCCAGGTTCCATATATTGAAATTGGCATTCGGGTCCCGGGCAGGGGAGATGGTTGCAGGGCTTAATTGCCCATTAGGCTGCAGTATTGAATATTTATCTTCTATAAAAGTAGCGGCCGACCAGAAATTCCTGAAGCTTAATTTAATTCCCTGTTTGGTGTCAAAATTATAGGTTCCCTGGATCGAGTTCTCAATGCTTTCCATATTTCTTAATCCAAAAAGAACTGTGCGGGGTAACAAACTCACAAAGCTGTTGCGATTAAGGGAATTGATATAATCAAAAGAATAGATAAGGGTAAATTTATCATTGAACCGGAACCTGGGATTAATATTAATTTTAAAAGTTTGTTGGGAGCTATTGAAATAATGTTGATACCCCACACGAGAATCAACAGCAAACTTTTTTCGGTAATCTGAAGAAATCCAGGTGTCACCTGAAATATTTTTGGGGTATTCTACAAAAGCTCCTTCTCTTCGGGCTTCAAAAAAATCCTTAAATTCAGAATTTACTTCCAGGAATCCGCCAAAAGCAAACCGGGTTTTGGTAAAGGCAAAGAAATTGCCTCCTACGCCCGTTCCTGTAGTAAGATTGGGGACATAACGCCGCAGGTGGTTTCCATAAATACGTATGCGATATTGGTTATAGATGCCTTTTGGTTCAAAGATCTGGTAGGTGGTCTCCCAAAAGAAATCATTATAGTTATTGGTGAAGTTGATCCCCAGGTCATTTATATCATAGGTTTCATTTGCAAATCTATGTTCTACCCCATAACGGAATTTCCCCTTGGTGCGCTGTACCCCAAGGTTTGATGCAAAACCGGTAATATTTTGAAATGCTTGATTTACATTGCTCATTTTCGCCTGCCCTGTGAAATTAAAGGCATTGGAAGGTGTAAATACATCAAACAGAAAGGCCGATACATTCCCGTCCCTAAAATCTCCATCCCGGGTTACATTGGTATTAATAAGGGAAATTGAGGAGTTTTGGTTAAATTGTTGATCCAGCACCACTATGTTATAGTTGCTCCAAGGTTCAGTAGTTCTGGTACGGGTATCCCCGGTAAGGGTATCCCTATATACTGCTCGGGTTTCCTGCGTAATTGCATTAAAAAAACCAATTCCAAGATCCCGACTGGTTCTTCCGGAAACTTTAAGCGCATTAAAAAGCGTTGCATTTTCGGGATTTTCTATTACAACTTCATGATTGAGGAGCTCTCTCTGGGCAGCATTAAAACCTATAGGGGCATCTCCAATGCGGCGGGAATAGAACAAATTGCCTTTGGTAAAAAGTTCAGTACCTTCAGTAAAAAAGGCCCTGTTCTCACCAAATTCCTGTTCAAAGGGCGTGAGATTGAGTTCTACATTATCAAAGGCAGTCTGTCCAAAATCGGGCACCAGGGTTGCATCCAGAGTAAAGGCATCGCTAATACCATATTTAAAATCCAGCCCGGCATTAAATCCTGTTTGCGTATTTCCCTTATAGTTATCAACCTCAAATGAAGTATAGGGATAAAAGCTTAAGCGTATGGGCGGCGTAATATTTTTTATTCCTGTTAATAAGCCGTTGTATTGACTTGCTTTCCCAATGGATTTATTTATATAATTCCAAACGTAAGTTTCATTTAAATGGGTTATTTCTCTCCCAAATTGAATTCCCCATAATTGTTCTTCCTTACCGGGAAACCTCAAAGCTGCATATGGAATTTTTATTTCTGCGTACCATCCATGTTCATCTCTTGACACCGCCGCTTCCCAAACCACATTGTACACATAGTCTTCAGTATCACCAGTCATTTTTGCATCTGCAAGGGTTCCTGCAGCGGTTACAATAAAGCGGGTTTGATTTTCCCCATCATTATAGGTGTTAATATCTATAAGAAAATATTCAGATTGACCCATGTTATCCCGCTGGGTCATTTGGGCAATAGTTTTTGAGGGTTCCGGTTCTTTCATAAACGCGGCAAAATACACCGCCTCATCATCATAAATAACTTTTATGGTGGTACTATGGGTTTCTCTAATGGGTTGGCCGTCTCCGGGTTCAAACATTACAAAATCTTCGGCAACCGGTAAACTATCCCAAACATCATCCGTTAGGAGCCCATCGATCTTGGGAGCCTGGGAAACCCGCGTTGCTTTGAATTGTTTCTGAAGCAGGGGAGATGCTGAAGGATTTTCCTGAGCTTGGGAACTTGTAAGAAAGGATACGATTATTAGAAAAATAATGCCTTTAAAATTCATTTTTACGGGTATACTGGAATACGAAATAACGGGTATGCAAGGTTACAAAAGAATTGTCTTAATTTTATTCCTTAAGCTAATTAATAGTTAAATTAATCTTTTTGTTTATTTTATTAGTAGCTTTGTTAAACAAAAATAATTCAACTAATTATGGAAAGCACAAAAACTGAAATTGCCACGCTCGCTGGAGGATGTTTCTGGTGTACCGAAGCTGTTTTTGAAAGGGTAGAGGGAGTAAATAAAGTAACTCCCGGTTTTACGGGAGGATCAATTAAAAATCCGGCTTACCGTGAAATTATAACCGGAAGAACGGGGCATGCCGAAGCAATACAGATATCTTTTGATCCCGAGAAGATCTCCTTTGAGGAACTTTTGTATATATTTTTCAGCACCCACGATCCTACTACTTTGAACCGGCAACAACACGATGTTGGGACTCAATACAGAAGTGCCATCTTTTATCATAATTCCCAACAGAGGGATACTGCAATGGCGGTTATTGAAAACATTGAAGCTGAAAAGATCTTTAAGGATCCAATTGTTACCCAGGTAACAGAAGCTCCCGTTTTCTATGAGGCTGAACCGGAACACAAGGAATACTATTCCCGAAATCCGGAGCAACAATATTGCCGGGCTATCATTGATCCTAAGATCAAGAAACTGAACCAATTGTTTTCAGAAAAATTAAAAAATTAAAGGCATTATGTACACATTTTTTGAAGAATATAGTGAAAAGGTTACCGGCGAGCTTACCGGCAATTTTGAAAATATCATTACCTCCCTTGGGGAGGATACCTCGAGGGAGGGAATTATTAAAACTCCGGAGCGGGCTGCCAAGGCGATGCAGTTTTTAATGCAGGGCTATCATGTAGATCCTGAGGAGGTATTGCGGGAAGCAATGTTTAAAGAAAATTACAATGAGATGGTGGTGGTTAAAGATATTGAATTGTATTCCCTGTGTGAGCACCATATGTTGCCTTTTTTTGGCAAAGCGCATATAGGTTATATACCAGATGGTTATATTGTAGGTCTTAGTAAACTTCCCCGGGTGGTAGATGTCTTTGCCCGAAGAATGCAGGTACAGGAAAGGCTTACCCATGACATCCTTGAATGTATAAACCGAACAATTAAACCAAAAGGAGTTGCTGTTGTTATAGAAGCACAACATATGTGCATGATGATGCGCGGTGTTCAAAAACAAAATAGTGTGACTACAACTTCAGGTTTCAGGGGGCAATTTGAAAAGATTGAAACCCGTAACGAGTTCATGAAGCTCATATCTTCCAACCTTAAATAACTGGCATTTTTTTTGCATATTATTGTATGTAAAAAACCAAAAAAGATGAAAAAACTGAAAAATAAGTTATTGGTAAAAGGCCTGGTATATGATGCCATAGGTATGTCTACCTATGCTATTCCGGTGGTAGGTCCTTTTCTGGATATTCTTTGGGCTCCCTTTGCAGCTAAAAAAATGAGCGAAATGTACCCGGGGAAAAAGGGTAAAGTTGCATCTGTAATTGTATTCCTGGAGGAGATCCTCCCGGGAACAGATATAATACCAACCTTTACTTTAATGTGGTTATACACCTTTGTATGGAAGAAGGAAACTTCAGCACAGGAAATCATTATTGAAGCCGAAGTTGTTTAAAAAAAGAATCAATATATAAAAAAAGAGAGGTAACAACTTGTTACCTCCCTTTTAGTTTTAAATAGCCGTCCTAAGGCTTATACTTATATTTCTTCCGCGGTTTGGAATTCCGTCGGGTTTTAATCTGGATAGGTGTGAAATGTAGGTTTTGTTAAGCAAATTGGTGCCACTTACCCTCACTCCAAATGTTTGGCCTAAAATATCCACATCTCCCCCAAGCCCGGCATTGAGTAAGGTATAGCCCGGGGTATTGGTTTCAAACTCATTTACATCATTTTGGGCCAGTGTACTTTTCACTGTTATAAAAGCATACTTATTGGAAATTACATTATTCTTTTCCCATTCCAATCTAAGGGTATTGGTAAAAGATGTAGCCGGGATCAATGGTAAATTCTCGCCATTTTGTCTTTCACCCTTTACCAGTTCTACGCTGCTTTCAATATGCAACCAATGAATAGGGTGGGGGTGAATATGCAATCCTGCTTCCCCTCCAAATAATCTGGCATCGTCCTGTAAATACTCAAATACGGGGTCATTATTAATAAATTCTCCAGTAGGATTCAAAAAGATATAATTATTGATCTTATTATAAAATGCATTTGTAAATATTTCAAAATGCTTATTTCTGAATTCAAGCGCAAGATCTCCCTGGAAATTTTGTTCATTGTTAAGGTTGGGATTTCCTATTTCATACCGGTTTGTTCCCTCATGACTTCCATTGGATGTAAGTTCGGCAAGGTTTGGTGCCCTAAAGCCTGTAGCACCATTCATTCGAACAATAAGCGAATTGAAAACATTAAATTTCATTCCCAACGCCCCATTGTAACTTGTGAAATCTCTTTCAATAGGAGCAAAATATTCATCCTCCCCCACAATACCGTGCTCGCTGGTGGTTAGATTTCGGTTATCAAAACGCAATCCTGCCTGAAAATCAATTTTATCAAGGTGGTAATGGGTAGTTGCTAAAATCCCTATATCTCTAACATTTGCATCGGGAATTAAGATCTCTTCACCATAATTGGTATTGGTTTGGTGCATACCCTGAACTCCAAAAATGGTTTCAAAATTGCCCCATTTGGCAGTGTTGTATTTGATATCATAATTAAGGGTTTGGAGGTGCATTTCCAGAGCAGGATCACCATCTTCTTCACCTTCCTCTTCATCTTCTTCGTGGTCCACTTCATCATCATCATGATGATGGTCTTCAAATTCTTTTCTGTTATTAAAAAGGTATCCTACTTTAATATCCAGGCTGGAATTGCTAAAGAACAACTTATTATCAAAACTTAATATATGATTGTCAACCTGCTGGGAGGGAAGCATTGTTTCCTTTGAGGTAGTTTGTTCTCCAATTTCCTCCGGGATCCCAATATTGGAATTGTTATAATTATACCTGAAATCCCCGCGATATCTGTTATCCTGATAACCAACCCCTGTTTTTAGATCGATCTCATCAAACCTCGAGTTTGTAACTCTTTCATTCTCCCCGGTTTCATAATCACTGTGAGTTGCAAAATTTCCCCTTAGGAGAAAACGAAATCGTTCTCCAGAGGATTTAAAGCCTGCATTCGCTTCGGTGCCCAGTGTATTTGTGTGATATGTAATTCCTCCATCAATAAACGTACTGTCAATACTGGCATATTTTTCAGGATTGAGATATAGCACCCCTCCAAGTGCGTCGCTACCGTAAAGTAGGGAAGCCGGCCCTTTAATAACCTCAACGCTTTCTACCCCGCTGGAACTTAATCCAAGTCCGTGTTCATCGCCGTATTGCTGATTTTCCATCCTTACTCCCTGGGCGTAAACAAGTACACGGTTTGAGCTTAAACCTCTAATAACAGGTTTTCCAATACCAGATCCTGTGGTTATGCTCTCAACCCCGGGTATTTGTGTGATCCCATCGGCAAGGTTCATCGCCCCATTTCTTTCAAGGTTTTCAACTGTTTCCCTTGCAACCATTACAACATTCTCACTTTGTAGACGGTGAAACGGAGTAGAGACTATTACGGCTTCCATTTCTATGGCCGAGGTTTGAATTTCAATCTCAAGGGAACCCTCTAAAGGCACTCCAACCTGTATGGTTCTGGTTGCGTATCCCAGGGAAGAAACTACCATTTGGTAATTACCCGGAGAAATATTGTTTATTCTGAAATTTCCATCTGCGCCGGTCATAGCACTTTTTTCCAATTGCGGAAAAAATACTGTGGCGCCAAAAACGGGTTGACCTGTCTCCAGATCTGAAATTTTACCCTGTACTGTATTTTGTGAATAAGCAAAGGTGGTAAATACCAATGCTGTTATGATATAAAAGATCTTATACATATTATGATTTTTAAGTAATAGAAAATTAAAAATAGGGTAAAGTTCCCCCTAAAAATTAAGCATTAATTCGTGCGGGAGGACCGCGTAATGCAAAAGGTAATTTTTGATAATCACTTAAAAACTGGTAAAAGTCGGTAGACTTTAGTGTAGGAATATAAGGAATGATGAATTGATAATTTACAGATTCAAAAGCCAGGACATTCTGGGTTCTAAGGTCGCAAAGTTCACAATCCAGGGATTTCTTGTGGAAATGAGCGTCTTTAAAATTGAAACAGACTTCCTCGTCGTCATGAGAAAATATATGGGTAAGATTCACAATAGATGGAAACAGCAATGCTGCTGAAAAGAAAATAAGGCTATATTTCTTTAATTGCTCCACTAACTTAAAAATCTTGAAAACCCTAAACGTCCCAGCATCTTTTTCTCAAACTGCCAGAAAAATTCAAACTGGCCAAAAAGCCATCCAAAAAATACCAGTAGAACCTGATAAATGGGGAAAATAAGAATAATCCTAAAAAACCAATATATAGGCCAGGAGAGCGTATTCTCTGTTATACCTAAAAGTTCGCACAAGGGGCCGGCCAATTTAGCCGATGTTGAACCGGTAATAGCAAAAACAATAAGGATAAGTACAATCTGAAAATTAGATTCAATACCCCAGCGTTTTTTTAATTTATTCATGGTGCAAATATATCATATCTAAGCATAAATAAAAACTTAAATTAAAGTCGGGTTGGTACTGAAAATCGCTGATTGTATTCCTGTGAAAAGAAAACAAAGTAATTATAGAGCAGGTAATTTACCTCATACCCATAGTCTACCTGTGGCTCATAATTTATTTCCTGAACATACAAATTATAATCATACCGCTGCGGATTCCTTACCCGTGCATTATATTCCTGAACAAGAAAACGGTTCTTGTTCTCAAGATAGCTCTGGGTATGATATCCCCGGGGGCGGGCAATGCTGTTTATAAACAGGTTAAAGCCGGGTTCAATTATTATAATCTCATATTCAAGACTATCATTGGCAATCCTTACGGTGTCATTTGCAGTCACGGGGATCTGGTCCCTGCTAAAATCACGATCCCTGCCAGATCCACATCCGTAGATCATAAGGCCCACAAAAAATATATATACCAGATTTTTCATTTTTCTACCTTTTTAAATTAGAATTCAGGTTCAAGACCTCTTGTGAATAAACGATCTGTTTGTTTCTGTTATTAAAATTTGAAGTCTGAAAGTTATTATAACACCCACAATAATACTGCCGCTGTATCTAAACCAATGTTTAATTTCTGAAATTTAGTCTTTAATCCTTAATGAAATTACAAATTCTAAACAGACGGGAATTAAAAATGCTTCAAAAACTTTACATTTCTGAAGCATTTAAATTTAAAATGTAAAAAGGTCTTAGGCTACTTCGCCTTTAAGGAGCGATATGATTTGTTCTGCAAGTTCATTTCCAATTCGTTCCTGGGCCTCATAGGTTGCCGCACCAATATGAGGAGATAAGGAGATCCTGTGGTCCATAAGGATCTTAATTGCGGGTGTAGGTTCATTTTCAAAAACATCCAGGCCTGCAAAAGCAACCTTCCCGTTTTCTAGCGCCTCAACCAGTGCAACTTCATCTATAATTCCTCCACGGGAAGTATTTATAATCCCAACTCCATCTTTCATCATCCCAATTTCTTCTTTACCAATAAGAGGTTTGTCCTGTGCCGGCACGTGAAGGCTTATAAAATCTGAATGTTGAATAAGATCTTTAAAAGGTTCAGTTTTAATAGGTACGGTCACAATCTGGTCATTATAGAAGTTAAGGGTGATATCTGTTTCTCCCACTTTATCATCACTTCCTATCACTTTCATTCCTATGCCAAGGGCTATTTTTGCCACTTCCTTCCCAATTCTTCCCATACCAACAATTCCCAGGGTCTTGCCGCGAAGTTCCGTCCCTCCCGAATAGTTCTTTTTGAGTTCATTGAATTTGGTATCCCCGCTCAAAGGCATATTTCTATTTGCATCGTAGAGGAATCTTACCCCACCAAATAAATGCGCAAAAACCAACTCTGCTACAGAGGCTGAACTGGAAGCGGGAGTATTTATCACTTTAATACCTTTATTTCGGGCATAAGCAACATCTATGTTGTCCATACCAACTCCGCCGCGGCCAATGATCTTTAAATTTGGGCAGGCATCAATAAGCTCTTTCCTTACCTGTGTTGCACTGCGCACCAGCAGGACATCTATATTTTCCTCGGCCAGAAATTTAGGAAGTTGTTCCTGGGCTACTTTTGTAATTATTACTTCAAATCCGGCTTGTTCCAGGGCATCGATGCCGTTCCGGGAAATTCCGTCGTTTGCTAATACTTTCATTTAAATTAAATTTTCTGATTCATTATTTGTTCAGGGATCATTCTGCTGAAGGATAATTTAAGCCTTTCGCTCCAGGTCACCCATTACATCAACAAGCACCTGCACACTTTCCAGCGGAAGTGCGTTGTACATGGAAGCACGGTACCCGCCCACACTTCGGTGGCCGTTTAATCCGCTAATTCCGGCTTCTTTCCACATACTGTCAAATCGCTCCTTGAGAGCATCTTTGGAAAGGGTGAAAGTGGCATTCATTATTGATCGGTCTTCAACGGCAGTAAATCCTTTAAACAGCGGATTAATATCAATTTCTGAATATAGTAAAGCGGCTTTCTTTTTATTTTGTTCTTCAATGGCTGAAATTCCTCCCAGTTTTTTTAACCACCGCAGGGTAAGCATTGATACATACACCGCGTAAACTGAAGGCGTGTTGAACATGCTGTCTTTGTCCAGGTGCATCTTGTAATTTAGCATGGAAGGGATCTTACGGCTTACCTCACCAAGAATGTCCTCCTTGATCACCACAAGGGTTGTACCCGCAGGGCCCATATTTTTTTGGGCACCGGCATAGATAAGGTCAAATTTTGTAAAATCCAGCTGCCGTGAAAAAATATCGCTGCTCATATCGCACACCACAGGGATCTTTGTTGTGGGGAACTTTTTCATTTGGGTACCGAAGATGGTATTATTGCTGGTGCAATGAAAATAATCGGCATCTGTAGGTATTGTAAACTTTTTTGGGATATAACTAAAGTTTTTATCCTCAGAAGAGGCTATTACATCAACTTCCCCAAATAATTTAGCCTCTTTAATGGCATTTGCCGCCCAGGTACCCGTATTCATATAAGCTGCCTTTTTTTCCAGCAGATTATAGGCTACCATTAAAAATTGCAAACTGGCACCTCCCTGAAGGAATAAAGCTTTATATCCCTTTCCCTCCAGTCCTAAAAGCTCCAGGGAAAGGCTTCTTGCTTCTTCCATCACATCTACAAAATCCTTGCTTCTATGAGAAATTTCTAAAATTGAAAGACCTGAATTGTTGAAATCCAGTATTGCTTGTGATGCTTCCTGAAATATTTCCTGTGGTAAAATACAGGGTCCGGCACTGTAGTTATGTTTTTTCATTAATTGTAGTGTTTTATTTGTTGTATAGGTTCCGCTAAAAGATCTTATTTAAATCCAGGGGAGCCTACTATAATTCTGATTGTAACAAAGATGCTAAAATCAGCTTCAAATTATGTTATTAAAATAATAATAGTGACCTGCCAAGTTACAAAAGTGACAGATCAAATAAAAATGTAAAGAGGTAGAAGAACGGGGAAAACCGTATAAAACAAAGGGCTTTTAAATGACCTTATAATTTTTGTAAAAAATCAAGGGTATCAACATTATCGGCATAATCCCATAACTGCGGATGCTGGGTTTTTCCGAAGGGAATTTCATCTTTGCTGAAATTTTGCCCCACGATGCATTGAAGATTTTCCTTTTTATCCTCCAGTGTGTGTTCTAGAGCCGTTAAGGATTCATAACTTTCATAAAAGAGGGTAGCAATTGGGGAACCAAAATCATTGGATTCCTTAAGAATTAGAAATCCATTATCCAGGAATTTAAATTCGCTCATAAGGTACACCGCCTTATTATAATCATAATTATTGGCATACTTAGCGTGATCCAATAAGTTTACCCAGGGTGCCAGCGCGGTATAAAAACTGTGAAAATCATAATTCTCCGGAACATATAATTTGGAAACATTGCGGCAACCCAAACCAAAATATCTAAAAATGTCCTCACCCAGATCTTTCAGCTGTTCATTGGATTCCTTGCCGGTAAGTATTGCTATGGAATTGCGGTTTTTCCTTATAATGGATGGCTTCCCTGCAAAATAGAATTCAAAATACCGTGCGGTGTTATTGCTGCCGGTTGCGATCACTGCATTAAAATTAACCAATCTGCCATCGGTAAACGTGATATAATCCTCATATTGAGGTTCAATGGTTTTCAAATAATCACCTATCACAGGTAATAAACGTTGGTCATTGGAAGACTGTTTAACAATAACCTTATGACCCGATAATAAAACTGAAATAAAATCATGAAATCCAACCAGGGGAATATTACCTGCCATAATAATACCCACAGTTTTAGGATCGGTTTGGCTAAAATTATAAGGTGCTATCCACTTTTCAATATTTTCTTCGGTAAGGGCTTTACTCCATTCCTCAATTGCAAACAAAACATTTTCCCTGGTAAACCAACCATTATAATGAACTGCCATGTTTATCTCCTCTTCAAATCTTGAAAAAAATACATCATTATGTGGTAAAGCCGGATTCTTCCCAATTCCCGAATTGGAGAATTGCCTCAAAAAATTACCAATCTTAATTAAATGCTCTTTTCGCTGCTGGATTGTCATGAAGCTTATTTGGTTATGAAGTGAAATGGGTTTAAATTTGCACTGCGAAATTAAAAGTTATCAATTTAAAATCGCATATAATTTATCAAAATTTACCTCCCGGGATCTTAATGAATGATCTGGGATCAATTTACCAAATAAAACAGCTATGGCTATCAAAATAACAGATGAATGTATTAATTGCGGTGCCTGTGAACCGGAGTGTCCAAATACCGCGATCTATGAAGGGGCAGATGACTGGCGCTATGCCGATGGCACAGATCTAGAAGGAGATGTGATCCTGCCTAACGGTCACCGTGCCAATGCCAATGAAGCACAGGAACCTATAAGTGATGAGATCTATTATATCGTTGCAGATAAGTGTACCGAGTGTAAAGGCTTTCACGATGAGCCACAATGTGCTGCAGTTTGCCCTGTAGACTGTTGTGTACCAGATGAAGATAATGTTGAGACTGAAGAGGAATTGCTCGCAAAACAGCGTTTTCTCCATCACAATGGATCCCCATTAAGATAAAAAAAATCCCGCAACAGCGGGATTTTTTATTTTTAGACTAATTGTCCTAGAGGGCAATAGCCTTCTTTTTCAAATAAATAAATGCCATTGGCGGCAAAGTAAGAACTACTGAAAAATTCTTATCGTGCATCGGTACTTTTTCAGAGTGAATAGGGTTGGCATTTTTAACTCCACTACCACCATATTCTAAATCATCACTGTTAAAGATCTCCTTCCAGTTTCCTGCTTCAGGTACCCCAATTCGGTAATTTTCCCTTGGTACCGGAGTAAGGTTTCCAATTACCAGAAGAGTATCATCGTGATGGTTTCCTTTGCGCAAAAAACTTATAACACTATTCTCTGAATCATTAAAATCTACCCATTCAAAACCCGTATGCTCAAAGGCTCTTTCATATAAGGCAGGTTCAGTTTTGTAAAGCTCATTTAATCTTGAAATAGTCTTTTGGATCTCCTTATGAGAAGATTTTTCAGTGAGATGCCAGTCCAGGCTGGAATCATGATTCCATTCTTCAATCTGGGCAAATTCTGCCCCCATGAACAGTAATTTAGTTCCCGGGTGGGCAAACATATACCCATAGAGCGCCCTTAAGTTTGCAAACTTGTTCCAGGTGTCTCCCGGCATTTTATTCCACAGGGATTTTTTTCCATATACCACTTCGTCGTGTGAAAGCGGCAGCATGAAATTTTCAGAAAATGCATAGGTGGTGCTAAAGGTTATTGTGTTTTGTTGGTGTTTCCTGTGAATGGGATCTTTCTTAAAATATTCGAGGGTATCGTGCATCCAGCCCATCATCCATTTCATTCCAAAACCAAGCCCATCCATATAGGTGGGTTTGGATACATTTGGCCAGGCAGTAGATTCTTCAGCAATTGTCATCACATCAGGAAATTCCGCATAAACCACCTCATTAAATTCTTTGAGGAAACTTATTGCTTCAAGGTTTTCATTTCCGCCATGCCTGTTGGGTTCCCATTCCCCGTGTTTTCTGGAATAATCCAGGTAAAGCATGGATGCTACGGCATCTACCCGCAACCCATCTGCATGGAATTTATCAAGCCAGAAGAGCGCATTGCTAATGAGAAAAGAGCGCACTTCATTCCTTCCGTAATTAAAGATATAGCTCTGCCAGTCCGGATGAAATCCTTTTTGAGGATCTTCATGTTCATAAAGAAATGTACCATCAAAATAATGTAACCCATGTTGATCTAACGGAAAGTGGGAGGGAACCCAATCAAGAATTACCCCTATTTCCTCTTTGTGCAGGGCTTCAATTAAGTGCATGAAATCCTGCGGAGTTCCAAACCTGCTGGAGGGGGCAAAATAACCGGTTACCTGGTAACCCCACGAACCAAAAAACGGATGTTCCATAACAGGCATAAACTCTATATGGGTAAAGCCCAGTTCCTTTATATAGGCGGGAAGTTCCTTTGCCATTTCCCGGTAGCTCAAAGACCGTAAGCCATCCTCCGGCACTCTTTTCCAGGAACCAATATGAAGTTCATAAACCGAAACAGGTTTGGGGCCGGCTGCTAATTCCTTTCTCCGGGCAATCCAATCGGTATCATTCCATGAGTTTTCAAGATCCCATACTACCGAGGCAGTATTTGGAGGAATTTCCCACATAAAGGCAAAGGGATCTCCTTTTTCAACCTCATAACCGTTATGTGATTTAATAAAATACTTATAGAGACTTCCTTTTTTTGCTTCGGGGATAAAAATCTCCCAAATTCCCGATTCATCCGGACGCGATTTCATAGGGTGGGCCATTTTCTCCCATTCATTAAAATCTCCAATGACCGAAACCTGGCTTGCATTTGGTGCCCACAGGGCAAAATAAACCCCACTTACCCCATTTTTACTCATTAGATGAGACCCAAATTTCTTATAAAGATGAAAGTGTTTTCCTTCCTTAAAAAGGTGAATATCATAGTCGGAAATAAGGGAATGATCTTTAAATTTTTTATCTGCAGCTTCTTCCTGTTTTTTTATTTTTATATTTTTTGCAGCTGTTTTTACTTTTTCAACTTTTTCTTTAAGATCTTTTTCTGGAATGATCTGGTCCTTAAGCTTGTTTAAAAGTTCAATTTCAGGAGAAAATTGCTTTTTAAATTCTCCTATGGATTTTTCCATTTCCTCTTTTTGAGGTATGATCTCTTTTGCAATCCGGGAAAGTTCTGTACGCGTTTCTTCATCAGGAATAAATCTTTCTGCAAGCTTTCGGGCTGCCTCCATTGCCTTATGTGGAAGATCATCCTCGGGTGCTGTTTGAGATTTTTTCCATTTCTCTTCCTCCTGGTATGCCTTTTCTTTTTCCGAAGATCTTTCAGAAGCCGTCATTCGTGGGGATTTTGGGATATTGGAACCTTTTTCCTTAGTTTCCGAATGCTCCTTTTTCGGCCCTGAGTTGGTAAAGCTTTTATCTTCGGAAACCACCGAAGACCCTTCCTCTGATTTTTGAACTGAAGATTTTACCTTAGCCTTAGCGGCTTCTCTTTTTACCAGATCATTCCCCGATTTTTCGTTGGATTTTTCAGAATATCCCCCCTTAGTTGGATCTTTATGAATTGCAGAAGTGGGCGATTCTGCCTCAATCGCTTTTGAAACTTTATGATCCCCCACTGCATTAGGCATTTTAAGATCTTCTTCCCGTATTACCTTTTTGGCGGGGGTGGTTTTGCCCGCTTTTTTGTTGGTTTTATTCGGTTCTTTTTTCTTAGCCATTTCTATACCTCCCAATTATTGATTTTATACCCCGCAATGGAATTATAAGCCAGTCGGGGCGGTTGTTAAGTTCATAATTCAATTCATATACCGCCTTTTCCAGAAGAAAGGTCTCCATAAGAATATTGAAATCCTCTTCCTCTTCGGGAATAAAATTGCTGATTTTCACTTTATTTAAATAACCGTGAAGGAAAAGCCGGGTGACATGAAAATACCAGGCCTCTGCCCAATCTTCCAGATGCCCCTCTTTTCTTTGCTGGTTAAATTCGGCCTCCATGATACTGCTGTATGCGGCATAATGAAATGACCTTACCATTCCTGCCACATCGCGTAAAGGAGAGCGTTTTAATCTTCTTTCACTGAAAGTTCTGGCAGGTTCTCCTTCAAAATCTATTATTACAAAATCCTTCCCGGTCCATAAAACCTGGCCCAGGTGATAATCTCCATGAGTTCTTATTTTCATGATAGGGATCTTATGGATGTAAACCCTTTTGAAACATTTCAGGACATCGCTTTTCATCTCGAGAACTTCGGTTGCTTCTTTTTCTAACCAGGGTGGTAAATTTTTAAGGTTTTTCTGAAGGTTTTGAAATGCATTTCTTGTGAGAGATTGCAGAGAAGAAAACAAAGACCGTTGATAATGAAGTGAAAATGGTTCGTGCTCAAAATTCTTTTCTTCAGGATTTGCGGCCAAAGCCAGGTGCATCTGGGCTGTGCGTTTTCCTAAAATGTGAATTCTTTCAGGAAAGACCACCCCAATCAGATCTTTAAAGGAATCGGGAAGATTCTCATAGGTTAGGGGTTGAGTAAGTTTTCCCGAAGCTTTTTCCAATATTTTATCCTTGGAAGTAAGTACATTCTCAAAATATCGTTCCAGGGAATCTTTTGTGTATTCCCAGGCATCTCCCTGGTTTGGAATAAGATCCTGCATCATTCCAAGGACAATTATATTTTTATGGTCTGGATTATATTCTATGGCCCCAACAAATTTTGGAGCATATTTATAATCGGTTTTTTCAGAAAGATACCGGGTAATCTCGAGATCGGGATTAATGGTATTATCCAGCTTGCGATACAATTTTAGAAAATATTTGTTATCAAATATTAATGAAGTATTGCTTTGATCTGCATTAAGTATCTTGGATTGAATAGCACCTTTTCCCAGACCATTGCTTTCATTGCTGTGGTAAAATACCAGATTTCCAGAGCTATTGTGCAGTTTCCTCCCTTTTCTAATATTTCTGAACAATACATTTCTGAATTCTTCATTGTATACCGCATCAAAGAGAATCCCCTCATCATCCTTCAGGCTAAGCTTTGCAATAGTTCCTTTTTTAGGAATTTCTCTTATAATGTCTTCCTGTTTATGGCTTGCAAAAGCAAGAGGAAGCTGGTATACTTCCGGAAGACCATCGTTATAATTTATTTCAATGGTCACAAGAGTGGCGGGTAATTCTTTAACAGGAATTCTAATGTGGCTTATTATACTTATGTTTTGCATTACACGGGATTTCCCCCCAAACCACCTGCAGGAGTTTAAATAGGGGGGAAGGATCTTATTTTCAAGCCTGTTCCGGGTTTTGGTATCAAAAAGATGATTCCAGTCCTCTACCACAAGTTCCGGAGTTTCGCTGACTTCCTCCAGGTGATCTTTTTCTTTTTCCAGCAGAAACCAGTAATATCCATAAGGAGCCATGGTGAACAAATATGGCTGGTCTGTTACCTTTGGAAATTTATTATGACTAAATACTTCTACCGGGGTATATCCTTCATAGGCCTCCAGCTCGAGCTCTGCCGCCTGGGAGAACCGTGAAAGATTTGCCAGAATAAGAACATCCTCCTCTTCATATGTCCTTGTATATGCAATGATCTTAGCATTTGCGGGGGAAAGAAAATTAATGTCTCCCCGGCCAAAGGCTCTGAATTTTTTACGCATTCCAATTACCCTTTTCATCCACCATAAAAGGGAGGAGGAATTCATTTTATGGGATTCTACGTTTATAGATTCATACTTGTATTCAGGATCAATAATTACAGGTAAATAAAGCTTGTGAGGGTTGGCACTGGAAAATCCCGCATTCCTGTCTGCACTCCATTGCATGGGGGTTCTCACTCCATCGCGGTCACCCAGATAAAAGTTATCGCCCATACCAATCTCATCGCCATAATAGATCACCGGAGTTCCGGGAAGGGAGAAAAGCAACACATTCATCAATTCGATCTTGTTGCGGTTATTCTCAAGCAAAGGTGCCAGCCGGTGTCTAATTCCCACATTGATACGTGCCTGTGGGTCTTTGGTATATACTTTATACATATAATCCCTCTCCTCATCTGTTACCATTTCAAGCGTGAGCTCATCGTGGTTTCGCAGAAAAATTGCCCATTGACATGATTCCGGAATTTCCGGAGTCTGGTCTATGATATCAATAATAGGATAGCGGTCTTCCATTTTAAGGGCCATGAACATCCGGGGCATTATGGGAAAATGGTAGTTCATATGGCATTCGTCTCCATCTCCAAAATAGGCCACAGAATCTTCGGGCCACATATTGGCTTCAGCCAGTAAAAGTTTGTTGCTAAAATGTTTATCTACGTGGGCTCTTAATTTCTTTAAAAATTCATGGGTGGGGGGTAAATTCTCACAATTGGTATTTTCTCTTTCAAAAAGATAGGGCACGGCATCCAGCCTGAAGCCATCTACTCCCATTTTACACCAGAAATCCATTATTTTAAAGATCTCTTCCTGCACCTGGGGGTTGTCAAAATTTAGATCGGGTTGATGGGAAAAGAACCGGTGCCAGAAATAGGCTTTTGCCTCCGGGTCCCAGGTCCAGTTGGAAGGTTCAGTATCTGTAAATATGATGCGGGCATCTTTGTATTTGTTAGGATCATCTGTCCATACATAATAATCGCGATCAGGAGATCCGGGAGGTGCCATTCTCGCTTTTTGAAACCAGGGGTGTTGATCTGATGTATGATTGATAACAAGCTCTGTTATAATCTTGAGGCCCCGTTTGTGAGCCTCTTTTATAAGTTTTTTAAAGCCTTTGATATCACCGTAGGTGGGATTGATCGTGTAATAATCGGCAATATCATACCCGTCATCCCTAAGGGGTGAAGGGTAAAATGGAAGCAACCATATTGCAGTTATACCCAGATCTTCCAGGTAATCGAGTTTTTCCAACAACCCATCAAAATCTCCTATCCCATCACCATTGCTGTCATAGAAAGCTTTGATGTGCAGTTCATAAATAATGGCATCTTTATACCAGTAATTTTGATCTTCGGGTGTTGTTTGATTTTGATTTTTCATAACCAAATTGATTTAGGTTAACCGGCTTTAATTTTATCTATTCTAAAAATATGGGCAGGAATTTGAGAAGGATGTAAGGCGACATAATTCCATTCATTTACCCATACATACCTTGATCCTGTTAAAACATCCAAAATTTCATATTGTTCGTTTTCCTTAATATCCAGAGGCTGGAGGGGAACTTTTACCCAGCCGGACTGGCTGTGATCAGGGTCCAGACTTATTACAATGAGCAATTTATTTTCATCGGTGATTTTGGAATAACAAATGATCTTTTCATTATCGGTATCACAAAATTCAAGGTTCCATGTAGTTTGCAGGGCTTCATTTTCTTTCCTAATCTTATTTAAAAGAGAAATCACCTCCTTGATCTTTGTGGGTTTGGACCAATCCCAGTGTTTGACTTCATATTTTTCAGATCGTGTATACTCTTCCTTGCCGGGATAAGCTTCATTCAAGCCAAATTCGAATAAAGGCCCGTATAATCCGTAATTAGAGGAGAGGGTGCCTGCCAGGAGCAGGCGTATTATAAATGATGCTTCCCCTTTATTTTCAAGAGATTTGGGAAGTATATCCGGGGTGTTGGGCCAGAAATTTGGCCTGAAATATTCCTTCATATCTGTTTTGGTGAGCTCTGTAAGGTATTCTTCAAATTCCTGTTTGGTATTTCTCCATGTGAAATAAGTATAGGACTGCGTAAATCCCACTTTGGCAAGTTTTTCCATAACCCGGGGCCTGGTGAAGGCTTCGGCCAAAAAGATAATTCCGTCATACCTGGCATTGATATCACTTATTAGCCAATCCCAAAAAACAAACGATTTGGTATGGGGGTTATCTACCCTAAAGATCTTTACACCTTTCTCTATCCAGAATTCCACAATGCTTTTTAATTCCAGCCATAGGTTTTCCCAGTCCTCGGTTTCAAAGTTTACCGGTAACACATCCTGATATTTTTTTGGTGGGTTTTCTGCATACTGCACAGTTCCATCGGGGCGCCATTTAAACCATTGAGGGTGCTCTTTTACATATGGGTGGTCCTGGGAACACTGAATTGCGAAATCCAACGCAATTTCCATCCCTAACTCATGGGCTTTTTTGACAAGGCTTTTAAAATCCTCCATATTACCCAACTGGGGATGAATAGATTTATGACCTCCTTCAACAGAACCTATAGCCCAGGGAGAACCTGGATCATCACGTCCGGCTTCAGTAGCATTATTAATTCCTTTTCTAAAACTTTTTCCTATAGGGTGAATGGGAGGAAGATATATTACATCAAATCCGATTTTGGCAATTTCCGGGAGTATCTTTTCGCTGGTTTTAAAGGTGCCATGCTCCCCGGGATGGGGAGAGGTAGACCGCGGGAAAAATTCATACCAGGCACTGAACAAGGCCCTTTTGCGCTGCACAAGAACCTGGAGAATATTGTGATAACGGGTCACTTTGCTGCGATCCCTTGCATGATACATTAGCTTTGTAACCTTTTCACCTAATGCCAGCTTAACGGCTTCATCTTCATTTTCATCTTTTTCAAAAATTTCGATAAGGGACTTTAGCTGCTCTTTTTGTTTCAGGGAAGCGCGGGAAACAGCCTCGTTCATTAACTGGGCTCCTATTTTTAATTCTGTTTCAAGATCCTGGCCGGCATCATATTTTTTCTTTAGACCATATTGCCAGGTAGAAAAATGATCTACCCAAGCCTCCAGAGTATATTCAAAAACCCCGGTTTTATTGAACCTCAAGGTTTCACTCCAACGGTCATTTTGATCGAATTTCATAGGGATTTCAATCCACGAAGAGGGAGCATGCTCCTCTTTTGACTTTTCCCGGTAAAGCAGCGTGGCATCAACCTTATCATGACCATCTGAAAAAATATCAGCGGTTATATCTATCGTTTCATTAATAATTCTTTTAACCGGAGTTTTCCCGCAATCCAATTCGGGTTTAACATTACTTATACTAACGCGTTGATGGCCTTCTATGATCATGAAAATAATTTCTTGTTGATATTATTCCGCAGTCCCTTTCTTTTAAGGGTGTGAATTTATAATGAACTTAAATTTAGACAAGTACCCGGTACTTCCCCGTTAAAAAAATACTAAACCTTAAAACTTCCCCTATATCCTTCTTAGATTTGATAGAGAAGAAAACAGCACTCATGAGAAAAAAAGTAGGGGCAGAGTTCCTTGGAAATAACAGAACAAAATTTACTGTTTGGGCTCCCTTCAAAAAAAAGGTGGAAGTGTTGTTTAAGGATGGCAGGAGGGAAACTTTACTAAAAGATTCCCATGGATACTGGGAACAGGAATTGACAGATGTAACCCCCGGGAGTTTTTATAAATTTTTCCTGGACCAGGGCGATGTTTTTCCTGATCCTGCATCGCGGTCTCAACCCGAAGGGGTTCATTCCTGGTCTAAGGTAATAGACCAGTCTGCTTTTAAGTGGAATGATACACAATGGAAAGGAATTCCCCTGGGGGAGATGATCATTTATGAATTGCATGTGGGCACTTTTACCTCGGAGGGAACTTTTGAAGGAGTAATCTCAAAACTTGATCATCTTCTTGAACTTGGGGTCAATACCATTGAACTATTACCCATCGCCCAATTTCCGGGTTCAAGAAATTGGGGATATGATGGAGTTAATCCTTACGCTGTGCAGGAGAATTACGGAGGGGTTGAAGGGTTAAAGAAGTTGATAGATCAATGTCACCAAAATGGTATCGCTGTACTGCTTGATGCGGTTTATAATCATTTGGGCCCGGAGGGAAATTATATGTCTCAATATGGCCCATACTTTACTGAAAAGTACCAGACTCCCTGGGGAAGCGCCATAAATTTTGACGATAAACATTCAGATGAGGTTAGAAATTACTTTATAGAAAATGCCCTTATGTGGCTGGAGGACTACCATTTCGACGGATTGAGGCTGGACGCCATCCACGAGATCATTGACCGGGGAGCAAGACATGTTTTAAGAGAGTTAAGCCTTGAGGTTGATACCCTTGAAAAAAGCCTGGGACGAAGTCTTATTCTTATTGCAGAAAGTGATCTAAACGACACAAAGGTTATTAATCCTTATGAAAAAGGAGGATACGGCCTCGAAGGCCAATGGGTTGATGATTTTCACCACTCCCTTCACACCATACTCACGGGAGAACTGGAAGGTTATTATAAAGATTACGGCTCTGTTGCTCATCTGGCAAAATCCTTTAAACAGGCCTTTGTATATGATGGTGTTTTTTCAAAATTCAGAAAAAGGACCGTGGGAAATAGTCCGGCTGAATTACCTCCATCAAAATTCGTTATAAGTATTCAAAACCATGACCAGGTAGGGAACCGGATGCTGGGTGACCGGCTAAGCACTTTAGTATCTTTTGAACAATTAAAGCTGGCGGCAGGGATAATGCTTGTTTCCCCATTTGTTCCTATGTTATTTATGGGGGAGGAGTTTGCGGAAGATCAGCCTTTCCATTATTTTGTAGATCACAGCGATCCTGAACTGGTTAAGGCCGTAAGAGAAGGAAGAAAGAGGGAGTTTGAGTATTTTTATGACAAAGGGGAAGGAGAATTTTTAGATCCGCTGGGAGTAGAAACCTTTAACGATTCAAAACTCAACTGGGAGTTTAAAAAGAATTCCAAAAAAACTGCGATGTGGAGTTACTATAAAAGATTAATTGCCCTAAAAAAATCGGGAGCTTTTAAGGCCTTCAGCAGTAAGAATAAACAGATAGAATTTTCAGAAGAACAACATTATATAAAAATTAATGCAAAAGAAGACCAAAATCTCTTTTCAGTGTTTAACTTTAAGGAAGAGATCCTGGAAAGCGAACTTCCCGGAGGAAATTTTGACTGGAAAGTAGTTATTTCCTCGGCCGGAAAGGAGTGGCGAGGCACAGCCGAATTTGGGCAAACGGTAAATGGTACTGAGATCTTAAAAATTCCCGGCCATTCCATGTTGGTGTTAAAAAGAGATGTGAATTTTAATTTGAAAGATTAATAAAACCCACGACGATTTCTCATTTAATTTGATAGAAGATGAAAGAGGACAATAAAAAATATGTTTGTATTCACGGCCATTTTTATCAGCCTCCGCGGGAAAATCCCTGGCTTAATAAAGTGGAGATCCAGGATTCTGCTTATCCCTTTCACGATTGGAATCACCGTATAAATGCTGAGTGTTATATAAGAAATACTTCTTCCCGTATTTTAAATCACGAGCAAAAGATTGAAGCCATAATGAATAATTATGGTTGGATGAGTTTTAATATTGGTCCAACTTTACTTGCCTGGATGGAACAAGAAACCCCTGAAACTTATAACGCGATCCTTGAAGCTGATAAGGAGAGCCTGG
Organism: Gillisia sp.; assembly: GCA_039989915.1. GTDB lineage: Bacteria > Bacteroidota > Bacteroidia > Flavobacteriales > Flavobacteriaceae > Gillisia. The sequence goes on from JBDXGW010000002.1 coordinate 209,826, forward strand.
AGCGTTTCTCGGGCCACGGATCTGCAATTGCACAGGCTTTTAATCATATGATCATGCCCCTTGCAAATGAAAGGGATCAGGAAACCCAGGTTATATGGGGAATTGCCGATTTCAAGTCACGGTTTCAAAGGGAACCGGAAGGGATGTGGGTAGGAGAAACCGCTGTGAATACCACAACATTGGAAGTAATGGCAAAGCATGGCATAAAATTCACAATTCTCTCTCCATACCAGGCCGGTAAGGTGCGAAAAATTGGAAAAGAGGAGTGGAAAGATGCTTCAGATGCTAAAATTGATACAAAACGAGCGTATGTGTGTAATCTTCCCTCCGGCAATAAAATTAATTTATTTTTTTATGATGGGCCCGCATCACAGGCAGTGGCTTTTGAAGGTCTTTTAAATGATGGGGTGCGGTTTGCAGATAAACTCCAGGGACAATTCAAGGAAAATGATGAAGTGCAACTCGTACACATTGCAACAGATGGTGAGAGTTATGGGCATCACCATAACCTTGGCGAGATGGCACTTTCTTATTGTCTTAATTATATTGAAGAGCGGGAGGATGCAAATCTTACCATTTATGGGGAATTTCTGGAAAAATTTCCTCCGGAATATGAAGCCCAGATCCTTGAGAACACTTCCTGGAGCTGTTATCACGGGGTGGAGCGATGGCGAAATGATTGCGGTTGCAATACCGGAGGGAATGAGGACTGGAACCAGAAATGGAGAAAACCCCTGCGGGATACCTTTGATTGGATAAGGGAGAACCTTATTAATGTATATCAGAATGAAATTCAAAAATTTACCGCCCATCCCTGGGAGGTAAGGAACAAATATATTCGTGTAATTCTGGACCGGAGTGATAGTAACGTGGAGAGTTTCCTGCAGGAAAATTTTGGGGATCAGTTATCGCATGAGGATAAGGTAAAACTGCTCAAATTACTGGAAATGCAATATCATGCCTTGTTGATGTATACAAGTTGTGGGTGGTTCTTTGATGAGGTAACAGGTATAGAATCAATGCAGGATATTTTTTATGCTAAAAGAGCGATCCAGCTTGCAGAAGAAATCACGGGGGTGAGTTACGAAGAGGAGTTTACTAAAATGTTGAATAATATTCCCAGCAATATCCCCGAGTATGGGAACGCGCTTACCGCGTACAATAAATTTGTAAAACCAATGGCTCTGGATATGATTCGTATAGGAGCACACTATGCGGTATCATCCCTGTTTGAGGAATTTCCAGAAGAAGTTAGCCTTTATAACTTCTCTGCCAGCGTGAAGACAAAGGAATATTATGAGGGGGGCAAACAAAAAGTTATTATTGGCCGCACAGAGTTTCGCTCAAATATAACCTGGGAAACAGTAGATATTTCCTATGCAGTTTTACATATGGGTGATCACCATCTTTTTGGTGGTGTTAGGGAATATATGGGCCCCGAGGCCTTTGAAGAAATGCGTAACCGCATTGAATATTTTTTCAAAAAAGGGAACATTTACGAGATCTTCAATACCCTGGATTCAAGTTTTGGCCATCATAATTACTCCTTCTGGCATTTGTTCAGAGATGAACAGCGCAAAATCATGGAACTGGTAATGGACAATACGTTGAAAAATGTGGAGAATACAATGCAGCAGATATATGAGAACAGTTATCCCTTGCTACAAACATTTAGAGAGATCAATATGACGGTTCCCAACAGGTTGAAAATGCCTGTTGATATGGCCTTGAACAATAAACTTATCAAGGAACTGGAACAAGAAGATTTTGACCTGGAAAAATTTACCTCCCTTATAAATTCTGCTACAGAGATAGATGTTACGCTGGATATTATTACCCTTAGTTTCATGGCAGATAATAAATTGAACTTACTAATGCAAAATTTCAGGGAAGACCCGAAGGATATTCAAAGGGTTGCTGAAATTAATAAATTAATTGAATTGATAGTAGACAGTCCTTTGAAACCCAATGAGTGGGAGGCCCAGAATATAGCTTTTGAGATCAAAGATGAATTCTATGAGAGTTATCTGGAAAAAAGCCGGAATGGTGATGAGCAGGCTGTTACCTGGGTTGATTCATTTAATTACCTGGCCGAAAAATTAAACTTGGTTATCTAATGAACCAGCCGGACACCACATACAGGGTTCAACTATCCCCACAATTTACTTTTCAGGACCTGGGCAGGATCCTGGATTATCTGGATGATCTTGGCATTTCCACCATCTATTCTGCACCCATATTCCAGGCAAGACAAGGCAGTACACATGGATATGATGTTATAGATCCCTTTACTATTAATGCCGAAATAGGAACTCTGCAGGAATTCAAGGCCATAGGGAAGCGAATGAAAAAGAAAGGAATGACCTGGATCCAGGATATTGTTCCAAATCATATGGCATTTGACAGCAAAAATCCCTGGATTAGAGATATTTTTGAAATAGGAGTACATTCCAAATTCTATAATTATTTTGATATCGACTGGAATTTCCGGGAACTTAAAAAACTTATAACCCCTTTCCTTGGAACCACTTTAGAGAAGGCTTTAAATAACGGGGAGATCAAATTAAAGTTGGAAAAGGACGGGATCTTTATTGAATATTTTGAAGATCAATACCCGGTAAATATCCACACTTATGTCCAATTACTTAAGGAAGGGGAAGAACTGGAGTGGCTTAAAAGATTTCGGGAATTTGATGAAAATGTAGAACAATGGAGTGAATTAAAAACATCTTTTTTCACTGCAGTATCTGAAAATTCAGAGTTAAGACAACTTCTCATTTCTGAAATTAACCGGATCAATGCCTCGGTAGAACAATTGACGAGAATTCTGGATCTCCAGAATTATGTGCTTACCCATTGGCAAAAAACCGAAAAGGAAATTAACTACAGGCGTTTCTTTACAATTAACGGCCTTATTTGCCTTCGTATGGAAGATCCTGAGGTTTTTCAAAACTACCACACTTTCATAAAAGAACTTTGTGATGAGGGATTTATCCATGGCTTGCGCATTGACCATATAGACGGGTTGTTTGATCCCGGCACTTATTTGACGCGTCTTCGGGAAATGATGGGAGAAAATTTTTATATCATTGTAGAAAAGATCCTTGAATTTGATGAAAAATTACCGCGGCAATGGCCCGTACAGGGCACAAGCGGTTATGATTTTCTCGCCCAGGTGAACCATTTATTTACCCTCCCGGGAGGAATGGAAGAATTCACCCTTAATTACGATAAAATTTCACCAAAAATCCCCGAATATGAATCTCTTGTCTATCAAAAGAAAATATTCATACTTAAGGAAAGAATGGGGGGAGAGCTTCATAATTTATGGACGATATTACACTCCGAAAGACTGCTTAATGTGGAACCTCCGGAGGAAAAATCTTGGAAAGGTGCACTTGCGGCATTTTTAGCGGCTTTCCCGGTGTACCGGATCTATCCCGAACATTTTCCCTTAAAACCCAAACAGGTCCAAATCCTTGAAACGGCCTACAAAAAAGCATCGGAAGAGTTCCCCGATTTTAAACTTGAGCTGGATTATCTAAAAGAGCTTTTTATGGGGGAAGCCAAGGTGGAAAGTACCCAAATGTTATATTTTCTTCAGCGATGCCAGCAATTTAGTGGGCCTTTAGCAGCCAAAGGGGTTGAAGATACCTCGTTCTATATCTATAACAGGCTTATTGCCCATAATGAAGTGGGTGATTCTCCTGAAAATTTCGGGCTTTCAAGAAAAGAATTTCACCAAAAGATGCAGCGCCGATATAAAGATTATCCCCGTACTATTAATACCACAGCCACTCATGATACAAAGCGGGGAGAGGATGCCAGAATGCGTCTGCTTGTATTAAGTGAGATCCCCGGAGAATGGTTTGAAATTGTAGCTTACTGGAAAGAGATCACCTCCAGAATAAGGAAAAACCAGACTATCCCCGATAAAAATGAAGAATATTTCATATATCAGGCATTGCTGGGGAGTATGCCGTTTGAGGAAGAAGAACAAGATGATTTTTTGGCAAGGACAAATGAATATCTTAAAAAAGTTTTGAGGGAAGCAAAGATACATTCCAATTGGGCTGAACCTAATGAAACCTATGAAGAAGCAGTATTTGAATTTGTGAGAGATATCATGGGTTCTATAAACTTTCGAAAATCCTTTGATCCTTTTTTTACGAAAATTGCTGGTTTTGGAGCCATTAAATCTCTGGGACAAAACTTGATAAAGATTACAGCCCCGGGTATTCCCGATGTTTATCAGGGCACTGAATTATGGGATCTTAGTTATGTAGATCCAGATAATAGGAGGCCTGTAGATTATGCAATAAGAACCAATTACATGGCCGATTTTCGGGCTTTTAGTAAGTCTAACCTTAAAAAGAAGAATCACACCCTAAAATTGCACTATTCCACCGGAAAAATTAAGATGTATGTATTATTTAAAACCCTGCTTAAAAGAAGAAGGGAAAAGGAAATTTTTCAAAAAGGAGAGTATCTCCCTTTATCTTTGATTGGCAAAGCAGGGAAAAATTTTATTGCATACGCAAGGGTTTTGGGGGAAGAGTGGAGGATTATTTTAGTGCCCATTTTTGTGTCAGAAATTTTTGACCACGAGACCTTAAAACCCCGTAACGGTTCTCTATTTGAACTTTTTATAAAGTTGCCCGAGGATGCCCCAACTGAATGGGATTTTATATTTACAGGTCAATCTGTTTTAACAGAAGGTAAAATACCTCTACAGGATTGTATTTCTGAATTTCCTGTTGCCATTTTTAAAAACCGGAAACAAACATGGAATTAAATAGGAGCAGTGGCATCTTGTTGCATATTACTTCTTTGCCTTCCCCTTTCGGAATTGGGGATCTGGGCCCTGAAGCATACGAATTTGTTGAGTTTCTTGAAACTTCCGGAACCAAATACTGGCAAATTTTGCCTTTAACTCCTACCGATGCCGCATATAAGCATTCCCCTTATAGCAGCGATTCGGCATTTGCAGGGAATACCCTTCTTATAAGCCCCGAACTTCTGGAAAAAGAAGGTTTTATTGATCTTCAGGAATTTACATTCCCGGAAATTTCCAAACCCGATAAAATTGATTTTGATAAGGTAAGTCTCTTTAAAGAGGCCTTACTGGAAGCGGCGTTTATTAGATTCAGCAAGCAGAAGATCAACATCAAAAATTTCAATTCCTTTTGCAAAACCCATAAGGATTGGCTGGATGATTATAGCCTTTACAAAGTATTACATAAGGAGTTCAATACTTCCTGGGTAACCTGGCCGGCTACCTATAGAGACCGTGATTTTAAAACCTTACAGCGGGCTAAGAAGGATTTTAAAACCCAGATTGAAAAGGTAAAATTTAGTCAGTTTTTGTTTTTTTCCCAATGGCAGCAATTAAGAACCTTCGCCAATCAGCATTTTGTGCAGTTAATTGGTGATATCCCGATTTTCGTAAATCACGATAGTGCAGACTGCTGGGTAAATTATCATTATTTTAAATTCAATAAATTAAAACAACCCACCAGGGTCTCCGGGGTACCACCGGATTATTTCAGCGAAACCGGTCAATTATGGGGCACCCCTGTTTACAACTGGAAAACATTAAAAAATAATGGTTATGACTGGTGGATGAATAGAATAGAACAAAATTTATTATTATTTGATATTGTAAGGCTGGATCATTTCAGGGGTTTTTCTGCGTGCTGGGAAGTGCCGGCTGGTGATAGAACGGCAGCGAACGGCAAATGGGTAAAAACCCCGGGACATGACTTTTTCAGGAATATTAGAAAGAAATTTCCGCATATGCCCTTTATTGCCGAGGACCTGGGCTCCCTGGATAAGGATGTTTATAAGCTAATGGCAAGTTTTAATTTCCCGGGAATGAATGTGCTTCTATTTGCATTTGGGGATGACAAGGCAAAGAATCCTTATTTGCCTTTTAATCACATTCCCAACAGCATAGTTTATACAGGAACGCATGATAACAATACAACCCGGGGTTGGTTTCAAAATGCAGATGCTACTGCCAAACAACATTTAAAGGAATATACTGGTAATAAAGTAACCTACGGTACTGTACATACAATTTTACATAGAATGGCGTTGGCTTCGGTATCAAAAATAGCTATTATCCCCATGCAGGATATCCTGGGATTGGGAAGCGAGGCTCTTATGAATATCCCGGGCAGCTTGCATGAAAACTGGAAATGGCGGCTTACCTACAACCAACTTACCACCCGCAAGGCTGCCGAATTAAAAAATCTCAACGTCTTATTTGGAAGAGCTGAACAAGTTTAAATCATTGAAGGCTTTTCTGAATTTTTTCTATCGCGTTTTGAATGGATTTTTCGGGTTCTATAATATTATTGGCACCCCAGAATTGTTCATCTGAAAATCCCGAAACATCATCGGCCATAATCACAGATGGGGTAATAAACGTATCATCCCTTCTCATCCTGTCGCCGGGGTTTAGTTGCCAATCTGTTACCGCCATTTCACTGTTCACGGTATACCGGGAATTAAATAACTTCCTTTTCCAGTTCACTACAAATTCCAGTTCTGCACTGCCATAGCCGTAATACCATTTTCCACCCGTTTCCCGGTAGTCTACCTGATATTCTACCCTTACAGGATACACTTTAACCCCGCCGGGTTTTTTCCTTACAAACATATTACTGGCTACGGTACGGTTATCTACATTGAGATGATAATTTGCTTTAACCAGCGCGTTAGTTTGTGCATCAATATATAATTCGCCAAAATACCAGGGCAACCTTTTGTCTACCATTTCAAAGTTCACCACATATAAATACCGGTTATTGATACGTGCAGGAGGTCCAAAAGTAAATGTGTATTCATCCAGTTGTGCAACATTGAACAGGTATTCAGGGTATTTAATAATATCACTATATAAAGTATTGAAAGGGCCTCCCCGCAGTTTTAAAGCCATCGTGTCCAGCCTTTCATAATCTACACTTTTACGTGCTTTTATAATGGAGATCTCATCACGACCTGTGGTTGTATAGGGCCGTTTAAAAATTTTAAGCACCGCTTCGGTCAGGGACACATTTCTTCGCCCTTTTTTTATAGCCTCCCTGTAAAAGGAATTCATAATCACAGGATCATCTAAATAATTATCACCCGCTTTAGAAAACATATTTCGAACCAGAGCTTTGGCATCGGTAGCTGTAAAAATGTTCACTTCAGATAATTCCTCCAAGGTTTCGTTTAACTCTATCCTGGTATTTTCAGTATTAAAAACACTTAAGGGAAGGGTTTTGCTCTGGTACCCAAGATTGGAGATTGTTACGTTGGCCGAGGATATATTGACCGGCACCTTAAGGGAAAATTCCCCTTCGTTATTTGTTACAGTGGAAATATTGGTTCCCTCAACCGCCAGAAATGCAGCGGCTATAGGATTACCATTGTTGGCATCTACAACTTTTCCTTTATACTCGGTAAATTCCTGAAAAAATGCAGCCTCGGTTTTTTGTACCGGGGCCATTATTAGAAACCCCAGCAGGAAAAAAATAGGGGACGGAAGAATAAAATTTTTAAGACGTTTCATAACCTTAGGGATAAAAAATATTTTCTTTCTAAGATACTAAATATTTAGGTCTTTATTAACATTACAACTGTGAAAAAATGAACGTTAACCTTTGTTTATCAGTAAACTTTAACTGAAATGCCTTCCTGTCAATAAACCTTCAAAATACATTTGAATAGCATTCGCGGCTTTTTTAATTTTTATTCCAGGGATCTGAAAATTTGAAAATACAATTAGTTAGGTATGAAATTATTATTATTCACGATTTTGCAAAACGGTTTATGCTTTCCTGAAAATTTTACGGCATAAAATATGATAGCTTCTACGGCGTTATTAACTAGCAGTTTAAATACACAATAGAATGAGAAAACCCAACCTTATTATTTTATTAATATGTTCATTACTTCCCATAAGTTTGTTAGGGCAAATTACAGATGAGAACAGATCTGTTACAGATCTTGTCCTCACAGAGCTTAACCGGGAAAGACTTATTCAAAGAGAAAATCTTGATTTCAGGATCAAAGAGATAGATTCAAAAATAAGCAGCCTGGATGAGAGTCTTAAAAGCACGAGTTCTTCTGCTGAAAAGGTTGAGAAACTTGTTGAAAGGGTACAAATCCTGGAAGAGAAACAATCTGAACTGGATAAAAATGTAGTTTCCGTTTATAAATACAATTACAGCTCGGCAGTACTTAACCTGGCATCTATGGAGCGGGAAATCAAACCCCTTAACCTTTTCAACAGTTCCCGTGAGTTTTATACAACGTTGGACAGGGTGAGCAACCCAATGACCTATGAAGGGTATGCCGCCTGGTTCAAAGAATTTGAAAAATACATCGAGGCCAATAAAAAAGATGAAGCCCGGCTTGCAGCCTTAAGCCATATTCTTAATGTTACCGGCAATCTTGCTGAAGGTACTCCGTTTACCGGGATGTTTGCCGGAAGTTTGTTTGACGGAATTGGATCCTTTATAAATTCCCTGGGGAAACGAGACAAAGATCTTAGGGAAAAAAGTATGAAAATGTTCAAACTTACCACAACTGTTTCCCAGTTTACCCATGATAAGGATCTTATTGAAACCGAATGGAAAGCCATTACAAAAAGTCTGGATGAGCTAAAAGAGCTTCAGGATAAAGCAATGGAAAAGAATATAGTTGATATTTTGGGAGTAGACCGCCAGGAGTTTCAGAAAAATTTTACCGATGAGACCGATGCCAAAAAAAGAACCCAATACATTTTAAATATTTCCAAGATCGCTGAGAACAAGATAGGAGAGGAAAAAAACAGAAATCCTGAAAACTGGAAACAGGAATACTATAACCAGATGGTTACTGTACAAAATCTAAAGATCCGTTTTGGGACCGTGACCTTCAGGATAATGGAAAATCTTGCGAAATACAAAACCCTAATAAACAAATATCGCAACGATGAGAATTTAAAAGACAGGGTTGCTCAACTTGATTTGAAACTGGATCTTGTAAAAAACAGCTTTGAATCCACCTTCAATCCACAGGATTATATCAAGGCAAGTAACGAAATGTATATTGTAGAATAAGCAATTAATATCATAACAAAAAAGGAGGGCATTTACGGCCCTCCTTTTTTATTGAATTAATTTTATATTTAATCAAGTCTTTATCCACATTTTGAGGATCCACAATCAGGGCAGGTAAGGCACCCTTCCTGGTAAATGAGATTTTTAGATCCGCAATTGGAACATTTTTGGCCTTTAGCCTCAGTACCGTCTGCAACATATCTTTTTAAAGCCCGGGCAACACCATTTTTCCAGGTATTAATAGATTCGTTATCCAGCTGAAGACTGTTGGTAAGATCTACCGCTTTTTCAATTGGCATACCATATCTTAGAGTAGTGGAAATAAGCTTCGCGTAATTCCAGAATTCAGGATCAAACTTATGGGATAAACCTTCAATGGTGGTTTTATAGCCTCTCTGATTCTCATACTGGAAATCGTAACGGGAATTTCCTTCCTCATCCTTGTTCTTTATTATAAGTCCTTCGTTGACCCATCTTGGAATAAGTATTCCATCTTCATCATCTGCAAGTCCTGTAAATATTTCATAAGGTCTGCCATCTATAAGACCAATAAAAGCGATCCATTTTTCTTTGTTGTTCTGGAACCTTACTACATCTGCTTCAAGCACCTGTGGGCGTTTGGTTGGGAAGATAGAAGAGGTGGCCTCCTCTTTTTTCTCCTCATTGGAAATAAGCACCCCAGATCTTGACCCATCGCGGTACACAGTAACACCTTTGCAACCTACTTCCCAGGCTTTAAGATATAATTGTCCTACCAGCTCTTCTGTAGCGTCATTGGGTAAATTTACAGTTACGCTTATAGAATGGTCAACCCATTTTTGAACTGCTCCCTGCATTGTAACCTTGCTCATCCAGTCAATATCATTTGAGGTGGCTTTGTAATAAGGAGATTTTTTAACAAGGGTATCCAGATCTTTTTGAGTATAATTCTTATTGATCTCAAAACCATTTACTTCCATCCATTGCTTGAACCTGTGATGAAACACCACATATTCTTCCCAGGAATCTCCGGTTTCGTCAACAAAATCTACCCGCGCTTCCTTATCATTGGGATTAACTTTTCTTCTTCTTTTATACACCGGCAAGAACACAGGCTCAATTCCCGAGGTAGTTTGCGTCATCAAACTGGTGGTTCCGGTAGGAGCAATGGTAAGCAGGGCAATATTCCTTCGGCCATACTCGGTCATATCGAAGTATAATTTTTCATCGGCTTCCTTTAATCTTTGGATAAAAGGATTGTTCTTTTCTTTTTCTGAATCATACACACTAAACGCTCCACGTTCCTTGGCGGCATATACTGAAGCCCGATATGCTTCAATAGCGAGTGTTTTATGTACCTCTACTGAAAATTCAATACCTTTTTTACTTCCGTAGGAAATTCCAAGGGCTGCAAGCATATCGCCTTCCGCAGTGATACCAATACCAGTTCTGCGACCTTCATTGGCTTTTTTCCTTATTTCAAGCCACAGGTTCTTTTCAACCGCCTTTATAGTTTCATTTTCAGGATCGGCGTTGATCTTTCCAATGATATCGTCAATCTTTTCAAGTTCAAGATCAATGATATCATCCATAATTCTTTGTGCTGCTGCCACATGTTTTTTGAAAAGCTCAAAGTTGAATTTTGCTTTTTTGGTAAATGGCTCTTCTACATAAGAGAAAAGGTTTATTGCGAGCAATCTACAGGAATCATAAGGGCAAAGCGGGATCTCTCCACATGGATTGGTAGAAACGGTTTCATATCCAAGATCTGCATATGAATCCGGCACAGATTCTCTAATAATTGTATCCCAGAACAGAATTCCCGGTTCAGCCGATTTCCAGGCATTGTGAACTATCTTGTCCCATATGGTACCGGCTTCAATTTCCTTGGTATATTTTGGATTATCACTGTGAATAGGGAATTTTTGCACATACGTAGACTTATGTTTTACCGCCTGCATAAATTCATCATCTATTCTTACTGAAACATTTGCCCCGGTAACTTTCCCCTGTTCCATTTTGGCATCAATAAAATCTTCAGCATCCGGATGGTTAATGGATACAGAAAGCATTAAAGCGCCACGGCGTCCATCCTGGGCTACTTCCCTGGTAGAATTGGAATAACGCTCCATGAAAGGCACCAGACCGGTAGAGGTAAGGGCCGAGTTTTTTACCGGGGAACCTTTTGGTCTTATATGAGAAAGGTCATGACCCACCCCGCCACGTCGCTTCATAAGCTGTACCTGCTCCTGGTCAATCTTCATAATGCTTCCATAGGAATCATTCATCCCACTATTCCCAATTACAAAACAGTTGGATAAGGATGCGATCTGGTATTTATTGCCAATTCCGGCCATTGGGCTACCCTGAGGAACTATGTATTTAAAGTTATCCAGCAAAGCGAAAACTTCTTCTTCACTCATTGGATTTGGATAATTCTTTTCAATACGAGCAATCTCCTTTGCTATCCTCTCATGCATTTCATGGGGGGTGCTTTCATAAAGATTTCCATCTGAATCTTTAAGCGCGTATTTGTTGATCCATACGCGGGCAGCCAGTTCATCTCCCTTAAAATAATTCAAAGAGGCCTTAAAAGCTTCATCCTGGGAGTAGGTTTTAGCCGGGGCTGTGGGTGCTTCAATTTTCATGGTGACAGTATAATTTGGTTAGTGTGCTTGTTCCTTAAGCAAAGCATAAATGTAGAAAAAAATAAACTGTTATAGATATGTTAAGGAATAAAAAGTTTACAAGTAAATAAAGGTAAATTATTGATTATCAGTTAAATATATATTTATGAACAAACTAATGTTGACAAAAAAATAAAAGACCTATCTATTTTTAAAACGCTGAGAGTGGGTAAAGTGGGGGATTAAAAAAAATAAAAAACCCTTAAATTTCCTCCTTTTGAGAGAATTTTTAAGGGGTTTTAATTAACCGGAATAAACAATAAAAACCCGGATCAAAACCAGGTTTTTAATCTTTTCAGGAAATTAGTTTATAGGTTTGTTTTGCAATTTCTATTTCTTCATTGGTAGGAATTACAAGCACCTTAACAGGAAACTTTCCGGAGCTTATGTCTCTAAGTTCTTTTGATCTTACCGCGTTTTCTTCCTCATTTATTTCAATTCCAAGAAAATCCATTTCCCGGCAAACCAGGGAACGAATTACATCACTATTTTCTCCAATTCCCGCAGTAAAGATTATTGCGTCCAGCCCGTTCATCGCAACTGCATAAGCGCCAATATATTTTTTAATGCGATAAGCATTCATTTCAAGGGCAAGCTGGCAGGTGCGGTTTCCCTTTTCGGCTTCCGCTTCAATATCTCTAAGATCGCTGTACCCTGTGAGTCCAAGCATTCCGCTTTTATGGTGGAGCAGGTCGCTCACCTCCTGTGCAGTATACCCCATTTGATTTATAAGATAGAATATTACAGATTGGTCTATATCCCCACTGCGGGTGCCCATAATAAGCCCGTTCACCGGTCCAAAACCTAAAGAATGGTCAATGCTTTTCCCATCCTGTACTGCAGTAATGCTGCATCCATTACCCAGGTGTACACTAATGAGCTTCGAACTGTCTTTCTTTAAATATTCAATTGCCTTTTCACTTACATATTTATGACTGGTACCATGAAATCCATACACCTGTATCTTTTGGTCGTCAAAAAAGGAGTTGGGGATTGCATACCTATTTGCCCGGGGAGGAATACTTCTGTGAAATGCTGTATCAAAAATTCCCACCTGCTTTGCTACGGGGAAAATAGTCTCGGCAACCTCTATGCCGGTAAGGTTTGGAGGATTATGTAGAGGGGCAAGAGAAAAAAGATCTTTTATTGCAGCTTTTACCTTGTCATCAATAATAATAGTTTCTGAAAATTTATCGCCTCCATGAACAACCCTGTGTCCAATAGCGCTTATTTCGGAAGCATTTTTAATAACCCCGTTTTCAGGATGCATCAAAATATTGGTAACGGCTTTTAAGGCTACGGTGTGGTTTGGTATTTCGGTTTCTTCAGAAGTTGAAAATTTATCAGATTTATAAGACAACTTTCCCAATTCCTGCCCAATGCGTTCCACTAGCCCCGAGGCAAGGATCTTTTCATCTGGCATTTTAATAAGCTGAAATTTTAAAGAAGAACTTCCTGAATTTATTACCAATATATTTTTCATCAAATCAATTTTAGTTTAATTGAAGGATCTCCCTAGATCCCCTGTGCCTGAATAGCCGTTAATATTACTGTGTTAAACACATCGTCTACCGTACAACCACGGCTAAGGTCATTTACCGGTTTATTTAGACCCTGTAGCATAGGACCAATTGCAAGCGCACCGGTTTCTCTTTGTACAGCCTTATATGTGTTGTTACCGGTGTTTAGATCTGGAAAGATCAATACACTGGCCTGGCCGGCAACTTCAGATTCCGGCATCTTGCTTTTTCCAATAGTAATGTCTACTGCTGCATCATATTGGATAGGGCCTTCAATTTTAAGGTCTGGCCGTAATCTTTTCACAATTTCTGTGGCCTGGCGAACCCTGTCTACATCCTCTCCTTTTCCGGAGGTACCGGAGGAGTAGGAGAGCATCGCAATTTTGGGTTCAATTCCAAAGGCTTCACTGCTCTCGGCAGATGAGATGGTGATCTCTGCAAGTTCCTCGGCTGTAGGATTGGGGTTGATCGCGCAATCGCCAAAAACCGAAACCCGGTCTTCAAGGCACATAAAGAATATAGATGAGACCACAGATACCCCCGGTTTGGTCTTAATAAACTGCAGTGCCGGAATAATGGTGTGCTGGGTTGTATGCGCTGCCCCAGATACCATCCCGTCTGCATGACCTTTGTAGATCATCATGGTTCCAAAATAGGAAACATCGTTCATCCTGTCACGTGCCATATCCATATTGATATTCTTGTGTTTTCTAAGCTCATAATATGTTTTGGCATAATCCTCAAAATTTTCAGCTTTGGCAGGGTCTATAATATTTACTTTATTGAGGTCAATAGTAATACCAAGGGTTCTTATCTTATCTTTGATAGCTTCTTCATTTCCCAAAAGCGTTATATCTACCAGGTCCATGTCAATTAACCTTGAGGTAGCAATAAGAATTCGCTCATCTGTCCCTTCCGGTAATACTATATGTTTGCGGGCCTGCTGAGCCCTTTTTACCAGGCTGTACTGGAACATTCGCGGAGTAATACCTTTAGGTTCAAAATTGATCATTCTCTCAAGCAAAGGATCAAAAGAAACATATTTTTCAAAGGTGCTTATAGATGTTTCTATTTTCTGAATACTATCTGCATAAATATTGGATTTTATGGCGCCAATCTGGTTGGTAACATTAAAGGTCCCTTCTTCTACTGAAATTATGGGCACCACCTGGGAAAGTCCGTCAATAAGTTTAAGGATTGACTCCTCGGGAATTAAGCCGCCGGTAAGCACGATGCCGGAGATCTTTGGATAATTGGTAGATACATTGGCCTGCAAGGCACCAAGGATGATATCTGCCCTGTCTCCCGGGGTAATTACCAGGCTTTCATCCTTTAAATGATTAAGATAATTGCGCAGTTGCATTGCTCCAACTCCAAAATTTCCTGTTTGATTATCCATGAATTCTTCGCCAAAAAGTACCTTACCGCCAAGTTCCTTAAGGATCTCTTTTAGGGTAGGGTTGGAAAGGGTGTCCAGAAGCGGGATTGCAAAAACACCTACCTCTTCCGGTAAAAATTCCCTCATCCCATTAAGGGCAATATCCATATTTTGCAGCTGGATTTTATTGGTCACCATTGCCAGGACCCGTACATCTTTATTTACAAATGCCTGATACACCATTTGAAGGTTTCCAAACAGAACTTCCTTGGTCTTTCCTTTGCCACTGGCCACAATAATTACAGGGATACCAAGATTCTTGGCAATCAATACATTCACATCAAACTCAAAAACATTGGGTTCTCCTGAAAAATCACTTCCTTCAACCAGGACAATATCAAATTCATCCTCCAGTTTTTTATATTTTCTGATTATAGTATCAATGATCTCCCCAGATTTTCCTTCGTTTCTTTTTTGAATGATCTCGCTGCGGGTAAAACCAAAAGCATCGTCATATTTAAGCGGAAGTTTAAAATGGCTTATTATAGTATCAATATGGTTGTCCTTTTGACCTGATTCAACATCATCTATAATAGGCCTGAAATAACCTACCTTTTGAGTTTTTCCAAGCAAAGTGCGCATGAGCCCAAGAGAAATAAGTGATTTCCCGCTATTGGATTCAAGGGTGGCAATATAAATTCCTTTATTCATGGTGTTTGATTTCTGAAGGTGCAAAATTACGGTTATTTGAAAATTAAGCCCTTCTTAAAAATATAAATTCCTGGAAAAGTTAAGGAAAAATGACGGGGATCAGGTTTTGCCCCTTGTTATGGAGAAAAGGCAAATGCTTTCTTTTATGAATTAGTAAAATAAAAAAAGCCCTCGGGGGAAGAGGGCGTTATTTTCGGTGCAATGAAAAGTCTAATTAATTTTTCGCTGAGAAATTGCGGTTTTATCTGAAACCGATTTTCCTCGTAAATAGATCTCTTCGATAAAATGGTCTGTATCAATATCAAATCTGGTAGCCCGGAAATTCCCTTCTGTATCAAATCTTCCATAAGATACATCCTCACTTTCCGGGGAAGTCATAATATAGAATCCATCATCTGTTGTAAGACGTAAAGTTGCAAAAGGAGAATCTTTTCCGCTGATATTTTTGGTTATAAGGACCTCCATTTCCCCGGGAGTAAATTTTAATTCTTCATTATTGTAAATGTAAATGGTTGGTTCTTTTAGGATAAAAGAAGACGTGTTGAAGGATCGAACTTCAGAAGTTATATTTTCTTTATCAATTTCCTGAATGGTATCCTGGGCATATAAATTTCCAATCCATAAAATGCTGAGTGCAACTATTATGTTTTTCATAATTAACTTATTTAAAGGTTCTTATAAATTTAATGTGGTTTTTAGTTAAGTCCTTATAAAGTTTCGTTACAGTTTTATTAATTAAAGTTTATGACAAAATAAGCTTACTGAAAAGGGAGGTATTGGTTCCCATTTCAGTATTCCAACTTTCAACTTTAAAACCTATATTTGCAGCCGCAAAAACAAAGCATTAAAATTAATAGAACTGAGGCATAAGCCCGGTTAAAGTTTACCGACCAAGTTCTATGGATAGTATCAAGTGGGCCCTAAAGAAACCCAATCAATAAAATTATAATATGAAAGCCGGAATAGTAGGATTGCCAAACGTAGGAAAATCAACCCTTTTTAATTGTTTATCGAATGCAAAAGCGCAAAGCGCCAATTTTCCATTTTGTACAATTGAACCCAATATTGGAGTAGTGAACGTTCCGGACAGCCGACTGGAAAAACTGGAATCTCTTGTTAATCCAGAAAGAGTACAGCCTGCGGTGGTGGAGATCGTGGATATTGCAGGACTTGTAAAAGGTGCCAGTAAAGGGGAAGGATTGGGGAACCAGTTTCTTGGAAATATAAGGGAAACAGATGCTATTTTGCATGTTTTGCGATGCTTTGAAGATGATAATATTGTGCATGTAGATGGGTCTGTAAATCCTGTAAGAGATAAGGAAACCATAGATATGGAACTTCAGTTGAAAGACCTTGAAACGGTAGATAAAAAACTTGAAAAAGTAAAGCGTGCATCACGTACGGGAAATAAAGATGCACAAAAAGAAGAAGTAGCTTTGCTTAAAGTGAAAAAAGGCTTGGAAGAGGGTAGATCTGTAAGAGCTATAACAGAGCTTACGGCTGAAGAGCGCGAAGAATTTATATATAACCTGCAGCTCATTACAGATAAGCCTGTGATGTATGTTTGCAATGTTGATGAAAAAGCTGCCGTTACCGGAAATCAATTTGTGGAAAAGGTAAAAGAGGCGGTAAAAGATGAAAATGCAGAAGTTCTTGTACTTGCCGTGGGTACTGAAGCCGATATTACCGAACTTGATGATTATGAAGAACGCCAGATGTTTCTTCAGGATATAGGCCTGGATGAACCGGGATCGGCCAAACTCATTCGTTCAGCTTACAGGTTATTAAATTTACAAACTTATTTCACGGCAGGAGTTAAGGAAGTAAGAGCCTGGACAATTCCAATTGGATCAAGTGCGCCACAGGCTGCCGGGGTAATACATACAGATTTTGAAAAAGGATTTATTCGCGCTGAAGTCATCGCATATGATGATTTTGTGAGCTTTGGTAGTGAAGCCAAAGTTAAGGAAGCCGGAAAAATGAAAGTAGAGGGAAAAGAATACATAGTGCGCGATGGCGATGTTATGCACTTTAGATTCAACGTTTAATCTTTGCGATTTTCAAAATAAATACCTATTAACATTACACATTAAATCTTTGTTAATTACTTTGCCATACTGCTGTTTTAACTTTTTGTTGTAAACCTTATATTAGCGACTCAACTGCACCAGGCAACATTTATGAGTCAAGAAACAAAATATACCGAAGATAATATACGATCCCTTGACTGGAAGGAGCATATTCGTATGCGTCCCGGAATGTATATTGGAAAACTGGGAGATGGTTCTACTGCCGATGATGGAATTTACATTCTGCTAAAGGAAGTACTGGATAACAGTATAGATGAGTATGTGATGGGGGCGGGGAAGACCATTGAGGTCTCTGTGCAAAATCAACGGGTTATTGTTCGTGATTTTGGTCGTGGGATCCCTCTGGGCAAAGTAGTTGAAGTGGTTTCCAAAATGAATACCGGTGGAAAGTATGACAGCCGGGCCTTCAAGAAATCGGTAGGATTGAACGGGGTTGGTACCAAAGCTGTTAATGCCCTTTCCTCAAGCTTTAGAGTAGAATCTACACGGGATGGCAGGTCTAAATCGGCCGAATTTGAAATGGGTAATCTTATAAATGAAGAGGAATTACCCGAAACTTCAAGACGCCGCGGTACCAAGGTAACCTTCACGCCAGATGAAACCATCTTCAGGAATTTCCGGTACCGGAATGAGTATATTGAAAAAATGCTCAAGAACTACGTGTACCTTAATCCCGGGCTCACAATTTTATTTAACGGCGAGAAATTCTATTCCGAAAATGGTTTAAAAGATCTCCTGGGTGACAGTATTACCAAAGATGATCAATTATATCCCATCATTCACTTAAAAGGTGAGGATATAGAGGTGGCTATAACACATAGCAAAACTCAATATTCAGAAGAATACCATTCCTTTGTAAACGGCCAGAATACCTCCCAGGGAGGGACACATCTTGGTGCTTTTCGGGAAGCATTGGTTAAGACCATCCGGGAATACTACGGAAAAAATTACGAGGCGGCCGATGTTCGGAAATCAGTAGTTTCAGCAATTAGCATCAAGGTAATGGAACCGGTCTTTGAAAGCCAGACCAAAACAAAACTGGGTTCTACAGATATGGGGGGAGATTTGCCAACGGTAAGGACCTATATAAATGACTTTCTTAAAACCCAGCTTGATAATTATCTTCATAAGAATCCCGAAACTGCAGAGAAGCTGCATCGCAAGATCCTTCAGGCAGAGCGGGAACGAAAGGAACTTTCAGGAATAAGAAAGCTGGCGAAAGACCGCGCTAAAAAAGCGAGTGTTCATAACAAAAAACTTCGGGATTGCCGTATCCACCTGGGAGATAGCAAGAAAGAACGCTATCTTGAATCTACCTTATTCATTACAGAGGGAGATTCAGCAAGTGGATCTATCACCAAATCAAGGGATGTAAATACCCAGGCGGTTTTCAGTTTAAAAGGGAAACCCCTTAACAGTTATGGTCTTACCAAAAAGATCGTTTACGAGAATGAGGAATTTAACCTGTTACAGGCCGCTTTAAATATTGAAGAATCTATAGAAGATCTAAGGTATAATAATATTGTGATCGCAACCGATGCCGATGTTGACGGAATGCACATCAGGCTATTGCTTATAACATTTTTCCTTCAGTTTTTCCCTGAATTGATCAAGGAGAATCATTTGTATATTTTACAAACCCCCTTGTTCAGGGTAAGGAATAAAAAGGAAACCATTTACTGCTACAGTGAACTGGAAAGACAAATTGCGGTAGATAAATTAAGCGGTAAAGCCGAAATTACCCGATTTAAGGGACTTGGGGAGATCTCACCAGATGAGTTCAAGCACTTTATTGGGGATGACATTCGGCTGGATCCTGTAATGCTGGATAAGGATATGTCTATAGAGGATCTATTAAGTTTCTATATGGGAAAAAATACACCGGACAGGCAGGAATTTATCATAGACAACCTAAAGGTAGAACTGGATTTGATTGAAAACTAGCCTATGAGGTTCAACAATACTTCTGAAATAAAAATTGTTCCTTCAGTATACATATTAATTGTTGCTGCCTTTGTAACAAACCTTTTTGTGAATATTGAGATAATGGCCTCTTCTTCAGATACCGAAAATACCATGACCTTTAGTCATTTTCTGCCTAATATGGTTTTGCTTGTCTTCGGAGCATATTTTCATAGGATAGGGCAGTTATTTGAATTTGACAGTGATGGCGAAACCCTGAATTTTAAAAACAACGGGGTCTTCTTTTCAAAATTCATGGAATACCGGGTTAAGCGGGCCGAATTTCCAAAATCAAAATTGGTGAATTTTGAAGTAAGTGATTACGGGATCTATTCCAGCCTTAAAATATATATTACCAGCCGCCGTAAGAAAGGACCTCGAACCTATACCTTCAATACTACTTTTTTGAACAAAAAGAAAAAAAGAGGAATGATAGATTCCCTTAACAAGGTGGTGGCAAAAAATAAAGCAGTCTCCTAAATGGATATAGAAAATCAAGACATACTTCCTGAAGGACAGGAGGAACAGCCAAAAGAACAATTGATCAGGGTTACAGGAATGTACAAGGATTGGTTCCTGGATTATGCTTCCTATGTTATTTTAGAGCGTGCGGTACCTGCTGTAGAAGATGGGTTCAAACCAGTACAGCGCCGTATAATGCATTCCATGAAAGACCTGGATGACGGGCGTTATAATAAAGTTGCAAATATTGTAGGGCATACCATGCAGTATCACCCGCATGGGGATGCCAGTATTGGTGACGCTATGGTCCAGATTGGCCAAAAAGACCTTCTTATTGATGCCCAGGGAAACTGGGGGAATGTGCTCACCGGTGACCGCGCCGCGGCACCAAGATACATTGAGGCGCGCTTATCAAAGTTTGCCTTAGAGGTAATTTACAATCCTAAGATCACAGATTGGCAATTATCTTATGATGGAAGAAAGAAAGAACCGGTAAACCTACCGGTAAGATTTCCACTTTTACTGGCACAGGGAGCCGAAGGGATTGCCGTGGGATTGAGCACGCGTATCCTTCCTCATAATTTCAACGAACTCATTGATGCTGCTATAAGACATTTAAAAGGGAAAAGTTTTAAAATCTATCCCGATTTCCATACTGCAGGGGAAGCAGACATCACAGATTATAACGATGGAAAACGGGGAGGCCGGGTGCGCATTCGTGCCAAGATCTCGCAATATGACAAAACCACTCTTGCAATTACCGAGATTCCTTTTGGTACCACCACTACAACCTTGATTGAATCTATACTTAAGGCAAATGACAAGGGGAAGATCAAGATCAAGCGAATAGAAGATAATACTGCGGAAAATGTAGAGATCCTTATTTATCTCCCTCCAAATATTTCGCCAGATAAAACCATAGATGCCCTTTACGCATTTACCAGCTGCGAGAATGCGATTTCTCCCCTGGGTTGTGTGATCATAGATAATAAGCCAATTTTCCTTGGAGTAACAGAAATGCTCAAACGATCTACAGATCATACTTTGAGCCTTTTAAAGCGCGACCTGGAAATTAAGCTGGATGAATTGGAAGAACAATGGCATTATGCATCCCTGGAGCGCATTTTCATTGAAAATCGTATTTACCGCGACATTGAAGAGGAGGAAACCTGGGAAGGGGTTATCACTGCTATAGACAGCGGACTGAAACCTTTTACCTCCCATCTTAAAAGGGCGGTTACCGAAGATGATATTGTAAGGCTTACCGAGATACGGATAAAAAGGATCTCCAAATTTGATATTGATAAGGCGCAGCAAAAAATTGACGCTTTGGAGGGTGAAATTGCCCAAATTAAACACCATCTGGATCACCTTATAGATTTTGCAATAGCGTATTTTGAGAGGCTGAAGAAAGAATACGGGCAGGGAAGAGATCGCAAAACCAATTTACGCCTCTTTGATGATATAGAAGCTTCCAAGGTCGCGATGCATAATACCAAGCTGTATGTGAACAGGAAGGAAGGTTTCATAGGAACATCCCTTAAAAAGGATGAGTTTGTGGCCGATTGCTCAGATATTGATGATATTATATGTTTTACGGCCGAAGGAAAAATGATGGTAACCAAGGTAGATGCCAAAACATTTGTAGGTAAGGATATTATTCACGTTGCTGTATTTAAGAAAAAAGATAAAAGAACCATTTACAATTTGGTCTACCGCGACGGGAAGAACGGGGCTTCCTATTTAAAACGTTTTCCGGTTACCGGAATCACACGGGATAAAGAATACGATATTACCCAGGGTAAAAAAGATTCCAAGATCCATTACTTCTCTGCCAATCCAAATGGGGAGGCCGAGGTGATCACTGTTTACCTTCGCCAGGTAGGAAGCATTAAGAAACTTAAATTTGAAGTGGATTTTGCCGATATGATGATAAAAGGGCGAAATGTAAAGGGAAATATTGTCACCAAGTATTCGGTAAAACGAATTGAGCTGAAAGAAGAAGGGGTATCAACCCTGAAACCACGCCGTATCTGGTTTGATGATAGTGTAAAGCGATTGAATGTAGATGAACGCGGGGAGTTGCTGGGAGAATTTAGGGGCGAAGACCGGCTTCTGGTAATTACCCAGGAAGGCGTGGTCAAAACAATCAAACCCGAATTAACTACCAGATTTGATGATGAGATCATTGTCCTGGAGAAATGGGTACCTAAAAAACCCATTACCGCAATTTACTGGGAAGCAGAGAAAGAAAAGTTTTATGTAAAGCGATTCCTCATTGAAAACCCGGATAAGGAAGAAAAGTTTATTGGGGACCATGAGAAGTCATTCCTTGAACTTGTTTCTACAGATTATATTCCAAGAGTGGAGCTGGTCTATTCAAAAGTTCGCGGAAAAGATCAGCGTACAAGTGATGAGATCAACCTTGAAGAGTTTATTTCGGTTAAGGGGATTAAAGCTCTTGGAAATCAATTAACTACTGAGAAATTAAAGCACGTAAATCTCCTTGACCCGGTACCGTATCAACCCATTGAGATCCCTAAGGAATCTATCGAGGTGCTGGATGAAGAAACGGTAATTGGCGATGATCCCGGAGACAGTATTGGAGTTACTAAAAATCCTTCGGCAGAAAGCCAGACAAAATTGTTTGATGAATAATGAATATTCTTAAGGAGTTTAAGGAATTTGCCGTAAAAGGCAATATGATAGATATGGCGGTGGGTATCATAATAGGTACCGCCTTTAATAAAGTGGTTGATGTGCTGGTAAGGCAGGTAGTGCTACCGCCCCTTACAATGATGACCGATGGGATCAACTTTGAAAACAGGAAAATAGTATTGCGCGACGGAGTGCTTCCCGCAGAAGGAGCCGAAGGAATTGAGGAAGTTGCAATAGGTTACGGGGCATTGATCGAGGCAATGATCGATTTTATGATCATTGGGTTTACTATTTTTATGGTGGTGCGGTTTATGAACCGGTTTAGAAAAAAGGCCGAGGATCCTAAGAATAAAACCATTGAAACACCCAAGGATATAGAGCTTTTGTCGAGTTTAAATGACCTGCTGGAGGAGCAGAACGAGATCCTGAGAAAAGGCGGGAATAAAGCCTGATCAATTAGTCTTGCGCACTACACCCCGTTGCTTGTTGGGCTCACCCACCAAGCCGTATTCAAAAGTATAGGAATCTTTATTTGTTGTGAGGATCTTTATGTGCAAAGGCTGTTGCTCTGCCCGGTTCTTTGGGTTCAAATTCTTCACAATATATTCACAATCGTTGATCCAGCGTACACTGGAAGTATCAATCCGATCCCTGAATCTGTCAATTTCAATTGAATCTGTCCTGGTAAAGGTAGATGTAACCAGCTCTCCGTTCAAATAAGTTTCAAACTCAAAAGTACCGGTCTTAAATTTAGCACATTCACGTTCAGGGGAATAGCAGGAGTTTAGGAGAAGTATAATAGTAATAAAAGAGAGAAGGCGGTTCATTGTGATCTTGAGCTTTATTTTCCTCACATTAGGTTATGCAATCCTTTGAGGTTTTGGACTACAAAATAAAGCTATTTCCGGTTATAATTCAATTCTCAAAGGCTTCAAAACTGCCATCTTCATAAAAGAAAACAATTTTCCTGATCTTTTTGGATGCAGAACTCTGTACAACCATTTTTTCCCGCACTTCTACTTCATTTTTAAGAGGGTCATCTGTTGGCCGGTTGGGTGCAGCAGGGCCAGGGGTGGGTTTTGTTTCCGCTTTAACTGAAGTGGAAGGAAAACTCCCTTTCCCGTTTAACAGCCAGTACAATTCTACTTCCGGATATGTTTGAACAACTTTCATCACAAAGTCAAGACTGGGTTTATTGCGCCCGGAAAGGATATGTGAAATAGAAGAGCGGCCCACATCAATTGCTTCTGCAAACGCGGCTGCTGAAATATCGTAATATTCCAGAATATTTTCCAATCGTTTAGAAAATTGATCGCTGTTTACCATTGTAAATTTAATTATAAAATTTGTTTGTTTACAAATGTAATTCTTTGGTTTCACATATCCAAATTACAAATGTATACTTGTTGTCCGGGTTAATTTATAGGATTAGATAAACCAACATAAAACACTAAATAGCAATAATTTAAATAAATTAAATAGCTAATATGGAAATATTCCAGTTGGGATAAACCAATTTCAAAGGTTTTTGTTTACAAATGTATTCAAACCGGCATAGAATTCTCGTTTACATTTGTAAATTAATGATTATTTACTTTTGTAAACATGGAAACAATACAAAATCATTACCTACATTTATTATCTGAGTATTCTTCATTTAAGGATACTAAATTATCCGGAAGATATCTCCCGTACGATTCTATTAAACCATCCCTGGAGAGGCTGGGGAAATATTTTCCGATTCAGAAAATTGGCTTTTCTACTTTAGGGGAACCAATTGAAACTATAACTATTGGGAATGGGGATTTCAAAATTCTTGCCTGGTCGCAAATGCATGGGAATGAATCTACAACCACCAAAGCTGTTTTTGATATTGTAAATGCTTTTATGATATTCCCGGAAGATCCTTTCCTTGTTTTCCTTAAAAAGCACATTACTCTTAAGATAATACCTATGTTGAATCCCGATGGCGGGTTTTTATACCAAAGGGAAAATGTTAATGGTGTTGATCTTAACCGGGATGCTAAAAACCTGAGCGAGAAAGAAAGCATTGTATTAAGAAATGCGTTTGAAACTTTCAAACCCCGGTTTTGTTTTAATCTTCACGACCAGCGCAGTATTTTTAGCGCCGGGGAGCTCCCTTTGCCCGCCACCTTATCTTTTTTGACCCCGGCTATGGATGCGTCGCGGGCAGTGACACCGGCAAGGGCAATTTCAATGAAGGTTATCGCCGCAGTTGCTGCAGAGCTTCAATTAATCATTCCAGGTCAAATAGGGAGATATGATGATGCTTATAATTCTAACTGTACAGGCGATACTTTTCAAACTTTGGGTACTCCCACCATTCTTTTTGAAGCCGGCCATTATCCCGAAGATTATATGAGGGAGGAAACAAGGCGTTTAATTGTAATTGCACTCTTTTCCGCTTTGAATGCCATTGCCACAGAGAATTTCAAATCAAGGAACATCGCCGACTATTTTGCCATTCCCGAAAATCAAAAATTATTTTATGATGTGATCCTTCGGAACGCTTCAATCCAGGGAGGAATTGCAGATGTTGCGATCCAATACCGGGAAACCCTTCAAAACGAGGAGATTCTTTTCGTTCCATTTATTGAAAAGATCGCCGGTAACCTTCCATTTTTTGGTCACAGGGAGATAAATTGTGCAGGAAAGGATTTAAAAACTTTGGAATACCAAAGCCCCTGCGAAAACGATATAGTTAATAAACTCCTACTTAATAATGAAGTTTTGGTTATAAATTAATAAAATAACACTAAATAGTTGCTAATTATATAACATAATTGTATTAATTTTGTTTTTCATTAAAGATGTTAAGAGTTATGGCAAAATATAAATTAGACGAGACAGATCATCAGATCCTGGATATGCTTATTGAGAATACAAGAACCCCTTTTACAGATATTGCTAAGAAATTAAATATATCAGCAGGGACGGTTCATGTTAGGGTAAAGAAAATGGAGGAAGCTCAAATTATATTAGGTTCATCCCTAACCCTTAATTACGAGAAACTTGGATATGCTTTTATCGCGTATGTTGGGATATTTTTGAAAAACACGTCCCAGACCAAATTTGTTTTGGAGCGTATTAACGATATCCCTTTTGTAACCGTGGCGCACGTTACTACAGGAAAATTTAATGTATTCTGTAAGATCAGGGCCAGGGATACTCAACACGCCAAGGAAATCATTTTCCAGCTGGATGATATTGAAGGAGTTTACAGAACAGAGACTATGATTTCGCTGGAGGAAAGCCTTAATGACAAAAAGCGCCTGATGCATTCTATATTTAAAAGCTTGCAGTAAGTATATTAAACTTATATTAAAACCCCTGTAAATCTAAGTGTTTACAGGGGTTTTTTATACCTTGGTTTTACAGTCCGGACTGTTTAATCGTAAATTATGAAACCAGAAGAACTTCTCATTGGGGATTACCCGGGTTATTATCAAACCTACATAGATCATCTCCCGCAACTTGAACTTTTAACCTTATTAAGAACTCAGAGAGATGAGATGATACAATTCATTGAAACTCTTGATCCCGTAGACCTTATGTGGACCTATGATGTTGACAAATGGACGGTAGCACAGGTATTGCAGCATATGTTTGATACAGAGCGAATTTTCCAGTATCGCGCATTGCGCATAGCCCGGAAAGATAAAACTCCATTACCGGGTTATGATCAGGACGCTTATGTTCCCGCATCCCATGCAAATGATCGTAATAAAGAGGATCTCTTAAAAGAATATAAAGCTATAAGAGAATCGGGGATATGCATGTTTGAAAGTTTCACCAAAGAAATGTATAAGGAAAAAGGCATTTCCAGTGGGGGAGACCTCAGTGCGGCAGCAGCAGGATTTATCATCGCCGGGCATGAAAAGCATCACCTTACTTTGTTTAAGACCAACTACAATCTATGAACAGATTAAAAACTTTTTTCAGTCTTCTAAAAAAAACTTATTCCAGTTGGACAAGAAATGATCCGTTTGCTGAAAGTGCTATTATTGCCTATTATACCATCTTTTCACTCCCATCTCTATTAATAATAATAGTGTCTATCGCGGGTTCCTTTTTTGGAAGGAAAGCGGTCCAGGGGAGATTGAATAACCAAATAAGTGAATTTATTGGCCCCGATGCAGCCGAGGCTGTTGAAAAAATGGTTACCAGTGCTGCTGTTGCTGAGGATTCAACCTGGGCTATAATTTTTGGGGTTGGAATGTTATTATTTGGAGCCACCGGGGTTTTCTTCAGGCTTAAAATATCTATGAACAAAATATGGAACGTGGCGGCCAAAAAAGAAACCTTTATGCGAATGATCATGGACAGGCTGATCTCATTTGGGATGATCATGGCCGTGGGATTTTTAATGCTTCTGGCGTTGATCATTTCTGCATTGGTAAAGATCCTGGGGGAATATATTGAAGACATTGCCCCGGTGATCACTGCTGTAGGTCTCAATATTTTAAATTATATACTCTCCTTTTTCTTTATCACTGCATTGTTTGGGGCAATTTTTAAATTATTGCCCGATATTAAAATTAAATGGAAGATCACCTTATATGGAGCAGCATTAACAACTGTATTGTTTCTTATTGGGGAATTTTTAATGGGGTATTATTTTGGCCAAAGCAATCCCGGCTCTGTTTATGGCAGCGCCTCCTCGATTATCCTCATTCTCTTATGGGTCAATTATACTTGTATAATTATGTTTTTTGGCGCCGAGTTCACCGTTCAATATGCACTTTATAAGAACGAAAGGATTAGACCTAATAAATTTAGTGAACCCGCAATTTTTAAGGAAATTGAAAAACTGGAAAGAAAGAATGTAAAACTGGATGAGGATCATAAACTCCTTGCCAGGCTTAAAGCCAATATTGATATTGATAAGGAAAGAGCAGAGTGCGTGACAGATGATGATTAATAAAGGTTTAACGCCCATCGTCCTTTTTTTATAAGGTTCTTAATAGAGTTTGTTCCGGTTATCTTATACTTTTATAAACGAACTATTAATTATAAAAAGTAAAAGATCATGAAAAAGAAAGTAGCGATTTTGGCAACAAATGGATTTGAAGAAATAGAATTAACATCGCCTAAGGAAGCCATGGAAAAAGAAGGTTTTCAGGTAGATATTATAAGTGATAAATCTGGTAAAATTAAAGCCTGGGACAAAGATAAATGGTCAAAGGAATATAAAGTTGATCATACTCTCGATTTGGTAAGTGCATCTGATTATAACGCCCTGGTTCTTCCCGGAGGAGTTATGAACCCCGATAATTTACGAACCAATGAGGATGCCCTGGAATTTGTTCGGGATTTTTTCAAGCAGAAGAAACCTGTTGCAGCGATTTGCCATGCTGCCTGGACCCTCATCAATGCCGATGTGGTGAAGGGGAGGGAAATGACTTCTTACCATACAATAAGGAAAGATCTTGAAAATGCCGGTGCTAAGTGGGTAGACAAGGAAGTTGTTGTGGACAGCGGTTTTGTAACCAGCAGAAATCCAGATGATCTTCCTGCTTTTAATAAAAAGGTGATTGAGGAGATAAAAGAAGGAAAGCATGAAGAACAACATGCCTGATTAAATTTCAGGCAATAAAAAGAGGCTGCTTAATATTTTTTATGAACCTACCCGATTACAGGTTCGTAATGAAATAATTAAGCAGCCTTTTCTTTTACTATTTATCCTCCTCTTCTTCTTCCTCGATTTCTTTTTCGGGAATGTCTACTATTGGCTCATTAAAGTCGGCATCTTCATAATCATCTTCGTCGTAATTGGCCATTGTGTTTTCCAGCCTTGTGCTTACTTTAACAAGGTATATAGAATCATCTGTCCTTACTTCAACGGCTTCAATAGTCTCATTCCTGGCGTTTTTGAATGAGATTATTTGATCGTCGTCATATCCGTCGGGATATTTTTCAACCAGAAGACTTAAGATTTCAGGGGTAAGTTTTTTGTAATCTACAATGACTCTTTTCATAACAATTATTTGATCGTGCAATTATAATAAAAATTGAATTATTTCCAATCAGAGAAATAATTTATAACAATTAATTAGATAAATAAAACAATTATCTGGTTTTAAGATTTTTATAAAAATGGAGACTCTCGAAAAGCAGGTCATCCGGCACTTTACGATCAATAACAGGAACTCCTATTTCTTTCAAAAGGACAAAGTTTATATTTCCGTGTGAATTTTTTTTATCAAATTTCAGGAGTTCAATAATATTTGGGAAATCCTCTTCCTCTATATCACA
This sequence comes from Gillisia sp., assembly GCA_039989915.1. GTDB lineage: Bacteria > Bacteroidota > Bacteroidia > Flavobacteriales > Flavobacteriaceae > Gillisia. Next base: position 238,644 of record JBDXGW010000002.1, read on the forward strand.
AACCCGAAAAAATCCCAGAAGATCATTAATTACTGTTTCCAGGTCTTGTTCTGGGAAACCTGTGAGTTTGGACGAAAGATAAAGGGCAATGATCATTCCGGCGGCAACTGCCTCCCCGTGTAACAACCTGGTTTTTTCAGGATGGGTTAAAAAATAGGATTCTATGGCATGGCCAAAGGTGTGTCCAAAATTGAGGGTTTTGCGTACGTTTTCTTCCAGTGGATCTCTGGATACTATCCCGGTTTTGATTTCAATTGATTCAACTATAAGATCAAGAAGATCTTCAAGGTCCAGATCTTTTAAATTAACAGCTTTATCCCAATAGGCTCTTTTGGCAATTAATCCATGCTTTAATATCTCTGCCAGGCCGCTTCTCATTTCTGCGGGTGAAAGCGTACTAAGATAATTGGCATCAATTAAAACCATTTCCGGCTGCGTGATCACACCTATTTGATTTTTTAAATTTCCCAGATCCACTCCTGTTTTCCCGCCTACAGATGCGTCTACCATAGAGAGAAGGGTAGTGGGTATGTTTATGTAAGATATTCCGCGTTTAAAAGTACCGGCTACAAATCCGCCAAGGTCTGTCACAACCCCTCCACCCAGATTTATCACAAGGCTTTTCCTGTCGGCACCCAGTTCTGAAAGCACATTCCATATGCCCGTACAGGTTTCAATATTTTTATGCTCCTCCCCCGGGTCCATTTCAATTATTTCAATGACACTGGTGGTTTCCAAAAGAGGTAAAAAGAAGGGAAGGCACAGTTCCCGGGTGTTGCTGTCTACTATTATATAGATTATAGAAGGTGTGTTTTTCTTTAAAAAAGCATTGAGTTTTTTATATCCGTTTTCAGAATAAAAAACCGGAGCCTGTTGTGAGGAAGTTCCCATATTGACGGGGTGTGATTTTTATCATTAAAAGTCGAAAATAAGGAGAATTTTATAAATAAATCAACTCCCAATAATTATCTTTGTAATATCAATAATTTCCCCATGATAACACAAAAGATCTTTAATGATACCGAGACAGCTTTTAAACTAAAATCTGACGACGAACTTAACAGGGCACTCTTCCTTTTTGGAATGATAAACCGGCCATCTTTGGTTAAAATAGGAACTGCATTAACGCGCTTTTCCTTAAAACTACACCTTCCTGTAGAGGGCCTTATACGCGCTACCGTATTTAATCAGTTTAGTGGAGGTGAGTCTATGGAAGAATGTTTACCTGCCATAGAAAAAATGTATTCCAAAAGATTGCACAGTATCCTGGATTATTCAGTAGAGGGAAAAGAGCAGGAAGAGCATCTTGATGCTGCGATGAAAAAGAAAATTAGCATTATAGAATTTGCTGCAAAAAGAAAGGAAATTCCATTCGCGGTTTTTAAACCAACCGGTATTGGAAGATTGGGAATATGGGAAAAAGTAACTTCAAAAGTCACGCTTACCACGGAAGAAGAAGCAGAATGGAAGAGGGTGCAGCAACGGGTTGAAAATATTTGTGAGGCTGCATACCAAAATGATATAAGTGTATTGGCAGATGCGGAAGAATCCTGGATGCAGGGAGCCGCAGATGATCTTATGGAAAAGATGATGCGCAAGTACAACCAGGAGAAAGCGATCGTTTATAATACCCTTCAATGCTATAGATGGGATAGGCTGGCCTATTTACAGGATCTCCATGAAAAAGGTCTTAGTGATGGCTTTAAAGTAGGAGCCAAGATAGTACGCGGTGCTTATATGGAAAAAGAAAATGAGCGCGCCGCTAAAATGGGATATCCAACCCCTATTTGTGAAAATAAAGAAGCTACAGATGTAAGTTATAATGGAGTATTGGCATATTGTCTTTCAAACATTGAGGATATTCATACCTTTATTGGTACCCACAATGAAATGAGCAATTACCTGGCCTTGCAAATCCTGGAGGACAAGAATATCGCGATAGATGATCCAAGGGTATGGTTTAGCCAGTTATATGGGATGAGTGATCATATAAGCTATAACCTGGCTAAAAAGGGTTATAATTCGGCAAAATTGGTTCCTTTTGGACCTGTACGTGAAGTTGTTCCTTATCTTATACGTCGGGCAGAGGAGAACACCTCTGTAAAAGGCCAGACGGGAAGAGAACTTTCATTGTTAATGGAAGAAAAGAAACGTCGTAAAGGAGAAATATCCAAGGCAAGCCGCCGGCCTAACACCCCCAACAGGGTGAAGGAAAAGGTCGATTAATGCAGGCACTCTCGAGATTTATTTTTTTTAAAATTTTAAAGTGGAACTTAAAGGGCGCCATAGATCCCGCAGTAAAAAAATGCGTGATCATTGTGGCGCCGCATACCAGCTGGTATGATTTTTTCCTGGGATTGTTGGTACGCAGTATTCTTGGAATTAAAAGTGATTTTGTTGGAAAAAAGGAATTGTTCCGGCCACCCTTTGGATGGTATTTTAAATGGGTAGGAGGAACCCCTCTTGACCGTACTCCCAACCAGGATAAAGTTCAGGCCATTACTGCCATCTTTAAGTCACGGGATACTTTCCGCCTGGCATTGTCACCTGAAGGGACAAGAAAGAAAACCGAGCGCTGGAAAACGGGATTTTATTATATCGCAGAGGCTGCCAAGGTTCCAATAATAAAAGTAGCATTTGATTATGCCAAAAAAGAAGTAAAAGTCGCTCCACCTTTTTATACTACCGGTAATATTGAAAGGGATATGCTTGATATCCAACAATTTTATAAAGGAGTAAAGGGAAAAAAACCTGAGAATTTCTAAAAACCGAAAACTTTACTCCCCGGTTTCTTCCATCGTGTGGTACACATGCTGAACATCATCATCTTCCTCAAGCCTTTCCAATAATTTTTCAACATCGGCTGCCTCTTCGGGAGATAATTTTTTGGTCACCTGTGGAATTCTTTCAAAACCAGAGGATAATATTTCTATTTCGCGGCGTTCCAGCTCTTTTTGCAGGGCACCAAAACTTTCAAATGGCGCGTAAATATGGATTCCGTCTTCGTCTTCAAAAACCTCTTCAGCCCCAAAATCTATAAGTTCCAGCTCTAGTTCTTCCGGATCAAGTCCGGCTGCGGGAATTCTGAAGTTGCAGGTATGGTCAAACATGAATTCTACCGAGCCTGAGGTACCCAAATTGCCGTCACTTTTGCTAAAATGCATACGTACATTGGCTACCGTCCTGTTATTATTATCTGTAGCGGTTTCAACAAGGACCGCTATCCCATGGGGAGCATAGCCTTCAAAAAGAACAATCTTATAATCGCCCTGAGTTTTATCGCTTGCTTTTTTGATGGCACGTTCAACATTTTCCTTAGGCATGTTGATGCTTTTGGCATTTTGGATAACCGCACGCAGCCTGGAGTTGGAATCTGGGTCTGGCCCGCCTTCTTTGACCGCCATTACGATATCTTTACCAATACGTGTAAATGCTTTGGCCATGGCCGACCAACGCTTCATTTTACGTGCTTTCCTGAATTCAAATGCTCTTCCCATACTAGTTTTAAAAATCTGTGGTAAAAATAAAAAAAAACGTTCCATTTTCAACTAAAAAAATGGAACGTGTGTGTAATTAATTCAGCAATTATCCGGCATTGACAATTTCTTCTATTGCTCTTGCGAGCTTAAAGTCTTTTTCGGTCACCCCGCCTGCATCGTGAGTGCTTAAGGTTATCTCAAGTGTGTTATACACGTTGGTCCAGCTTGGATGGTGATTCATGGCTTCGGCTTCAAAAGCGATGCGGGTCATTAATGTAAATGCTTCCTTGAAGTTTTCAAATTCAAAGGAAGTCTGGATCCCATCTTCTGTGAAATCCCATCCATCCAACGACTCAAGGTTTTGCTCTATTTCCTGATCAGATAATTTTTTCATACGATTTCTTATTTTAAACCAAATTCCTTCAGTTAAAGTTTAATAATTTCTAAAGTTACACAATTCAACTTTCAGAGGCTAAATGGATAGATGTATTTTAACGGGAAATTACAATCGGCTATTTTATGAGGGAGGACTTTATTACCTCCTGAACTGATACCTGTAGGTTCTTAGGAAGCAAATTATCTTTGGGCAGGACCGCGAGAAAGCGATCATAATTGGAATCATACACCTGTTTTAAGAGAGGATTCTTAAAGCCCAGAACTTCGGCAATATCTGTAATTAGGTCATGTTGATGGGTAAGGTCATTACTACCCAAATGAAAAACCCCCTGTTTTTTTCGGTTTATAATATAATGAACCTGTTGGGTGACCTTTCCAATTTCAGTAGCATTAACCACCACATTGGGAAATACCTCCAGGGCCTGCCCGTATTCGATCTTATTTTTTATTTCCATAACCCGCGGGGAGTTGGCTCCAAAGACCATAGGCAGTCTTAAAATAGCATACTTGTGGTTGGGAAGGCGCAGCAAGGCATTTTCAATCTTGATCTTAAACCGTCCATATATACTTTGAGAGAGGGTTTTGTCATATTCATAGGAGGGGTAGTTGGTAAAGGCGTCAAAAACATTGGCAGATGAAATGAAAATGAGTTTGCAATCGTGCTTTAAAATATAATCTATAACAGCAAAATGTGTATAAACCTGGGTGTTAAAATTCCCCCGCAGTGCAGAAATGATCACGGTAGGTTTCAGGTTTTCCAGGAGAATTTCTATGTTCTCGGTTTCCTGGTCAAATTCAAAGAATTTTTGATTATCCTTAAAAGGGGCAGTATTGGTAAAATAGGTGCCATAGGTATCAAAATAGGAGCAAAGCTCTTTATATAAGGCATTGCCTATAAAGCCGCTTGCTCCTAAGATCAATATTTTTTTCAAGAGTTTTTATCCTTTATAAAAGGGCAGTTTCACCTGAGTGGCGGGAACGGCATTTTTACGGATCTGGATAAAAATCTTTGAATTGTTTTTGGCCATTTCTGTGGGGATGTAACCCAATCCTATTCCCTTGTCCAATGATGGTGACATAGTGCCTGATGTTACTACGCCAATAATCTTGCCATTCTCATCTACAATATCATACCCGTGACGGGGAATTCCCCTCTCATCCAGTTCAAAAGCTATCAACTTTCTTTTAGGACCTTCTTCTTTTTCCTTTTTTAAATTTTCTGAATTTATAAAGTCTTTGGTAAACTTGGTGATCCAGCCCAATCCGGCCTCCAGGGGTGAGGTGGTGTCATCAATATCATTTCCGTAAAGACAGTATCCCATTTCCAGTCTTAATGTATCCCTGGCAGCAAGTCCTATAGGTTTAATTCCATAATCTGCACCGGCTTCCATGACCTTATTCCAAATTTCTACAGCATCTTCATTTTTGAAATAAATTTCAAATCCGCCACTTCCCGTATAGCCTGTGGCCGAAATGATAACATTTTTCACCCCGGCAAATTCTGCCACTTCAAAAGTGTAAAATTTCATTTCAGATAAATTAATATCGGTTAGGGATTGCATAGCTTCAGCTGCCTTTGGCCCTTGAATAGCAAGCAAGGAATATTCTTCAGAAAGGTCCCTCATTGTGGCATTCATGGTATTATGCTGTGAGATCCAGTTCCAGTCCTTTTCAATATTTGATGCGTTTACCACAAGGATATACTTTTCAGCATTAAACCTGTAGACAATAAGGTCATCTACAATACCTCCGGTTTCATTTGGCATACAATTGTATTGTGCCTGGCCATCAGTTAACTTTGAAACATCATTGGAACAAACCTTTTGAATAAGGCTTAGCGCATTTTCTCCCAAAATAAGGAATTCTCCCATGTGGGAAACATCAAAAACCCCAACCGCCTTTCTCACGGTCTCATGTTCAATATTTACACCTTCATAGGAGACAGGCATGTTGTATCCCGCAAAAGGGACAATCTTAGCATTTAATGCTTTATGAATATCTATTAGAGCTATTTCTTTCATGGATGATAAATTTTGTCAAATTTATTTAATTCAGGCCGATAATGAGGTAAATTGTGAAGATTTATTAAGAATCTATGCTGAAGGTTAATTAGCCGCAGCAGAAGTTTTATATTTATCATCCCAAAGCATATTTATATGAAGATATTCAATGTTCAGTATTTAGCTGAAGCTGATAAAATTACCATTGAAAAGCAGGGCATCACTTCTGAAGAATTGATGGAAAGAGCTGCCACCCTGGTATTTGAAGAGATACACTCCCGCCTTAACAATGAAAAAGTTCCCATTAAAATAATTTGTGGAATTGGAAATAATGGAGGGGATGGCCTTGTAGTAGGGAGGTTATTGATAGAACAGGGGTATGATGTAGAGATCTATGTGGTGAATTTCACCAAAGAAAGGTCCAGGGATTTTCTTTCCAATTATGATAAGATAAAACAACTGGGGGTTTCCTGGCCCACACTATTAAAAGGCGTAGAGGATTTCCCTGTACTCACTCCAAAGGATTTTGTTATTGACGCAATTTTTGGAATTGGCCTTAACCGCCCACCTGAAGGTTGGGTTGCACAATTAATTGAACACATTAATGCCTCGGGTGCATTTATACTTTCCATAGATATGCCATCGGGTCTGTTTTCAACAAAGATTCCCGCTCCGGGAGACGCTGTAGTAAAAGCAAATTATACCCTTTCATTTCAGGCTCCCAAACTGGTATTCTTCCTGCCTCAAACTGCAGAATATGTTGGAGACCTGCAGGTGCTTGATATTGGCCTGGACCGCGATTTTCTTGCTTCAGCTCCTGCAGAGGCACAGCTCATAAACAAACAGGAAGCCCTTAACCTTTACGTTCCCAGGAAAAATTTTTCTCATAAAGGAGATTATGGGCATAGCCTCATTATTGGCGGCAGTTATGGTAAAATAGGGAGTATTTCCATTACTGCGCGGGCAACTTTAAGGAGTGGGGCAGGGCTGGTAACAATTTATTCACCCCAATGCGGCTATGAGATCCTGCAATCGGTTTTACCGGAAGCCATGGTGCTTATAGATGAGGGAGAGAAAGAGTTAAAAAACATCAGCTTTGATATTGAACCCGATGTTATTTGTTTTGGAATGGGCGCAGGCACTGCGGCAGAAACTCTCCAGGCTTATGAAGCTTTTTTAAAAAAAGTAAAAAAACCCATGGTTATTGATGCCGATGGTTTGAACATGCTTTCGCACAAGAAAGGGCTAATAAAACTGGTGCCTGAAAATTCTGTACTTACACCACATCCTAAGGAGCTCGAAAGATTAATTGGGAAATGGAAAGATGATTTTGATAAGAATGAAAAAGCACAGAATTTTTCAAAGAAACATAAGCTTATTCTTGTTTTAAAAGATGCCCATACTATTACTATTTCTGGAGATAACCTATACATTAATAACACAGGAAACCCGGGAATGGCCACGGCCGGTGCAGGAGATGTTTTGGCCGGAGTGATTACGGGACTTATTTCCCAGAAATATGAGCCACTAATTGCAGCCGTTTTTGGCACCTATCTACATGGGAAAGCGGGCGATATAATGGCATCAAAATTAAGCTATCAGGGAATGATCGCCGGTGATATTGCAGACAATATTGGTCTGGCATTTTTAGATTTATTCAAAAATGATGAAGCTTAAATGGAATAATGAACATTATTAATTTAATTTAGCAATTGTTTAACCTTGACAATTCTCCAAAATTTCACGGTATTTTTGCCTGAGATTTTACCGAATTATATACGTACGATTCAAATTTTAACTTCCCTATGGAGTCATTTCATTATATAAGCTCTGCTGTATTAGATCTGCACACAATTTACGATATCATAAAAAGCAATAAAAAACTGGAACTTAGTGATGAGGCCAGGGTCAATATTGAAAATGCACGCCATTACCTTGATAAAAAAATGCTTCAAAACGATAAACCTATTTATGGGGTAAATACCGGTTTTGGATCGCTTTGCAATGTCAAGATATCGAATGAGAAACTTACCGAACTTCAGGAAAACCTGGTAATGTCTCATGCCTGTGGTACCGGAAGTTTTATTTCCAAACCTATTATAAGGTTAATGTTATTGTTGAAAATACAGTCCTTAAGTTATGGACATTCAGGAGTTTCACTTCAAACCGTGCAGCGCCTTATAGATTTTTATAATGAAGATATTCTTCCTGTTATCTATGAACAGGGGTCCCTGGGCGCATCGGGTGATCTTGCACCGCTGGCACATCTTTCATTACCGTTAATAGGCAAAGGAGAGGTGTATTATAAGGAGGAAAAAATTGCCGCTTCTGCCATACTTGAGAATTTTGGATGGGAACCTTTAAAGTTACAGTCAAAAGAAGGTCTTGCTTTGCTAAACGGAACACAATTTATGAGCGCTCATGGCATTCATTCTTTGCTGGAATCCTATAAATTATGTTACCTGGCAGATGTTATAAGTGCCCTATCTGTAGATGCATTCAATTGCAATATGTCCCCTTTTGATGAACTGGTTCACATGGTAAGGCCACATAGGGGGCAAGTGAAAACCGCTGAAAGGTTACGGCAATTTCTTAAAGATAGTGAAATTGCGGCCGTTGAAAAAGATTTTGTCCAGGATCCCTATTCCTTCCGGTGTATACCACAGGTACATGGCGCCACCAAAGACACCTTGTCTTTTGTGAGAAAAACCTTTAAGACAGAGATCAATTCGGTTACAGATAATCCAAATATTTTTATAGCTGAAGATAAAATTATTTCAGGTGGTAATTTTCATGGGCAAACGCTGGCGCTTGCCCTGGATTATATGGCTATTGCCATGGCCGAGCTTGGAAATATCTCAGAGCGCCGAATATATCAATTGGTTTCAGGACAAAGGGGACTGCCTATGTTTTTAGTTGAGAATCCGGGTCTCAACAGCGGATTTATGATCCCTCAATATACAGCGGCAAGTATAGTGAGCCAGAATAAATTATATGCAAATCCTGCCAGTACAGATTCAATTGTCTCCTCAAACGGGCAGGAAGATCACGTGAGCATGGGAGCAAACAGTGCTACCAAAATGCAGAAGGTTATTGATAACATTTCCACGATCCTTGCCATAGAATTGTTTAACGCGTCCCAGGCACTCCACTTTAGGGAACCTGCCAAGACCTCACCGTTTCTTACACAAATGCTGGAAGCTTTCAGGGGAGAAGTTCCTGTGATAAAAGAAGACCAGGTTATGGCAGTACATATTCACAGGGCAAAGGAATTCATAAATTCCTTTACAATTGAAGAAGAATTGTTATTTGATTAATGGTTGAGTTGCCAGTTTACCCAATCAATTGCCTCGTCAAGAGTTGAGAAAATCTCAAAAGAATTACTGTCTTTATAAAACTGCCGCTCCAGGATTGCATTGTTCCTGCACATAGCATTTGAGGAAACCACAGCAATAGCCTTAAGGTTTGAAATACTTGCCGAATCCAGGTAGACCATTGGGTTCACCGCATAAGAATTCACACGGTAGGAAATATAACCATAGGGATCATTTCCAAAATTCTTTTTTCCAATTGCCAGTAATTTACGGTTGCTTTCCACATCCAGTAAAATTCCTTCGTTAAGTTCAGCAATCAGGATATTATCTTTAAACCAGACCTTTCCAAAGTCAAGTTCCAGAACCTCTTTAATCATAAATTTGTAGGGAAATTATGAACTGCAAATGTAGCAATTTTACTTGGGGATTTCCAGAATCCCGACTTCATTTCTACCGGATTCTAAAATTCAATTAAAATAAAAACAACTTCCAAAATCTATGACGATTAAGGAAGTTGTTCTATAAAATTTGGAATGTAATTAGGACTCTTTCTCTTTTTTTGCTGCCTTTTCTATTTTTATGCTAAGGGCATCTTTACCCTCTTCAATATCCATAAAAATTTTATCGCCTTCAGTAAGGTTTGAGGTAATGATCTCTTCAGCAAGGGCGTCCTCAATATATTTTTGGATTGCCCTGTTAAGAGGCCTTGCACCATAATCCTTGTCAAATCCTTTTTCAGCAATATAATCCTTGGCTTTATCTGTCAAGGTAAGGGTGTATCCTATTAATCCTATACGCTCATACAATTTGGCCAATTCGATCTCAATGATCTTATGGATATCTTCACGCTCCAGCGAATTAAAGATCACCACATCATCTATCCTGTTAAGGAATTCCGGAGCGAAGGCTTTTTTAAGGGCACTTTCTATCACACTTCTGGTGTTTTCATCTATTTGTGAACGTTTTGCTGCTGTTCCAAAACCAACTCCCTGTCCAAAATCTTTAAGTTTTCTTGAACCAATGTTGGAAGTCATAATAATAATAGTGTTTCGAAAATCGATCTTTCGTCCCAAACTATCTGTCAGGTAACCATCATCCAGTACCTGCAGCAACATGTTGAAAACATCCGGATGTGCTTTTTCTACTTCATCAAGCAAAAGAACAGCGTATGGTTTTCTTCTTACCTTTTCTGTTAACTGCCCACCTTCTTCATATCCAATATAACCCGGAGGTGCCCCTATCAATCTTGAAACGGCAAATTTCTCCATATACTCGCTCATATCAATTCTTATGAGCGTATCTTCATTATCAAATAATTCCTTGGCAAGGATCTTTGCCAGCTGGGTTTTACCAACCCCGGTTTGACCAAGGAAAATAAAGGATCCAATTGGCTTGTTAGGGTCTTTAAGTCCCGCACGGTTACGTTGAATGGCTTTTACAACCTTGTTCACCGCTTCATCCTGTCCAATTACCTTTCCTTTGATTCGCTTAGGCAATTCAGCCAGTTTATTGATCTCTGTTTGGGCAATCCTGTTAACTGGAACGCCTGTCATCATTGAAACCACATCGGCAACGTGATCTTCGGTTACAATTTCTTTATGCTTCTTGGATTCTTCCTCCCATTTTTCCTGGGCTATTGCAAGTTGCTTTTCAAAATTCTTTTCATCATCCCGCAATTTGGCAGCCTCTTCATATTTTTGCTTTTTAACCACAGCATTTTTGTTCTCACGCACTTCCTCGAGTTTCCTTTCCAGGTCAAGTATTTGCTTGGGAACTTCAATATTTGTGATATGCACCCTTGCGCCGGCTTCATCCAGAGCATCTATTGCCTTGTCTGGCAGGAAGCGATCTGTCATATACCTGTTGGTAAGTTTTACACAGGCATCAATAGCTTCGGGGGTGTAGGAGACATTGTGGTGTTCCTCGTATTTATCCTTTATGTTATTCAAAATTTCCAAAGTCTCCTCTACGTTGGTAGGTTCAACGATTACTTTTTGAAAACGTCTTTCCAGGGCGCCATCTTTTTCAATATACTGCCTGTACTCATCTAAAGTAGTTGCACCAATACATTGAATCTCCCCGCGTGCAAGCGCAGGTTTGAACATGTTACTCGCATCCAGGCTACCTGTTGCCCCACCGGCTCCTACAATGGTATGTATCTCATCAATGAACAGGATGATATCATCGTTTTTTTCCAACTCGTTCATAACGGCCTTCATACGTTCTTCAAACTGCCCGCGATATTTAGTACCGGCAACAAGACTGGCAAGATCCAGGGTAACAACCCTTTTATCAAACAGGATTCGGGAAACTTTGCGCTTTACAATACGAAGAGCAAGCCCTTCTGCAATGGCAGATTTACCCACACCCGGTTCTCCAATAAGCAGCGGATTGTTCTTTTTCCTTCTGCTCAAGATCTGGCTTACCCTTTCAATTTCTTTTTCCCTTCCCACTACCGGGTCGAGTTTATCAATTTCGGCCAGGGCGGTTAGATCCCTTCCAAAATTATCCAGGACAGGGGTTTTGGATTTCTTGGTAGATTTTCCTCCGGCTGTACTGCTAAAGGGGTTGTCCTTAGAAGCATCGTCTGTATTATCCTCATCAGAAAATGATTCTGCTCGTGGTGCTTCCAGGAAATCGTCATCATTTGTGATCATATATTTGAATTGATCTTTAACTCCGTCATAATCTATTTTTAATTTATTCAGAAGTTTGGTTGTAGGGTCATTCTCATTTCTTAAGATACACAGCAGTAAATGTGCTGTATTTATAGAAGAACTTTGAAATAATTTAGCCTCCAGAAATGTTGTTTTTAAAGCACGCTCTGCCTGCCTTGTAAGGTGCAGGTTTTTCTTTTCATTTGAAATTCCTGTAGGAGCAGGGTTAGCCGGACTTAAAATTTCTACTTTTCGTCTTAAATGGCTTAGGTCAACATCCAGGGCATTCAATATATTTATAGCTTTGCCGTCTCCATCGCGAAGAAGGCCCAGCATTAAATGTTCGGTTCCAATAAAGTCATGGCCCAGTCTTAAAGCTTCTTCCTTGCTATAAGCTATGACATCTTTGACTTTGGGTGAAAAATTATCATCCATCTTTATATTCCTTTCTCTTTAATTGTAAAATGCACAAGGTTCAAAAATTGTACCTAACAATGTGTCGCAAGCTAAGTGACAAAATTACTTCCAATATACAAAATTGAAGGTAACTAACTTATTAACCAACGCTCCCTAAATATTTGTTAATAAAAATTATCAAAACATGGCTATATACCCCTTAAAACGTTGGCAAAATGCGTAAATTGGCACGTTGGATTTTTGAACTAAATTAAACTAGTAAATATGGCTGAAGGAGAAAGATTAATTCCTATCAACATTGAAGATGAAATGAAATCGGCATACATCGATTATTCGATGTCGGTCATTGTGTCACGTGCCCTTCCTGATGTACGTGATGGTTTAAAACCCGTTCACAGAAGGGTTTTATTCGGGATGCATGAATTAGGTATCCGGTCAAACACTGCCCATAAAAAATCTGCCAGAATAGTTGGAGAGGTTTTAGGTAAATACCACCCGCATGGTGACACCTCTGTTTATGATACCATGGTAAGAATGGCCCAGGAATGGAGTTTAAGATATATGCTCGTAGACGGGCAGGGTAACTTTGGATCTGTAGATGGAGATAGTCCTGCTGCAATGCGATATACCGAAGCAAGAATGCGAAAGATCGCAGAGGATATGCTGGCAGATATTGATAAGGAAACAGTAGATTTTAGATTAAATTTTGATGATACCCTGGAAGAACCAACGGTGCTTCCTACAAGGGTGCCCAATTTACTGGTAAATGGTGCCAGTGGAATTGCTGTGGGAATGGCAACCAATATGCCCCCCCACAACCTGTCAGAAGTTATTGACGGGACAGTTGCGTATATAGATAACCACGATATTGAAATTGACGAGCTCATTACTCACATTAAAGCTCCCGATTTTCCTACCGGTGGAACCATTTATGGTTATGATGGTGTAAGAGAAGCATTTAAAACAGGGCGTGGACGTATTGTAGTACGTGCAAAATCGACCCTTGAGGAAATCGCCGGAAAGGAATGTATCATTGTTACCGAGATCCCTTACCAGGTGAATAAGGCCGATATGATCAAGAAAACGGCCGATCTTGTTAATGAAAAGAAGATAGACGGTATTTCTATGATTCGTGATGAGTCAGACAGGAACGGGATGAGGATAGTTTACATTCTTAAGCGTGATGCCATTCCAAATATTGTTCTAAATACACTTTATAAGCATACCGCATTACAGCAAAGTTTTAGTGTTAACAACATTGCCCTGGTAAAAGGACGTCCTGAGATGCTGAATCTTAAGGATATGATCTTTCATTTTGTGGAACATCGCCATGAGGTAGTTGTAAGAAGAACCACATACGAATTAAGAAAAGCCGAAGAAAGAGCACATATTCTGGAAGGTTTGATCATAGCTTCAGATAATATAGATGAAGTGATCGCATTAATTCGTTCTTCCAGCAATGCCGATGAGGCAAGGAATAAATTGATTGAACGCTTCCAGCTATCTGAACTACAGGCCAAGGCCATTGTAGAAATGCGATTAAGACAGCTTACAGGTCTGGAGCAGGATAAACTGAGGGCCGAGTATGACGAACTTCTTAAGACTATTGAGGATCTAAAAGATATTCTTGAGCACAAGGAAAGAAGAATGCAGGTTATTAAGGATGAACTTCTTGAAATTAAGGAGAAATATGGAGATGCCCGTAGATCTGTAATTGAATATGCCGGTGGAGATCTTAGCATTGAAGATATGATCCCCGATGAGCAGGTGGTAATTACCATTTCTCATGCGGGTTACATTAAAAGGACCTCGCTTAACGAATACAAGACCCAGAACAGGGGAGGGGTAGGTCAAAAAGGATCTACAACCCGAAGTGAGGATTTCCTGGAACATTTATTTTCAGGAACCAATCACCAGTACATGCTGTTCTTTACCCAAAAAGGTAAATGTTTCTGGATGAGGGTTTATGAAATTCCGGAAGGAAGTAAAACCTCCAAGGGAAGAGCCATCCAGAATCTTATAAATATAGAGCCCGATGATAAAGTGAAGGCTTTTATTTGTACACAGGACCTAAAAGACGAGGAATATATCAACAACCATTATGTGATCATGGCCACCAAAAAAGGTCAGGTTAAGAAAACTTCATTGGAGCAATATTCAAGACCGCGTATTAACGGGATCAATGCTATCACTATTCGCGAGGATGATGAGTTGCTGGAAGCCAAACTTACAGATGGGGACAGCCAGGTAATGCTTGCTGTGAAAAGTGGTAAAGCCATCAGGTTTGAAGAGAGCAAAACGCGACCTATGGGTCGTAATGCTTCCGGGGTTAGAGGTATTACACTTGCCGATGATAATGATGAAGTAGTAGGAATGATCGCTGTAAATGATATGGAGGCCAATGTGCTTGTGGTATCTGCAAATGGATATGGTAAACGATCTAAACTTGACGATTACAGGATCACCAACAGAGGTGGGAAAGGTGTTAAAACTATTTCTATTACCGAAAAAACCGGGGAACTGGTCGCCATTAAAAATGTAAACGATGGAGATGATCTTATGATCATTAACAGGTCCGGGCTTGCAATAAGAATGAGCGTGGATAATCTAAGAGTAATGGGAAGAGCTACCCAGGGAGTTAGGTTAATTAACCTAAAAGGGAATGATTCTATTGCCGCTGTTGCAAAAGTAATGCAAAGTGAAGAGGGTAATATTGACCTCGATGATGCCATAACCCCCAATACCAATCAGGAAAATGGAGATGGCACAACTATTGCAGAAGATAGTGAAGAATAAATAAACCTAAAACCAAAATCAATGAAAATCAAGTTATTTACCATAGCATTATCACTTTTTTCGGTAGTAGCTATAGCTCAAAAAAAAGAGATCCGCGATGCGGAAAAAGCAATTGAAAAAGGAAGTTATGCCCAGGCAAAAACCCTTCTTACACAGGCAGAAGCAAATCTAGGCAGCGCCAATGACAAAATGAAGGGAGAATTTTACCTTTATAAAGGTCATGCGTATCTTGGAAATGGCGAAAACACCTCTGTACAGGACCTTATGACAGCTGCCGAGGCGTACAAGCAAGCTCAAAAATTAGGAAATTCTGAAGCTGGAAATGGATTAGGTGCTGTTTCCAATGCAATTGTACAAAGTGCGGTTAAAGATCAGAATACAGAGAACTTTAGTGGTGCGGCAGATAAATTATACGCCGGGTACAAGATCAATCCACAGGATACCCTTTACTTATATTATGCTGCTTCCAATGCTATCAATGCAAAGGAATATGACAAAGCCCTTGCATATTATGAAGAACTAAGAGACCTTGGATATGATGGAAGCGAGATTGAATATATCGCTGTAAACAAATCTACCGGGGAAGAAGAGAGTATGAACAAGGCCCAAAGGGACCTTATGGTTAAAGCCGGGGAATACGTTAAGCCTGAAGACCGCAAGTCTCCTCCTAAAAAAGGAGAGATCATGAAAAATATCGCATTGATCCATATTGCAAACGGTAATGAGGATAAAGCCGTAGCTGCTATGGAAGCTGCAAAACTTGCTAATCCCGATGATCTTGCCTTATTGCAATCTGAAGCAGATATGTACTATAGAATGGGTCAAAAAGATAAATACAAGGAGATCATGGAAGGGATAGTGAAGAAAGATCCTAACAATGCTACTTTGTACTATAACCTTGGTGTAACTTCATTTGAAATTGGAGATAACCAAACTGCAATTGATTATTATAAAAAGGCCCTGGAAATAAACCCGGATCTTAACGATGCCCGTTTAAACATTGCAGCTGCAGTTCTTGCAAAAGAAGCAGCTATTGTAGAGCAAATGAACAGCCTTGGAATGAGCAAAGCTGATACTAAAAAGTATGATGAGCTTGCTGAGCAGCGTAAAGTTATTTACAGAGAAGCTTTGCCTTACCTTGAGAAGGTAATGGAAAAAGATCCTAATAACAAGGATGCAATGCGCACCACAATGAACATATATTATCAACTTGGAGATAATGCCAAAGCCGAAGCCATTCAGGCTAAGCTTGATGCTGCCAATTAATAATAAGATTTATCTTAAAAATGAAGAAGGCTGCCATTTGGCAGCCTTCTCTTATTTATGAAACTATGAGATTTAAATTATCTTTTTGATAACACGTAATTTGTGGGTATGCTTACGAAGATCCATATTAAAGATACCCGAGTGGTCAATCCTGTCTATGCGCACCTTTCCATCTGCATGGATTATATAATTATCTGGCATAATAAGGCCCACATGAATAATATTGCCTTCAGCATCATCAAAAAAGGCCAGATCTCCGGGTTCACTTTCTTCAATAAAACTTAGTGCTTCCCCCTGTTTAGCCTGTTGTGCAGAATCCCTTTGCAGGGAATAACCATTTAGCATATACACCATTTGTGTGAGTCCGCTGGAATCTATTCCAAAAGGTGATTTACCTCCCCATAAAAAGGGGGTATTTAAATACAGGATCGCGGTGTCTATTAATCCTGATTTGGGTTTTAATCCGGCAATGGTATGTCCTTCAAAAGTGTGGTTCAACAAGGCGGCGTGATTCAATACTGCCCCCATAGGAATATGGGTTAAATTTCCTGATTCCTCTCCAATAAACTCAATAAGATCTGCAGAATAGATCCTTTCATGATTTACAAGCTTCTCGTAAAGTTCCTCTTCAATTTTTGATACCTGGCTGTTGCTTATCCAGCCTTCATAGGAATCAAATGCAATACGGATCCTGCTCCATTTACCCCTTTCGTCAAGGATCTTGAAATTTTCGCCATACAACAACTGGGTTACCATCTCAGATGCATCATCAGGCTGGCTTCTCACCGGGACAATGCTAAGGGTGCAAATTCCGTATTGCATCAATTATAGATTGCAGATTATAAATTAATCTCTTTGAATTACAATTGCAGATGCACCACCACCACCATTACAAATGGCTGCTGCTCCCGTTTTGGCGTTGTTTTGTTCAAGTACATTCATAAGGGTAATAACTATCCGGGCACCGGAACACCCCAGTGGATGGCCAAGGGAAACCGCCCCCCCGTTTACATTTGTGTTCTTATCTGTTAACCCAAGTATTTTCATATTTGCCAAACCTACCACCGCAAATGCTTCATTGAACTCAAAGAAATCCACATCATCCTGGTTTATGCCCGCTTTATCAAGAGCTTTTGGCAATGCTTTGGATGGAGCTGTGGTAAACCATTTTGGTTCCTGTGCAGCATCTGCAAATCCTTTTATTACTGCAAGAACTTTTAATCCAAGTTCATTGGCTTTTTCGCGGCTCATTAATATTACAGCAGCGGCTCCATCATTTATAGTAGATGCATTGGCGGCAGTTACCGTTCCGTCTTTGGAGAAAGCAGGACGAAGGGAAGAAATTTTATCCATCTGGACATTTTTATATTCTTCATCTTCTTTAAAAATCACGGGATCTCCTTTGCGTTGGGGGACTTCAACCGGTACTATTTCATTATCAAATTTTCCTTCTTTCCATGCCGCGGCAGATCTTTCATAAGATTTTATTGCAAAGGCATCCTGGTCTTCCCGGGAGAAGTGGTGTTCAGTCGCACAAAGATCGGCACAGGTTCCCATGGCATTTTGATCATATGCATCTACAAGACCATCTTTCTGCATCCCGTCAATCATAGTTGCAGGTCCAAATTTATGGCCATTTCTTAAGTGAAGATAATGCGGGATCATACTCATGTTCTCCATTCCTCCGGCAATAACAATATTTGCATCACCCAGCATAATAGCCTGTGCTCCCTGCATGATCGCTTTCATTCCGCTGGCACAAACTTTATTAACAGTGGTGCAGGGAACAGTATCGGAAATTCCGGCACCCAGAGCGGCCTGTCTTGCAGGAGCCTGGCCAACCCCGGCCTGAACTACATTCCCCATTAGAACTTCATCAACAAGTTCGGGTTTTAAATTTATTTTCTGGAGTGCCCCTTGTATGGCAATAGATCCTAATCTGGTTGCAGGAACTGTTGACAAGCTCCCCATGAAACTTCCTATTGGGGTTCTTGCAGCACTTACTATTACTACTTCTTTCATAATGATATCATTTATATTCTCGTATTGCGAATTTAAGGATTTTATAAAGAACAAACCAAGGCCATACCCTGCATGATGTTTTTTTATTACTTTTGAAGAACAGTATTAAAATAGATGAACCACCTCATTAATAATTTTTATAAAAACCAGGCCTTTTTCTACAAGGCTTTTTTGTTTATTCTTACCGCCGTAATGATCGTCTATTTAATGCCCAAAGGAGGTAAATTTAAATACGAGATCAACAGGGGAAAACCCTGGCAATATGAGAATTTATACGCCCCATTTGATTTTGCCATTCTAAAAACCAATGAGGAGATTGTAAAGGAAAAGGACCAGATAATAGCAAGTCATATTCCTTACTTCAACTATAATGAGGAAATTGTTGAAAAAGTAAAGGAAAACGCACAGGAACAAATACGCGACGTTTTTAGCGACAGCATAATTAACAGGAGAGGAAGAGCAATCTCTGAATTCATAAATACAGCCATCACCGGTCTTTATGAGAATGGGGTTTTACAGGAACAAACCCGGCTGGAGGAGGATCACCTGGTTTATTTGAAAAAGGGCAATATCGCCGATGAGATCACATATGGGCAAATTTTTCTTCAGGAGGAAATTCCCGAATATCTAACAACCAATATTAACCGTACGAATCTCACTTCTCTAAGACCGGAACTTCTTGAACTTTTCTATAATAGCATTGAACCCAATGTGTTTTATGACAGCTCTTTTACTCAAAAAGAACTGGATAGCAAATTAAATTCAATCTCCTACACCCGGGGCAGCATAGAAAGAGGTACAATAATAATTTCCCGCGGGGAGATTGTAGAAGGGGAAAAACTGGACATTCTTAATTCCCTGAAACAGGAATATGAATCTCAATTATGGAGTGAATCCAGCTACAACTGGATCCTTTTTGGTTACAGTCTCCTGGTTTCCATGGCGTTGTTGATGTTGCTTCTTTTTATAAGAAAATACCGCAGGGATATTTATGAGAACAATGTAAAGATCACTTTCATATTCTTCAATATACTACTCATGGTGTTCCTTACCACCCTGGTGGTGAATTTTGAACCCCGGTATGTATATATAGTTCCGCTGTCCATCTTACCCCTTACTTTAAAGGCATTTTTCGATTCCAGACTGGGGCTTTTTTCTCACGTTATTACAGTTCTTATTCTGGGGTTTGTAGTTCCTAACAGTTATGAATATATGTTCCTTCAAATTATTGCGGGGATCGTGACCATATTAACCGTTTCTGAACTTTACAAAAGAGCCAATCTTTTTATATCTGTAGGGCAGATCACATTTATATATATAGTGGTGTATTTTGCCATTACAGTAATTCAGGAAGGAAATGTGCAGGACCTTGATTCTGAAATGTTTCTAACTTTTGTACTTGGTGGCCTTGCTACATTATTTGTGCAGCCGCTTATTTATATTTATGAGAAATTATTCGGATTGGTTTCAGACATGTCCTTACTTGAATTATCTGATACCAACTCAAAACTCCTTAAAGAGCTGGCAGAAAAGGCACCGGGAACTTTTCACCATTCCCTTAATGTAGCCAACCTTGCTGAAGCATCAGCCAATGAAATTGGGGCCAATGCTATGCTGGTTAGGGTAGGAGCACTTTATCACGATATTGGGAAAATGGAAAATCCTACGTATTTTTCTGAAAACCAGACTACCTCGGTCAATTCTCATGATGAACTTTCCCCAAAAGAAAGCGCTGAGATAATTATAGGTCATGTAATTAAAGGGATAGAAATTGCCAAAAAGAACAATTTGCCCGATAGGGTGATTGATTTTATCAGGACCCATCATGGCACCAGTACGGTTTACTTTTTCTATATGAAGGAAAAAGAGCAAAATGAAACTGCCCTTGCGGCTAATTTCAGATATCCCGGCCCTATTCCTTTTAGCCGTGAAACCGCGCTTTTGATGATGTGTGATAGTGTAGAGGCCGCCAGTAAAAGTTTGAAAGAACCTACCACAGCCAAGATTGATGATTTTGTAGAAAAGATCATAAACAAACAAATGGACGAAGGGCAGTTCCTCAATTCCAATATAACATTCAAAGAGATCCAGCTCATAAAAAAAATTCTCAAGCAAAAGCTCAAGAATATTTTTCATTTACGGGTCGAGTATCCTGAATAATTAATGGACATCCAGGATCTTTATATTTTCCTCCAACAGGGTGAAAGTGTCACCTTTTCTTTTTCCCTGTAATTTTTCAAAGATGGGAGCTTCTGTTGAGATGGCGAAAATGGTACTTCCATCATCCATTCCTACATTTCCCAGGGGTGCTGCAATAAAATAATAGTGCTTTGAGGTTTCAACGAGACTCCCAAATTTTATTTCTTCGCTGTAATGCTCCCTGTCTACCCGGCTTAGGGTTTCCTTCATTTTACGGGCATTATCAAGGTGGGTGGCATAGCGTTCAAAATCACCCAGCAATTCGCCCTTGCTTCCCTCTTCATCATAATCTGTATGAACGTCATTTGCTTCCATGGATTCCTTAATATTATCCATCTTTTCCTCATATTTCTTTATCAATGCATTTACTGCAATGAGACACTTTTGATATACTTCTTTTTTATTATGTACCATTTGAAATGTTTTAATTTAAATGTAATTATACCTTTTTCAATGAACGAATGTTTTGCAAAAATTTAATAGTTAGTTTTGGATAAAGGAGCTATTATGTTTAAAAATACTTATAAGTCCATAAACTTATAAAGGCTATAAATAAGTCTGCAGACTAATAATTAATATTTATAAGGTTTCGGACTAATTATTTTTATTATATTTGGAAAATGATAGCAGTTTTAACCGCAGATCTTATTGATTCATCGCTCTATGATGAGAAAGTACTGAAACAGGTATTGGATAGTCTTACCGCAGAGTTTCAGTTTATCACTCAAAACCACGGTAAAAATACCGTGCAATTCAATATATACCGGGGAGACAGTTTCCAGGGGATTGTTAAAAATCCGGAGGAGGCGCTTTTAATAGCACTACAAATTAAAGCTGCAATAAATCGCATACACCTTAAAAAGACCAGGAAAAGCCGCGCTTATTCCAAGATAGCCGATTTCAAAATAGCCATTGGAATTGGGACCCAGGAGCTGGAACGGGAAGCCCTGGCAGAATCTAACGGCCAGGCCTTTCAATTTTCGGGTCGCTCGCTGGATCAAATGAAAAATGAGAACCGTAAGACCCGGATAAAGACACCCGTTGAGGAAATTGATGAAGAGTTTAATACCGCATTTTTTCTCCTGGATACAATTACAGATAAGTGGAGCACAGCATCGGCAGAGGTTGTTTACTACCTCCTAAGAGACCTTAAGGAGCGGGAAATAGCTGCAGAGATACACATAAGCCAATCGGCAGTGAACCAGCGCAAGAAGGCATCGGGATGGGAGGCAATTGCGGGTTTACTCTCGCGGTATCATCACGTAATTAAAACACAGTTAAAGAATGGATAACAATTTCCTATTATTACTACAACTGCTGCTGGCTCATATTGTTGTAGATTTTATTCTTCAACCCAAAGGCTGGATAGAACATAAAAGGAAATATAAGGCACGTTCATATATCCTGGTGATCCATTCTGTACTGGCGGGACTGCTTACCCTGCTTTTTATTCAATCTCTGGAATTGTGGTATGCAGCATTATTTATAAGTATCACCCACTATTTAATAGACTGGTGGAAACTTCAGCAAAAAGAAGACGATCTAAAATATTTTCTCCTGGACCAATTTTTCCACTTAATTATATTGCTTCTGGTATGGTTGTTTCTCATAGATGGTTTTCCCAAACTTCTTCCTGGATTAAAGGGATTACTTAATTCCAAGGGATTTCTGGCAGTAATTGGGACTTATCTCATTGTAATATTCCCAACAGGCTATTTAATAGGAAAGGCTACCCGGCGCTGGCAGGACGAAATTGAACCTACCTATAAGATGAACAGCCTGGAGGCTGCAGGAAGGTACATAGGAATATTTGAAAGGATCCTTGTACTCACGTTCATTATTACAGATAATTTTGCTGCCATAGGTTTTCTAATCGCCGCAAAATCAATTTTAAGATTCAGTGATAAGTCTGAAACCGGCGCCCGCAAGCAAACCGAATATGTGCTCATAGGAACTTTAATGAGCTTTGCAATTACAATCTTACTGGGCCTCCTGGTACGCGCCGTGATCTTCCAGTAACTGGATATTTGAAAACATTCGTTCCTTTACAATATTCATCATACGCTTGTTAAGCGCCGAAGAATTCTGGATATAAATACCATACTCTTCCATTGTGAACTGCCCTATCATAATCCCTTTAAGGCTGTTCCTGAACTTGATGTCTCTCTGGATGGCGTTCTCAATAAACAACAATCTTTTTTCAATAGAAAACCCATAAAAGGTGTTCTTATGCTTTTGAATGTAGTTTCTAAAAACCTCCACAAAAAGAAGGTCCTGAAGTTTTGCCACCGGCCGTAGGGTTTTGTTTTGAAATTGTTCATCCCGACTCATATTTTCTGAAATTAATGCCGAAGGAATTTCAGGCCGAAGCATAAGCAGGTTTTTGTCTCGCTGGTTCATAGAAGTAGAGTTTCTTAAATGTACTTTTTTAATTTGTCGTGAAAGGAAGGTGTACAATTACTTTTAAACCGGTTTATTAACATCAGTTAAATTCCTCTTAATCAACTTAGATCGTCAATTTGTTATTTTACCTTTAAAAAAAGTACCAGAAAATATGATAACCTCTATAAACCCTTTCACGGGAAAAGAAATTGCAAGTGTGAAGGAATACAGCTCCTCACAAATAGACAAAGCTCTGGAAACTTCGGTTAAAGGTTTTGAAAAGTGGAGAAAAACTACCTTTAAAGAAAGGGCTTCCTTATTGAAAAAGGCTGCGGAAGAATTAAAGAATAATAAAAAGATCTATGCAGAAACTATCACCAGGGAAATGGGGAAACCCATATCTCAATCTATAGCCGAAGTTGAAAAATGTGCCTGGGTTTGTGAGTATTATGCTGAAAACGGGGGAGAACACCTGGCAAATGAAATTATTGAGACCGATGCTTATAAGAGTTATGTGAGTTTTGAACCTTTGGGAGTTATCCTTGCAGTAATGCCATGGAACTATCCTTTCTGGCAAGTATTCAGGTTTGCCGCTCCAGCGCTTATGGCGGGAAATACAGCGGTTTTAAAGCATGCCAGCAATGTGATGCAATCGGCCAATAATATCCAGAAGATTTTTGAAAATGCAGGATTTCCCAAAGGTTGTTTTCAAAATATACCCGTGGGAAGTGATAAGGTTGAAGAAATTATAAAAGACTCCAGGATTAAGGCCGTAACCTTAACAGGCAGCACTCCTGCAGGCAGGGCAGTAGCCTCGGTTGCCGGGGAACAAATCAAAAAATCTGTTCTGGAATTGGGGGGGAGCAATGCCCTTGTGATTCTTGAAGATGCAAATCTTGAGGAAGCTGCGAAAACATGTGTTCAGGCAAGGTTTCAAAATATGGGACAAAGTTGTATCGCTGGAAAAAGATTACTTCTTCACGAATCTGTTAAAGATGAATTTCTGAAGATCTTTATTGCTAAAGTGAAAGAGCTTAAAGCCGGAGATCCCATGAAAAAGGACACATTTCTTGGGGTAATGGCCAGAGAAGACCTTGCCGAAGACCTGGAGGACCAGGTAAACCGCTCGGTAAAAAAAGGAGCGAAGATCCTGATAGGCGGTAAAAGAAAAGGGACTTATTATGAGCCTACAGTTTTGATAAATGTTTCTCCCGAAATGCCCGTGTTCAATGAAGAAACCTTTGGGCCTGTAATTGGGGTTACCACTTTTAAAACAATAGATGAGGCTATAGATCTGGTTAACCGCTCTCAATTTGGTCTGGGAGTTTCTGTATTTACTGAAGATATTGCCGCAATTGAAAAATTAGTCGCCCGTTTTGAGGACGGCGCTGTCTTTATAAATGAACTGGTGAAAAGCGATCCCAGATTACCTTTTGGGGGCACTAAGATCTCGGGTTATGGTAGGGAATTATCTATTCACGGAATAAGGGAATTCGTCAATAAGAAAACTGTGTTTATTAAAAAATTTAAGCACCCTTAATTATCTGAGTTCCCCGGAAAGTCAAAGATTACCGGATCTATTTCCGGGTCCAGTTCAATGGTAATTATCTTAATTTCCTGTCCTGATTCTATAATTGTAAATGGGAATAGCAAACCTTTTACCTCTTTGTAATTGCTCAGGTAGGATTGATTGATTTCCTCATATTTCCCATCTATCATTATTTCTGAGGATTTACTTACCGGTAAAAAGGTTTTTTCATCAAAATAATAGATAAGCACACTTTCCTGTTGCTCCCCGTTAATACTAATGGGCTCCTGTATGAGCTTAATCTTATGGGTTTTGCTCCTGCCAATTTTTTCCTCTCCAATATATTCCAGAGTATAACCTTTCTCAAGGTAATTTAAAAATGGTGTTGGAAAATCATTCGCGCTTAGTTTAATATTCGCGGTAATCTCCTTAAGACCTTTTTCGGCAATGCCGGTAAGCATATCTGTGGTCCACATGGTTTTCCCGTCAAATGCAAATTGGGTAATGCGTGTCCCATCAAGATCAATGATGAGCGCCTGCTTTCCGTTTTTAGTGTTATAAATTTCGAGGGGTATTTCTTTATCTTCAGCCATTATAACAGCATTCATTTTTATGGCTTTAAGATCTTTTAATTTTTTAATTCCCCCGCTGGTTTCCAGATAGGAATTCACAATTTCCCCGGCAGTTTGAGCCTGAGTGAAGGAAGAGCAAAAAAATAACAGGAAGAGGAATAAATAATAATTTTTCATGAAAGGAAATTAGGCTAATACCGCAATTTACCCAATAGCTTCCAAATAAGTTTCAATATTAACCTGCATTACCTAATTTTAGGAAAACTTTAAATTTATGTCAAAGCAAAATATAGATATTACGGTAGATGCGGTGGTTTTTTTAAAAAGGAATGATTCGCTGAAAATCTTACTTATCAAACGAAAGAATGATCCTTTTAAAAACCAATGGGCACTGCCTGGCGGATTTCTGGAAGATAATGAAAAGCTGGAGAAAGGGGCACAACGGGAACTGGAAGAAGAAACCGGAATTAAAACAGGCCATATGGAACAGGTGGGAATTTTTGCAACTCCCGGCCGCGATCCCCGTGGCAGGGTAATTTCAATCGCTTTTACCACAGTGATTTCTCAGGAAGTCCCGGTTAAAGGAAATGATGATGCAACCGATGCAAAATGGTTTGATATCAACGAATTACCAAATCTTGCATTTGATCATTCAGAAATTATCACAAAGGCTAAAAATATGTTGTAACCTATGTAGGATTAAAAATTTTTATTCTTCTTTTTCCTTTTGTTTATCTTCCCTGGCTTCCTTAATTTGTTCCTCTGCATCTTCCTTTTGTTCCTGGGTTGGTTCTTCGGGGGTTTGTACGCCCGCTTTTTCAGGCTCCAGCTGAACTTCAAAATAGGCCGGGAAATGATCTGAATCTATATCTTCTCCAAGTTCCATTCTTATAAGTCGGAACTCATCTGAAGCAAAGAAATGATCCAGGGGCCATCTCATAAGAAAACTGTTTGCACTAAAAGTGTTGTAGAATCCACGGCCTATACGCGGGTCCAGTAATCCGCTTACATCTTTAAACAGTGTGGTAGATTGGGACCAGGCAACATCATTAAAATCTCCTGCAACTATCACCGGCAATTTATTGCCCTTAGCACTTTTCGCCACCAGCATCATTTCCGCATCCCTGTCGGTTGATGACGGGTTTTCCTGTGGCATGGGAGGGGTGGGGTGAATGCAATATAGTTGTACTTCCTTACCGCCCGGGATCTGTAAAATGGTGTGAATTGAAGGAATACTATCGTCTACAAGATATTTTACCTGTTCGTTTTTAAGCGGAAATTTGGAATAAAGTAACATTCCGTAAGTATTATTGAGAGGAACTTCCACACGGTAGGGATAACTTGAAACGGCATCTTTTACATCATTCATCCACCTTTGGTTTGTTTCCATAAGCAACACAACATCGGCATCCCGGGTCTTGATCTCCTGAATAAGCTTGCCGGGCTTCTCATTATCCTGGTAAACATTGGCTATATAAAATTTCATGGGAAAAGCTTCAGCCTCCATATTGGCATCCATTAGATCGTGATTCCCATGGGGTATGTAGGGATAGATCTTCGCAAGCTGGAAAACAAAACAAGCTCCCAAAGCTGCTGCAAAAACATAATCCTCTGCCCGTTTAAGGTCAAACTTAATAAAGTAGGTTATCAGGGCAACCAAAGTAAGGATGGTTAATTGAATATGAGGAAAATCAAATACCCTTATCCACCAGTAATCGGCTGCTATAAAAGGTAGAAGAGTAAATATGATGGCGACCAAACCCAAAGCTTGTAGTAAAGATTTTAATTTCATAAAAGGAATAATAAAGGGAAATGCTTTTTTAAAACCGGTAAGGCTAAAAGTTTATTGAATTCTTTCAAGCAATAATACACATTTTCGGGAAAAAAAATCAAGGGTTTAAAAATTATTCCGCAGGAATACCGTCCTTTAAATACTGCCTGATATCATCTCCAGATGGAGCCTCAAAAAGTTGCAGGTGAAAAAAGGGAGTTGCGGCAATTATATGATCAAAAATATCTGCACTTATATATTCAAAATTCTCCCATCGTTTATCACGGCTAAAGCATAGGATCTCCAGCGGAATCCCCTGGGGGGTAGGTGCAAGGTGTCTTACAATAATATACATTTCCTTGTGTACTGCCGAGTGTTCATGTAAATAGGCATCAACATATTTTCTAAAGATTCCCAGGTTTGTTTGATTTCGGCCATTAATGGGTATTTCTTTATTTACCTGGTTGCTGCTGTTATATTTATCTATTTCCTTTTGGCGATGTTCCAGATAGGGTGCAATAAGGGATATTTTCCTGAATTCAGCCAGTTCCTTTTCTGTTACAAATTTTACTGAGTTTTGTTTAATAAAAATCGCTCTTTTGATCCTTCTTCCTGGAGATTCCTGCATTCCTCTCCAGTTTTGAAATGAATCGGCAATAAGGCTGTATGTAGGAATGGTGGTGTAAGTGTTATCCCAGTTCTGGACCCTGACGGTGGCCAGGTTGATCTCTGTTACCGTTCCATCGGCGCCAAATTTACTGAAGGTGATCCAGTCGCCAATCCTTACTATATCATTGACAGATACCTGGATCGAGGCAACAAAACCCAGGATAGTATCTTTGAAAATAAGCAATAAAATAGCCGATGCAGCACCAAGGGAAATAGCAAAGCTTACAACAGACTGGCCCGTAAGCTCAGAAAAAATAAACATGATACCTATAACCCAAATAAAGATTATGACTACCTGGATGTAACTGTCTATAGGTTTATCGCGGTACTCATCCCGGGTTTTCAAATAATTCTTGGTGGTTCTCAATAAGCTTCTTAATATCCAGATAACCAGAAGAATTACATAGATATGCATTATAACATTTAGTGCCTTTAAAAGGAACTGGTGATTAATAAGAATGTAGGGTGCTGTATAATTAATAAGTAGAATTGGGAAGATCTGCCCTACATACTTCGGAAATTTGCTTTTTACCAGAAAATCATCAAAGGTAGTCTTGGTTTTGTTGGTGAAAGTTTTAAAAGCTTCGATCACAAACCGTCTAATCAGGAAATTTATAAGAAAAACCAATAGAACTATGACTGTGACATTAATGAACAGGTTTAAATAGCTGGCAGCAACTACATTCATTCCCTGTTCAATGAAATATTCTTCCAGGTAACAGCTTATGGTTTTAAAATTGAAGTTTTCCAATTTTCTATAAATATTTGTTTTCTACGTAAAATGGACCAAAGGGTACCACCGAGCAGGCAATAACAACAATTAAAGTACGAGGTTGCCAGTTTAAAGGATTGTACATCCAAAAGGCGCCCATAAGGTAAGCAATAAAGAGGACACCGTGGGCCATTCCCACTATTTGAACCATTTGAGGCAAATCAAAGAAATACTTCAACGGCATTGCGAGAAATAATAAAACAAGGAAGGAAACACCCTCTAGAATACTCACCCATCTAAAAACCCTGATCTGATTTTCCAAACTCATAAAAACAATTTTGTGCAAAGATAAATTTTATGAAGAGAGTACCTGAATGAAAAGCGGAAATTAAAACAGGTGGTTAATAATAAAAAATTGTTAAAACAACCCATTTCACTCTCGATGCCTCGTGTTCAATGGAGAAGAGTTATTCATTTTCCTTAATTTGCGCATCCAATTGAAATATATAATGAAAGCAAAAATATTAGTTACCGGTGGGTTGGGATTTATAGGCTCCCATACGGTTGTAGCTTTACTGGAACAGGATTACGAAGTGGTAATTATAGATAACCTTTCAAATTCTTCCATTGAAGTGCTTGGCGGAATTACCAAGATTACTGGAAAAACTCCTGAGTTTGAAAATTTTGATCTTCGCAATAAAGAGCAGGTGATCGAATTCTTTGAAAAATATCCCGACATAACCGGAGTTATTCATTTCGCGGCTTCAAAGGCTGTTGGGGAGAGTGTTGAGAATCCATTGTTATATTATGAAAACAATCTTTCAACCTTAATTAATTTACTGAAGCAGTTAACCAAAAAGCAGGAAGCAAGCTTTATTTTCAGCTCATCCTGCACGGTATACGGCCAGGCAGATATTTTGCCAATAAGTGAAGATGCCCCGGTAAAACAGGCCATGTCTCCTTATGGAAATTCCAAGCAAATAGGAGAGGAGATAATTATGGATACCTGCAAGGTGCATCAAAATCTAAAAGCGATCTCGCTCAGGTATTTCAATCCAATAGGGGCGCATCCCAGTGCCGAGATTGGGGAGTTACCCATTGGCACTCCTCAAAACCTGATCCCGTTCATCACTCAAACGGCTATTGGAAAAAGAGAGCAACTTTCGGTTTTTGGTGATGATTACCCAACGGCAGATGGAACTTGTATACGCGATTATATTCATGTTATGGATCTTGCCCAGGCCCACATTGTTGCATTGGAAAGACTAATGCAAAACAAAGCGGGGAACAATTACGATGTATTTAACCTGGGAACTGGAAAAGGAAATTCGGTATTGGAGGTCATAAACAGTTTTCAAAATACCACCGGCGTAAAACTTCCATATAAAATTGTGGGAAGAAGGGAAGGCGATATTACTGCAGCCTATGCAGATACTCATAAGGCAAACTCGGTTTTGCAGTGGAAAGCAAAGTACACCCTGGATGACGCTCTAAAAAGCGCCTGGAAATGGGAAAAAAAGGTGCAGAAAAAAGAACAGGTAGAATAAATTTATTTCCAAAAAAAAAACGGTCCAGTAGAAATTCGGGACCGTTTTTCGATTATTTATTTTCCGTTTACATAAAAAGCATGGATTACACCGGGCAACCATCCCAACATCGTTAGTAAAACACTTATAAGAAAAGTGGTTCCCAAACCGTGTTTTAAAAATACAGCAAGGGGTGGTAGAAATATATTCAGAATAATGGTTAGTAATGACATAGTCTAAGATTTTTAATTATTTCTATGAAAGTAACTAACCTCTCTCATTTCCAAAAATTCTTTAACCCGCTTTAGGTATAGTTTAACTAATTATAACAGCTTCTTTTAAGTTATGAGAAGCAATCCTAAAAAAGTATATTTGCATTCAAATAAAAAAGGAATATGGGATTTGCAGATCTAGGGGTTTCAAAGGATATTGAAAAAGGATTAAAAGAATTGGGTATCATAACACCTACCAAAATTCAGGAAGCAGCAATTCCTGTATTGATGAGGGAAAATATTGATTTTATTGGCCAGGCCCAAACCGGAACCGGAAAAACAGCAGCCTTTGGAATTCCCATTCTTTCTAAAATAGATCCTGAAAAAGAACACGTACAGGCGCTTATCCTTGCGCCCACAAGAGAACTGGGACAACAAATTGCCAAACAACTGTTCAAATTCACCAAATATTCCAACAAGGTTTTTACTGAAGCGGTGTACGGGGGCGAAAAGATAGATATACAAATAGCACGCTTAAACCGGCCCACCCACATTGTTGTGGCAACCCCGGGCAGACTTATAGACCTTCTCAATAAGAAAGCCGTGGATATTTCTAAAATTGAAACCATAATCCTTGATGAAGCAGATGAAATGCTGAGTATGGGATTTAAGGATGAGCTCACCAAGATCCTTAAAGAAACAAAAGGCAAAAGAAATGTATGGTTATTCTCTGCCACGATTCCTAAGGAACTCAATGAGATTATTGAGAACTACGTTTCCTATGATGCACTGCGGGTAAATATTGGAAAAGCCGAAGTAGTTAATGCAGGGATAGAACATCAATATGTGACGGGAGATGATAGCAATAAATTAGATACCCTGGCACAGTTCCTTAAAACACAGGGGAAAAACCGGGGGATCATTTTTACCCGAACCAAAGCCGTTGCAAAAGTTCTGGCAAAACAACTGGGGGCAAAAAATTATGAAGTTGGTCTATTGGAGGGAGATATGCTTCAAAAAGACCGGGACAAAGTCATGAGGGCTTTTAAGAACAAAACCCTCAAACTTCTGGTAGCGACAGATGTTGCCGCACGAGGAATAGATGTTGATAACCTGGCCTATGTTGTACACTACCAGCTGCCAGACCAAATTGATTACTACACACACCGAAGTGGGCGTACCGCCAGAGCAGGGAAAACGGGGATATCTCTTGTACTGGTAAACACAAAGGAGCAACGCCGCATTTGGGAACTTGAAAAAGAGCTGGGTATAAAATTTTTAAAGATCAAATAAGCATTAGCCTTTAAATTGCCTGTATCTGGCCATCATAAACATAAAAATTGCATAGGCCACCAAACCTGCAGCTACCACACCCAAAACCCAGGCCCCATAGGAAGATTCTTCAAGAAAGGAAAAAGCTTCCATCGTAGTTTTTATCTCTGAAGGTTTTGCAGTAAGGGCCGCCTGCACCGCAAAATATCCAATTATTAGAAAGATAATTCCCCGGGAGGTCATTCCCATATAGGCACTGTTCATAATGGTTTTCCTTCTCTTTTCTTCGCTTATTGATTTCAGTTGAAATTTCTTTACAAAGTCCTTTTTAAACACACTTGCAAATTGATAGATCCCGGTACCAATAAAACACAAACCAACAAAACCAATCAATATTAAGCCTACATCTGTAGAGATCCAGGAAAACTTTTGAACTGTATCACCCGAGCCTGATCCAGATCCCATAGAACCGGCTTTGAAAACCCTGTAAAACGCCAAAAGTGAAAGGCCAAAATAGATACAACCGCTTATAAAATAAGCAGTACGCTTTACTTTCCCCTTTTTATCATTCCCAATACTTTCGGGATCAGAAAGTGCCTGAATAAATCGCCAGAAAGAATAACAAAACAATCCTGCACCCAGCAGGATTAGGAGAATATTTCCAAAAGTTTGTTCATCTAGAAATTGGAGTACCCTTAATTGATCGGTTTTTTCACCTCCCATATCAAAAGCAGCCAAAAAAGTAAGTATTCCTGTAAGTCCATATACTATCCCTTTGGCCACATAACCAACACGGGCAATTTTTTTAAGTGCACTATCCATTGAAAATAAATCTAAGATTGAACTTTAAAAATACCGGTTTAACCAACATCAATAAGTGCAATTATAAAATATTTAGCTTTTTGGGTTTCTTTAGAGGAAACAAGAATTCTTAAACCATTTCAAATATTACCAGCGCGTATGCATAAAATCTTATATAGCGCAGGAGTCCGAACATCAGGTAACTTACAAAAGGAAATCTTATGATCCCTGCTGCAATACTGGTCATTGCAAACGGAATAGGAAGAAGGGCTCCTACAATAATCAGGAATCCGCCCCATTTACGGGTATTTTTAATATGCCGGGCAAGGTTGAGTTCCATTTGACGGTGGATAGCCGGAATTTTGGTAATGGAAACCCCTATAAAATATGAAATTATACCACCAATATAGGATGCAGTGGCAAGAAGAGTGAGATAAAATATTGGATATTCAGATTTACCGGCCCAGGCAATAAAAAGTTCAGGGGGAATAAGCCCCAAAATAGATTCAGACGCCAGGAAAACCGCAATAATTCCTGCCGGGGGGTAAGTATTGGTTACTGTTATCAATAATTTGTTTAGGTCCAGCACATAGAAATCCAGTGCCAAAACAGCGGCAATAACCAATAAAATAGGAATAATCGCTTTTTTTACACTTTTACCCACAAACTTATAAAAGCCGGTATAACTGTAATATTGGTGCAATAACTGCAACCGCGATTTCTTTTTGGATTTTACATCCTTATTTTTCATTTACACCTTGTTTAAATGAAATTCAGCACCCGGAAAGAAATATAAATGCGATGATTATCCCTGGCGGGAATCGCAATAAAATTTAATTTTCTTCAGCATATTCCTGTAAAGCTCTGCTGTATTCCCTTAGATCAATTTCATTATTCTTAATTGAGGTATCATTCATAAGAGAAAGTAAATAATCAAGACTTTCTTCCGGCTTTACCTCTGGAGAATCCATAGCATCTTCATTTTCGTCAAGAGGCTCATCTTCAGGAATAGGAATATCAAATGTTTGGTAAGTATCTATATGCTCATAGGTAAGCCTGATAACTTTTGCAAGCAAAGGATCTTCTTCCTCAACAGCATAAGGCCTAAGAGCTTTTAGGTCCTCAACAATTGTATTAATGATCAGGCCGTTGCGCAAAAGATCGCGCTGAATTTTATCTAGTAACTTTTGAGCTTTTGAATTTTTCAATTTTTCTTTTATTATTAGTTTTTAATTTCTTTTTCCGCCAGGCACAAATATAGTGTGCCCCTTTAAACTGCTGGCAAAGTTACTTCTTTATAGGTTTTTCAATACAATTTTAGCTAATATTTATAAAAGATTTATAATGAGGTCTCCTGCTCTTTGGTTGAAAAAAGTCCGTAGTTGGTTAAATTCATAATTAACAATTAATTAGAACTAAATATTTTCCAGGCCCTGCCTTGTTTAGTAGTTTTAGGCTAAATGAAAAAAGAAAATACTATGGAACCATTTGATGGAAAAGTTGCATTAATTACAGGAGGAAGCAAAGGAATTGGCTACGGGGTAGCAGAAGCTTTGCTAAAATTGAATATGAGGGTGGCCATTACCAGCCGCTCAGAAAAATCGGCTGAGGAAGCTGCCAGGAAATTAACCGAAATTGGCCGCGGAAAAGTACTGGGTATTGTGGCTGATGTAAGAAATTATGAAAGTCAGGCCGAAGCGGCCAGAGTGGTGCAGGAGAAATGGGGCCAGCTGGATGTGTTGGTGGCCAATGCCGGGATAGGGCATTTTGGCAATGTTGAAGACCTAAGTGTGGAGGATTGGCAGGAAACTATAGAGACAAATTTAAGCGGGGTATTTTACAGCATCAAGGCAGCGCTTCCCGCCCTAAAAAAATCCAAAGGATATATAATTACCATCTCCAGCCTTGCCGGTACAAACTTCTTTGAAGGTGGAGCAGCATATAATGCAAGTAAATTTGGCGTAACGGGAATGACCCAGGCAATTATGCTCGATTTGAGAAAATATGGGATCAATGTAAGTACCATAATGCCCGGCTCTGTGGCTACGCATTTCAATGACCACCTACCTTCCGATAAGGATTCCTGGAAGATCCAGAAAGAAGATATTGGGGAGTTGGTAGTAAATCTCCTGAGCATGAACCCAAGGACCTTGCCAAGCAAAATAGAGGTGCGACCATCACAACCACCTTCCAAATAGCACAAATAGAATCTAAAGACAGGAAAGGCAGCAATTGGAAGATTGTTGCCTTTTTTATTAGAATTTATACGGAATGGCTATCAATATTTAAAGGGAAAAAAGAAAATAAACCTTTAAAAAATTGGCTTTATCCATGGAGAAAGGTGAGAAGAAAAGAGTAATATACCGCCCGGGTTAAAAAAATGTTTAACCCTTACAAAAACAATAGAATCTACATATGAAATGAGCATAAAGGAAACTTAATGCAAACACTAATTAAGATATGCGAATTGCATATGACCAATAAAAAACAATAGAATCTACATATGAAATACACGATCACAATAAAGAACATTCAAACGGTTGACGAGATCCAGGATTACTGGACCAATGAAGATTATGTTCAACTATTGGAAAAATTCAATTTCCCTGATGCCGGGGATTCCAAAGGCGAAAATTTAAGGGAGTTATTATTTATGGCTATTACAGATTTTGAACCAGGGGAAGCTGCCAGGTTACTGCTGGATTATAAACTGGGCGACCATTTAACAGAAGGGCAAATAGACCAGATCTCCAACGATATGCAGCTTGACACAGTATGTGAAGAATATCCTGAAATGGAATTGCAGGCTCCTTTATTCCATATTAATCAGCTGCTGTTTAAGGCATATAATGGAAAATTCCCCAGCTCCAGTGCTACTATCATAGATTGTTCTATTACATCTGAAAAGAATAATGAAACAACAATTTCTAAAGCCACAGTGCTTCGGTTGTTCAACATTGGATTATCAGACCGGAATATTGTAAAGAGACTTTTTGAAAAACAGCTTTCAGATAATGAGGAATTTCCGGAGGCAGAAAATATAATCTGGGATTTAAGTTCTTCAGATAATATCAATTTTAAAATAACCACCTCAGGAAATCTCATTAAGAAGGATGAGATCATTGCTTCTGAATGGGAAGCTGATTTAGAAGAGACAGAAGATGCCTCATAATCGTTAGAATATCGAAATAAGGACAAAAGTCTTTCAAATGCTGCCAATTTTTTGGCAGCATTTTTTTGTTATTAAACCATCCGAAGTAATTGGAAATATTTTAAAAGTTGAAGTGAAACAGGATCCTGAAGCTTTAATCACAAGGTGCTTAGACAATTGCAAATTGTTTCTTAAAATAAATTTTAGCCATCACCCATTTATTATACCGGATAAACTGCAATTTTTAACGATATAAGGTTTTAACAGTTAAAGACCCCTAAGGCCAACTCTCTCCCAATTAACCTTATCCGTGTTCAAAAAGGCCTAATTTTAATAGTAAGGATAACAGTGCTTTGTAAGAAATTCCTTGCCCATTACTTTTCCCAAATAGAATAATTTGTGTTTTATCCATCAGGGAAATGAGCATTAGGGAATATATTTTTTAATACTGAATTACGGACCTAATTGATTTAATATGATGTTATTTATTAAAAATATGGTGAATGTTCAATGTAAACTTCAGGTGAAAAAAGAACTTGAAAAGTTGGAAATAACCTTTCGAGTAATTGATCTGGGAGTTGTTGAACTTCGGAAAGAGTTAACCCTGAATCAGCGGGTTCGGTTAAAAGAAAATCTTTTAAAATGCGGACTTCAATTAGAGGAGGTTAAAAAGGATATTTTGATTGAAAAAATAAAATATTCAATCCACAAAATGATCAAATATTCTGAAGTGCATCCTGAGATCAACTATTCAGATTATTTAAGTGAAAAATTAAATTATGATTATACTTATCTGGCCAATGTGTTTTCTGAAGTACAAGGAATTACAATACAGCAATATATTATTCTGAGTAAAATTAAAATTGTTAAAGAATTAATCCTGCTTGATGATCTCAATCTTACCGAGATCTCCTATAAATTAAATTACAGCAGCGTGGCGCATTTGTCCTTTCAGTTTAAAAAGGTTACCGGTTTTTCTCCATCCATTTACAAAATACTGCATCAAAAAAGTGGAGCATTAATGGAACCCTTATAGCTTATAACTCTGACTTTTTATTCTCTGAATTCTAATGTTTTTACCATTCTTCTTTGAAGGGATCTAGAAATCTTAATCCCTGTTGTTTCTGTGGTTAATATAATATAAACCCTGGCTTAAAAACCGCACTGTCTTTATAGTTAAACAATTGCCAATAGTGGGATTTATGTAACATTTCGAGCTATCCTTTAGTTCACCTTTGAGTCGTGAAAATTATTTCACAACTGGCCCCTTACCAGTAACAATACCTAAAGAAAAATATATGCATTTTAAAAAATTACATTTAGCCCCTGCGTTGGCTTTTGCAATCGCACTGGTATTTTTAATTGCCGGATGTTCCAAAGATGATGTCGAAGAGATCGTGGGAGTATGCCCAATCGTTTTGTCTACAGTCCCCGAGGATGGTGACATCAATGTACCCTTGGATCAGGTGATAACAGTAACTTTTACTGCACCCGTAAACCCTGCAACCATTAATGGACAAACTATAATAGTTTCCAATGGCTCAACTTCAGTAACCGGAACCGTCACCTATTCTGGTACCACTGCAACTTTCACGCCCTCCACCAATCTATTGCCAAACACTACCTACACAGGTACTGTAACAACAGGGGTTAAAGACCCAATAGGCAATGCAATGCAGGTAAATTATGTGTGGAGCTTTACAACGATTCCAGAAGTAACGCTTTCTGCATCACCTATAGAAGGTGGAACAGTTACCGGAGCAGGGACATTTAATAAAGGATCTCAAGTTACGGTAATTGCAACCCCTAATGAAGGTTTTTCCTTTGTTAACTGGACAGAAGGGGAAGATGGGGTTTCAACAAATGCCAGTTATGAATTTACAATGAATGGAAACAGGAACTTAGTTGCAAATTTTGCAGTTAGTACCTATACATTAAATATTACCGCAGTAAACGGAACTGTTTCAAAAGCTCCGGCTGAGGAAACATATACACATGGAGCTACTGTAGTTCTTACAGCTACTCCTGCGCAAGGCTATAAATTTGCAGGGTGGGAAGGAGATGCCACCGGATCTGAAAATCCATTGACGGTTACCATGAACAGTAATAAAAACATTACTGCGATCTTTACCGCTATCACATTCACTTTAATTGTAACTGCACAAAACGGAACGGTTTCAAAAACTCCAAATCAAACAGCTTTTAATAGTGGAGCTACCGTTGTTCTTAATGCTACTCCCGCAACCGGATATCGATTTTCGGGATGGAGCGGTGATGCAAGTGGATCTACAAATCCATTGACGGTTACCATGAACAGTAATAAAAATATTACTGCAAACTTTACTTTGATACCTGTTGCCACAGCATATACATTGAATGTAACCGCAGTTAACGGTACGGTTTCAAAAACTCCAAACCAGACCACTTACGCAAGTGGAGCTCAGGTAGTTCTTAGGCCAACGGCTGCAACCGGATACCAATTTACAGGGTGGAGTGGTGATGCTACAGGATCTGCAAACCCCTTAACTGTAACTATGAACAGTAATAAAAATATTACTGCCAACTTTACTTTGATCCCTGTTGCTTCGACATATACATTAAATGTTACAGCAGTAAATGGTAATGTTTCAAAAAACCCAAATCAGCAAAATTACAATAGTGGTTCTGCAGTAATTCTTACAGCAAATGCAAACCAGGGGTATCAATTTTCAGGGTGGAGTGGTGATGCTAACGGATCTGCAAACCCATTAACCGTAATCATGAACAGTAATAAAAATATTACTGCAAACTTTTCTCAAATACCAGTTGTGGGTCAATTATGTCCCAATCCTGCAGTAGATTTAGGATTGGCCAAAAATTACGCAATACTGGCAAAATCCGGGATATCTACCACAGGAACAACTGCTATTACAGGTCATCTGGGTGTAAGTCCTATAACCTCAACTGCAATAACAGGATTTGGTTTAATTCTTTCTTCTGATGGTACTTATTCAACTTCAAATTTAGTGACAGGTAGAGTTTACGCCTCAAATTATACCACTCCAACACCGGAAAATTTAGGAACAGCTGTTCGCAATATGGAAACCGCATTTACCACCGCAAATGGTTTGGCTCCAGATCGCACTGAATATCTGGCTGGAAATCTTAATAATGTAACATTAGCTTCAGGTGTCTATAAATGGGGAACCGGACTTTTATTATCCAATACGATAACCTTAGACGGTGGCGGAGTAAACTGCGCTAAATTTGTTTTCCAAATTGCAGGAAGCCTTACGGTATCCAACAATGTGAAAATCATCCTTACAAATGGGGCAAAAGCCGATAATATTACCTGGGTGGTTGCAGGTGCAGGTGCTAATTTAGGAACAGACGTTGATTTCAGCGGAAATATCTTATCTCAAACATTGATCTCCTTAAACGCCCGTACTAAGGTTAATGGAAGGTTTCTGGCACAATCTGCCGTTACCTTAATTGGAAATACAGTTGTTAAACCTGGTAATTAAATAAATAATTATCCCCCCGCCCCATGGTGGGGGGATTTATAATATTAAAAATTCAATTCATTACAATTATGAAAAAAACACTATTTATTGTTTTAATTGCACTTGGTTTCCAAATGTCCTCTATGGCACAGGAAGCTAAGTATGAGAAACCAAACTGGTTGTTTGGTGTAGCCGCTGGTGCAAACTTCAATTTCTATGAAGGTACCACCCAACGTATAACCAACAATATAACAACCCTCAAAGCCTTTAAAGATGGTAATGGGATTGGGCTTTTTGCAGCACCTCTTATAGAATATCATTTTACCAATTCGGTTTGGGGAATCATGTTACAAACAGGATATGACAATCGCCAGGGTGAGTGGGACCAGGTTACTTCTCCCTGTGATCTTCCTCTTGACTTGTCTACAGACCTAAGTTATATTAGCATTGAACCAAGCTTGCGTTTGGCGCCTTTCAAGAATGCTTTTTACCTTTATGCCGGTCCAAGGTTTGCCTTTACCAGGAATCAATCCTTTACATATGTACAGGGAACTAACCCCGCTATTCCTACGCAGGTAGCAGAACCTGAAGTAAATGCTGAATTTAGTGAGGGTGAAGACAATATAATCTCCATGCAAATAGGTGCCGGGTTTGATATACCTCTTTCTGCGAATACGAAAAGAACCCAATTTATACTTTCGCCATTTGTATCCTTTCAACCATATTTTGGTCAGAATCCAAGAGCCATTGAATCGTGGAATATCACTACTGTAAGAGCAGGTGCAGCACTTAAGTTTGGTGTGGGACGTAAATCTGTTGTTGAAGAAGCCGAAGCAAAAGCGCCTTTAGTTGGATTTACAGTTGATTCTCCGGTAAATAAGCCCGGCGAAAAAGTAGTTGCTGAAACTTTCCCGTTGCGTAACTATGTATTTTTTGATAAGGAATCTACACAGATATCAAAAAGGTATGTGTTATTGAATAAGGATCAGGTAAAAGATTTCAAAGAAGATCAGGTTGAAGTAAAATCTCCTAAAGATCTATCAGGTCGTTCAAAACGCGAAATGACGGTTTATTACAATGTCTTAAATATACTTGGTGATCGTATGGAAAAGAATCCATCCTCAAGCATCACTTTAGTAGGATCATCTGAGAAAGGTCCGGAAGACGGAAAACTAATGGCAGCCTCTGTTAAGAAATATCTGGTTGATATTTTTGCCATTAATGAAACAAGAATTGCTGTTGAAGG
This sequence comes from Gillisia sp., assembly GCA_039989915.1. Lineage (GTDB taxonomy): Bacteria > Bacteroidota > Bacteroidia > Flavobacteriales > Flavobacteriaceae > Gillisia. The sequence continues at coordinate 278,514 of JBDXGW010000002.1, forward strand.
AAGAAAAAACCCAAAGATCCCCTCTTTAAAACCAGGTGGAACAGTTGATCTGGAACTACTGCGTGAAGAAGACAGAAGGGTTTCTATTGAAAGTAATTCCCCTGAATTGCTTATGGCCTTCCAAAGCGGTCCTAATGCAGCGATGAAGCCTGTTCAACTTAGAGGTAATCAGGAAGCGCCTGCTACCAGTTATGTAACTTTCAAAGCTGAAGGAGCTCAGGAAGCTTTTTCTACCTGGAAACTTGAACTTACAGATGATAAAGGAATGGTGAAAAATTACGGCCCTTATACTGAAGAGGAAGTGAAAATTCCCGGAAAAACTATTTTAGGAAACAATCTTAAAGGAGACTACCAGGTTAAAATGATTGGTACTACTAAAGAAGGTGAAATTGTAACTGAAGAATCTAACATCAACGTGGTACTTTGGACTCCAAATGAATTGGAAGAAGGGATGAGGTTTAGTATCCTGTATGAATTTGACAATTCTGTAGCGATTCCTATGTATGAAAAGTACCTTACCGATGTTGTAGCACCAAAAATTCCTGCCAACGGAAAAGTTATAATCCAGGGACATACCGATGTTATTGGGGAGACAGATCATAACCAGGAATTATCTTTAGCCCGTGCAAACAATGTTAAGAAAATCCTTGAAACTGCTCTTTCAAAATCAAACAGAAGTGATGTTACTTTTGAAGTACAAGGATTTGGCGAGGATAATGCTAAATCACCTTTTGGAAATAAACTTCCCGAAGAACGCTCATACAACCGTATAGTTGTAATTGATGTTCTTTCAAGAAAATAAAACCAGGAAGTAACAGAAGAGAAACTTTTTAATAAAAAGGGGCCTGATTTAAAGATCAGGCCTTTTTTTTGTTCCAAATAATCAGGTCCCTCATATATTTATAGAAAAATAACCAATCCGTTCACATGAGCTCCAGCGGAGCGACATATTGCTATCTATGGAAGTGCGACATATTAAAAAAAAATAACCGGGCCCTACATATAGCTTCCCCTAACACCATATCAGGTCCTTTTTTTTCATTGAAAAATTCAGTACTTTAAATGAAATTCTGAAATAGGAATAAATTTTAAATCCTTTTTTCTACTATGAATTATACCGGCAATAGCAGAAACAGGATAATAATAGAGACTATATCTTCTTTCGGGATTGAAATTGCTGAGCGAAAAGGCCTTGGCCATCCCGATACCATTTGTGATTTGATCACAGAGCAAATTTCGGTTGAACTTTCCAAATATTACCTGCAGGAATTTGGAGCTATTATGCACCACAATGCGGACAAGGCTCTTTTGATAGGAGGTCAATCCCAACCCTGTTATAAAGGCGGGAAAATAATCCTGCCCATTTCCCTTGTAATTGCAGGCAGGGCAACATACCATGTGGAGGATAAAAAAATTCCTGTTGAAGAGATCGCCATTGAAACCGCAAAAAAGTGGTTGAAAAAGAATATCATTCATTTGGATCCTGAAACCGGTATTCAAATAACTTCAAAGATCAGAAGGGGAAGCCAGGATCTGGTAGAATTGTTCAACAGGTTTGGAAAAGGGGAGATCCCCCTGGCAAACGATACTTCCTTTGGAGTAGGATATTACCCCACCAGTATTCTGGAAAAAACAATTATTGAAATTGAAACCCTTTTAAACAGTCCAAAGACAAAATTAAAATTCCCTTTTGTTGGTGAAGATATCAAGGTGATGGGAGTAAAAAGTCACAAGACCACCAATTTTACTATCGCCATTGCAATGGTAGATAAATATATTTCAAACCTGGAAGATTACATTTCAAAAATAAAACTGCTCAGGGATTACGTTCAAAACAGTCTTGCTCTAAAAGATGCCCTTATAGATATTAATACAGCCGATGATTACAGCCGTAAAAGCATTTATCTCACTGTAACGGGTACAAGTGCTGAAAGCGGAGATGATGGGCAGGTAGGCCGCGGAAATAGGATTAACGGATTGATTACGCCTTATCACCCCATGAGCCTGGAGGCAACTTCCGGAAAAAACCCGGTAAGCCACATTGGGAAAATTTACAATTATTTTGCCAGGGACCTGAGCCGTTTGATCGTGGAGAATAACTTTTCAGAAGAAGCTGCTGTATTTATAGTATCACAAATTGGGAAGCCAATAAACGAACCCCAATTGGTTCATATAAAACTAACCAAAAGCAAATCAGATCCTGAGAAGATCCGGGATTTAGTGATGGATCAAATGAAGGAGCTTCCGCAATACTGGAAAAAAATAATTTTTGAACGGGATTAATCGATCTTCAATAACTAGAAATTACAGCCATGGGACGCATACATTTATTCGAATTTGAAGACCTGGATTGGTTCCCTGGTTTCCTGAGAGATTACGGGACCGACTTTTTACAGTTCTTGTCCAATCTCACCAATATGTTTCAGCCTGTTATTCCGGTCATTCAAAGAGGTTTGGAAAAAAGCGGGAATAATCAAATCATCGATCTTGGATCTGCAGGTGGAGGTCCATTACCACAATTAAATAAAGTCCTTAAACAACAAAATCCTGAGCTTAAGATTTTACTCACAGATTATTTTCCCAATATGGATGCCCTGGAAATCGCAAAAAGAAAGGCAGGCAATATCGACTATATCAAAACTCCTGTTGATGCAAGAAATGTTCCCAATGATCTAAGGGGATTAAGAACCCTTTTTCTAACCTTTCATCATTTCAGGCCAGAGGACGCTAAAACTATATTGCAGAATGCCATAGATTCAAAAAATGCCATTGCCATTTTCGAAGGGCAGGAGAGAAGCTTTCTGAGTTTGCTGGCTATGTTCCTTTCACCGGTTTCGGTTTTATTAACAACCTTATTTATTAGGCCCTTAAAACCGGGCAGATTGTTTTTCACTTATATAATCCCATTCGTTCCCCTGTTTGTGTTGTGGGATGGCATTGTTTCCTCACTAAGAACTTATTCAGAAGAAGAAATGAAAGGTCTCATCAATGAACTTAGAAATAAAGATGATTTTGAATGGGAAGTTGGGAGGATCAGGTCCGGGCCCGGTTATATTTTATACCTGCTGGGTGTAGAAAAAAATTAAGCTGCCCTTCCTAAAAAGCCAGCTTATTTTTTATCAAACATTTCAGAATAATTTCAGATTTCTTTTTTTTCTTCCTTGTTGTTTTTCAGTAACTTAGGCTATATAACCGCCCTGCCAAAAATGATGGAAAATGAAAAGGATGATCTTTATGAGTTTGGCAGTACTGCTTATGGTTGCCTCCTGTTCTCCCGGGCCTCCGCCAATCCGCGAGAATATTTTGGTAAATAAAACCTATGTCTACCTGTTTTTTAGCACTGAAAAGGAGTGCATTGAAAATCAACCCGACCCTGATTTTTTTATCAATTGTCATCAACAGGTTGATTTTTATAAGAACAATATAGTGGAGATCATGTTAACAGATATTATTTGGAGAGGGACTTACAGGATAGAAGGTAATAATGTAATTCTCAATTTTGAATCCAGCTATGAGATCCCCGGAGGGGAATTAATATTTGAAATTATAAATCCCGCCAAATTATACCTTTCCCAAAATGAAACTGTCTGGAAAAAAGTTTCAGGAAATTCTATCTGGAAATAACAACGCCCGGAAATATCCGGACGTTATGTAGTAGACATATACAGTTTAAATTTTCACGATCATTTTACCTTTGTTCTTACCCTCAAAAAGATCCAGGAAAGCCTGGGGGATGTTTTCAAATCCATCTACAATAGTTTCTGAATATTTTATTTTGTCCTCTTTTAACCAACCCGAAAGGGTTTTGATAGCGGGGCCAAAATCCTTGGCGTAGTCCCGCACTATGAATCCCTGCATAAGCGCACTGTTTTTTATAAGTATACCTTCAGGCCTTGGTCCGGTGGGAACTTCGCTTTTGTTATATAAGGAAATGGCTCCGCAAAGGATCACCCTTCCAAATTTATTGATATTGGCAAGAGCGGCATCGAGGGTTTCTCCCCCAACGTTGTCAAAATAAACATCAACCCCATCAGGACATTTTTCCCGAATTTCCTTTTTGAGATTTTTGGTGGTTTTATAATTGATGGCATCATCGAATCCAAATTTATCTTTAATCCGGGATAATTTTTCATCACTTCCGGCAATTCCAATTACACGACAGCCTTTAATTTTTCCAATTTGCCCTGCAATACTTCCTACAGCACCTCCGGCACCAGATACAAGAAGGGTTTCCCCTGCCTTTAATTTCCCTATTTTATCCAGTCCCAGATACGCAGTAATTCCTGTTAAACCAAGGGCTCCCAGGTATACTGTAAGAGGGGCCAGGTCCTTATCAACTTTATTGATGCCAAGCCCTGAAACAGTTTGATACTCTTTCCATTTTAGGGTACCATTCACAAAATCTCCTTTTTTAAAATTAGGATTATGTGATTCTATAACTTCAGCAATAATACCCGATTCTATTGGCTCATTAAGTTTAAAGGGCTCAATATAGGACCCTTCATCGCGCATTCTTCCTCGTAAATAAGGATCTACAGATACATATTTGGTTTTAAGCAATATTTCACCTTTCCCGGGAACCGGGATTTCCTCCTCGTTAAATTCAAAATCTTCAAGGGTGGGTTTTCCTTTCGGTCTGTTTTTAAGAAGTATGGTCTTATTCATTTTTTTGATTTTTTATTGGACAGCATTAATGTACATCAAAATTAAGAAGATTCATATTCCTCAGGCATATATTTTAGTGCTGCTTCCACCCTCATTACATATTTTTTTCAGAAAAGATTAACTCATTTAGGGTGTTAAGCAACTACCTTTGCCTCTAATTTCATATCAATTAACCCAATCTTGAGTTCTACTTTTTCGCAATACTTTTTACGTTTTCGGGGATTTTTGAAAAGCACCGACTTTTCAAAGGCGCTTATCCTGGGTACTGCGATAACCCTTCCAATAACTTTAGGGGTTTATTTTGACCGCTTTGAATTTGGCCTTGCCATCGCATTAGGTGCATTATTGTGCTCTTCCAGTGATGTGAGCGGCAGCCAGCGTCATAAAAATATAGGTATCTTAATTTCAGCAGCGCTTGCTGTGCTGGTAAGTCTTGCAGGAGGATATCTTGTTTTTAATTCCTGGTTATTTGTTCCCGTGCTGGGTGTAATAATGTTTGGTATTTCTTATTTGGCGGTTTTTGGATTTCGGGCTTCTCTTATAAGTTTTTCAGGCTTATTTGCCATGGTACTAAGTTTTGCCAATACCTATGAATTTATAGAAGTTTATGAAAGGGCACTTTTTATAGGGTTTGGTGGGGTATGGTATATGATGTTGACCATGGCCTGGTACGCCCTTAATCCGCGCAGCCAGACAGACCAGTATATAGCGCAGAGCCTTGATCTCACAGGAACATACCTCGAGACCAGGGGGAAGCTTGTTACCGGCGGGGAAGAGCGAAATGAACTTTTTAAGAAGCTAATTGACCTTCAGGCTGAATTAAACGAAAAACACGAAACTCTTCGCGATATACTTATGTCGGCCAGAAAGAATTCGGGTAGTTCAACGTATGAGCGCAAGCGACTGCTTATTTTTATTCAGCTGGTAGACATACTGGAACTCGCAATGGCCAATCCTGTGAATTACGAGAAAATGGACAAGCTTATGGAGCATTATCAGGATCCTATTCTTAGATTTCAGGATCTTATCTTCAAAATGGCCGGAAGGCTTCATTTTATTGCGGGAAATATTCGGCATGGGCATAAAATCCCACCCCTGGAAGACCTTCAGGTTTCCCTTGAGGAAGTAAAAAAAGGTATTTCTCTTTATGAGCGGGAACTGGAACAAATACCAGATGAAGGCTCCTTTATACTTCAAAACCTTTATGATTATCAGGAAAAGCAGGTGGAGAAGATCACCAAGATCGAACAGCTTTTAATTACCAAGGAACAGGGAGAACTGGGTATCATGAAAAGGGAGGAGGCGGCCCGGTTCTTAACTGCACAGGAATATGATCTTAAAATACTTACTGAAAATTTCGGTTTTGGTTCCACCATTTTTAAACATTCCCTGCGGCTAGCGATTGTAGTAATGGTGGGTTATGCAATAGGGGCTTATTTCTCTTTGCAAAATGCCTACTGGATCCTGCTTACCATTATCGTGATCATGCGACCTAACTACGGACTTACAAAAACCAGATCAAAACAAAGGACGGTGGGAACCTTAATTGGCGCGGCAATAGCAGTGGGAATTGTATTTCTCACGCAGAATCTGGTGGTCTATGGATTTCTTTCAGTAATATCTTTGATCGTAGCATTTTCCATGGTCCAGAAGAACTACAAGACATCGGCTATATTTGTAACCCTTAGTGTGGTATTTATTTATGCGTTACTGGAACCTAATGTGCTGGATGTTATACAATACAGGGTGCTTGATACGCTCATTGGAGCAGGGCTAGCGACGCTTGGGAATATTATTTTATGGCCCTCCTGGGAATTTCTGGGAATTAAAACCACCATTGCAGATAGTATTAGTGCCAATAGGGATTATTTTAAACAGGTTACAGAATTTTATCAAAAAAAAGGAAAAGTATCAACCTCCTATAAAGTTTCAAGAAAACAGGCATTCCTGGGGTTGGGAAATTTAAGTTCGGCTTTTCAACGAATGACACAGGAGCCACGGTCAAAACAAAAGAATCTGGAAAAGATCTATGAAGTTGTGGTGCTTAACCACAGCTTTTTGTCCTCGCTGGCATCACTGGGTACTTATATTCAAAATCATTCAACAACACCGGCTTCTTCACAGGTTATGATCTACTCGTCAATTATTGATAAAAACCTGGAACGTGCGCTGGCATTTATTAAAAACAGGGACGTAGTCTCCCCGCCAGATCCCACAAGGCAAAAGGAAGCCGAAAGGTATTTTGATCAAAAATTTGAAAGGGTTCAAAGTGGTGTTCCCGGAAATAATATTTTGGAAAGGAAAACGGTAAGCAGCCTGCAGGAGGCTCAACTGGTATATGAACAATTGAAATGGCTACAGGAAATTTCCACAAAACTGGAAAAAAAGCTGCAGGAGATCAATTTTTAAGATTACCTGCGTACAGGTGGGAAATTAGAGGGGGCTTCCCTTAAAATTTGTATTTTTGAATCCTGGGGTTATTCAATTGAGAATGACTTACCTTCCTCAAAATTAATGAAGAATTTTCTTTTAATTCTATTGCTTTTCTGGTCCCCCTTTCTCTATTCCCAACTGGAATTTTGTACGGGCAGTAAAGGCGATCCCATTTTTCACGAAAACTTCGGGACAGGTAATACCAGTGGCCCGCCGTTATCGGCCACAGTTACCAATTATACCTATGTTACCGGAGATCCCAATGATGGAGAGTATACCATTTCAGGGAGGGTGGGGCAGAATAATACCACCTGGCATTCCTATTTTCCAGCTACCACTATTTCAAAGGGAAGGGCACTAATTGTAAATGCCAGTTTTACTTCAGGCTTATTCTATACCACCAAAATTGAAGGTTTGTGTGAAAATGCTTCCTATGAATTTTCAGCCTTTTTGATGAATGTTTATGATAGAACGAGCAACGCCTGCACTAATGGGGGAATTCCCATTAATGTAAGATTTGAGATCTGGGATGAAACCAATACCACACTTCTGCGGGAGGGTAGTACCGGAGATATTACATCTACAAACACCCCGGTTTGGGAACAATATGCCTTAACCTTTCAATCCCGGGCCGGGCAGGAGGCCGTAATTTTAAAAATGTTCAATAATGGAGATGGAGGCTGTGGAAATGACCTGGCAATAGACGATATTATTTTCAGGTCGTGCGGGGACCTTACTGAAGTATCTGCCGGTGAAGGGAGCGATAACCCGTTCGTGATTTGTGAATCAGCTCCCCCCGTAAGCCTTAGCTTACAGGCAACGCCAGATTTTTCGGTATACAGCACTCACGTTTACCAATGGCAGCAAAGCGTAGATGGAATTACCTGGCAGGATATCAATAACCAAAAGCAGGACACCTTTATTACTCCTGAAATAACTTCTACAAGGTTTTACAGGGTGAGGGTGGCAGAGGCTGAAATAAACCTGGAGAATAATCTATGCAGTTCGGCTTCTGAAGTTTTTCAGGTTGTATTTCTTGAAACTCCAATGGCTCCGGTAAGCAGGGGAGATGTTGTAGTATGTAATAATGAAGTTATTCCGGCTCTCGCGGTTACTTCGCAAAGCGATGAAAGGGTGAACTGGTATGATGCCCCTTCAGCCGGTAATCTTCTTGCTGAAAATACCTCAAGCTATCAGGCCACTGTCGCAGGAATGTATTATGCTGAAGCCATTAAAACCGAAGGCTGTGAAGCAGGACCACGAACAGCTGTAAGCCTGAAATTCATTGAGGTGCCCAATATTGAAGATGAAACCCTGCAACTTTGCGATAATTCAGTAATAACACTTCAGGCAGGGGTTCCCGGTGCCACATATAGCTGGTCTACCGGAGAATCTTCCGATGAAATAAGAGTAGGTAATCCGGGAAATTTTTCAGTAAATATTACTACCCGGGAAGGCTGTAGGGTAGAAAAAACATTCAGCATAATTCCTGTGATACCGGCCCAAATAGCAGCCATAAATTCAGAAGAGGGAAGGGTAAGCATTGTAACCACAGTTTCCGGAGATTTTGAATATTCCCTTAACGGAAATGATTTTCAGGATTCCAATATATTTGAAAATGTTCCGGGAGGAATTTACACAGCTTTTGTTAGAGACCCGGCGGGATGTGAAACGGTAGAAATGCGTTTCCCGCATCTCGTAATTCAAAAATATTTTTCCCCTAATAATGATGGCGTTAATGATCTTTTTGAGTTGAAAGGGGTATCGTATTTCCAATCGTCCTACATAAGATTATACAATAGGTATGGAGCCTTAATTAAATCTGGTGCAGGGGATGGTTTTTCGTGGGATGGCACATTCAATGGAACCCCAATGCCGGCAGATGATTACTGGTTTGAAATATTCATTGAAGATTTTAAACGTATTAAAGGGAATGTATCGCTGATAAGGTGATGGTTTACCTTGAAAAAATCATATTTAAAAAGCCACCCGGTTATGGTGGCTTTAATAATAAATAACATTAACAGATCTATTTCTTTTTAGGTGCAGCTTTGCTTCCAGCTCCACTTTTACCCGGTGCTTTTTTAGGATCCTGCTTAGTTTCTTGCTTTTTGTCTGATTTTTGATTTTGTGGCATGATTGAAATATTTATATTGGTTAATAAGAATCTAATTTAAACCGAAATTGCGGGTATAAATTATTGATTAGCAATTTTTTAACACCCCTGTATGTGTTAATTATTTCCCTCCGGTTTCTATATTTTTTGCCAACTTTATTATCCTGGAAAATTAATAAGAGATTAAGGCTTGCTTTATCTAAAGACAAAATAGAAACCTTAAATTTGGAAATAGAAATATTCATTTTATGGCACACAAGGATACCATTAAGCAAATTGAGAAACAGAAACTGTTGCCTCACTTAAGATATAAAATAAAGGAAAAAACAACGGCCTTTACAAACCGACTGTTTTACACGCTTTTTGATGAGGATACCCCGGTGGACGAAAATATTACCGGCCTGGGTAAAGATTTTGAGGAACTGGTAAAACTGGTATGTTGGGAACCGGGACAACCCTGTATTGAAATATGGGAACAATATTGCGCGGTCCTGCCCGAGGTGCTTGAAAAATTAAGCAGGGATGCACGGGCTATCAATGAAAACGACCCGGCATCAAATTCGGTGGAAGAAGTATACCTGGCATATCCGGGTTTTTATGCCATAGCTATTTACAGGTTAAGCCATGAGCTTAATAAAACGGGTTTACCGCTGGTGCCCCGGTTAATGGCTGAATGTGCCCACAGGATGACCGGAGTTGATATAAACCCAGGGGCTACGATAGGCGTACCTTTTTTTATTGATCATGCAACGGGAGTAGTTATTGGCGAAACCACCATTATTAAAAACAATGTAAAGATCTATCAGGGAGTAACCCTGGGCGCTTTATCTGTAAGCCGCGAATTGCGAAATGTAAAAAGACATCCCACCATAGAAGATAATGTAACCATATATGCCAATGCTACAATTTTAGGTGGTAATACTGTAATAGGAGCCAACAGTGTGATTGGGGGAAATGTCTGGCTTACCAAAAGCATCCCTGAAAATTCCATGGTTTCCCATACCCCTCAAATAAATATAAAAAACACAGTAAAAAATGAGTAATTCAATTCTGGACCTTATAGGAAATACTCCGCTGGTGGAAACAAAAACCCTGGTTAAAAATCCGCGGGTGCGTTTATTTTTAAAACTCGAAGGGCAAAATCCGGGGGGCAGTGTAAAAGACCGGGCCGCGTATAATATGATAAAAAGCGCTTTGGAGCGGGGTGATATTACTTCTGAAACCAAATTGATCGAGGCTACCAGTGGCAATACGGGGATAGCTCTTGCTATGATCGCAGGGATCTTTAAACTGAAGATCGAACTGGTTATGCCTGAAAATTCTACAATAGAAAGGGTGCAAACCATGAGAGCGTTTGGAGCGAAGGTAACTCTAACCCCTGCAGATGGGGGTATTGAAGGAGCTCGTGATTATGCTGAAGAAATGGTAGAGAAGGAGGGATTATTTATGATCAATCAATTTAGCAATGATGATAACTGGAAAGCGCATTATAAAACAACCGGACCTGAAATTTGGAGAGATACAAATGAAAAGATAACCCATTTCGTTTCTTCCATGGGTACAACAGGCACCATAATGGGCACTTCTACATATTTAAAAGAAAAAAATAATTCCATTCAAATTGTTGGGGTGCAACCCACAGATGACTCCCGTATTCCGGGTATTAGAAAATGGCCTGAAGCCTACCTCCCCAGGATCTTTAACCCTTCTAAAGTAGACAGGATCATGGAAGTAAGTGAAGCCGAAGCCGTCAAAATGACCCGCTATCTTGCACGGGAAGAAGGAATTTTTGCCGGAATGAGCAGCGGAGGAGCTACAGCCGCGGCAGTAAAGCTATGTGAGGAACTGGAAGAAGGAATTGTGGTAAGTATAGTTTGTGACCGGGGAGACAGGTATCTTTCCTCCACTTTGTTTGAATAAAAAAACGGGGAATTACAGTTTTCCCCGTTCTTTTGCCCTAAACGTTTTGAGGTAATTTAATTGCTCGCCAAACCTGCGGGAGAACGTTCGGGAATGATCTTTACAGTCCTGGTTTTATTGCCATTTCTCATTGTTATCCTGTAAAGTTCTTTGTCCAGCACATCACCTTTACCACTTGCCAGGTATAAATTCCTCTTCATGGTCCAGCCTTTATGTTTTGTTACCAATTCCCGTGCTATCCCCAGTGGAAGGGCAATGTTCTTAAATTTTTGTGAGGTACCAAGCAACGTACCCTCTTCATCAAAGTTTGCTTCAAGATATCCCTTCCTGTTTCTGAATTCCACCACATAGGAATCATATCCACTCCCTTTCATTTGCTCAATAAAAGAATGAATGTCAAATTTTTCTCTCATAAATGCAATCGGGTTTTTGTGAAATTGCCCCTTGTAATCTTCCACTACATTATATTTAAGATCATCCCCATTTATGGAGATCTTTACTGATCTACCTTCAACTCTTGCTTCATCCAATTGAATGACCTGCGCTTGTCCTGTGGCAATCCCTGCCAACAATAACAAATAGACTAACTTTTTCATAACTCAAATAATTAATTTATTAATATGATAAAATTAGTGTACCCGGGAATTTAAATATTCTACTTAAGTTGCACATTTTCAACATTTAACAGGGGAAAAACCCTGTATAAAAAATTATTAGATCAATTTTTGATTTGGATTTTCAAGAAGGCTAATTAACAAAGGAAGATCTTTTATTTCAAGCCTGTTCCGGGAGATATTAATGGCCCCTTTTTGTTTTAATCTTTGAAGATGGCGGTTCACAACCGTGCGGGTAGACCCTACTAAAAAGGCTATTTCTTTATTGGATAGGTCATTTATTTTTTCCAGTCCCCTGGAAGAACTATTTACATTGCTAATGAGCAATTTAAGAATCCGTGTAGAAATGTCGGTAAAGGTTAGAGATGATACAAAACTTTCCAGCAATCTAAATTGTTTCCCTACATAAGGCATAAGATTCTTTAAGGCAGCCGGATATTGATTATACCATTTCTTAATCTCCTGCATAGGAGCGGCCAACACTTTTACATCGTCAAGACATTCATAGAAAACTTCATGTTCGTACCCGTCAAGCAGACAAAAAAGGTCGAAAATGTCATTTTTTGAAAGAATAAATAAAGTGATTTCTTTCTCGCCAAAATCATCTACCTGGTACATTTTTACCCTGCCGGAAACAATGATATAAAAATGGAAGAAAAATTTTTCATTGTTAAGAATGCAGGTATTTTTGGGCCATTTCTCCTCATGGAAGAGGGATAATAATAAATTACGCGGACCTTCTTCCAGGGTGTTGAAAATAACGCAGTCCTTAATAACTCCGGGATATTTGAAGCTAAGTAGATTTTCTCCGGCCATAATTCAAAATTTAAAATTACGGGAGGAGAATAACCAGGGCTCATAACAGCTTCAATCTAAAAGATCCCGGGAAAACAATCTGAAGTAGGGTTGTAATTATTTTAAAAGGAGGGATATCTAAAATAATTACTAAAAATAATTAAAAATAAAATGAGTCTAAAATAATTTCTGCCAAATTTTAAAAGTGCCTGAAACATTTTATTTTACCCTAAAAATCTGCTATTTTTGCAAAATTGCTATTTAAATAAATATATGAAAGTTGAAACTTTTGGACTTGAAGAAAAGAAGAATGATAAAACCCTTTACGCATACCAGCAGGTAGATATAGACAAGATCTTTAATGTAATAGACACCCACCCCCAAAAGTATAATTTGTTATACCAATTACCTACGGGTGGTGGTAAAACAGTGATATTCTCTCAAATAGTTAGGGAATACATCCAGCGTTTCAATAAAAAGGTTCTTATTCTTACCCATAGAATAGAATTATGCCGGCAAACCTCCAATATGTTATCTGAATTTGGAGTACTCAACAAGATTATAAATAGCAAAGTAAAAGATCTGCCGGACCAGGAAGACTATATGTGTTTTGTAGCCATGGTAGAAACCCTGAATAACAGGCTGCATGACGAAAAACTTGAAATTGATAATATTGGGCTGGTAATTATAGATGAAGCACATTATAATTCCTTCAGGAAATTATTCAAGTTCTTTGAGAACAGTTTCATTCTGGGTGTAACTGCAACGCCTTTAAGTTCCAACATTAAACTTCCTATGAAGGATAATTACAGGGAGTTGATCGTGGGAGATTCCATTTCCTCATTAATTGAAAAGGGTTTCCTTGCCAGCGTGAATGTTTACAGTTATGATGTGGGACTACAATCCCTTAAAGTAGGTATCAATGGGGATTATACCGTAAAATCTTCAGAAGAGCTGTATTCAAATATGTCTATGCAGGAAAAGTTGTTGGGGGCATATATGGAAAAATCCATGGGGAAGAAAACGCTCATTTTTAATAACGGAATAAATACCTCGAAAGAGGTATATGAAACCTTTCGGAATGCGGGAATACCAATACGTCATCTTGACAATACCACCAGTAAACAGGACCGGAAACAAATTTTAAAATGGTTCAAGCATACCCCCGATGCTATTGTAACATCTGTAAGTATTCTTACTACCGGTTTTGATGAACCTTCCGTAGAAACCATTATTTTAAACAGGGCAACCAAATCCCTCACCCTGTATTTTCAAATGATTGGCCGTGGGTCACGCGTGCTCCCCGGAAAATCTGAATTTACGGTTATAGACCTGGGAAATAACATGGCTCGTTTTGGGCACTGGAATTCGCCTGTTGACTGGAAACAGTTGTTCCGCTCACCCGATTTCTACTTTGAAAGCCTGTTGAGTGATGAAGAAATTGAAAGGGAATTTAAATACGTTATGCCGCCCGATCTTAGAGTGCAATTCTCTAAAACCGAGGATGTGAGTTTTGATGTAGAAAAAGCATATGACCTTGTTATCAAAAAAGGATTGAAGTCCAAGACGGTTCTTGATTGGTCTATGGAACAACATGTGACGATGTGTGTAGAGAACAGTGAAGATGTTTTTGATGCCCGTATCCTTGCAAAAGAACTGAAAGATGATATCTCTTCCAGAATAAAACAATTTTCCTACTGTATAAGCAAAAGCACAAAAAATTACAGGGAATGGCTGGAAGAAGATTACTCCAGGAAACTAAGATTACAAATAAATAAGGAGTTTTAAAAGTAAAATTCCCCCGGAAATTTAGGGTTTTTAATAATATTCCTGATTCCACATAAAATAATTTCATACCCCTAAGTCCCATTGCAGCACATTCGATTTTACTATCTCATTAAAGTTCAATATCTTGGTTACAGGCTACATGGGTGGCAAAAACAGCCTAATTTTAAAACGGTTGAGGGACTCATTAAAAAGACCCTGAAATTCGTGCTTCCCGGCAGGAAGATAAAAGTTTTGGGTTCCAGCCGTACAGATGCCATGGTATCTGCAAACGATGCCGCTTTCGAACTGTTCTTATACGATGAACCCCTTGAAAACATAGAGGATTTTCTTGCTCTATTCAATAAGAATCTTCCGCCCGATATAAGGGCCGTTAGCATCAGGGAAGTTGACCAGGCATTTAATATCATTCAGCATCCAAAACACAAGGAATACCTGTACCTGTTTGCGTTCGGTACTAAAAGCCATCCTTTTTGTGCGCCTTTGATGGCCAATTTTCAGGAACATCTGGACATTGAGGCAATGATTGCAGGGGCAGCATTGTTTGAAGGGGAACATCATTTTGGAAATTACTGCGTAGACCCCAAAGAGAATACAAAATTCATCAGGACTGTTACTGAATGTTCCCTGAAAAAAAATGATCTATACACCGCGAGTTTTTTCCCGGAACAGAGTTATATTTTCAGGGTTAGCGGCGCCGGATTCCTGCGATACCAGATACGACTTATGATGGGCACGCTGGTACAACTTGGAAAGGGAGAGACTTCTCTTAAGCACATTCAGGAAAGCCTGTTACCGGACAACTCAATGGTGATGAATTACATTGCCCCGGCTTCGGGACTTATACTACACAAGATAGATTTTGATTAGCCAGGTTTGGATGATTTTTTTTAATCCTCCTTATTCAGCACAGCGAGTGCCAGCCTTATGGTGCCGTAATCCATAGCCTGCTGGAAATGTTCAAAATAGGGCTTTAAAGTTTCAGGTTCTCCCAATTCCAACCGGGCTTTTCTTACAGCTTCCAGTTCATCCTTTGAAATGAACTGCTTCATATTAATTGGCTGGCCTTCATCATACAATTTTGCCAGATGGGAGAAAATAGTCGTAGGTGCAAGGCCGCGTTTTTCTGAGATCTCTTCAATGCTCAATCCTTCATTATATAGTTCCAGCGTAGCCTTGTAGGTATTTCCCTTTGCAGCCTTCTTTTTCTTTGTTGGTTTCTGCTTCTTATAGGAAATAATTTCCCGTATAAATTGATACCCGTAGTCCTGCATCTTTTTCCTGCCCACCCCGTTGATCTGCATAAAATCATCATCGGTCATAGGACGTTCCTTTTCCATCTCCTTGAGCGTCGCATCATTAAAAATGAGATATGCCGGGATACCTTCTTCCTGTGCGATCCTAAGGCGTAACTGCCGTAATTTTTCAAAGAGCGAATTATCCTTTTTCCCCGATGCCACTTCCTGCTGAATTTTCACCTCTTTTTCATCGGGGATCATTGCCAGCTGCACTTTCCCATCTTCAAACAAAACGGTTTTCGCCAATGGGGTTAATTGAAGATGATTGTGTTTATGAAACGCGATCTCAATATACCCAATGTTTATAAGCTGAATAATATATTGCTGCCAGTCCCGCCAGGATATTTCTTTTCCTACTCCGTAGGTTTTAATATGCTGATAATTCTTTTCAAGTACTGCTTCGTTTTGCGATCCCCTTAGCACATCTATCACAAGAGTAATGGGTTCATTACCTTTTAAGCGGTAAATACAGGAGAGGGCTTTTTGAGCTATCAGGGTACCATCAAAGAATAAGGGCGGATTTCGGCAAATATCACAGTTGCCACAATCCTCTTTTTTTAACTCCCCAAAGTAGTTGAGAAGTATCTTTCGCCGGCAGGTGAAGGCTTCAGAGTACTGCTTCATTCTTTCGAGTTTGGCTAGCTGCACATCCTCATTTTTTGAATTGGCTGCAAACTTTTGCAACTGCACCACATCAGCATAACTATGAAAGAGGAGGGTGTCCGATGGTAATCCGTCACGGCCTCCCCGGCCTATTTCCTGGTAATAACCCTCCAGGTTCTTGGGCATATTGTAATGGATCACCCAGCGAATGTTGGATTTATCTATCCCCATTCCAAAGGCGATGGTAGCACAAATTATCTGGGACCTGTCGTTGATGAAATCCTCCTGGATCTTGATGCGCTCCCCGTGTCCCAGGCCGGCGTGATAGGCTTCGGCTTTAAATCCGCGGGCGCTGAGTTTGGCTGCGACTTCCTCGGTGTTCTTACGGCTAAGACAATAGATGATCCCGCTTTCATTTTTTCGCCTTTCTATAAAATCCTCGATTTGCTCAAATCGCTTGATTCCCGGCCGCACCTCAAGGCTCAGGTTCTTACGGTCAAAGGATGCGATATGATTTATGGCGTGGGGAATATTAAGCTGTGTGCAAATATCCTTCCGGGTAGCTTTATCGGCTGTGGCTGTTAATGCGATGAGCGGGGTATTGGGAAACCTGTTCTTCAGGTAACCCAATTGTGTGTAGGCAGGCCTGAAATCATGGCCCCAGCTGGAGATACAATGGGCTTCATCTATGGCGATGAGACTTAGCTTGCCATCATTTAAAAACCGGTCAATAATCTGGAGACTTTCGGGAGCAACATATAGAAGTTTGAGCTCATTTCTTTCAATTCTACTGAAGATCTCCTGCTGCTCGCTTTCCAGCTGACTGCTGTTAAGAAATGCTGCAGGAACCCCATTGGCGGTAAGACCGTCAACCTGATCTTTCATCAGGGCGATAAGCGGGGAAATAACCAGGGTAATTTCGGGGAGGAGCAGGGCAGGAAGCTGGTAACAAATAGATTTCCCGCCACCGGTAGGCATTATTACAAGATTATCCTTTCCGTCAAAAACGGCGTTAATGATGGTTCTTTGTAAGGGACGAAAAGTTTCATATCCAAAAAACTCTTTTAATGTACCCAGCAACTGCTTTTCTTCCATGTGGCAAAGTTAGTTTTTTAGTTAAGAAATGAAGGCCACAAATACGTTTAGAAATAGCATTTTTCAGGACTTTTTGTTTAAAAGATCATTCATTATTTAATTGCGGGAGGTGGAATTTTAATAAGCTCCCAAATCTTTTATACATTTATAAAAACTATCACCCCTATGTCAAAACGCAAAAGACATTTACTGCGAAGGCCCAAATCTTCCAAGGCACTGAATCAAATTCCGGGAACGGTTACTTATATTGGGAGAAAAGAATCTGCTGAAGTTCGCCTGGATGTCATAGATTATAACAAAGAAAGTTTTGAAAGATATACCTCTTCCAATCTTCAGGATGCGTATGATTTTGAGAATGACGATAAATTAACCTGGATCAATATCAACGGTTTAAGCAATACCGCTGAAATTGAAAAGCTGGGAAAATATTACGACCTACATCCACTTATGCTGGAGGATATAGTAAATACAAACCAGCGGCCCAAGGTAGATGAGCATCACGGGTATATATTTTTGGTAGCTAAGATGTTGTATTTTCCTAAAACCCCTGAGACCAAAGAAAATGGATCCTTTGTAAATGAGCATATTAGCATCGTTGTGGGGAAAGATTATGTACTCACTTTCCAGGAAGCAGACGGCGATGTATTTGAAGGAGTACGGGATCGTATAGCAAATGCCACCGGCCGTATAAGAAGTTATGGTCCAGATTATTTGTTATTCAGTTTGCTGGATGCGATCATAGATCAATATATAGATGTAATTGACAGTATAAGTGATAAAATTGAAGTGCTGGAAGATGATCTTTTTCAGGAAAGACCCGGTGATGAAATTACTTTCCAGATCCAGGAACTAAAGCGAACCATTTTACGATTAAGACGTGCAATTTTTCCTCTTCGGGAGGTTTTAAGCCGGTTAGAAAAAATGGACAATGAAATCATTCAGGATAGGACAAGGAATTACTTCAGGGATCTGTATGACCATATAATCCAGGTGACAGAGAATATTGACATTTACAGGGAAATGACCTGGGGTCTTATGGATATGTATATGACCACCATAAGCAATAAAATGAATGAAGTAATGAAAGTACTTACCATTATGGCATCCATTTTTATCCCTCTCACCTTTATAGCCGGGGTTTACGGGATGAATTTTGAACACATGCCGGAACTGGAATGGAAATATAGCTATTATGTCCTCCTGGGTGTTATGTTGATTATTTTTATCCTTATGATGATTTATTTCCGCAGAAAAAAATGGCTTTAAAATTTTTAATCCTCCATATGTTCAAAAACAGAATTCCGGTTAACTTACTCTTATTGGTAATTCTCGTAACCTCCTGCAAGGGTGGGGGGAATAAGGCTGAAGAAATATCAGAAAAAGGGGAAACTATGAAAACAGCATTTATAGGAACTTACACCAAAAAGGAAGGCCATGTTGACGGAAGAGGATCAGGCATTTATTCCATAACTCAAAACAGCGAAACCGGGGAACTTGAAATGGGTGAAACCGTAGCTGAAATAATTAATCCGTCTTTTGTAAAGACCAGCGCAGATAAGATGTTTCTGTATGCCGTGAGTGAACTGGGTCCCGGAGATGCAGCATCGGGTTTTATCCATTCCTACACGATCAACAGGGATAACATTTTGGTAGAAACAGGAAAAATTTCTACGGAAGGTTTTGCACCCTGTTATATTGCTGAAGACCCTTCCGGACAATTTGTTTTTGTTGCCAATTATGTGGGCGGAGTGGTAGTGATGTATACAAAGAATGAAGACGGTAGCCTGCAGAAAAGCCAAAAGATCATCCTGGAGGACGCAGAAAATTCACATCCTCACTCGGTAACAATCTCAGCAGATAACAGGCATGTGTATATTGCCGATCTTGGCATGGACCGGATATATATCTTTGATCTTAATGTGGAGGAAGGATCTTTAAGTCCCAATCAAATGCCGTTTATTTCTTTAAAAGAAGGGGCAGGCCCCAGGCACTTTGCCATTTCCCCTAATGGTAAATTCGCATATTCCATCAACGAACTTAACAGCACAATAAGCGCTTTTAAAATAGGGAACACAGGGGAGTTGACCGGAATTTCAGAAATTTCTTCCCTCCCGGGGGATTATTCAGAAAAGAATTCGGCTGCCGATATACATATTCATGCTTCAGGTAAATTCTTATATGTTTCCAACAGGGGGCATAACAGCATTGCGGCATTTAAAATAGATGAAGATTCGGGAGAATTGGATCTCATAGGATTTAAACCAACGGGCGGGGAAATTCCGCGCAATTTTGCAATAACAGGCGATGGGAAATTTCTTTATGTTGCCAATCAAAACTCCAATAATATTACCGGCTTCAAAATAGATGGAAATACCGGGACTTTACAACAAGCCGGGATAGACCTTGAGGTGAACACTCCCGTATGTATTGAATTCCTGAATTGAATATTTTATACCCTTAGATCAATTCCGTATCGGGATTTTAGCTAACTTTAAGTAGGACTAAAATACCGGACTTATGAAACACAGGGTCAGGATCTTAATTTCAATATCCTTTATTTTTTTGCTGATGAGCTGTGGCCCCGGTAGGTCAACAGCAGAAGGCGATGTGGTGCGCACAGCTATAGATGTGCCAGATCTTTTCGAGGCTCCGCCGGGTATGGCCTGGGGAGATAATACCTGTAAAAATCCCATCATAGATCCCATGGATGGATCAGAACTTATCCTGGTACAATCCCGTGACGGAATGGGAGATTACCGGGTTTCAGGATTTAAATATGGGGTTAACCGGGGAGAGTTGTTACGCATCAACTGCAATACCGGCGCTGTAATAGGCATTGTAAAAAGACCTTAAACCGCATCTTTCAACCAGAATTTGTCATTCCAGTCATCTGGACTTGGGGTGTTAATTCCATTTTCCATCTTTTCAATATTCATCAATGCCTCTTCGCCTGCACGATTCTGGATCTCGGTGAAAAGGATCCTTTCTTCAAATCGTATATGCTGTTCCAGGAGATTGGCAATTGCAGTAAGATCTTCGCCTGTACCATTTTCTTTGGTAAAAAGACTTTCAAGTTCCCTATGCTCTTTTAGCGCCTGTTTTACAAGGGGATCTTCAGCTCCCAATAGGGGAAAAACATTATTTTCCTCAAGACGAAAATGCGGCACCAGCTGCGAATTGAAAAAATAATTTGCATAGGAATAAATACGTTGTGTTGAAATTCCCTTTTTTTCTCCGGTCCTTATTTTCCAGCTAAGAAGCAAACCGTGATGGTGGTCCCGGCTTAAAGGTATTAAGGATTCGTGACGTTTTATTGGTTTTTGCATGCTTTCTACATTGTTAATTTAAGAGGGTAAGGTATTAAATTATATATCCAATCTTCCTGATCTGGATCACAAAGGTATTTGGACAAACTTATCAATCATAACTTATTAATAACCGGAAGCGCAGTTTAAGACCGATATATTCTGCTACTTTTACTCTCGCTTTTAATAGTATAAACTCAAAATTCCCGACATGAAATTTCTACCAATATTGGTCTTACTTCTATCAATCTTTACTACAGGCTGTAAGCAACGCACCGGGAATTCAGAAAATATTCTTCCTTCAGAAAAAACTGCCGATAGTCTTCAAAAGGAACAAATTGAAAGGAGGGAAGGTGAAACAGCAACATTTATTGGAATTACTTCAAATGCACTACAGCTAATAAATGCTGAAACAGGTTCTACTACTGAACTGCCGGTGGGAATGAATATGGATGAGCTGCTTGAGATAATAGAAAATATCCTGAAAACCGAAATACCCGAAGCTCAGGTAAATTCTGAATGCGGGGCAGGTCCTTTGACCATTGTTGCGCTGAATAATGGCCTTAACCTGATGTTTCAAGAGGCAAAAAGTGACATTTCCGGAAATATGGAATTTGTGGGCTGGAGCCTTAGAGAAGGGGCTCATTTATCCCGAAAGATCACCACCATGGCAGGTATAGGTATTGGGTCTACCCGCACTGAACTGGAAGATGTTTATGTAGTAGAAATTTCTAAAACAAGCCTTGGGAATGAGTTTTCGATAAGCGGGGAAATGTTCGGTATTCTCAATGCCGAAGACAAAATTGAATTTATGTGGAGTGGGGTATCCTGTAACTTTCGTTAAAACGAATAAGCCCAATCCTCATAAAGTCTTTAAACTTTTACCTGTTCCACCACAAAAAATCCGTCATTTCCCTGGGATTGGTATAGAGGCATAAAAATATGGGCATCCCATTCACTGCGTACTTCTTTGCCGTTTTGGTAGGCGAGGAGCTGTCCTTTTTTAATTTCCTGGAAGTTCTCAAAGCCCGGTTCCATTTTGAACTCATCTGAATTTTCAAGTCCGTGACGGTGAATGATCTCAAAGGTTTTTTGGTCGGGAGCATTTCCTTCTACAAATTTATCTACACAACCCGGAAAACAGGAAATCTGGCTGAGATCCAGCTTACAAGCCTCTTTTAAGGCCAGCCAGATAACTCCTTCATGATTTTCAACAGAGCGTTCATCTGTATGCTGCCCGGCTTCAAAAACAAATCCCGTAAGGCCTGTGCGGCTTAGATAGTGATCTATACAACCCGATACTATATCGCTGAAGCCTCTTATAATATAAGTGGGAAATTTGTGTGCCCAGGCATCATTGTCATTTACTTCCTGTACAGAAATGAACGGCACTGTTGCGGCAGAGGTGGTATGACAATCAAGAAAATATCGTTTGGTGAAATCGGTTTCGGGATATTGTTTCAGGACCTCAATGATCTCAAACATTTCATTTTTCTCCTGCGTGTCCTTTTTGCCGCTTTCAACATTATCAATGGTCCACGTGCGGTTAAGGTCTTCATCTATAAACCGCTGATCAACATTCAGCGCCTTTTTATTTCCAACCACACCCACAATGGTTCCTTCAATCTCCGGCCCGGTTTTTTCAAGTTCCTTAAAAACCTTTTGCAGGGCTTTAACCCCGCTGGGTTCATTTCCGTGAACCCCGCCGGTAACAAACAGTAGCGGACCTTTTTTATTACTTGTATAAGTTCCTATAATCCTGGAATATTCTTTTCCTTTCTCCATCTGGTTAATTTTTTTAATCTATACTATTCATGATCTTAAACTCGCAGCAACTATTTGGACCAAACCTCACAGGTTTTAAAAACCTGTGAGGTTTAAGCCCCAAGGAGATGCATTTTACCCTTCGTGATGTCAAAATCCCACCCTAAGTAATTTTTTCCCGGAGGGCTCATGGTGTGGTTCTCATACCTTTATACACGTTCCAACTATCCGCTTTCCACTTTCCTCTTGCCACTTTGGTTTAATCCATAGTTGCCAGCTCACGGTTAGAGAGCTTGTTTCCATAATTCTTTTTGTATTCCAGTTTTCTTTCAATTGCTTCTACCACAACATCAGAAAAATCGGGTAATCCTACAACAGGGAAACTATCCATTCCGCCGGGACTTAGAACATTGATCTCGATCAACTTATCCTTTACAATATCAAGACCCACAAAGAAAAGGCCGTCCCGTATAAGTTTTGGGCCAACTATCTCTACGATCTTTTTCATATCATCTGTATACTCGCTAAACTCGGTAGTAGCTCCCTGGGAAATATTACTTCGGAATTCCCCTTCGCTGCTCACTCTTCTTATAACCCCAAATTTGCCGTCCTTTTCCATCACCTTCCCGTTCATAAGTAAAACCCTTACATCTCCATCTTTTACCGCGGGGAGGAATTCCTGGGCAATGATATAGCCCTGAGCTGCCAGGTTATCAATGATCTGGTTCAGGTTCTTTTCATTTTTATCAATAAGGTACACTCCGCGACCTCCGGAACCTTCCAGCGGCTTTAAAACCATCTTCTTTTTATGGTTTTCAAAGAATTCCAGGATATCTTCCTTGTTTCGGGAGATAAGAGAAGCGGGTTTAATGCTGCTTGGCAATTCTTCAAAATACAGCTTGTCTATAAAAGCATCAGAAAGGCCATAGGCATCATTCAACACCAGTACCCCTTCTTTTTGGACCATTCTTCCAAATGCCACGCCCGAGTGTTCTGCCCAGTTTCTGCCTTCAGCTTCCTCGGTTGGATTATTTCTTATAAAAAGCACATCCAGATCCTTTGCTACGATCTTCTCTGTTTTGGCTTTATCACTATGGAGGACATCTATAAAATCCCGGGCCGTTTTAGGAGCGGCGTTTTTTGGCAGGCTGGTTGCAATTACTGCAAGTTCCTGCTCATTGGTGAAACTAAAATCGCCAACGCCCATAGCGTAAACATCGTGACCTCTTTTTCGGGCTTCATGCATAATGAAGGCAGTGGTACCGCTTTTTTCGGTTTCAACACTGTTAACTACAAAACATATTTTCATCTGTTAATATTTATTGTTTTTAATTGGTCCTATATAACATCCATATAAACATTTCCCTTTGAAAGAAAGTTTATTCTCTTGGATGTTTCATGTGGTTATCATTTGTGAAAGGGGTAAGCCTTTCCTAATTAAATTAATTTTTTCTGTAACGTTTTCTGTCAGTAAATAGCTGGGGCGCAGCACTCCCGGTTTCAGGATACTGCGGTCTGTAAGTTCCTTGATTATCCGGGTATGTTTAATTCCGAATTTTCCTGAAAGCAGGGATTCATAATCTCCTCCCTCTACGAGATATTTCCGGAGATCCACCAGGCCTTTCAGGTAAATAATATCTTTAAGGAAACCACCCCCCTGCATAATGCGGGAGGTGATATTAAAGGAGCGAAAATCTGAAAATCCATAGTCTTTCACCAGGAGATGAAAGATCTCCTTAAACCCTGCACCTTCCATTAAAGCATCTCCTGCAACCACCCGGCCGGCCAGCGTTCTAAGCCTGTTTGGGGTTAAACCATCTACAAGATATTCGGCCATTACCGCGAGTCCTTCCTGTAACGGATCATAATCGGCAAAGCCGGTCTTCATTTGCTGCAGGGGCTGCCTGCTACCATTATGATAGGTAAGAACATGAGTTCCTACTTCGTGTTGTATCAAAGCCAGGGATTCCTTACGGTTCATTTTATAATCCTGCGGAATATAAAGCTCTCCCTGTGAGACCATCATAATATTCACATCATCTCTTATGTGCACCCGGCTTTTAAAATTATCATCCTGTTCCCTGAAATAATCAAATTCTTTTCGGGCAAGAGCACTAAAGGCTTTCGAGTCAATGATATCCATTGGCCCGGTATTTCTAACTTCCTCTACGTTATTTAAAAGATCACGGGCTTCTTCACATAAATTCCGTTCAACACCCTTATAAAGTCGAATGCTGTTATAGAAGAAATTTTTAGTTCCGCGTTCATTGAGCATAGTGATCTGCTGGTCCAGTTCTTCCCTTTTCTCCCGGAAGAGATAGGACATGGCTGGATCATCAACCTCCTCGATCTTTAAATTAAAAAGCTCCCGTTTAAGAACATCGGGATCTATGGGCAGCAACCGGTAATGATAATCCAGCAGCTTTTCATAATTGCTGTCAAGGAAAGTTTGTTTGATCTCCTGAATATTTGCGGGAGAAACCAGCCATAAGAACTGGTAACTGCTTTCAATTTCTGCCAGTTTCCGGTCAATTTCAAAAACCTTTTCTTTTAAATATTTTGGCCCAAGAGCATTGTAACTGGGTATCTCAAAAGAGGACTGCACCCTTATAAAATCATATACAAATTTATGAATGGCGGGAATAAGGTAATCCCTGAATCCGCGGAAGAAAACAGGATATAATTCCCCGTTTTCATTTCTGAAAACCGGCGGAATTTCCAGGCTTATTACCACTCCACCTGAAAGTTTTGCGCGATCAACCTCCATTAAAGGCAGTTCGTTGTCCGGATGCCTGTGCGGAGTATTTTTTATTTTGGCCTGAAGATATAATCCTGAATAAACCTCATTGATATTCTCAAGCTCATTTTTTAATAGATTGAGAGAAGAGGATAATTTATCTTCGGGACCTTTAATAAGAAACGTATTACTGCCCTGGTCCCCCGAATATATTTCCAGGATCATATAGGTGTTAAACCGGGCAGAGAGACAATTGGTCACTTCAAAAAGAAGATCCTTGTAAAGCTCAAGATCTTCGTTACCTATTATAAGGTGAGAAGCTTCGCTTCTGGCAAGACGTAAGATCCCTGCATCCTTTTCTTTTTTCCGGTATACAACAAGGTAGGGGATGTCCTTTTCAATATGCAGCATTCCGCCCCCCGGGAGAACTGCGGTGACTTCCTGTTTCTCCTTTAGATCTGTTAATATTTGCTTAATTGATTTATCAGAAAAATTTGATATATCGGGCATGGAATTATTTTTTAAAAACATTTAACTAAAAAATCCTTTGGCAAAGCCTTGTATTGCTGGATTTTAAAGATCTTAATTAATTCGGCGGAAAGTAAATTTAGAAATAAATACGGGTCTGAAAGAGCATTCCACCCACTTTAGGTAATTTTTATGAAAGCCGGAAAAGGTGAAACGGGAAATTATTTTCGGCTGGAATTTATAGGTTCAGGAATGAATGGCTAAAGATCATCGATCATATGCCGGAGAGGTTTCAGATAAAAGAGGGGAAGAAAAAACATATAATATATGGGATATTTGAAAGTTTGGGTTATTCTTGCAGAAGCGATGCGAAATTGGAATGAAGGGGTAGTGGCTGTGCCCCGGAACCCGAAAGGATAATAATACAATTAATAACAAACATATTATGAGCAAGACAAAAATTACAGTAAACAATAATGGATCCCTTATCATAGCGGGAGATTTTGAAATGGTAGATAAAGAAGGAAATGCATATGACCTTGGCGGAAGGGAAGCCGTTTCCTTATGTCGCTGCGGATTCTCAAAGAACAAACCCTTCTGCGATGGTTCCCACAGAGGGCATTTTGAACACGATGCCGTGGCATTTGCGCTGCCTCCTAAGAAGTAAAATTTTATTCTTTTAGGCTTCGAAAAGCCCCCTAGATATTAGACCTCACAGGTTTTCAAAACCTGTGAGGTCTTTTTAATTTTATTGAATTTGGCTCGGGGACTTATTATACAACGCTAGATCCTGAAACCAGTTCAGGAGCAAGTCAAATGGTTAAATAGAACTTCAACACTTTTTTTGTTCCCTTAAGGGAAGGCGTAAAACCAAAAAAGTGAACTCAAATTTCACAGATTCTTAGGATCAAATTCTGCGGGAATCTGCTATTAATTTGCGGTATCTGCGGGGAAAATAGATTGAATGAAAAAAAGGATGACGATCCCAGAAATTAAAAGTTAACCTCCTTTTCATCAAACCCGAAGCAATCCGCGAAAACCTCTTACGGCATAATAGGACTGTGCCCCGTTGTGATAAATAAATACCCGCCCGTAGCGAAAATCGCCAAAAATAGCGCCGCCCAGCGCTCTTATATCTTCCGGGGTTTTCAGCCAGCTGGAAGTTTTGGGATCAAAATTTTCGGATTTTTGAAGGTTCCGGTAGTCTTCTTCGGTGAGAAGTTCAATGCCCATTTCAGCGGCCAGGTCTACCGCATTGTGTTTTGGTTTATGTTCTTTTCGGGATTCCAATCCTTCCCGGTCATAACAAAGGCTTCTTCTGCCTTTGGGACTTTCCGCAGCGCAATCTATAAAAATAAATTCCCCGCTCTTTTTATCAAATCCGGTTACATCGGGTTCGCCACCGGTTCTTTCCATTTCATGTAGCGACCATAATTTAGCTGGATTAGCCAGTAGTCGGGTCTCTACAATTTTCCAGTTCATTTCCCGATGCCGGTGCATATTCTTTTCAAAGCGCATCTTTAATTCGCTAATCAGTTGTTCTTTTTGACTGGTATTTAATTCCTTTTTACTCATTATCTGCTTATATTATTAAATGGGATAAACCTACGGGAACAATTAAAAATAATGAGAAAAATTGATATGGGTGTTAATTCCAAACCTGACTGCCGGAAGATTTCAAGTACCAGACACCAGGTACCAAATTTCAAAAATGAATCAAAATTCAAATCCCGGGCTCGAGGTTAAAAATTTCTTGTTCCCAAATGGATCAAATTCAATAAATAACAATTAATATTTTTTCCTGCTGATCCCGCCGATTTAAAGCAGAACAAGCAGATCTTAAAACTTATAAGGCACGGAATATAACCTTCTGATTGTTAGCGAATTAAAATGTTAAACTGAAGTTAAAAGATTGTTGTGGCTTTTTT
Organism: Gillisia sp.; assembly: GCA_039989915.1. GTDB lineage: Bacteria > Bacteroidota > Bacteroidia > Flavobacteriales > Flavobacteriaceae > Gillisia. The sequence continues at coordinate 306,040 of JBDXGW010000002.1, forward strand.
GTAAATTGTATCTTCTGCAAGTAAAAACAGATTAACGTTTTTGCTTTAAAGAGCTAAACCTTGGCCTTTAAAAATTTTACATCTTCCCTATAAAGATTTTCCAAATCGCAAGTTGCTTGTTTAATTAAATTTTTCCTGAAAAGAAGGAATTATATATCAATTAATAATTTAAATAATCTGGTGGAAAATCATTAGCGGTTACTACACCTCACTATTAAAAACATTTTTCAGGATTGAATTTTTTATTGGGTATTGATTTATTCACCCCCGGATATTATCAATAAGCAGGTTATAAATCTTAACTATTACACCCGATCCCCCTTAATTATTAATAATAAATTAATTCATACAGTTATGAAGAATGCAACTATTAACCGATCAAAAAAAACATTAACCATTTTAATTTGTCTTTGTCTGTCTCTTTCCTGTAGTACAGACAATTTAGAGGAGGAGTTTATACAGGAAATTGATCTTGTTACCGGTATTTCAAATGATTCCCGAATCATAAAAGATCAGTATGTAGTTCTGTTATCCAAAAAACCCGGCAATAAGGACAATAGGGCATTGGAAGTTTTGGAAACATTGGTGAGAGAAGTAAGATCAATGCCGGCAGCCCGGATCAAAGGCACCTATAAACATGCTTTAACCGGGTTTACTGCAAAATTAACACCGGCTCAGGCAGAAAAACTTCGGAAAGATCCGCGGATCCTTTCTATTACCCCGGACAGAATTATTGAATTAGGGAATATTGAAGTAACCACGGCTGTTACCGTTCAGGAATATCCAACCTGGGGCCTGGACAGGCTTGACCAGCGGGGAATAAAACTGGACAGGGCCTACTCATATACGGCGACCGGAAGCGGTGTGAATGTATATATCATGGATTCAGGAATAAGATATTCCCATGAAGAATTTGGAGGCAGGGCATCATTGGGAGTTGACCTTGTACAATTATATCCGGACGCGGAATACGATGTGAATGATCCGGATCTTGAACCCGGAAATGACTGTAATGGCCATGGAACCCATGTAGCCGGAACGGTAGGTGGAAGTAAGTATGGGGTCGCGAAAGAAGTTAATTTAATTTCGGTACGGGTTTTTAGCTGCAGGGGAATCACCAGTGAGTCTAGGGTAATTCAGGGGGTTGACTGGATCACTGAGAATGCAATAAAGCCTGCAGTAGTTAATATGAGTTTAGGGGGAGCGGCCTTTGAACCTCTGGATATTGCAATTGAAAATTCTATTTCAGCCGGGATTAATTATGCAATTTCGGCAGGAAACGGAAACACTGATGCCTGTTCACAAAGCCCGGCCAGAACTCCTTCAGCAATCACAGTAGGAGCAAGTATGATCACTAATGAGAGAGCAGGATTTTCAAATTTTGGAGATTGTTTGGATATTTATGCACCCGGCTACGAGATTACTTCAGCTTCCCAAGTGGATGATGTATCTGTTAGGCAGGCAAGTGGTACTTCAATGGCCGCACCTCATGTTGCCGGGCTTGCTGCACTTTATCTGGAAAAACATCCTGAAATCACACCTGAAGTTCTACAGGCAGAGATCATTAAAAACTCCACCCCAGATGCTGTTACCAATGTACCCTCAGGAACCGCCTCCCTGGCGCACAGCCTTTGGGATCCGGTAGTTTTCACTGCTCCCGCACCACCCGATTTTAACCTGAAAGCATTCGGATTTAAAGATAAAAATAATAACACCATCCACCTTACCTGGGAACCCACTGAAGATCCTTTTATAGAGGTCTATCGCAATGGCAGTTATTTCGCAAGATGGTATAATGATGGTAGGTATAAATTAACTACCAGGGGAAAAGGGGCTGATGTATTTCATATTTGTGAGATCAATTATGATAATTGTTCCTCAAGAGTTACCGCCAATTTTGAGGATACCGGAGACTTCCAACCTAATATTTCCCCGGTTCCAAGCTTCACTTATAGTGTAGACGGATTGCAGGTCCAATTCACAGATACCAGTACAGATGAAGACGGTACCATTATTTCCTGGACCTGGTACTTTGGAGATGACAGCAGGGCCTCCGTCCAACAACATCCGGTTCACACCTATGCTCAACCTGGCAATTACAGGGTGGACTTAATGGTCAATGATAATTTTCACGATCTCCAGACTATAACAAAATATATTACCGTGGGGGCTGTCGATGGAAACTTTCCACCCACTGCCAATTTCACCTATTTGACCAATGATCTCGAGGTCCAATTCACCGATACCAGCACCGATTCTGATGGTTCAATAACTTCCTGGAGCTGGGACTTTGGAGACGGGAGTTCTTCCACCTCTGCCAACCCCCTTCATACCTATATAAATCCCGGAATTTACAATGTTAATCTCCTGGTTACAGATGATGACGGCGCAACAACAACAAGATCGCGGGAGGTAACAGTAAATATTAATGAGACCAACCCGGGGCATATCACTCTTACTGCAACTGGTTATAAAGTTAAAGGTGCCTGGCAAACAGACCTTTCCTGGACTCCTGCGGGAACATCAGCTAAAGTGGATATATATAGGGATGGAGGTAATCAGATCACTATAGATAACACCGGAACTTATACAGATATAACACATTTTAAAGGGGGTGGTACTCTCACCTATAAGGTATGCGAAACGGGAACTACGAACTGTTCCAGTGAAGTAACCGTCCAATTTTAATAAACTTAGATCGGGATCATTTTTTCCTGAGGTTAGTTTAATCCAATCATAGTTTATCTTAGCCTTTCTACACCTGGTTAACCCAATGTAGGAGGGCTTTTTTGTGTAAAAGAAAATAATCCTACGGGTTAAGATAAACCCGCTTAAACGGAACGAGGCAGGTTCAGCTTGACGGAGCGAGTGAGAACCGTGATCCATTAACAATCAATCATTTTTTTCCCGCTGATCCCGCCGATTTTAAGCAGATTTACGCAGAACTGTGGTTAAGGATCTGCGAAGATCAGAATCTGCAAATTCTAAATTATTAGTCCGAAATTTTTCAGTTGTAAAAGGATTATAATTTTATCCAATATGTGTTGTCCTCGATCCTAACCATGGTTCTTTCATCTTTGATCATAAATGAAAAATTCATTTTCCTGTCTCTATCAAAATAAAGTTCAATTTTTTTGTCAATGAGTTTGTAATCAACTCTGGAAATTATATCCCCCATTGCAAGATCTGCCTGGGAATTTCCAATGAATTCTATGTAATCTCTGCATTCTGCTCCCTCACAATCTGAAATGCCGCCTAAAAATTTTCCATTAATTTCAACAAACTCAGGATCATCTTTGGAGCAGGATGATATTAAGACCGTTGTCATTAATAAAATAAGATTCAGGATTATTAATTTTCTTTTTTTCATTCTTACCTGTTTATAGTTTAATAAGATCTCAGTAACTTCCCACGGCAACCCGGATAGAGGTACCTTATTTATACTGTTATTTTTTTCTTTGATATTCCAGGCCCAGGCCGTCACATGCATGCCAGTTGCTTACCATGAGATCTTCGGTCCTGAAAAACAGATCCTCCTCCAATTTATCGGAATAACAGGTGGCAATTATTGGATTTGATTCCATGTAAACCATGGCTATCCGGGCTACTATTTCCCCGCCCTGGGTCGGCACTACATTTTCTATATTATAAGTTCCTTCAGCAGTAAGGGTTTCGCCATCCCTCACCCTGGTTTTCTTAAAGGTTCCATCGGCCCTCAATAAATAGGTTTCCTGCCATTCCATTTCGGCACCGGTCTGCACCATGCCTAAAGCAGAAGTTCTTACAAGTTTCCATTCCCCCGTATAGGAAATGTCTTTTATATCGTCATCGGCAGAGCAGGAGGTAAGCAATAAAATTAGTACCGGAATAAATAGTAGCTTTTTCATATCAGGTTTCTTGGTTTGTTAGGTTCTATACTATAATGACCCTCAAATCCTGAAAGGTTGCGTGAAAATGATTAAAAATTCCAGATTCAGATTTCAGGGTAACAATCATTCCCCGGCCAAGCCTTAGCGTAGGTGGGCCAAAATTTAATGGAAAATCATTCTAATACCTTTAGTCTTTTTTTTCCCGCTGTTCCCGCATATTTTAAGCAGATGCCCGGAGATATGAGTCTAAAAAATCCTGGAAATTAAGATGATATTAAACCTAAAAAGTTGGAGAATTGATTCTCTTAAAAGACTTTATTAATAAGAGGGCGAACAGGAAAAATATCCCTGTAAAAACTACAAGGTCTGTCCAGTTGGGAAGGAGGATTTCGTTTATAAATAAAAATATAGGCAGCGGAATAATGAACATAATGATCTTGTAAAGCAATCCTAAAACCGCAACCCAGATAAGGAGCCGGAGACCGTGAACCACGGTAAGGGAAATAAATCGCCTTGCGAAATCCCTGTTTTGACCCCGGGAATTTATTTTATAGGCGCTGTGAATAGCGTAGATCAGGGTTCCCAGAAAGAATCCGAATTCGATGAAATACCAGGAAAAATCAGAATAGGAGGTTACCGAGTCAGGAAAGAAGATACAAATAGACATTATTATCAGTAAAGCGAGAAGGTAGTGGAGGGATTCCTTTTCGGATAATTCGTCATGGCCGAGTCTTCTTTCCAGCTTTTTTATGTTGTACCAGGTCATTTTATTGTGCGTTGGGGGGTGTATGTTTTTTCGCGCTAATATAATATTTTACCCGGTTTTCGATAACCGCATGAATTTCAAATTTTGAGTTTAAAAAATATAACAGCTCCGCTGCAGTGAACCTTTCCTTTAGTTAATTCCCCAAATAGTTTCCCGCTGAACTCGCAGAATTGCGCAGAATTCTTATTATACATTCTACAGATTACAATTTACTTTACTTCCGGGTGAGAAACTCCCCATTCGGTAGATGGAGATTCCCACCCCGCCTTTCAGGCACCCCTCCGGAGGAGGGGAAAGATTACGAGAATATTTTTACTACCGTCTACCTTCTTCCGTCTACAAACTAAAAAACTCATAACTCATAACCCGAACACTACCGTCTACCAAAGAAGTATTGGGTATTAATTGCTGTATTTTGTAAACTGTATGATGTATAATGTATAATGTATCCTGTATGCGGTTAAAACTAAGATGATCCTTTTGAAGACCCACCCCGCCTTGCAGGCACCCCTCCGGAGGAGGGGAAAGATTACCAGAATATTTTTCGTACCGTCTACCTTCTACCGTCTACAATCTAAAAAACTCATAACTCATAACTCATAACTCATAACCCGAACACTACCGTCTACCAAAGAAGTATTGAGTATTGATTGCTGTATTGTGTAAACTGTATAATGTATAATATATGATGTATCCTGTAGGCGGTTAAAACTAAGATGATCCTTTTAAAATCCCACCCCGCCTTTCAGGCACCCCTCCGGAGGAGGGGAAAGATTACGAGAATATTTTTCGTACCGTCTACCTTCTACCGTCTACAAACTAAAAAACTCATTACTCATAACCCGAACACTACCGTCTACCAAAGAAGTATCGAGTATTGATTGCTGTATTTTGTAAACTTTATGATGTATAATGTATCCTGTATTTGGTTAAACTAAGATGATCCTTTTAAAATCCCACCCCGCCTTTCAGGCACCCCTCCGGAGGAGGGGAAGATTGTGAGAATATTTTTGCTGCCGTCTACCGTCCACCGACAACCGTCTAAAGACGACTAAAAAACTCCTAACTCTTAACCCCTAACTCCTAACTATTTCCTTGAAATACTCAAAGATCATCACCATCGCCAAAGTATCCAGTTCGCAATACTTAAGCAATGATTTCTTTATTGCCAGGCGTTCTTTTTCCGGCATATCGGTGTATTGAAGTTTGCCATAAGCAGTGAGCGCAGCACCACCATCGGCGATGTTGTCCATACCTGAAATTGTGGCGTCGAGTTGTTCCTCTGTCCAATCGGAAAAGAGTGGAGGAAGGACCTTGTACGGACTCAGCAGTTTCTTATTCTGAAATTGAAACCAGATATGACCGGGGTCAAAATTCTTCGAGCTCAGGCCGATCTCTGCAATGGGTTGGGAATATTTCTGCTGAAGATATTCAGATGAGTTAAGAACCGCCGGCAGAACGGCTTTAATGGAGTTGGAGCCGCCCATGTACGGGTCGTAATAATAGTTCTTCACCACCTCCAGTAGATCTATCATATTCCTGTCGCCGCACCATTTTTCCACACTGTCCTTTGTAGATTGGCTAATGGTTTTTATGAATTCCTGAAGCTCTACTTTATCTGATTCATAGCTGTCTTTTAACTGCCAATAAATAGCATTAAGAATACTGTTCTCGTGAGCAGCATATCTGAAAATACTGCCGCTATTTTTTGACAGTGCTTTCTTTAGTTCCCGTACAAAATCAAAATTGGGAAAATTTCCCGGTTCAAAATTGATGTATTCACTCTCGTGAATTACATTTCCGGACTCATCTACTGTATGGTGTGAAAACTGAAACGCCACCTGTTCATATGGCCGCCTGCCTTTGTTGAAGGGTAGGGCAGTGGCACTAGTCTCAAAATCTATAAAGTTGAGCGGAAATTTCCAGGTATTCATTTCCTGCCGTAGTTCCTCTTTTAAAACATAAGGCCCCCGGTCATCACTCCGGGTTTTTTCTATTTGTATCCATTGGCGTTCAGAAGGGGAGATCCTGCCGGCTTCCGGCCTTAGTCCTATATCATCCTCATCAAGATCATCGAGAAAAATTTTACCTTCTTCAAAAAGTCGGCTGCCTCTTCTGAAATTCCATATCCCAAAGCTATTGGCTTTGGAAAAATCTTCTTCTTTCCAGCCCATCTGACTGCTCCAGCATTCTTTGTACCCCGATTTTTTACCCTCTGCTTCTTCCTCGAGGGTGGCGGTGAATTCACATCCCTTACAATTCCAGGAAACCGGGTTATTGAACAACTTGTCTTCTACATAATGTTCTGAAAATACCTTTATACTTTCGTGGAAATTCAAATTTTCAAAGCATAGATATTTCCCCGTTTCTATATCATTCAAAATTTCATCTACCGAAACCCTTCCCAACACACTTTGACCCCCTATCTCTTCCAGACTTTCGATCTTCCTGGTGATCCCGGTGCGGTTGTCGGCTTTTTTGCTGATTCGGAACAGCTGATTCAAACCTTCCACCGGTGATTCTTTTGATTTGTCGGCCAGCATTAAATAGGACTTTATCTTCCACTCCGGGTGGCATTGCTGCATCACATTCCGCTGAAAGGCCACATCAAACAAATAAGGCTTCCAGCCGACGACCAGGCCGCCTTTTTTACCAACTAACAGATTCTCATCTTCCGGGTCAAATGATTTTGCCTTTACCTCGATAAGTTGAATATGATTCCCCCTCTTCACGAGAATATCTGTACGAATAAAAAGATTTTCAAACTTAAACGCCGCTTCAAAGATCACCACATTCTCCCTTTGCAGCAGCTCTTCTGTCTGCGCTGCCAGCAGATCATAATTCCAGTCGTTCCCTTCAATTAAGATCCCTTCCGGAAATTCGAGCCGCGCCAGTTCTTCTACCTGGAAACCTCCCTGCGCCAGGGCCTGCAAAAAAGGATCGTCCAATTGCTTATTGGCATACTCTTTCTTTTTGGTGTAGAAGAGTTTGTTTGGGCAATCCATGGCGATCTTGAAGCGGGACTTGGTAAGGAGGCGTTGAGACATTTTGTTTGTTTTAGATGACCAAGATACTTAGATGGAGTGACAATAGGTGACGTTTTTAATGGAAGGTGTACTTCCATAGGATCGCTTGTTCTTTTTTTGTTGCAATCCTCTCCCGTTGGTCGTCGGTTGCAAGAAAAAGAACCAAAAAAAGTCTAGGCTGACGAAAGCTTATCTAAATTTTTCATTCGGTGGCTAAATTTTAGGAACTCGCGGGCAAATGAATTCAAACGAGATTAATATGTTTCGCTCAAACAGCCTAAAATTTTTACGCCCCTCTCATTTCAAATTTTACGATAAACTTTCGTAGGCCGGAAAAATCTGCTAAGAAAAAGATGATATTCAGGATGATATTCCTACGTTCAACATACAACATTATACATCATACAAATGGAATTAAACTCGCATCCAAAATATTTAGAATTATAAAATCCTTCAATACTAACCTGCCCGACGGGGCGGGAGCCAGGAAGGTAGAATAGAGAAGATTCGCAAAATTTTTCAATTTACCTCAAATTAAAAGCTCCTTCCCTTTTCAAGGGAAGGTGGCTTAAGCAGCTTTCCGGAATTTTATTAAAAAATAAAATATTATAGCTGCTTAAGACGGAAGGGTTCACAACTCACTTTACCCTATACAGTGACGTTACTAAAACTCCTTTAAAACCGGGGTGTTTAACCGATAAAATTTGTTTTTCCTCCTGCACCTTAAAGTTAAAGGGTGGTGCTGTTATATTTACACCACTTTTCTTTTTCAGCCTATTTCCCTGGCCGGAGATAATATCCTTATTGGGTGCAAAACTTCCTTCCGGTAAATGCTCGGTGAGAATAACATATTTAAAAGCGTATAATTTCTCTACTACACTTTTTATTTCTGCATTCGATAAATGTTGTAACACCTGCCTTAGAATCGCGCAATCGCCCGAAGGCAGATCCTCCTGTGCGATATCCAGAACCTGAAACTCTAAATTCTCTGCCTGGAATGCTGTTTTATTATGCGCTATAAGATCCGGCACTATGTCTAGTGCAATATATTTTTTTGAAAACCTTACCAGTTCTTTCCCAACATTAAAATCCCCGCACCCCAGATCACATATAACGGGAGGAGTTTCAAAGGATTTTAAAAATGCAGATACCGTTTCCACATAAGGATCTACCAGCTCAGGGTGATGTGAACCTGAACCGGAATAATATTCAACACTATCCCCGCCCCACAAGTTTTCTTCATAGATCTGGACCATAGCATCTTTAGTTGGCCAGGGCTGCTTTATTTTTTTATTTTTTTTCATTTAAGAGATAGAAACCGGATCATCACTCAAAAGTAATGGATTTAAATCTGGAACCTGCAATGGGTGAAACATATTGGTTATTGTTCATTTTCATTGTTCATTGTTTATTATCCGGATGAAGTTTTTACGCTAAATTTGCCGCTACTCAATATAGTATGAAAAGAACTTTAGTACGATATAAAAAAAGTGCTTTTGGAAGGTATGTTACCCGCAATCAAAAGTACGCTCCCATTCTTTTTTTTATGGGTGGTTTTATTTTTGACACCTTGACCTTAGGGCGAATAGATCGTCTTTATGATACGGTGGTACTTTGCTCGCATATGACCTTACTTTCTATAACGCTTTATTTATATAATACAGTGAATGATGATAGGTGGGAAAGTACTTTTATAAGACGTTATTCCGAATATTTGCCGCTTGCTATACAGTTCTTCTTTGGCGCACTTTCAAGTGCTTTTGTCATCTATTTTTTCAGAAGTGTGTCCATGTCAAAAACCATGGTTTTTTTCATACTGCTGGTTCTGCTCTTATTTGCAAACGAGTTTCTTAAAAAGAAGATCTCCAATAAATACCTTCAGTTCAGTGTTTATTTTTTTATAAGTTTTACCTTTTTCGCCTTTATGATTCCCACGCTTATCAGGATGATGAATACCTTTATTTTTATCATTTCGGGACTTGTAAGTTTGTGGTCTACGCTGGCACTCATCAGGTTTATTTTCAGGTCAAGCCCGGGCACAAGAGCTGAGATAAGTCTAAAAAAACTGATGGGCCTTATCTTTTCTATTTATATAACAATTAATGTCTTTTACTATTTCAACCTTATTCCACCAGTGCCGCTGGCTCTGGATACCGGGTTGGTGGCTCATGATGTGCAAAGAAAAAATAACGAATACATCGTTACTTACGAGAAGGATCAATGGTATGTATTTTGGCGTAAACATAATATCAATTTTCATCGTCAGGAAGGTCAAAGAGTGTATGTGTTCACTTCTGTTTTTGCACCTACAGATCTAAAAAAGGCCATTTTTCATAGGTGGAAACGCTACAATCCCGAAACCGGGAAATGGGAAGTAACAGATGATCTTGGCTTTGAAGTTGCCGGTGGGCGTGATAGTGGTTTCCGTGGATATACTTATAAAAAAAATATTAGGGAAGGCCAATGGAAAGTTGATGTAATTACAGAAGAGGAATTGGTACTTGGTGTTGTGGATTTTGTGATTAAAAACACATCCAAACCTTATAAAGAAGGAATGGTTAAGAAATCATTTTAAAAAATCGTGTTAAGAAGTAATCCCCTAACAGGAATCTATCATTTTATTGTTATGAAATTTGAAACCGCATATTCGAGGCAGTCAAACTTCTTAAGGAAAGTCACTCTTTCAGGACATTTATAAAAAAACCTGCCACCATAGCAGCAGGCTTTAAAGTAGCCGGTAATAATATACTACCTTTTCATAATACCCTTAATGTTCACGAATTCTTTTAATCCAAACCCACCGTGTTCCCGTCCATAGCCTGAATTTTTTACCCCGCCAAATGGAATGGCCGGATCTGCCAGACCGAAGGAATTAATAAAAACCATTCCGGTATCAAAGTACTTCTCTGCCATTAGGAAGGCAGCGTCTTCATCTTTTGAGAAGATCCCTCCACCCAGTCCAAAGCGGCTGTCGTTGGCGATGCGCATGGCATCTTCATTATCCCTGGCCTTGATCAATGAAGCTACAGGGCCAAAAAGTTCATCTTCGTAAGCAGGCTGGCCGGGCTGTACATTTTCCAATACAGTGGCGGGGTAGAAAAATCCTTTCCCTTCAGGAATTTCTCCACCACAGGCTATTCTGGCTCCATTCTCAACGCTTTTCAATACTTGCTGGTGCAGGTCATCCCGAAGGTCTTCGCGTGCTATGGGGCCTAATTGAGTGTTTTCGTCGTTAGGGTCACCCATTTTTACTTCACTCATAGTCTTCACGAATTTCTCCCGAAATTCTTCATACACTTTCTCTGTTACGATGAAGCGCTTCGCGGCAATACAGGTTTCTCCATTGTTGTAAATACGCCCTTTAACACATTCCTCTACCGCCTTGTCAATATCGGCATCTTCGAAAACCAAATAAGCATCATTGGCCCCTAATTCCAGAACCGTTTTTTTCAATTCAGCGGCGGCTTTCTGGCCAATGTCTTTTCCTGCATCTGGACTTCCCGTGAGTGTTACTCCCCGTACCAATTTATTTTTTATTACCTCATTAGATTGATCGTGATTGATCACCAAAGTGGTAAATAAACCATCCGGGAGTTCTGCCTCCCGGTATATGCGCTCCAAAAGTTTACCAGAACCGGTCACGTTTGAAGCGTGCTTTAATAAAACCGCGTTACCGGCCATGAGACTGGCTATCGAGTAACGCACCACTTGATAACTTGGATAATTCCATGGCTGGATGCCATATATTACACCAATGGGAGCATATACAACGCGGCCTTTTTTTCCATTGACCATATCTCGGTCCTCGGTTTTTAACTCCTTCGGTCCTATTTCAGCAGTATATTGACAAATGGCAACGCATAATTCCACCTCTTGCAGGCTTTGCTCTAAAGTCTTTCCCATCTCATTGGTCATTAATTGCGCCAGCTCTTTTTTGTTATTCGTCAGGGCTTTTCCTATGGCTATTATGAACTCAGCCCGATCTTCCGGTGAGACTTCCCTCCATTTTTCAAAGGCCTTATGGCATTTTAAAATAGCCGCATCTACTTCCTGGTTGTTCATATATTCATAGCGATCAAGACTCTTTCCCGTTGCGGGGTTGATGGTCTCTATCGCTTCTCTCGTTCCTTCTCCACTCATTTTATATTGGTTTTTTTTTAGTGTTAATAATAATTATCCCTGTTCTGTGGGCATGATGTACACATCGTTAATATTTACCCTGTCGGGCTGGCTTAAGGCGTAGAAAATCGCATTGGCTATATCCTCAGCTTCCAGGGTAGTCATTTCTTTCATTCCTTTAATTTTCTCCTTAATGTCATCGTCTGTGATGGTTTCAAAAAGACTCGTATCCACTGCACCCGGCTCTATGGAAGTCACATTTATTCCGTATTTCGGCGCCAATTCTTTTCTTAAGCCTTCAGAAAACATTTTTACCGCTATCTTGGTGGCGCAATATACTGCCCCACCGGGGAAGTAATTGTGCGCTGCAGATGACGAAATATTGATAATATGTCCGCTTTTATTCTTACGCATGGTGGGCAATGCGGTGGCCACACCGTTGAGTACGCCTTTGATATTGACGTCTATCATCTTCTCCCACTCATCTGTCTTGAGTTTTTCGATGTAGGAAAGGGGCATGAGTCCCGCGTTATTGATAAGGACATCAATTGTCCCGTAATTTTCGAGGGTTTGAGAAACGGCATTTTGAAAATCAGCGGGTTTTGTCACATCTGTTTTTACAACCAATGCCTTTCCGCCATCGTTTTCTATTTTATCTTTTAATTGTTTTAGTTCATCTTCACTTCGGGCACATAATACCACAGAGGCCCCTTCACTAGCCAACTTCATTGCCGTTGCCTTTCCTATTCCACTGGAAGCTCCGGTTATTACTACTACTTTGTTTTTTAAGTCCATCTTATGTTTTTATTGGGTTACTAAATTTATTTTAAGCGTGTTTCTAAACTCTAAAGTTTCTAACATATGGTGTCAAATCCAGGATTTTTTAAAACTTTAATTTTTTTTTGATATCCTTAAAGTAATTCATTTACAAGAGAATGGAACAGGGAAACTCCTTATTGTCTTTATTTTAATATTTGTTTAATAGCGAATTTTTTTAAACGTTTCAAACTCATTAGTCTGATCTTCAGGATAAATCATAAATATTGCTGAAACTCAAATAAGTAAATTAGAAGATTACGAAGCTTTTTTAATGCGGCAACTGGTGGGATGTAAGCAAGGTTACCAATATGACCGGCCTATTTGCCAGTGTATCGAGAACCGAGGGAGTTCTGTGCTCTAAACCGGTTCTCGATACATTTTTCACAATGCTTCCGCATTGAGAAAAACACTCGAACTGACGGTTTTGAAATTTGTTTCGAGAATCCTCCTCAGTAAAAACCACACGTCCTTAGACCGGGCAGGGTCGAACTGACGACTAGGAATGTAAAAGGAAAAAGAAATTATTAAATTGAGATACCCCCGTCAGTTCGAGTGAATTCTTGACTGCGGCAGCAGGAAAGAATTTGTATCGAGAACAAGTGGGAGTAACTTGCTCGCCTCTGTTCCCGATACATTTTTTTCCTCAGCTTTCACCTCGGTAAAAAACACCCGCCTGCGG
>JBDXGW010000003.1:0-69103 GCA_039989915.1 Gillisia sp.
TGGAGTGAGCTACTTATGGTCTACCGGAGCAACTACTGCTTCTATTAATGTTGGTACTGCAGGAACTTTCACCGTGACTGTTACCGGTGCTACTGGATGTACCGCTACCGATTCTGTAACAACCACTCTTGATAATACTGTACCAACCGCTGCTATCGCAGATAACAACGGACTTGCTCTTAGCTGTAATGTACCTTCTACAACTCTTACCGCTTCTGGTGGGGTAAGCTACTTATGGTCTACCGGAGCAACTACTGCTTCTATCAATGTTGAGACTGCAGGCACTTTCACTATAACTGTAACTGGTGAGAATGGATGTACTGCTACTGCTTCAGTAACAACTACTCTTGATAATACAGTACCGGCTGCTGCTATCGCAAACAACAACGGACTTGCTCTTAGCTGTAATGTACCTTCTACAACTCTTACCGCTTCTGGTGGAGTGAGCTACTTATGGTCTACCGGAGAAACTACTGCTTCTATTAATGTTGAGACTGCAGGTACTTTCACAGTGACTGTAACAGGTGCTAATGGATGTAGTGATACTGCTTCAGTAACAACTACTCTTGATAATACTGTACCAACTGCTGTTATCGCTGATAACAACGGACTTGCTCTTAGCTGTAATGTACCTTCTACTACTCTTACCGCTTCTGGTGGAGTGAGCTACTTATGGTCTACCGGAGCAACTACTGCTTCTATTAATGTTGGTACTGCAGGAACTTTCACCGTGACTGTTACCGGTGCTACTGGATGTACCGCTACCGATTCTGTAACAACCACTCTTGATAATACTGCACCAACCGCTGCTATCGCAGATAACAACGGACTTGCTCTTAGCTGTAATGTACCTTCTACAACTCTTACCGCTTCTGGTGGAGTGAGCTACTTATGGTCTACCGGAGAAACTACTGCTTCTATTAATGTGGAGACTGCTGGAACTTTCACAGTGATTGTTACCGGTGCTAATGGATGTACCGCTACCGATTCTGTAGCAACTACTCTTGATAATACAGTACCGGCTGCTGCTATCGCAAACAACAACGGACTTGCTCTTAGCTGTTCAAATCCTTCTACTACTCTTACCGCTTCTGGTGGAGTAAGCTACTCCTGGTCTAACGGATCTGAGGTGGTTGGAACTTCTGCTACTTTAGAAGTAACTTCTGCAGGAACTTATACCGTAACTGTAACTGGTGAGAATGGATGTACTGCTACTGCTTCTGTAACAACTACTGTTGATTCTTCAGTTCCAGTTGCTGCTATCTCAAATAACAATGGACTTGATCTTAACTGTTCAAATCCTTCTACTACTCTTACCGCTTCTGGTGGTGTGAGCTACTTATGGTCTACCGGAGCAACTACTGCTTCTATTAATGTTGAGACTGCAGGCACTTTCACTGTAACTGTAACTGGTGCTAATGGATGTACTGCTACCGATTCTGTAACAACTACTCTTGATAATACTGTACCGGCGGCTGCTATCGCAGATAACAACGGACTTGCTCTTAGCTGTAATGTACCTTCTACAACTCTTATCGCTTCTGGTGGTGTGAGCTACTTATGGTCTACCGGAGAAACTACTGCTTCTATTAATGTGGAGACTGCAGGAACTTTCACAGTGACTGTAACTGGTGCTAATGGATGTACCGCTACCGATTCTGTAACAACTACTCTTGATAATACTGTACCGGCTGCCGCTATCGAAGATAACAACGGACTTGATCTTAGCTGTAATGTATCTTCTACTACTCTTACCGCTTCAGGTGGGGTGAGCTACTCCTGGTCGAATGGATCTAGCGTGGTTGGAAATTCTGCTTCATTGGAAATAACTCAGGCCGGAACTTATACCGTGATGGTAACAGGTGAAAACGGATGTACTGCTATTGCAACTGAAACAGTAAATTTTATTCCCGATACCGAAGCTCCTGTATTTGACTCAGTAAGCGATATAACAGTAAATGTTGACGCAGGAATATGTGGTGCAACTGTAAACTTTGAAGTTCCAACCGCTACTGATAACTGTGAAGGAACTGAGGTTATTTTAACCGATGGTTTAGCTTCCGGAAGTGAATTCCCTGTAGGAACTACCACTGTAACCTATACCGCTACAGATGCCGTAGGAAACTCTGTTACTACCACTTTTACTGTAACAGTAATTGACAATGAAGCTCCGGTGATCGCTTGTTTAGATAACATTACCCAGGCAACAGATATGGGATCTGCTACCGCAGTAGTAACTTTTGATGCTCCTGTTGGAACTGATAATTGTGGAGCTACTACAGAACAAACTGCAGGATTGCCTTCAGGAAGTGAATTCCCAATTGGAACTACAACCAATACGTATGTAGTAACCGATGCAGCCGGAAATACCGCTACCTGTAGCTTTACCGTAACTGTAGTTGATGAAGAAGATCCAACGATCTCCTGCCCTGCCAACATCAATATGAATGTAGATGCCGGAATATGCGGAGCAGTGGTAGAATTTGAAATGCCTGTTGCAAATGACAACTCAGGAAACGTAACTGTAACACAAACTGCGGGACCTGCTTCAGGAGAAGTATTCCCTGTAGGAACAACTACTGTAAGCTTCACTGCAACAGACGAAGCAGGAAATACTGCAACCTGCAGCTTTACTGTAACTGTTAATGATAATGAAGCTCCTGTATTCAATTCAGTAAGCGATATCACTGTAAATGTTGACGCAGGAATATGTGGCGCAACAGTAAACTATGAAGTACCAACTGCTAGTGATAACTGCGTTGGAACTGAAGTTACCTTAACCGAAGGTTTGGCTTCCGGAAGTGAATTCCCTGTGGGAACTACCACTGTAACCTATACTGCTACGGATGCTGCAGGAAACACAGTTTCTGTTAGCTTTACTGTAACTGTAATTGATAATGAGGCTCCGGTGATCGCCTGTATTGATAACATCAGCCAGGCTACCGATACAGGAGCTGCTACCGCAGTAGTAACTTTTGAGGCTCCTGTTGGAACCGATAATTGTGGAGCTACTACAGAACAAACTGCAGGTCTGCCTTCAGGAAGTGAATTTCCAATTGGAACTACAACTAATACGTATGTAGTAACCGATGCAGCCGGAAATACCGCTACCTGTAGCTTTACTGTAACTGTAACAGATGAGGAAGATCCTACCATCACCTGCCCTGCCAACATCAATATGAATGTGGATGCCGGAATTTGCGGAGCAGTGGTAGAATTTGAAATGCCTGTTGCAAATGATAACTCAGGAAACGTAACTGTAACACAAACTGCGGGACCTGCTTCAGGAGAAGTATTCCCGGTAGGTACAACTACCGTAAGCTTTACTGCAACAGACGAATCAGGAAATACTGCAACCTGCAGCTTTACTGTAACTGTTAATGATAATGAAGCTCCTGTATTCAATTCAGTAAGCGATATAACAGTAAATGTTGACGCAGGAATATGTGGCGCAACATTAAACTTTGAAGTGCCAACTGCTACCGACAATTGTGCAGGTACCGTTGTAACCTTAACTGGAGGTCTTGCTCCCGGAAGTGAATTCCCTGTGGGAACAACTACTGTAACATATACTGCTACGGATGCTGCAGGAAACACAACAACTATCAGCTTCACTGTTACAGTTGTAGATAATATCGCACCGGTGATATCCTGTAATGAGAATATTAGTGTAGATGTTGAGTTTGGGGTTACAAGTGCTGTAGTTACATACAATGCTCCTACGGCAACAGACAACTGCCCGGGTACTACAATTGCTCAGCGTGAAGGCTTGTCTTCAGGAAGTGAATTCCCTGTAGGAACAACAACCAATACCTTCATAGTAACAGATGCAGCCGGAAATACAGCAACCTGTAGCTTCACCGTAACGGTGGTTGAGTTACCGGAACCTACTCCTGCAACTCCTGTGATAGTAGAAGTGGTTCAACCAACCTGTGAAGTCCCAACCGGAACTATTGAAGTAGAAACTGAGGAAGGTTTAACCTATAGTATCAACGGAACCGATTACCAGGAAAGCGGATTCTTCAGCGATCTTGAACCGGGAACTTACAGCATCACTGCAAGAAATAGCAGCGGAGTGGTATCTGAGCCTGTTCAGGTGACATTAGCCGAACCTTCAGCTACTCTTAATATAACAACATTTGTTGAACTGTGTAATGATTTAACAGAAGATGTATTTGATCTATTCGATCTTATAGCTGAGGGAAGTGACCAAACCGGGACATGGATGGATACCTCCCAAACCGGGGAACTGAATGGCAGCATAATAGATCCGAAAAATTTTGCTGCAGGAAGATACACTTTCACCTACGTTGTAGCAGGTGGATGTCCTTCAAGTACTGAAGTTACTGTAGAAATTGATAGATGTTTCACTTTACCCTGTAACCCGGATGATATAAAAATTTCAAAAGCGGTTACCCCGAACAGTGATGGATTTAATGATTTCTTTATGATAGATGATGCACCGTCAGATCCCACCTGTTTTACTTATAATGTGAAGATCTTTAACCGCTGGGGTGCTGAAATATTCTCGGCAGTGAACTACAATAACAACTGGGACGGGCAATCCAATAGATCGGTTACTTCTTCAAACCAGTTACCATCAGGAACCTATTTCTACATTGTTGATGTAAAAGATAGAAGCAATGGAAATCATATAAAATCAATTCAGAGTTACATCTACTTAGGAACTAAATAAAGTAAAAACATGAAAAATTTCTATATCCTGATAACGATGCTTTTTGCAGGTTTGTTTTCAATCCAGGCCCAGCAATTGCCACAGTTCACACAGTATATGTATAACACTATCTCTATTAACCCTGCATATGCAGGAAGCAGAGACGGGTTATCTTTAACCGCCCTTCACAGAAGTCAGTGGGCTGGAATAGATGGTGGGCCACAAACCCAGACCCTATCTATTCATTCTCCGCTTAACAATGAAAAGGTTGGTTTAGGTCTTTCGGTGATAAATGACAGAACGGGTTATGAAAATTACACGTACCTGTATGGCGATTTTTCCTATACCATTAATGTAAGTGCAGATGTAACCCTTGCATTTGGATTAAAAGGCGGGATGAGCTATTATGACCTTGATGAAGATTTGTTTAACGAACCAAGCGTGATCCAGGATCCGTTCTTTAGGGAGCGTTTTAATAAATGGACGCCAAACTTCGGGGCTGGTTTATATCTTTCTGCCCAGGATTGGTACGTAGGACTGTCGGCTCCCAAGATCCTCAACAATGATAATAATGAATTCAGCGAATATGTAGCGCTGGAACAGGTTCATTATTATTTAACCGGGGGATACGTATTTGACCTTAGCCCCAACTGGAAGTTAAGACCTACTGCCCTTTTAAAAGCAACTTCAGGAGCACCGCTTTCCTTTGATATGTCCGGTACAGTGATCTATGACGAAAAATTATACTTAGGCGCAACTTACAGGATAGACGATGCAATAGGAGCATTTGTAGATTTTCAAATCTTTGAACCCCTTCGTATAGGCTATGGATATGAATATTCAATTTCAGATCTAAGGCCGTATACTTCAGGTTCACACGAGGTGATCCTTATTTATGAAATGCGATTTAAAAACACCAAATATAAATCTCCACGATTTTTCTAACATAAAATAAGCTATTATGAAGAATTTTTACTACTTAATACTTCTGCTTTTTATCGGGAATAGTTTTACGGTTGCAGCTCAAACCGGAAAACAAAAGAAGGCCGATAGATTGTATAATGACCTGGCTTATATTGAAGCTGTGGAAGTTTATAAAGACCTCATTGAAAATGAGTATAACACCAATTATAACAATCTGAAACTGGGAGACAGTTATATGAAACTTCGCAGCCCCGAAAATGCTGTTTTCTATTATGGGGACGCGATTAATTCTGAAGAGGTTTCTCCTGAATATTATTTTAAATATGCCCAGGCACTTCGGGGAGTTAAACGCTATGACGAATCCCGCCAATGGCTTCAGAAATATAAGGATGTAAACGGAAAAGATAAAGTGGTTGACGAACTGCTGGCCGGAGATATCAAAAAATTTGACATTGCCGATGAGTATTCCCTTGAAATGGTAAATTTCAATTCAGGATTAAGCGATTTTGGAGCGTATGAGCACGATGGAAAGATCTATTTTGTATCTGCCCGGGATGAAGGTATGTCTAAAAGGAACAAGATCTATTCCTGGAACGGGGAGCCTTTTCTGGATATTTATCAATTAGACGGTGAAACCGTAAATCCATTATCTGGAGATGTGAATACCATCCTGCATGACGGCCCGCTTACCATTACCAAAGATGGGAAGTATATGTACTTTAACCGCAATAACTACCTGAATAATAAACAGGGAAAACGCGATAAGGAAAAAACAAACCATCTTAAGATCTATCGTGCCACCAATGTAAATGGTCAATGGAAAGATATTGTGGAACTTCCCTTTAACAATGATGCATATTCTGTAGGTCATCCTTCACTATCGGCAGATGAAAAGACTTTGTATTTTGCTTCAGATATGCCAAATGGTTTTGGAGGAACAGATATCTACAAAGTTGAGATCCTTGGAGATAATGTTTATGGCGCCCCGGTTAACCTGGGAGAACGAATAAATACCAGCCAGGATGAATCCTTTCCGTTCGTAACAGAGTATAATGTTTTGTATTTCTCTTCCAATGGGCATTTAGGCTTCGGCTTAATGGATATTTTCAAGGCAGATCTGGGTAAAATGACCATTAAGGTAGAAAACCTTGGAGAACCGGTGAACAGCAATATGGATGATTTTGCCTATTTTCAAAGAGACGAGATCAACACAGGCT
The DNA here is from genome assembly GCA_039989915.1 of Gillisia sp. Classification (GTDB taxonomy): domain Bacteria; phylum Bacteroidota; class Bacteroidia; order Flavobacteriales; family Flavobacteriaceae; genus Gillisia. The sequence continues at coordinate 6,817 of JBDXGW010000003.1, forward strand.
ATTTCGCCTCCAACCGGGATAATGGCGTAGATAATATTTTCGGCTTTAATCTATTAAAACCTTTGGTTCTAAAGGGCCATGTGACAGATAGGGTAAATCAAAAACCTGTACAGGGGGCAAATATTATCCTTCAGGATGAAAACAACGAACAAATTGCATTTCTTGAAACCGATGAAGACGGTTATTATGAAACCGTTATAAGTCGGAATAAAGAATATCCCATTGAAGCCAAACATATAGAATACCAGGAAAAAACCGGAACTGTAAACTCTATGGATACAGAAGATAAGGAAGAGCTGGTTTACAATATGGAGCTTGACCCAATTGAAGATGTTGAATATCTTGCTGAAATTGATATTATCTATTTTGATTTTGATAAGCATAATATCAGGCCCGATGCAGCAAAAGAACTGGATAAACTTGTGGACCTGATGACCAATAAATATCCTGAACTGGTTATAGAGATTGGATCACATACAGATATAAGAGGCAGCGAGAAATATAATGAAGGCCTTGCTGAAAGAAGAGCAAAATCAACCTATGATTATTTGATCTCAAAAGGGATAAGTGCAGATAGAATTGGTTCTTATAAAGGATACGGAGAAAGAGAATTGGCTGTAGAATGTGAAAGATGCAGCAAAGAGGAGCACCAGTTGAACCGAAGATCTGTTTTTAAAGTGGTTAAAATGAATTAATAAAAGGGGCATTTGAAAGAAAAGGTCGGGTTAATACCCGGCCTTTTTTATTGCTGTATGTTTATCCATTAGACCCTTAATAGTATCCATATTATAGAGGGGATACCACTAGTAAGCCTGGGAATACTAAATTAACTTTTAAATGGAGGAAATTAAACCCATAATTAGAATTGAGAATTTAGGTGCCCGCTTTCCTCCTACTATAATAACACCTGTCATTCCGTAGAATTTTAAGAACTTCTTTTCACTCTTATATAGGTATTGAATGCTCTACACAACCTTTAAAACCAAAGAAGGAAATAACCTGAAACGAAAAAAGGATCAGATTGGCTCTAACCCTTTTTATAAAACTAACAAAACCCTAAATTTATCTCCGGGCAAAAATATTGGTAAAGTAATTTTTTCCATCCTCATCCTGGGATACAGAGATACCAAAATGCGTAAAATTTCCTTCAAGATTATTCCGATGGCCTTCACTGTTAATCCAGGCCTTTATGGCAGCATCTGAAGTACGATAACCATAAGCAATATTTTCACTCACAGATTTTGCTCCAATGGTATTTACCAGGGTAGTATAGCGAACGGAAAAATTATCGTGACTTACCTTCTTGTTTTTTATCATATAATCGTTATGATCTGCAGCAAGGAAGGTTATTCCATCTACCTTTTTAAGAACGGAAAGACCTTTGCTTTTTCTATAGTCGTTTACGCCCTGAAGGATTTCAGTTTCAATCTGGCTATAGGTTACATAGTCTACAAGATCGGCAGTTTTTAGAGCTGCAGTTTCTTCTAAATGATCGGTGTCTTTAGCACAGGAACTAAACATTAGAACACAAACTAAAGCCACGCACAATTGTTTGGAAATGGTGTACATAAGCATGTAGGTTAATAAGACTTGGGATAGCCAAAGTACACAAAAATCCGATTAAATGCACGTTAGGATGTGTAGTTCATCGAATTTATCCAAATTTTAACATAATTCGTCAGTTAGTTCCTACAAACTAAATAACTGAGTATGAATAAATTGAAAATTTAGATTTAAAAATTGAAGATCTTACCATCGTCACCCAGCTCTACATGGGGGAAGATGGTTTTAGCTTCCTCTTTAAAGAGGGAAATATCGCTGTAACGGGTAGAGTAATGGCCTAAAATCAGTTTTTTTACATTAGCCTCACGGGCAATGGTTGCTGCTTGTTTTGCTGTTGAATGTTTTGTAGGAAATGCAAGCTCTGCATGCTCTTCCAGAAATGTAGCTTCGTGGTATAAGACAGAACAATTCTTTATTTGTTCAACAATGTCCATATCAAAAAGCGTATCACTGCAGTAGGCATAACTTTGAGGAGCATCGGGCGGTGCGGTAACCAATTCATTTGGGATCAATTTTCCGTCTTCAGAAATTACATCTTTTCCCATTTTAAGACTCTGGTACAGGGAGACATCTATCTTATGTTCAACAGCCTCATTAATAAGAAGTTTTCTTAAGCCGGGTTTTTCGCGGAATAAAAATCCATTGGTATAAATGCGGTGTTTAAGGGGAATTGTTTCTACCCGCACTTTTTCGTCTTCAAATATGACAAGAGGTTCTTTTCCTTCAAGTTCGTGAAAGATAAGAAGGTAATTGGTCCAGGAATTGGAAAGTTTAAGCTGCAATGTTATTACCTCCTTAATTCCTTTGGGACCATAAACGTGCAGATCGGTTTCGCGGTTTAAAAGCCTGAAAGTTGAAATAAGGCCTATGAGTCCATAAAAATGATCTCCGTGAAGATGAGAGATAAAAATATGCTCAATGCGGGAAAATTTAATTTTGTTCCTCCTCAATTCTACCTGGGTACCTTCGCCACAATCTATTAAGAATTTATGCCTGTTGATCTCCAGGACCTGGGAGGAAGGATTGGTAAAAGAACGGGGTGTCGCTGCATAACAGCCTAAAATGGTGAGCTTCATTTTTTTTTAATTTAACCTTCTTCTTTTCCCCAATAACATTTTAAAATCCCAGTTCTCTTTCCAGCTCTTCCATATTGATTATATCTTCGGCCTCTCTTAAAGTAGGGGCTATGATTATATCTTCAGGTAGCTTCTCTACCGCTACGGGATTGCTGGCAATTACAAAGGATTTTTTATTTGCTCTGTGAAGGTCTGAGATCTCAAGAAACATTAGTAATTCCTGCGCTTCAAGATTGCCATGGTTTAAAACATCCACTATTACATTTTCATTATCAAAATCGGCGTGATGTTTTGTGAGATAAGTAGCAAAACCTGCAATATCATCGGTATCATAATTTAGAATACTGTAATTCTCCTTACGCGTAATTTTCATGATCGAGGCTTTAAATTCTTCCTTTAAGTTAAGGTTTTATTTTTGATGCCAGTAAATAAATGACCGCCATTCTTATTGCAACTCCGTTTTGAACCTGGTCCAGGATAATAGCTTGTTTGGAATCTGCAACATCACTGGTAATTTCTACTCCGCGGTTAATTGGGCCGGGATGCATTATTACAATTTGTTTATCAAGGGAATCAAGGATTGCCTTATTAACGCCAAATTGCTGAGTATATTCCCGTGTACTTGGAAAGTAACTTATTTCCATTCTTTCGTTCTGTACCCTTAGCATATTGGCAACATCACACCATTCCAGCGCTTTTCTTAAATTGGTCTCAACTCCTACTCCCAGGGATTCAATATGTTTTGGGATCAAAGTTTTTGGTCCGCATACCTTTACTTTTGCACCCAGGATTTTCAGGGCAAAAATATTGGATAAGGCTACCCTGCTGTGCAGGATATCACCTACTATAAGGACATTTTTCCCCTTTACTTCTCCCAGTTTTTCTTTTATTGAATAGGTGTCAAGCAAGGCCTGCGTAGGATGTTCGTGGGTACCATCACCCGCATTTATTATACTTGCATTTACATGTTTAGAAAGAAATATGCCTGCACCCGGGTTTGGATGTCGCATTACTACCATATCCACCTTCATTGAAAGGATATTGTTCACGGTATCTATAAGTGTTTCTCCCTTGCTTACAGAAGATGAGGAGGAAGAAAAGTTTATTACATCTGCACTTAATCTTTTCTCGGCTAGCTCAAAAGATAAACGGGTCCTGGTACTGTTTTCAAAAAAAAGGTTGGCTATGGTTATGTCCCGAAGGGATGGAACCTTTTTAATGGGCCGGTTGATCACTTCCTTAAAATGATCGGCAGTTTTAAAGATAAGGTCAATATCTTCCCGGGAAAGGTATTTGATACCCAATAAGTGGTTAACACTTAATTCGCTCATTTATAATTTATTTTGATATAAGATACACAGCATCTTCTCCCTGATTTTCTTTCCAATGAACCTTTACCTGTTCCTCATTGATGGCATCTACCTGCCTTCCCCTGTAATCTGGCTGTATTGGCAAATGCCTGCTGAACCTTCGGTCTATAAAGGTGAGTAATTCCACTTCCTTAGGCCTTCCAAAGGACTGTATTGCTGTAAGGGCCGCTCTAATACTTCTTCCTGTATATAAAACGTCGTCTATAAACACAACCCGCTTGTCCTCAACAATAAAATCGATCTTTGTCTTATTGGCTTCAAGGGGTTTGTCCCCTCTTCTAAAGTCATCCCTGTAAAAGGTAATGTCGAGCTGGCCGGAAGGAATATTTTTAATCTTGTAGTCTTTTTCCAGGATCTCAATGATCCTGTTTGCCAAAAATACACCCCGGGGTTGTATTCCTATTATTGCCGTGTCTTCAAAACCCTGGTGGTTTTCTATTAACTGGCAGGCCAAACGGTGAAGAATAATGTTGATTTCCTTTGAATTAAGCAACACTTTTTGACTCATAATTTTGGCGGGCTGGAATGGTTAAAACAAAAGTAAGATTTTTTTAGAATTATAAGTGGAGAATTTCAACATGTATTTAAAGGGTGTAATTACTGAAATCAAAAAACCCTTCCGGTTATCCGGAAGGGTTTTGAATGTATAGAAAAATGGTTTCCACCGGGGTGGAGTTAAGGATTATTTACCTTCCATTTTGTCTTTTAAAGCCTGAAGTTCAGCATTTACATCACCCATAGTAGGTTTGTTCTCGCTTGCCTGGGCAGCCTGCTTTTTAGCAGCCTGCTTAACAATTTGCTGTTCTTCTTCTTTATGGATCGCTGTGTGAGATGCAACAACTCTCTTGAATTCTTTATTGAATTCAATGATCTGGAATTCTGCGCTCTCTCCCTGGTTTAATTTCTTACCATCTTCTTTTTCAAGGTGACGGGTAGGAACAAAAGCAGTGATATCTTCGTTAAACTCGATAGTCGCTCCTTTGTCTACAATTTCAGAAATTTCGGCAGTGTGGGTAGTACCTACAGCAAACTCAGTTTCGTATTTATCCCAAGGATTGGCTTCTGTTTGTTTGTGACCTAAACTTAGTTTACGTCCTTCAACATCAAGTTCCAGAACAACAACTTCCAGTTTATCACCTACATTGGTGAATTCACTTGGATGCTTGATCTTCTTGGTCCAGGAAAGATCAGAGATATAAATAAGCCCATCAATTCCTTCTTCCAATTCTACGAATACACCAAAGTTTGTGAAGTTACGTACGATTCCTGTGTGTTTAGAACCTACAGGGTACTTCGCAGTAATATCTGTCCATGGATCTGCACTTAATTGTTTGATACCAAGTGACATTTTACGGTCATCACGATCTAAAGTTAAGATTTGAGCTTCAACCTCATCCCCAACTTTTACGAAATCCTGAGCTGAACGCAAGTGCGTGCTCCAAGACATTTCAGAAACGTGGATAAGACCTTCAACACCTTCAGCAACTTCAATAAATGCTCCGTAATCTGCAATTACAACAACTTTACCTTTTACTTTATCTCCAACCTTCAGGTTTTCGTCTAAAGCTTCCCATGGGTGTTTGTGTAATTGTTTTAATCCTAATTGAATTCTTGTCTTAGCTTCATCAAAGTCAAGAATTACAACGTTAAGTTTTTGATCAAGTTCAACGATCTCATTTGGATGATTGATACGTGACCAGCTAAGGTCTGTAATATGGATAAGTCCATCTACACCTCCAAGATCAACAAATACCCCGTAAGAAGTAATGTTCTTAACAGTACCTTCAAGTACCTGACCTTTTTCTAACTGACCAATGATCTCTTTCTTCTGCTCTTCAATATCGGCTTCAATAAGCGCTTTGTGAGAAACAACAACGTTTTTAAATTCGTGGTTGATCTTCACTACTTTGAATTCCATTGTTTTACCTACATACGCATCGTAATCGCGAATTGGTTTAACGTCTATTTGAGAACCGGGCAAGAATGCCTCAATTCCAAAAACGTCTACGATCATACCACCTTTGGTACGACACTTAACAAATCCGTTTACTATTAAGCTTTCGTCATGTGCTTTGTTCACACGATCCCAGGCCATAATAACACGGGCTTTACGGTGAGAAAGAATTAATTGTCCTGTTGCATCTTCCCGTACATCAATTAAAACTTCTACCTCATCACCAACTTTAAGGTCTGGATTGTAACGGAATTCGTTCAGGGAAATAACACCTTCACTCTTCGCATTAATGTCAATGATCGCATCACGATCTGTGATGTTGATCACTCTACCCGTGGTAACTTCATCATCTAAAGTGTCAACGAAATTCTCTGCTACCAGCTTCTCAAATTCTTCCAGTTTGGTATCATCTACAGGATCAATGCCCTCTTCGTAGTTGTGCCAGTTAAAATCTGCAAGAAATTTTTCAGGGTTTTCCTGTTGTGGAGACGTAGCCTCTTGTGCTTGAACTTCAGTATCCTGAACTTCTTGATTTTTTGTTTCTTCAGCCATTGCTGATTGTAATATTTGTATCCTAAGCTCTTCGGAAAAAATTCAGGCAATAAAAAACTTAGAAGTGATTATTGTTTTGATTTTCAACCCTTTTCTTTTTTCCATGATTTTGCCGAAAAGGAGTGCAAAAATACATTAATTATTTTAAATTTCAAATCATTAGACGTTCTTTCACATCACATTGAGAAAGTAAATCTGTTTCCTTATCTTCAACTTCGTAATTCTCTCAAGATTAGATAATATGGAAAGAATATACTTATTAACTCTGATCCTAATTTTTACAGCATCCTGTAAGGATGAAAAATCGCAGGACCCCACATTTACGACTACTGAAATTGAGCAGAAAGAAGAAATATTAGGCCCTAACTTAAATGACCTTTTAAGAGTTGAAAATCCACAGCGGGGACAATTGGTTACTAGTCCTCTAAAAATAACGGGAGAGGCCCGCGGTTACTGGTTCTTTGAAGCTAATGCCACAGTGGAACTTCTTGATGGAAATATGAATCAAATTTCTGAGACCTATACTACCGCAATGGGGGAATGGATGACCGAAGATTGGGTACCATTTTCCGGAACTTTAGCCTTCGAAAAACCTGCTACAGAAAACGGATTTTTAGTCCTGCATAAAGCAAACCCTTCAGGACTTAAAGAGCACGAAATGAGTGATACTATACAGGTAAAATTCTGAACTTAATATTAGCCCTGGCTTTCTATTACCTCATCAGCAAGTTCTTTAACGATCTTAAACTGCTCTTCAAGATTGAGGTAGGAATTATCGATCTCTATAGCATCATCGGCAATTACTAGTGGGGAATCTTCCCTTGTTGTATCAAGGTGATCGCGATCTTCAACATTCTTTAAAACTTCCTCGTAGCTTACCTCCTGCCCTTTTGATTTCATCTCTTTATATCTTCGGGTCGCTCTTTCTTCTGGAGAAGCGGTCATAAAGATCTTTAGTTCAGCATCGGGAAAAACCACGGTTCCTATGTCCCTTCCATCCATCACTACCCCTTTTTCCTTTCCCATTTGCTGCTGCTCTGCTACCAGTTTGGCACGAACTTCAGAAACTTCTGCCACCTTACTCACATAGCCAGATACTTCCATGCTTCGTATTTCCTCTTCCACATTCTCCCTATTAAGATATATGGCTGCAAAACCAAGCTTTTCATCAAAGACAAATTTGAGTTCTATTGAAGGAAGATCTTTAATAAGGGCCTGTACATCAAAGGAAGATCCATTTATATAGGATTTCCGCATTGCATATAACGCCACTGCACGGTACATCGCTCCGGTATCTACATATACATATTCAAGTTCTTTGGCAAGTTGTTTGGCTACGGTGCTTTTTCCTGTAGATGAAAATCCGTCTATGGCAATGGTGATCCTGGAGTTCATATTTTCATAATAATTGGCCACAAAAATAAACAATTGCCGCCGCTCCAAGCCTTATAAACTATTTAATTTTTCGGGGTAGGATTTTTTAAAGAATTTAAAAAAAGCCTTTCCAGATGAAGTATTGAGATCGAAATTTTTAAAAATTTTGGCATTCTCTAAGAGTTACCTATTTTTAACAAAGTTTTTATACCCCTACACTTTACCTCCAACTTAAATTAAATGAAAAAGAAAATTGGCATCCCCCTGCTATTCCTTATTATTATGTTTTCTGTTTACGCCGGTTACAGGTTGTATCATTCCACTACGATCAAGATAATGTTCCTGAAAAATAAAATGGTGGAGCTTCCAGAAGAGCCTGTTTTAGGGGTTTATGACCGCGGTAATTCAATTAGCCAATCTGCTTCAAGGTCAATTCGACATTATGCCCTGATCTTAAATAATGACAAGCCCTGGAAATTAGAAAAGAATCTACTCGCGGATCTTCACGACAGTATCCCTGTTTTACTTACTGTGGAAATATGGGATAGTCAAATCCTGAAAAAAACCATTGCAGGAGAATACGACAAAAATATAACCGAGCTTTTTACTGAAATTTTAAAAGATAACCGGACGTATTATATTAGATTGTTTCCACATATGGATACTTCTGAGGGGGTTCTGGCCTGGGAAATGATCCCTTCAGATTTTACAGGGGCATTTGAACGTTTCTCCTCTATAATTCAAAAAGTAGCCCCGCGAGCGCAAATGGTGTGGGGGCCAGAAGGGGAAACAGGTGTGATGGAATTTTTCCCCTTAGATGCTCATGTAAAAATGGCTTCAATAAATCTAAATGCCAATTTAGAAACTATAAATTCACAATTACCCAATACTATACCTTATCAATTACAACGCAAACTTCACAGATTAAGGTTTATAGATAAACCTATTTTAATTCTTGGTTCAAAAACTATAAATGAGGATTCCTTTAAAATGCAATGGCTAACAGATGCCATTGATTATATGAATAATAATGAAGAAGGAATTTATTCAGAGGAAAATTTCCAGCGACCAGAAATAGTTTCCCAACAACCTAAAGATGAGGAACTGATAATAGGCTTGTTTGATCCAAATCTTTTATTGGTAAAAGAAAAACAGGTAAGTGTTGAGCACCTGTTTACGAACTTTAACGGTGTGAGGGATGGAACATTGAGACTTGAAATGGAGGATGTAATATCCCGGGGTCACGGTTTAATAATAAGTGTAGAGCCGGGTCCGGATAAGGAAAACAACTGGGATTATAACCTTTTGGAAAATATTCAAAAAGGTTATTATGATGAAGAAATTCGGGAAATATATTCGCTGATTTCTGAAGTTAATGATACCGTGTATTTAAGGTTTGCGCACGAAATGGAAATTCCAATTACCAGGTATCCCTGGCAAAGCAAAGATCCTGTTGAATATATTAAAGCATATCGTTACTTCATGAATTTTGGTGAAGCACAACATCAAAACATCAAAAGGATATGGGGTCCGGCAGGTGACCGCGGTTCCCTGGAATGGTGGCCCGGGAATGATGTAGTTGATTATATAAGTATTGCGATTTATGGTTTGCCCGATAAAAATATTACAGATCCGGAAAAGCAGGAATCCTTTTCAAGAATTTTTGGAAGAAAATCTTCCAGGTTTCGACTCCTCAACAAACCATTTTTTATAACCGAATTTGGGGTAAAAGGGGATGAAGAATTCCAAAATTTATGGTTGAGGGAAGCTGCAGAAATTTTAAAACAACAAAATAATGTGATAGGGATCAATTATTTTAATTATCAGGATTCTCCGGGTGCCTGGGGAGAAATACAACCTCCGGACTGGTCAATTTCGCAGGAAACATTCCGTATGTTTTTGGAGGCGCTAAATAAGAAATAAAAAATGCTATAAATAAAAATCCTTCCGAATTGTCTCCATTTATGGGAAATTTCAGAAGGATTTATAATTTAACGCTCCTTAAAACCTAAAACACTTTAGGGTTTTTCACCTTTTCATTGGTGAGTGCTATATCTATAACTTCGCTCATATCTGTAACATAATGAAATTTCAAGCCTTTTAGATAATCGGCCTTGATCTCATTGATGTCCCGCTCGTTTTCGGCACAAAGAATAATCTCCTTGATACGGGCTCTTTTAGCGGCTAGTATCTTTTCCTTGATTCCTCCAACAGGTAACACCTTACCTCTCAAAGTAATTTCCCCTGTCATTGCAAGGCTCTTTTTCACTTTTCGCTGGGTGAATAGGGACACCAGGGATGTTAACATCGTGATCCCCGCACTTGGGCCGTCTTTGGGTGTTGCTCCTTCGGGCACGTGAATATGAACGTTGTACTTATTGAAAACTCCCGGATCAAGCCCCCATTTATCGGCATTTGATTTAATATATTCCATAGCAATGGTTGCCGATTCCTTCATCACCTTTCCAAGATTCCCGGTAATATTCAGGTTTCCTTTTCCTTCAGAAAGTATAGATTCTATAAAAAGAATATCTCCTCCTACCTGGGTCCAGGCCAAACCGGTAACTACTCCTGCAACATCGTTGCTTTCATACTTATCTCTTTCCATCCTGGGGCTCTTAAGTACCTTTAAGATATCCTCATTGGTGATCTTTACCTGGTACTCCTCACCCATCGCAATATTCTTAGCCGCATATCGCACCATTTTCGCGATCTGTTTCTCAAGATTCCTCACGCCCGATTCCCGGGTATAGCCTTCTACAATTTTTTCAAGCTGGGCTCTACCAATCTTTAAATGTTCTGAGGTGAGGCCATGTTCTTTTAATTGCTTTGGCAACAAATGCTGTTTAGCGATCTCCACTTTCTCTTCAATGGTGTATCCCGTAACATTTATGATCTCCATCCTGTCAAGTAAAGCCGGCTGGATTGTATTTAAGCTATTGGCTGTTGCAATGAACATAACTTTGGAAAGGTCAAATCCCATTTCCAGGAAGTTATCGTGAAATTCACTGTTTTGTTCAGGATCCAATACTTCCAGCAATGCTGAAGATGGATCGCCCTGATTCCCGCTGGCAAGTTTATCTATTTCATCAAGAACAAAAACGGGGTTGCTGGAACCCGCTTTTTTAAGGCTTTGAACTATACGTCCGGGCATCGCTCCTATATAGGTTTTCCTATGTCCGCGTATTTCGGCTTCATCTCTTAACCCTCCAAGAGATACTCTTACATATTTTCTTCCCAGAGCTTCTGCCACAGATTTCCCTAAGGAAGTTTTACCAACTCCCGGGGGGCCATATAGACATAAAATAGGTGATTTCATATCGTTTCGCAGTTTCAGGACTGCCAGATATTCAATGATCCTTTCTTTTACATCTTCCAACCCGTAATGATCGCGATCCAGGATCTTTTGAGCGCGTTTAAGATCAAATTTATCCTTGGTGAATTCATTCCATGGCAATTCAAGGAACAAGTCCAGGTAATTTCGCTGTATTGAATACTCTGCCACCTGCGGATTCATTCGCTGTAGCTTTGAAAGTTCCTTGTTAAAATGCTTTTTAACGTTTTCGCTCCATTTCTTTTTCTTTCCGCGAATTCTCATTTCCTCTACTTCATCCTCATGCGACACACCACCAAGTTCTTCCTGGATGGTTTTCATTTGCTGGTGGAGGAAATACTCGCGTTGCTGCTGGCTCATATCGCTTTGAACCCTGCTTTGAATATCGTTTTTCAATTCCAGTTTCTGGAATTCAACATTCATAAATTTAAGCGTGGCCAGCGCCCTGTCCTTTAAATTATTGGTCTCCAGTAATTTTTGTTTCTCCTGTACAGAAAGGTTCATGTTGGAAGAAACAAAATTGATAAGGAACGATGGGCTTTCAATATTCTTGATCGCAAAAGAAGCTTCAGAAGGAATATTTGGACTCCCCTTAATAATTTGCAAAGAAAGGTCCTTGATGGATTCTATGATCGCTGCAAATTCAGCATTCTTTTCCTTAGGCCTTTTCTCGGGCACCTCTTTAATAGAAGCCGTTAAATAAGGTTTTTCAGAGATCACTTCTGCTATCTGGAAACGCTTTTTCCCCTGGATGATCACCGTGGTATTTCCATCGGGCATTTTTAAGACCCGAAGGATGCGGGCCACTACTCCCGTGAAATAAATATCATTGGTCTTTGGATTCTCAACATCCTCATCTTTTTGAGCTACAACCCCAATTACCTTATTTCCGTTATTGGCATCATTAATTAATTTTATAGAAGCATCACGACCTGCGGTAATGGGAATAACAACTCCGGGGAATAAAACCGTATTTCTTAATGGTAAAATAGGAAGTATTTCGGGGAGGTCTTCATTATTAATTTCTTCTTCATCTTCAGGTGTCATTAATGGAATTAATTCGGCATCTTCATCTATTCCCTGAAATGACAAACTGTCAATGTTCAATAATTTGCTTTTAGCCATATCTTATTTTAAGTCAAACTGTCACAGCAGTTGGTTAATCAAATCTATATAAAACCCTCGTTAAATTCTGCAATTCCCTAAGGCATTGAGTTAAGGGTATTTTTTCAAGAGTATTGTTTCAATTCCTGTGCCACCCGAACTTTTGAAAATTATTTTTCCTTAAACTGTAACAAATTGAAATCACATGTATCTTTAAGGTAGAGCTTAAGTATTAATTTTTGACGCCAACCATCACTTATACAGAAGAACTGGTAGCACGTTGCCGCAAGGGCGATCAACGGGCGCAACTGGAAATTTATAATAAATACTATAAAGCCATGTACAATACAGCTCTTAGAATTGTCAATGACACAGCCGAGGCGGAAGATGTGATGCAGGAAGCTTTCATTAAAGCTTTTTCAAAACTCGACAGTTTCCAGGGAAGATCAACCTTTGGGGCATGGCTTAAAAAAATAACAGTGAACCTGAGCATCAATTCAATCAACAAGAATTCCAGGTATCAAAATGTACCTTTTGAAGATGCCTTAAAGAATGAAGTAGAGGAACACGAAGGAGTAGATGTAAAAGAGGCCGAGGTTAACTCAAAAGTTCAAAAAATCCTCAACGCACTCAACAGTTTAAAAGAAAGTTATAGAGTCATACTCACCCTTCATTTAATTGAAGGGTATGATTATGATGAAATATGTGAAATATTAGGAATAAGTGCTGCCAATTGCAGGACATCAATCTCAAGGGCAAAAGAAAGCCTGAGAACAAAATTACTAGGAAATGAACAATAAAGAATTAGAGGAATTCCTTCAGGATGTTGACTATGATATCGCAGAACCCTCTGCTGGTCATTACGACAGATTTGTTGAGAAACTTGGGAAACACAATTTTTCAAAAGAACCTGAAAAAGGTAAACTGAGATCATTATGGGGCCCATTACTTGCGGTCGCTGCAGGTTTGATTCTCATAATTATGCTGGCCGGAATTTTTCCCGGTGCAGGAACGCTAACTCAAAAAGGTGACTTGGCAGGGATCTCCCCAGAGATGAAGGAAACTCACCTGTTTTATACCAATTTGATTAATACAGAATTGGCCAAGGTGAAAGAAGCCGCTACTCCTGAAACCGATGCTATCGTTCAGGACGCTTTAGTACAAATGGAAAAGCTGGATCTGGATTACGAAAAGTTAAAAAAAGATCTTCAAAAGAGCGGGCAGGATAAGCGGGTAATTTTTGCTATGATCTCCAACCTTCAGCAAAGAATAGATCTGTTAAATAATGTAATGGAACATATAGAAAATATTAAAGACCTAAAAAACCCTAATAATGAAAACAACACTATATAAACTGCTATTTATACTGGCCCTCTCCCCTTCGCTTATATTTTGCAGCAACGGGCCAACTTCCGGCAACCTCAACGGGAAACACACCAAGGAAAAAAAGATCTCTAAAAAATTCTCCGTTTCTCCGGAAGCCCTGCTCAAAATCTCCAATAGTTACGGGAATATAGATATTTCTACCTGGGACCAGAATACCGTGAGCATTGAAGTTATTATAAAGACCAACGGCAATGATGAACAAAAGGTACAGGAGAAACTGGATGAGATCACAGTAGATTTTAAACAAACCGGGGCCGGGGTAAGCGCGCGTACGTTATTCACAAAAGAGAATCGTTCCTGGTGGAACATGCTTTTTAGCGGGAGCAACAATGTGAATATGGAGATAAATTATTTAGTCAGGGCACCGGTCACAAATAATGTTGACCTGAGCAATGACTACGGAAATATTTATCTTGATAAACTTACAGGCAATTCAAAAATAAGCTGTGATTATGGAAGAATTGATATTGGCGAATTGCGCGGAAACAGCAACCAGATCAACTTCGATTATTCCCGGAACAGCAGCTTTGGCTATATTAACCGCGCGGTTATTAATGCAGACTATTCGGAATTTACCGTGGAAGATGCCAGGTCGCTTGAAGTAAATGCCGATTATACAAACTCCAAAATAAAAAGAGTGGAACTACTTCAGTTTAATTGTGATTATGGAAGTTTAAGCGTAGATAAAGTAAAACGCATTAATGGTTCCGGAGATTACCTTAGCACAAAAATTGGGGAATTATATCAAAGTGCAGATCTTAACCTGGATTATGGCAGCGCTTCTATAGAAAAAATAATCAAAGGTGCGGGCGAAGTAAAAATTAATACAGATTACACCGGGGTAAAAATTGGATATGATGCAAACCATTCCTTCAGTTTTTCACTTAACAGTTCCTATGGAAGTATAAAAGGCCTGGATAATTTTGAAATAAATAAACAAAGTCAGAGTTCTAATAATAAAAGTTATTCAGGACATCACCTTGTCGCATCGGGAAGAGGAAATATAATTATAAATTCCACCTATGCAGGAATAACATTTCAAAAACAGTAGAAACCTTAAACCTAAATTTATACAATGAAAAAATTAATTCTTTTAGCCGGTATTTTTATCCTTACAATCACTTCAGCAAATGCTCAATGGTGGAGCAACCAGAAAGTAGTGGGGAACAAAGAAGTTGTTAAACAAACCCGAAGCGTAAATGAATATGACCGTATTGCTGTGACAGGAATGATGGAAGTTCAATTGGTAGCCGGGAAGGAAGGAAAAATAGATCTTGAGGCAGAAGGCAATTTAATGGAGTTTATAGAAACCGAAGTAAGTGGTGGGCTTTTAAAGATCGGGATCAAAAAAGGGGTTAATCTACAACCTTCAAAAAACTATCCCATAAAACTAGTAGTTCCCTTTGAAGACCTTGACGGTCTTACACTAACGGGTTCAGGACATATCCGCAATTCAGATCCTATAAGTGCCCGGGAATTTAAAGTAAGCGTAACAGGCTCGGGAAATATGAATCTGGACATTAAAACCGAAAGCTTTGATGGAAGTCTTACCGGATCAGGTGATGTTAAATTAAAAGGCTCTACCCGTGACCTGAAATGCAAGGTAACAGGCTCCGGTGATTTCCTCGCCTTTGATTTCAAAGCAGTAAATGTTACCGCATCTGTAACTGGCTCCGGAGACATTGAAGTTTCAGTAGAAAATGAATTGAATGCCAATGTTTCTGGCTCCGGAGATATTAAATATATGGGAGATCCCGCCAAAGAAAGTTTTAAAACTTCAGGTTCCGGGAAAGTGACAAAGAAATAACTTTATTGCATCATTTAATAATCAACCGCGAATACCAATTCTTTTTTTGGTTATTCGCGGTTTTATTTTAATGAGCACCCTGCCTTATCAACTCTTGTTTAGGCACTCGCAGTAATAGCAAAACGCCTGCAATAAAAAATACAATAAGGAAAAGAATCGCATTCCGAGCACTTCCCGTTATTTGGGCCACGGCACCATACATAGACATTCCAATAACAATTCCTATTTTTTCAGAAACGTCATAAAAGCTAAAGTAACTTGCAGTATCCAGTGTATGTTCAGGGATCATTTTTGAATAGGTAGATCTGGATAATGCCTGGATTCCTCCCATAATTAGTCCCACGCTACCTGCGGCCACGTAAAATTGTTGGGGGGTAGTGATAAAATATGCGTACACGCAAATTGCTATCCAAAACAGGTTAAGGAAAATAAGTGTTTTAATGTTGCCAATCCTTAACGCCAGCCTGGAAGTAAGCATGGCTCCTGCAATTGCAACAAGCTGAATAAGAAGAATACTTATTATTAGACCCGTAGTGGGATTTTGATCTCCCCAGTCCAACTCTTTAATTCCGAAATACGTTGCAATGATCATTATAGTTTGAACTGCCATACTATAAGTAAAAAAAGCAACGAGATAGCGTTTTAATCTAATTTGATGCTGCATTGCCCTCCATATCATCCTTAATTCCCTGTACCCGTTAAAGAGGATGTCCTTGGTAAGGGTTTGACCTTTATTTCCTTTGGGAAGGTAATAATAGGTATACTGGCTAAAGCCTATCCACCATACCCCGGTAAGCACAAAAGAAAGCCGGGTTGGTATACCTTCATTTTCAAAGCCAAAGGCCTCATAGTTAAGTATCATTGCCAGGCATATAACAAGTAGGATCACACTCCCAATATATCCCATAGAAAAACCTTTGGCACTTATCTTATCCTGTTGCTCGGGGAAAGCGATATCTGGCAGGTAGGAATTATAGAATACCAGACTTGCCCAAAATCCCACAAGGGCAAAATAATAACAAAGCAGTCCGAACCAAAGAAACTCCAGGCTAAACCAATATAGACCTATACAGGAAAGGGCACCCAGGTAACAAAAGAATTTAAGGAAGGATTTTTTATTTCCTACATAATCTGAAATTCCTGATAAGAACGGACTTATAATGGAAACGGTTAAAAATGCAAGAGCGGTAACATAGCTTATAAGTGAATCGTTATTAAAGTTAAAGCCAAGGAAGAGAACAGTATCATCCAGGATCTTCCCGTCTTCATCCTTGATTATGGTAATAGCTCCATAGAAAATGGGGAAAATCGCAGATGCGATCACAAGACTATATACAGAATTTGCCCAATCGTAAAATGCCCAGGCATTCAACAATTTCTTACTTCCTTTGGGGAGATCTTTCATTTTTTAAAAATAGAAAAAGCTGCCCGTTTTGAGCAGCTTTCTATAAAGATATTTTTAAATCTACTTTTTAAAGGATGTTACCCCATATTTAGCGGCTTCGGCTCTTGCCTCAGGTGCCCATTTGGTAATATTATCAATCCTTGTCTGGCTTGCAGGGTGAGTACTCAAAAATTCAGGTGGTGCTCCTCCGGTGCTTTGTGCAGCCATTCTTCTCCATAAGTTTGCAGCTTCAGCAGGCTCATATCCGGCTATAGCCATTAAGGTAAGTCCTATCCTGTCAGCTTCTGTTTCATGGCTTCTGCTAAAAGGTAACATAACCCCAACCGTTGTTCCAAGACCATAAGCCTGGGCAAAAATTTGTTGGGTTTGTTCACTTCTACCACTTACAGCAATACTTCCTGCAACTGCACCAAGTTGTTGTAACTGTGCAGCACTCATACGTTGTGCGCCGTGATCTGCAAGGGCATGAGCAACCTCGTGGGCCATAATAGCAGCTATCCCGGTCTCATTTTGTGCGATAGGAAGTATCCCTGTGTAGAACACAATTTTACCTCCTGGCATAGCCCAGGCGTTTACAGCCTCATCTTGTACAACATTAAATTCCCATTGGAAATCGTTTAGATAACCCTGGTAACCATTTGCGTTCAGGTATCGCTCAGATGCTGTTACAATTTTTTGACCTACATTTTTTACTGTATTGGCTTCTGCCGTTCCTGTTACAACTTTATTCTCGGCCAGGAACTGGTCGTACTGCTGGAAGGCCATTGGGAACAA
The DNA here is from genome assembly GCA_039989915.1 of Gillisia sp. Classification (GTDB taxonomy): domain Bacteria; phylum Bacteroidota; class Bacteroidia; order Flavobacteriales; family Flavobacteriaceae; genus Gillisia. The sequence goes on from JBDXGW010000003.1 coordinate 24,516, forward strand.
TTGCTCATTCGAAACAAAATTCAGGTTCTTTTCACCTGTAAAAGGGTTTGTCTTACAGCCTGCCAGTGACAGAACTGTAATAGCCACTATAAAAAAATTTCTAAAACTCATAATTTTTGGTTTTTATTTGTTAAATGTACAAAAGACTCTCCTTTGAAGTTTTAGGTTTATGCTCGCTTTAACATTCAGATATTTTCAAAAATGATACCAATATGAAATAGAAGAAATAGTTAACCAAATTTCCCCGTCTTTATTCTTTATCTTGCAGCTTTTAAAGTATGACCAAAGCCCAAAAAAAAGGAACGCCGGTTCAGGTTCTCCTTACTCCCAATTATATTCTCGCTACAGGAAAAATATTAACCTTCCTTTCCCCTTTTCTGGCCAGTAGATTTGCTGCCTGGTTATTCCTAAAACCCTTCAGGTATAAATTACCCGCAAGGGAAAAAGAAATGGATGACCTTTTTGACCAGGAGACAATATTGGCACCTGCTATTAACAGGGAGATCGTTATATACAAAAATACAACTGCCGGCACAGGAAGAAAAATCTTGCTTGCTCATGGCTGGAGTGGTCGTGGCACTCAAATGCCTGATATTGCTCTAAGTCTTATTAAGGAAGGTTACGAGGTTTATAGTTTTGACGCCCCTGCTCACGGGAAATCTCCCGGAAAAATGAGCATGATGCCTTATTTTATTGATTCCATACATTTTATTGATAATAATTATGGGCCATTTTATGGGGCCATAGGCCATTCCCTTGGAGGGATGTCCTTATTAAAGGCGGTAAAAGATGGATTTACGCTTCAAAAACTGGTAATAATAGGAACTGCCAATAGCGTAACTCACATTACCAGGGAGTTTGCTCAAAATATGCGCCTCAACCTTAAAGTGGCAAAAAAGATGAAATCATATTTTGACAAGAAATTTGGAGAAGACATGGATAATCTTTCCGGAGCTTTCTCGGCTTTAAATGTTGAAAACCCAACTCTGGTGATACATGATGAAGATGATGTTGATGTACATATAAGTTCGGCCTTTGAGATCAAAAACAATCTAAAAAAGGGAGAACTATTCATTACAAAAGGTCTTGGGCACCGAAAGATTCTGGGGAATAGTGAGGTAATTAACAAAATCACAACGTTCTTCGAGGCTTAATCTTTGTACTTTTAAATAAAAAAGTATGAAAAGTTTATTGCTGGCATTTTTTGCCGTGTTTTTATTTGGATGTAATTCCAATGCCCAAAAAAACCAAGAATCCCAATCCCCAGATTTCAAAGTTTCAAAAACCGAAGCTGAATGGAAGAAAACCTTATCCCCTGCCCAATTTGCAGTTTTAAGAAAAGCTGATACAGAAAGGCCCTTCTCCAGCGTATTAAATAAGATAAAAGAACCCGGAACTTATGTATGCGCAGGTTGTGGTAACGAACTATACCGGGCTGAACATAAATTTGAAAGCGGTACCGGCTGGCCAAGTTTTGACCGTCCTATTGAAGGAGCCGTTGCTTATGGTGCCGATTCAAAACTGGGTTTTGAGCGGGATGAAGTTCACTGCGCCGATTGTGGCGGCCACCTGGGACATGTCTTTGATGATGGCCCAAGGAATACTACAGGCAAAAGACATTGTCTGAATGGGGTTGCAATGAAATTTATTCCGGACGCAGGGAAGGAAAAATAAAAGTGAACTCTGGAAGAAATATAAAAACTACAAAATGAAAAAATACAAGGTTGAAAAGACCGAAGAAGAATGGAAACAGATCCTTTCTGAAGAACAATATAAGGTACTGAGGAAAAAAGGTACTGAAGCCCCTCATACCGGTAAATATAATCTTCACTTTGAAAATGGAGAATATCATTGCGCTGCCTGTAAAACAAAACTGTTCGAAAGCAATTCAAAATTTGAAAGCGGCTGTGGCTGGCCCAGTTTTGATGATGCCATTGAAGGAAGTATAGAATACGTTCAGGACAAAACCTTTGGAATGGTAAGAACAGAGATCTTATGTGCCAATTGCGGGAGTCACCTGGGTCATATTTTTGATGACGGCCCCACCCATACCGGGCAACGATATTGCGTTAATTCCGCCAGTATAGAATTTAAAAAATAACCTAAAATCACAAAAATGAAAAAATTATTCACCCTCTTATTTTGTTCAGCATTTATTTTAACCTCCTGCAGTGATGACGGCCCCGCAGGTCCACAAGGTCCTCAGGGTCCCGCGGGCCCTCCCGGTGATGACGGCCTGATAGGGACAGTTATAGACCTTGAAGGCAGCTTTACTGCTGCAAATAATTATGAATTGTTCCTTGATTTTAACGATGCAGGTGTTGAGGTATTTGAAACCGATGCGGTACTTGTTTACCTAAAGGTAGGCGAGGATGGTACTGCAGGAGGAGCACCGGTGGAAGTTTTTAGAATGCTCCCGCAAACCTATTTCCTTGAAGGTGGTGCCCTGCAATATAATTTTGACTTTACATTCTTTGATGTACTCATCTTTTTAGACGGCACGATAGATTTTGCAACACTTGATGCTTCATACACTCAAAATCAGGTTTTAAGAATCGTAGTGGTTCCTGCAGCCTTTGCAACATCTGGTGTTGATCTATCAAATATGAACGCGGTGATGAAAAGCCTGGATCTTACACCAAATGATGTTATTAAGGCACGTATAGGAAATTAAAAATAAGAAATCTTAAAAATAAGCGGGCTTCCTCATTTCCTGGGCGAGCCCGTTTTCATTTTTTTTATTAATTAAGCCATTGTTTAAGGTTTATAACACTTTTAGTTTAGCCCATAATTCCTTAAATTCGCAACTTCTTAAACTGTTACAAAAAATTTCCAAATATGAGTAAATACGATATCATTGTTTTAGGAAGTGGACCCGGAGGATATGTTACCGCCATTCGCGCTTCACAATTAGGTTTTAAAACCGCTATAATTGAAAAAGAAAGTCTTGGAGGAGTTTGTCTAAACTGGGGTTGTATCCCAACCAAAGCTCTTTTAAAAAGCGCCCAGGTATTTGATTATTTAAAACACGCTGAGGATTACGGATTAAAACTTGAAAACCCTGATAAGGATTTTACCGCGGTTGTAAAACGCAGCAGGGATGTAGCCGATGGAATGAGCAAGGGAGTACAATTCCTAATGAAAAAGAACAAGATTGATGTAATTGAAGGTTTTGGGAAACTTATTAAAGGTAAAAAGGTTGCTGTAAAAGGTAAAGATGATAAAACTACCGAGTATCAGGCAGACCATATAATTGTTGCAACAGGTGCGAGGTCAAGAGAACTTCCAAGTCTTAAACAGGATGGAAAAAAGGTAATTGGATACCGTGAGGCAATGACCCTTAAAGAGCAACCTAAATCTATGATAGTTGTGGGTTCAGGTGCAATTGGGGTTGAATTTGCCCATTTTTACAATGCCATGGGCACAGAGGTGACCATCGTTGAATTCTTGCCAAATCTGGTTCCTTTAGAGGATGAGGAGATCTCCAAACAATTTGAAAGGAGCATTAAAAAAGCCGGAATTAAAGTAATGACCAACTCTTCTGTAGAAAGCGTTGATACTTCCGGAAAAGTGGTAAAAGCCAAGGTTAAAACCGCCAAAGGAGAAGTTTCTCTTGAGGCTGATATAGTACTTTCAGCTGTTGGTATAAAAACCAATATAGAAAATATAGGTTTAGAAGATCTTGGTATCAAGACAGATAAGGACAAGATCGTTGTTAATGAGTGGTACCAGACCAATGTTGATGGTATCTATGCAATTGGAGATGTGGTTGCCGGTCCTGCACTTGCCCACGTTGCATCTGCTGAAGGAATTACCTGTGTAGAGAAGATCAAAGGAATGCACGTAGATCCTATTGACTATGGCAATATTCCCGGATGTACGTATGCTACCCCCGAAATTGCATCGGTTGGAATGACCGAAAAACAGGCAAGGGAAGCCGGTTATGAATTGAAAATAGGGAAATTCCCGTTTTCTGCTTCCGGTAAAGCTAAAGCAGCCGGTACCCCAGATGGTTTTGTAAAAGTGATCTTTGATGCAAAATATGGGGAATGGTTAGGATGCCATATGATAGGCGCCGGTGTTACAGATATGATCGCTGAAGCTGTACTGGGCCGTAAACTTGAAACTACCGGTCACGAAGTGCTAAAGGCTATTCACCCTCACCCAACAATGAGTGAGGCTGTGATGGAAGCTGTAGCTGCCGCTTATGATGAGGTGATTCATTTATAGTGGTTAGTGAAATATAATAAAATAGCCCTGCAATGATTTGCGGGGCTATTTTTTTGGTGTTATTCCAGCTCAAAGATTTTTAGTGAAAATTATACCGGAATCAGATCGCAATACCAAAATTCACTGTCCCAGGTCTCCTTTTTCTCTTTCCTCTCCCCTTTCTTTCCGTCAGGAGAATAATTTTTTCCGGATATCTCACCAATCTCAAAATTTACAGGAAACTTAAAATTCGGGCCGTCATAAATAAAGGTATGAAACTCCCCGTTTTCACCACAGGGATCTACATTTGCAGGAAGATCTTTTAAAAATTCTTTGTCTATTGCCCTTCCGCAAAAAGTTTTATCCAGCAGTTTTGCATTCACGCTTACCGTTATTGCTTTAAAACCGGCTGCTATGATCTCTCTGATTAAATGTGTTGTGTTCATCTGCCATAATGGAAAAACGGCCTTTATTCCTACCTTTTCTAATTGCTTTTCACGATAGCTTCTCAGGTCTTCCAGGTAAATATCCCCAAAAATGCTATGGGTAAAACCTTCCGCTTTGAGAAGGTCTATACTGTTTTTCATTGCTTTCTCGTATTCTCTTAACGGAACATTGCCTTTCAAAGGAATTAATTGTAGTGGAATCCCCAGGCTTTCGCCTTGCTCCAGCAGAAGAGATTTTCGAACCCCGTGCATAGATATACGATCTTCTTCAGAATTAATGGTGGTGACCAATTTCCCTACGCTGTAAGTTCCTTCTTTCTGAACTTTATATAAAGCAAAAGCCGAATCCTTACCACTGCTCCAGTTGAGATATGCTTTTTGCATTGCTAGTCATTCAAAAAACTACTTATGGCCAGATCATAAACAGGGAGACCGAAGCCAATTATAATTCCTTTTGCATTGGCCGCAATATAAGAGGTATGCCTAAAGCTTTCACGGCCAAAAGTATTAGAGATGTGAACCTCTACAACCGGGGTGGAAATTGCTTTTACAGCATCTCCAATTCCTACCGAGGTATGAGTATAGGCCGCCGCATTAAGCACAACGCCATCAAATTCCTTATCAGCCTCCTGAAGTTTGTCAATAAGTTCTCCCTCTATATTACTTTGATAATAGGATAATTCGGTCTCGCGGAATTTAAACTGCAGTTTTGAAAAATAATCTTCAAAACTTTCTTTTCCATAAGTTTCGGGTTCACGTGTTCCCAGAAGATTTAAATTGGGACCATTGATTATAAGTATTTTCATCTTTGTATTTTAATGTTTTTTATTGGTCTCCCCGGTGCTGCGGGGATTAACCACTTTGTACCCATCCAGCGATATATCGCTCGCCATTGCGTAGGTTTCAATTTCTAAAGATATTTATTTTTCACCCACTAAAAAAGGGTCAGGTTATAACTTGATCTAAAGACATAAGAATATAAAAGCAGCGTTGCACAATTCTCTTTTTCCTTTTGAAAAGACCGATCCCAAACCTGGTATATTAAAATAAAAAACGGAAACATCTCTGTTCCCGTTTTTTATTAATTGTTTTAATTGTTTAAAAACCGAATTCTACCCCAAGGTTGACTGATGAAACATCTCCACCATCAACAGCTATTCCTGCAAAAGACGCAATAAGAGCTACCCCTCCAAAGCTGTAACCAACCTTTGGCCTGTAATAAAATCCGCCGTCATTTCCATCGTCAATACCTATTGCGTATCCAAGATCTGCTCCAACAAATAAGGAATTTGCAAACCCAAATCTTGCAGAAGCAGCAATAGGAAGAAATGAAAAATCGTCAACATCTACATTCGCTCCGAGTAAAACAACCTCATCTCCAAAGAAATGTGAATAGCCTAAAAGTCCGCCCACACTAAATAATTCGGAAACAGGATAAAGATAAGCAACATCTGCTCCAAGCTGGAAGGTGGCAAGATCTTCAACATCCCCTACGGGAAGACCGGCATTTATTCCAATTTTAAAATTGCTCTGCGAAAAAGCCGAAGTAATGGCAAAGAGCATCATAAATAAAAAAAATAATGATTTTTTCATGTTTTTATATATTTAAATGGTTGTGTATCTTAAAGTTACAATAATTTCAATACAATTTTAAGGAAACTGAATTAAAAAGGCGTGAGAATTCCCTCACGCCTTTTTTAAATGAATAAAATTATATTTTTAAACTCAATTAAATTAAAACATATATCCTATTGAAAATTGGATAACTCTGTTATTTGCTATGGGGCCTATGTCCAGATTTTCCACTTTTTCTTTATCATAGATCTCGCCCAATCCCCAATTGTATCTGGCCTGCACAAACAAGCGGGGGTAAAACTTATAACCAAGACCAAATACCGCCCCGTATTCAAAATCTGAATAAAGATATTTGTTGTCCTGCTTTTGATTGTTAACACGGGTTATTGCGGAAACCAATAATCCAATTTGTGGCCCCAGCTGAATATTCAAGCCTTCAATGATCCGGTATTTTAAAAGAAACGGAGCCTGGAGATATCCAAATTCAGTAGTTAAATTATTTGCCTCATCTTCTGGGGGATCATTAGCTTTTTCCAAATACCCCTGGGAAGAATATAAGATCTCGGTAGAGAAATAAAATCTTTCACCTATAGGTATTTCTGTAAGTACGCCCGCGTGAAAGCTTGTGCGAAGATTGGAATCCAGAGATTCCTGATAGATATTGGAGAGGTTTACCCCTGCTTTGGCACCAAATTTAAATTGTGCCTGAGACACCTGAAAAACTAAAAGAGATATTATTAAAAAGAAGAATTTCTTTTCCATTGGATAAGGGAGGAATTTTAATTCTAAAATAAAAAAACAATATTCCTTTTAAAACTTTAAAACAAAAAAAGGTGCAGGAAAATTCCTGCACCTTTAATTACCTATTTTAAGCTTAGTTTAGAACATAAACCCAACACCAGCCTGGATTACAGAGTTCTTCGCATTTGATCCCGCAAAAGTACCACCTGCAAAACTGTCATCATAGATGTCTGTTAGTCCAATATTATATCTTCCATTAAGGAAAAAACCTCCACGGAATTTATAAGATGCACCCATTGCAACACTAAAATCTACCGTATTGAATTGGTCTGAGTTAAGATTAACATCTCCACTATTTACTGTAGATGGCTTGTAATCTATTTCGCTTTTCACAAGAAAACCTACCTGTGGTCCTGCTTCAAGGGCTAAACCTTCAAATACGTAAACCTTAGCGATTACCGGTACATTGATATAATCCAATTGGAATTCAATATCATCGGCATTGTTCCTGTTTGCAATGTCATACCCTTGACCGGAGTACAACACTTCTGGTTGAATAGAGAATCTTTCTGACATTGGGATCTCTGCTAATAGTCCAAGATTGAAAGAGGTTCTTCCAGATGGATCATTCCATGCATTGTTACCATCTCCACGAAAAGTTGAAAAGTTAACACCACCCTTTGCCCCAAACATTACCGATTCCTGGGCATTCATAGTTGCAGTTAATCCAAATATTCCAATTGCTATTGCTAAAAATGACTTTTTCATATTTTCTAGTTTTAAAGTTCGTGGACAAAATTAGGCTTACATTTGTTAAGGAAAGCTTACCAAACCATAAAGTATTACTAATACTGACACAGGAATTGTTAATAACCTAGCTAATGAACTGGCAACAAGCACAAAAAGATTTTGAACATTATTTGCTTATAGAGCGCGGTCTGGCAAAAAATTCAGTTGAAAATTATTCCCTTGATATTTCCAAACTTATCAACTACCTAAGTACAAATCACATAGAGGTTTCTCCTACAAAAATCGATCGGGAAATTCTTCAGCAATTCATTTATGAACTGGCAAAGATCCTTAATGCGAGATCACAATCAAGAATAATTTCCGGACTAAAAAGTTTTTTTACCTATCTCATCTTTGAAGGATATAGGGAGGATAACCCAATGGAATTGATAGAATCGCCCAAAACCGGTCGCAAATTACCCGATACGCTCTCCCTTGAGGAAATTGATGGTTTAATTGATTCGGTAGATCTTGGTTCAAATGAGGGGGAAAGGAACCGGGCTATAATAGAAACGCTTTACGGGTGCGGACTTCGGGTTTCTGAGGTTATCAATCTCAGGATCTCAGATCTTTATTTTCAGGAAGGCTTTATAAAAATTACCGGGAAGGGAAACAAGGAAAGGTTTGTCCCGGTAGGAGAAACTACCCAAAAATATATAGGTCAATACCTGGAAAACTCAAGACATAGAGTGCCAATAAAAAAACAAGCCTCAGATATTGTGTTTCTAAACCGAAGGGGAAATATACTTACCCGGGCAATGATCTTTACAATTGTCAAAAATCTTGCTATTATGGCAAACCTTGATAAAAATATTAGTCCGCACACATTTAGACATTCCTTTGCAACGCATCTTCTTGAAAATGGGGCCGATTTAAGGTCCATTCAATTAATGTTGGGGCATGAAAGCATTACTACCACAGAAATCTATATGCACGTAGATAAAAGCCATTTACGGGAAATAATAAAAGATTTTCACCCCCGTAGCAAGTATTAAAATTGTGCTAAAGATGTCCTGCGTTTAGTATCTCTTGCTATTCCTCCTTACCTTAATTGAAAATAAAAACAATGCTAAAATTAAAATTTAATAATGGTGATGAAATGCCGGGAATTGGGCTGGGAACCTGGAAGGCCGGTAAAGGAGAAGTTGGTGAAGCTGTAAAAACAGCTATTAGAAATGGATACAGGCATATTGACTGTGCAGCAACTTATGGAAATGAAGCCGAAATTGGCGAGGCCCTCGCCGAAATATTTAAAGAAGGAAAAATAAAGAGGGAAGATCTGTGGATCACTTCCAAACTCTGGAACAATGCTCATTTAAAAGACGATGTGATCCCGGCTTTAAAATCAAGCCTGCGCGATCTACAGCTGGAGTATCTCGATCTATATCTTATTCACTGGCCGGTTGCGTTTAAACCTGGGGTAGCTTTCCCACAATCCAATGAGGAATATTTATCCCTGGAAGAGGCTCCCATAATTGAGACCTGGAATAAGATGATAGAAGCAAAAGAGTTAGGTTTGACTAAACATATTGGGGTTTCCAATTTTAGTATTGCTAAGCTGGAAGAGCTAATGGAAGAATCACCTGTTGCGCCTGAAATGAATCAAATAGAACTTCATCCTTACCTTCAGCAAAATGAGATGCTGGAATTTTGCAGCAGCAATAACATTCATCTTACCGCTTATTCTCCTTTAGGCAGCGGGGACCGGGCCACCGAAATGAAGGCCAAAGATGAACCTTCGTTGCTGGAAAACAAAACCATACTTCAAATTGCCAAAAAACACGGGGCTTCCCCTGCACAGGTCTTGATCAAATGGCATCTTATACGCGGTACTGCAGTAATTCCAAAATCAACAACTCCTCAAAGGATCATTGAAAATCTTAGCAGCGCGGGGGTTAGTCTCAATGAGGAAGACCTTAACAAGATCGCCGACCTGGACCGGCATTACCGGTATGTAAATGGGGAGTTCTTTGTAACCAAAGGAAATCCTTATGAAAATATTTTTGATGAAGATGAATACAAGGCCTGAGCAACGGCATAAAAAAACCTCCCGGAAAAATTCCGGGAGGTTTTAATTATTGAAGTTATAATCTTATTTGGCAATATTAACTGCCCGGGTTTCCCTTATTACAGTAACCTTTACCTGTCCCGGATAGGTCATATCTGTCTGGATCTTTTGTGAGATCTCAAAAGATAGAGTAGCTGCTTTCTCATCGGTAACCTTTTCACTTTCCACAATAACTCTTAATTCCCTTCCTGCCTGGATAGCGTAGGCTTTTTTCACCCCGCCAAATCCAAAAGCAATTTCCTCCAGGTCTTTTAAACGCTGAATGTAAGAATCCAGCACCTGTCTTCTAGCTCCCGGCCTTGCTCCGCTAATTGCATCACAAACCTGCACAAGGGGAGATAAAAGTGAGGTCATTTCAATTTCATCGTGGTGGGCTCCAATTGCATTGCAAACTTCCGGTTTTTCACCATATTTTTCTGCCCACTGCATTCCCAGCAAGGCGTGTGGCATTTCTGTTTCAGTATCTGGAACCTTTCCTATATCGTGTAAAAGCCCTGCGCGTTTGGCCAGTTTGGTATTCAGGCCTAATTCCGCAGCCATAACCCCACATAATTTCGCCACCTCTCTTGAGTGTTGCAAGAGATTCTGGCCGTAGGAAGATCTATATCTCATTCTACCCACCGCTTTGATCAACTCGGGATGCAACCCGTGAATTCCAAGATCTATTACGGTACGCTTTCCTATATCAATGATCTCCTCATCAATTTGCTTTCTTGTCTTCTTAACAACTTCTTCAATACGTGCCGGGTGAATCCTTCCGTCTGTAACCAGTTTATGAAGTGATAACCTTGCAACTTCCCTTCTTACCGTATCAAAACATGAGAGGATTATAGCTTCAGGTGTATCATCTACGATGATCTCTACCCCGGTAGCCGCTTCAATTGCACGAATGTTTCGCCCTTCCCTTCCTATGATACGTCCTTTTACGTCATCACTCTCCAGGTTAAAAACCGAAACGCAGTTTTCTACCGCTTCTTCTGTTCCAATACGTTGTATGGTGGTAATAATTATCTTTTTAGCTTCCTGCTGGGCGGTAAGCTTGGCTTCCTCGATCGTATCCTGAATTAGGGACATCGCTTCGGCTCTTGCAGTATCCTTTAAGGACTCAGTAAGCTGTGCTTTTGCCTCATCTGCCGAAAGTCCTGAAATTACTTCAAGTTGCTGTATTTTACTGGCTTGTAGTTTATCAATTTCCTGCTGTTTCTTTTCGAGGTATTCATTCCTGTGGTCATAATCTTTGATCTTGTCCTCAAGCTCCTTATTCATGTTTTTGTTCTTCGCGATCTCACTTGAAATCTGCGATTCTTTGTCGCGAATGCGTTTTTCAGCTTCACCTATTTTTTTATCCCTTGAAAGAATAACTTTTTCGTGTTCGCTTTTCAGTTCAATAAACTTTTCCTTGGCTTGAAGGATCTTATCCTTTTTAATTGACTCTGCTTCACTTTTGGCTTCTTTTAAAATTGCAGCAGCCGATTTCTTTGCGCGTTGTATCACCTTTGATGCATTGTTCCTTTCCAGGATCTTTGCAATGATATAACCTATTACCAGGCCAATAAAAACTGAAATTATTATAGTTGTTGTTGTCTCCATATATTTAAATTGATGTAAAAAAAAAGCCTGTATTAGCTTCGATTTTGTATAAACTCCTTAAAACACGTTTAGGGCTAACAAGCTGATCAAGTATCCGCTCTAAGACGGCACGCTTTTACAACTAAAACTCACCCTCTTTAAAGAATCCTTGTTGAGTTTATCAAAAAAATGACTAATACAGGCAGTAAACCTTGTTTTATTTTAAAGAACTTAAGTAACCAAATGCCTTTGCAAAAGTTCATTGAGGGATTTCAACTTTTCTTCGGCCTGTTGCACTTCGTTGCTATTATTTATACTTTTTTGCTCGGTTTGGGCGGCAAACTGCAAGGCGCACATAGCCAAAACATCCTGCTTGTCCCTCACGGCATAACTTTGCTCAAACTGTTTGATCATCGCTTCAATTTTCTTTGCTGCCTTTCGCAACCCCTCTTCCTGGTGGGCCTGAATGGTAAGGGGATAAACCCTGTCTGCAATTGATAATTTAATTTTTAGCGCGTCTGACATTTTTATTTTTATTCTGATAACTGAATGATACATTGATCAATTTCCCGTATCAGGCTGTTTATTTTGAGCTTAGTTTCTTTTTTATAATCATTACTGCCCAGCATCGCGTTGGCTGCCTGGAGTGTTTGAACACGGTTAAGGGAATTTTCAATTTCCTCTGTTAACCTTAGGTTTTCCTTTTTTACAGATGTCAATTCCTCTTGAGTAGATTGGTATGATTGCTTTAAACCTTCATACTTATGAAGCAATTTGCTTATTCTATTTTCAAGGTTATCAACTATTTCTGTCAAATCACTCATAAAAGCTCAACGTGCTACTTATTCCCACAAAGTTAACATACCGCTTGAAATTTCCCAATACTTTTAAATCTATTTTCAAAAAGCTTGCAAATTAATATAATAAGCAGGTTCCCAGTCCGTTATTTTTCTCTAAAAGTTTAATTATCTTTACAATCCAAAAAACCTGCTGAAAAACCCTGAATCATGAAGAAGATTTTTGCCCTGTTTATATTTTTAATCACCTCAGGTATATGGGCCCAGCCCCAGGTTCCTGCAGAATATTTTAGCAATCCACTGGAGGTAGACCTGGTTCTTTCGGGGACATTTGGAGAGTTGCGTTCCAACCATTTTCACAGCGGACTTGATATTAAGACCCAACAAAGAGAGGGTTTAAATATTCTTGCCTCAGCTACAGGTTATGTGAGCAGGATCAATGTGGCCACTTACGGTTATGGAAAGGCTTTATACATTCAACATCCCAATGGTTATACCACTGTATATGGCCATTTACAAAAATTCTCTCCGGAAATTGAAGCATATATTAAAAAGCAGCAGTATGCAAAAGAATCCTATGAGGTTGAAATTTATCCTGAGGCAGGGGTTCTCCCGGTAAACCAGGGTGACCTTGTAGCCTTTAGCGGTAATACCGGCGGCAGTGGGGGCCCACATTTGCATTTTGAGATAAGAGACGGGTCGCAAAGACCTATGAACCCAAAATTATTTGGAATTAGTGTAAAAGACACCCAGCCTCCCACGATTACAAGTTTGTATGCCTATCCTCTTGGTGAAGAGGCACACATAAATGGATCGGCCAACCGGCAACGTCTTAGATTAATTCCTGTGCCCGATGGTTCCTTCAGGACTGAACAAATTAACGCCTGCGGGGATATTGGATTTGGGATCTCTGCCTTTGACAAGCAGGATGGTGCTGCCAACAATAATGGGGTTTATAAAATTGAGGCAACCCTTAACGGAGATGTGGTTTTCGAAATGAATATGGACCGTTTTTCGTTTACTGAAACCCGCCATCTCAACCAGTTAATAGATTATGAATACTTCAGCAATAACAAGAGCAGGATAAAGCAACTGTTTCTAGGCCCTAATAATCCTCTGAGTATTTATAATAATGTTGTAAATAACGGGGTGGTAAATGTTATGGATAGCTTAAACTATGTTTACAGCATAAAGGTATTGGACCATTCAGGTAATGAAAAAGTGGTGCGAATTCCTGTAAAGGGAAATCAGCCCGGGAACATACAGCCTAAGAAAAAACCGGAAACAGAATATTTTGTAAACGCAAATCAGGCTTTTTCAGCCGAAGAGAACGGTGTAGATATTTATATTCCCAAAGGAAGTTTATATTACGATACGTTCCTGGATATAAAATTTAAAGGGGATACAGTGTATTTTCACAAAGATGATACGGCCATTCACAGCAACATAACAATAGGTTTTGATGTAAGTAAGTATACTCCTGAGGAAAGGGAAAAAATGTTTATTGCCAGATTGGGATATGGGGGAAGACCTTCCTATAATTCTACTACCAAAAAAGGAAACCGCTTTACAGCGGGAATTCGAACTTTTGGAAATTACACCCTGGCTGCCGATGTTAAACCCCCTGTGATCACCCCGGTGAATTTTAAAAACGGGCAGTGGATCTCCGGCAATAACACCCTGGTTCTTAGAATAAGTGATGATCTCTCCGGAATTAAAAGTTACCGCGCCACAGTAAACGGAAAGTTCATTTTAATGGAATACGAATATAAGAACAACACGCTAACCCACTATTTTGCCGATGGTATAGTAACAGATGCAGAGAATAACCTCAAAGTCATCGTTACAGATAATGTGGGGAACAGCTCAACTTACGAAGCTACGTTTCACAGGAAATAGCTTCTTGATTGTAAATTGTATAGCGTATAGCGTATAGCGTATTTTATAGTGTAAAGTGTATAGTGTAACTAAAGAGTTCAGTGGGATTAAATCACAAATAAAAGAAGAAGATTGTTTATAAACTTTTTGTGAAATGAGAGGAATTTAAAAAATCTTCGGTTTTAAGAAATAGGTATTTATCTCCATAACACCCACTAAACATTATACAATATACATCCTACAATATACATTCTATACAGTATGCAATTTACAGTTCCAAAAATCAAGACTCTATAAAATCTTTCAACACCTGCACAACGTAATCTATCTCTTCTTTGGTATTGTAATGGGAGAACGAAAATCTTAAAGAAGGTTTTTCAAGGTCTTCCTTAGATAAAAACGCATTTAAAACATGAGAACCTTTATCACTTCCACTTTGGCAGGCACTTCCCTTCGAGCACGCAATTCCTTTAAGATCCAGTTGAAATAAAAGCATAAGCGCTTTTTCCTGGGTTACAGGAAGACATACATTAATAAGGGTATAGGTGCTTTTTTCAGCTATGGTACAATCCCCGTTAAACTTAACTCCGGGAATATCTTTTGTAAGCTTTGAAATAAAATATTCTTTAAGAGAGCTAATATATTCCCGCTCTTCATCTAGATTTTGGTAAGCAAATTTTATTGCTTCTTCAAGACCCACTATATTATGAACGCTTTCTGTCCCTGCTCTTTGGCCTCTCTCCTGCTCTCCTCCAAAAATAAGAGGTTTTAGTCCGCTATTTTTTCTTATAAAAGCAAATCCCACCCCTTTGGGTCCGTGAAATTTATGAGCGCTTACAGCGGTAAAATCTACAGGAACCTGTGAAAGGTCCAGTTCAAAATGGCCTATGGATTGTACTGTGTCACAATGGAATAACGCATTATAATCCTTGCACAATTTTCCCACCGCATTAATATCCAGAAGGTTTCCAACTTCATTATTTACGTGCATTAAACTAACCAGTGTTTTAGCCTCAGAACTTTTTAAAAGTTCCTCCAGGTGGCTTATCTTTATTTGGCCACACTCGTCCAGATCAACATAATCAACTGCTACCCCAAAACAATCCCTTAACTGGTTTACCGTATAAAGCACCGCATGATGCTCAATACGAGAAGTGATTATTCTTTTAACCCCAAGGTCCCTAACTGCCGAATTAAGGGCAAGATTATCGGCCTCTGTGCCGCCGGAAGTGAAAATGATCTCTGAGGCAGAAACATTTAAAAAACCCGCAACCGTCTTTCGGGCATTTTCAATTAAAGATTTGGAGGATCGCCCAAAGGCATGACTTGAAGAGGGGTTCCCGTAATTTTCTTTCATTACGGTGATCATTCTTTCAATTACTTCATCACGCATTTGCGTGGTTGCAGCACTGTCTAGGTATACTTTTTTCATGGTCCACAAAAATAAAGAAATTAAATAATTTAAAGGATGCTCTTCCAGAAATTCCTAAAAGTTTATTTTTGTTGAAAATCATCATTATGCGCAGCCTTGCCGGAGTATTTTTATTATTATTCTTATTCACATCCTGTGATGATGGAGACATCATTGTAACCACCTTTGAATTTGAAGATGAAAACTTCAACCTTTGCAGTGAGGGCCGCAATAAATTGCTATATCATATCAAGTCTGATAATGTATATGAAACGCTTTCCGTTGAACTTAACAGTCCAAGATTTTCTTTAGTAGATAACGAACTAACTGTTGATGATCTACCCGTGACCATTGAGCTTACAGGATCCAACCGAATAATTTACAGAACCTATGACGGGCCGGTACCGGCCGACTATTTCTGCGGAAATGTACCCCCAGCCACTCCAAGGGTGCTACAGGAATATCGCAGTGTAGGAGGGAGAGTAATTATCAGGACTCTTGAGGTTGCAAATCGTACCGATGGTAGGCTGGACCACGATGGCGATGGAGTTCCTTCAGATCTTGAAGGGATGGCTGAAAACCGTGATACAGATGGAGATGGAATACCAGATTATCTGGATAAAGATGATGATGGTGATAATGTTCTTACATCTGTAGAGATAAGAGGCCAGGACGGAGACCCAACAGCCCAGGGCTACAGGGATACCGATGGTGATGGAATCCCCAATTACCTGGATCCCGATGATGACGGGGATGGGGTACCCACACGCCTTGAGGTAACTGCTGAAAATCTGGATCCAACAACCAATAGAAATGCGGGGAATACCCTGCCAAGATACCTGGATCAATTCACAGCGATAAGGTATACGGGTGTGGTTGGAAATCTTATTGAAAATACAATAGCGGTGAGGTATGAATCAATTGTGGAAGTTGAAAATCTTAAGCTTAAAAATCAGGGTGGTGATGGCGAGGAGATTTCTTTTGTCACCAAAGTATTAGGGCGCTTTACTTCTGCTCCTGTAAATATCCCTGTAGTTCCCGATGGTGAAGAAGAGGAACCGGGAGACAATGAAGGTTAATCAAATATTGATCTAGGAATTCTGGAAAAAATAAACCTCGGTAGCTCCTATACCGTATTTCTGATAATCTGCATCGTAGAATTTAAGGTTATCATACCGTCCCAATAAAGAATCCAGTTCGGCTTTTAACACCCCTTCACCTACCCCGTGAATAAAAACCAGTTTTTGTATTCGTTTTCGGGAAGCAAATTCAATTTGTCTTTTGGCCGTTTCCATTTGCAGGTTCAGGATATCATAATTGGACATTCCGCGATACGAATTCACCAGTTTTTCTATGTGAAGATCTACCTCCATTGGTGGGGCATTTCTCTCTTTAGGTTTAATACGGGTTGATGAATGTTTTTTGGGAGTTTGTTTCTCTTTAATAACTTCTGAAAACTGAACATTAGAGGTCGCAATATGATAGCGCTGTTCACTGCCGGTTTTCACCAGTTCACTTTCATGATAATCAAGGGAAAAACCGTCATTGGTTTCAATTGAAATTGTAGAACCTTCAATTTTTACCACCCGACCCTTTAATGCGTCATCCAGTACTTCTACCCTATCATTGAGCTCAAATTTCATAATTCCTTTTCCTGTTGGTCCTTTTCTTCTTTATGGTCATCCTTGGTTTCAACCCAATGATTGGTTGCCCGGTATAGCCCAAACATAATAATTATGAAGCCCAGAATTTGCAAATATTTATGTGGTTCCTCTACCGCGATGGTATAAATAAGTAGCGCCCCACCAACAATTATTAGTACCGTATTGATCAATTGACCATTTTTCTTATCCATAATTAACTGATTTTTAGCACTTAAATAATTTTTGTTAACTCAATTCAAGGCTTATAAATGGTATTTTTATTAAAAGTGTTTGCTTTTATGAAACAAATATACGTCATAAGCCTATTTTTTTTGCCCTTTTGGTGCTTTTCCCAGCTTTATATAAAACCTGATGGCAACAAGGAAAGTTTCCTTTATGCTCAGGGCGGGATGGTTTATGTAGAAAAGAATATTCATCTGCTTAAAAATCCCGGGGGTACAATTGAATCCAGTTTTTACCTAAGAAATGAAGCCCAGCTTCTACAGGGAAATGAAAATGCTGAAAACACCGGAAACGGATCACTTTCGGTTTTTCAGGAAGGGAACGCGACTGCATTCACCTATAATTATTGGAGTTCTCCCGTTGCAAATAATTCCGGAAATTCGCTTTTTGGAAATATCTTATACGAACCAATTACTAGAACCCATAGCAGGCAGGCTATTATAACTTCTGAGCTTAATGGGGATGCAAATCCTTTAAAGATATCAAACCGGTGGATCTATAAACTTTCAGGCAACGGATATTCAGATTGGGTGTACGTTGGAAATATTTTTAATGTGGCCCCGGGCGAAGGTTTTACGATGAAAGGAGTAGACGGGAAAAATACCGATATAAAGATATACGGGGTTGAGAATAACCCGGGGAATGAACAACGATATGACTTCCGCGGAAAACCAAATACAGGTAGTATTGCTCTTGATATAAATAAAAACGAGATCCTGCTGGTTGGAAACCCCTATCCTTCGGCACTGGACCTGAACCAATTTCTAATTGAAAATGTAAATACCACAGGAATTGCATATTTCTGGGATTCGCGTCCCGTGTCTTCTCACAATCTACAGGACTATGAAGGAGGTTACGGTGCATATTCCCCTGCCCTGGGTGCAAATGGGTATGTACCTGCAGTATTTAAGAAATATGATAATACGGGAAACATTCTTAATGACACGGGACGTATAGGCGAACATTATGCCCGAAGATATTCTCCAATTGGTCAGGGATTTATAGTGGAAGGTCAGGTTACAGGAAAAGTTTATTTCCGAAATAAATACAGGGTGTTCAAAAAAGAGAATCCACATACAAGTGAATTTAAAAATCAGGATACTGAAGAGAAAAAAGAAGAAATTCCTATGCTACGCCTCAACCTGGAATTTCCCGGAAAATACGTACGGCAATTGATCCTGGCTTTTCACCCTGAAGCTACTAGTGGGGCAGACAGGGCCATGGATGCCAGAAACCTTTCCCCCCTGGAAACAGATGCCGGGTGGAAAATTAATGAAGAATTGTACCTCATTGATATTAGGGAAAAGCGGGAACAACCTGTGCCTTTATTAATTACTGCAACACACCCGGGAGAAGTAACAATTAATCTAGAGGAATCGTGGCATTTAGATCGGGAAATTTATATCTGGGATTCCGCTATAGACATTTATTACAACCTGAAAAGACAGGAAATAACAGTTCCGGTCTCCCCGGGAACTAATGAAAATCTCTTTTTAACTATGAACAAAACCCTTTCTGAAAAATCTAACCCGGAAGCGATAAGAGAATTTAAAATTTTCCAAAACAATTCCTTTGGAAGGACAGAGGTGTTAGCTCCTTTAAATTCCCAAATTGAAAAGATTAGAATTTTTGACAGAAGGGGAAGAAAAGTAAAAGAGGTAAAAGGCTCTCAAAACGAAATATTTTATGAAGTCCACACAGGAAATTTAAGCCGGGGGCTTTACATTATCAAAATAACTTCAGGGGACGGTACTATTGTATCGAAAAAAGTTATAATTTCAAACTAACCATAAATGCATATTTAAATGGAAGACCTTCTCATTCCTTGCCTTAATAAGGAATTATTCGGAATTGACTGCTATGGCTGTGGTGGTCAAAGAGCATTTCTTATGGTGATGAAAGGGGATTTTTCTGGTGCCTTTAATTTGTTCCCGGGAATTTTCCCGCTTCTCTTTTTATTGATTTTTGTATTTCTAAATCTGTTTGTGAAATTTAAATTTGATTACCTTATTAAGATAGGTCTCATTTTGTTTACCGCAGGTGTCATTTTGGTAAGTTATATAATTAAAATGTCGGCCTTTTTTTGAACGTAGCACTTATTGAATATAGCTAAATAATAAACTTCTAACTACTAACTAACTACTACACTATGGAACTTCAAAAACAACAACTTCCCAATTCAACCTTAGTCCTCGTCTTCGGGATACTTTCTATTGTTGGATGCTGCTGTTGGGGAATTGTAGGCCTTGTTTTTGGGATCATTGCGATGGTAATGGCTCAAAAGGCTACTGAACTTTATAACGCAAATCCTGAAATTTATACGGGATATTCCAACGTTAAAACCGGAAAGATCCTGGCAATAATTGGAATAGTGCTAAGCACACTTATGGTGCTTACCTATATTGTAATGTTAAGCATGTTCGGCATTGAGGAACTCGAAAGAATGCAACAGGAAATGCTGGAGCAATACGGCGGGTAATTATTTTATGAGGTTGTCAAAAAGCCAATAAAACTTTATTCTGAATTAATTTCTGAATCCGGGAAACCATTTTAGATTACAGGAATATCGGTTTTTTGACAACCTTATTTTAATATTGCGGAAAGCCCTTCAAGGGAAACTTTTTCCTGCTCTCCTGTTTTCATATTCTTCAGGCCATATTCCCCAGCTTTCATCTCTTCTGCACCGGCAAGTACCACAAAAGGGATTTCCCTTTTATTGGCATAGTTCATTTGTTTTTTCATTTTAGCTTCATCCGGATACAGCTCTGCAGTAATTCCCGTTTCCCGTAGATCACGGATCGCTTTTAAGGCATACAGGGCTTCATTCTCCCCAAAATTAATGAACATTACCCTAGTGTTCTGGGTTACAGTTTCAGGAAATAAATTTAGCTCTTCCAGGACAAGGTATATCCTGTCCAGGCCAAAAGAGATCCCCACCCCGCTTACGTTTTTGAGTCCGAATATCCCGGTGAGGTCGTCATAACGTCCTCCTCCACCAATAGAACCCATTTGAACACCTGCGGGTGGTGCAACCTCAAAGATTGCTCCTGTATAATAATTAAGTCCGCGGGCCAGAGTAACATCAAGATCCAGACTGGCAGTATGGAGGCCAAGTTGTGTAACTGCATTGTATACAAACTTCAATTCCTCAATTCCCTGTTTTCCCGTTTCGGAAGTATTCAGGATGCCGGTGAGAATATCCATTTTTTCTGAAAAGTTTCCTTCCTTATTGAAAATGGGCTGAATTTTCTCAAGGGCTTCCGAAGAAATTCCTTTTTCAAGCATTTCCTTCTTAACTCCCTCTTCCCCAATTTTATCAAGTTTATCCAGGGCAACAGTAAAATCTATCAACTTGTCCTTTTCACCTATAACTTCGGCAAAACCCGAAAGCACTTTTCTATTGTTTATCTTGATCGTAACACCGTTAAGCCCCAGGGCAGTAAAAACAGCATCATACAGCTGAACAAATTCAACCTCCTGCCACAGGCTTTCACTTCCCACAACATCTGCATCACATTGGTAAAATTCTCTGAACCTTCCTTTTTGTGGGCGATCTGCTCTCCAAACCGGCTGGATCTGGTAGCGCTTGAAAGGAAATTCGATCTCGCTCTGGTGTTGTACCACATACCTTGCAAACGGTACGGTAAGGTCATAACGCAAAGCCTTTTCACTTATGGAACCGGTGATCTTATTGCTGTCTTTTTCAGCATAGGCTTTTTCATCTGCCTTCTTTAAAAAATCGCCCGAGTTAAGAATTTTAAAAATCAGCCTGTCTCCTTCTTCCCCATATTTTCCCATTAGGGTTTCAGAATTTTCAAAACTTGGGGTTTCTATAGGTTGAAAACCAAATTTTTCAAATTGTGATTTTATTTTGCTGAATATATAATTGCGTTTTGCAACTTCAGCAGGAGTGAAATCCCTTGTTCCTTTTGGAGTTGAAGGTTTTTGTGCCATTTTAAATCTTTCTTCAGGTTAGGAGGTGGCTATTTCAGTTTACATCAGGAAACAAGCCATTTCTCTGGCTGCAAATATCCTAAAATTTAACCTATCACAAACAATTTTCAATTTTTAAGTAACAATCTTATACATTGGTAGTCTAATCTTACGATAGAATAGAATATAACTATGTTCCAACTTTTCAGGGAAAATATCAGGATCGCTTTTGACTCTATAAAAAGTCAGATCCTTAGAACAATACTTACCGTACTTATAATCGCCATAGGTATTACAGCGCTGGTTGGTATTTTAAGTGCCGTTAGCGCGCTGGAAAATACAATAAGCAGTGATTTTGCCTCCATGGGTGCAAACACCTTTAATTTGCAGCGCTATGAGTTTACAACCCAAACCCGCGGTGGGGGTGAAAGGGAAAAGATCAATCCTGTGATTTCCTATAGGGAAGTAAAGGAATTCAAGGAAATTTATGAATATCCAAATATACAAACCTCTATTTCCTTTACAGGAACGGCCGGGGCCGAAGTTAAATATGAGGATAAAAAAACCGATCCTGAAGTTTCCATTCTTGGGGTGAATGAATTCTTCCTTTCCAACTCCGGGCTCAACCTTGAGGACGGTAGAGATTTCACCTATTTTGATATCCAGAACAATAACAACGTAGCCATTCTTGGGGCCGACTTTGCAAAAGGCTTATTTAAAGATATGAATCCTATAGATAAGACCATAAGTATTCGTGGGGTTAAGTTTACTGTAATTGGGATCCTGGAATCGAAGGGATCTACTTTTGGGAATAATCAGGATCTAAGGGTTCTTATCCCTGTTGAAATTGCCCGTTCCATTTTTACACAGCCCAATATAAATTACAATATAAGTGTGAAGGTGGGTGAAAAGGAAATGATGGACGGCGCGCAAAGCGAAGCTGTAATTACATTTAGGAATATTAGAAAACTAAGCCCCGTAGAAGAGAATAATTTTGGAATTGGAAGAAGCGATGACCTTATAAACCAGATATTTTCCATCACAGGTTATTTAAATGTGGCCGCCTGGATCATCTCTATTATTACCATTTTTGGTTCTTCTATAGCACTTATGAATATAATGCTGGTATCTGTAGCAGAAAGGACCCGGGAAATTGGGATCCGGAAAGCACTTGGAGCAAAGCGAAGCACCATTGCCACCCAATTTTTCATGGAAACCGTGATAATTGGCCAATTTGGAGGCTTACTGGGGATCTTCTTCGGGATCCTTATAGGATATGCGGTATCCTCGGCAATTGGTTTTGTTTTCGTCACCCCCTGGAGTGCTATGCTATGGGCAACAGCAATTACATTCCTGGTTGCAGTCCTGGCGGGAAGTTACCCTGCCAGCAAAGCAGCAAAACAGGATCCTGTAGCGTCCCTTCATTACGAATAACTAATTATTCATTAACTATTCTGTCAAAATAGTTGAAGAGATCGCCTTTTGTAATGGACGCTCCCTGTTGTATCAACGCAAAAATATCTTTATTACGGTCCTCTGTTAAAGGCTTTGAAGACGTATAAAGGTTTACAGCATCATCCATAAGATTTCTTTGAAGCCACTGGTACCCCTGGCGCGTGGTGATATCTATTGCCTCGTTATCAATTTTTATCCCAATAAGATGGATCTCAACCTGGGTAATGTGAAACAGGAACATTTGATTGGGCGAAAAATGCTCAAGATGGGTCACTTTATCCAGCACACCTTCCCAAATAAGATCACTAAAAACATCCAGTTCTTCCTCTGCCACTTCAGGTTTTAAGTTTTTAATCTCTTCCCACTCTGCCGCAGTAATGGATTGGGTTGCCAAAAAATTAATGAATTCCTGTTGCAATTCTTCCAGTTGTTCTTTTGTAAGACGTGTAAATTTCATTTAAATATCATATTATTCAGCCGTGCAAGTGGCCAAAATCTGTTAAACAGAAAAGCCTACTCTCGGGGAGTAGGCTTTATCAAAATTTATCTATATTATTATGATGCTGCTTCAGCAACAACCGCAAAGGAGAAGTTAGCGATCACTTCACGGTGAAAACGTAAAGTTGCTTCGTACTGTCCTAAACGCTTAATGTTACCACCTGCAATGCTGATATATTTTTTCTCCAGTTCAATTCCTTCTTTCGAAAGAGCTTCAGCAAGATCAGCATCTGTAATAGATCCAAACATTTTGTCTCCACCACCGGCTTTAGCAGTAAGTTTAAGATCAAGACCGTTAAGTTTAGCGGCCTGTTTCTTAGCTTCATCAATATTCTTTTGCTCTTTATAAGCGCGTTGCTTAATAGTTTCAGCAAGGGCTTTTTTTGCAGATGGGGTTGCAAGTGATGCATACCCCTGAGGAATTAGGAAGTTACGTGCAAAACCGTGCTTTACAGTTACCACATCATCTTTAAATCCTAAATTCTCTACGTCTTTTCTAAGTATCAATTCCATAATTGCCTCTTAATTATTTTAATAAATCGCCAACATACGGCATTAAAGCTAAATGACGTGCACGTTTTACCGCAACAGCCGTTTTACGCTGATATTTTAAAGAAGTTCCTGTTAAACGACGGGGTAATAATTTTCCCTGCTCGTTTACAAAACTCATTAAAAAGTCCGGATCCTTGTAATCGATATATTTTATACCAGATCTTTTGAACCTACAATACTTTTTAGTCTTGTTGGTTTCTATGTTAAGAGGAGTAAGATACCTGATCTCTCCGTCTTTTTTTCCTTTTGCTTGTTGTTCAATAGATGACATAACTACGCTTTTTCTTTGTTTCTGTTTCTTCTCTTTTCTGCCCAGGCGATAGCATGCTTATCTAACCGTACAGTAAGGTAACGCATCATGCGCTCTTCTCTTCTAAATTCTACTTCAAGAGGATTGATAACCTCTCCCGGAGCTTTGAATTCAAATAAATGGTAAAAACCACTTTTTTTGTGTTGAATTGGGTAAGCCAGTTTTTTAAGCCCCCAATTTTCTTTGGATACCATCTCAGCACCGTTTGAAACAAGAAAATCTTCGTATTTCTTTACTGTTTCCTTTATCTGGTCTTCAGATAAAACGGGATTCAAGATGAAAACAGTTTCATAATGATTCATAAAAATATGATTTAAATTAATTGGCTGCAAAAGTAACATGTTTTTTTATATCCACAAAGTCTTTCTACTTCGGCAAACTACAAATTTCAACGATGAAATTCATTATTAGCTTGTTTTAGTAAAATTTATTACTTAATATTGTTAATACTTAACCTTTTATCGTGGAAGAAACTCTACTTAGATGTGCTGTGGTTGATGATTCTAGTTTGCAACGCCTTTCTATTGTAAAACTCATCAAGGACCATCCCAATTTAAAATTGGCAGCTGAATATAATAATGCTATTGAAACCAAGAATGGCCTGCTGGATACAGAGGTTGATCTTATTTTCCTTGACATTGAAATGCCTATTTTAACCGGCTTCGAACTCCTAGATGATCTTCCTCACAAACCCCAGATTATTTTTGTAACCGGCAAAACCAAATATGCTTTTAAGGCATTTGATTATGATGCTGTAGATTACATTCACAAACCGGTTAACAAAGAACGGTTTAATAATGCGGTGGCTAAAGCTATTAATTTACATAACCTGAAACATAACGGGACTCCTGTTGAAGATGAAAATTTCATTTTCGTTAAAAGCAATTTAAAGAATCGCAAGGTATTTTTAAATAAACTTAAATATATTGAAGCTCTTGGAGATTATGTAAAATTTGTAACTGAAAAAGACACCTTTGTTGTTTTGGCAACTATGAAATCTTTTGAAAACCAATTACCGCCGGAGCAGTTCCTGCGTATTCATAAGTCTTATATTGTAAATCTGGAAAAGGTGGAGCGTTATAACAGTAAGAACATTGAAATAGATAAACAACAACTCCCATTAAGCAGACATAAAAAATCCAATTTAATTGAGGCATTAAGCGCAATGCAGGATTAGATCATAACCATTTATCAGGGATATTTAAAACATTCGGCCCCCTATAGCCGGATTTTTAGTTTCTAACCGTTATTTATTTTTTCAAAAAGCCATCTCCTTTAATAGGGATCTACATTTATAATGATGCGTACACTTTTAAAGGCTCCTACTGCCCTGAAACTCTTCATTAACTTCTCTATGTGTTCCTTTGTTTTCCCAAGGGATTGGTTTGGCGGGATCTTTAAAAGAATATTCTTATAATATTCATTTCTTATTCGGGCCACGGGCGGAAATTCCGGACCAAGTACATTTTCCCTGAAAGAAATGCTCAATCCTTTTGCAAACCAGTCGGCAGCATCATTCGTTTTGGAATAATCCCTGCTTTTAAGTGTGAATTTTATGAGTTTGTAATAAGGTGGATACTGGTATTGATATCTATCTTCCAACTGCTCTTTGTACATGGCCTCATAATCGCTTGTAGAAACCTGTTTGACAATCTGGTGATGGGGGTTGTAAGTTTGGATCAGGACCTTTCCCCGATTTTGGGTTCGTCCTGCCCTGCCTGCTACCTGGAGCATTAGTTGGAAACTGCGTTCATGAGCCCTGAAATCGGGAAAATTCAGGAGGGTGTCTGCATTCATAATTCCCACCAATCTCACTTTTCTAAAGTCGAGGCCTTTGCTTAGCATTTGAGTACCAACCAGGACATCAATATTCTCCTGTTCAAATGCGCTTATAATTTTTTGATGCCCGTGTTTCCCCCGGGTGGTATCAAAATCCATTCGGCCTATTTTGGCATCGGGCAGCAGGGCTTTGAGTTCAGTTTCAATTTGTTCAGTCCCAAATCCTTTGGTAGTAAGATCTGTGCTCTCACAAGCCATACATGCCTGCTGCATTGCCATATGATACCCACAGTAATGACAGCGCAACTGATTGCTAAAGCGGTGAAAGGTGAGGCTCACATCGCAATTGGGACAGTGAGGTGAATGCCCGCAGGTAGTGCATTCCAGAATTGGGGAATAACCCCTTCGGTTTTGGAAAAGAATGACCTGTTCCCCTTCGGCAAGGGAAATTTTGATCTCTTCCAGTAACCGGTCTGAAAAATGCCCGGTCATTTGCTTCTTCTTATATTTCTCCTTAAGGTCTACAATTTCTATTTCTGGAGGAAGCACATTTCCAAATCTGCGTTTAATGGTGACCAGCCTGTATTTATTATGGGTAGCATTAAAATACGATTCAAGAGAAGGTGTGGCACTTCCCAGAATTAAATGAGCGTTATGCATTTTTGCAAGCACTACTGCCGCATCACGGGCATTATACCTTGGTGCGGGATCAAACTGCTTAAAAGTTGTTTCATGTTCCTCATCTACCACAATTAATCCGAGCTTTTGAAATGGCAGAAAAAGAGAAGATCGTGCCCCCAGGATAACTTTTGCTTTTTCATTTTCCCGGAGCACATGATCATACACCTCCATGCGTTCATTTACTGAATATTTGCTGTGATATACCAGCACCTGGTCGCCAAAAAAAGCCTGCAGTCTGGAAACCAGCTGGGAAGTGAGGGCTATTTCGGGAAGAAGATATAAAACCTGTTCCCCACGGTCAATCACCTTTTCTATGAGCTTAATGTATATTTCGGTTTTTCCTGATGAGGTGATCCCATGAAGCAGGCATACTTCATCTTCAGCAAAAATGCTTTCTATCTCATCAAAGGCTTCCTGCTGCCATTCATTTAAGAGCAGGTTTGTATTGGTAACTTCGCCATCAAACTGCACCCTGTCTGTTTGAATATAGTATTCTGTAAAAATCCCCTTATCAATAAGGGTTTTCATAATTGCCGGAGAAGCCCCGCTTACTGATGAAAGTTCCTTCAGCTTTACCGGTTTTTTTGATCTGGCACTAAAATTAAACCAACTGAGCACCGCATCGCGTTGTTTGGGTGCCTTGCTAAGCTCATCTAAAAGCAAATGCATTGCAGCTTCCGAAGAATACTTTTCGGCCAGCTTTACATACCGTATCATTTTGGGTTTGTACTGCTCAAAAATTTCCTGATTTACTATTATAGCTTTTTTGGAAACCAAACTGTTTATAACAGGCAGCACTGTTTTCTTGTCCAGAAGCAGCATCACTTCCTTAATTTTTAAGGAAGATTGGGTTTGAAGGGCTTCTACTATTAAATATTCCTGATCATTTAGATCCAGTTCTTCCAACTCCACATCGAGGCTTAACTGGATCAAGGTTTCACTTTCAAGAAGAAATGCACCCGGAAGAGCTGCTCTAAGCACTTCCCCTTCTGCACACATATAATATTTTGCAATCCAGCTCCACAATTCCAGTTGATGTGATGTCACTACCGGGTATTCATCCAATATTTGCTCAATTGGCCGGGCTTCATAGAGCTGTGGCTCCTTGTTATGAATTCCGGCAACAATGCCTGTATAAATTTTAGATTTTCCAAAAGGAACTGCAACCCTCATCCCCGGTTTAAGGAATTCTGCTTCCTCCCGGGTAACCGAATATGTAAATTGCCTTTCTAAAGGGAGGGGAAGGATGATGTCTAAATAGAAGCTCATAAGGGTTATTGGTAAGACAAATTTAAACTTCTTTTAGTATCAATTAAAAAAACCACTCTTTTATTAAGAATGGTTTATAAACAGATACTTTTGAGACCCTTATTTTGCCCTGTGCCAGGTTTGGGTCTTGTAGAAAAATGCAATATATCCTCTAACTTTTAGTCGGTCAGGATTACCTTCATCAATCCATATTTTGGACTTATATTGTTTCCCGCTTTTAGGATCAGTAATAAGGCCGTTAACATATTCCTTTCCGCTTTTCTCAAACCCTTTCATTAATTCCAATCCTTCAATTGGCTTATCTTTAAGGTCTCCGGTACAATTCTCACAACGTTGATCCCTATTTTCTTCTTTTAAAATCTTTAAGACCTTTCCATGGGCTGCCCCGTCTTCTTCATAGATCTCTATTATAGAATTTGGTTTCCCGGTTTCTTCATTTATAGTATGCCATTTCCCGAAAATAGATTGTGCCTGCAGGTTCACACCGCTTAAAATCACCAGTATAAAACATATATTTTTCAACTTCGTCATCACTCTTAATTTTAATGTGGTTATAAAATCACTTTCATTTCACAGGGAATCTATTTCCCTAACATCCCGCTTTTAAGCTTTTTGTCTGCCGGATTATCAGATAACCAAATACCAAATAAAGCTTTTTTAAATGCCATTCCTTTTATGGTTCCCAGCTCATTTCCATTTTTGTAAACCACCACTCCCCTGGAAGGAAGATAAACCATGTCAAAAACGTCATTTAATTTTATTTCCTCTTTGAAAAAACCTAAGAATTTTTCAATTTCATTTTTTAGAGGAGCGGTATTTCCTTTGGTAGAATTTTGAAAACCTTCATTAACCGCATCTATCATTCTATCGCTGGTAATCATTTTGGAAACCATATGCAATTTGATCGCCATAGGTTCATTAGCCATTACAATTGCAGATGCATTGGAAGATTTGGAATTAAGATATAGAGCCCCGGCATACATATCCATCCAGAATTTTTCTCTTACTCCTACCCCGTTTAGCACCAGGGTTTTCCCTTCAAAGGTCACACTGTTTGGCAGGGTTGCCCCACCGGCTTTGGTTTGGGCAGGAGCCACTGTAATAAATACAAAAGCAAATAATAGGAACAGAAGATTTTTCATTTTTAAGTTGGTTAAGTTAGATCTTTAAAATTTTTTCTCAATTTATTTAAAGAGGCATTCAATTCAAAGCCTAAAAGTAAAATGTTTGAGTTAAGCCATATATAAACCATCAACACAAGCAAGGCACCTATAGATCCATAAAGCTCGTTATAATTGGAAAAATTAGTAATATACAACCCAAACAAAAATGTGGTTATTATTATTAATAAGGTGGTAAATAAAGCCCCAACTGAAAAAAAGCTGGATTGGCGTCCTTCCCTTGTTCCAAAATAATATAATGTTGCCACTGCTATATACACCAATATTATAAAAGCTGCATACGACATTAACTGAGCTGTAAAAAGGTCTTTAAAAATAAACCCGAGATCCCTAAGATCATCTACAGCATACGTCAAATAAACCGCTACTATTACTGTAAGGAGCAACAACAATGCCATGATAACTGATACCCCAATAGCGATAAGGTATTGCCTTACAATAGAACGGTTCACATGAGTATGGTATGAAAATTCAAATCCGGTGAAGATCGCGTTAATCCCATTTGTCATTAAAAACAGGGAGAGCAAAAAGGTAAAGGACAACAAGCCAGCCCTTGGGGTGCTTGCAATGTCATAAAATATATCATTGAACGCCTCAGAGGTAGTGGGGGGCATTAAGGAATCCATGAAAACCAGAAAATGAAGCTGGAAATCGTCTATAAAGTTTATATAGGGTATAAGGTTTAAAATAAAGATAAGAAAAGGAAAAATAGCCATAAAGAAACTGAAGGCAATAGCACTGGCTCGTGTAGAAAATGTACCCTCAATGATCCCATTTAAATAAATAGCCCAAAGATCAAAGAAGGTAAGTCCATCCATTCCCGGGAGAACAATCCTTTTGGTTTTTCGCTCCCACGATTTGGATATTCTTTCCAGAATTCCCGGTTTTTCCTTTTCTTTAGAGTCCATGCATTATACTGCTTTTAGACTAAGGTCCATATTGTAGATGGAATGTGTGAGCGCACCGCTTGAAACAAAATCAACTCCACAATCTGCATAAGTTTTAACAGTTTCAAGGGTTATCCCTCCGCTTGACTCGGTTTGGCATTTATTGTTTATCAATTGTACGGCTTTCCTGGTTTGTTCAAAATTAAAATTATCAATAAGGATCCTGTAGATCCCATCGTGTTGTAATATTTCCTCAATCTCACTGAGATTTCTGGCCTCCACAATAATTTTTAGATCCAGGTTTTTCTCCTGTAAATATTTTTTTGTTTTTTGAATGGCAGCAGTAACTCCCCCTGCAAAATCTATATGATTATCCTTTAGCATTATCATATCATATAAAGCAAAACGGTGATTCTCCCCACCACCAATTTTTACCGCCCATTTTTCCAGTGCACGAATTCCCGGTGTTGTCTTTCGGGTATCCAGTATCCTGGTTTTGGTGCCTTTAAGAATTTCAGCATATTCATTGGTTTTTGTGGCTATCGCACTCATACGTTGCATAGCATTTAGAACCAACCTTTCTGCCATTAAGATTGAACGGGAGGATCCTTCAACATAAAACACAATATCTTTTTCCTTCACTTTTTGCCCGTCTTCAATCAGAGTTTCAATCTTTAGATCTTTATCAATATAATTAAAGACCATTTTTGCGAAAGCCACTCCGGCTATGATGCCGTTATCTTTTACAAGAAGTTTTGCTTTGCCCGTTGCATCTTCCGGGATGCATGCCAGGGAACTATGGTCTCCTTCTCCAACATCTTCCCGTACCGCATTGGAGATAATTATTTCAATTTCCTTATCAAATTGTGCCTGTGAGATCATTGCAATAGTTATTTTTGTAAATGTAGCAAAGTCTAAGTAAAATGACCATAAAATTACTGGCGATAGGAAAAACAGATGATCCGGCTCTTCAGGATCTTACTGAAATGTATATTAAGCGCCTCTTGTTCTATAATAAATTCGAGATTGAAATTATCCCCGATATTAAAAAGGCAAAGAGTCTGGATGAAAATCAGCAAAAGCAAAAAGAAGGTGAACTGCTGCTGGCAAAACTCACTACTTCAGATTATGTAGTGCTTCTCGATGAAAACGGTACACAATATTCTTCGGAAGATTTTTCAGTCTTCCTTCAGAAAAGGATGAACAGCGGATTAAAACAACTTATTTTTATAGTAGGAGGCCCTTACGGATTTTCAGAAGAACTCTACCGCCGTGCCGATACTAAGCTATCTTTGTCCAAAATGACCTTTTCACACCAGATGGTACGTTTGTTCTTTGTAGAGCAGGTGTATCGCGCCTTCACCATTTTAAAGAACGAACCTTATCACCACAGATAAAATCTACACCCCAATGAAACTCGTATTTGCCACTCATAATAACAATAAATTACAGGAAGTGCAGGCCATGATGCCATCTTCAATAGAACTCATTTCACTGGATGACATTGGTTGTATAGAGGAAATCCCTGAAACCGCAGCCACAATAGAAGAAAATGCAATCCTGAAAGCAGATTATGTAAAAGATAATTTTAAAAAAGACTGTTTTGCAGATGATACAGGACTGGAGGTTCAAATCTTAAACGGAGCCCCAGGGGTGCATTCAGCCAGATATGCGGGTGAAGGAAAGAATAATGAAGATAATATAGATAAGCTTCTGCTAGCGCTGGATGGAAAGCTAAATCGCCGTGCACAGTTCAAAACGGTCATCGCCCTTAATCTTGAAAATGATAAAACTTTATTTACCGGAATTTGCAAGGGGATTATCACCGGGGAACGAAGAGGTGACAAGGGTTTTGGATACGATGCTGTTTTTCAACCAGATGGAAGCAACAAAACTTTTGCTGAAATGAATTCAGAAGAAAAATCGGCAATAAGTCACCGGGGAATTGCCCTGCGTGAACTCATAGATTACCTCTCAAAATAAGCCTGTTTATTCGTGTAAAATTCTGCAATAAGCTGTAAACTAATGCTTACCTTTGCAACTTATTAAAATTTTATATGAATAAATTTGAACAATTAGGATTAAATCCTGCTTTACTAAAGGCTATTGAAGATATGGGCTTTGAAAGCCCGAGTGAGGTACAGGAAAAAGCGATCCCTATTTTATTGCAAAAAGACACCGATATGGTGGCCCTTGCACAAACCGGTACAGGAAAAACCGCCGCTTTTGGTTTTCCGCTCATTCAAAAGATCAATGCTGGAAGTAAGCACACTCAAGGATTAATTCTTTCCCCAACACGGGAATTGTGTTTACAAATTACCAACGAGCTTAAAAATTATGCGAAACATACTCCGGGATTGCACACAGTTGCTATCTATGGGGGAGCAAGTATTACAGATCAGGCAAAACTTATCCAGAGAGGTGCACAAATTATTGTGGCAACCCCGGGAAGGATGCAGGATATGATCAACAGGAGACTTGTTGATATTTCCAAGATTGAATACTGTATTCTGGATGAGGCAGATGAGATGCTGAACATGGGATTCTTTGAAGATATCACCGCAATCCTATCGCACACTCCAAAAGAGAAACACACCTGGTTATTTTCGGCTACAATGCCACAGGAAGTTTCAACCATTGCAAAGAAATTCATGCGTACCCCGGTAGAAATTACCGTTGGGAACAAGAATCAGGGAACTGCAAATGTTTCTCATGAATACTATGCGGTAAATTCCAGAGATCGTTACTCGGCCCTTAAACGTCTTGCCGATGCCAACCCCGATATTTTCTCGGTTGTGTTCTGCAGGACCAAAAGAGATACTCAAAAGGTTGCTGAGCAGTTGATTGAGGATGGATATAACGCAGCTGCATTGCATGGAGATCTAAGCCAGAACCAGAGAGATCTGGTAATGAAAAGTTTTAGAGGCCGCCAGATCCAGATGCTTGTAGCAACAGATGTTGCTGCACGTGGTATTGATGTAGATGATATTACCCACGTAATACATTACCAGTTGCCAGATGAACCCGAAATTTACACCCACCGTAGCGGTAGAACCGGACGTGCTGGGAAAAGCGGGGTTTCTATGGTAATTATGACCAAAAGTGAACTGCGTAAAATAAAAAGCATTGAAAGAATTATAAAGCAGCCCTTCGAGCAAAAGGAAATTCCAGACGGAATGGAAATATGCAGAGTACAGCTTTACCATTTGGCCAATGATATTAAAGACACCAAGATCAATCATGACCTTGACCCTTATTTACCTGGAATTGAAGAAGTGCTTCAGGATTTCTCAAAAGAGGAGCTTATTAAAAAAGTATTCTCTGTAGAATTCACAAGGTTCTTTAACTATTACAAGAATTCATCAGATCTTAATGCCAAGATCTCCAGTAGAGATGATAGCAGCGCCGGTGGTGGAGACAGCACCCGTTTCTTTATAAATGTTGGTAGCAAGGATGATTTTGACTGGATGACATTAAAAGACTTCTTAAAGGCAACCCTTGATCTTGGAAGAGATGATGTTTTCAGGGTAGATGTTAAGGAGAGCTTTGCATTCTTTAATACAAATTCTGATATAGCCGATAAGGTGATCTCTACCTTTGAGAATTTTCAGCATCAGGGAAGACGCATTAGCGTTGAAATTTCCCAGGATGGTGGCGGTGGAGGAAGATCTTCAGGAAAAAGCCGTAAACCAAGAGGTGGTGGAGATTTTAAACCACGCGGTGGTGAGAGAAGCGGTGGTGGAGATTTCAAACCCCGAAGCGGTGAAAGAAGAAGCGGTGGGGATTTCAAACCCCGTAGCAGTGAAGGAAGTGCCGGTGGCCGTAGATCTACCTCAGAGTCTGATGGAGGTGGCAGAAGAAGAACTACCAAGCCATTTGAAAGTGGTGGAGATAGAGGAGCTGCAGGAAAAGATGGAAGCCGAAAGAAGAACATTGAAAGTTCTGTAAACCGCAGAAAGTCCAGAAGGTCATAAATAAATAAACAAGGGGATAAGTTTGGTATAATATTTACTATACACTTATCCCCTTTTGTATTTCATCTTTATGAGACTATATACTACCCTGATATTTCTTTTTTTAATTATTTCCAGTAGCGTGGCCCAGGATACCCGGGTCTCGGGAACCGTGTTGAATGCAGCCAATGATTTGCCGCTGGAAAACGTAAACCTTGTAAACCTGAACCAGGTTAAAGGTACTACCACCAACAGCGATGGTTATTTTGAAATAGTTGCGGCGGTTAATGACACCCTTTATTTTTCCTATCTGGGATTCAAAACCATACAGGTAAGGGTGACCAATGACTGGATGAAATATGGGGAGGTGAAGGTGAAAATGACTGAAATAGGAATAGCCCTGGAAGAAGTGGTGGTAAAACCCATCCAGCTAACCGGCTATTTGGAAATAGATGCCAAGAACATACCTATTTACGAGAATTACCGGTATAGCATTTCCGGTCTAAATTCGGGTTATGAAGCCGGCGAATATTCTCCCACAGCAGCAGGAAAGATCCTTGGATCTATCTTTAATCCTGCCGATGCGCTTTATAATATTTTTGGCCAAAAGCCGAAACAAATGAGGAAACTCAGGCAAATGAAGAATGATGATGAGATAAGGAATTTGCTGCAAACAAAATTTGACCGGCAAACCCTTGCCGCGGTCCTTCAAATAACCCAGGTTGATATTGATGAGATCCTGGCGCGCTGTAATTATTCTATTGAATTTGTGCGCACCGCCAATGATTTACAAATCCTTGATGCCATAAGCGGTTGTTATGAAGAGTACAGGGTTCTAAAGCGCTAATAAGGTTATATTATTTCCTTGTTTTCAGGAATAGGAGTCCTTTCATTTTTAGTCTCCAGAATTGTTTTGATTTTTTTAAGGCCTGTTTCAAGGTCCTTTCCATAGGCCTTATCCACAGGATGAATAAGTGCCATTACTGAAAATGGGAAAACCAGTCCGCCACGTATCCCCCACACCATTTTTGTCTTATTTTCATCAATTTCCTTAAGCCCTTTATATTCCAGAAGCGCAAATCTTAAAGGTTTCACCAACAGGAACCGGGTTTCTATGATCTTCCCCTGGTTGATCTTTACAATTTTTTGAGTGCCTTCATAAAAATGCTTGTGCCCTTTCCAGTAAAGCATTGCATCTGGTTTACCGTCCTCACCCTTATATTTCAATATTCCTTTGAAATCCTTTTCAAACCAGGGCATCCATAATTTTTCTTTTTTAAGTTGTCTTACAAAGTTAAAGACTTCCTCCTTAGGCCGGTTGATGACTACAGTCCTGCTAATATCAAATTCTTTTTTGGCCCAGGCATGCAGGAATGCAAAAAATGTGATGATAGCAATAAAGATGTAAAAAATTAAAGTCATCAAATTTGGGATTAGGAAAATAAAAAGAGAAAATTACGCATTATCATGAAACCTTTTAATTAATTCGGGTAAATTTTTAAAAGTTTTGCCCAACCATTCAAATTTCACGGCTCGTTTCTCTTCATCAGATAATTCCCAATCTATCTTGCTCTGTTTCAGTTTCTGAGTGAGCTGCTGAAGAATAATGGCTGCTGAAACCGATATATTTAAACTATCTGTAAACCCGGACATTGGAATTTGAAGAAATTCATCGGCTTCTGAAATAATTTCGGGAGAAAGGCCGTCCCTTTCAGTCCCAAAAAAAATAGCCGATGGTTTTGAAATATCAAAATCGGCAAGATTCACAGCTTTCCCATGGGGCTTGGTTGCAACAATCTGATATCCTTTATTTCTTAATTCGGTAAGACATTCCCTGCCCGAATGATGCCTGTTAAGGCTCACCCATTTCTGTGCGCCCATGGCAATTTCCCTGTCTATTTTTTTTCGGTTCCTTTCCTCTATCACATGGATATTCTGAACTCCAAAAACATCACAACTGCGTATTACGGCGCTTGTATTGTGGAGTTGATAAACATCTTCTGTAGCTACTGTAAAATGATTGGTTCTTTGATCAATGACCTTATTAAATAACGTTTTACGCTCCGGCGTGAGGAATTCTTCCAGAAATGAGATTAATTGGGCGGTGATCATCAGGAATTAAATATAAGGATTAATAAAAAGAGCTACCCCGGTAATTTCCCGGGATAGCTCTTTTTCTGAATTTACTTTTGGTTATTTTATTTTTCAAATTCCCGCAGGGTCTTCGTAATTATATTTACGCAGTCGAGTAATTCCTCTTCATTCATTACCAATGGCGGCGCGAAACGAATGATATTTCCGTGGGTGGGTTTTGCCAATAGTCCGTTTTCCTTCAGGGCCATACAAATGTCCCAGGCTGTAGAACTGTCTTCGGTATCATTTATCACAATAGCATTTAGGAGACCTTTACCCCGCACCAGGCTTACAATATTGGAAGACGCAATATAATCATTCATTTTTCTGCGGAAAAGGTTACCGAGTTTCTCTGCATTTTCAGCAAGATTTTCATCTTTAATTACTTTTAAAGCAGCAGTTGCCACGGCACAGGCAACAGGGTTACCCCCAAAGGTTGAACCATGCTGTCCCGGCTTGATAACATTCATGATCTCATCATCTGCCAGTACGGCCGAAACAGGATAAACTCCCCCTGAAATGGCTTTTCCCAGAATTAATATATCCGGACGCACATTTTCATGATCAACGGCCAGTAATTTCCCTGTTCTTGCAATTCCGGTTTGAACTTCATCTGCTATAAACAACACATTGTGTTTTTCACAGAGGGCTTTAGCACGGGAAAGATAACCTTCAGAAGGCACAAAAACACCTGCTTCACCCTGTATAGGTTCTACCAGAAATGCGGCTATATTTTTATCGCTTTTAAGAGTTTCCTCCAAAGCCTCAATATCATTATAAGGGATCTTTAAAAATCCCGGGGTATAAGGGCCAAAATTCTTACGGGCACCTTCATCATTGGAAAAAGAAATAATAGTAGTGGTCCTTCCGTGGAAATTATTTTCACACACAATTATTTGCGCTTCCCTCTCCTCTACCCCTTTTTTCTCATAAGCCCATTTTCTTGCAATCTTGATAGCGGTTTCAACGGCTTCTGCTCCGGTATTCATAGGAAGCAGCTTATCATATTTAAAATATTCTGTGGCAAATTTTTCAAAGGGGCCAAGAACATCATTATAAAAAGCGCGGGAAGTAAGACCCAATTTTGAGGCTTGCTCATATAAAGCACCTACGATCTTTGGATGACAATGTCCCTGGTTTACGGCTGAATAGGCTGAAAGAAAATCATAATATTTTTTCCCTTCAACATCCCAAACGTGCACCCCTTCTCCTTTGGTGAGCACCACGGGCAATGGATGGTAATTATGAGCTCCATACTTGTCTTCAAGTTCAATAGCTTCTTGCGATGATGTGATCTTTTCTAATTGCATTTTTCCAGTAATTTAAATATTTGTAACACTTAATTCCTTCTTTTCAATTTCCCGGTGCCGGGAGAATTAATAGGGAGAGAAATCATCCGGAAGTGTCGCAAAATTACCTAATATTCCTGTAAATTCCTTACAGATGGAGAGAAGATTCCCTGCCTGTATGAAAATATAGAAATACGTGGTATCTTTATAGTGAAACCCACCTCAATGTCTGATTCCAGGTATTATTCCCTCAAAAAGATGGCAGGATTTCCCGTAAAGTATGCACGGGAAACCAAAACAGGAATGTTCCTGTTATGTGTGGCAGTAAGTGTTATACTTACCTTCCTGTTAAGAGATCCTGAATTTGCCAAAACCCAGGATCTCGTACTTTTTTTGTTATTTCTTTCTATAGGCCTCTGGATCACTGAAGCAATTCCCCCATTCGCCGTAGGTATCTTTATAGTTGGATTTCTTGTTTTTACAATGGGACGCGAGGAAACTATGGACGTACAACAATACGTTCAAACCTGGTCTGATGGGGTTATCTGGCTTTTCCTGGGCGGCTTTTTTCTGGCTTCGGGAATGAAAAAGACCGGCCTCGATACTCATTTATTGCTTCTTGCAGCGCCCAGGTTTGGCAATAAGGCCAAACATATAATCCTGGGATTAATGATGGTTACTGCAATTCTTTCTATGGTAATGAGTAATACTGCTACCACCGCGATGATGATCGCTACTGTGGCACCCTTGCTCCTACAATCTCCCGATAACCAAATGTCAAAGATTCTTTACCTGGGTATTCCTGCCGCCGCAGCTATTGGCGGTATGGGAACCATCATAGGTTCTGCACCCAATGCTATTGCTGTAGGAGCTCTTGCAACGGTAGGTATTGAAATAAGTTTTATAGAATGGATGGTTATAGGAATGCCTGTGGCTTTGATATTAACGTACCTATTCTGGCTGGTGCTACTTAAAAAATATAAAATTGGAAATGAAACAATATCCCTGAATTTCCTGAAGAAGGATGAATTGTTTGTCTCTACACCCGAAGAAGTAATGCAAAAGAAGGTAGTGCTTCTCATCCTTTCGTTAACTATATTCCTTTGGCTTACCTCTCAATGGACAGGGATTCCTGTAGCAGTAGTATCTGGGGTACCAATTGTAGGCTTAACTATGCTTGGTATTATAGATGCAGATGAAGTGCGCACACTACCCTGGGACACTCTCATGCTGGTGGCCGGAGGTTTATCCCTAGGACTTGCTATACAGGAGCAGGGTTTGATAACTTATTTTATAGATAAGATGAGTGAAATAGAGATCAACTTTTATTTGCTTCTTATTATTTTCAGTTTTATCTCGGTTACACTTTCCAATTTTATGAGCAATACCGCGGCAACAACCATTTTGATCCCTATAGCTATTTCATTTTCTGCCGCTTCAGGGGCAGTAAATCCGGTGGTATTGCCAATTGTTATAGGACTTTGTGCCTCCTGCGCGCTGCTGCTTCCTGTATCTACACCTCCCAACGCCATTGTTTACAGTACAGGGAGAGTGGACCAGAAGGAATTTAGACTAGGCGGTATTTTTATAGGCACCCTGGGACCCGTCCTCATTATCCTGTGGACTCTTTTGGCTAGTTTCCTGTTTCTTTAAAATTTTAAAAATTTGAGCCCTATAATATTCTTATTCCTTTTTCAAAAGATTATTTTTGCGCTATGCGTAGAAAGAATCAAAATATCATATTTGAAAAGTTGGAAGTAACCGGTGCGGGAGCCAAAGGCAAGAGTATTGCCAAAGCACCAGACGGGAAAGTTATCTTTATAAATAATGCCGTCCCCGGTGATATTGCAGATATAAGAACCACCAAAAAGAAAAAGGCCTTCTATGAAGGTACGGCCGTGGCAATTCACGAATATTCTTCTAAACGGGTGGAACCGGTTTGTCAACATTTTGGCACTTGTGGGGGCTGTAAATGGCAATTCATGGGGTATGAGCACCAGCTGTTCTATAAGCAACAGGAAGTAGAAAATAATCTAAGGAGAATTGGCAAGATTGAATTACCTCCCATAACACCAATTCTGGGAAGTGATGATATTTATTTTTATCGCAATAAAATGGAATTCTCCTTTAGTGACAGCCGCTGGCTTACCCTGGAGGAAATAAAAAGTGACCGGGATTTCAACGATAAAAATGCCCTTGGATTTCATATTCCTGGAATGTGGGATAAGATCCTTGATATTAAAAAATGTCATTTACAGGCAGATCCCAGCAACGCGATCAGGAATTTTGTAAAAGATTTCGCAATTAAGAATGATATTTCCTTTTTTAATACCCGTGAACAGTATGGGTTGTTGAGGACTCTAATGATTCGTACCACTTCTACAGGGGAACTTATGGTAGTGGTTCAGTTCTTTGAGGATAATGCTGAAAAAAGAGAACTGTTGCTGGAAAATATAGGGCTAACTTTTCCTGAAATAACCTCCCTGCAATATGTGGTTAATCCCAAAGGAAATGATACCATATATGACCAGGAAGTAATTTGCTATAAAGGGAGGGACCATATTTTTGAAGAAATGGAAGGTCTTAAATTTAAAATTAACGCAAAATCCTTTTACCAGACCAACTCCAGGCAGGCGTACGAACTTTATAAAATCACCCGTGATTATGCCCAATTAACGGGAGAAGAACTGGTCTATGATCTTTACACAGGCACCGGTACCATAGCTCAGTTTGTGGCCCGAAACGCCAAAAAAGTGGTAGGAATAGAAGCCGTCCCTGTTGCAATTGAAGATGCAAAGGAAAATGCTAAGAGGAACAACATAGAAAATGTTGAATTTTTTGCAGGGGATATGCGTAAGGTTTTTACTGAAGAATTTATCAGTGAGCATGGGAGACCGGATGTGATCATTACAGATCCTCCCCGGGATGGAATGCACAAGGATGTAATTGAACAAATAATTGGTATCTTGCCTAAGCGCATTGTGTATGTAAGCTGTAATTCGGCAACACAAGCCAGGGATCTTGAATTACTGGATAAACATTACAAGGTTACCAAAGTGCGTCCTGTAGACATGTTTCCACAAACCTTTCACGTAGAGAACGTAGTATGCTTAGAAAAAAGATAAAAAGGCAATTTGGCAAAAGCCTTTTACTTGCGGGGTTCGTTTTTTTCCTGCTAATTAATACGGGATGTCAGCGGGATGATATTTGTCCTGAATCTACCCAAACCACCCCAATGCTCATTATTTCTTTTCTTGATGCAGAAGATCAGGAAACTCCCAAACCACCGGTTAACCTTACGGTTAGGGCGGTTTTTTATGATACTATAATTCAAGCCCGCGGAAATGAAGCCCTGCTTCGTTTACCGCTAAGACTGGATGCTCAGGCTACCGAATATGAATTTATATTAAATGCTCCCGAAACTCCTGAAG
Source organism: Gillisia sp. (assembly GCA_039989915.1). GTDB lineage: Bacteria > Bacteroidota > Bacteroidia > Flavobacteriales > Flavobacteriaceae > Gillisia. Next base: position 65,236 of record JBDXGW010000003.1, read on the forward strand.
AAGGGGAAGAAGCCCCGGAAGATATCTCAAATTTGGACAGGATCACATTTTCCTATACCCCTGAACAAATATACATTAACAGGGCCTGCAGTTTTAAAGTGAATTTCCTGAATCTTAATGCACGCCTTGAGGATGACGGCAATCCCTGGATCAATACTATTATAGTTGAAGAAGAAAATATAGAAAATGAAACAGAGCCTCATATTATTATATACCATTAGTATATTTTTCTTTTTCACAACTTCTCTCCGGGCACAAACTCCTTTGGATACTATCCCCGTGGAGGAAAGATTTGGATTAAGGGTTGGAATAGATCTAAGCAAGCCCCTGCGCACGCTTTTGGAGGAAGATTACCGCGGGCTGGAGCTCTTGGGAGATTACCGGGTATATAAGAATTATTATATAGCCGCAGAAATTGGAAATGAGCAACTGCCTTTTGATGGAGATAATCTTAGGGTTACCGCAAACGGAAGCTATATCAAAGTTGGGGTAGATTATAATGCATACGACAATTGGGCAGGAATGGAAAATGTAATCTTTGCGGGACTAAGATATGGGTTCTCCACATTTTCACAAACCCTTGAAGAATATCAGATATATTCTGTAAACCAGTATTTCCCACCCACCAACTTTGAAGGCCCTTTTGAAACTTCTGGTTTAACCGCAAGTTGGGTAGAATTTGTACTGGGATTAAAGGTTGAACTTTTGCGCAATCTTTACCTTGGCGGAAATGTTCAGCTTAAAAGGAGGGTAACCCAGTCTACCCCGCCCAATTTTGATAACCTGGTTATTCCGGGATTCAACCGCACTTATGATGGGAGTGCCTTTGGAGTGGGTTATAGTTATAATATTTCCTATTTGATCCCTCTTTATAAAAAGGCTAAAGATTAAACCTCCCTATTTTCAAGTTTATGTATCTTTTTGGTTCCCTCATAAATTTCATATTTGAGGAATTTAGATTCAAGGGCCCCGTTGAATAATTTAATTTTTCTGGAAGGCCTTAACCCCACATGTTTTATCGCATCAAGATTTGAAGTAATGAACCATGCCTCGGTCCCGGGATAATTCTGTTTCAGGGTATCCCCTATTCTCTTATAGAAAACAGGCATATTCACATCCAGTCTTTCACCATACGGTGGATTAAAAACCATATGAAGATGTCTTTCCTGAAGTTTTTCACTTTCAAAGAAATCCTGTTGCTCAATTTTTATGAATTCTGAAAGGTTTGCATTTTCAACATTTTCAATTGCTTTATGCACCGCCGAAGGTGCAGTATCATATCCGGTAATAGTAAAATGAAAGTCCCTCACTTTTTTAAGAACAGATTCCTCGATCTTTTCAAACAGGTCTACATCCCAGTCCTTCCACTTTTCAAAAGCAAATTCTTTTCTGTTCAAATTGGGCGGAATATTGGCGGCTATCATTGCAGCTTCAATAAGGATAGTACCACTCCCACACATGGGATCCAGAAAATCACATTGCCCGTCCCAGCCCGAAAGCAACAACAAACCTGCGGCTAGTACTTCATTGATAGGAGCTATATTGGTCGCTGTTTTATACCCTCTTTTATGCAAAGATTGCCCTGAGCTGTCAAAAGATAAATTACAGTAGTCATTTTCTATATGCACATTTACCCGTAAGGTTGGAAAATCAAGATCAACATCCGGGCGTTCTCCATATTTATCGCGAAACCTGTCAACAATAGCATCTTTTGTTTTTTGCGCGATGTATTTGGAATGGGTAAATTTTTCAGAATGTACAGTCGCATCAATTGCAAGGGTATCTGTAAGTTCCATATATTCTTCCCAGGGGAGGGCATTTACTTCCCTGTAAAGATCTTCTTCAGAGTGAATTCTGAAAGATTTAAATGGTTTTAAAATTTTAATAGCCGTACGCAGGCAAAGGTTTGCTTTATACATAAAGCCTTTATCCCCCACAAACCGAACATTCCGCGTTCCCTCGGTAATATCCATAGCTCCCAAATCCCGTAACTCCTTTGCCAGAAGCGGCTCAAACCCAAATAAGGTTTTGGCCACCATCTCAAAATTATTTCCCATTTTATAAATTTCTAGAACCGCAAAAATACATTAATTTTGTGCCAATTAATAATAAGCAATCACGCAGATTGGCCTTTATTGGTAGTTCAGGTATTAATAATTGAGCGAGCCAGAAAGGATCTGGAAAATATTTATTCAAACCTAATTAATGATCTATATTCTACCTCTACTTTCTGTAGTTATTGGCTTTATAATATCCCTTTTTTTAAAACCCTCAACTTCAGGCAAATTCCAATTACTTCTTTCTTTCAGTGGCGCCTACCTTCTTTCTGTTACCGTTTTTGAGTTATTACCCGAAGTTTACAGCACGGGAGAAAGCGTGGGTATATTTATAATGGCAGGGCTATTATTGCAAATCCTTTTGGAATTTATTTCAAAAGGGGTTGAACACGGCCATATGCATTTGGATAAAACCACCAATAAATTCCCGCTTTTATTATTGATAAGTTTAAGCATCCACTCCCTTTTGGAAGGATTTCCCCTGGAACATAGCGATCATCTCCTTACGGGAGTAGTTGTACATAAAATTCCGGTAGCTGCGATTCTTGCTGCATTTCTCTTAAATTCCAATATAGGAAAGTTTCGCGCTATTCTATTCCTTGCTTTGTTTGCTATTATGACACCTCTGGGTAGCTGGCTGCAGGCAAATTTCACAGCGATAGATCAATACCACACATATATTAACGCGATGGTAATTGGTATCTTTCTCCATGTTTCTACAACAATTTTATTTGAAGCTTCAAAAAACCATTCCTTTAATGCTTCAAAACTTGGGGTTATAGTCTTTGGTATCTTACTTGCCTATTTACTTTAAAAATGTTCAGTAAAGAAGAGGCTAAAAAGGTTAGGGAAGAATTCTGGATAAGTTTCGGAAAGAAATATAGGCGTAAATGGATTCTTTATGATACTAAAATAAAGGAGATCCAGCTAAAATTTTCTTTTACTACGGAAGAGGCGCAGGTATCTCTTGATATTACTGCGACCGATGAAGTGATAAGAGCCTATTATTATGAAAAGATGTGCTCCCTGAAAAATATTCTATTAACCGAATATCTCCCGGAGGCTATTTACGAGGAACACTATCAACTACCGGAAGGAAAGGAGATATCAAGAATTTATACGAAGCTGGAAGGAGTAAATATATACCGAAAAAGCGACTGGCCACTGGTAGAAGAATTTTTACATGACCAGATGCAGCTAATGGAAATTTTCTTGCTGGAATATAAAGATATCATAGACTCCTAAATCTGAGACATAATTTATATAACAAAGCACGGATTGCAAATCCGCGCTAACCAGGTTGGAGAAACGTTTTTGTTTCACACTCTTCCCTCACATTATTATCGTGCATCCTTTCACTTATTCCCAGATCAACCCTTCCGTTTTGAGCGGAGGTTAAATCTATTTTTAAAAATAAGTGAGATCCGCTCAATCCACCTTCCCTTCATAAGGGAAGGAGCTTTTTTCATTTTTTATAGATTGCAATCCCAAAGTAAGGAAGACACGGGTTGGCGCGGATTAACTATCCGTGCCGCGGCCTTACCAAAAAGTATAAAACAAAAAAGACCTTTACTTTTCAGTAAATGTCTTTCAAAAACAAGCCTGCCGGCCGGAAGGCGGGCCCGCTCGAACGGTACGGGCGACGACCCCCGCTAGTTCTCTGGGCTCGAACAATACAGTAGTACTTCACTTTATTCCACAAAAAAACCCTTCATCAAATAAATGATGAAGGGTTTCAAAAACAAGGCGACGACATACTCTCCCACAATACAGCAGTACCATCTGCGCTAACGGGCTTAACTTCTCTGTTC
>JBDXGW010000004.1:0-7602 GCA_039989915.1 Gillisia sp.
TTATTACTTGTTAATTTTTTGGCTCAAATCATATAAAAAAGAGTTTTTTGCTTCATAACATCATTCCATATAAACCCATATCTTTATGAAAACTTAAAAAATCAACACCATGGATCTGCAATTAAAAGGACGAGTCGTACAAATTTTAGAAGAACAATCAGGAGAGGGCAAAAACGGTCCGTGGAGAAAACGAGATTTTATTCTGGAAATTCCCGGTAAATATCCCCGTAAAGTATGTATCACTCAATGGGGAGAGAATATAGATGCGCAGGCTGTTCAACAAAATGCTGAAGTTACGGTATCAATCGATATCCAGAGCCGTGAATACAAAGGCAATTGGTATACTGATGTAAAAGCTTGGAAAGTTGAACAAGGATCAGGAAATCAACAGGAACAAGCGCCGCCACCGCCAAGCGCTGAGGGATTTACAATAGATAAAGACTTCGACGATATGGATGATGATCTTCCGTTTTAAATGATCCCCTCATTTTTTTCAAGGTTCTTAGTCGTTATAATTCTTCTGCTGATCGGATGTTCGGGAAAAAGAACCAAATCTCCTTCCGAACATTTTTCATGTAATGAATACACTTGGTCTGATGTTCAAACTCTTGTGGAGCCTCATATTTCGGGTGAGCTTTATACTTCCTTGGTAATGCAAGGTCAGAGCTCCGGTTATAAAGTGTCAGCGGCGGCAGATCACGCGATCGCACTAAGCGAAAGTTACCCCGACTCTGTGCTGATCCTTTTAAGAAAAATTCAGAAAGCAGATTGTTGATCGGTGTTCTGCTTTTCTGAGCAATTCTAACACCACTGCGGGATAAATCCCTGGCAGGTTTACCTGATTAAATTTGCTACTCCGTTATTCCACCAACGTTCAGACTTGAGTTCATCAGAGAGGACTTTAGTCCGAACAACCTTACACTTAAAATTATTCTTAATAGATACTCATATCGCTGCGGGATAAATCCCTAGCTGGTGTACCTGACTAAATCTTATACTCCACCAACATTCAGTATCAAGTTCACCAGTGAGGGCTTTAGTCCGACCGGTTACCTATTAAAGAGCTTAAATATCCCATCCACCCAAACGCGGGATGAAACTTCGCGCAAGCAGGCTAGCTTATGTACGAGGTTTTTTAAATCCTCCTTTGAAGGAGGATGTTGTGCTGTTTAATAACTTAGAAACCGCACAACATCCCTCTGATCTCACACTAGTGTTCGATCGGTCTCCCTTCGAAAGGGAGATTTAGAATTCTATCATCTATTTTCTGACCCACCCTTGTTCACCAAAGAATCCTCTGTGCCCTCTGTGGTTAAAACAATTCCCAGCCTTTCCTGACCCACCCTTGTTCCCTCCCTAACTTTGGGGAGGGAGACGCTTAAACTAGTTTAGGTCTTGATATCAAAGTTCCCTTCCCTCAACGAAGGGAAGGGACAGGGATGGGTTTCTTCCTGACGCTCCTCAAGAACCCTTTGCGCTCTCTGTCGTTTACCCTTTCCGTGTTTTGTGATTCCTTGGCGACTACCTAGTTAAGTTCACCTCTCAACCAATACGACTTTCTTTACTCGATCTCATAACGCATTACTACATCTGAAAGGCTAACTGTAGCGCGTTGTGTTATTTCTGAATTGGTAATATTCTCGAATGTCATTGCTGGTCCAGATGCCGGTTGTGCTATAATTACCACTTCAGAACTGGTTGCTGATTCAATGCTATAAATTCCGTTTTCATTTCGGGCCATTGATCCGGAAGCATTTATAGTGTCTGCCTGGAATACTATTGTATTAAATGTAACTCCCTCAAAAGATTTACTCCCTCCACCAAGGGCACTTGGTTTCTGATAGTAGGCCTGCATTTGAGCTGCTATTACGGACAGTTCGACTCGAACCACGTCTATGTTGTTTTGTTGTAATGTATTGGACATAGTATTAATAGCCAGTATTGTTGCAATACCCACTATCACTGTCACGAGCAGAATCAACAAAACTTGTTGTTGTCCCATTTAAACTTTTGCTTTAATTGTTATTTAAAAATACAGTTTAGCCCTTTATACACACATATAGTAGTGAGATTTATTTAATTTTAATAAACGCTCATACTTAAAGCCTTTCAAATACTTCTACTTTGCTTCATTAATACTCAGCATTTTATATCAAGAGGGCGACTCTCTCAACTTATTACATATTAGTATATAATGATGTGCCCGCTCCTTTAAAGACCTCATCCAATTCCTAACCCGCTGCGGATCAAGATACTGGCTGATATACCAGAGCAAATCTAAAACCTATTCAATATTCAGTATTAAGTTCATAAGAGAAGACTTTAGTCCGACCGGTTACCTATTAATGAGATTAAAATTTTCCCTGCACCCAAACGCAGGGCTGAAGCCCTTGCTAGCTTATGTACGTGTTTTTTAAAATCCTCCTTCAAAGGAAGATTTAGAATCTTCGCATCAATTCTCTAACCCATCCTTGTTCACCAAAGAATCCTTTGTGCCCTCTGTGGTTTTAAATGAACTTTCCCCTCACCAACCTCCCCGACTCCTACTCACATTCTTCTTCCTGATCAGCTCACCCCTCCTTCATAAGGAGGAGAATTTCGAATCATATTTAAAACAATATCAACGAGTCCTTCTCCTGATGTAGGAGAAGACAGATGAGGTCCAAAACTAACCACAAAGAACACAGAGACTAAATACATTCACCCCAAAAAACCTCTGTGCGCTCTGTGGTTCACTTTCCATGGTTTACCCCTTTAATTTACTTTCGTGTTTCTGTGCTTTTGTGGCTATAATAAAATGCCCTCATTCACGAGTCCCGATGCGGGCGAAGTGATCTCCAAATCATCGATCGTATCGGGAGATTACTTCGTCATCCCGTTTTCGGGATTCCTCGCAAATGGAGATATTAAACTTTCCCCTCTCCCTAAAACTACCTACACTCCATTAAACCAATTTGAAAAACCATGCGCCAACTCGTATATACCAAAACTGGAAGTTATGATGTGCTACAAGTACAGGACGTTCCGGATCTGACTCCAAGCAAAGATGAACTCCTCATTCAAGTAAAAGCATCAGGAATTAACTTTGCTGATATTCTTGCGCGAAAAGGTCAATACCCAGACGGACCAAAAACACCTTGTGTGATGGGCTATGAAGTTGCGGGAATTGTGACCGAAGTTGGTTCAGAAATAGACAGATCTTGGATCGGTAAAGAAGTGATCGGGTTATGCCGATTTAAAGGTCAGGCCGAACAAGTAGTGCTGAAAGAACAACAAGTGTATGAAAAACCGGCACAGCTTTCTTTTGAAGAAGCCGCTTCCATTCCGGTTACTTATTTAACAGCATGGGCGTTACTAGTTGCTATGGGTGGACTTAAAAAAGAAGAATCCGTTCTGATACATAATGCAGGTGGTGGCGTTGGTTTAGCACAGTTGGATATTGCCAAACATATCGGAGCCACAACCTATGGCACGGCAAGCGAACGCAAGCATGAATTTCTGAAAGAACGCGGATTGGATCATGCCATCGATTATAGAAACAAAGACTGGTACGAAGAGCTGATGAAACTCACCGATAAACGTGGTGTGGAATTGATCACTGACCCATTAGGCGGTGACGAATGGAAGAAAAGTTACCGTGCATTACGTGCTACCGGTCGGTTAGGAATGTTTGGGATCTCCACCGCAAGTGTGAATGAAACCGGCGGGCTAAAAGCCAAGTTCGAGCTGGTCAAAACAGTACTGAAGATGCCTACATTTAAACCGCTTTCCTTGCTGGATAAAAACCGTGGGGTGTTTGGCGTTAATTTAGGTCACCTTTGGCACGAACCTGAAAAAGCTGCTTTATGGATGAACGCCATTTTAGAAGGCGTAGAAACCGGATGGGTGCGACCGCGTGTGGACAAAACCTTTACCCTCGACCAAGCCGGCGAAGCCCACCGCTACATCGAAGAGCGGAGGAATATCGGGAAGGTTGTTTTGGTGTGTTGAGGTTTTTTGCCTTTGATGTTTCTGTTTTAAACTAGTATCTACAATGTCCTTATTATTAGTTAATAAATCATATAAATGCCCATTCCTGTAATCGATATCTTTGCTGGCCCAGGCGGGTTGGGTGAAGGTTTTAGCTCCATTTTCGATGAAAATGGAGACAGAGTGTTTAAGACTGTTCTTTCTGTTGAGATGGAAAAATTTGCCCACCAAACTCTCACTTTAAGAAGTTTTTTTCGCCAGTTCAGACCTGATGAAGTCCCAGAAGAATATTATGAACTACTCAGAAACAATTTAACTGAAGAAGAGCTGTATCGAGCTTATCCTGAAGAAGCTCAAACTGCAAAAAATGAATCCAGAAACTGGAAGCTTGGTTACGATAAAGATTCAGTAAGTAATAAAGAACTTGATCGGGCAATTACTATAGCCTTACATGGTGAAAATGACTGGATTCTTACAGGGGGTCCGCCATGCCAAGCATATTCGGTAGTTGGGCGTTCACGTTTGCAAAAAGACACTCTTGATGGAAGAACCGATGGTCGCGTGACACTCTATAAGCATTACCTTAGAATAATTGAAGAGCATCGACCTGCCGTATTTGTCATGGAGAACGTTAAAGGAATGCTTTCCGCTCGTTCAAAAACTCAATCTATTTTTGAACGGATAATGAAAGACCTAAAGACTCCGGGATACAAGGTTTTTTCTTTAGTAAAACCACCCCGCAACAATCTGTTTAATGACCCAGAATATAAGCCTGAAGATTTTGTGATCCATTCAGAAAAATATGGAATACCCCAAAGTAGACACAGGGTTATACTTTTAGGAATCAGAGAAGACTTTTATGAAAAAGAACCTAGCTTTCTTTCGAAAGAGAAAAAGGTTGATTTGTGGCGCGTGATAAATGACTTACCCAAAATAAGGAGCGGGCTTTCTAAGCAGGATAGTACTTGGGAAAATTGGAGCCAATTACTTAAAAATATAAACTCCCGTGCAGCTTTAGTAGGGATTGATGATGATGTTAAAAGTGAAATGCTTAAGACTGTAGAGAATATTTCTAATCCTGTCCCTAGTAGCGGTAGTGAGTTTGTTAGGATGCGCGCTAACGCTAAAAAACTAAACTATCGACAAGACTGGTTTTATGATGAAAGAATTGGTGGGGCTTGTAATCATGAATCCCGTGGTCATATGGATTCCGATATTCATCGATACCTATTTGTTTCTAGCTTTGGGAAAGTAAGAAAAAGGTCTCCGAAACTGAGTGACTTCCCTAGGAGTCTTTTACCTGATCACAAGAATGCTCTGGAGGCGGTCAAAACTAAAAAATTTGCTGATCGTTTTAGAGTACAGTTAAAAGATGAACCTGCCAAGACCATTACTAGTCATATATCAAAAGACGGCCATTATTATATTCATTACGATCCTACACAGTGCAGAAGCTTAACCGTAAGAGAAGCTGCCCGAATACAAACATTTCCCGATAATTATTATTTCTGTGGACCCAGAACGGCACAATATATCCAGGTTGGAAACGCAGTGCCCCCTTTATTGGCTAATAAAATAGCATTAATTACTAGAACTTTATTTAATTAAGATGCAAAGAGAGCACAAGCTAGCATTGTATGTGGCTTATTATTTATCAAGATTTGACCTAGATGCTTACAACAGCTTAGGATATAAAAATCGAAATAAGGCACATAAAATGTTAGGGAATATATTAGGTGTCAAACCGGCAACTCTAAAAAACATGAGAGATGAGTTTGACCCAATTCACGGCTTTAGAGCTGGCTGGTATCAACGCCCAATGAGCCCTACCAGAGTTAGAGTAGTTGAAGCTTTAGAAGACTTAAATCAAGAAGAAGTATTTGAAATAGTTACTTCAATTATAAAAGAAATAGCAAATGAACAGAACGATGAATTAAAACTTCTTTCTAATATTATTCCAGATAAAGAAAAAGGTGATATTAACCGAGAGTTCACTACTAGAGGTATTACAGGAAAAAAGGCAGAAGAATTCTTTCAGAAAAATTTCGATAAGCTTGCTCAGGAATATCCTGGCAAATTAATTGATACCAGAGAAAATGGGACTGGATATGATTTTATCATAGATGGTGAAAATAAATATTATGTTGAGGTTAAAGGATTAGCTAAAGAAAAAGGAGGGGTATCATTTACCAGTAAAGAATGGCAGAAAGCTAAGGAGCATAAACACAAATTTATACTTGCTTTAGTTACAAACATTGACGATAACCCTACTTTAACAATTATAGAAAATCCATCAGCAATTCTTATCCCAAAAAAGCAGGTTATTACTACAGTACAAATCAGATGGAATGCTAAAATTTAATTTATAATTAAAACTGTACTCTAGGAGAGTTGATATGAAAGAAGCCACAAGAATTCAAACATTCCCTGATAATTACTACTTCTGTGGCCCAAAAACAGCAAAGTATGTTCAGGTTGGTAATGGTGCTCCTCCTTTATTAGCAAAAAAAATAGCTGGAATAGTTGAACCTTTATTTAATATTTGATTATGGATATCAATAAGTTAAGAAAATTTGAAAGTGAACAAGCAATACCCCATGCAGGTTCAATGATAGAGAGCTTTCGGTCAATTGGGTATAATCTGTCTACTGCGGTAGCTGATATAATCGATAACAGTATTGCAGCCCAAGCTAATAATGTATGGATTGACTTTCAATGGGCCGGGCCTGAAACCGTATTGGTTATTACAGATGATGGGGAGGGAATGGATAAAACGGAATTGGTAGATGCAATGCGTCCCGGCTCCAAGAATCCCTTAGCTGATAGAAGTTCAGAAGACCTTGGGAGGTTTGGGTTGGGATTAAAAACAGCTTCTTTCTCACAGTGCAGAATACTTACCGTTGCCAGTAAAAAAGAAGGTCAAAGCTTACTTCACCGCTGTTGGAACCTAGATTATGTAGGCCACACAGGTGAATGGAAGTTGCTTGATTATCTCAATAAACCCGAGCTGACAGAGAGGCTCAATAGCCTAGCCAAAGGTACTTGTGTCATCTGGGATGATATTGATACGTTGATAAAAGATACCAGTAAAAAAGATGAAAATGATCTCAACAATTTTTTGGACAAGATTAAGCTTATGGAGAAACATTTGCAGATGGTTTTCCATTTATTTCTTGAAGACAGAAGGTTAAATGTCTGGATCAATGATAATAAGATTGCCCCTTGGGACCCTTATATAACCACCAATGAACATTCATCCTTGGTAAATGAATATGAATTACGAGACGAAGTACAGGTTAAGTCATGGGTGCTGCCTCATCATTCTAAGCTAAAGAGAGAAGATTTTGAAACAGCTTCTTGGCTTAAAGGCTGGAATGCCCACCAAGGATTCTACATTTATCGAAAAGACAGGCTGATTATAGCCGGTGAATGGCTTGGCATGTATAAGCAGGAAGAGCACAGCAAACTGGCCCGGATCATGGTGAATGTACCTAATACGTCAATTCTGGACAAAGAATGGCAACTCGACATCAAGAAATCAACCATTCAACCACCTAATGATATTAGGAAAAAACTCAAGAAAATTGCTGAAGAGGCTCGCAAGGAGGCTACAGATGTTTACCGTCAGATTGG
>JBDXGW010000005.1:0-14304 GCA_039989915.1 Gillisia sp.
GCGTCCACATGGTTCACTAAAAAATAGGAAACCACAAGAATTTTTAAACTATGTTCAGCAGTTAAATGCTCAACAAAAACCAGTATTTAAGATAAATTATTAACTGGAAAAAAGGCAACCATAATCAGGCGAGATCAAACTGACAACTGACAACAGACAACAGACAACTCCTAACTCCCTTCCCCCATCGTAGAAGTAGCCACCTTTTTATATTTGTATTCACAGGCTTCGATACAAGCTGGATTCCTTACGATCATTATATCCTCATCGATCTCAAATAGTAATTCCGCGGAACCATTGCAGTTGGTATAAATTATCCCATCTTCAGAATAAATGACAGTGCGCTCTCTTCCTTCCCCACACCAGCCGTTACTTTTAATAACTTCTGAATTTGACAGGAATTGAATATACTCGGTATTAGAAACCGGAGTGAACTCAGCGGGGCCGCCTATGCTCACTTTGGTTTCGATCAATTTCCAGGTATTTCCTTCCACGATTTTTTCCCCGTTGGACGAGCCGCATGCGTTAAGCACTGCAGTTGCAATAAATAATAAGATGGTCTTTTTCATGATCCCAATATACTCTTATTTTCGGCATATTTACATTGAAAATTGAACTCGGTCAACACTGTAGAGGCGGAGCTATTCCCCAGAATTTAATCATCCAACCTTCCAACAATCCTATTATCAAATCATCCCAACAATAAATAATTAAATTATCTCACCATCATATCATCAAACCATCATATCATCAACCATCTAACCATCGTATCATCGTATCATCAGATCATCTAAAAATAAAACTGTTAAGGTAATTGGCAAGCCCCTCTAAAGTTGTGTTAATTAGTATTTTATAAAGAATTCCGGGCCGGGCTTTTATATACTTTGGTTGTCCCAAACCTAACAAACACGCGTATATGAAAAACTTTACTTTAATATGGGTAGCTGCCCTTACAGCAACTTTAAGTTCTTGTTTTGCCGATAGAGATGATGTCCCGGAAGTGGTGAGCGAATGGAAGCTCATCGCGGTGATGGAATCCAATGGAGAGGTTGCCGATTTTATTCCCACAGACCGAATGGAAACCGTCTCTTTTTTACCGCATTCCAGGGTGAGCAGAAATCCCTCCTGGTGTGGTGATGAAGGTGAAATGGCGGTGAATTATTCCGAGGATGGTTTCATTTACATTTATTGCAGTGAAAATGAATCGGATGCCCTGATGTTTGAAATTGAGGAGGAATTCATGGTGATCACAGATCCTTCCTGCGTTGAAGGTTGCCAAAATAAGTATCAGAAGATCCGCTAAGCTTTCTCTTTTTAGAATAATATTTTGCCCCATCCCGGGCACCGGATATTCCATAACTTATCTGAAACTATGCTTAGCCAATTCGCAGACCGTTCTTCACCTCAAGCCCCGGGTGAAGCAGCACTATATCATTGTTTTCTCCCACCGCTCCCAGGACAAGACATTCGCTCATAAGGGTTGCGATTTGTTTTTTCGGAAAATTGACAACGGCCACAATTTGCCTTCCAATTAAGTCGGAAGGGGTATACCGCTTTGTTATTTGAGCCGAAGACTTTTTCATTCCGAGATCGGGTCCAAAATCAATACTAAGTTTATACGCAGGCTGACGCGCTTCGGGAAAATCATCCACCTCAACGATGGTGCCTACACGCATTTCTACTTTTTCAAAATCATTCCAGGTTATTGTCATATAGGGAGTAGTGATTAGAGGTTCAGGGGGTTCAAGGTTCAAGGTTCAAAATTCAAGGTTCATTTTTAAGGATTCGGAAGGGAGGTGTTTCAACTTTTTTTATAACATACAACCTATAACTCAACTGTCCTCTGTCCTCTGAAAAGATTCTCAATCACCCATGCAGGTCCTATTAATAAAAATTGAATATCCTTCAGAAAAGAGGGTTTTGCCCCTTCCAGTTTATGTCCGTAAAATTGTCCTATCCAGGCCAGCACAAAAATGACCACTGAAACCAGCCACAGCGGAGCTACTGTCGAAATAAAATAATTTCCCAGGATGCATAAAACTGCAAATACCAGCATTTTCATCCCCATTGCAAATGAAAGTCGGAAATAAAAAAGCAGCACAAAAACTAAAGCCACAGTAGCCCAGTTCTCAAGTATGAAGATTCCGGAGAACAATCCTTCCAGAAAAAAGGGCGGAATACTCATCAACAATCCAACAATAGAAAAGAAAATTGCAGGAACACATATATAATGTATGGCCTTGTTGGTTTCATTGCGATGGCTCACCGCATATTCATCAAACCATTGCTCAAGAGGTTTCATAGAAGAAGGATTAGGTATAACAAGATAATAAATTGACCATTAATCTCTCATAAATTTGTAATTTAAGAGCTCTAATTTAATAATCTACAATGGCCGCCATTAAATCAACTATGCTTCCTTTGGGAACCACTGCCCCTCAATTTAAACTTCTGGATGTAGTGACCAATAAGATCTTTACACTTAATGAACTCAAAGGGGAAAAAGGAACCGTGGTCATGTTCATCTGCAATCATTGCCCTTATGTAAAGCATGTAAACGAAGAACTGGTGCGCATCGCAAATGATTACAGGGTTTCGGGTTTTGGCTTTATTGCCATTATGAGCAATGATGTAGATTCCTATCCTGCCGATTCTCCTGAGGAAATGGAGAAAACGGCGCGTAAATATCATTATCCGTTCAAATATCTCTATGACCAAACCCAGGAAGTGGCAAAGGCCTACAAAGCTGCCTGCACTCCCGATTTCTATTTGTTCGATTCAAACCTCCAATTGATCTACCGGGGGCAACTGGACGATTCCCGGCCCGGTAACGGAATTCCTGTAAACGGAAGAGATCTCCGGGAAGCCCTGGACGCCGTCCTTAATAACAGGCAGGTGACTCATCTACAAAAACCATCCCTGGGATGCAGCATCAAATGGAAAGATGATAAATACAAACCTTCAGCTTAAAGTTTATATCTTTTTATAGGACCGAAATTTGCATTAAAAAAGTACCCGAAGATGTCTTTTCACAGGCAGTTTAAAAAGAGAGGTTGATGCATTTTTCAAGCTTTAATCTTACTTAGGTAATTCTTCCAGGATTTGGCATTTTGTATTTACAAACTGAATGCAATTTTCTAAATCAGTTTCAGGCTACGCTTTTATTTTCGTAATGTTTTATCTCGTTAAGTTCCTTTTCTTTGTTTTGTTTTTCCTCCTCAATATCATAATCGTCCTGGATTCCAAGCCAGAATTTGGCTGAATTCCCAAAATACTTACTAAGTCGCAAAGCGGTGTCCGCCGTAATTCTTCGATTTCCTTTTATGATCTCTGAAATACGGGTCTGCGGTATTTTAAGATCTTTTGAAAGTCGGTATGCGGTAATTTCGAGTGGTTTGAGAAATTCATAATTCAGGATTTCTCCCGGATGTACATTTGCTAACTTTTCCATAATTTTCTTTTAAATGATAATCGATTACCTCTACTTCGCTCGCAATTCCTTTTTCCCAAATGAAAATAATCCGCCATTGTTTATTAATCAGGATGCTATAAAATCCGCTCAAATTACCTGTTAATTTTTCAAGGTGGTTCGAAGGTGGAATTCGTAAATCGACAATATCTTGCGAGTTATTAAGCATTCTCAATTTCCTGCGCCCTGAGTTCTGAATTTCAATTGGCATTTTTTTAACCCTGATTCCGTTCCAAATTTGTTCGGTTTCCTTTGAGCCAAATGAAATAATCATATTATCGTTTTACGTTACTAACGTTAAAAGTAAGCATAAAAATTGATGTTTCAAAATCTTTCCTTGCCGGTTTTATAGTAAAAAATCCCCGGTTTTATTGTAACCTCATTAACATTAGCCCTTGTATTTTTTGACTAACTTTAAGTGAATTTTAAAAAAAATACATACAATGGGTACACTTAGATTAGGAGATAAGGCGCCAAATTTTGATGCCGAAACTTCAGAAGGAAAGATCAATTTTTATGATTATTTAGGAGACAGCTGGGGGATCCTTTTTTCCCATCCGGCAGATTATACCCCGGTTTGTACTACAGAGCTGGGCGCTGCTTCAAAATACAAGGAGGAGTTTGAAAAAAGAAACGTTAAGGTGCTCGCACTTAGTGTGGATGGGGTTGAATCTCATAAAGACTGGATAAAGGACATCAACGAAACCCAGCACACCACGGTTAACTTTCCCATAATTGCCGATGAGGACCGAAAGGTATCAGAGCTTTATGATATGATACATCCCAACGCCAGTGAAACATTTACCGTGAGATCGGTTTATATTATTGGACCGGATAAGACCATTAAACTTATGATCACTTATCCCGCCAGCACCGGAAGAAATTTTGCCGAATTGCTCAGGGTAATAGATTCGCTGCAATTAACAGCTTACCATAAGGTGGCTACTCCTGCCGACTGGAAGCCGGGGGAGGATGTGGTAATAAGCACTTCCATATCCAATGAACAGGCAAAAGGAATGTTTCCAAAAGGTTTTAAAGAAGTAAAACCATATTTGAGAATGACCCCGCAGCCGAATTGGAATTGATTCGTGGTTGTTAAATAAGAAGACCTCACTGGTAGAAAAATCTTGTTAAATAAGAAGACCTCACAGGTTTTTAAAACCTGTGAGGTCTAATTTTTTTTATTTAAGTGGAAAACCCTTCCGTCTTAATCAGTTATATAAATTTTATTTCTTAAGAAATTTTCAGGAGCTGATTAAGCCACCTTCCCTTAAAAAGGGAAGGAGCTTTTTGTGTTTATTTTGGTACTTAAAAATTTATTTAACCGCTACCAATTCCACATCAAAAATAAGGGTTGCATTTGGAGGAATAACTCCGCCAGCTCCACGCTCACCATAAGCCAGATGTGAAGGGATCACAAAGCGGGCTTTATCACCTACATGTAATAGCTGGATACCTTCATCCCATCCCTGTATCACCTGTCCTTTACCCAATTTAAAATCAATGGGTTGGTTCCTGGTGAATGATGAGTCAAAAACACTCCCGTCAGGAAGCATTCCCTTATAATGAACTGAAACGGTCTGGCCTTTTTCGGCTTTTGCTCCGTTTCCTTTTTCCTCAATTTTATAGCGAAGTCCGCTGGAAGTTTTTTCAAAACCCTGGGAGATCTCTCCCAGCATTTCTTCCTGCTGTTTTTTGGCGGCAGCTTCCCTTTCGGCTTTGGCACCGGTGAACATACGAAATTGCTCTACTGCATTGAACTTTTGAGCCGAAGCACCTTCGCGAATGATCTCAACTTTAATTATCTGGTCACCCTGAGCTATTGCGTCTACAACATCCTGGCCTTCCACCACACTTCCAAAAACGGTGTGCTTACCATCCAGCCATGGGGTGGCGATATGGGTGATAAAAAACTGACTTCCATTGGTGCCGGGTCCGGCGTTTGCCATAGATAATTTTCCCGGGGCGTCATGGGTAAGGTCGGGGTGGATCTCATCTTCAAAGTTGTATCCCGGGCCGCCGGTTCCATTTCCTTTAGGATCACCTCCCTGGATCATAAATTCCGGGATCACCCTGTGAAATTTAAGTCCGTCATAATAAGGTTTCCCCTGGGGGATGGCTTTGTTCTCAAGATTTCCTTCGGCAAGGCCAACAAAATTTCCCACCGTACCAGGTGTTTTCTCATATTCAAGGGCTACAAGGATCTCACCTTTTGGGGTGTGAAACTTAGCGTATAATCCGTCTTGCATTTTGTACTTTTTAAGTTAAGAATGCAAAGATAGGAATTTGGGATGAAGTGATGATTTGATGGTTTGATCTTTTGATGGTAGGATCCTGAGATGGGTTGAAGGTGGGATGGTTTAGGGTTGTGGTTCGGGGTTCGGGGTTCGGGGTTCGGGGTCAAAATTTCCCCTCCTTCGAAGGGGTGGCCGCAAGGCCGGGGTGGTTAATCCAGTTTGGGATTCTCCTCTCACGTCCCATTGGGTTCGGGCAAACTCCACTTTCCGACCTGCGCGAATACGAAAGCCGGGCGGTTTCCACATTTTTTAACCGGCAACTGGAAAACTTCACAACCAACAACTTAAGGTTACCCGCAGATGGCCGCAGATTTAAAAAACCAGATTTACGCAGATAACTGCGGAATTGGAAGTTCGTTAATTCGGGATTCGTTAATTGGTAAATGGAATTTGGTACTTGGAATTTGGAGTTTTTACTCAATTGGTGATTGGAATTTGGTACGTGGAATTTGGAGTTTTTACTCAATTGGTGATTGGAATTTGGCGCCTGGAATTTGATTTGGGTTCACGGAGTTTGTTCCATAACTCATAACTCATAACTCATAACTTTTTTCACCTCCAGACTATCCTCTCTCCTCTTACCTCTTTCCACTTTTCCTGACTACACACAAGCACTTGTCACCCTGAGCGGAGTCGAAGGGTCTCTTGGTTAGGCAACAGGGAGTGGTGAATGGTGATTGGAATTTGGTGCTTGGAATTTATTTAGGGTTCGGGGTTAGTGTCTTTTTTTAACCGACAACTGACAACTTCACAACCAACAACCTAAGGTTTCCCGCAGATGCCCACAAATTTAAAAAACCAGATTTACGCAGATAACTGCGGAATTGGAAGTTCGTTAATTCGGGATTCGTTAATTGGTAAATGGAATTTGGTACTTGGAATTTGGAGTTTTTACTCAATTGGTGCTTGGAATTTGTTTAGGGTTTGTATTCTGGAGTTTGTAGTTTTTTCAACTCACAACTCATAACTCATAACTAATAACTCACAACTCACAACCCACAACTTACAACTCACAACTAATTCGCCACCTCACTTATAAATTTAATTCGGTATAATCGAAGTTCTTCTTCATCATAATCGCCATCAAATTCCTCGAGGGCATCCTCGATCTTGTCGGTTTGGCTTTCAATAAAATAATCGTGGATCTCCTCCTGTTGTTCCTCATCCAGAATGTCGTCCAGCCAGTATCCAATATTCAGTTTGGTACCGCTGTAAACAATGGCTTCCATTTCCTTGATGAATTCGTTCATCTCCATTCCCTTTGCCGAGGCTATATCGTCCAGGGGTAATTTCCTGTCGACACTTTGTATGATATAAAGCTTCAGGGCACTGTTGGCCCCGGTAGATTTCACTACCAGGTCATCCGGGCGGGTAATGTCATTGTCTTCCACATATCGGCCTATGAGGTCAACAAATTCCTTCCCGAATTTCTTTGCCTTTCCTTCCCCTACTCCGTGAATATTCCCCAGTTCCTCCATGGTCATTGGATACTTAAGGGCCATATCCTCCAACGAGGGATCCTGAAATACCACAAACGGAGGTACATTCTGTTTTTTGGCAACCTTTTTCCTTAATTCCTTGAGCATTTTAACCAGGGTTTCATCTACCACATTCCCCGACGATTTGGAAGGAGTCAATACTGCTTCGGTCACGCTGTCAAAAACGTGGTCTTCAGTCATCATGAAAGAGGTAGGTTTTTTCAGAAATTTCTCCCCCTTGGTGGTGATTCGCACCACCCCATAAGTTTCAATATCTTTTTTCAGCATTCCGGCGACCAATACCTGACGTATAAGTGCCATCCAGTATTTTGAATCCTTGTTCTTCCCTTTTCCGAAGAGCGGATGTTCATCGGTCTTATGCGAAATTATAAGCGCGTTGGCTTTACCCACAAGGGTATTCACCACGTCCTTGGCTTTGTATATCTGGTTGGTTTCCTTTACCGTTTTCAGCAGCAGTTCAACATCTTCCCCGGCTTCGTGTTTCTTTTTGGGATTCCGCACGTTATCATCCATAGAAGCGCCTTCGCCGGTCACTTCATCAAATTCTTCCCCAAAATAATGCAGAAGGAATTTTCTTCTTGAAACCGAGGTCTCGGCATAAGCCACCACTTCCTGCAGCAGTGCCTGACCAATTTCCTGTTCGGCCACGGGCTTGCCACTCATGAATTTCTCGAGCTTTTCAATATCCTTATAGGAATAAAATGCAAGGCAATGCCCCTCGCCGCCATCTCTTCCTGCACGGCCTGTCTCCTGGTAATAACTCTCCAGGCTTTTGGGAATATCGTGGTGAATTACAAAGCGCACATCGGGTTTATCTATCCCCATCCCAAAGGCAATTGTAGCCACCACCACATCTACATCTTCCATAATGAACATGTCCTGGTGTTTAACCCTGGTCTTTGCATCCAATCCAGCATGATAAGGAACGGCCGAAATACCGTTCACCTGAAGTGTTTGAGCCAACTCCTCTACCCGCTTGCGGCTAAGGCAGTATATGATCCCCGATTTTCCCTGGTACTGTTTTACAAATCGTATAATATCTGCATCAACGCCCCGGGTTTTCGGTCTTATTTCGTAATAAAGATTGGGCCTGTTAAAACTGGCCTTAAACGTATTGGCATCTGTGATCCCAAGATTTTTAAGAATGTCTTCCTGAACCTTTGGAGTCGCGGTGGCTGTAAGCCCAATAATGGGAATATCATCTCCAATGCGTTTAATGATGTGTCTCAGGTTCCTGTATTCGGGCCTGAAATCGTGGCCCCATTCACTAATACAATGAGCTTCATCTACTGCCAGGAAAGAGATCTTGACAGTGCGAAGGAATTCAACATTTTCTTCTTTGGTGAGCGACTCGGGCGCAACGTATAAAAGCTTGGTGATCCCATTGGTAATATCCTCCTTTACCTGTTTTACTTCAGATTTATTCAGGGAAGAGTTGAGCACATGGGCAATCCCATGTTCCGAAGAGATACCACGAATGGCATCCACCTGGTTTTTCATTAAAGCTATAAGAGGGGAAACAATAATAGCCGTTCCTTCTTCAATAAGCGCCGGAAGTTGATAGCACAATGATTTACCACCGCCCGTAGGCATGATAACAAAAGTGTTTTTCCGGTTTACAATACTGGTGATTACTTGTTCCTGAAGGCCTTTAAATTGGCTAAACCCAAAGTACTTTTTAAGCTGTTTGTATAAGTCGATTTCCGTAGGCGCCATTCAATTGTGTTACAATTTTACATACATTTGCACTAAATAAAGATACATATTTCTTTAGTATTCACAATCCATAATTATAATAAATTGGAACTGGAAGAAAAAATCCTCTCTATAGCCAAAGACACTATTTCCATTGAAGCAAAGGCCATCGCACACCTTGAAAATTTACTCACTTCTCAGTTTGCCGATGCCGTTCAATATATCTATAACTCAAAAGGAAGGGTAATTATTACAGGTATTGGAAAAAGCGCCATTATTGCCAATAAGATCGTGGCCACCTTAAATTCAACCGGCACTCCTGCGGTTTTTATGCATGCTGCCGATGCCATTCATGGCGACCTGGGCACTATCCTGGAGGATGACGTGGTAATTTGTATCTCTAAAAGTGGTAACACTCCTGAAATTAAAGTCCTTGTCCCCCTTATAAAAAACTTTAAGAATAAAATTATTGCTATTACCGGGAATCCCGAATCTTTCCTTGCAAAGGAATCCAACTACGTTTTAAATACGTATGTAGAGAAAGAGGCCTGCCCCAATAATCTGGCCCCTACCACCAGTACCACAGCGCAATTGGTTATGGGAGATGCCCTGGCAATTTGCCTGCTCAATTTAAGGGAATTTTCAAGTAAGGATTTCGCCAAATACCACCCCGGTGGGGCGCTTGGAAAAAAATTGTATTTAAGAGTGAGTGATATTACAGCCCAGAATTTAAAGCCCCGAGTTTCCCCGGAAACCAATGTGAGGGATGTAATTGTTGAAATTTCAGAAAAAATGCTGGGAGTTGCGGCGGTTATTGAAAATGGAGCCGTAACAGGGATAATTACCGATGGTGATATACGCCGAATGTTGAGAAATCACGAAACCTTTACCCATCTTACAGCAGCCGATATTATGAGCCCAATGCCAAAGACCATCGAACAGGATGCTATGGCGGTAGATGCGCTGGATATGCTGGAGCAATACAAGATCACACAATTAATAGCCGTAGAGAACGGAAAATATGCAGGCGTGGTGCATATTCATAATTTAATTCGGGAAGGAATTTTATAATGGGAAAAATAAAGAAACCTCATGATGAAATGTCCTTTCTGGACCATCTTGAAACTTTGCGCTGGCACCTTATCAGGGCCACGCTTGCAATAGTTATTGCCGGAATTGTCGCCTTTCTTGCCAAGGGTTTTATTTTTGACGTTTTGCTCTTTGGACCCCGAAGTGCGAGTTTCTGGACCTATGACGTGTTGTGCCGCATCTCTACCGCTGTAGGGGTTGATGGCGGATTCTGCTTTGACGAAATGCCTTTCAGGATCCAGAGCCGAACCATGGGAGGGCAATTCTCTGCCCACATCTGGGTTGCCTTAACCGCAGGTTTTATTATCGCTTTCCCCTATGTGATCTATGAATTCTGGCGGTTTGTGGCGCCGGCAATGAAAGAGAATGAAAAACGCAATGCCAAGGGATTTATTTTCATTTCCTCTGTCCTGTTCTTCCTTGGGGTACTTTTCGGATACTATGTGGTTACCCCGCTCTCTATAAATTTCCTCGGAAAGTACCAGGTAAGCGCCGATGTTTTCAATGATTTTGACCTTGCAAGTTATATAAGCCTGGTACGGGCATCTGTTATTGCCAGCGGACTCCTTTTTGAACTTCCCATCATCATCTATTTCCTTACCAAGGTTGGGATCGTAACGCCCGATTTTCTTCGTAAATACCGAAAATACGCGCTGGTTATTATATTGATCGTAGCCGCAATTATCACTCCGCCAGACATTGTGAGTCAGATCATTGTAGCGATCCCGGTACTCGTCCTGTATGAAGTGAGTATTTTGATCTCCCGGATTGTTTACCGCAAAGAAGAAAAAGAACTGCGCAGCAGTAAAGCACTCAGAAAAAATAATTAAGTAAAAAATATATTGCTATGGCAAATCAAGTTGAAGAATTCAACCTCTACCGGGAAAAGATGAATGATGTGATCTTAAAGGATAACAATAAGATCATAAAACGCATTTTTAATCTGGATACCAACGCCTACGCCCCCGGCGGGGCTTTGGATGTTAAAACCAAGGAACTATTAGGCCTGGTAGCCTCTACCGTCCTTCGTTGTGACGACTGCGTTAAATATCACCTTGAAACCTCCTACAAGCTGGGACTCACCAAAGAAGAAGTAGTAGAAGCCCTTGGCATCGCCACCCTTGTTGGTGGTACCATCGTGATCCCGCATTTAAGAAGGGCTTATGAGTTTTGGGGGGAGCTGGAAGAGCGGAATGCTCTTTAGTGAAAAGTGGAGAGTGGAAAGAGGATAGTTGGCACGGATTAGTTAAGAGGAGAAATAAAAACCTGAAATACATGGAGGAGGTAAAATTTAATTTCGAGGATTTAAAAGTTTATCAAAAAGCCTTGGATTTTATTGATTTGGCTTATGACTTAACAGCTAAATTTCCTGATCGAGAGAGATATGGTCTTACCTCACAATTCAGCCGTGCTGCAAATTCAATTGCGCTCAATACTGCCGAAGGATCCGGGGACACAGATTCTCAATTTCATCGATTTCTGCAGATTGCTGAAGATTCTGTTAGGGAATGCGTTACCTGCACAACCATAGCCTTCCGACGAAATTTCATTACAGAAGAGGAAAATAACAAGGCCCGGGTTATGCTTCTGGAATTATTAAAAATGATAAGGAGCCTCCAACGATACCTTAAATCTAAAAAATAAATGGAAGGCTTTACTTTCCACTTTCCTCTTTCCACTTTCCTCTCCTTATTAAATAAATTGTCTTAAAAATTCTATCTTAGCCTTACAACGATACTCATGAAACTCTACGCAGAAAATTTAATAAAAGCCTACAAGGGCAAGCAGGTGGTAAAAGGCATTTCTATTGAAGTAAATCAGGGAGAGATCGTGGGTTTGCTGGGGCCGAATGGTGCCGGGAAGACCACTTCTTTTTATATGATCGTGGGGCTTATAAAGCCAAATGGCGGAAAGATCTTTCTTGACAATCAGGATATCACCAAATTTCCTATGTACAAGCGCGCGCAGTACGGGATTGGATACCTGGCGCAGGAAGCTTCGGTTTTCAGGAAATTGAGCATAGAAGATAATATTATGAGCGTGCTGGAGCTAACCAAACTCAGCAAAAAAGAACGCGTAGACAAAATGGAATCCCTTATTGAGGAATTTGGCCTGGGCCATATTCGCAAGAACCGGGGTGATCTTTTAAGCGGTGGGGAACGCCGCCGTACCGAAATTGCCCGTGCCCTGGCTACGAGTCCGCATTTTATTCTCTTGGATGAACCCTTTGCCGGAGTAGATCCGGTTGCAGTGGAAGACATTCAGCGTATTGTAGCACAGCTGAAAGACAAGAACATAGGAATACTTATTACAGATCATAACGTGCAGGAAACCCTTGCAATTACAGACAGGACCTACCTTATGTTTGAAGGAAGTATCCTGAAACACGGCGTCCCCGAAGAACTCGCTGCAGATGAAATGGTGCGTAAAGTTTATTTAGGAAAGAACTTCGAGCTGAGGAAGAAGAAGATATTTGAGTAAAGTATCCCCCCATCCCCGAAGGGGGAGTTTCTTACTCTGTCGGGTATTAAGAAATTGGTCAGTAGTTTTTAGATGTAGGTTAGAAACCTCACAGGTTTTTGAAACCTGTGAGGTTTGATCCGTCGTTCTGAAGGAACCACTAGGAGCGGGAGGTGAAAAATCTCTTTTGAAAATTGATCCTCCTTTCATCAATTTTACCACAAGAAATAGGAATTACCATCGCATTAGGGGACCAGGATAACAAAATAAGAAAGAACTGTCATTCTGAAGAAACCGCTACGAGCGGATTCTGAAAGAATCTGTTGCGAGACTTGAACTTGATTACTTCTAAAAACCTTCTTCGAAACCGAGAGATCCTTCACTTTGCCTGCCGGCAGGTTCAGGATGACGTAAAGAAAGGATTTTTACTTTTAAAATCCCCAACCTACAACTTTCAACTTTCCAACTTTCAACTTTTCAACTTTTCAACTTTTTTATTTGGAAACACCAACGAAACCACCACATAACTCACAATAATTACCGGGATGGCGATGAATTGTAAAAGGATGATCATTAGCAGGGAATAAGCTATAAAAATGTAGCGAAGTTTATTTTTCTTAAAAGACCAGTCGGAAAATTTTAGGGCAAAAAGCGGGATCTCTGCGTTGAGCATGTAGCAACTTAAAAAGGTAAGACCTATTAAGAACCATTCGTTCAGAATTAATGAAACAGCCCAGGGATGAGGCTGAAAGGCCATTATGAG
The DNA here is from genome assembly GCA_039989915.1 of Gillisia sp. Lineage (GTDB taxonomy): Bacteria > Bacteroidota > Bacteroidia > Flavobacteriales > Flavobacteriaceae > Gillisia. The sequence continues at coordinate 13,273 of JBDXGW010000005.1, forward strand.
CGGCAAGCTCAAGATAAGCAAGGCGTTTGCGGGGGTGGGCAGCCCAATAAAGGAATCGGTTTGACGGTCGTCAATATTGAATTTTGCGAGTCGGTAACCCGATGCGGCGGCGATGAGAAGACCCAGCAAGGACAGTGTGGGAAAGTCCCATTGGAACCAGTTCCCCGATGCCTGCCATTCGGAAGCTTGTGTTGCACTTCCCGGCAATGCCCTTACCAGAAGTTGGAACATGACTATCCCGGGTACGAGTCCACTGGTAACCATATCGGCCAGGGAATCAAGTTGCAATCCCAACTCGCTTTTTACATTCAGGGCCCGCGCTGCGAGTCCGTCAAAATAGTCGAAAAAGATCCCGAGGGCCACAAACAAAGCGGCCATTATCAAATTCCCCTGCACTGCAAAGATGGTGGCTATTGCTCCGCATAGCAGATTGAGGATGGTAATTAAATTCGGGATATGTCTTTTTATGGCCATTGGTCGGGTTTTTGGTAAAAATAGGGATTTCCGTGAAATCTCGTAAATAGTGAATGGGGAATAGTGAATAGTTGGCTCTAATCATCTCTCCACTGTCCTCTTTCCGTTCCCCTGAGCGGAGTCGAAGGTCTCTTTTTAGGGATTGGTGAGTAGTGAATAGTAGTTAGTAGTTAGACGGTATTATATGCGTCATGCTGAATTTACCTGCCCGTTCCGTTCAGGCGGGTTTCAGCATCTTACGTGTTTCAATTTCAATCAAATTAGATCTTGAAACAAGTTCAGGATGACGTCAGCGAGGATGTTCTATTTTCTAAAACGCACGATTAACAAGCACTTGTCACCCTGAGCACAGTCGAAGGGTTCGTTGGTTTGGGATAGTTGTTTTTTGGCTTTTCCAACCGACAACTAACAACTCTTAACTGACTAAGACTGAAATAGGTTGCCCTTTTTCACAAACTTTTAAACTTTTAAACAATGGAAAAAAGCAAAGAAAAAAGGATTTTTAGTCTTGAAGTAAAATTAGATTTAGTCAAGAAAATTGAACAGGGAGATCTCCGG
>JBDXGW010000006.1:0-49458 GCA_039989915.1 Gillisia sp.
TTCACTAAAAAATAGGAAACCACAAGAATTTTTAAACTATGTTCAGCAGTTAAATGCTCAACAAAAACCAGTATTTAAGATAAATTATTAACTGGAAAAAAGGCAACCATAATCAGGCGAGATCAAACTGATAACCGACAACTGACAACTCACAACAGAAAACTCAATTATCTAATCCAAATCCTTATAGTTAAGAAACTCCCATTGCTCCATATTCCTTTTCAAAGGTTTATTGATCACCTCCCGGAATCTGTTTGCATCAAGTCCATATCCTTTAGGCTTTTTCGCTTCCAGGTCATCAAAGCTTAAAATATGACCGGGCGGCAAGTCTTTGTTAACAGCGAGGGATTTTTCGAAAATGTTTTTTAGATCTGTAAACTTCGAATTATCATATTTATCAACAGGATTATCCATGGCTTTCTTAATGTTCTTAACAGCTGTTATCAACTTCGCAATTTCATCTATTTCCAGAGAGGAAGAAGCATCAGGTCCAAGACTTTTTCTGCTGAAAACGACATGGAATTCCAGCATTTCTGCTCCCAGGGCAGTAGCGGCGATACAGGTCTCGATTTTTGCTGAATGATCTGAATATCCCACCGGAACCTTATACCGTTCCTTTAATTCTGAAATTACATTTAGACCGTAATTTTCAGGGGTAGTGGGGTATGCGGTTGTGCATTGTAAAATAGAGTGCTGTACTCCTTTTTCTTTTAAAAACTCTACAGCTTTATCCAGTTCTTCAAAAGAGCTCATTCCCGAAGAAAGAATAACTGGCTTTCCTGTTTTTGCAATTTTTTCCAGCAGCAGGGAATTAGTGATCTCGCCAGATCCTATCTTATAGCGCTTTACCTTCAGTTTTTCCAGGAGATCAACTGCTGCATTGCTAAAGGGAGAGGCCATAAACTCAATTCCTGCTTCCTCACAATGCGCTTTCAACTCCAGCCATTGCTCAAAGCTGAATTCCATTCGTTTCCAGTAATCAAACCTGGTTTTATCACGGGTTGAAAATTTCACTCTGAAAGGTTCAAATTCACTGCTTTCTGCTTCCGCTATATGCGCCTGGAATTTCACGGCATCTACGCCAGTTTTAGCCAAAGCGTCTATATAACTTAATGCCCTTTCTACACTACCATCATGGGCCTGTCCAACTTCAGCTATTATATACATACCTTCAGTGTTTGTTTGGGCCTTCGGCCGTTTATTGTTCATTGTCCTCTGACCACTCTTTCATAAAACTCAATATTCCTCTCTACCACAACCTCTGTAGAAAACTCAGCGACAACCTTCTCCCTCGCTGCCTTCCCCATTCTCTTTGCAAGTGCTGGATCCTTCAATAGCTGAAGAATTCTCTCAGCATAAAACCGATGATCTTTGGGATCTATCGTAAACCCTGTTTCCCCGTCAATCATTACTTCCTTTGCCCAACCTATATTTGAAGTCACCAGAGCTTTCTCCATAGCCATAGCTTCGATCCAGGTCATGGGAAGGGCTTCGGCAAAGCTGGGGAGGACAACCACATTTGCAGCTTCTATTTGGTTTAGCACGTTTTCATAAGGCAGGACGCCCAACCAAACTACATTTTTCTTTGCAGTAGGGGATAAATTTTCTTTTATTAATTCCCGTGTAGATTTACCGGTTAATTTGTCTTTTACATCCTTGCCTGCAAAAATTAACCTGACCTCCGGCTTTTCCTTTGTTATTATATTAAAGATCTCTGCAAGTTCCAAAACTCCTTTTTTTCTGATAATAGTACCAAAATAAAGTATGGTATTAGGCAGCACAGGTTTCTTACCGGGTTTGAAATATTTAGTGTTCACTGAATTTGGAATGACAGTAATTTCTTTTTTTAAATTGAAAATTGAAGCTGTTTGTTCTCCCGTAAATTCACTGACAGAAAGCAAGTGATCTGCTCTTTTTAAAGCTATTTTTTCAAACCAATAATTTTTTTTCTTCTGTGGCCGATTTTCCAGTGTGCAAAAATACGCATCGCTTCCGTGAAACCTTATTATTAAGGGGCACTTTATTTTCATAAAAGCAGTGATCCCGGTCCAGTCTGGTGCTTCTATAGCATCTATTTTATTCTCAGTTATTACTTTATTGAGGTATTGCTGAATAAACTTTCTATGAAGGTACCAGCCTAATAATTTGTATTTCTGCTGTTTTATAAAGTGAAACTGAATTCCCTCTTCGATAAAATTTTTGTTCTGTTTTTGTCCGTAAATAAAAACTGTCACTTTTACTTTCTCCTCCACCAAAGCTTTCACCATATTTTTAATACTGGTGCCTAATCCTCCTGAAGATATACAGAAAGAGTGGGGATACTCAGGGGTAAGAAAAGCTAAGTGCATTTGTTGTGAATTTGCTCAATTTTTTCCCAAATTCTTTCAGAAGCTTTTTCTGCAGGTGGCAAATTTATTTTTTGAAACCATCGGTTTGCTTTTGCCACAGTCTCAGAAACGCCATTTAATGCTAATTCCAGTTTGGAAGTGATCTCTTTTTTTGTATTTATCCAAAACACTTCATTTCCGGTGGGCATTGAACGAAAATGTACAAATTGGTAGATTTTTTTGGTGCTCCAATTTTCATTCACTTTGTTTTCTACATCATAATTAAGGAACAAACAAGGTTTATTATAAACAGCAAAATCAAAAACCATGGAAGACCCAAGGTTTATAACGGCTTGGGTATGTAGTATGGTATTGACCTGTATATGTAAATCCTCCTTTGTGGGCAAAATGGCATTCCACCTTCCCCCAACCTTGACCCATTTGGGGGCTATCGGAACAATAAGGTCTTTATATTTTTCCAGCACCTCATCATATCGAGCTGAAAAATCTACCGGACATCTTCGAAAAATAATTCCCAGATTGTTTTTTCCTGATTTGTTTAAATTTTCTACTGCCTCACTTACATCATTTAAATATTGAGGATCATCAGGGGAGGTGGTTATATCATCCCCGCTAAAACAGATATATTCTTTTGAAAAATCAAGGCCATGCTCATTAAAAAATTCTTCCCGACTTTGCCTTAGGGAAGAATTATAGTGAGGTTCAAACTGCGGACTGCCGGAAATGAATATGTTCTTTGAAGAGATAAACGGATAATAATTCAGTAATTCTTCCTTCATATATTCACTCCACACAAAGTAAAAATCCGGTTCAACTACCATGGTGGCTTTCGGCAAATTATCCCAGGAGAAAATAAATGTACTGGTGGGTATCCCCAAATCCTGTGCCGCCGTTAATGGGGCGATAGAATTAACCGGCCTCTGATTAGTACAAAAAATAAAATCAGGTTTTTCTGTTTCGAGGACTTTTTTACAATTTTTGTAGGTAACAGATTTTCTTTCTGAAATTTTTAAATTTTCACGCAACTTTTCAATTCCTTTTTCTCCCCGGTAAGCTTTGGTGAGTAGTTTTACTACAACGTTTTTGATTTTTGATTTTATGCCTTTATTGGAAGAAGGAAATTTGTAAGTCTGGTAAACCTTGTCATTAAACTTTTCTTCAAAATAGTCCAGTTCTACGTTTTTTTTTGCCCGTTTTAAAAGGTCGGTAAAAGCCCTCGGTTTTCCTTCCAGTTTTATTTCTTTATACCCCAAATTGGTAAGATCAAAAGGAGTCTGATTCCAGAACAGTACTTCCCAACCCAATTTTTCTCCTATCTCAACAAAAGATGTAAATGCAAAATTCCGAAGGCCTACACCATCAGGAAGAAGAATGAATATTTTTTTTGATTTCAAATCGCGTATTAGGGTTTGTGTAATTTAATGTAAGAAATTGTTTTTCGACTGCTGTTTTGTGTTCATTATTTAAGTTTGACGTTCAGGTTTTTTTCTTCCGCTCTTCTCTTTATTATGTCATCAATAACAAAAACTAAAAACAGTAACTCCAACCCAATCTGTGGCATTCTAAACCTGAAACCAGAATAGGTTAAAAATGTTATGCCAATTGTAGAAAGAATTAAACCGATAGCAAGAGAAAGAATGAGCTTATTCTTACTAAAAAATAAAATATAAATTAAGGATAATAAGGAGAGAAGGTGAAAAATCCATCTTCCTGTTTCGAGAATACCGGGTCTTGGAGTTTCAGGAAAAGGATTAAATGCGCTAAGAAGTTTGTTACCAAGAATAGGCAAAATTAAATCAGGGTTTGATCGAATAAAATGCAAGGTAGCATCTTTGTAAAGTTGCATTAGTTGTACTTCATTGTACCTTTTGTTTTTATTATAAACGTAACCTTGTAATACCAATTCTTCATTTGCCAGATCGCCTTTAGTATTTGTGTGTTCCTCTATCACATCAGGATTCCAGCCTTTTGCCATAACGGCCCCTGAAGAAGTGGTAAGCACTACCTCATTTGTTTCAAGTACAACAAAATTCCTGATAATCCATATAGAAACAATTGATGCGCAAATGAAAGAGCAAATTATTAAACGGCTTAATTGCATTTTTTTTGTTAACCATAGAATTAGCCATACCGAAAAAGGTAAAAATATAAAATAGGGATGCGATAACACTAGAATACCACCAAGAATTGCCTGTGGCAGAAATCCCGACTTATTTTGAGTAAAGCGTATTAATAAATAAATCCATAGGGTAATAAAGAAAAGGGTAATGGGTTCCGAAAGAAAAACTCTGGAATATAGCTGCCAGGCTGGACTTATTCCATATAAAAATACTCCAATAAGTATTAAAACTTCTTTAAACTTTAAAAGTTTCAAGGTTTTATAAAAAATAAATATTCCCAGTAAGTGTAATAAAAATTTAAAAATCAGGACATATGTAAGATTGTACCCAAAGACTAAGAAAATCCCGCCAATTAAGAAAGGCCATACAGGAGGTCGGAAAGCTGTACTACCTATGAAGTTATAATCTGTATTTTTTATCTTAGTATTTTTAAAATCGCTTATAAGTTGTTCTCTTGAAGAATCAAAATGCCCATATTTTCCCGATTTCGCAAGACTTAAACCTAAATGAATATAATCCCAGGCATCCCCGTCGGCCTCATATCTTAAATCAAGAGCAACAACCATATTATATGCTAAAAATATAATAATAGTGATTCCTAAAAATATTTTCGAAAATTTAAGTTTATTCATTAAGACTTTGAATAAAAAATTATTTACGTCCGACTACAATTGTCGAAAGGCCAATTTTATTCTGCACCATCATGTCAAGCACTTGCCAAACCGGAACTAATTTATTGTAAATCTTCATTTGTTTAGAAGGAATGCTTTCTTTTTTCATTAGACTTCCACTTATATACCAGCCAGCAATACCAATTAAATTAAAATACTGTTTATGTACAACAGAAAGGTGATTCCTTGAAAATAATTTGTGAAGGCTGTTTAGATTATATCTTTGAAAATGACCCAACTCCTCATCAAATCTATTAAAAAGTTTTTGGTAAGATGGCACCAAAATTATTAAATGACCATTATCTTTTAATAATTTTTTGCAGTTGCTAATGGCCAAATTATCATCTTTAATATGCTCAATAACATTTAAGGCGAAAACAGTATCAAATTTTTCAAGGTGATCGTTATAAACCTGGTCAAAATCAGGGTGAATTAAATTCAATTGATCAATACCCAATAAATTGGGCTTGGAACTGAATTTATCCTGAAGTAAAGTGCAGTATTCAGTTCGCAGGTCTGTTAAAAAGATCTCTTTATTATTTTCCAGAAAAAAGTTGGAAATGTTCCCTAAACCACTACCAATTTCAAGAATTCTTCCTTTTGTGAAAGGTAAAATAGTTTCATACATCCATTTATTAAACTTATCTGCTTCACCAATAACATCAAGTGTATTTTTTCCTATTTTATCAGTTACTAAATTTCCCATTACCTGAATAAGTTATATCTTAAAACACAATATATCGCCTTCATACCATCCTTCCAATTAATCTTTTTTCCTTCCTCATACGTTCTGCCATAATAGGAAATGCCCACTTCATAAATTCTTATTTTAGGAATCCTGCAAATTTTAGCGGTTACCTCAGGTTCAAAGCCAAACCTTTTTTCTTTCAATACCAAAGATTTGAGAATTTCCGCTTTAAATAACTTATAGCAAGTTTCCATATCTGTAAGATTCAAATTGGTAAACGCGTTATTTAAATTGGTGAGGAATTTATTTCCTATGGTATGCCAAAAGAAAAGTACTCTGTGCGCATTACCACCCATAAACCTTGAGCCGTAAACAACATCTGCCCTTCCGGTCATCATTGGTTTTAATAAAATATTAAATTCGTTGGGATCATATTCAAGGTCCGCATCCTGAATAACTATAAAATTGCCCGTGGCCAGTTCAATTGCCTTATGAAGCGCAGCTCCTTTTCCCTGATTAAATTCCTGGTTGTGAAGCAAAATCAATAATTCAGGATTGGAATCTATAAAATCTTCTATTAATTTCTTCGTTCCATCAGTAGAAAAATCATTTACAATTATAATCTCTTTTTCCAAAGAATAATCCAGTTTAAGATTTTTTAAATCTTCTAAGATTGAATAGATGGTTTGCTCTTCATTATAGGCCGGAATAAGAATCGATAATTTTTTCAAAAGAATAAATCGTTTAGGTTAACAAATATATCTTTTTACATAAATAAAAAACCAATCCGGTGAAGAATACATAAATTTTAAAAAACTGCTCAAATTCCTTAACAGCAAAAAAAATCGTTACTTTTGAAACTAAGAAAGCCCAAAAATTGATGTCATCCCAAACCATTCCACTATTCTACTGGAGCGAGATAAAATTCATCTTTAAGAAGAAGGAAAATTACGGGGATCTTCTTGCAAAATACATAGTTGAGAAGATCTCAGGTAAGGAGGTGAAATGGGTACATCCAAAGAAGCAACCCTGGTATAAGTTGGATAAGACTAATTACTTGACTATCGGAAGTATTATTCACCACGCTTCAAAAGACAGTATTGTATGGGGAAGTGGGATTATTGATAAGGAACAAAAAATTACCAAAGCAGATAATAAGGCCGTTCGCGGCCCCCAAACCAGGAAATTTTTATTAGAGCAAGGTTATGAATGTCCTGAAGTATATGGAGATCCGGCATTACTGTTGCCAAAATATTTTTTCCCTCCAGTTGAGAAAAAATACAAAATGGGCATCATCCCGCATTATCACGATTTTAAATTAGTGTCTGAAAATTATAAAAATGATCCTGGGATTTTGGTGATTGACCTAATGACATTGGATGTAGAAGAAGTAACCCGGGAAATTCTGAGTTGTGAAAAAACAATTTCTTCATCATTACATGGGTTAATTGTTTCTCATGCCTATGGAATCCCGAGTCTGTGGGTGGAGTTTTCAAATAAAATCTTTGGTGATGGAATAAAGTATCGGGACTACCTGGAATCGGTTGAGATTCCTTTTTACCATGCCGAATTTCTTGACACAAAATTAAGTTTACAGGAAATGCAGAGTTTGTTTGAAAAATATCCAGGTTTGCCGGCGGGTGCCAAAGTTGAGCAATTATGTAAAGATTTATTAAAGGTCTGTCCGTTTGGACCGCTAACCTGACTAAGACTGAAATAGGTTGCCCTTTTTCACAAACTTTTAAACAATGGAAAAAAGCAAAGAAAAAAGGATTTTTAGTCTTGAAGTAAAATTAGATTTAGTCAAGAAAATTGAACAGGGAGATCTCCGGGTTTTAGATGTCTCGAGAATCTATGGAGTAAGTAAAACAGCCGTTTATAAATGGCTTAAAAAATATTCCGATCTTTATAAGAAGCAAACCAGAGTCATAGTGGAACACAAAAGTATAAGTAAGAAAAATAAAGAGCTGCAGGAACAGGTTAAAAAGCTCGAACAAGCTCTTGGCCAAAAGCAGATGCGGATTGATTACCTGGAGAAGGTAGTGGAGTTTGCTTCAGAACGTTCTGGGGAGGATATTGAAAAAAAGAACAAACGGCTGTCCTAGAATGGTTCCGAATGAATAAGTCAAGCGCTCACTTTACTCTTAAGCAACTGTATCACATGGTTGGAATCACTAAACAGGCTCATTATAAACGGGTTAAGCAACAGGAAAAATTAGCAGGAATTACTCAAGAAATTTTAAATTCTGCCCAGTTGATCCGGAAGAAACATACGCGCATGGGCTGCAGGAAGCTATATGATGAGATAAAACCTGAAGCCATAGGGAGAGATAGGTTTGAGGCTGTCCTGCTATCTAACGGCCTACGAATAAAGCGTAAAAAACGTTACCGCCGCACAACTTATGCCGGGAAGAGATGGTATCCCAATTTGATAAGTGGCACGCAAGTGAGAAAGGAGAATACGTTAATGGTAAGTGATTTAACATATATACCAGTATTTAACGGAAAGCATTATTACCTTACACTGGTATTAGATGTGTATAGCCGAGTGGTTACAGGCTGGAGTTTATCAGCAAATATGACAACTGAAGATACGGTAGTTCCGGCCTTCAACATGGCTATAGAAGGTTTAACTACAGAAGAGCGTAAAAAACTTATATTTCATTCAGACAGGGGCAGTCAGTACGGTTCAAACATAATGGAGGACCTTCATGAACTTTACCACACCACACCCAGTATGGGAGGAAAAGCATGGGAAAATGCTCATGCAGAATCCTTAAATGGTATTCTAAAAAACGAGTATATCAATTTTGAACACAAGAATATAACATTAAAGGAGGCTCAAAAATTGATGAAAGAAACCATTTATTTATATAATCACGAGCGTCCACATGGTTCACTAAAAAATAGGAAACCACAAGAATTTTTAAACTATGTTCAGCAGTTAAATGCTCAACAAAAACCAGTATTTAAGATAAATTATTAACTGGAAAAAAGGCAACCATAATCAGGCGAGATCAACCCCTAAACGCTAAACCCTGAACGTTAAACCTTTAATGATGAACCCGGAGGATCAAAACCAGAAAAAGAATAAAGAACATTACGAAAAGGTATATGCCAATTATAATATAAACAATATTCTACATTGGATCAATAATCTGGATAAATTTTTAGATTCTGCAACCACTACAGAAACCAGCTGGTATGGTTTGTACCAGAACAATTTCAGAGAGGAAATTAAGGGTAAGAAGGTATTGGAAATGGGTTGTGGAGATTGCACTAATGCGGCGATTATGGCAGCCTTGGGAGCAGAGGTCTATGCCAATGACATTGCCGCTAATAGTGGGGAAATTGTAAGAGAGATAAATGCAAGATTTTCTTTTAAACACCCAATTGTTTTTGTGGAAGGTGATTTTTTGGAGAATAACTTACCTTCTCAAACCTTTGACTTTGTTGTAGGAAAGGCTTTTTTACATCATTTAACTCTCCCTGTAGAAAAATTGTTTTTAAAAGAAACAGCCAGGTTGCTCAAGGTTGACGGGGAAGCGCGATTTTTTGAACCTGCTGTTAATTCAATGGTCCTGGATGAGATTCGCTGGCATATTCCAGTGGGAGGCAGGCCTTCCAAATTTAATAAAGCAGCTTTTAAAAAATGGAAAGAGCATGATCCTCATCCTGACAGAAGTTTTAGTTCCAAACATTGGAAAAAAGCAGGGGAAGCATTTTTTAACGAAGTAGAAATTATTCCCGTAGGAACTCTTGAAAGATTTAGCCGGTTATTTGGCTGGGGGGAAAGAAGAAATAAATTTAAGCGTTGGGCTTTAAGAAATGAAAAATGTTTGCCTGGATTTCTTAATAAGCCCTTTACCAGAAGCCAATTGATTGTTTATAAAAAACCTTTGTAGAAAAGAAGGAAAAATCACTTTGAACAGCTTTTTTATTAAGTAATAATCTAAGCTAGTTGTATGTTAAGTTTTGAAATATAAAAATTAATGAGAGTTAATAAATAGAGAATATTAATGGTTAAAATAAACTTATTTATAGCAAGGTTATTAAAGAGTGCAGGTTATAAATTAACCAGAATGGGCAAACCCATTAATTTCGAAGAATTTGGATCCAGTGCGCATATATTACAAAACGGTTTATATTTTTATAAATCCCTTCTAAAAAAACATAGATCTTTAGAAGTTGAAAAATATCAAGAGGGATTGTTATTTATTATAAATAATGTAAAGCATTATGTAACGTCTTCAGAGGAGATTTTTATACTTAATGAAATTTATACAAATGATTGTTATATGATCATTGGTAAAGAGAAAAGTTACAATGTAATTGATATTGGAATGAATGTAGGTTTTTCTGCTTTGTTTTTTTCTCAATTACCCACTATTAAGGAAGTTTTTGGATTTGAACCGGTGCCCCAAACTTATGCGCAAGCATTAGAAAATTTTTCGCTTAACCCTGATTTGGCGAAAAATATTAAATCCTTTAATTTCGGGATTGGTAATGAAAACCGTAAAGAACAGTTTGTTTACAATCATAATTTTAAAGGGAGTGTTGGTACAGTGGAGGCAACCTTTAAAAAATCAAACGATGAGAACAATGAAATAGTTGATGTTGAGATAAAGGATGTTAATAATATAACTTCGGAAATAATATCAGAGCGTCCACTCGAAAAATTCATTTTGAAATTAGATTGTGAAGGAGCTGAATTTGAAATTATTGAATCTTTATCTATAAACCATCATCTCAGTAAATTTGAAATAATTATTCTTGAATGGCATATAAAAGAACCCGACGAATTAATCTCCTGGTTATTGGATGCTAACTTTGTAATTCATAGGAATATGAGAAATGAAACCTTAGGATTGTTGTACGCTTTTAAGAGTTGAATCCAAAAGAATTAACAATGGTAAAATGAGCAATATTCTTAAAGCAGAGAACATAAGTAAACAATACCGCCTGGGTGATGTGGGCACTGGTACGCTCACCCACGACTTTAATAGATGGTGGGCAAGCCTGCGCGGGAAGGAAGATCCTTATTTGAAGGTAGGCGCTGTAAATGATAGAAGTGCCAAGGCGACTGAAGATTATGTTTGGGCATTACGGGATATAAATTTTGAAGTAAAACGGGGGGAAGTTTTAGGGATTATAGGTAAAAACGGCGCCGGGAAATCTACCCTGCTTAAAATTTTATCCCGGGTAACTTCTCCTTCAACGGGAACTATTAAAACAAGTGGCCGGATAGCTTCTTTACTTGAAGTAGGTACAGGGTTTCACGGGGAATTAAGTGGCAGGGAAAACATCTTTATGAACGGGGCTATTTTGGGGATGACCAAAAAAGAAATAAAAAGAAAATTAGATGAAATAATAGATTTCTCGGGGTGTGAAATGTACATAGACACCCCGGTAAAGCGCTATAGCAGCGGAATGACCGTTCGCCTTGGTTTTGCTGTTGCAGCACACTTAGAGCCGGAGATCCTGGTGGTAGATGAGGTATTAGCCGTGGGTGATTCTGAATTTCAAAAAAAGGCGATTGGTAAAATGCAGGATCTATCAATAGGGCAGGGCAGAACCGTTTTATTTGTTAGCCATAACATGGCCAGTATAGAAAACCTCTGTACTAAATTGATCGTTTTGGAGAATGGGGGATTGGCGATGGAGGGTGATGTAAAAGATAGCATTGAGTTTTATTTGAGAAATAATGGTTTTAAAGGAATTAATAAATCAACAAAGAAAACAGGAGCAAAAAATATTGGCATTAAAGAAATAAATTTCATAATTAATTCAAGAAAATCTTTTCCGGTAACTGGGGAACCATTAACAATTGAATTTATTTTGGATATATTTTCAGAGCAAAAATTTAAATCATTAAGGTTAGACTTTAAATTTGAAGATAGGTTGGGAAATAGGATCGCCTGGTTTAGTACCGCAGTTGACCCCAATTTTGATTCGGCAATATCAATTACTTCGAAGAAAATTTTATTCCATTTTGAAAAATTTTCTATAGTTCAGGGTAGTTATATTTTGTCTTACAATCTTTATGCTAATGGTGAAGTTCAGGAAGATGCTCAACAGTATTTAGCATTTGAAGTTTCCCAGGGTGCTTTTTATAAATCAACCATAAATATAACACCACATCATACTCCTATTCTACTTGATTACATAGTAGGTCCTACCCCTCAAATTAGGCAATTTTGACTTTATTCAAACATATTATTATTACGCGTTTCAATTTACCCAAACGTTGGAATACCGATAAAAATGGTCATACTATTTTAGATGCTTCCTGGTTAGAAGACAGGTTTGAACTATTTGAAAATTTCTGTTTACCCTCTATTATTGGGCAAACTATAAAAAACTTTGAATGGTGGATCTATTTTGATCAGGGGATAGAAGTCAGGTACAAAGATTTAATTCAAAATATAGAAGCACAACATTCATTTATCAAAGCGAAATATGAGAAAAGCTATGATGATTTTCTAATTAATTTGCCAATAGATCTCCATAAATATTCATTAAAAGGAAATATAGATTGGTTAATTACTACCCGTTTGGATAATGATGATATGCTGGCTAAGGATACTATTGCCATTCTCCAAAAGAACAATAATTTTCAAAAGAATAATCTATTGGAAATTCCTTGCGGATATAATTTAGAATTAAACAGGAAGCCCAAACCAAAATTGAGAAAGCTTGAGATGGAATTAAATCCTTTTATAAGCTATGTAGAGAAGGTGGAAAAGGAAAAGAGAATTAAAGGTGTTTATTTCTATGATCATACAGAATGGAAAGGTGTTGATCGTATTATAGTAACAAAAAGGCCACAATGGGTACAGGTAATTCATGATAAGAATGTTATTAACCGGCTTAATGGAGATTTGGTGTCACCTTTAAATTTTCAATCCAGATTCATTTTTAACTATAAAGTATTGGACTTAAAAATCTCTTATAAGTTCTATGCTGCCCAGATTTTAAAGTTTTTTAAAATAGAACATTTAGATCGAGAATAAAAAAAATAAAGGAGGACCTTAGTTTTACAATCAAGAAGTAATGGATTTATATCGTTTTTATTTCCCCTAAAATTTATGCACCCAGTAATTTCTATAATAATCCCTACCTATAACAGGGCTCATTTGCTGGGGGAAACCCTGGAATCAATTGTAGCTCAAACTTTTACCCATTGGGAATGTATTGTAATAGATGATGGATCTACAGACCATACAAGGGAATTATTAGATTTTTATACATCCGTCAATCCCCGGATAAAATATTTTAAAAGGCCGGAAAATAAAGTAAAAGGTGCCAATTCTTGTAGAAATTTTGGTTTTGAATTAAGTGAAGGAGCGTATATTAATTGGTTTGATGATGATGACCTTATGCATCCTGAAAAACTTGAATTGCAGTTGCGCTCACTCGAAAATTCCACCTTCCATTTTTCTGTTTGTCAGTCTTTGGTTTTTAAAAATTCTATTAAAAATATTTTAGGTTTAAGGAATCAATTTTTATCATCAGATAATGTATTCAATGATTATTTAACAATGAAAATTGGTTGGATGACACCATCGGCTTTATGGAAAAAGGAATTTTTAAGACAGCAGCTAAACCTATTTGATGAAGAGTTAAAAGCAGCCCAGGAATGGGAATTCCATTGCAGAATTTTGAATAAATTTCCCCATTATGCTAAATTGGAGCACCCATTGGTTTATATAAGAAACCATGAACAAAGTGTTACATACAACCAAGACAAAAAGAATCGATATTGGCATTATGTTTTTGCCAGATTAAAGATTTATAAAAATATAAATTTAATCCTGGACAATGATAGTGACCAATATTTAAAGAAATATTTGCTGACCTCCTTTAAACAGATGATCGTAGAAAATAATTATTATGTTATTTCAGCTTACAGGCTATTTATTTTACCTGAAAAACAGATGTCATATATTGCAAAAGTAAATGCGGCCTTAGCAATTTTTTCTTTTAAATTAATTAATAAGGGAAATTTAGTACTTCAAAAAATAAAATACAAATAATGGATATACTTGTCTCAATCATTATTCCTACTTATAACCGTGAGGATTTAATAGGTGAGACTTTAAATTCTGTTTTAAGCCAGACTTATACCAATTGGGAATGTATTGTTGTAGATGATGGTTCCAGCGATAATACAGAAGGAATCATTAAGGCTTATATTGAAAAAGATTGCCGCATTAAATATTATTACAGGCCGGAAAATTGTAAAAAAGGAGCAAGTGTATGCCGAAATTTTGGATTGGAAAAATCAAAGGGGGAACTTATACAATTTTTAGATTCCGATGATTTACTGGCCAAAAATAAGCTTGAGGAACAAATAAAATTATACCAACCTGGCAGTTTATCTTTAATTACCTGCAAATGGGGAGGTTTTGAACAAAGTTCTGATTTAAATAAGCGTTTTAAGTACAAATATCATTCCTACAGAACTTTTAAAAAAGGCGTGAATCTTCTACAAACATTTGGTATTTACAATGAATTCTTCCCTTTACATGTTTATTTAACTCCCAAAATTCTTATTGACAAATCAGGGAGTTGGAATGAAAGTTTGACAAATAATGATGATGCGGAATTCTTTACAAGACTTATTTTGACAGCATCAAAAATAAGGTTCACTCCCAAAACATCGGTTTATTACAGATATACAAATACAGAAAAATTGAGTGACTTTAATAGCGAGGAAAAGGTCAAAAGCGCAATTAAGAGTTGGAAGTTGATCGAAACCCACATTAAGAAGAAATATTCTAACAATAAGATAAAATACATAAGGACTGCAAAACTCAATTTATATAACTCGATAATAAATAAATTTCCAGATATTGTTTCCGGGGAAAAGAATTTCTTTGAGGACAGAAATGATAGGAATACGAACTATTTTCAATTTATAAAAAAATTAAAGTTTTTTTAAGCTCTTTTTAAATCCTCAAATTCCCATACATTTAAATTAAATTATTTCTTTTTCAGAGATATATTAATACATATCCCATTAGGTGAAAAAATCAATTCTCTTTAAAATCTGGAACTTCCCACTACTTTCTGAAACCTTTGTTGTAAACCAGATTGTACTGGCAATTAAAATGGGTTATGAAGTGAAAATTTTGGTAGGAAAATTAAACAAGGTTGACGAAAATGCCAATTCAAAACTTTTTGAGGAATATAAGTTGAGTGAAAAAATAACAATTGAAGATTACAAAATTCCTAAGCAAAAGGCAAAACGAATTTTTAAAGCTGCCAAATTGTTAATTGAAAATGTTGCTCTACTAAAACACTTAAAAGAATATTATAAAAATTCTAATTCGAAGGGACTCTTGCCCCTTTATGAATTTTTTTTTTACAAGCCTTATCGCAATTTTGATGTAATTCATATACAGTTTGGAACCAATAAACACCCGGTTGATATTATGAAAAAAACCGGCTATTTAAAAAGCCGGGTAGTTGTAAGTTTTCATGGACATGACCTGTATTTTCCAATAAATAACCGCATTCCTAATAATGGGTATTATAACCTGGTGTTTGAGGCAGGCGATTTTCTGGTTGCTAACACTCCTTTTTTAAAGGAAAAATTATTAGCTCTTAACGCACCCCAGGAGAAAATAGAAATTATTCCAGTTGCTGTGGATACTAACATTTTTCAACCTAATCTAAATAAATATAATCAAGGAAAAGTGAGATTGGTAACTGTAGGAAGATTGGATGAATTAAAAGGACAGGAATATGGTATAAGAGCAATTAATAGTTTAATAAAAAAAGGTTTTTACGTTGAATATACAATAGCCGGTTCAGGTGTTAATGAGCAAAAACTAAAAGATTTAATTAATGAAATTGATTTAAACGCAAACGTTTTTTTAATAGGCAAAGTTTCGCCAAATAAAGTCTCTCGGTTA
Organism: Gillisia sp.; assembly: GCA_039989915.1. GTDB lineage: Bacteria > Bacteroidota > Bacteroidia > Flavobacteriales > Flavobacteriaceae > Gillisia. The sequence continues at coordinate 15,748 of JBDXGW010000006.1, forward strand.
TTAAGGGATTCAGATATATTTCTGATGACTTCAATTACTAATTCCGAAGGGATGGAAGAAAGTCAGGGCTTAGTTACTGCTGAAGCTCAGGCTTGTGGGCTTCCTGTTATCGCCTTTGATTCAGGTGGGGTTAAATATACCCTGATAGATAAGAAGACCGGCTTCCTTTGTGATGAAAAGGATCTTGATTGTTTTACAGAGAAAATTGAATTTCTTATAAGAAACGAAGCCTTAAGGAAAGAAATGGGTTTAAATGCACGTGAGTTTATTGATAGAGAGTATTCAGAAAATTCAGTTTTAAATAAATGGAGAAACATTTACGGTTAAAAATTTAAATAATACATCAATAGAATGAACAGCAAAGTTAAGAGGTATCTAAAAAGCCATTTTATAAGATAATTAGAAAATTGTCTCGATTATTAGGTTATGATATAGTTCCACTTTCCACAGAAAAGGTTGGTAGGGATCCAAACCTCGATATGAAGAAATTTATTATTAATGACAATCCTGTTTTTTTTTGATATTGGAGCAAATTATGGTCAAACAATAGATGAAATAATTGGAATTTTCAATAATTATGAAATTCATTCTTTTGAACCGAGTCCTTCAGTTTTTGAATTTTTAAGGAATAAAAGATCCAAAGTAAAAAACCTTAATATCTGGAATTATGAAGTTGGTTCATCTACAAAATCTTTAATATTGAACGAAAACACAAATCAGAATATGAGTTCTTTTCTTGAGATTGGCAAAGATGGGTGGGGATCAATTGAACATAAAACTCCTGTCCCTGTAATAACTATTGATGAATTTTGCGAAAAACAAAAAATCACGAAAATAGATGTGTTAAAAATAGATACACAAGGATTTGAGTTTGAGGTACTCAAGGGAACCCAAAAATCTATGAAAGAAAATAGAATAGGATTGTTGTACTTTGAAGTAACATTTATAGATATGTACAAAGATTTGCCTTTATTCGGAGAACTGTACAACTTTGCTGTTAATAATGGGTTTGAACTAGTTGCTATTTATCCTATTATATATAAAAAAAATCTGGCAGGTTGGACTGATGTATTATTCAAACATAAAAACTATCAATCTATTTCAAATCTAAACTATTAATAATGATCTTAAATTAAAATTAGAAATTATCAATCTCAAACTTAATATAAAAGTTTGTAATTCTCTTATATATTAGGTTCCACGATTGGTTCTTTGTTTTAAGTTTATCCTATGCAAAAAGAAAAAATATCGATAATCATCCCTTGTTATAACGATGCGATTTATGTTGAGAAGGCAGTGCAATCTGCCCTGAGCCAAACTTATGATAATAAAGAAGTTATAGTTGTAGATGATGGATCCAATGAAAATACTAAAAGGGTATTACAAAATCTGGAACCAAAAATAAACCGCCTTATATCCCAGGAAAATAAAGGTACAAGTTCGGCAAGAAATACGGGAATTGCTGCCGCCACTGGAGAATATATTTTAATTCTAGATAGTGATGATTATTTTGAGAAGACATTTTGTGATAAAGCTTTAAAAATTCTCCAACAAAAGAATGATATAAAAGCTGTTTCCTGTTATTCTAATTGGTTTAGTGATAGGGGAACTAAAAAATTGTTTAAGCCAGAAGGGGGAGATTTAAAAAATATTCTACTAAAAAATACGGCTATGGGATCAATATTATTTAGAAAAGGTGATTGGGAAAGAGTAGGTGGATACGATATAAAAATGAAAAAGGGATATGAAGATTGGGAATTCTATATTAGATTATTAAGAGACGGGGGGGAGATTTATATTCTGCCTGAAGTATTATTTAATTATAGGAATAGAGAAAATTCAAGAAATAAAAAGGCCAATCTCGTAAAATATGAGATCATCGAATATATTTTTTTAAAACACGAATTAATTTATAAGGAGCATTTTGAATTTTTTGTGAAGGAATGGTTAATTTCTATAAAAGAAAGCGAAATTTTCAAGCAAGAGGTAATCGATAGTAGGGATTATAAAATTGGGAAGATATTTTTAAAACCTTTAAGGATCTTAGGTTTTTTTAAAAGAAAAAATCGTTCTTAAAATAAATAACATGAAAAGAATAAAGGAAATTTTAAAAATTTCACCTTATAATCTATATGAAAATATATATAGCAGGTATATAAAAAAAGTAAAATTAAATAAGCAGAAAAGAGAAATTCAAAAATATCTCGAGAACGAAGAAATTAAAAAATTACAACTTGGGTCCGGAGTTAATATTTTACCTGGATGGTTAAATACAGACTTAAAGAGTAAAACCGATATTACTTTTTTTGATGCAGGTGAACCTTTTCCAATTCCCACTGAAAGCTTTCATTTTATTTTCAATGAACATCTTTTTGAGCACTTAAAAATTGAACAACAATTAAGTCTTTTAAAGGAAAGTCACAGAATTTTGAAAAAGGGTGGGGTATTAAGGATAGCAATGCCTAACCTGGACTTTTTAATATCTTTATATTCTGAACCAAATTTAAAATTTAACCGGGAGTATATTGAATGGGCAATGAATCATAGCCCTCTTCTCAGGAGAACAAATAACCTGCTCAATTGTGATCATCAAAAGAAAATTTATGTAATAAACAATTTTTTTAAGGCTTGGGGTCATCAACTAATTCATAACTATGAGAGCATAAGAGAAATGGCCTCTCAATGTGGTTTTAAGAATATTTACCAGGTAGAGATCGGAAAAAGTGCTTTTATGGAATTAAATAATATTGAAAAACATGGGGCTGTTATTCCACCTAAAATGAATGAGATAGAAACTATGGTCATAGAAATGGTTAAATAATGTTTTAAAAACAAAATAATAAATAAGTAGTTAACAAATAATTTATGATTAGGAAATTCCTAAAAAAAAAATTATCGTCTAAGTCTAAACGTAAAATTAGAGAATTTAATAAAAAATTTAAAAAGAAATTTCTAAGAATAAAAACGTTTTTAAGATCCATTTTCTATTTTAATAATTTAGATCAACTTGGAAAAATCTTTAAAACTGATAAAATAGACGGTCATTTCTATACGCCACATTATAAAACACATTTTAGAAAATTTAAATTTAAAAAAATTCAGTTGCTGGAAATTGGGGTAGGTGGTTATTCTAATCCACGAGAAGGAGGAAATTCCTTAAGAATGTGGAAGGCATATTTCCCGTTTGCCAAAATATTTTCTATAGATATTTATGATAAATCTCTCCTGGAGGAAAAGAGGATAAAAATTTTTAAAGGAAGCCAGGTTGATGAAAAATTTTTAAATCATATTTTTAAAGAAATGAATAGCCTTGATATCATCATAGATGACGGAAGCCATATCAATGAACATGTGATTAAAACGTTTAATATTTTATTTCCAAAATTGAAAGATGGGGGAATTTACGTTATTGAAGATACTCAAACTTCTTACTGGAAAGATTATGGGGGTGATAGTGATAATTTAAATAATCCTATCACTATTATGAATTTTTTTAAAGGTTTAACTGATTCTTTAAATAATAAAGAATTCATGATAAAAAATTATAAGCAGAACTACTTTGATCAAAAAGTAATTTCAGTTCATTTTTATCATAATTTAATTTTTATTTATAAAGGTGATAATTCTGAAGAGTCAAATCTGGTCAAAAATAACATAAGATAGAGCTAACGATTATAGGGTTATTTGGGATTGCAGTATAACAAGGGTAAATATTTATGGTTTTATATAAATTCAGGAGAAATATTAGAAACTCAATAATTGAAAATTTTCAATATTATTGGAATATTCTTAAATCACGTCGTATAAAATCTTATGAGAAAAGTGTTTTTATAGATGTGCAGGATATAATGTTGAACAGATATTTATATAATTTCATAAAATTTTTCTTACTTAATGGGTATACGGTTTATCTTCCAAAGGATAAAAAAATGATCAATATTTTATCCCGGAAAAAAGGAGAATTTCGATATGGATCCTGGATCCTGAAGGAAAAGGTCAAGTTTGGAAAACCAAAATCCCCTAATTTAATTCTTTCCCGTTTCCAGTTAAGTAATGATTATTTTGGAATAACCAATCATTCAAATGAATTTCAAGTTCCTATGAGTGAATATCCGGCTTTTTATTTTCACGGTATTAAAACTCCTTTAATTGATTTAAATAAAAAACGGAAGAATTCGGTATTTATGTCTGGGAATATAGATACAACATATTATTGTGATATTTCTAAATCGAAAGTGTTCAATGTGTTAAGCCGAAGAGAGGTGGCAGATTTCGTTATGAAACAGAAATACTATTTAGAAGTTGATTCATTAGAGGGGTTGAAAGAATATATAAAATCTGATAGCGAGCATGAAGTACTTCTAATAGATACTAAAGAAAAATTTAGAATCCCAATTAAAGACCTAAAAAGTATATTAATTCAATTCAACTTTTACTTGGCCTTACCCGGGGTGGTAATTCCACAATCTCATAATTTGATTGAGGCAATGTCCGTAGGATGTATACCGGTTATACAAAAAAAATATGCTTGTTTATTTACACCCCCATTAACACAAATGGAAAATGCTATCATTTATACCAATTTAGAGGAATTGGATTCTCTCTTTTTAAGAATATTTCAACTGAAAGAAACCATAATTGCTTCAATGCAACAGAGTGTTTATGAGTACTATCGGATGTATTTATCTCCAAAATCAGTTGTCAGTAAAATTGAAAATAATGAATTTTCAAAAATTTACATTCAAGCGGAATGGAAAAGTTTAGAATTATTAAACAGAAAATTTTGTTGAATGAATAATGATAATCCTATAGTTTCTGTTATTATGGCAACCTATAATAGAGGTAATTTTATAGGAGAAACTTTGGATTCTATTTTATGTCAGTCCTATACAAATTGGGAATGTCTTATAATAGACGATGGCGGTACAGATAATACAAAAGAAATCCTATTACCGTATTTACTTAAAGATAGACGAATAAGTTATTACGAACGCAGCATAGACCATAAAAAAGGACTTCCCGGTTGCCGCAATCAGGGATTGGAATTGGCCAAAGGAGATTATATAATTTTTTTTGATGACGATGATATTGTACATCCCTATAACCTTAAGATTTGTACTGAGGTTTTTGAAAGTAATAAGATAGATTTTTGCAGATATCTTCGAAAAACGTTTATTGGAGATTTTAATATTAATTTTGAAACTAATCTTGATTATAAGATAAGCACATTAAATATTAATGATCTTGAAGCAATTGTTGCAGGACATATTCCTTTTAACTCCTGCCAGGTGATGTGGAAAAAGGAGTGTTTTATTAGAGATAAATTTAATGAATCATTAATGTATGCAGAAGAATGGGAGCTGTATAGCAGGATCTTATCCAGAGGTAAAACCGGAATTTCAATTGATAAAGTTCTTTTTTACGGTAGGAAACATCCCAACTCTAACACTGGAGAATTCAATAGTAACGATCCTGTAAGGAGAATTTCATATTTAAGGGCTAATAAATTGGTTATTAATAATTTAAGCAAAATGGAATTATTAACTCCAACTCTGGTCCAGTATTTCATTAGAAAAGGATTTTTGTTAAATGAAATTTCAATAGTAGAGGAAGTTCTTAGGAGCTCAAATGCCGGTATTTTTAACAGGATTAAGTATCTGGGTGGTTTTAAAATTTATCCTGTTTTAAAGCCATTTTTTAAACTTAAAGCAAAACTAATAAAATCCTGAAGAGTCATCTTTATTTGGACAACTGTCCAAAAGCAAAAGCTAGATAATTTTCATTACAAACTAAATAGAAAATTCTTTGGGGTGGGAGAATTAAAAATGGAAACTATGAATGGAAATTTGGTAAGTATTGTACTACCGGTTTATAACGGGGAAAAGTTTCTTGCACAGTCAATAGAAAGTTGTCTTATCCAATCTCATACAAATCTTGAGTTGATAATCGTTAATGATTGTTCCACCGATTCTTCGTTAGAAATAGCCCAGGGTTATGCTGCAGAAGACAAGAGGATCAGGGTATATTCAAATGATAGAAATTTAAATTTGCCTGCCAGTTTGAATGTTGGACATCGTATGGCTAAAGGAGAGTTTATTACCTGGACTTCTGATGATAATTTTTTTGAAGCGAACGCACTTGAAGTTATGTTGGAGGAAATCCTGAAATATAGAGTCGATATAGTTTATGCTAATTTTAATATTATTATAAAGAATAAAACACCTGAATTTAAAGACGTTTGGACCAATAGTTTAACGCTGTTATTGGGTAATAATGTAGGATCCTGCTTTTTGTATAAAGAGGAAGTTTTTAAGAGAAATAATGGTTATGATGAAGGCATGCATACCATTGAGGATTACGATTTTTGGTTACAATCCTTAGTTCATTTCAATTTCAGACATATACCCCTTGTTTTATATAATCACAGAGCACATGAAGAGAGTTTAACTTCTCAATTGCGATTTCAAAATAAGATCATGCGGGAGTCCTTTGAAAAAAAACTGGAAGCCGCCTATAGGAAATTTTTTCAAAATTATAATTTAGAAAATAATGGTTATCCTGAATTATTTAAAAAATTTCATTTAAATCAAAAATTCAATGTTTACATTTTCTTAAAGAATTACAATAGATTTAAAAGCGATTTAATTCCCATATTTGAACATGTAGATAAAAGGAAAGTATTAAAAGAAATAGATATAAAATTAAGAGGGAATATTTTTAATTTTTCGCCGAACCAAAATTTCCGAACATTATTTCTATTGATTAAAACTCGACCGTTTTTATTACTTCAGTATAACTTGAAGAAAAGTCTAAGAATAATTTTGCGATCTTTAACCTGAAATAAAATCCAATTGAAAAAAATTCTTCTATGCTTCGGTACCCGTCCTGAAGCTATAAAGATGGCTCCTGTAATTCACGAGCTAAAAAGACGAAAGCTTGATATTAAAGTCTGTGTTACTGCACAGCATCGTGAAATGTTAGATCAGGTATTGGGATTCTTTGGAATAATTCCAGATTATGATTTGGATCTAATGCAGCCCAATCAATCATTAAATGAACTTGGTTCCAAAATTCTTAAGGAAATAGATCGTGTTCTGGAAAGGGAATTGCCAGATGTAGTATTAATCCAGGGAGATACCACTACTGCCGCCATGATATCAATTGCAGCTTTTCACAGGGGTATAAAAGTTGGGCATGTAGAAGCAGGCTTACGAACTTATGACAAAACAGCACCTTTCCCTGAAGAAGTGAACCGACAATTAATTACGAGGATAGCCCATTGGCATTTCGTCCCAACTTCTATAGCCAGTTCTAATTTATTAAATGAACAAATTTCAAAAGAAAATATTTTTGTAACGGGTAATACTGTGGTTGATGCTTTAGAAAGGGCAATTTCAAAAATGGAAGTCGCGCCATTGAGTGAAGAAATTAAAAGAATAAATAGATTACTTAATCCCGAAAAAAAACTAATTCTTGTAACCGGTCACCGTAGGGAGAATTTTGGGGAAGGTATTACACAAATATGTGAAGCATTATTGGAAATATCAAAACAGGATAATCTAGAATTGATCTATCCGGTACATCTGAATCCAAATGTATCAGGACCTGTGCAGGAATTGTTGGGAAAGCAAAATAGTATTAATCTTATTGCACCGGTTTCATATCCTACTATGCTTTGGCTAATGAAAAGTTGCAACCTTATTATTTCCGATTCTGGTGGAATTCAGGAAGAAGCCCCAACATTTAAAAAGCAGGTGTTGGTGACCAGGGAAGTTTCGGAAAGAATGGAAGGCGTGGAAGCAGGATTTTCTTTGTTGGTAGGAACTGATAAAAATAAAATTGTAACGGAAACAATACGAATATTAAATCATCCACCTGATTTATCAGGAGTTAAGAATCCTTATGGAGATGGCAAAGCGGCCTTTAGAATTGCTGAATTATTGATCTCGAATATTGATTAGTTTTTGAGTAAATGGCTTCGATAAACTACTCTTTGTCAACTCAGATGAAACAAGTAACTCTTTCAGCTTGTGGAATGGTGATTCTTTGCCTTATATTTATGGCATTAATACTATTTCATATATCCCAAACAATTAATCCTTGAACCTGCAAATCTCAAAAAAGATCTTAATTGTTGTAGAATCCATTGAAATTGAAGACAGTAGTGGTTCTAAGGCAAATGTTGCACTTGTCCAGAATTTGCATAAATCTGGTTTTGAATTGTTGGTGTATCATTACACCAGGAAAGAAATTCAATTGCCGGGAATTTTTTGTGTAGCTATTAAAGAAAACCGGCGAAGTCCGTTATTTTTTTTGAGTAGATTGGAACGTTATTTACGGGATCATATAAAATTAGATATACATAAACCACTGCAGGATATATTTGGTTTTTCTTTTACCTTATTTAATGATCGAAATAGTATAGTCACGGAGTTGCGAAAGATTAAGGTTTTCAAACCAGATCTGGTGTTAACCCTCAGCAAAGGAGGAAGATTCAGGCCGCATCATGCTCTATTGATGATGCCCGAGCTACATAAAAAATGGATAGCCTACATGCACGATCCATATCCTATGCATCATTATCCTAAGCCATTCACCTGGACAGAGCCAGGATCAGTCAAAAAGGAGAAATTCATTCGGGAGATCTCTAAAAAGGCAGCCTATAGTGCATTTCCCAGTAAATTGCTGCAGGAATGGATGGGGAATTTTTATCCTGAATTTTTAAAATCGGGGGTAGTAATTCCTCATCAAATCATTGATAAGTGTACCAAAAGAATTGAATTTCCGGACTATTTTGATCCTAATAATTTCAATCTTTTGCACGCCGGAAATTTGTTGGGAGCAAGAGATCCAAAAATTTTAGTTAAATCCTTTTTTCAGTTCCTCGAGAAATTCCCTAATGCGAAACTACATTCAAAGCTTATTTTTTTAGGTGGCAATAACAATCGTTTATTAAATGAGAACAATTGTAGGTCAGGAAATATATATATAAGTAGTGAGTCTGTTTCTTTTAAGCAGGTGTTTCACATGCAGAAGAATGCAGCGATAAATGTTATACTGGAGGCTAAAGGGCCAAACAGTCCTTTTTTACCGGGAAAATTTCCGCACTGTGTCCAGGCAGATAAACCAATACTTTTATTAGGTCCCCCAATAAGTGAAGCGAGGAGATTATTAGGGGAAACATACCCATATTGGGCAGAAATTGATGATTTTAATAGGATTACAAAATCCATAGAAACTTTATATCTTCAATGGCTAAAATCTCCCCAGGATTTAAGATTGAACAGGAAGGACCTTTTCAATTATTTGTCAATTCCTCATTTAAAGGAAGTAATGAATAAAATTCCGGTTAAAAAATGAAAATCTTGATGGTCTCCATATTTGCCCCTCATTTTTTTAATTGGACAGAACAATTAAGAGATTCAGGTCATGAGGTATATTGGCTGGATGTTTTTGACTCAAATACAACGGTGGAGAGGATTGATTTTGTTCATCAAATTATAGGCTGGCGTTACAGATTTGATTATCGCGGCAGATATTTTATTAAACAGAGGTTTCCAAAACTGAACAGATTAATAAATAAGGTTAATGAAAGGAGTCTGCCTAATTTTTTTGAAAAGATTCTTATGGAAATTAAGCCAGATGTGGTTCAAAGTTTTGTACTACAAGAGGGGGGATATCCCATATTAAAGATTATGAAAAAACATTCAAAAATTCCCTGGATATTTTCTGCCTGGGGAAACGATCTTTATTATGGGCAGCAATTAAGTAAATTAATTAACGATATAAAGAATACACTGCCAGAATTTGATTACATGTTCTCCGATTGCCTTAGAGATCATCAGGTTGCAAAATCCCATGGATTCAAAGGTAAATATTTAGGCGCTTTTCCAGGAGGAGGGGGATATGAATTAAATAAATACAACAAGTATATTATTCCATTCGAGTTAAGAAATGTCATTTTATTAAAAGGTTATCAAAGCCGCTTAGGACGTTGCAATAAAATATTAGAAGCCTTAATTGAGCACAAACTATATTTTAATGAATATAATATTGTAGTATTTGGGGGTAATAAATACGTTAAAAGGTTTATAGACGAGAGTGGGCTCTCATCATGGAAAAATCTTGTTCTATTAGAACACATTCCCAAAAATGAAGTTCTGGAATTAATGGGAAAATCTTTAGTATATATTGGAAATAGTATTTCTGACGGAATGCCTAATACCTTATTAGAAGCTATTATAATGGGGGCATTCCCAATCCAGTCTAATCCAGGTGGAGCAACCGCAGAAATTATTGAAAATAATAAAAATGGGTTACTTATAGAAAATCCGGAGGATGTGGATGAAATAAGAGGTTTAATTTTTTCTGCAATTAACGATAGGGATAGATTAAGGAGGGGGATTGAATATAATAATGAACACGTAAGACCAAAACTGGAAAGGAATATTGTAAAGGAGCTAGTACTTGAACAATATAGAATTGTAGAGGAGGAGGTGAAAAAAGTATGATAGTAATTAATAAACCCGTTTTGCAAACTGAGGGTGATTTTGTGATTATATCTTCTGAAATCAGTATTGGCCACAAAATAGAGATCTTATGGTATAAGTTTCCAAATAGATTCGAAGAATATGTGGTCTATGAAAGGTTAGATGCATTTATAGTAGGATTGTTGTTTTTGGGTTTAAAAACAGGAGAGGATATTTATTTGAAAGGTCCTGTTTCTCATCGTCTGTTCTATACACTCAACCACTATTTAATTGATGTTCTTTGTGCAGCTAACACTGCCTATAAGAAGATCAAAGTTTTTGCAGAAAATTTAGACAGCAGTAATTTAAATTTAAAAAATATAGCAGGAACCGGGCTTTCCTGTGGAGTAGATTCATTTGCTACCTATTATGATCATTTAAAAGATGAAGGGAATTATAAAATAGAATTTTTTACCTTCTTTGACGTAGGCTCACATGGTGTTTTCGAAGGAAAAAAGGCAGGAGAGATTTATAAGGATAGATTACAAAATTCGAGAGAATTTGCTAAAAATGAAGGGAAAGAGTTAATAAGCGTGGAATCTAATTTGAGTAAGTTTTTGGAACTACCATTTCAAAGTACAAACACGTTGCGAAATATTTCTTGTGTACTTCATTTTCAGAAGCTGTTTTCTAATTATTATTTCGCCTCATCTTATCCATATAAACATTTTAAGCTTGATCCTACGGATACTACTTATTACGACATCTGGAATTTACATTTATTATCTACGGAGTCGACAAATTTTTATTCATCTTTACCGGGATTATCAAGAATAGAAAAGACAGCTCTTATAAGCAATTATGAGGGTACTTTTAATTTTTTAGATGTTTGTCTAACCCCGGATAGGAATCAAAATTTTAAAAATTGCACCAAATGTGAAAAATGTCTTCGTACATGTTTAACTTTAGAACTTCTGGGAAAATTGGAAAATTATCATACTGTATTTGATTTAAAAGCATATAAAGGGCAAAAGAACAGATATATTGGGCAAATTTTAAATACAAGGAAAAAAAATATTTTTAGTGAGGAAATTTTTCAGTTATTGAAAGAAAAAAGGGTTCTTTCCCAGACTCATTACTTTGAAAAAGTTAAGAATAGTATAGACATTAGGTGGAGGGGATTTAAGAAAAGAATTAAACAGCAATTAAAATAGGTAATTTTGTTATCCATTATTTATGCCCATAGAAATCGTGATACTGCCCGTATCAAGGCCTCTTTTTTATCTCTTTCTAAACAGGAGTTAAAAAATTTCGAGGTGATTTTTATTGATTATGGAAGTGAACCTTGCCTGGTAAGAGAATTAAAGGAAATAATAAAAGACTTTAATTTTGTAAAATTATATCCTCTGCAAGTCTCTAACTTATTATGGAATAAAAGCAAAGCGCTCAATTTTGGTATTTTAAGGTCAAGTTCTCCATATATCTTTATAGCAGACGTAGACCTTATTTTTCATCCAGATACTACAAAACTTTTTAATAAACTCGCAGTGGAGAAGAAATTCTTCCTTTTTAAGCTTGGATATTTGGGGAGTGCAGAATCACAAAAATTGTTTGGGAACTATAATTTTGAGGATCTTAAACCTTATAGATATGGCGAAGTAAACGGGATGATCTTAGCTTCTAAAAAAGCTTATGTGGAGGTTAATGGACTTGATGAGTTTTTTCATTTTTATGGTTCTGAAGACGAAGATCTTTTCGCGAGAATGGAAAATGCCGGTTATAAAAGAGAGAATGATGCAGCCTCTTTTTTTTACCATAACTGGCATCAAAGTTTTGCCGGGTCAGAAGAAAAATTTATTACGGAGAATCCAAGAGTAAAGAATATCATGCGAATCAATCAGAGACACTATTTAATCCATAAGGATAAGGACATTACACGGCCATTACGCCAGACGGAGATGGGAATGATTATTAGCAAGAAACAAAGTGATCTTTTGGAAAAGCCAACCGTAAAGATCAGGATGTATAATATTCAGGCTCATGTAGAACATTTTTTAAGGGAGGAGTTACCATCCTATAAAGATGAAATTATCAAAGTTGAAATTAATGAAGATCCTTATTTTCAAACTTTAAAATATAAAGTCAAAAAGCTGATAGGTAGACAGACACAGACTTATATTTCAATGAAAAAAATAAATGATATGATATTGAAGGAAATTTTATTTTCTTATAGAAACCATAACTATTCTTTTAAAGTAAATGAGAATTTAAAAACGATCCTTTTTTGCATTCAATTATGAGAGAAAGGCAGGGTATTCAAAAGGCATATAAAGAATTTTGTCTTGCAAAAGGGAGTCAGCATATAGCCAGCGAATTTGCAATTGAGAAAATTAAGGAACTGGTGAATAGATTTCATGTTGAAAGAATATTGGAAGTTGGGTTGGGAATAGGAAGTATATCAGCAATTATATTAAGGTTTAACAGAAATATAGATCTTGCATATACAGGGACAGAGGCCAACAGTTTTTGTTTAAAAGCCTTGCATGATAATTTAAAGGAAGATTACAGTCGACTGGATATAGTTTCTGATTTAGCAGAAATTTCTACCAGTAAAAAATTTGATCTTATAATTATTGACGGGACGGATCAGAATTTGATTAAAGTTAAAGACTTGATATCAGAACATGGGATTATTGCTATAGAAGGGGACCGATTGTCACAACAGGATTCGGTCCAGCAATTTTTTCCAAATCACAAATATGTGCATTTGATTAGTGTAAATAAAAACAAAAAGTATAGCCCTTTTTCAGCCACTAATTGGCAGGGAGGTTTAAAAGTTATTTTAATAAATCCAACAGGTTTTCAGAAATTATGGTGGGTCAAAGAGAAAATCTTTACTAAATTGAGGTATTGGATAGTTCGATAATTTGGGTTTAAAAATAACCTTTGGGTAATGGTAGGAAAAACAAATATAACCCCTTCTTCTCCCTCATTTTCACTCCAATTAATCAGCCCGGCAAGATTTACTATCGCGATAACAATTTAAATGTTTATTTCCCAATGATTCTTTTATGTAATATTATGTTATTGGTCAAAATTAATGGATAAAGTACATTTGTTTAAAGCAAGATCTATACATGGTATTACTTATTCATCAGAATGCCCGGCAGGTTAAAAAGGTATTGAAAGGGAAATCTGAATTAAAAATTTCAGCAACTGCATGCACAGAAGCTTTTTGGGAACTGGCAGAAAAATTTCCGGAAGAGATTATCTCCTGGTGTGAAGACCAATATAGTGCAGATTTAAATTTAGAAGAGTGGTTACAGATATTTCATCAGGATCTGATAATGGCTTCTTATCATGTTCGCAATGCATTTTTTCCTAATTCTATTGGTTATATTGATCAATTGCCTTTTGCAAATGTGAATAAAAATGTCTTATATCCTACCTGGCTTATGAGTGGTGATGTGGGGGGGATAAAAGGAGAAACGCTTCTAAAATTTAAATCCCGCTTTGAAGGAATTGACAATTTTGAGTTTTTGTTGAATTCCATCGCAAAGATCGGCCAGCAAAACGGTCTTTTTTGTTATAGTGCGCCCGGTTTGGTAAACCGGCCTTCAGCAAAAATACTCAGAACCAGAGCAACAACAACTCAGTTGTTTTCTTTTGTTTATAAATATTACAACACGGTCTGGCTTTCTGTTTTGTTCTGGTGTTACATTAAATATGAAAAGAAGTTTCCGTTTATTGCCTATATGCAGGCATTCCTTGAAAATAAGTGCTTTCTGAAAAAAGTAGATCTGTCGGACATTAAAATAGAATCCAATAAAGTTTCTGAAACTTCAAACTCCATAGATGTGATAATACCCACTATGGGTCGCCCAGAATATCTGATGCAGGTAATAGAAGATTTAAGTATTCAAAGGCTGTTGCCAAAAAAAGTAATAGTAGTAGAACAGAATCCGGTTGAGAATTCTATTTCCGAATTACCGGAACTTCATTCCAAGACCTGGCCTTTTGAAATTATTCATCACTTTATTCATCAAACAGGAGCTTGTAATGCCAGAAATATCGCCCTAAAAGAAGTTGATTCGGATTGGATTTTTTTTGCAGATGACGATATTCGTTTGAAATCCGATCTTTTGAATAAATTTATAAAGGAGGTGAAAAGATTGGGGGTATCTTCAATTAATATGAACTGCAAACAAAAGGGAGGGGGTACAGTTTTCAAAAATATTAAACAATGGGGTAGTTTTGGTTCCGGAACCAGTATCGTTAAAAGTACTTTTGCGACAAAATGCACCTTTTCCTCCATTTATGAACATGGTTACGGAGAGGATGCTGATTTTGGCATGCAGCTGCGGCAGCTGGGATGTGATATCATTTATCATCCTGAAATTGAAATACTTCACTTAAAAGCACCAATGGGAGGCTTTCGGGATAAACCTGTTTTAGCCTGGGAAAAGGAAGAACAATGGCCGAAACCTTCCCCCACTATAATGGCTTTAGCTCTTCAATATTATACTCCGCAACAAATCAAGGGTTATAAAACTTCTTTATTTTTAAAATTTTACAATTCACAAAATATTAAAAATCCTATAACCTATATTCGTGAAATGAAAAAGCGATGGGAAAAAAGTGAAGAATGGGCATTCAAATTACTCAAAGGTACATTATGAACATCTCTTTTATATATTTTGATATTCTTTCCTGAATCACTTTGTCCTCAAACTTAATTTTAAGTTTTTAAGATTTATGAAATTTCTTCTCACTAATATTAAGGTAAATAAAAAAGTTATAAAGAGTTTACCTTATGATTTAAATATTCAGGAAATAGGTTCTCTTAAGATTCTAACAGAAGATTTAAAGGGATTTCAAAATTTTACTTTTCATTGTAGTATAACTAATGGATATTTGAGAGATTTTAATAAAGAAATTTCTGATCTTCAGGGTCAGCAAGAGAGTGCAATTAATGAAATCTTAAATACCTGGCCTTTACCGGATAATATTACAGGTTCTTTTTCTTCAGTAATAATTCTAAAGGATACTCTTGAGGTAGTTCTTTGCAATGATCCAATAGGAATATACCCAATCTATTATTTGAAGAGTACTAAAGGTTTTTTTGTTTCAAATAGTTTGATTTTAATGGGTGCCATTTCCAACTGTAAATTTGATGAAGCCGGAATAATACAAAGATGTATTGGCCCCGAATTTTCGAATTTTGGTTCGAGAACTATTTTGGAGAATTGTAAGCGATTGATGCCCGGTGAGTATTTAAAGTTTGACAAAGACGGGAATAAATTAATCACGAAATATGATAATACCCTTTATCAAAATATTTCAAAATCTACACAGAACGCTAGGAATGAAATTTCTAAACATTTTTGGAAAGCCTTTCAACGGGAATTAAAGTATTGCCTAAATAATTTTGAAATAGCAAATATAGCGTTGAGTGGCGGGTTGGATAGTAGGATTATTCTCGGTGCAGTTCCAAAAAACAAAAAAATAAAATGTATTACTTATGGCGGACCAGAAAATTACGAAACCAAAATTGCCTCCCGGTTAGCTAAATTAAAAAAGGCTGATTTCCAAAATTATTACCAGCCGGATCTTTATTTTCCTCCAGTTGATATTTTGAAAAAATACACTCTTAAAACAGAGGCTGTAAATTTATGTTCCTGGCTGGAAGTTTTAGAAAACACTGAGGATAGCGGAGAACCAATTTTACTTGGAGATATGGCTGAAATTCTCAACGGAAGAAATATCACTAAATTTTCATCTAAGAAGTTCAGACAATCTAATTTTATTAAACATCAGATATTAAAAAAAGATTACCTTTTTGAAAATCCTTCTCAGGAAAGTTTTGAAGAATGGAAGAAATCAATATCAAATTCACATTTGCGATGGTATACTGAAGAGAGAATATCACAATTTAAATTTACCCGAAGTAGGGAAAACCTCCTAAAGGATTTACAATCTGATCTAAACGCAATTTTTGAAAGAATAGATGTCCATCAATTACCCTACGTTGAATTGTATGATGAATTGTTTTCCTGGTATACACACGCCCGAGTACCAATGGCAAAACAAATTTTGATTTGTAATAGTAAATTTAAAGGTTATTGTCCATCAATGTCTCTTCAAATTGTTAGGTTGGCAAGTTCTATACATCCCAATATAAGACTGAGCTCCAGGTTAATGAATAAACTTTTTAAAGAAGCAGATGGATTAAAAGAGCTTAACAAAATCCCAACAAATCAAGCACCGTTGATTCCTCAAAATTATCCTGATATTATTAAATTTCCTACTTGGGGTTTAAGGGCTAAAATTGATCAATATTTGATCAAAAGATTAGTAAAAAGCAAAGATATTTCTAAACGATACAGATTATTTAAATCTATTAATTGGGCAGAGATTTATCAAAACCCTGAAATGAAAAAGAATCTTAATGATTATTTTAAAAATAACCATATGGGAGAAAAGTTCTTTCAAAACCTTTTAAATCAATGTGTTCAGCGGAAGGAATTAAACCAGTGGCCCTTTGCAAATATAGATATTATGACTGCTGCCAGTTTGAATATGGAAATTGATCTTATAAAATCATTGAGAGAAGGGGAAGATGAGGTTTAGCTTAATTGTGTGCACTTATATGAGACCTGACCCTTTGATCGAATTATTGGAGTCAATTCAAACGCAGCTATTGTATCCTGATGAAATTCTAATCATTGACGGTTCATCAAATGCCAATAGTAAAAATGTTTTAAAGGAAAAATTTTATCCCAATTTGAAATATTATAAGGTAGGGGTGGAAGAAAGAGGATTGACAAAACAGCGTAATTATGGGATTCAAAAGGTAGCCGAAACTTCGGAAATTGTATGTTTTCTGGATGATGATACGGTATTAACACCGGAGTATTTTCAAAATCTGATAGGGACTTATGCTATACACCCTGATGCATTGGGGGTAGGAGGTGCTATTTTGGATAATGTGCATTGGAAAAAAATAGAATTACGAAAATTCCCCCAGCCTTCTGAATTTATAATAGATGGCTTTGTGAGAACAGATAGTTCAAGATTTTTATTAAGAAAAAAATTAGGTCTATTGGGTAACTCTTTTCCAACCTTTATTCCTGAAGAAGGTCACGGTCGTTCAGTAGGTTTTCTTCCCCCATCAAATAAAATTTATAAAGTTGAAACATTTATGGGAGGGGTTAGCTCATATCGGAAAGCCGTATTTGAAAGATTGAACTTTTCAACATATTTTGAAGGTTATGGGCTTTATGAAGATACCGACTTCACTCTGAGATGTTCTAAAATTGGAAATTTATATTTGAATACAACGGCAAAATTATATCATCATCATCATGAGGACGGCAGGCCTAATCAATTCAAATATGGAAAAATGGTTGTACGTAATGGATGGTATGTGTGGAGGGTTAGACATAACAACCCAGGTATCAAAGCTATAGTGAAATGGCATTTAATTACCGGGTTATTGATTTTTATCCGATTTTCCAATGTTTTAAATACTCCCAACAAAAGACAGGCAGCCTCTGAAGGATTAGGAAGATTATTTGGATGGATAAGTCTTTTTTTCAGCAAACCCAAAATTCAATAAATGATTAGAAAGATATATAATCTAATACCTGCGGAACTGCAAAAGTGGCTTAAACTGAAGTATTATAATTTTAAGATTAAGGAATATTCATTTTCCCTTGAAAACAATATTTATTGTACCACAGACCATAAAAGCTGGAAAATATTTACGCATTCTCCTCTTTACTTTATCGTTAAAGATGTGACCAGATATGAAAAGTATTATGATGTTGCCAAAGGAGATATTGTAATTGATGCAGGAGCTAATGAAGGGATTTTGACACTGATCTACTCCCAAAAAGTCAGTTCATCAGGAAAAGTATTTGCGTTCGAACCTGATAAAATAAACCTACTAGCGTTTAAGGAAAATCTCAATTTAAATGAAAACACATCAAATATAAGTCTTGAAAAAAAAGGTTTATGGGAAAAGAGTAGTATTATAGAATTTTATGAAACAGGAACTGTGGGCTCTTCTGTATTTTATCAGGATGAAAAATCGGTTAAAAAAAATATTTCGGTCTTATCAATTGATGATTTTGTAGATTCAGAGAATATTAATAAACTGGATTTTATCAAGATGGATATCGAAGGTGCAGAAATTGAGACTTTGAAAGGAGCTCGTAATACAATTAAATCACTTAAGCCAAATTTTGCCATTGCGAGCTATCATATTATTGAAAATGAAGTAACCTATAAAAAGGTTGAAGAATTTTTTACTGAAATGAATTACCCTTATAAAACAATTTTTTTTGAGGACGGTGAGATTATAACTTATGCAGGACCCACAATGCAAGAACCTTAGCATATAAATTTTTTAA
Source organism: Gillisia sp. (assembly GCA_039989915.1). Lineage (GTDB taxonomy): Bacteria > Bacteroidota > Bacteroidia > Flavobacteriales > Flavobacteriaceae > Gillisia. The sequence continues at coordinate 34,631 of JBDXGW010000006.1, forward strand.
TGATATTCAATTTACATAAAAGAATATTTTTTTGAATATTATTGTGAAGTTTCTTTGGCAGGGGTAATATTAAATTTGAAAGGATGAAGCAGCATGAAACTTTAGAAACAAACATACGGCAGGCAGAATTTTACGATAATAAAAAGAAGAATTTTGTTACTAAAATTTGGTTTTCTATTCGCAATGGAATGCTCAATAACCTGAGAAGAAGAGTTGGGATAGAAAGTCAGATTCACAAATTGCATTTATCGTGGTTAGGCGATTTAGCGAATAAAAAAATTTTGGATTTAGGATGTTATGCCGGCAATCCATTATCTATATATTTAGCGGTTAATTCTAAAGAATATGTTGCAATTGATCTCAGTGAAAAAGGAATTGCTCATTTAAGAAATAGAATTAAAGATATACCTCACGCTAGTGCTTTGGCAATCGATTTTCTTTCAGAAGAATTTAAAGATAAAGATTTTGATCTCATATATGCTTATGGTGTCCTTCATCATTTTAAAGATTTAGAGATGTTGATAAACAGATTAAATGAAAAACTAAGTCCGAATGGTATTATTATAAGCAACGATCCGCTGCAAACAAGTTTACCAATTAAGATAATTAGAACAATTTACCGACCTTTTCAAACTGATAAAGACTGGGAGTGGCCCTTTACAAAAAAGGTTTATTATCAATTTGAAAAAGCTTTTGAAATTAAGGAGCGTCGAGCAATGTTGGGAAAAGCCAAATGGTTTGTTATGGTAAATTTCCTTCCTATATCGGTCGCAAAAAAAGCAGAAATTGCTGCCAAATGGCACCGTGCAGACTGGGATAAATCAGCGGTGGATGATGATTATATGTTTAGTTGTATGCATTTAACAATGTTGATGCAAAAAAAAGATTGAGCCTGTTCAAAGGAAATTCAGCGACTTTGTAATAGGCAATATTAATTTAAGTAAATATCAATTACCTGCAAGGATGAAATTTGCCATTATAACTTATATTCTTCATAATGAACATAAGAATGCTTACTATTCCTATGAACCTTATATCCGGGAAATGAATATTTGGCTTAAGTCAGCAAAAGAAATAATTGTTGTGGCTCCCAAAATCCCTTCCGCACCAATGGGAATTGAAACAGCATATTTGCATAACAAGATTTCTTTCAGAAAAATTCCGGCCATTACCATTTTAAATTTTTCAGAAGTAATTAGAAGTCTGATTAAGCTTCCTGGGATATTCTACAAGATTATGAAGGCTATGAAAGAGGCAGATCATATTCACCTTCGTTGCCCCGGTAATATTTGTTTAATCGCGTGTATCGTTCAGATATTTTTTCCGAGAAAGATTAAAACCGTGAAATATGCCGGCAACTGGGATCTGGAAGCTAACCAGCCCTGGACCTATAAATTACAAAAATGGATTCTGTCCAACACCTTTTTAACTCGAAATATAACGGTGCTGGTTTATGGAAACTGGCCGGGTAAGTCGAAAAATATTTTGCCTTTTTTTACCGCAACTTTTAGTGAATGTGAGATTAAAAAAAATGAAAAGGATTTAGGTCCCCCCTATAAATTCTTATTTGTGGGCAACCTTGTGCCGGGCAAGCAACCTATATTCGCTTTACATTTGATAGAAGCTTTAAAAGAAAAGCATATTAATGCAGAACTTCACGTTTACGGGGATGGTCCGTTAAAATATAATCTGGAAAATGAAGCAGAAAATAAAGATTATATTCACTTGTATGGAAATCAGAAGCTTGAAGTTTTAAAACAGGCTTATAAAGATGCTCACTTTGTGATTCTGGCCTCAAAAAGCGAAGGCTGGCCCAAAGCAGTGGCTGAGGGGATGTTTTTTGGATGTATCCCGATTGCGACAGCGGTGAGTTGTGTGCCGTGGATGCTCAATTATGGGAGTCGTGGAATCCTAATTCCGGGGATAGAGCAAAGTGTAGGGAAAAGAGGAAAGTTAGGGGATTATTTAGTGGACAGAGGACAGAGGACAGTGGGTAGTCAGGAGGTGTTAGGTGAAACTGTGGAGCGGATTATTGGGCTTTTACAAAAGCCGGAGGAGATGAAGAGAATGTCGAGGGAAGCGCAGGAATGGAGTCAGGAGTATACGTTGGAAAAGTTTGAGGAGGAAATTAAAAAGGTTCTGAAAGTTTAGTGTTTAACGTTTAGCGTTCAATGTAACGTTTGGTGCGCATGGTTCAGGGTTAAAAGAGGTGTAATTTAATTCATACGTAAATGGGAAAGGTAGAAAAGTTTGAAGATTTGGAGGTTTGGCAATTGGGAAGGGAAATTTGTCAGGATCTTGAGAAGCTTTTTAAAACTACTGCTTTGGGAAAAAGATATTCTCTGTTAAACCAAATGGACAGGAGTTCCGGTTCAATAATGGACAATATTGCTGAAGGTTTTGGAAGAGGAGGGAGTTTGGAATTTCGTAATTTTCTGGGATTTGCCCGCGGTTCCTGTGCCGAATTAAGATCTCAACTATATCGTTCTTTAGATAAGGACCTAATAACAGCTGAACAGTTTGAAAATCTGGATCAAAAATGTGATAAAGAAATCGCTAAACTTGGGTCATTTATAAAGTATTTAAGTAATACGGAGTATAAAGGAACAAAGTTTAAAAAGTAAGAACGTTTAACGTTTAACGTTCAGGGTTGAATATTCAAAAAAATTGAATTTAAGATAATTGTTGATTTTTAAAGAGGAACCACGCTAAACGCTAAACGCTAAACACTAAACGTTGAACTAAAACCCGAAAGCGAAACCCAAAACACCAAACCAAGAAAGAAAGAATGCGTGTCCTACAATTAATAGACAGTTTACGACCCGGCGGAGCAGAGAAGATGGCAGTGAATATTGCCAATGCTTTGCTGCCGCTGGTGGAAGGATCCTATTTGTGTTGTACCCGGCAGGAGGGAATGTTGAAGGATGAGGTGAAGGATGATGTTGGATATGTTTTTTTAAATAAAAAGCACAGCCTGGATCCTAAAGCTATTCTAAAGCTTAGAAAATATATAACTGAAAATAAAATAGATATAGTTCACGCCCACAGCACTTCATACTTTCTTGCAGGGATCCTGAAATTGAGCGGAAGTAGTTTCAAATTGATTTGGCATGATCATTACGGCGAGAGTGAGTTTCTGGAGAAAAGAGAGTATAAAGTACTGAAGAAATTTTCCCGATTATTTGAGAGGATAATTTCGGTCAACACAGATTTGAAAAACTGGGCTGTAGAAAATTTGCATTGTAAAAATGTAATTGAGATCAAAAATTTTATTCCCGAAACCAATTTTTCAGGAAAAATTAAAATTCGACTGAAGGGAAATGAAGATGATTTCAAGATTATTTGTGTGGCAAACTTAAGGCCTCAGAAAGATCACATGAATTTACTTCTAGCTTTTGAAATGTTGGAACCAAATCTGGGTGTAAGTTTGCATCTTATTGGTGAAGACCCGGCAACGGAGTATTCCGCTTCAGTTCTTAAGGCAATTAAAAATTCGCCTCTTAAACATAAGATCTATTATTACGGAACTATACCTAATATAATACCTTTACTACATCAAGCAAATTTAGGTGTATTGGCTTCTCGTTCCGAAGGCTTACCTCTAGCTTTATTAGAATATGGATTGGCAGAATTGCCTGTGGTATGTACTGATGTGGGAAAATGCAGGGACACTATCGAACCTGATGGAAGATTGGTTTCCAAAGAAAATCCGGAAGATCTTGCTAAGGCAATTTTATTCTATTACCAGCATCCGGAAAAAAGGGAAATGGATGCGGGAAATTTTCAGCAAAAAATTAAAGGTAATTATTCGGAAAAAGAAGTAATATTGAACTTACTCAATATTTATAAAAATTGGTAGGAAAGGAAAAAAATATTAATATTTTATATATAAAACTACTCCTTATTCATATAGGTTTAGCCCTTTTGGTATATCTCTATAGGCCTAGTTCAACCATAATTATGTTGGGGGCATTAGGTTATTTTCTTTTTATTACCATTCAAAATGAAAATCGTAATAACGAGGCTCTAATGGGAGCAGCTTATATTGCCGGGGCGGAGGTTTTCTTCCGAATGACGGGGGGAATGATTTTTTACGAAACCGGGAAATATGCCGTGATTATTTTTCTTATAATTGGAATGTTCTTTAAAGGAACCTCTTCTAAGACTGTACCTTTCTGGACATATCTTATGATTTTAATTCCGGGGATAATTGTCGCCTCAATAACAATGAGTTATGAAGCGGAATTCAGAAAATTAATTGCTTTTAATCTGAGTGGGCCGGTTACTTTAGGGGTATCTGCATTATACTGTTATTATAAGAAAATTAAAAAAGAGGACTTTCAAAAAGTTCTATTAATGCTTTTACTACCCCTGATAGCTCAGATGGTTTACCTTTATTTATTTACTCCCACATTACATGAAGGGATCATAAATTTGGCTGGGAATTATGCCGCCACCGGTGGATATGGTCCCAACCAAATTTCTACTGTATTAGGATTAGGCGCATTTATCATTGTAACAAGATTATTTACAATTAGAAGCATTCTTGTTAACGGGATTGATTTGTTATTACTTGCAATGATAGGCTATAGAGCTTTAATTACATTTTCCAGGGGAGGAGTTTTTACTGCCATAATATGTATAATAGCATTTCTAATTTTATTTTATTATAAACAGGATCAGAGACTAAAATTTAGTACAAACAGGAAGATACTTATATTAATTATTTCGATAATATTCATTTGGAGTTACTCCTCTATGAAAACATTTGGATTAATTGAAAATAGATATTCCAATAAAAATGCCGTTGGTGAATTGAAGGAAGATATTACGACAGGGAGAGTAGAGTTATTTGAAACTGAATTGATGGCTTTTTATAATAATCCTATAACCGGGATAGGCGTTGGGAAAGGAAGGGAGTATAGACAGGAAACTTTGGGATTTGGAATTTCCTCCCATAATGAAATTAGCCGCTTATTATCCGAGCATGGGCTTTTAGGTGTATTTGCACTTCTAATTCTTATATTTGTCCCCATAGTTTTCTGGACCAAGTTCCAAAATAACTATTATTTCCTGGCATTTGTGGCGTTCTGGTTCCTTACCATTAACCACTCGGCCATGAGAATTGCGTTGCCGGCATTTGTGTATGGGCTGGCATTATTATATATCGTAGATGAAAAAAAGGATCCTGTATATAGGAAACGACTTAGCAATTGACAGCTTTACGGCTACCTATATTTCCTTTTTCAGCAAGGTGCTAAAAAAAGAAGGATACCCCGTAAGAAAGGCTTCCAACAAGAACAATAAGGCCCTGCGGCTTATTGAGATGCTGGGGCTTATTGCCAAACACCATAAAAAGACAGATATAGTGATCATTGACACCTATGGTGCCATGAACTTCTACTACGCCTACCTGGTGGCCAAGGCCTGCCAGATCTATAAACTTGATTATATCCCCATCCTGCATGGGGGGAATTTACCCGAGCGGCTTAGCGATAACCGTTTTTTAAGCAAAAGCCTTTTTGGAAAAGCAAAGATGAATGTTGCTCCTTCCTTATTTCTCTATAACATCTTTAAAAAAGCAGGCTTTGATAACCTTATGGTGATTCCCAACTCCATCGAGCTAAAAAAATATCCTTTTAAGAAGCGGGAGAATTTTAGTCCGAAACTTTTATGGGTGCGTCGCTTCCAGGGGAGGTACAATCCTATGCTTGCCGTAAAAGTGCTGGAAAACCTTCTACCCGAATATCCTAATGCCTCCCTCTGTATGGTAGGCCCCGAAAAAGACGGGAATCTTCAAAAATGTAAGGCTTTTGCCGAAAAAAATAAGTTACCCGTGACCTTTCCCGGGAAGCTGAAGAAAAAACAGTGGGCCGCACGATCTATAGATTACGATATTTTCATCAACACCACCAATATAGACAATACCCCAATAAGCGTGATCGAGGCGATGGCCCTGGGCCTTGCCATTGTTTCTACCAATGTGGGGGGGATGCATTACCTGGTTGAGGATGGAAAGGACGGACTCCTGGTGCCACAAAAAGATGTAGCTGCCATGACCGCTGCTGTTAAAAACATTGTAGAGCACCCACAGGAAAGCAGGGAAATGGTAATGAATGCCCGGAATAAAGTTACTTCCTTTGATTGGGAAGTGGTGAAGGAGAAATGGAACAAATTGCTGGAATAATGGCAAAAACTGTCCTGTACATTGGCAATAAGCTTTCCTCTTCCAGGACCAATCCCACAACCCATAGCGCGCTTGAGGAAGGGCTCTCTGCGGAAGGTTATAAGGTGATCTCGGCTTCTCCACTTAAAAACAAGTTTCTGAGACTGGCACATATGAAACTGGCTTTCTTCCGAAATTATCGCGAAGCCAGCCATATACTTATTGATGTTTACAGCACCCAGAATTTCTGGTATGCTGTGCTTTTGGGAATGCTTTCGAATTTTTTTTCCAAAAAATATATTCCCATCCTGCACGGAGGAGATCTAAAGAAGAGGTTCCAAAATTCTCCCAAAGCCACTCAGAGGTTATTGAAGCATGCATATTACATCATTTCCCCATCCCTTTACCTCAAGGCCGAAGTGGAACAAATGGGGTTCTCTCATGTAAAGTACATTCCAAACCCGCTGCAGCTTGAGAAATATAAATTTAAAGTCCGCGACAATTTTAAGCCCCGCCTTTTATGGGTAAGGGCCTTTGATGAGATCTATAATCCGCTGCTCGCAATAAAAACCTTTCGGCTTTTGCTGAAAATTCACCCCGATGCCGAACTGTGCATGGTGGGTCCCGATAAGGACGGAAGTCTTTCCGCAGCAAAAAAGTATGCGAAAAAACACAGTCTTCCGGTTAAATTTACCGGGAAGCTGAAAAAGAAGGAATGGTTAAAACTTTCCGCAGATTATGACATTTTTATTAATTCCAGCGATATAGACAATACCCCGGTAAGCGTGATCGAGGCGATGGCCCTTGGCCTGCCCGTGGTGTCTACCAATGTGGGCGGAATCCCGTTTTTGATCGAGGACGACCGCACGGGACTGCTGGTTGCTCCTAATGATGCTGAAGCCATGGCCGGAAAGATCATATCCCTGCTGGTAGATCCCGCAAAAGCGAGATTTCTTGCTGAAAATGGAAGGGAGAAAACAAAAGAATTTGATTGGGATATAATTAGAGGAGAATGGAATAAGGTTCTCACCTGAAAATTTTTATCTTTAGTCCCAAATATACCCGATGTCACAAAAGCCCCTGGTCCATTTTGATATTTCGGAACGTAAGGTTTTACTGCGCCTTATGGACAATGTCGCGGTACTCTTAACTCTTAGCCTTGTAGGAATTGTATTTCATTTTGATTATTTCCGTATAACCGATTATTACTGGGTGTGGACTCTTATGCTTGTTCTGTATCTCAATATTTTCGCTACTATCTTTGAGCTGTACGACCTGCAACAGGCAGGAAAATTTGAGGTAGTGCTTAAAAATGTGATCCTAACCGCTTCGCTCACCCTCCTGTTTTTCATACTCACCCCTTATTATACCCCACATTTACCCGATAACCGGCTGCAGATCCTGTTCTTTTTTCTGGCGATTGCCGGCTCGCTATTGCTGTGGCGGTTTGCATATGTAACTCTTATTTCATCCGCAAGGTTTTATAAACGGGTCCTCCTCATTGGAGATGCCGGCGAACTGGATCTTATGATCGCGGCCCTTCAAAAAAGCGATCCCAATTACGCGATCATAGGATATATTAACACGGGTAAGCCCGATTCGCTTCCCCATTCTACGGGCTTGCTTCAATTTGAACCTGCCTACTTGGCCACCATCATTGCCGATGAACACCTGAACGAGATCGTGGTTGCCGATTCCACTACCCGTGCAAAGGGGATGAACATTCCGCTGCTGGAGGAGCTCAACGCCTTGCTCATTGAAGGATTTCCCATAAAGGATTACACCCAGGTGTATGAGGATATTACCTACAGGGTGCCGGTACAGCATATAGGAAAGGATTTTTACAAGTTCTTTCTTTTCAGCCGCAGCAATCAGAACAAGCTATACCGGTTCTTTCATCGCATGTTTGACCTTTTCGCAGGATCGGTGGGGATCATTCTTTGCGTGCTGCTTATTCCCTTTGTGTGGTTTGGAAACCTGCTGGGGAATAGGGGATGCTTGTTTTACCGGCAGGAACGGGTGGGGAAGAATGCAATTCCCTTTGAGATCCTAAAATTTCGCACCATGCCCAATGGGTCAGAACTGGAAGGCCCGCAGTGGACTCAGAAAAACGACACACGTATTCCCTGGTTTGGGAAATTTTTGCGGCGCACGAGAATAGATGAATTCCCCCAGTTCTTTAATATTTTAAAAGGGGACATGAGCGTCATAGGACCCCGGCCCGAACGTCCGAAATTCGTAAAAGAGCTCTCCGAAATGTTACCCTTCTACAAAACCCGTCTCATTGTAAAACCCGGCCTCACCGGCTGGGCGCAGGTACAGGCCAATTACGGTTCCAGTTATGACGACAGCCTGGAAAAACTCCAGTATGACCTATACTACATTAAACACCGCGGACTCTTCCTGGATCTCAATATTTTGCTGAAGACATTTAGTACTGTATTATTTTTTAGAGGACAATAGAAAGGCTATAACAATGAAATTTTCAAATTAAAATACGAGGGTTTTTATCAAACCTGATTAATGATTGATTATGATAATAAATTTGCTCAAAAAATATAGAAGAAAATTCCTTTTGAAAAGGAAACTTAAAAAAAATAGATTTTGGGTTTTCCAGGAGGAAAAAAAGTTAATGGAAATATATAAGCCTAAAGAATTAAGTGTTCAGGAGATTTATGAAGCGATAGATTTATGGGGACCACTTGGATTATCAAAAGAAATCACTGATGAATATAGAATTTTTAAGAAATTTAACGCGTTTGATCCAAAATATCTATCTAACATATTATATTATCCAATAGTAATAACAGCTCTAAATCCATTTTCCTATTATACTGTTTATGAAAATAAAGGTTTGTACGATTTAATTTTTAAAGGCTTAAATATGCCAAAAACAATTGTAAAAAATATTGAAGGGCGATTTTTTGATCAGGATTCTACCCTTTTATCAAAAGAGAGCGCAAAAAGAAAAATTAAAGAGAAGGATCGTGTTTTTTTCAAACCTTCGGTAGATACTTTTGGGGGAAGAGGAGTAAAGATTTATAATAAAACTGATCTTACCGAAAAGAATTTAAATGAATTATTAGATAATAATCCAAAAAATTATATTATTCAAGAGATTATTACTCAACACGAGGACACAGAGATATTTAATAAAACTTCGGTCAATACTATTCGCATAACATCATTGTATTTAAATGGAAAGACAAGCATATTATTTATCTTATTGATGATTGGGGGTCGGGGCCAAATTGCTGATAATTCAACAGAAAGTTTGAGAGTAAGAGTTAATGAAGATGGAAGTTTAGATGGAATAGGTTATGATAAATATTTAAAAAAACATAATAAATCAAATAATGGGACCCTATTTAAGGGTAGAAAAATTACACATGTTTCTAAATGTATAGAAATGGCGATGAATAATCATTCCCGGTACTTTCCAGGGTGCGGTATGGTAGGCTGGGATATTGCAATAGACAAATCCGGAAATGCAGTTTTCTTAGAAGGGAACAGCAGAGTGCCTGGAATTAGAACCGGCCAAATTTGTTGGGGACCACTTTTTGGTGAGAGAACTGAAGAGGTAATAGAATATGTTAAAAATAATCCACCTAAACTTTAATAAGTAGATGTTAAAAATAATTCATATTTCGAAAAGGTTTACACAATTTATTAAAATGGAAGTTGAGGGTTCGATGGCGCCTTCTTGTGCAACTTATTCTTAAAGGAATTGTATGAAAGGATGATGCCCTTTTACAAAACCCGCCTCATTGTAAAACCCGGCTTCACCGGCTGGGCACAGGTTCAGGCCAATTATGGCTCCAGTTATGACGACAGCCTGGAAAAGCTCCAGTATGATCTCTACTACATCAAACACCGCGGACTCTTCCTCGATCTCAACATCCTCCTGAAAACTTTTAGTACGGTGCTGTTCTTTAGGGGGCAGTAGGGGGGTAGTGAATGGTGATTAGTGAATGGTGAATAGTAGTTAAGAGTTATGAGTTAGGAGTTTGGGGTTCAAAATTCAAGGTTCCGCGTTCAAGATTTTCTAAAAATTTAATTTATACGTCATGCTGAATTTACCTGCCCGTACCGTTCAGGCGGGTTTCAGCATCTGGAGCGATTGTAACTGCGTTCAAGGTTCAAAGTTTTCTCCAAACCCAATCATACCAGCAAATAAGTGCATCATCATACCATCCTTCAAGTCACCCTGAGCGGAGTCGAAGGGTCTCTTTTCAGGGAATAGTGATTAGTGAATGGTGAATAGGTTAAGAGTTAGGAGTTATGAGTTCGGAGTACGGGGTTAAAAAAAACAGCTCCCCTCTTTAGATAAAGAGGGGAAAATTTCTCTTCCGTGAGGAAGAGAAATTGGGGAGTTTGAGGGGACTATGCCGGGAAGCTTTCCCTGTTCCCCGCTGATTATGCAGATCAAATTGCAGATTTCCACAGATACCCTCCGTCTTCTTATTTTGCATTTTATAGTAACTGGAAATAGTCTTTGAAAAATAAACGGCTCCCCTCCTTTCCAAGGAGGGGTGGACGCCATAGGCGGACGGGGTGGTTTCATCGGAATAAGGAAATCCCTCTGCGATTAAAACCCTTCCGGCCCGCCCGTAACGTTCGGGCGGGCTTTCTTGCCCTCCCGGGCAATAAATCCACCCTGCCCGAAGGCAAGGCGGGCTTCCCTTGAAAAGGGAAGGAGCTTTTTGTTTCTTCTTTTCTGGAAGCTTTACCTGTTTCCCGCAAATTACAGATCAAATTGCAGATTTCCGCAGGAACCTATTTTACATTTTTATAGAATCGGAAATATCCTTTAAAAAGATTGGTCCTGAGGTAGTGGCAGCGGGGTGGTTCATTGGATTGAAATTATTATTTAAAGTATGAATTTTTAAAAATTGTAACTAATTCGTTACATTTGATAGTTAATGCAAACTTCCTCAAAAAACTGCAATCGACCCAATTTTATGAATTAAGAATTAAAGCGGGTAATGAATATCGAATTATAATTTTTGCAATTGACCATTTGAATTTTGCTGAGTGCACCAAAGCTATTTGCCTTTACGGATTTCAGAAAAAATCAACAACAGATTATAAAAGAGCGATAAAGCAGGCAGAAAAAATATTAGAAGAATACTTAAAAGAAAAGTGATTATGGGAAAATCAATAAATGCAAAAGAACTTATAGCTGAACGATACGGTAAAGAAGGAACTCAAGAACGCGAAAAATTCCGGGAAGATGCCTTTTCCTTTTATTTTGGTGAAATCATTAAAAACCGCAGGAAGGAATTACATATGAGCCAGGAAAGCCTGGCTAAAAAAGTAGGCAAAAAACGTCCATATATTTCACGTATTGAAAATGGCGAAGATATTCGGTTGTCTAATTTTGCACTACTGGCCAATGCTTTGGGTTTGTCAATTGAATTAAAAACTGAATAAAAACACTAAAGCATATTACATCAATAGCGGTATTTAATGTTTGTTACATACTCTGAAAATTCCTGCTAATTCGGCAGATCATTTAGCCCGCTGAAACCCTCCGTCTTCTTATGTTGCATTTTATAGCAACTTGAAATAGTCTTAAAAAAGCTAAACAGCTCCCCTCTTTAGATAAAGAGGGGAAAATTTCTCTTCCGTGAGGATGAGAAATTGGGGAGTTTGAAAGGACTATCCCGGGAAGCTTTCCCTGTTCCCCGCTGATTTCGCAGATCAATTAGCAGATTTCCGCAGAAACCCTCCGTCTTCCCTTCCTAGCCAGTCAGGGAATCCACCTCCCTTTGAAAAAAAGGGAGGAGCTTTTGTTTGTAGTTTTCCGGGAAATCCCGATCCGATTTTAATTTAAAAATCTTAATCTTTTCGACTTTCTTAAATCCTCGAAAACGACATTTTATAGCAACTTGAAATAGTCATAAAAAGAATATGCGGCTCCCCTCCTTTCCAAGGAGGGGTGGTCCCGCGATAGCGGGAGCGGGGTGGTTCATTATAGCAGAGATTTTCTTGAGGCTAACCCTTCCGTCTTTCTTGCCCTCCCGCGCAATAAATCCACCTTCCCTTGAAAAGGGAAGGTGCTTTTTTGATTTTTCTTTTTCAGGAGCTTCTACTGTTTCCCGCTGATTTAGCAGATCATCTTGCAGATTTCCGCAGAAACCCTCCGTCTTCTTATGTTGCATTTTATAGCAACTTGAAATAGTCTTAAAAAAGCTAAACAGCTCCCCTCTTTAGATAAAGAGGGGAAAATTTCTCTTCCGTGAGGATGAGAAATTGGGGAGTTTGAGGGGACTATGCCGGGAAGCTTTCCCTGTTTCCCGCTGATTTCGCAGATCAAATTTCAGATTTCCGCAGAAACCCTCCGTCTTCCCTTCCTTGCCAGTCAGGGAATCCACCTCCCTTTGAAAAAAAGGGAGGAGCTTTTGTTTGTAGTTTTCCGGGAAATTCCGATCCGATTTTAATTTAAAAATCTTAATCTTTTCGACTTTCTTAAATCCTCGAAAACGACATTTTATAGCAACTTGAAATGGTCATAAAAAGAATAAACGCCTCCCCTCCTTTTTCCAATCCCGATACGCATCTGGAGGGTGGTCCTGCGATAGCGGGAGCGGGGTGGTTCATAATAACAGAGAGCTTCTCGCAGTCAACCCTTCCGGCCCGCCCGTAACGTTCGGGCGGTTGCTTTCTTGCCCTCCCGGGCAATAAATCCACCTTCCCTTAAAAAAAGGGAAGGAGCCTTTTTTCTCTATAAACTGACAACCCACAACTGATAACTGACAACCGATAACCGACAACTTCCTGCTATCTCTTCACAATCTTCTTAAACGGAACCACCGCAAACAGAAAAAGAAAGAGCGCAAGGAAATGTGCTATCCGGGCGATGTAATCGCCGTGCTGTACGTAGAAGGTTTGTACTTGATTAAGGGTGATCTCACCACGAAGGCTGCCCTGTTCTTCATATCCCAGGGTTTGCACGATGTCTCCTTTTTCATTGATGAAAGCAGAGATCCCGGTATTGGCGCTTCGCACAATAGACCTGCGGGTTTCAATGGCGCGCAGCTTGGCATAATTAAGATGCTGTTTATGGCCCTGGGTGTCGCTCCACCACGCATCATTGGTGATAATGGTAAGAAAATGAGCGCCGTTCTTTACATAACCGGTAACATATTCTCCATAAACCGATTCATAACAAATTATGGGCGCGGTACCATAATCATTATTTAACCTGAAAACCGACCGTTCTTCCTGGGTGGTTTTCATTGCTACCGTCCCACCAAGATCTATCATTATATCGCCTAATATGGGCTTTAAGATGCTTTGATAGGGGAAGTTCTCTACACCAACTACCAGTTTGGACTTATGATATAACTGCGGAAGGCTGCCCTCCTTCATCATAAATGCCGAATTGTAATCATTATACCAGTCGGAAGGGCCAATCTGGTTGGTTTGTCCGGCAACCCTTGCAGGGTCGCTGAAGCGGTCGTAGAAGGAGATCCCGCTCAGGAAATTGATCCCGGGAAATTGCTCGAGGATCTGCCGACTATAAAACGCGGCTTCCGATCGCTGAAATCCGGGGAGGACGGTGCCATCGGCAAAAACAGTTTCGGGGGCGACGAGCAGAGCAGTGTTTTCGGAAACCCCGCTTTTGCTTAATTCCAACAGGAGTTCGCCAATGCGGCTGTCATTTACGTTGTATTTTTCGGTATAGGGATCTATATTGGGTTGCAGGATCACCGCTTCCAGGGTTTCTTCGCTTTCAGTATAATTACTCAGGATCACATAAGAAATAGCTACCGGAATGGCCATGAAAATACCGGCCTTGATTATTCCGCGCCACAAGATCGCTTTATCGCGGTATTCCCTGTATAGGACTACCGACTTATATAGCGCGATATTTACAATCAGCACCCAAAGGGTTCCGCCGAAAGCCCCGGTGTATTCATACCACTGCACCCAGTTGTGGGTCACCGCAAAAACGTTCCCCAGGTTAAGCCAGGGCCAGGAAAATTCCCAATTGAGGTGGAGTTTTTCAAAAACGATCCAGATACTTATTAAAAATGCCGCAGCCCCTTTAAAATTGGTCCTTTTTGCCACTATGTGATACAACAGGAAAATCAGGGCCATTAACAGCGAATTCACCAGGATCGCGAAGGCCGCCCCAAAAAGGGTAGAATAGTAGAGCCAGTAGGTGGTAATTAAATTCCAGATGAAAAACGTGACATAGGCATTACCCAGCACTTTGAGTTTTTTATGTTTCTGGGATAAGTTCCTTATGTTGAATTCCGCATACAAAAGCGGAACAAAGGCAAAAAATATCAAAAGCGGAAATCCGTAAGTAGGCCATGCAAGCGCCAGGAGGAATCCGCTAAGAATTGCATACAGGAGGTTTTTCATAGAATAAAATTCCCTTCAAAAATAGGAAAAAAAAGGTTATCGGTTGTGGGTTGTGAGGTGTGAGTTGTCGGTTAATAATTGGTCAGAGGACAGTGGCCAGGGGTCTGAAGAGTTGTAAGTTGTAGGTTGTAGGTTGTAGGCTTTTAGTTTGATCTCGCCTGATTATGGTTGCCTTTTTTCCAGTTAATAATTTATCTTAAATACTGGTTTTTGTTGAGCATTTAACTGCTGAACATAGTTTAAAAATTCTTGTGGTTTCCTATTTTTTAGTGAACCATGTGGACGC
>JBDXGW010000007.1:0-10912 GCA_039989915.1 Gillisia sp.
AAAGCAAATTTATTTAGCTACAATTAATGCTAATACAAAATGGAATGGTAGTATGTATGGATGGACAGCAGTTCGTAAAGATCTGGTAGTATATTTTGATAATAGATTTTTAACCAATGACACACTTAATTGAACACTTCCTCTAAAATTTATAAATTATAAACTCCGAAACACCAATCACCATTAACTTTTCACTAAGAACTTATCCGAAACCCTTAGCGGGCCTTGGGAAAGTTTGAGCGTGAATTTTATTTAGTTACTTACGGAAACAACATTAAGATATTTTTTATAGATTGTAATCCCTACAGAAAAGATTTCCACTAATCTTTATCCACCATTCATTTGCGAAATTTTAAAATTGTCCTGGTCATTGTACTCGTACTGTTGTTTAGTGCGGGTGGGTTTTATATTTATAGCACGACCGGAGTGCATCCCACAAAGGAGGTAGGCCAGGAGATTGATCAGTTTAACGGAGTAACGGTTTATTACAATGGGGGAGTGGGTAATGTGGAAGGCAGGAACTTAGCACCTGACGGATACAATCTTGGGTTGAAATACCAGTGTGTTGAATTTGTGAAGCGTTATTATTATGAATATTTCAACCATAAGATGCCCAATTCTTACGGGCATGCAAAAGACTTTTTTGATTCCCGTCTTGCTGATGGTAAAAATAATATGGATCGGAACCTAAAACAGTATACAAATGGAAGTAGCACAAAACCTTTGGTCAACGATTTACTTATCTTTAAAGGCACGAAATTTAATCAATATGGACACGTCGCAATAATTTCCTCAGTGAGTGATAATAAAATCGAGATCATCCAGCAAAATGCCGGAGCCTTTTCATCCAGTAGGGAAAACTTTAAACTCCAAATGCTTAATGGAAAATGGGAAATTCAGAATAATCGAGTTTTGGGGTGGCTGAGGAAGGAATGAGACCCACACTAACCAATTCAGCAATTAAATCAGACATATCGTAAAAATATTAAATGAGCGAAATAGCAACAAAAACAACCTGGGAAAATCATGCTATTAACAATCCAAAACAGATTGAAATTGCACTGCAATTTACTGAGGGGCAATTTTCAAAATTGACTAAAGGTCTTATTCCCCAACAAATGGAAGATAAGTGGTTTATCTTTTACGAGAATGATTGGCTTTACTTTCATCGTTCTTGGACAGGTTTGGGAATTTACAAAGCTCAATTATTAAAGGAACAAGACGGCTATGCCATAAAAGAATTTTGGGCTGAGAGAAATCAAGAGAAATATAGTAGCGAAGACGACAGAACGGACATAGAAAACTTTTCGTTTCTCATAGCAAGAGGCCTTTTAGGGATTGATGTTTCTCAAATTTATTCTTACCGCAACATTAAATCAAAAGATGATGTTATTAATGGTTGGAGCAACTTTGGTAATATGCTCTTTACAAATAATGGAGTTGATTATTCTGATAAAATAAAAGCAGCACTTTTTGGAGTCGCAATAGGTGATGCAGTTGGAGTACCTTATGAGTTTTCCTCACGGGAAAAGATGATCAATGATCCGGCTACAAATATGATAGGGTTTGGAACCTATAATCAACCTCCGGGAACCTGGTCTGATGACAGTTCCCTTACCTTTTGCCTGGCAGAATCTTTGGCGACTGAAGGAATTGATCTGGCAAATATTGCATCCACCTTTTGTAAGTGGAAAAATAGTGCTTACTGGACCGCGAGAAATGAGGTATTTGATATTGGGAATACTACTTATAGTGCTATTCACAGACTTTCTGAAATTTTAGATAATGGAAATTTAGAAGAAATTCGAAATCAAAAGAATTATGGAACAGAATTAGAAAATGGAAATGGATCTTTAATGAGGATCATTCCTTTGCTCTTTTACATAGCCGGGAAGCCAATAAAGGAACAATTTGAAATTACATGGGCTGTCTCAGCACTTACACACAGACATATTCGCGCTGCGATGTCTTGCTTAATATATCTCAAGCTTGCTGAAAAAATTCTCAATGGTATTGATAAAGAACGGTCTTATACCATAATGAGAAAGGAAATTACAGATTTTTGGAATGAAATAGATTTCCCGCCGGAAGAGCGGCTTCACTTTAGGAGGCTAATTCAGGCTGATATTAGAAACACCGGCATTGATGATCTAAAATCGGGCGGCTATGTTATTGAAGTTTTGGAATCAAGTATTTGGTTTTTTCTAAATAAAAATACCTATAAAGAAACTGTGCTATCCATTATAAACCTTGGCCATGACACAGATACATCTGCAGCAATAGCAGGAGGACTTGCCGGTTTATATTATGGTTATGATGGTATTCCTGAGGAGTGGTTGAATCAAATTGCAAGAAAATCAGATATTGAAAATTTGGCAGAACTATTAGAAAACAAAATTGCCCGTTACTAAATTGGTTTATGTTTAAGCAATTACAGATAAGTAATAACCAAATGGAAGGTTTATTAACTTTGGTGTTTAAAGACTATAATTGGTAGTTTATCCCATTTTAGTAATAAGTAATTTCCCTAAATTCAGTCCAGCCCCCATTTTTCTGAATAATTTCTTTTTCAATCCAATTTCCATATTTATCATATTTCAATTTATACTGGGTATTATCATCATCTACTGAAATGTAATTCCCCAATTTATCAATTTTATACGACTCGGTAAATTCAGGCTTGTCTTCTAATGTATATTCAGTTATTTGAACAAAATTATTAGTATATTCATATTTTTGATAGCCATAGATCGAGCCTTGAAAATCTCTCGGTTCTTGAATTACCCTATCTATTGAATCGTATTTATAAAACCATTCCTGCAATAATTCTCCATTGCTCTCAAATTGAGAAATGGTCGTTTCCCTTTCACCTTGTACTATTTCATGATCGTACTTAAATTCCCAATATAAGTTATCATCCCTATCTTTTCTAATCTTGGTATCAATTGTATTATCAGAATTATAGGTGTAGTAGTCGGTCATATATAATTCAGTTTTACTGCCATTTCTAAAAAACCATTCTTCTTTTATTAAGTTACTATTTTCATAGTAATACTTATATATCTCATCAGAAGGTCCATGTTTGTCATAATCATGTTCAACCCATATAAGGTTGCTATTTTCGTCATATTTTTGGATGAACCTTGAAGTTGAACCACTTGAAGTTTGAATTATTTGTTCAATTTTTCTTTCCTCTGTTGAGGAATTACAGCTACTAAAAATGGCAAATGCAAGAATTATAAATGAATATCTCATGTGGAATATATTAATACTAAGTTTTTAGTAACTATTTTATGTTTCTTATTATAGAAATATTAATTATGGAATGGAAGCAGTAAATTGTATATCGTGTTGCGTTTTTCCATCGCCACTTGTCCAATTTCCCTTCCATTCCGGTATTGATTGATCGTTCAGGATTTTCCAGATTTTAAAATGTCCCGTAATTTTACCATCAGAGTATTCATTAATGCTGAGGATATTATTCTGATAAACTCCTTTCAAGCTCAGGAATTTTTCGCTGTTAGAATCATAATAATATGTGCCACAAATTTGGTTTTCATAGCCGTTACTCAATATTTTCAAACTCATTTTAAAGGAATATTTTGTCCCAATTTTTCCAATAAAAAATTGGTTTAGCGGAATTTCACCTCTTAATTTATTGACATATTTAATTTCCTCAATTGTGGTGCTTTCATCCCACGATTCGCCGAAATAATGATTTTCTTTTTTGTAAATAGAATCTTCAATTATCTGTAGTCCAAATTCGCTAAAATCATCAAGGATATCTTTTAGATGAATTTCCTTTTTAAGTAATGAAGCACAAGCACCCCAACAAAATCCATAGGGCCCCCATCGATATTCTTTCAATAAAAGTTTTTCATTTGAAAAAGAAAAGCCACTAACAACATAGCTTTGGCTTTCTACCCAATTATCATTTAACATATCTTCCGCCTCACAGCACTTATATGAATTTATGAGTTCATTTTTTAAATCTTTATACCAATATTTCTCTATAAATGAAAAATAATTTTCCGCTTTAATAAGGGATGAGAATGGAACATCAACCTGTTTTATTTCATTACCGCTAATCAGACTTATAAAGTATTTCCGGTCAGAATCACTTCCTCTGCTGGTCATATATACATCCAGAATAAAGATATCATCTTTAATTTGATAACCTTTTAATGTTAAATATGCTTGTCCCCAACTCCCTCCATTCTGATCGCTCCAGTCGTCCATTCCATATTGCTCTAGAATCCACTTGTTAACTTTAACGACAATCTCGGTATTGCTGATATCAGAGTATTTCAATCTTGGAACTAAAACATCATTTTTTAAACGAATTGTATCAACTATAAATCCGCTTTCTTCATTTGGATTGAATTGGGCTAAGAGAGAGGAGGAGGAGGTAAGTAATATGAGAAATAAAATTTTATTCATGGGGGTTGGTTTTATTAAAAATTTTTATAATCTGGGAATGGGAATTAATTTCCAATATGATTATTATATTTTAAAATCTTCTTAAAAGCTTTCCCGTTCTTTTCCATATTAAGTACCAAGTATAATTCGAAAAAGGGATTTGTATAGGTTTTAACATCTTAATCTGCAAAAGCTCCTGATTTATATTTCCTAATGCGTGACGGGCAATAATATTTTTCCCTAGAAGTCATTCCTTTCTCTTTTTCAAATTCTAAATTAATTGCTACGTTTAATTTGGGAATATTTTTAAATGGGTTTTTATATAATCAGTTTAGATTGCGGGATAGTGCAACACTCATGTCAACTAAGGTTATAGAGTAGTCTCCTTCCTGTGCATCGAGAAAGCGCTTAAGGGTGTGGGCATCTTTCATAAATTAATTCGGGTTATTTTCAGAAAAATGGATAATAGCATCCTTATAAATCATCTTTAACCCTAAAGAGGGCTCATAGAAGAGTTGGAGATCAAATCTTAATCCCTCATCGTCTATCATATTAATCTTTTGGTACGAAATACCATCCTCAGTTTCTTCCTCCACTTCGGAATCTTTACGATATTGAACCTCCCCACCATTGGCCATAAAATGTTTTATATCATTATTGGAATTAAAATTAAAGAGAAAAGTATTTTTTGCTTCTATCCATTCAGACCACTCGTTTGTATCTTCATCAAAAATTCTTAATCTATTATAAACCCTGGAAAATTGGTTGTCTTTAATTTCCCCTGAAATCGAACTATCTAATGACCCATCTACATAACCCTTATACTTATAAATTTCAAGATCCTCAGCAACAATAGTAGTAGTAAAAGTTATCCCCGCAGGCTTAAAAACAGTGAGAATCTTCACTCTTGCTGTACCTCTTTCATCATCATAAGAATTTTGATAGGACCAGTTAAAATTCAGAGTGGAAGTTCTATAAGATTCATCAGTTTCAGGAGTTTGAGAGGATTCCATGTTATAGATTCGTCCAAAACTCTGAGATTCTGATACATCCCAAACATTCGCAAAAAACAAATCTCCTTCATCCACATCCGATTCGGGATTTAAGTTTTTATATAAAATCAAATAGGATTTTTCCTTTAATAGATTTTCGGTAATATCAATTTCATTTTGGGAAGCATGGGTAATGATATATTTGGTAATAAGCTTGCTTTTACTCTCCTGGCTATGGGAAAAACCTAAAAATATTATAAAGAAAATAGAAAATAAAAAGATTTTCATATTTATTAGTTTTAAGATGAATAAGTCAGTTAAAAATATCGGGATTTTCAAAATCCCGATATTTTAATCTGCTTAAAATTTAATTTAAATAAATTGATATAATTAAAATCAATTGTAGTAAGAGTCATCCCCTTCATACTCTTCATATTCAGCGTAATCTTCATATTCTTCATTTTCCTTTTTGGAAATTAGGTTACTTAGGACTACAACAACATTTTGCTCATTTTCACTTAATCTTATTTCCTTTGTACCATCATTGTAATAATAGGTATCATCAGTACTTTTTTCATTATCCTTTTTATACCCAATCAATTTACCCTGTATTGCTTCTATAACCGACTTTCCTTTTCCTTTTCCTTTGTTGGATAAGGTAATTAAATATGCATAGGAGACAGGCTTATTTTTTCCGTTGAATTGTAGTTCCTTACTTGTGTATGCCCCATAATACCCTTGCTTGGTTACATTTACATTATCGTAGGCACTTCCCAGGACATAAAAGTCATAGCTGGCATCATTGGAAATTTTCTTTTTTGACAATACCTCAGATTCGGTACTATATTTATTAAATTTATTTTTACTTAGCCCATATTTATTCATTACATCTTCAAACGTGGAACTTAACGTAAATCCTTCCGGGCTATCAAAATTTAATAAATTTGTTATGGCTCCAACATTGAAATAATCTGTATTCACACTATTAAATTCAGAATTACCGGTTAAATAATGTGTAAAAAGATCTTGAGAAATACCATCAAATTGGGGGTTAATAGCATACTTTCCATCCTGACCAATAAATCCAATTTGACTACCACTTACCACAGCAGCTAATTTTCCATTGAAGGGTAACGCCATATCAAATTGTGGATTGATTATGAATTTACCATCCCTGTCTATATAACCAAAACTTTTTCCAGACTGAACGGCTGTAATTTTATTACCATTGAAAGGGTATGCGTCTACAAATTGAGGGTTTATAATCAATTTACCCTCTTTATCACACCAACCCCATTTACCATCCTGGCTAACAAGAAATATATCACCATCAATAATCATATTCGAAAATTGTGGATTAATTATGTATTTACCATCTTTATCTATTACTCCTTTTTTGTTACCCGTTTCTACAATGCATTTTCCTTGGTTAAAATCTCCTGCATCATCAAATTGGTAATTTATAATAATCTTCCCTTCATTATCAATAAATCCCCATTTGCCATCGCTGTTTTTTACTCCACATCTTCCATCATTAAAATTCGACACTGCAGAAAATTGTGGGTTGATTGTAACTTTACCTTCTTTGTTTACAAATCCCCACTTTTCTTCCCCTTCATCATTCAATAAACTAAAAGCTGCTAAACCATTTTTGAAATAACGAACTTTTTCAGCATCTTGCATGGTAAATTTTACTTCCCCTTTTTTGTCAATTGCTCCGGGTGCAGCATTTTCTGTTACAACCCATGCTAGGCCTTCGCTAAAAACTGTAGCTTCATCATACTGTGCATTAATAACATATTTTCCATCTTCTGTTATATAACCCCATTTAGGATCATCTCCTGATGTTTGAACCAACGCAAGTCCATCTCTAAAAATTGTAGCATTTTTAAATTGGGGATTGATAACAATTTTTCCATCTTGGTCAATGTATTGAAAATCTTCACCACTCTTAAGAGGCATTAATTTAACCTCAGAGATAGAATCCCCGCCACCACCGCAAGAGGTGAGAATGCTCGCAGCAATTGTAAATGCAGCAAATTGTAATATTCTTTTCATTTGAAAATATTTTAATGGTTTTTCTTACTCTTTTGGATTTTCAGAATACTCCCTGTTTTTAATGTGGTTTACTAGTCTCCACATCTCATTGTATTTTACTATGATAAAATTTTTTATATATCGATCTTTTTTATTTAAAAAAAGGAAATTAAAACCTCCCTTTTGGGTCATGTCCATATTTGTTGGGACCTTTTTGTCCATCAATAAAAAGAACTACAAATCCAAATAATCCACCTAAATAGGGAATAAAACTAATAAGGCTCCACCAACCGCTCAAATTGATATCATGTAACCTTTTTACAAATTGAATTAGGATCAGGAACGCACAAATAAGAATTGTAATAGCGCTTATTCCAATTGTTGAATCATCATAACTGGACTCTAAAATAGAAGCGGCCAGTGCAGCCGGTATTCCAAGTAACAGGGCCCTTACTAAATATGCACGTCTTCTTAACCGTCCCGTGGTTGAAAAGAAACTTTCTTCAGAAATTATAGAAAAACCGTTAGGATGATTAGGTTCATCAATTACCCCTGCCTCATAATTTTGCTCTTCAAGATGTTTATCATCCACATTCGAAAAATCAATTTCAGTAACCTTATTTTGTAAGGTGATCGATCTGTTTGCCGTTTCTCCGGTCTCTGAATTAATAATATCCAGAGTTATGATAAGAATTTCTTTTCTGTAATTTTTAAGACGATAAATTTTTGAACCTGATGTTTCCACCTCTCCAAAAGGATCAATGACAACATTATCTGCCTTTCTTGTTTGCCATGTTATCTTAATTTCATCACCTTCCTCAAATACTTTTTTATCAACTTCAAATAATAAAATCTCGGGTTCTGCACTTAGTGTCGCTACTTCAATCTCACTGTGTTTAATAAAACCCTGTTCGCGGTCATAATTTATTCTGAGGGTTTCTTCAGAAAGCACATGATAGGCATCTTTGATATGTATAAAAAGATCATCAAAGTATTTTACTCCCCCATTATTATCCGGGTGAAACTGTTTTGATAAATTATTAAATGCCTTATCTATTTCTTCGGAAGAAGCTGTAGGATCAATTTCAAGGATTTCGTAATGATTTTTCATTCTCTCTGTTGATTAAGGATTATTATATTTCATTTAAATAGAGCTAACCCCGTACACTTCGGTAATTAAACCGTCCCGGTTAAAAACATAAATATTTTCGCTTATTCTCATTTCAATTTCATTGTCTGAGGTTTCAAAATAAAATCTTGTTCTTAACTGATATGTGTTAAAGCCTACTTCATGAATGTCCATGATATTGTTATAGGAACTGGACGTATTTCTCCACGCCAGATTATATTCTTTTTCCAGGTCTGAAATTTTGATATGTTCAGCATTCCAATAACGATCTACTTCAGCCGAATAAAAAGAGGCTATTTTATTAAAATCTCTAATGTCTTCGGCTTTCAATAATCTTCTTATTTTCTCTTCATTAGAGATAAAAGAAAAATCATTATCACGATATTCATCATACTCTTTTACCGGATTAATATTAAATACCTGAGTTATTAATCCATAATTATTAAAAACATATTTATTGAGACTGATACTGGTATTAGTTTTATTCGTTCTTGCATTTGTAAAACTGAATTCGGTTGTAACATGTAAGATATTCCTATCAATTTTCTCGATTTTAATTAAATTATTTCTGGAATTGGAACTGATTTCCCAGGCTTTTATATAATGGGCTTTGAGCCCTTCAAAATTGATGTTATGCGAATTCCAATATCTTTCAAGATCACCGGAATAAAATGTTTTAATCACATCGTAGTCTCTTAAATTTTCTGCTTCCAGTAACTTTCTTAGGTTTTCTTCATTAGAACTTTCAGAATTGAATGCTAAAATATTTTCATCCATCTCTTCGTTTTCTCCTACTAATTCATCGTCATCTATTATATCTGCCTGAAATCTTTCGTAAACGAAATATCCTGTAGCAAGTATAAATCCTGTGATTAATAATATAATTAATGCCTTATAGGATACTGACTTTTTATCTTTGGTTTTGATTTTTTGATTAGAGGGGTTGGGTATTGCTTCTTGTTTCTCCGTTTGCGTATGATATGAGTTTCCTTGATTGCTAATATTGTTTGACCTGTCGTATTCAGCTTTATGCGATTCATTAGATAGTACATTATAAGCATCCTGGATTTGCTGATATACTTGGTTGAAAAAACTCACCCCTCCATTAATATCCGGATGGTATTTTGCGGATAGTTTTTTATAAGCTTTTTGAATTTCCTGCTGAGAAGCTGAATATGGAATTTCAAGGATTTCGTAGTAGTTTTTCATTCCCTTTAAATTATTTAATTTAATGAGCTCAATCCTGAACATTAAAAACTATAGGCAAAGAGTAAGATACTCCTATTGCTTTACCTCCCTGTTTTCCCGGTTGCATCCGGGGAAGTAAATTTATAACCCTAGCGGCTTCCTGTTCAAGTCTCGGATGGGGTGCACGGGCACGAACATCTGAAATGGTTCCTTCCTTGTCGATCTTAAAAACAACTATTACCCTGTTGATACCTGAAAGGCCCAATTGACTACCTAAATCTGTATTAAATCGTCGAGTGACAAACTCCTGTACTTTTTCACTCATACATTTCTTTCTCGCCTCGTTATTTATCGATTCCTCACAACCGGGAAAAACGGGTACCTCGTCAATCACTGCAAAAGGGATATCTGTAATCTCATCATCGTTAATTGGATTATTTTTTACAGGTCCTGTTTTAACAATTTCTGGACTTTTAATTATTTTATTTTCAGGAAGTTTAGTACTTTCTGGTTTTCTAACTAACCTGTTATCCTGGTGTGCAGGAAGTTCCTTAACCGGATCAATATTATAGACCTGAGTAATTAAGCCATAATTATTAAAAATATATTTGTTCAGATTTATATTGGTAATTGTATGATTTGTTAAGGTATTTGTAAAAGTGAATTCGGTGGTTACGTGTAAAATATTCTTTGCAATTTTTTCTATATTTTGAATATTATTTCTTGAATAAGAACTTTCTTGCCAAGCCTTCTCGTATTGAGATTTTAAGTCTTTATTTTCAATATCTGTCGATTCCCAATATCTTTCCAGGTCCCCTGAATAAAATGTAATTATCACGTCAAAATCCCTGGAATTCTCTGCATCCAGTAATTTTATTACCTTATCTTCGTTAGAATTTAGAGGGTCAAATGCTAATTCATTTTTTGCAATATCCAAAGGGTTTTCTTTACTACCTTTTACGAAGTTTGCATAAACAAAATATCCTATCCCAAGAAGACAACCTGCAGTTAATAGATATGTAAGGATTTTAGAGAAATCTAAATCTTGTTTTCTTGATTTTAATGTTATGTCGACATTATCCCCAGATGATTCGATTATTGCTGTTGGCTGAGAAGATAAGCTGCCTGAAATATTAATATTATTTAG
>JBDXGW010000008.1:0-44695 GCA_039989915.1 Gillisia sp.
GCGTCCACATGGTTCACTAAAAAATAGGAAACCACAAGAATTTTTAAACTATGTTCAGCAGTTAAATGCTCAACAAAAACCAGTATTTAAGATAAATTATTAACTGGAAAAAAGGCAACCATAATCAGGCGAGATCAAACCTTGAACTTTAAACCTTGAACCTTGAACCTTGAACCTAGAACCTCCTAACTCTTAACTCATAACTCGATTCTGCCATCCTGTCATAAGTTTTCTGCTGGCATAAAGATTGACTATTACTGGATGTTGAATAGGAACAATAATATAAAATCACGTATAAAATGAGTAAAATAATTGGAATTGACTTAGGAACTACCAACTCTTGCGTTGCGGTAATGGAAGGTAATGAACCAACGGTAATCCCAAATGCCGAAGGAAAAAGAACCACTCCCTCTGTAATTGCATTTGTAGATGGTGGAGAAATTAAGGTAGGAGATCCTGCAAAACGTCAGGCGGTAACTAACCCAACCAAAACCATATCTTCTATTAAAAGATTTATGGGAAACAAATATTCTGAATCTTCTAAAGAGGCAGGAAGAGTTCCTTATAAAGTACTGAAAGGTGACAACGATACAGCTCGTGTAGATATTGACGGAAGAATGTATACTCCGCAGGAATTATCGGCTATGATCCTTCAGAAAATGAAAAAAACAGCTGAAGATTATTTAGGTCACGAAGTAACTGAAGCGGTAATTACCGTACCGGCTTATTTCAACGATTCTCAGCGTCAGGCTACTAAAGAAGCCGGTGAGATCGCAGGTCTAAAAGTAAGAAGGATAATTAACGAACCTACTGCCGCAGCTCTTGCCTATGGTCTTGATAAAAAATCTGTAGATCAAAAGATCGCAGTGTATGACCTTGGTGGAGGAACCTTTGATATTTCTATCCTTGAATTGGGTGATGGAGTATTTGAAGTATTATCAACAAATGGTGATACCCATTTAGGTGGTGACGACTTTGATGAAGTGATCATTGACTGGTTGGCAGATGACTTCAAAAAAGCTGAAGACATCGATCTTAGAAAAGATCCAATGGCGTTGCAACGTTTAAAGGAAGCTGCAGAAAAAGCTAAAATTGAATTGTCATCTTCATCTCAAACAGAGATCAACTTGCCATATGTTACAGCAACTGCTACAGGACCAAAACACCTTGTGCAAACTTTAACCAGAGCAAAATTTGAACAATTGGCCGATGAGTTGGTGAAACGTTCTATGGCGCCTGTGAAAAAGGCATTGGATGATGCAGGTCTTTCAAAAAGCGATATTGATGAGGTAATTCTTGTAGGAGGTTCAACCCGTATTCCTAAGATCCAGGAAGAAGTTGAAAAATTCTTCGGAAAGAAACCATCTAAAGGAGTAAACCCGGATGAGGTTGTTGCAATTGGTGCATCTATCCAGGGTGGTGTTTTAACCGGTGAGGTTAAAGATGTATTGTTGCTGGATGTTACACCACTTTCCCTTGGTATTGAAACTATGGGTGGAGTAATGACCAAGTTGATCGAATCCAACACTACGATCCCTACCAAGAAATCACAGGTTTTCTCCACTGCGGCCGATAATCAGCCTTCAGTAGAGATCCACGTGTTACAGGGAGAGCGTCCAATGGCCACAGATAATAAGACCATAGGTAGGTTCCACCTTGACGGTATTCCACCTGCACAAAGAGGAACACCTCAAATTGAAGTGACCTTTGATATTGATGCCAACGGGATCATAAAAGTAAGCGCTACAGATAAAGCAACCAATAAAACTCAGGACATTAGAATTGAAGCTTCTTCAGGATTAACTGAAGACGAGATCAAGAAGATGAAAGCTGATGCTGAAGCAAATGCTGAAAGCGATAAGAAGACCAAGGAGAGAGTAGAAAAGCTTAACGAAGCCGATGCTATGATCTTCCAGACTGAAAAGCAACTGAAGGAATTTGGTGATAAATTATCTGATGATAAGAAAAAGCCCATCGAAGAAGCTTTGGAAGATTTGAAGAAAGCTTATGAGTCTAAAGAAGTTGAAACTATTCAGCCGGCTCTTGACAAGATCAATGAAGCCTGGAAAGTAGCTTCAGAAGAAATGTACAAAGCACAAGCCGACGGACAACCGGGAGGACCACAGGGTGCACCGGGAGCTGACGGACAGCCGGGCGGAAGCGCAGACTCCAAACAAGGAGACGACGTGGAAGATGTAGATTTTGAAGAAGTGAAGTAAGCAGGACCTTGGTTTTGCTTTGCAAAGCCTTAGGTATCGCTTATCCTGAGCGGGAGCGAAGGATCTCTTTATTACACAATTATAACTAAGCGCAATCATTTTTAATGATTGCGCTTTTTTTATTAATTCGATGGTATGATGATATGATAATATGATGGTTGGATGGTTGGATGGGTTGATGGTGAAATTCAGGCAAGCTCAAACTGTTAACTGAGAACTGAAAAGCCCACCCCGTCCTGTGGCCACCCCTCTGAAATTGATGATTTGATGGTTTGATAATATGATGGTATGATGGTATGACGGTAGCATTCAGGCGAGATTAAAATCACAATTGATAATTGATAACTGCTCACTGATAACTGAACGGGAGTTATCCATTTGCCAGATCAGCAATAATATCAACATTCACCTCATGCCCTCCTTCAAAAGAAATAATTTCCAGCTTGTCACCAAACAGTTCTTTTGCCCTTTCCGTTTCTTTTATCAGCCTCTCTTTGTTCAAATATTCATCGGAGTCGCCGTAAATGAGGGTAACTTTAGTGTTGGTCAAAAATTCAAAATCCTCGGGTTGTAACTCTTTAGGCAAACCGCCGGAGTGGAGAATGAGCTGATTGCATTCTGTTTTATTGCGGGCCACCCATCGTGCGGCAACAGAAACTCCCTGCGAATATCCAAAAAGTAGAAGGTTGGGTGCGTTTTGAAGCTCTTCCGCTTTATAAACTTCATCAAGGTAATTGAGCACATTCTCGGTTTCGACTTCTGTGTTTTCTTTTGTAAGCCAGGAAGCCCCAACATGCCTGTATTTGTCGTTCAAATAATATTTTGATTGCGCTTGTGGGGCGATGATATAATTTTCCTCAGGATCCAGGTGTTTAAAATATTTCAGAAAATACCTGCTTAAGTAACCTATCCCGTGAAAAACCACCCAAACATTTTTTGTTTTTGGGGTGTAAGTATTTAAAGTGCTGTAGGAATTCCTTATTTGATAAGAAACCTGTTTTTCTGCGGGATTCATCCTGTTTGGTTTTGTATTTTTACAAAGTAAACAATCTTATTTGGAATGGAGAAACAGGAAATTCTGGCAAAGTGCAATGAAATGTCAAAAAACACTTTGATGCAAACCCTGGATATTGAATTTATTGATATTGGTAAAGACTTCGTGATCGCAAAAATGCCCGTCACTTCAAAGGTGCATCAACCGGACGGCGTACTGCACGGAGGTGCCAGCGTAGCCCTCGCAGAAAGCGTGGGCAGTGTTGCCTCTCATATTTTTATTGATGCCGATGAATATTTTATCAGAGGAATTGAGATCTCGGCCAATCATATTAAAAGTATTTCTGAAGGAGATGTTTACGCGAAAGCAACCTTTATTCACAAAGGCCGCACCACCCAGTTGTGGAACATTAGAATTACCGATGAAGATGATAATCTAATCTCACTGGTAAAACTCACCACCATTGCCCTTCCTAAAAAGAAATGATGCAAAGTGCCCGGGATTTTTTTGATCTGCTAAGTAATCACATGGCTCAGGGATTAGCCTTTGTGGCCTATAGGGAGCCGACAAATGATAGAGCCGTTAAAGCCTTGTTGCAATCTAATTCCAATGTTTACAGAACTTCAGATTTTACCGAAAGCGGATTTGTTTTCGCCCCGTTTGATGATTCAAAGGAACCTATTCTACTTCCTTCAGCATATTGCAAGGAAATCAGCTGTGATTTCAGGATAGTGGAGGATGAAAATTATCCTGTTGAAAAGAGCCAACCAAAAACAACTTCTTCCGAAGAAAAAGAAGTGCATTTGCGATTGGTGCAAAAGGGTATTGAAAGCATTATGAAAGGGGACCTGAAAAAAGTCGTGCTTTCCCGCAGGGAAGAGGTGCCCCTTGAAAATCCTGATGCAATCGGGATCTTTAAACAATTATTGAATAAGTATCCCACAGCTTATGTATATGTTTGGTTTCATCCTGAAATTGGCCTATGGCTTGGCGCTACCCCCGAAACTTTGCTGCAGGTGGAACGAAACCGTTTTAAAACCATGGCGCTTGCGGGAACTCAAAAGTTTGCCGGAAGTATGGAGGTGAAATGGGGAGAAAAGGAGCAGGAGGAACAGCAATTTGTAACCGATGCCATTCTGGAGAATCTTAAAGAATCCGTTTCAAATATAAAAACCCACGGACCCTATACCACCCGGGCGGGAGCCCTATTACATCTGAGAACAGATATCTCTGGGGAGATAATTTCAAAGGAAGAAAATTCCGTTCAGGAGAATCCTCATTCCTCCGGCAATCTAAAAGAATTAATCTATTCCGTCCATCCTACCCCTGCCATTTGCGGCCTCCCAAAAGGCCCGGCAAAACAATTTATATTAGAGAATGAAAATTATGACCGGGAATTTTATACGGGCTTTTTAGGAGAGCTCAATATGAAAAAGAAAATTCAGCGCAGCGGGAACAGGCGAAATACCGAAAACCTCGCGTATGGCAGCACACTCACCCAAACCTCCCTTTTTGTAAACCTTAGGTGCATGAAACTGGAAGAAAATCGCGCGTTGTTGTTTGTTGGTGGCGGAATAACAAAGGAAAGTGATCCTGTTGCCGAGTGGGAAGAGACGCAAAACAAAGCCGAAACTATGAAAGCAGTGCTAATCACTCATTAAGAGGTTAATTTTTAGAAAAGGTGGTTTTTGAGTTCTGGTACATGTGCTTTCAAAATCGTAATTTTACCTTTCATTCAAAACTCATTAAAAACCTCACAGGTTTTCAAAACCTGTGAGGTTTACCCAGCGGTTTTGGTTAAATAAAGTTTAGTGAAATACTCTAAAATTCCCGTTGCCCAGAGTGTAGTTGCTCTTTGTGTGGCAAAAGATATAAAACATGTGGTGATCTCACCCGGCTCGCGAAATGCCCCGCTTACAATAGGTTTTACAAATCATCCAGGGATAACTCCGTACAGCGTAGTCGATGAACGCTGCGCAGCTTTCTTTGCCCTTGGTATCGCTCAACAATTACAGCAACCTGTGGCTATTGTATGTACCTCGGGATCTGCTTTATTGAATTATTATCCCGCCATTGCAGAAGCATTTTACAGCGATATTCCGCTGGTGGTAATTTCAGCCGACAGGCCTGTTGAGCGTATTGATATTGGCGATGGGCAAACCATTAGGCAAAAGAATGTTTTTGAGAATCATATCCTGTATTCGGCAAACCTGCATTCAGAAATAGTGCTGGAGAACAGGTCTTCAGATAAAAAACTTCAGCAGAAACAGTTTGAATCTCAAAAACACAACGAGCGCGAGATCAACCTCGCCCTGAATAAAGCTTTGGAGGAAAAGGGCCCTGTACATATAAATGTTCCGTTTTATGAGCCTTTGTATGACACTGTGGAAACAATTGAGGTAGATCCCCTGCAAATATTTCCTGAAGTTCATAACCGCACATACTCCTACCAGGAACTAATGCCGTATGCTGAACTTTGGAACAAGGCCAAACGAAAAATGATCATTGTTGGGGTGGCAGCACCCAATGCCATAGAACAACAATTCCTCGACCTCCTTGCTGGGGATGAATCTGTGCTGGTCCTTACGGAAACCACTTCCAATCTTAACCATCCCGAATTTTTTACAAGGATCGATACTTTGATTGGCCCTATTGAAAGGTCTGATGATGCAGACGATCAGTTCCAGGCCCTGCAGCCCGAAATTCTGCTCACCTTTGGGGGTATGATCATTTCCAAAAAGATCAAATCCTTTCTAAGAAACTATCAACCCAAACAGCACTGGCATGTAGATCCAAAAAAGGCATATAATACCTTTTTTTGTTTGAACAAGCATTTTGAAGCTACGCCTAATTTATTTCTTGAAAAATTCTTTTCCCTGGTAGACGCGGGCAAAAGCGATTATGCTGCACACTGGAAAGAGGTTAAAGGAAAGCGACAGGAAAGGCATGATATTTATATGAAGGAGATCCCGTATTCAGATCTTAAGGCAATGCAACTCATAGTCCCTTCGGTCCCAAAAGACTGGAATGTGCAGTTGGGAAATAGCGCGACAGTGCGGTATGCACAATTGTTCAAATGGGACAGTACACAAAAATTGTATTGTAACCGCGGTACCAGTGGTATAGATGGCAGCGTTTCTACAGCGGTAGGAGCCGCGCTCATTAATCCCGATCCTACTTTGCTTTTATGTGGGGATCTTAGTTTTTTCTATGACAGCAACGGGCTGTGGAACAATTATATTCCTAAAAGCTTCAGGATAATTATTCTGAATAATGAAGGCGGCGGAATTTTCAGAATACTTCCTGGCCATAAGAATACCGAGAATTTTGATACCTACTTTGAGACCATTCACAACCTGAATGCAAAGTCGCTTTCAGAAATGTATGGTTTTGAGTATTCTTCGGCCAGTAATGCGGAGGAAATAAGCGGAGCTTTAGAAAGTTTTTTCGGAGGATCAGATAAACCAAAAATCCTTGAAATTTTCACACCCAGAACTGTTAATGATGAGGTGTTGCTGGAATATTTCAGTTTTATGAAATCCTAGATTTTTGAAGTGTTTATTTGTCCTTCCCTGAAGTATTAAAACCTATCCATTAGATTGTGGTAGGCAGTTTAAAATATAAGTATCTTTACATTTTTAAAATTATAGCTATGTTGACCATTGGGGAGTACCATTTAATGAAGATAGAAAGGGATACTGAACCCGGATTGTTTCTTAGGAACGAAGCCGGCGATGAGGTTTTACTTCCCAATAAATATAAACCTGCATCTTTTGATATAGGAGATGAAATTAAGGTGTTTGTTTATCTGGATCACCAGGAACGGCCGGTAGCTACTACATTAACCCCCTATGTGAAGCTGGATGAATTTGCCTATTTAAAATGTGTGGAGGTATCTGATATTGGAGCATTTTTAGACTGGGGCCTTGAAAAACATCTTTTTGTTCCCTACCGTGAAATGGCATCCAAAATGCGAAAAGATAGCTGGTATCTGGTGTTTTGTTACCTTGATGAAGATTCCGGAAGACTGGTTGCTTCTTCAAAAACCAATGCTTTTCTGGATAATCGGGAATTAACAGTGGAACCTTTTGAGGAAGTTGACCTTATAGTCGCAAATCCTACAGATCTTGGGATGAATGTGATTGTAAATGAAATTCACCAGGGACTTATTTTCAAGGATGATATTTTCCAGGAACTGCAACCGGGAGACAAACTAAAAGGTTGGGTAAAGAAAACCAGACCGGACGGGAAAATAGACATTACCCTCCAACGCCCCGGTTACCGGAGTATTGAGCCAAACGCCCAGGATATTTTAAATGAACTTGGATTAAAGGACGGTTTTTTACCACTTACCGATAAGTCTTCTCCAGATGAGGTAATGAAAACGCTGCAAATGAGTAAAAAAAGTTTTAAAAAGGCAGTGGGCACTTTATTTAAACAACGTCTTGTAGAAATTAAAGATGACGGGATCTATCTAAAAAAGGATCAATAATAATATCCCCGGTGATACCGGCTTCCATATCCTCTTACAAAAGGGGAATAGGTTTGTAAAAACGTAGCACCTGTCTCGTCGGCAGCATTTCTGTAAACAGAATTTCGGGTTCCGCGGCTATAGGCATCGGTACTGAAGGATTGATTGTAAAATCGTGGAGTTATGCTGAAGGTTTCATTATCTGAAACCCCGGAGGTATTTGGACGAGGCACATTCACAGGTGGTGCAAGTTCAATCCTGCGGGCCTTTAATTGTTCCTCCCTGGCCATTACCGCGGCGATATCAATTTCCCTGCGAACATTTTCGGTATTAAAATTCACACTTCTTATCTGAAATCTTCCTGTATTGGGAATCTCGGGGGCCAGGTTGGTAAGGGATGGCCTTATTTCAATTCTTTTCATAAGCAGTTCCTCAGGAACCTCCTGGATCCTGGGAATCTCCTGGGCCATTCCAAAGCACGTAAAGAAACCGAAAAAATAAAGTAATCCTTTGATCCTCATCATTTGAATTTCCTCAAATATATCAAGAATTATGCAACTTTTGAGGTGAAGGGTATCTTCTCTTTGAAATATCCTGAGAGTCTTTAAAAACCGAATGATTCTCTAATAAAAGTTCTATTTTTACATAAAACAACGCAAATGAGCAAGATCAATTGGACTACAGCAAAAGAATACGAAGATATAACCTATAAAAAATCCAACGGGGTTGCAAGGATCGCCTTTAACAGGCCCGATGTGCGGAACGCTTTCAGGCCTAAAACCACCAGTGAATTATACAGTGCTTTTTACGATGCCCAGGAAGATACCTCAATAGGGGTAGTACTTTTATCGGCAGAAGGGCCATCTTCCAAAGACGGAGTGTATTCGTTTTGCAGCGGGGGAGATCAAAAAGCCCGTGGGCACCAGGGTTATGTAGGTGAGGACGGGATGCACAGATTAAATATACTTGAAGTACAACGCCTCATAAGATTTATGCCAAAAGCTGTGATCGCGGTAGTACCGGGATGGGCAGTAGGAGGTGGGCACAGCCTGCACGTGGTATGTGATCTCACCCTTGCGAGCGAGGAGCACGCCATCTTTAAACAAACAGATGCCGATGTTACCAGTTTTGACGGCGGCTATGGCAGCGCTTACCTTGCAAAAATGGTAGGCCAGAAAAAAGCCCGGGAGATCTTCTTTTTGGGGCGCAATTATACCGCTCAGGAAGCTTTTGATATGGGCATGGTGAACGCAGTAATTCCTCATGCAGAACTGGAAGATACCGCTTACGAATGGGCGCAGGAAATTCTCGCAAAATCTCCAACTTCTATCAAAATGCTAAAGTTTGCAATGAACCTTACAGATGACGGCATGGTTGGGCAACAGGTATTTGCAGGAGAGGCCACCAGACTTGCTTATATGACAGATGAGGCAAAGGAAGGCAGGGATGCATTTCTTGAAAAGCGCAAGCCTAATTTTGAGAAAAAATGGCTTCCGTAATGGAGGCTTTTAAAAATGAAGCGATAGATATCGAAGCGCTTCCAAGGTTTCAGGACGTGGAATTTCACCCTATTTCACCGAAATTCCTGATAAAATCCATGCTCCAAACCGGAATATTTTTAATCTTTCTTCTTGTGGGGTGGGCTGCCTTGTTTTATTACGAATTGGGAGCTCCATTTTTAATTTATGGATTGGCCGCGATCCTCGTCATATTTGCTTTTAAATTCTGGAATAATTTTAAAATGCAGAAAATGTATGGTTATGCATTGAGAGAGCGGGATATTCTATACAAGCGCGGATTCTTTATTAATTCTATTACCATTGTGCCTTTTAACCGAATTCAGCACGTCTCGGTGTCACGGGATGCATTGGACAAGATCCTTAAAATTTCTTCCCTCCAGGTATTTACCGCGGGAGGAAGTGGAAGTGATATAAGCATTCCGGGTCTTAATCCTGAACTTGCCGCACGCTTAAAAGAGGCCCTGGCCAGCAGACTCACACCTAATGAAGACTGAAGCTTTTTCAATACCGCAGCGACAATCTATAGCCGGAATAGCGCTTATATTTCTCACCACGGTTTATAAATTTTTGCGGGCCTTCTGGGTATTGGGGGTATACCTGGTTTTAAAAACGCCCAGTGGTCCAATGTTGTATTATATTCTTTGGGGTACCGCTATTATTTCGGCGCTGGTTTTACTTTACAGCTTTTTGTATTACCGCAATTTCCTTTTTCATATAGATTATAAAAATGAAGAATTCGTTCTTCAGAAGGGCGTTATATCTACAGAAAATATTGCTCTGCCCTTTGATAAAATTCAGCAGGTATATTTTAAAAGATCCCTTTTGGAGCGTGTTATCAATATATATAGTGTAGTAATAGATACCGCCGGGAGTAAAAGTGAGGAGGTTAAAATAAGTGCTATATCAAAACAGGATGCAGATGAATTGGCAACAATTCTCACCCATGTAAAAAACAAAACGGTTGAGTCTACAATTGAAAGTGAGGAAAAAGTGGAGGCAAGGGAGATCTGGACGCATAGACTGGATATACCTACACTTTTAAAAATTGGAATTAGTACAAATTATGCCAGAGGGTTGGGACTGGTCCTGGCATTTTTTATGACCCTTTATAATGAGCTGAACACCTTTTTTGAAGATTACAGCGAAGAGCTGGATGAGTACTATGAACAGGTGCCTGGAATTGCAGATTCTTTCGGGGTCTTTGCAGTGCTATTGATCCTTTTGCTTTTTGTGAGCATTTTGATCACCATGATCGAGGTATTTATAAAGTATTTTGGATTACGACTTACGCAAACAAGGGATAATTTAGAGTTGGAAATGGGTTTGAAAACCAATACCAAAGTTAGCCTCCAACCCCGCCGCGTTCAATTGATGCAAATTGTTACCAATCCTGTGCAAAAGAGGATGAATCTCTATGAAGCAAGGATTGCGCTGGCCAGTAGTGAAGACGCGCTTCAAAAGAAAAAGATCAAGATCCCCGGTCTTGGAACCGGCGAACTTTTAAAGGTCAAAACTTTTCTGTACGGGGAAGTGAGCAGTGCTTTCAGTCAACTTTTCAGGCCTCATCGTATAATGCTTCTCCGGCGATTTTTTATTCTGCTCATTCCTTTAATATTAAGCTACCTGCTGTTCTTCTGGAAAGAGTATATGAGCTTTAATTTATGGATCGTCCTTGCAATTGGGTATCTGGTGTTTGGAATTTTATTTCAGATTTTGCGCTATAAGTCCCTGGAACTCATTTTTACGGAAGAATTTCTTCATAACAAACAGGGCGTATGGAACAAAAGGGAAGAAAGTGTTGAACTCTATAAAATGCAGGGGGTTACCATAAAACAGCCATTTTGGTATAAAAAAAGAGACCTGGTGAATCTTCAGTTGCACACCGCCGGGGGTGATGTTTCCTTTAAAGCGGTGAAAAAAGATGTGTATCCCTATTTGAATTACATTCTTTATAAGGTAGAATCCAGTTCTAAGAGGTGGATGTAATTTGATATCTTAAAAAAGCCACGAATCATACTTTTTACAGATGGTTCGTGGCTTAAAATTTATTCGGAATAATAGGTTTTATCTCAAATCCGGATATTTTGAAGGATTTGCTTCCCTCATGATCTCATAAACTTTTTCATAAATATCCTCGGCTGAAGGTTTGGAGAAGTAATCTCCATCTGTTCCATAAGCCGGCCTGTGAGCTTTGGCAGCCAGAGTTTGAGGCTTGCTGTCTAAGTGTATGTAAGCATTCTGCTCTTCCACTATTTGTTGCATAATATATGCTGAAGCGCCACCCGGCACATCCTCATCAATTACAAGCAACCTGTTGGTTTTGGCAACACTTTTCACAATGTCCTTATTAAGGTCAAACGGAAGCAGGGATTGTACATCAATAATTTCAGCATCAATTCCGGCCATTGCAAGTTCTTCTGCCGCTTCTTCCACCAATCTTAGGGTTGAGCCATACGAAACCAAGGTAATATCGCTTCCTTCTCTTAAAGTTTCCACCACCCCAATCCGGGTCCTGAATTCTCCAATATTGGTTGGAAGTTTTTCTTTCAATCTATACCCGTTTAAGCATTCTACGACTAGAGCCGGTTCATCTGCCTGTAACAGGGTATTATAAAATCCTGCAGCTTTGGTCATATTGCGGGGTACCAGAATGTGAATACCACGCAATAAGTGTACAAGAGCCCCCATTGGAGATCCACTGTGCCAGATGCCTTCCAGCCGGTGGCCACGGGTTCTTATAATTACCGGAGCTTTTTGTTTTCCTTTTGTTCGGTATTGCAAGGTTGCCAGGTCATCACTCATGATCTGTAATGCATACAATACGTAATCAAGATACTGGATCTCTGCAATTGGCCGAAGTCCGCGCATTGCCATTCCAATTCCCTGGCCAAGAATAGTGGCTTCGCGTATTCCAACATCGGCAACCCGAAGCGCTCCGTATTTTTCCTGAAGGCCTTCCAGTCCCTGGTTCACATCGCCAATTGTACCGCTATCCTCTCCAAAAATCAATGTTTCGGGACGGGTTTCAAATATTTTATCAAAGTTATCCCTTAGGATGATCCGGGCATCCACTTCCTGTGAATCATCTGAATATGTAGGTTCAACTCCCTCAATGCTCAGGGCGTTGTTTTCTGAAACACTGTAAAGGTTACTGCTGTAATCGGGTTGAGAGGTTTCGGTATATTCCTCTATCCACTTTATTAATTCGGTTTTCGCATTGCTTTGAGTGCCTATTAAATAGCGAAGGCTTTTTCTTGCTGCTACCAGCAGGTCTTTTTTCAGCGGATCTTTAATCGCCTCAATTTCTTTTTTAAAGGAAAGAATTCGTTCTTTATCTGAAGCTTCAGTCGCAACTTTATCAAGCAACGGAATGAGTTCTTTTTGTTTGGCCTTCATGGGATTTGAATAAGCTTCCCAGGCAGCTCTTTTCCCTTCGCGCACCTGTTTTTTGATGTCCTGGTCTATTTCATCCAGTTCCTCAGTGGTAGCGAAATTATTTTCTATCACCCATTCGCGAAACTTAACATTACAGTCATATTCGCGTTCCCACTTTAGGCGCTCTTCATTTTTATAACGTTCATGTGAACCCGAGGTTGAATGACCCTGCGGTTGGGTTAGCTCCCTCACATGGATAAGAACAGGCGAATGGGTTTTACGGGCAATTTTCGAAGCTTTTTCATATGCCTCAACAAGTGCTACATAATCCCAGCCGTTAACTATTATGATCTCGTATCCTTTGGTATCATTATCGCGTTGGAATCCTTTCAGGATCTCAGAAATATTTTCTTTGGTAGTTTGATGGCGGGCGTGTACAGAAATACCATAATCGTCATCCCAAACGCTCATCACCATAGGTACCTGTAATACTCCGGCCGCATTAATGGTTTCCCAGAAATGCCCTTCACTTGTACTTGCATTCCCTATGGTTCCCCAGGCAATTTCGTTTCCATTCTCTGAAAAATTCCCGGCATCGATGCCTTCAACATTTCGGTAAATTTTTGAAGCCTGAGCAAGGCCTAACAACCTGGGCATTTGTCCAGCGGTAGGAGAAATATCTGAACTGGAGTTCTTCTGTTGCATTAGGTTTTTCCAGGAGCCATCTTCATTTAAACTATGGGTTGAAAAATGACCTCCCATTTGCCTTCCGGCAGACATTGGCTCTTCTTCAATGGAAGTATTGGCATACAATCCTGCAAAGAACTGCTCTATATTTAGTGCACCAATGGCCATCATAAAAGTCTGGTCGCGGTAATACCCTGAGCGGAAATCCCCGTTTTGAAAAACCTTTGCCATTGCCAGCTGCGGGATTTCTTTTCCATCTCCAAAGATCCCGAATTTTGCTTTTCCGGTAAGTACTTCCCTTCTTCCCAATAAACTGCACTCCCGGCTGGTAACTGCAAGTTTATAATCTTCTATCACTTTGATCTTAAAATCATCAAACGTTATGGCTTCTTTGGACTGTGTTTCGCTGTGCATGAAATATTTTTTGTATGGAAACAAATGTAATTAATTCTAATGTTAAATACAATTCAATAATAGCACCTAAAATTTTGTATATTTTTTGTAAATCCTATTTTATTTAAGAAATCCACAAAATATCAACAAATAGTGCATAATAAATGCGAATTAAATAATAGACCGGAGAATTTTACGGAAAATTTACCTCCTAAGAGAGAGGTGTTAAATGTTATCTAATACCATTCCCTGGTAAACAACTTAATAAGGGTATTTATGTCAAGGGTAACAATAAAACGGATCTTTTGATCATAATTGTCCTGGGCAATTTCCCAACCCAGATTGGAATATACAGGGAAAAATACTTCAAAATAATCCTGGACAAGGCTTACCCTAAGACCGGAATCGTAAACAAAATGTGCCGGGGCATATTGATTTTTTACGAGTCCTACATCGCCATACACAAAAATCCATTTCCATAGATTGGTACTGGCGTTAATTGTAGTAAGCCATTGATTTGCAAAGGCGGGTTCCAGCATGGATTTAAAACCACCTTCGGCCATGATGATCTGCTGGCTGAATAATCCGCTGCCCTGGCTTCTTCCGTAGTAATTATAATCAAATAGATAATCTGTAGGACGATCCAATGCAAAACTGAAATAATCATTATCCCTTTCGTCATTATAAAGGAATGTTCCGCCGAAAAAACGGAGGTTTATCTGACGGTTATTTCTAAAAAGTTTTCGGTATTCAAGTTCAACCGCGATTTTACTGAAATTTTTTGCCAGCTCATAATCAACTCCTGCTGAAATATGGTCTACCAGGTTAGTGTCGCTGTAATTGTAACTCACATTAAATACATTATAATCCGGCTGATTAATGGGATTTAAAGGATCAACATCTCTTTTAACGTTTATGTTTCTAAGGATAAGACTTTGACGTTCATTATCCCTTAAATAGGAATTTCTAAAAAAGAACCCGAGGGTGGGTGTGAATTTCTCATAGAACAGGTTATACCCATAGGAAAATCTAACCCCGCTTATGCCATATCTAATAGCAAATAAATTATCCTCATCGTAATAATGGGTATTGCTTATGGACCCGGACCCTACAATAGTTTTACTGTTAAACCCAAATTTAGGACTTATTCTAAAATCAAAAGTGCGGTTTAAAAAGGGCTTGTTATACACTTTAGGCCCCACAGCGATCCCGTCATAAAGGTTGTAGCTCACTTCGGGCATAAAGAAGACCTGGTAATATCTTGGATCTTCAATATCCTGTAATAACCGGAATTGTACGGGTTTATTTAAAAATGTGGTAATACCTTTGTAATTGTCGCGCCTATTTAATTCGGGGATTATAGCTTCATGGTTTAAAGCCAGCCTTTCAATTCCTTCCCGTGGAATTGTTACGGTTTGTTCTCCCCTGGTATTCTCAACCCAGGTTTTATAAACTATTTGCCCATTGTTTAAACCATATAGTGGAACAGGCATATTGTTATTTTTCTTATTCTTTATGGTTACCTCCAGAGAGTCACCTGTTTTTTTAACGTGTTTTATTTTAAAATCGATCTTGTCACTGGATGCTACATAGTCATCAAAAAACCAGGAAATATCTTTTGAGGCATTCTTTTCCAGAATCTCACGAAACTCGGCAGAGCTGCTTTGTTGAAGAACATTTTCAGTATAAAACTCTTTAATAGAATTTTTTACAACCTCACCATTTAAAAACTCTTCAACATACTTTAAACCCGCTCCCGCTTTATATGCATTAGCGATATTTACATTGAATTTCACTAGGGAGTCCTGGGCGGTTGTAAGGGGTTGATCAATATTTAATCTTGCCATATTTAAATACAACAGGGGATATTGATCATTAAATTCAAGGCTTGCCGCATGAAACCATCTAATACCAATTATATTGCTAAAACTACCCAGTAATTTCATGTCAGGATAATACATGTCTACATAATCCATCATTAAAGAAATATGTATGGCGTCATATACCCACTTTTCCTCCCGGGGGTTTAAATAGAGGGTGTTTTTCAGGTATTGGTCTGTAATGGTTTTTAATTGTTTTATATCATATTGAAATCCATCGGGGAAGGGTCTTATGAACTGGGGTAATTGGTTAAGCCCGTAAACAGGATTGTTGAGATAGTCCTCCCGGGTTACCATAATTGCTTCATGAGGATACGCTCCCAGTCTTGTTTCTAGAAATTTCAGGATCCTGTTAATGATCATTCCTTTCATTCCCAAAATAAGCCCGTCATCTTCCACACTTGTAAGGACGAGTTTGGAATTTATATCAAGGGCCTCTAACCTATAAGTGCGGGTAAGATATAACTGCGGATTCACCTGATCTTCACCGGAGAGATAGGTGGTCATAAAACCGTTATCTGTAAAAAACCGATCGGTTTTAAGAACGGTTCCAACATACAAGGATGGGGGCGTGGTAAGCTTGATCTTATAATTTGCAGGAACAGTGTATTGATTGCCCAGGTTTTTATCACTAAAGATCTTCCATTCCCCATCAAATACCGCGGGAGTAATGTACCAGTATTTTAGCTTGTAATTGCCTTGTTCATCATATCCAAACCGCGTAAATTTTTCAGAAGGGATCTTTACCTGGTAAAGAAAATTGAAAGAGGCCTTATCACCCGGAAGTAAAGGCTCAGTTAGTGAAATCCTAATAATATCAGGGAAACCTTCAGGGCGTTCCCATGTATAATTTTGTACGGCCGGGTTTGTAATGCTGTAAATTTTGGTAAATCCCCGTTCTTCTTCTTTGGCAAAGTGAAACCTTCTTAAATAATCTTCAGCAAACCTCTTTGCAAGAGGGGTAGATTTATCTTTAAAGCTGTTTGCCCAGTCATTAAAATAGATCTCGGTTAACGGGCTTGCGCTGGTGTTCTCATAAATGATCTCCTGCTGTATATTGAAGGTTCTTGTAGAATCATTCAATACAGCAGTTATATTAATACTGGTTTGGCTAAACCCATTGGTCAAGCCCAGGCTCCCGATAAGAATTGCCAGGAAAAATTTTACTTTCAAAGGTT
This sequence comes from Gillisia sp., assembly GCA_039989915.1. Taxonomy (GTDB): domain Bacteria; phylum Bacteroidota; class Bacteroidia; order Flavobacteriales; family Flavobacteriaceae; genus Gillisia. The sequence continues at coordinate 16,718 of JBDXGW010000008.1, forward strand.
GAAATAAATTAAGTAACTAATTAACGGGAATTTCCCACCAAAGATAATTAAAGGAAAATACAAATTCCCCTCCGGCTGCCCAATTTTAAAAGTTCGGACTAAGATTGTACTCCTCGTAAAACTTATCAAGGATATCTATTACTTCATCTTCTGTATCTACTACATGAAGAAGGTCTATGTCGCCATCACTTATATTTTGAAAAGTATCAAGCAAGGTGGTGCGTACCCAGTCAATAAGTCCGCCCCAAAAATCTCTTCCCACAAGAATAATGGGAAATTTATCAATTTTGTTGGTTTGAATTAGGGTGATGGCCTCAAATAATTCATCCAGTGTTCCAAATCCTCCGGGCATCACCACAAATCCCTGGGAATACTTGACAAACATAACCTTGCGCACAAAGAAATAATCAAAATCAAGACTTTTGTCCCTGTCAATGTAAGGGTTATCGTGTTGCTCAAAAGGAAGGTCTATATTTAGTCCCACTGAAGTTCCCCCGCCCAGATGGGCACCTTTGTTACCGGCTTCCATGATCCCGGGACCACCCCCGGTAATTACTCCATAGCCGTGATCAACAATTTTCTGGGCGATCTTTTCAGTAAGTTTATAATATTTATGGTCGGGTTTGGTCCTGGCAGAACCAAAGATTGAAACACAGGGGCCAATTTGACTTAGCTTTTCATATCCTTTTACAAACTCCCCCATTATTTTAAAAATAGCCCAGGAGTCATTGGTCTTTATTTCATTCCAGGCTTTATTACCTTGCTTTGCTCTCATTAATAGTTATTCAAATTAATTTAATTCTTTTTTCAGATAGGCCGCAGTATAACTTTTTTTGTGTTTGGCAACTTCCTCTGGTGTGCCGGTAACTATTACCTCCCCACCATTTTGTCCTCCTTCGTAACCAATATCAATAACATGGTCTGCCATTTTAATAACATCCATATTATGTTCAATGATCAGGACCGTATTACCTTTATTGGCCAGGGAATTTAAAACATCCATTAAAACCCGAATATCTTCAAAATGTAATCCTGTTGTAGGCTCATCCAGAATATAAAAGGTATTCCCAGTGTCTCTCTTGGAAAGCTCTGTAGCAAGTTTAATTCGTTGTGCCTCCCCGCCGGAGAGGGTAGTGCTTTGCTGGCCCAGGGTAATATAGCCCAAACCTACATCTTTTATTGTTTTTAATTTCCGGTAGATCTTAGGAATTAATTCAAAGAAGATGGTAGCTTCATTAATGGTCATCTCAAGAACATCTGAAATTGACTTGCCTTTATACCTTATTTCCAGGGTCTCCCGATTAAATCTTTTCCCCTGGCAGGTTTCGCATTCCACATAAACATCGGGCAGGAAATTCATTTCAATAACACGTAAACCTCCACCTTTACAGGTTTCACATCGGCCTCCTTTTACATTGAAGCTAAACCGGCCGGGCTTGTATCCACGAATAAGGGATTCCGGGGTTTTTGCGAAAAGGTTTCTTATTTCAGAAAACACCCCGGTATATGTTGCCGGGTTTGAACGCGGAGTACGGCCTATTGGAGATTGATTGATATCTATTACCTTATCTATATGATCGAGTCCGGTAATTCCTGTGTATGGCATAGGCACCTTAACCCCGTTAAAATAATGGGCATTCATTATAGGATACAGGGTTTCATTGATGAGGGTAGATTTCCCGCTTCCCGAAACCCCTGTAACGGCGATCATTTTGCCTAAAGGGAATTTAACTGTTACGTTTTTAAGATTGTTTCCCGTTGCTCCTTTTAAAGTGATGGTCTTCCCGTTTCCTTTTCTTCTTTTTTCGGGCACCTCAATTTTCATGGTGCCGTTCAAATAATTGGCGGTGATCGTATTGTGTTTCCTTATCTCTGCAGGGGTCCCCTGGCTTATTATCTCGCCACCGTGACGGCCTGCTTCAGGGCCAATATCTATAACATGGTCTGCCCGCTCGATCATATCCTTATCATGTTCAACCACAATAATAGAATTTCCAAGATCCCGCAAGGCTATAAGGGAATTTATGAGTTTGTCATTATCCCGTTGGTGCAATCCAATACTGGGTTCATCCAGGATATATAAAACCCCAACCAGCTGAGAACCAATTTGAGTGGCAAGTCTTATGCGTTGTGCCTCCCCCCCGGAAAGGGATTTGGACCCCCGGTTTAGGGAAAGATAGGTGAGACCAACATCTACAAGAAATTGCAATCGGGACCTGATTTCTTTAATTACTTCAGAAGCAATTAAAAGTTGTTTTTCATTAAGGTGGGCAGGAAGTTCTTCAAACCATTTGGCGAGATCTGTAATATCCTTTCCCGCGAGTTCAGCAATATTCTTCCCGTTTATTTTATAATAGAGAGATTCCTTTTTAAGCCTGGTCCTATTACAATCGGGACATTGGATCTTGTCCATGTATTCCTTGGCCCACCTGCGAAGGGAGGTAGAATCATTGTTATTATAGGTGGTTTCTATAAAAGTTGCAACCCCTTCAAAATCAATCTTGAATTCCCTGGTTATTCCAAGGGCTTTAGATTGTTTTGAAAACTTTTCCTTTCCCCCATACAGGATCATTTCCAAAGCCGGGGCGGGTATTGTTTCAACCGCATCGCTAAGTTTAAATTCAAAACGCTCAGCAATTAATTCCAATTGAGAAAAAACCCAGTTTTTCTTTTGGGGCCCATGAGGAGCAAGTGCCCCGCCTTTTATAGATTTAGATTTATTGGGAATTAGTTTATCAAGATTCACTTTATGCAGAGTACCAATACCATTGCAGGTAGGGCAGGCTCCTTTAGGTGAATTGAAGGAGAAATTATTAGGTTCAGGATTGGGATAGGAGATCCCGGTGGTAGGGCACATTAAATTCCTGCTGAAATATCGAATGGTTCCTTCATCCTGCTCCAGCACCATGAGCACATCTTCCCCATGATACATTGCGGTTTTAATACTTTCTGAAAGTCTTTTCTGGCCCTCGGCATTGGCATCTATTTGAAGCCGGTCTATAACGATCTCTATCTCATGAACCTTATACCGGTCGAGTTTCATTCCCTTTACAAGATCCCGTACTTCACCGTCTACCCGTACCTTTAAGAACCCCTGCTTTGTGATTTGCTCAAAAAGCTCCCGGTAATGACCTTTTCTGGACCTTACCACCGGGGCGAGAATACTTATTCGTTTTCCCTGAAAATCCTGAACAATGAGTTCTTTTATTTGCTCATCGTTATAACTCACCATCTTTTCTCCGGTGTTATAACTAAAAGCATCGGCCGTACGGGCAAACAAAAGTCTCAGGAAATCATAAATTTCTGTAATAGTACCAACCGTACTACGCGGATTTTTACTTGTGGTCTTTTGTTCAATGGCTATTACAGGAGATAATCCTTCTATTTTATCAACATCCGGGCGCTCAAGCCCACCCAGAAATTGCCGGGCGTAGGAAGAGAAAGTTTCAATATACCGGCGCTGGCCTTCAGCATAAATTGTATCAAAGGCAAGGGACGATTTTCCCGATCCCGAAAGTCCTGTAATCACTACTAATTTTTCACGGGGTATAGAAACATCTATATTTTTTAAATTATGTACCCTGGCCCCTAAAACCTCAATGTTTTCTTCCGCTATAACCATATTTTTATTCAAGGGGGCAAAGGTACTTAAACTGTTGCTAACTAAAAAGAAAGGCAGTGGTAAGTGGTGTTAATTAATATAAAAACACCTCCAGGATTCTGCGTAAGAAATCGCATTTTATGAATTATTTAGTAGGAATTTATAATTTAACCATAAAAAAACAGGTATGGGTGAAATCCCTTATTTTTTATTTTATCTTTAAGTAAATATTCCCCCCGGGTTTCTCAAATATACCTTCCCAGGTTTTTGGATTCCCATATTTTATTTCCCCCCACATTTCGCCCTACATCATATTCTTTATGGATATGAAAAGTTACCCCTGTTAATTACCCCATTTATTATTTGATTTTGAATAAGGTTTATGAGAGGTTTTGTCCCGATCTCAAATAAATCGATTAAGGGAATATTAATTTTTAAAAATTCTTTAAGGGGATGAAAGCCGATAAAAAACAACTACTGTTAATTAGCGACAATGCTGAATTTGTTGCACAAATGAAAGAAGGTTTAAGTTTACACTTTGAAATTAATGTTGTAAACTCGATGCATTCCGGGTACAATACAGCTTTAAATCTTTTGCCGGATATTATATTTATTGATCAAACCTCGATTAATTCCCACAATCTAAAAAACATTGCAAATTTTAAATCCACTCACTTTTTAAATAAGTGTTGGTTAATGATGTACGTGCAGGAGAAAGATAAGGGAGAGGCAGAAAAAAAATACAGATCGCTTGTAGATGATATTTATTACACTTCCATTAGTCCGCAGTCTTTATGTGGCAAGATCATACAAAGGGTATACTCAAATTTTACCCTTACCAATTACTGGAAAGATTCCTTTATGGGGCTTTTCAATCTCCTTTCAAATCCTGTAGTGCTTCTTCAGTACGATTCAATTGTTTGTTTAAATGATTCTTTTAAACATTATTTTAAAATTGATAAGACCGACAATATTAAACTTACAGAATTTGTTAATTGTGAGAACAAGGCAAAGGTCAAGGAAAGTCTGCGCAATTTTGCAAGGGGCAAGCATATGAAAGCGGTGACCAGAACTTCGCTGCGATTGAAAAATGATAAGATGCGCGATGCCAAAATAAGTTTTTCCAAACTGGACAAAATGATCCCGGGGCAATATATTATGATGATCCATTTTACAGATATGGAAGATCTTGCAACCGAGAATATTGGAAGCAAATCTACTGCGGTGGAAAATTGTTTCCAGGAAAACAGCAAGCTCACTGATTTTAGTTTTACCAACAGGGAAAAGGAGATAATACTATTATTGTGTAAAGGATATAAGACAAAGGAAATATCTGACGCTTTGTTCATTTCTCCCAAAACCATTGAAAAGCACCGGGCCAATATTATAAAAAGGACAAATTCTGAAACTATCCTGGAAAGCATTATTTACGCTATAAGCCATAATTTAATAGACCTCCGGGTGGCTTAACAGGCTTTTTAATCCAATTATAGGGGAAATCCCCTATAGGTTTTGGAAGTCTTTGATCCTAAATTTACTTTAATAAAGATAAGCACCCCCACTCCGCTACTTGTCTTTAAATCACATCCCCATTTAAAACAGAATTTGGTAGATCGCCCTTTAGGGTATTTGCATATAATTTATTAACCATTCTTATTATTAATTTAAAACTATTTAATTATGAAAAACTTTAAGCTTTCCATTGCCTGCCTGGCAATGTTTACGATGATCTTTACTAGTTGTAGTAAAGAGGAAGTGGGTGGCGCAGTTGATTCTGAAAAGGCCACTTTGTCTTTTGGGACAATTGTGAATGACCTGGTTGCAAACCGTGCCCAGTCCAAACAAGCTATAGCAGATCTTCCTGAGTGTTCAGATGATGTGCCTTTCTTTGTGACAATAGTGCTTGAAAGGAATGGGGTAGAGGTGGTTGGAACCGCCGCAACTCCTTATCGCATTGATCTGGTAGCCGGTCAATTGTATACCAAAGATGATCCAATGTTGGAACTTGAACCCGGAGATTATGTACTGGAGCATTTAGCAGTATATAATGAAGCAGGAGACCTTATTTGGGTAGCTCCAAGAGCCGGTAGCGCATTAGGTGAGTTTGTAGACAATCCATTACCGCTGGATATTGATCTTAGGGCAGGTGTGAAAAAATATGTTGAAGTAGATGTTCTTTGTTTTGATGACAGAGATGTTAATGAATACGGATACTTATTCTTTGAGTTGGATACAAATATTGCACTTGAATTCTGCTTCTTTGTAAACTACTGTCCTCCTAATGAGCCAGGACGCCACTATACTGCTAACTACAGCGTGAGCATCTGGTCTGGAACTTCTTCTGCCGGTGTACCATTGTATACTAATGTAGTTGTGAACTCAAGTCAATATGATAATGGTGACTTCTATACCACTCCATTATGTTTCGCCTTACCAGACAATGCATCTTTAGATACTCCATACTTATACTATGAAGTAACCTTGCTTGACTGGCCAGGGAATTACGGAAGTGTAGCTCCCGGTACTGTTATAACAGGAACTCTTACCAAACAAGATATCCTTGATAATTTTGACGGAGATTCCAGAGTAAATTACGAGCATTTACAATTTGGTTGTGATGGTGGTCCCGGAGATGACTGTCCAATAACTCCTGAAGATAGTGATGGAGATTGCGTACCAGATGATGATGATATTTGTCCAGGTTTTGATGACCGCGATGACGCTGATGGTGATGGTATTCCAGATGGTTGTGACAACTGTCCAGAAACTGCCAATCCAGGTCAGGAAGATTCAAACATGAATGGCATAGGTGATGCCTGTGACTATCCAAGTGATGGAGGAGATGATTGTGAAACTGCCTTTATGGTAGGTGATACAACCTTCTGGTCTTTAGATCTTGGTAACAAACGTTGGGGCTGGGCAGAACATATCATGAATGGTGATCTTCCTTTCACTGCCGATTTCTATGCCGGAGCAGGTCAAAATGACCTTAACAAAGGAGAAAAAGTTGGTACTGTAAGCGTTACCAGGGTAGGAGATCAGGTTTCTGTAGTTATTAATATGAATAACGATGAGAGTTTAGACGAAGTTCATATTTACTTCAGTGATACTGCCGCGCCTACTACAAATGCGCCGGGTCAATATGGAATGACTGATAATGATCCTGCTTCTGGAAAAGTTTACAATTTCACAAGTACAGATGGTGACTTCTGGTTAATTGTTCACGCCGAAGTATGTCATGATCATGATTAGATAGAACATTAAAGCTGTCCGGGATCTTTCCCGGGCAGTTTTCTTTTAATTCCCTGATTTTGAATGAAATCAATTGGGCTGGTACAAACTCACCAGCACCCAACAGGGGATTTACATCAAAAATTTAAAATAAAATACACAGCAATATTGAATAACTAAAACTATTTATTATGAAAAACTTTAAAAGGTACATAGGCTTTGCGGCTATAATCGCGCTGCTATTTACCTCCTGTTCCAAAGATGAAGAATCTGGAATTATTGATTCTGAAAAAGTTACCCTTTCTTTTGGCGCAATTGTCAATGATCTTGTAGCTAACAGGGATGCATCAAGACAAGCGGAAGCAGACCTTCCTGTTTGTAGCGATGACACTCCTGCTTATGTAAGAATTGTTCTAATGCAAGGAGATAATGAGGTGGTAGGAACCTCAGGGAACCCATACAGGATCGACCTTGTTGCCGGTCAGGTTTATACCAAAGATGATCCCGCACTAGAACTGGATCCTGGAATGTATTCTCTGGAGCATCTTTCAGTTTATAATTCAGAGGGCACCCTTATTTGGATAGCACCAAGAGTAGGTAGTACTTATGAAGAATTTGTAGATCAGGCTTTACCTATTTCCATTGACCTTAGAGCCGGCGTTAAAAAGTATGTAGATGTGCCGGTACTTTGCTTTGATGACAGAGATGTGAATCTTTATGGGTACCTGTTCTTTGAACTTGATACCAATATCGCACTTACCTATTGCTTCTTTGCCAATTATTGTAATGAGGATGGAAGACACTTCCCTGCACATTACAGTGTAAGCATCTGGTCAGGAACATCTTCAGCCGGAGTATTGTTGTATTCCAATGAAGAAAATAATGTGGGACAACATAATAATGGTGATTATTTTGCCACTCCATTATGTTTTGCCGTGCCAGACCATGCAAATATGGATACTCCTTTCCTGTACTATGAAGTTACATTGCTTGATTGGGCAGATGTTTATGGAGATGTGGAACAAACAGTTCTTAGCGGTACCATTACCAAACGTATGATCACAGATAACTTTGGAGATGAGGATGATACAGATTATCACCACTTAAGATTTGGATGCGGTGATGATGATGGTGAACCACCGGTTGACAGTGATGGAGATGGAGTACCAGATTCACGAGATGATTGTCCAAACACTCCCGCCAACACAGAAGTCGATTCACGAGGATGTCCTGTTACAAATGGATGTGATCAAACAGCTCCTGAAGCCGATTGTGATAATGACGGCACTCCAAACAAATGTGATGAAGATAATCCAAACTGGGACACATTTGACTGTGATGGGGACGGAGTTGATAATGACATAGATGAATGTGATGCGCCAAAATTGGAAGGTCAGGTTGATCTTGAAGGAAATGGTTGCTGGACAACACCTAATGGGCCTACTTGCGCTCAGGAGTCACCATGTGACATTGAGGATGTGGATTTTCCATGTGTAACAGCCTTCTTAAATGATATGGATGAGCTTGTTAGCCGACAGTCCCTAACCGATGACCCAATAATTCATGGGGATACAGGAATTACTGTTGGTTATTTAAATTCTTCCTTTGATAATGAAGGCCAATTGATTGTTACAATTACACCTATAGAAAATTACGCTATCAGTGGTTATGTGATGGAGGTTCGCCCTATGGATGGAAGTGAAAATTGTGTAGAATTTGCCTGCACCAGTGATGCTCCGGGAGAGGGTTCATCAGAAACATTTGTTAATATCGAAAATGGTGAATCATTCTTAATTCGGGTAAAAGCAGTGATATGTGCACCCGTAATTGAAGGTTAATTGCTACTATAAAAAGTAACTTAAGCGGTTGGTCAACCGGGGGGATGACCAACTTGCTGAGTTAGTTTTATTAATCACTGAATAATTATTTCTTAATAATTAGGATGTGTTAATAGAAAGGCTGCCTGGAGAAATCCGGGCAGTTTTTTTGTATTTCATCGATTTTAGTTAAAAAAAATATAAATTTTTAAAAATAGTTTGTATGTTAGCAATCGCTTAACAAGAGAATTATAAATCACTTCTTCCCCCCACCGATTTATAATCCTCAATAAGATCATATTTTTTCTTATCAATTTTGCATTATTTTTTTTAGGATCCTTAAAACAATGTACAAGTTGGTTTTTAAAAATTTTGGTTCTTATTAAAGGAAGTAATCCAGAATACTTAAAACTGTTAATTTTTTTTTGGAATGGATGTTGAATTACCCCCAAGTGTTTAACATTTATTTAACCACGGAACAGTAAAAAAGAGAATCTGTTCCCTTTTAATTGTAAACCCCAACTTATGAGAAGAAGAAATGTATTGTATTTACTACCGGCTTTGGCTTTTCTGTCCTGTAGTGAAGATTCAATGGACCCCCAAACCCCCGAAGAGCAAATTACAGGAACAACAGAAGAAGTTGTTGCAAATGTAGAAGTCGCCTATCCCAATGAAATTGGTGCGATTTCAGAATTTTACTTCGCAGGCCAAAAATTTGCGGTTGAAGAAATAGACGGAGAATTTATTTATGAAGGAGACATTAAATTTTCTCCGGACATGCTTTCCAATAAATCTCAACAACTTATTTACGAACCAGGCCAAAAAGTATCTGAAAAAAGTGTTGGAAGAACATCAGCCTATTGGCCCAACAACACTGTCTATTACTCTATAGACAGTAACCTATCAGGAAAAGAAAGGGTGACCGATGCTATTAAGCATTGGGAAGCAAATACCTCTTTGAAATTCGTTCAAAGATCATCACAATCAAATTATATTTATTTCACTACCGGTTCAGGATGTTCCTCCTATGTAGGAATGATTGGCGGAAGACAGAATATTACCCTCTCCACCTCTTGTTCAACCGGTAATACTATTCACGAAATAGGTCATGCTGTGGGATTATGGCATGAGCAGAGTAGAGTAGACAGGGATAAACATATTACTGTTCACTTTGCAAATATTCAAAGCGGGAGGGAACATAATTTTAAAACCTATGCACAAAATGGGGCTGACGGGAAAGAATTTACCAGCAGTCTTGACTTTGGTTCTATTATGATGTATAGTGCTTATTCCTTTTCCAGCAATGGGCAGCCTACCATTACTAAGACAAATGGTAGTACCTATTCCGTTCAAAGAACTGCATTGTCTGCTGGGGATAAGGAAGGTATTAATAGTATGTATCCATCCGCAGGAACAGAACCCACCTATATTCATGGTCGATACTATACAATCAATGGTCTTATTGTACTTAGACAAGGTGATGTTTGGTATTCACTAACAAAGTATGGATGGAGGAAAGTAAAATTAGTTAATGGTGTGTGGTATTATGCCTAATAAATTTTTTCATATTTTAAAACCCGGGAATTACCCGGGTTTTTTTATGTGTTATATCGAGATTAAAATGTGAATATAATGTGAAGATTCACAACAATCTGAGGCATATTTCCTCACTTTTTTCTAATGGTATTTCGTGACTCGCAATTACTTAAAATTTTAACATTCATTGTTCATATGTTTTTCTTAAGCGCTTTAAAACAGGGTGGTACACTTTTAATAAACAGAAGGGTTTAAAGTTTTGGGATCTTCTCAATCGCAAAGTTTTCCATATCTGCAAAGAAGGATTTAAATTCCTCTCCAAACTGCGAATAATATATTTCCAGCTCTTTAACTGCAAGGTTCATTCTGGATTTGTTCCCGGTGCGGTGATTCATTTGGGTAAGGATTTCTCCAATCCCCTTTACTGTGGAATATTTAAGCAACCAGTTTTGACTTATCATTATGGGAAGGAACTGCCTTATAGGTAATGGAAGTATATCAATGTTTTCCTTTAAAAGCGTATAGAAGTCGGCTACATACACCTCAAGGGGAGTAGTTGAATAATTACCCCAGTTCGCAGCGAGGAAATGATCGTATAGAATATCAATTATCACTGTGCTGTAATGGCTGTAAACAGGGAAAAGCCTGCGCACACCTTTTCGCACAGTGGGATGAGTATCGGTAAAAGTGTCAATAGCCCGGTGCAGAATTATTCCTTTTTGGATACCTTTAGGGTAATGAATAAACTGTTTTCCTTTAACAGAATCGGCTATGAAGTTCCCAATCTTGATTTCGGTGTCATCACCCGATAGATATATGTGCGCTAGAAAATTCATTTCTACAAGGTACTAATTAATTGATTTCACCGCTTTTAATTTAGGCTAACTTTGGAGGCAATTTGAGAGGATGTATATTTGCATCTTTAAATAAGGATGTGAGGCAAATGCCTTCTCCTTATTCACTCACTAATTTTTGATATAAAATATATACAATGAGTTTAATAAAGTCAATTTCAGGAATACGGGGAACCATAGGTGGCAAACCGGGAGATAATTTAACTCCTATAGATACGGTAAAATTTGCCGCTGCTTACGGCACCTGGTTAAAAAATGAATACCCCGGGAAACCATTAACTGTGGTAATAGGAAGGGACGCCCGAATTTCGGGTGCAATGGTACAAAACCTGGTTATGAACACTTTGGTGGGAATGGGAATAAATGTAACAGATGTGGGCCTTTCTACTACCCCTACTGTTGAGGTTGCTGTGACCCTGGAAAAGGCAGATGGTGGAATTATTCTTACTGCGAGCCATAACCCTAAACAATGGAATGCCCTTAAATTGCTGAATGATAAAGGAGAATTTTTAAATGGTGCTGAAGGCGAAAAGATCCTGGAAAACGCTGAACATGAAAATTTTGATTTCGCTGAAGTGGATACACTTGGTAAAATTACCGTGATAGAGGATTATATGGATCGTCATATAGAGGAGGTTTTAAAACTTCCGCTAGTTGATGCGACGAAAGTTAAGGCTGCCAACTTTAAAGTGGTGGTTGATGCAGTTAATTCAACCGGTGGAATTGCGATTCCGGCGTTATTAAAAAAACTGGGAGTTGAAACGGTAGAATTGTATTGTGAACCCAATGGACAATTCCCCCATAATCCGGAACCATTAAAAGAGCATTTGGGAGATATTATGAAGTTGGTGGTTGAAGAAAAAGCCCATCTGGGAATTGTTGTAGATCCCGATGTTGATCGCCTGGCAATTATTGATGAAAACGGACAAATGTTTGGCGAGGAATATACCCTGGTTGCCTGTGCAGATTATGTCCTTGGGAAAACGCCGGGTTCTACGGTAAGTAATCTATCTTCTTCGCGAGCTCTAAGAGATCTTACCCGGCAACACGGGCAGGAATACAATGCAAGTGCAGTAGGGGAGGTAAATGTTGTTCAGCTTATGAAAGATACCAATGCAATCATAGGTGGTGAAGGAAATGGTGGTATCATTTATCCTGAATCTCATTACGGCCGGGACAGTCTGGTAGGAGTGGCGTTGTTCCTTACCTACCTGGCAGAGAAAAAGATCTCAGTTTCAGAATTAAGAAAAGAGTATCCGGTTTATTTTATGAGCAAGAATAAGATTGAACTTACTCCGGGTCTGGATGTAGATGGAATCCTGGAACAGGTTAAGAAAAACCATTCTTCAGAAGAAATTTCTACAATAGACGGGGTAAAGATCGATTTTTCTGAAAATTGGGTGCACCTTAGAAAATCCAATACAGAACCTATAATAAGGATCTACACCGAAGCAAAAACGCAGCAGGAAGCAGATGACCTTGCACAAAAAATGATTTCAGAAATAAAAGAGATAGTAGGTTAATCTATTATGACCTTTTCTGTAGTGACGGTCTCATAGCGGTGTTTCCATCGCTTGTGAGTCCATAAATAATATTCGGGGGCTTTCCTTATTTGTTTTTCCAGCAAATTGAAGAAAGTACGGGTGATCATAAAGTCCGGTTCAGCTTTTGGCTCTGTGGTAATAGTTATAAATGAAGCGCGGTAATAACCGCGTTTTATTTTTTCTACGTGCAGGTAAACAACAGCCATATCCAGGTCTTTTGCCAGTTTTTCCGATCCTGTAAAGACCGGCACTTTCACATTCATAAAATCCATCCAGTATTTCGCACGGTTCAATTTAGGAGATTGATCGGCAACCATTCCGTAGACCCCACGAATACCTTCCCTTTCATTTCTGGCAATTGTTTTGGTTGCTTCCACCGTGGGAATCAGGATCCCATCATATCTTCCTCTTATGTCCCGGGCCAGTTTATCAAAATAAGGATTTTTCACCCTTTTATAAATTCCGAAGCCTTTATAATTTATACCGAATAATTGTAAGGCATTCATCCATTCATAACTGGCGTAATGCCCGCACATAAGGATAATGCTTTTGTCCATTTCCCTTATGCGCAGGATCTCCTCTTTATTGGTGAACTCAAACCGTTTTTTTATTTCTTCGTCTGAGATTGTTATGCTCTTTACCATTTCAAGGAACATATCGCACATATGATTATAGAAAACTTTGCGCACTTTAATTAAATCCTCGTGTGATCTTTCAGGAAAAGCAAGCTTTAAATTTTCCAGAACTGTCTTTTTTCTATATCCAATAAGGTGATAAACTATAAAGAAAATAAAGTCGGAAAAAAGGTAAAAGAGGTAAAAGGGCAAATAAGAAATAAGCAGTAAAATGGGATAAATCAACCAGTAAACTAAACGCTGCATGGAAAAAAATTTAGGCAAATATATGGTATATTTGGCACTAAATTTTTGGATAGATGACAGATTTGAATTTGGTTACTATTATAATTATTGCCGCAAATATTATTGTTTCCTATAAAGGATTTAAAGATCATTATTTTTTTGAGAAGTATAAATTCAATGTTGGGGATATAAAAAGAGGGGCTAAATACCAGATCTTCACTTCAGGATTTCTTCATGTAGACACCTCCCACCTTTTCGTTAATATGCTTACCCTTTATTTCTTTGCCAACGTGGTATTGTATGACCTGGGTTCTGTAGGGTTTATAATTGTGTATCTCGCCAGTTTGATCATTGGGAATTTGCTTAGCTATTTCTTTCATAAAGATGAAAACACATACAGTGCCGTGGGCGCGAGTGGTGCTGTGATGGGGATCCTGTATTCTGCCATACTTTTACGCCCCGATATGATGCTGGGTCTTTTCTTTATAATTCCCATTCCTGCATATGTTTTTGGAATAGGATATTTATTGTACACCATTTACGGGATGAAAAACCGGGTAGGTAATATTGGCCACGATGCGCATTTTGGCGGAGCGGTAGGAGGATATTTTCTTACGCTTGCCCTGGCCCCATGGATAATTCAGGAACATCTGCTTATGGTGATCCTGCTGGCAATTCCCATTGTTGTGTTATTTATTCTGCAAAAAATGGGTAAGATCTAAAATTGGTCCTTTTATTGGTACCTTTAGGTATAACTTAAAATGTAGTACCAATTATGAGATCAATCTTTATTTTAATCGCTGTATTTGTGGGCCTTAATATGCAGGCTCAACAAAATTCCCCCGTTCAGCCCATGGTTGTTGTTACCGGAGAAGGAATTGTAAAAATAGTGCCAGACCAGGTGCTTATTAAATCCCGAATAGAACACGAAGGCGACAACGCGCAGGAAGTAAAAAGAAACAATGATGTGGTTGTAGATCGTGTGATCAAGTATCTTAAAGCCCAGGGTGTTCCTGAAAAAAATATAAAGACAGATTATATTAACCTCAATAAGAACTATAACTATGATAATAAAACCTATAGTTATGTGGCAAACCAGTCAATTTCCATAAAACTGGACGATCTTAAGAACTATGAAAAGATCATGGATGGACTTTTAAATTCGGGTCTTAATCGTATAGACGGGATCCAGTTCATGTCTTCGCAAATAGAAAAACACACTACCGAAGCCCGCAGGCTGGCAGTTCTTGATGGCCAGAAAAAAGCCCGGGAATATGCCGCGCCTTTGAACCAAAGCATTGGGAAAGCAATAAGTATTAATGAAGTAGAGACGGGTTCATTTCCGCCAATCTATCGCATGGAAATGAAAGCCAGTTCAGATATGGGGGAGCAGGAAACCATCGCCCCGGGGGAAATGGAAGTGAAGGCCAGGGTAAACATAGGTTTTCAACTGAATTAAAACAATCTGCATAAAAAAAGCCGCGAGAGAGAATTCTTTCGCGGCATTTTTTTTATGATCACCAGATTATTTTTCCAGGAGTTCCTTTACTTTCTTTTCAAGATCATCCCCCCGTACATTGGTTGCTACAATTACCCCGTTTTCATCCAAGATAAATGCGGCCGGAATAGCTCTAACCCCATATAATTGTGCAATAGGCTCATCCCAGAACTGAAGGCTGGAAATTTGAGGCCAGGCAAGTTGATCATCGGCAATAGCCTTTAACCACCTGTCGCGTTGATCTTCCCGATCAAGGGAGATCCCAATGATATTGAATCCCTGGTCGTGATATTTATTGTAAACCTTTACAATATTTGGGTTTTCGTCTCTACACGGTTTACACCACGCGGCCCAGAAATCTATAAGGGTAACTTTTCCCATAAGGTCATCCAATGCGAGTTCATTCCCGTCTGGGTCCGGGCCGGAGAATTTGGGAGCTTTGCTTCCTATTTCTACCGCACTTCTTTTATCAAGACCGGTTTTAAGACTTTTTGCGAGGGGTTGCTGCTTGATTTCTTCTGAAAGCATTTCGTAATGTTCCTTAAGGTCGCTGGTAGATGCTCCCATACTTTGCATATCTGTTAATACAAGCACTGAAACATATGAATTAGGATTCTCGCTGATCATCTTTTTCTTGAAGACCATATCTCTTTCTCTAAGCTCAACTTCTTTTTGCTGAAGCCGGGCCATACCTTCCGGATTGGGAGATGCTGTCATCATTTGCTGAGCTTCCATACGCATTTGCATCATTTCGCTGTTTAACCCCTTTAAATGGTTGAGGTACTCATAGAAGATCTTATTTTCGGTACCGCCGGTAACTTTGGAAGCATCCAGACTATCCTTATAAATTTCAAAATTTATTGGTTCATTTTCTGAAATGTACATCACATTTCCGTTCAGGCCTTTAATAGTTAAAAAACTTAAGCCTGAAATCTCTACTTCAGGCAGGTCCAGGGAGAATTTTCCATCCTCTACACTTACAGAATCTATGATCTGGGGCTGGTTGTTCTGGTCTATGCTGGAAACATAGATCATTTTTCCATCCTCCAATCCATCTGCTTTTCCTGATATGGCATAACCATTGGTATCTTCCTGACAGCTTATAAGACCGGTTAAAAGAATAACTAAGAACAAATATTTCATTTTATGTTGTTTAAAAAAGTTGATGTGTTGGCATATTCGCAGGTTTTCAAAGAAAAACCCACTCCAATATGCCGTATTAAGATTAATTTTCAGCAAAAATACGGAACTCACATTTGATTAGGTGTTGAAGTTTGCAAAAAATTGTAAATTTCAACCCATTAGATTAACCAGGGATTAAAAAAAAGGTGCCTTAAAAAAGAATATAATTCCAGATATGAAGAACCAGTTAAAGGATTTTCCTCTAGATATTAAAATTAGTTTTCATAAGATCATTGAGCAGTATGCCGAACAGGTTGCCAGTGAAAATAGCAGTATTGCCAAAAATTACAAACAGGAAGTTCTGGATTATGTTTCTTCCTTTCCGCAGTTGAAGGATGGGATAGATGACCCTGCCGATCTTAAAAAATACCAGGATCCCATAAGGATCCTTCTGAATGACCTTTTCCCTGTGATCCTTACCAATAATGAGATAAAAGCGGTTTCCCTGCCATTTCATAATATTATATTTAATGCTTCCCAACGCTTCAGGAATATTCTCGATAATGCCGGCGAAGATTTCAGGCTGGAAATGCGAAATATGGATGAGTCAATGAACTATGTATACGGTTGTATACTGGTTTTGAACCATCATTACGGCTATAAAATAGATTTTTCCCGGCCTTTGTATTATGACATACCCGATAAAACAGGAATTATTAAACATTACCGCCTGGCTTTAAATGCCGATTTTATTGACATTTTTCCGGGAGAAAATGCCAAAGAGATCACAGAAAAGGATGTTGATCTCCTTATACAGAATATCGACGATATTGCTCTTTGGAAAGAAATGTTTCCGCCCCGAAGCTGGATCTTTAAAGGGTTCACCATTATAAATCTTACAGATGTTACTATAGACGATGCAATCTCTGAACTTAAAGCAACCCTGCTGCATCAGGAAACTTCAGAACAGGGAGAGCTGGTGAAATTCCAGGAGATCTTCAGGTCAATATATAAGATACCGGATCTTAGAGTGGGTTTCACAGTTTACAATGAAAGTGAAGGAGTATTTGAACGCATGAATAACCGCGATGCGCAAAGTTTTATCCTTGATAAACAGGAGGTGGGAGAATGTAAAAAAAGTCTTTGTAAAGAGGCTTACAATAAACTTATAAAGGATCAGAATTATTTCACTATTTCAAATGTTGATGCTTATGCCTTAAGGTGTGATAATGACCTTCTATCTCAAAACCTGAAAAGCAAAGATGTAAAAAGCGGTATCCTGGCGCCTATTACCAATGGCATAGAACTACTGGGTGTGTTGGAACTTGTTTCTTCCCGTAAAAATGAATTGAACAGCATTAATGCCATTAAGCTGGATGATATTTTACCATATATAGTTACCGCAGTAGAGCGGAATAAAAATGAATTTGAGAACAGGGTAAAGGCAGTTATTCAAAGTGAATGTACTTCCATTCACCCCAGTGTTCTTTGGATCTTTGAGAATGAAGCAAAGAGATTCATTCGGGACCTGGATCAGGATGGCCTGGCTTCGTTTAAGGATATTGCATTTAAAGATGTTTACCCATTATACGGGCAAATAGATATCGTGGGTTCTTCAGAAGCACGAAATGATGCAATCCAGGGCGATCTTTTGTTTCAGTTGGGATTGCTGGAGGAGATCATTGAAAAAGCCTATAAAACCGAAAAGCTACCTATATATGACCAGGTGAATTTTCGGCTGAAGGAATTTAAAGAAGAACTTGAGAACAGTTTGAATGCTTCCAGTGAGCAAAAGGTGATCAATTTACTGCAGCGGGAAGTAAATCCTTTAATGGAGCACCTGGCCAAACAATCCAAAAACCTGCATAAACTGGTGGTGGCGTATCAGGAACAGTTGAATCCCGATACCGGGGTTGTTTATGACCTTCGGAAGAATTACGATGAAACTGTCCAGAAGCTCAACCGCACCATGGCAAGGTTCATTGACCGCAAACAAATTGAAGCCCAGAAGATCTATCCGCATTATTTTGAACGCTATAAGACAGATGGGGTAGATCACAATATTTACATTGGAGCATCTTTGACATACAAACGCCCTTTTAATAAAGTGTATCTCTATAATCTGCGTTTATGGCAGCTAAGTACTATGTGCGAGATGGAGAACAGGTTTTACCAAGTGCAAAAAACCACCCCGGTGAAATTGGATGCTGCGTCCTTAATTCTGGTATTTAACAGTACTCTTTCTATTCGGTACCGAATGGATGAAAAGAAATTTGACGTTGATGGTACCTACAATGCACGTTATGAGATCATAAAAAAACGTATAGACAAGGCATTTATAAAAAACACGGAGGAAAGGATAACCGTGAAAGGGAAGATCGTGATCGTTTATTCCCAGAGTGCAGATGAGCGGGAATATCTACGTTACATAAAATACCTCCAAACCAAGAAATACCTGGGTGAAACAGTTGAGATCCTGGAACTTGAAGATGTGCAGGGAGTTATAGGGCTTAAGGCGATAAGGGTAGACATTTTGTATACCCCAGACGAAAAAGCACCCGATAAAACTATTACTTATGAAGGTTTGGTGGATTATTTAAATTAAGTAAAAAGCCACTACGTAACTCAAAACAGAAACAATAATACCTATCATAAAAACAGTATAGGTAAGTCGCAGCAATAAATATTTCCTTTGGAGCACTATTCCCAACAGGTGAAGGTCCAGCATCATAGATTCATACACATAATCTTTATCCTGGATCAACTTATTCATTCCCCATTTGAATTGTTCAAAGGGCATTTTATGAAAATTCCCAAAGAACAATAAATTCACCTCTCTTTTTTCTACCTGTTCCTTGGTAAACTCACCCGAGGTTACATTTGGCCTGGTAGACATAATGGAAAGTATAATAGATGCCACACTAAATACTATAAGTATCATAGTGGGGATTAAAAGGTGCTTATTGGTTGCGGCATCAAGCTGCGGAATAAGATTTGCCAGCGCCAGGGAAATTATAATGGCGTTTACTGAAAGCAGGATGTTGGCCTTGGTATCTGCAATATCGCTTAACTTAATATGGTTCCTCAAAGTAACCCTGAACAGGGTTTGAATACTTTTCTCAGGATTATTATTCTTGGCACTTGCTTTTAATTCGGCTTTTTCCTCTTCCTTCTTTAACTTCTGGGAGGCCTTGTTCTTTTTTTCCAGTAAAGCTGAAAGATTTTTGTCCTTATTTGGTTTCCATTTCCGTGTAGCGTAATCTGTAAGATATTTATGTTTTTCAGTGAAGAGCAGAATGTTCTCTTCCAGCCATTCAACCGGGGTGTAATTTTTAATATTCAGCAATTGAAGTTCCTGTCTCAAAAATTCACTTGTATCCAGAAAATAGTCTTTAGCAAGGTGAGAGCTGTCTGCGTCCTTGATTATTTTTTCAAGATTTGTAGCTGGGGTAGAATCAAATTTGGTTGCCAGGATACATTCTTCCACCATTTTTATGATGTCTTCTTCAACCTCATTTTCCTTTAAAAAACTCTGCGCTATCTTGACACTTTCCTCTTCGTGACCCGCGAATTTTACAGTGTAGCCGGTGTCGTGAAGCCACGCTGCCAGCAGTAAAGCCTGTTCTTCTTTAACATTTATTTCGGAATTCTCAATTAATTCTTTAGTACTTTTAACCACTCTTTGTGTGTGGTTATAGTTATGATATATAAATGAATTGGGTAATTTTTCCTTGAATAAATCCAGTACAAATTTATCGGCTTTATTAATTATATCACTCATTAGGAAGGTTATTTATGGAGCCAAATTACATAAAAAAAACACCCCTTAAAATTGCATGAAAAAAAATAACATATTTCTAACGTTCCTTGCATCTGCAATCCTTTACGGTTGTGCCACAACTGCCCCAAAATATAAGGATGGGGAACCGGAAGAAAACTTTGGATATCCTAAAGAACTAAAAGTAGCAAAATCATTTTACCTGGTGGGTGACGGGGGGTATTCCGAGCCCGGAGGTACTTCTGAAGGGCTTATAGCCTTTAAGAATTATATGGATTCTGTCAAGGTCAAAGATAATTACACCCTATTTCTGGGAGACAATATTTACCCAATCGGGATGCCTGAGGAGGGTACGAAAGACCGTGATTTTGCCGAATACAGGCTGGATGCTCAGCTGGACGCGATAGAAAAATATGAAGGCAATGTAATATTCATCCCGGGAAATCACGACTGGTATAATCGCGGGATCCCCGGGGTAGAGCGCCAGGCCGATTATCTAAAGGAAAAACTTGGAGACCAGTTAAAATGGTCGCCCAACACCGGCTGCGGACTCGAGATCATTGAAATAAGCGATGACATCCAGATGATTGTAATGGATTCTCAATGGTTTTTGACCGACTGGGATGTGCATCCACTAATAAATAAGGACTGCCCCGATATTAAGACAAGGGAAGCCCTCTTTGAAGAAGTGGAAACCGAACTTAAAAAGAGTCAGAACAAAACCATCATCTTTGCCTTACACCATCCACTTTATACCAATGGAGTGCATGGGGGGCAATACAATTTTGACCAGCATTTATATCCTACACAAAAGAAAGTACCGGTTCCAATTTTAGGTTCGCTGGTTTCGCTTGTGAGAACAACCGGAGGGGTATCTATTCAGGATGCCCAGAATGAACGCTATAAGTCCATGGTTAAAAGACTTGAAACCTTAGGAAAAGATGCCGAGAGGCTCATTTTTGTTTCAGGACATGAACATTCCCTTCAATACATTATTAATGGGAATGTAAAACAAATAGTGTCGGGTTCAGCTTCTAAAGCCTCTTATGCATCATTAAGCAACGATGGTTTATTTGCTTATCCAGGCCAGGGGTTTGCAGTTTATGATGTATTTGAAGATGGTTCCTCCTGGGTGAGTTTCTACGGAAATGAAAATAACAGGGCTAAACTTTTGTACCAGAAAGAAGTGCATCCTGCCCCTGAAGAGTTTGATGTATCTCACCTTTCCGAAACTTTTCCTGAAACCGTAACTACCTCAATTTACCCGAAGGAAGAAACTGAAAAAAGCGATGTTTTCAGGACGCTTTGGGGAGAACGTTACAGAGATTTGTATGGCAGGGATGTACAATTTGAAGTGGCAGATCTTTCTACTCTATATGGAGGGCTGGATATAATTCAGGCAGGGGGAGGCCATCAAACAGTTTCCCTAAGGGTTAAAGACAGTCTTGATCGCGAATATAATCTAAGGAGAATAAGAAAAAGTGCGGTACAATATATTCAGGCCGTAGCTTTTAAAGATAAAGCTGTAGAAGAACAATTTGAAAATACCATTGCTGAAGAGTTTTTAAACGATCTTTATACAGCATCCCATCCGTTTGCTTTTCTTGCCATTCCAACTTTGGCTAAAGCGGCCAATGTATACTATACCAATCCCGAGGTTTATTATTTGCCCAAGCAAAAGATCATGGGCAAATACAATGCGGTCCATGGAGATGATGTTTATATGATTGAGGAACGCCCGGAAGACAATTGGCTGGGAAGTGAAAATTTCGCTGGTGCAAATCACGATATTGTAAGTACCAGAGCAATGTTTGAAAGGCTTAGGCGCGATGAAAAATATAAACTAAATGAACCTTCTTATGTTCGTGCCCGTATCTTTGATATGTTGATAGGGGATTGGGACAGGCACCAGGATCAATGGCGTTGGGCAGAGATTGAAGATGAAGATGACAATCGCACATTTGAACCTATTCCAAGGGACCGCGACCAGGTATTTTCAAATTATGACGGCGCTTTTTTTGGTACCCTTCGCGCTCTGGCAGGCTTTTCAAAGCAGTTTGGAGTGTATGGCGAAGATATAAATGATGTTAAATGGTTTAATATTGCTGCCATAGGGCTGGACAGGGAATTAACCCAAAACGTGGGAAGGGAGACCTGGATGGCCGAGGCTAAATTTATCCAGGAAAATATAACAGACGAAGTAATTCAAGCAGCGTTTCAAAATTTACCTCCGGAAACCCGGGGCGAAGCAACAGAGGATATAATCAATAGCCTGAAGGGCCGCCGCAATAATATAGTCGATATTACCAAACGCTATTATGATCACATGGCAACCCTTGCCGTGGTTACCGGGACAGATAAAGATGACCATATAGAAATAAGCCGCCTACCGGAAGGGAAGACTAAAGTGCTTATTACCCGTTTAAAGGATGGTGAAAAAGCCGATGTGGTAAGTGAAAAGATCTATGATAAAAAGGAAACCAATGAAATTTGGGTATATGGACTAGGGGATGATGATATTTTCGAGATCACAGGAGATGAAAAGAACGATCTTATTTTTGTAAGAGCTATAGGAGGTCATAATAATGATATTTACAGGGTAGCGACTAACAGCGGCCGAAGGGTGAAAATATATGACCATAAAACCCGTCCTAATACTGTGGAATCAAAAGGTCACGCTAAGGTAAGGTTGCGCGATGATTATGAGCAGAACACCTTTGATAAAGACAAAAAGGTATTTAATTCAGGTGGTTTAACTCCCGGTTTTGGATATAACCCGGATGATGGATTTAAAATAGGTTTACAAACCTCTTTTATCTATAATGGTTTCAAAAGAAATCCATTTACCTCCAGTCATACCCTAAGAGGAGGATATTATTTTGCTACCCAGGGGTTTGATGCTTCTTACTCCGGGGAATTTGCGCAGATACTTGGAAGGTTCAATCTTTCGGTAGGAGCGCATTTCACCAGTCCGAATTTTGCAAATAATTTCTTTGGCTATGGCAACGAGACCCTGAATTTTGATGAAGAACTGGACCTTGATTATAACCGTACCAGGATAAGCAAATTTGGAACTCAGTTTGGGTTTGTTCGCAAGACACCCTTTGGAAGTTTCTTCTCTTACAAAGCCAATTTTGAAGGTGTGAAAGTTGATGAGACCGAGGGAAGATTCATTACTGAAGAATTTGCACCGGTGCAGGACGCGGACTTTTTTGAGCGTAAGTTTTTTGGCGGACTGGAAGGGATTTACAGGTATGAGAGTTATGACCATAATTTGAACCCAACCCGGGGAATGAAGTTCGAATTAACCCTTGGAGGAAAAATGAATCTTGAGGAAACCGACAGGAATTTTGGATATTTCAAACCCTACTGGGAGTTTTACAATGCCCTGTCACGCAACAGGAGACTTGTTCTTAATTCACGGGTACAGGCGCATTTAAATATGGGCGATGATTACGAATTTTACCAGGCAGCAACCTTGGGGGGAGATAGCGGTTTAAGAGGTTACAGGTTGCAAAGATTTGCGGGTAAGAGTGCTTTTGCAGCAGGAGGAGACCTTAGATACAGTTTTGACCAGTTTAAAACCTCGTTCCTTCCTTTCCAAATCGGCATCTTTGCGGGTTATGATATAGGTAGGGTATGGGTGCCGGAATATGACAGCAATGTGTGGCACGACAGTTATGGTGGAGGTTTCTGGGTAAACAGTGCAGAAGCTATAAGCGGTAAATTCAGCCTCTTTGGAAGCAGCGAGGGAATGCGATTTGCATTCGGCTTCGGATTTAGTTTTTAAAGTAAGTAAAAAAGTAAAAAAGTCAAAAAGGAAAAAGCAGATTATTTCGGTTGTCCTTGTGAATTTCTCAAATTCAATTATATATTTTAAAACTCTCCTCTTTAGAAAAATAGGGCAAATTTTTCCTGCTAAGGAAGTGAAATGGAGAGTTTGATTAAAAAGGGAACCTCCTATCTTTTTCGGAATAAAAGGTTTTTGTTTTCTGCTTATTAACACAAAAAAATGATCCCCGGCTCCGTAAAGAATCGGGGATCATTTTTTAATTTAAAATAATATTACTGAATGGTTTGAAACAGACTAAGCCGGTTTATGGTTTTCGCTTGTTTTCATTTTCCATGAATCAAGCATCCAGCTGGTTTTTTCAAGTTCTCTAATGTAGGCTCCAATCAGGTCAATAGTACCTTCATCACCACCCTTATCGGCCACTTCTGTTACTTTTCTCATTTGTTTTAGGAGTGTCCCGTGGTCGTCAAGCAGGGTTTGGATCATTTTGGTGTCAGTAAGATCAGATGAAGATTCCTTTAAATTGGAAGCCTTTAAATAATCGCTAAGGTTGCTTGTGGGTTGAAACCGAAGGGTAAGAATACGCTCTGCGATTTCGTCCACCTTTAATTTTGCGTCATCATAAAGTTCTTCGAACTTCTCGTGCAGGTCAAAGAAATTTTTCCCTATTACGTTCCAGTGAAAATTTCGAAGTTTTTGATAGTATATATGGTAATCGGCTAAAAGGATGTTCAATTCCTGAACAGTTTTAGTAGTTTTCTTTTCATCTAATCCTAAGTAACTCATAGTTTTTATTTATTAAAGATTAATTTCATATACAAAAATACGATAGGTTAAGCGTTAGACAAGGGTGGTTGTAGCATTTAATACAAGTTTAACTCGTTAATCGGTAGGTCGATGAGCCTTAAGATCCAGCTTATCGAGCATCGCCTTAGAAACCTGCCCACCGGAGATCCCATAACCATCTACCAGAACACCTTTTTTACCGTTATCTGTTGTGATTGCATAAAGGATCGCGTTGTCATCGGGGTTGCTCATTCCTTCAAATCGCAGGACTTTATCAACATTAAATTCGTTGATATGGTAGGTTTCATTTTCAGCTTTGATCTCGATATGTTCATCAAGAAGGTTGAAGTCATATTCATATCCTTCTTCGAGTTTAAGTTTATTTATAGCCTGTGATAATGTTCCGTAATCTTTCATTTTTTCTGTTTTTTATTGTCTTATAAAAAATTTGTTCTAATCTGTATTCACTTAACCTTGTACTAGTAGCTAAAATTATAAGCGGAAATTATTATTTTTAAAATTCCTGAATTTTTATTTTGAGTCTTTTCAATCTGAATTTAACTTATCAGGTTTTTAGTCTAGACTCCAGACTCTGGTTTCTAGATTCTTGGGTTCCTGGTTCCCAGAAGCGAAGCGTCCAACAAATTTGATAATTGATTTTTAACTCAAGGTACTCTCAATGCAAGGGATTTCCAATTGAAAGTAGGTAATTAGTATAAGTTTAACGCCTATTTATCCCGGTTCCCCCGGCCAAAGAGTCCGAAGGGAATAGCAATAAGAATAAAGAAATACCACCCGGTAATCAATCCGAAAATGGTAATAGCTGCAGCCATAATATAAAACCAATAGGATTTGAGGAAGTTCATGATTTTAGATTAAATAAAGAATTGACCTTATAATTTAGGAGTATCACGAAATCTCTTGATTTGTTTTGCTCCTTGTGTGGTTTGAAATGAATTTAAACTTTTAATTTCATTTTAATGCATTGAAAAATTCTATATTTGACACTTTTTAGTTCATTATTTTTGAAAATTAAATTTTCTTTCAAATGGGAAATTTCCTTCTCTATTAATTTTTCAGAGTAGTTGGTATGAAAAAGTTCATTGTTTAATTTAATTTAAAAAAAGTGAGTTAAGATAACCTAATTTCATATTATTTCATAGATTAATTAAAACCCTCTCAACCCTAATCTTACCTCCAAATATTATTTTACCTCAATCTATGATAAAGAGAATTTGTTTTTAATATAAAAGTAATTTAAATGAAAGAAATTTATTTAATAGCAATAAAAGCGGCTATTGAGGCCGGTAGGGAAATAATGAAAATTTATGATAACAAAGATTTCCAAGTTGAAATTAAATTTGATGATTCCCCCCTTACAATTGCTGATAAGAGAGCCAATGATATAATAAATAAGTATCTATTACCCACTGGTGTGCCTATAATAAGTGAGGAGAATAAACAATTGGACTTTTCTCAAAGGAAGAAATGGCCAGAATGCTGGATAGTAGACCCTCTTGATGGGACCAAGGAGTTTATTAAAAGGAATGGGGAGTTCACGGTTAATATTGCCTTTATTCATATGAATGCTCCCATTTTTGGGGTAATTTATGTACCTGCAAAAAATCAACTTTATTTTGGTGATGTTTTAAGGAAATTAAGTTACAAAGTGACCGTTAGTCCTGATGAAGAATTTAGTTTGAGTCAAGCCAATTTAACGCAGATTGGGCACTCTTCTGGGGTGGAAAAAATAAGAGTTGTTGGTAGCCGGTCACATATGAATGATGACACCCTCCTTTTTATTGAAAAATTGAAAACTAAATATAATAAAGAGGTTGAAATTGTTTCAAAAGGCAGTTCTTTAAAATTTTGTTTGGTTGCAGAGGGTGAGGCAGATGTTTATCCAAGATTTGCACCCACCATGGAATGGGATACAGCAGCAGGTCAGGCAATTTGTGAGTCGGCAGGCCTTAAGGTTATAGATCAGGAATCTTTATTGCCAATGTTATATAACAGAGAAAATCTTTTAAATAATTATTTTTTAGTTACAGCTTTTGGGTAATTCTTATAAAAGACATATCGCTAAATCTGTAACCTGGAGGATCATTGGAACCCTTGATACCATTCTATTGGCCTGGTTAATTACAGGCGATCCGCTTACAGGATTACAAATTGGTTTTGCTGAGGTATTAACCAAAATGGTCCTCTATTACTTACACGAAAGAGTTTGGTTTAGGATAAGGGCTGGAATTACCATAAATGGTGATAGTAGAAAAAGACATATAGCCAAAACAATTACTTGGAGGATAGTTGGAACAATTGACACTATAATTCTTGCCTGGGTTATCTCGGGTAATTCTCTGGTGGGCTTGAAAGTAGGTGGAGCAGAAGTGGTTACAAAAATGATCCTTTATTACCTTCACGAGCGGGGTTGGTATAAGATAGATTACGGTTTAAAGCAACGCAGAATTAAACTTAGGGAACAGCAGGCTTTGGCATCCAAAAAATATCAATATGAAAAATATAATTCCCCATAATTTCCAAATAAGAAAAGTAGATAGAAATCAATTAAACGGCCACTCCTCTTTTGTTGTTTGGTTTACAGGGCTTTCAGGTTCAGGTAAATCGACACTGGCTAATAGGGTGGAAAAAGAATTATTTAAGCAGGGCGTCAGGACATTCTCTTTAGATGGAGATAATGTTCGGAAGGGGTTGAATAATAACCTGGAATTTAGTCCCGAAGACCGTAAAGAGAACCTTCGCCGAATTGCCGAGGTTGCTAAGCTTTTTGTGGAATCAGGGGTGGTTGTAATTGCTTCTTTTATTTCTCCTTTAAAAAAAGACAGGGAGGTTATACAGCAAATTATTGGTAAGGAGAATGTAGTCGAGGTTTTTGTTAATACTTCTCTTAAGGAATGTGAACGTAGGGATGTAAAAGGTCTTTATAAAAAAGCAAGGGCCGGTGAGATAAAAAATTTCACAGGGATAGATGCTCTTTATGAGACTCCTGAGATACCAGATTTAGAGATAAAAACGGAAGAGGAAAATTTGGAAGAGGCCATAAAAAGAATTGTTTTACACCTTCAAAATAAACTGGAAATTTCAACATTATGAGCAAATATTATTTAAATTATTTAGACGAATTAGAATCTGAGGCTATCTATATTTTGAGGGAAGTGTGGGCCCAATTTGAAAA
The DNA here is from genome assembly GCA_039989915.1 of Gillisia sp. Classification (GTDB taxonomy): domain Bacteria; phylum Bacteroidota; class Bacteroidia; order Flavobacteriales; family Flavobacteriaceae; genus Gillisia. The sequence continues at coordinate 44,334 of JBDXGW010000008.1, forward strand.
TCCTGTTATTTTATTTTCGGGAGGAAAAGATTCTATTTTAGTGACTCATTTGGCAAAAAAAGCTTTTTATCCAAGTAAAATTCCGTTTCCGCTTATGCATGTGGATACAGGCCATAATTTTCCGGAAACAATAAAGTTCAGAGATGATATTTTAAAAGAGTTAGGGGTCCAACTTATTGTAGGTTCTGTACAGGAAGCAATAGACAAAGGAAGAGTTAGAGAAGAAAGAGGGAAAAATGCAACCAGAAATTCCCTGCAAATAACAACCTTATTGGATGCGATAGATTCCCATAAAGTAGATTGTGCAATAGGTGGGGGAAGAAGGGATGAAGAGAAGGCCCGAGCTAAGGAGCGATTCTTGA
>JBDXGW010000009.1:0-145453 GCA_039989915.1 Gillisia sp.
TACATAAAAGACACTCAAAATGACTTTTCTAGTCTTAATTTAATTTCTTTGCTTTACTACCTAAGTAGTAAAACGCGCTGTCAATTCAATATATCAAAGAACTTTTTGTCGCAGTCAAAACCACAACTTCTAGCCGGAATAAAAGGACTCGAACCTTACTCTCTCACCCTACCCGGGATCCCTATTCAATCTCAAAACCTAATGAACAATCACTCGCTTTGTAAGCGGCTGCAAATATACAACACTTTTTCTTTACCAACCAAACTTTATTTTAAAGTTTTTTTAGGAAAATTTTGGAGCAAGAACAACCCGCAGTTCACAATTAAGCGGCTGCAAATATACCATGCTTATTCTATATCCCGCAAACTTTTTTGAAGTTTTTTTTCTCAGGAAACAACCAGGCAAAAACCAATGCCCTATAACCCCACAAAACCAGTAACCATCAATGAACTTCCGCCTCCGCATAACTACAAAGCCATCCCCTAAGCGGCTGCAAATATACACCGCTTTATTTCTTGAAAACAAACTTTATTTCACCTTTTTTGAAATAAAATTCAATGTATTTTATAACAGGTTGAATGTGTGTTTTGTACCGCAGAAAATTTCAATAAAACCCTCCAGAAAAGAACCACATCCGGTCTTACATATAAATTATGTATAATACCATTTAAAGTATTAACCCGGAAAATCATAGAAAGCTTGGCCTTACCACACTAAAAATAGGGGAAAACACCCCGGTCAATAAATTGGATAATATACTCCTCATTATTGTATAGCCCCATTTATCCTATTATATTTGCCCTATAATTAAAATTATAATGATAAAGATAAGTTTGCCAGATGGCACTATTAAGGAATTTGAGAGTGGCAGCACTCCTATGGATGTAGCTTTCAGCATAAGCGAAGGCCTTGCCCGAAATGTTATTTCAGCAAAATTCAATGATACCATTGTTGAAACTTCCACCCCATTGACTACAGATGGCAGTCTTACTTTATTTACATTTAATGATACAGAAGGAAAAAAAGCCTTCTGGCATTCGACATCTCACGTAATGGCCCAGGCAATTGAGCAATTGTATCCTGGTGTAAAGCTTACAATAGGACCGGCTATTGATCGCGGGTTTTATTATGATATAGATTTTGGGGAGCAAAAGATCTCTGAAAATGATTTCAAGAAGATTGAGGATAAAATGCTGGAAATTGCCCGAGGTAAGCACGAGTTCAAAATGAGATCTGCCGGCAAAGAAGAGGCTTTAGAGTTTTACAGAAAACAGAACAACCCTTTCAAGGTGGAACTCATAGAAAACCTTGAAGATGGAACAATTACATTTTGTGACCATGACACCTTTACAGATCTTTGCAGGGGTGGGCATATTCCAAATACCGGGTTTATCAAGGCAGTAAAATTGACAAGCGCCGCAGGAGCTTATTGGAGAGGTGATGAAAAGAACCCACAACTCACCAGGGTTTATGGGATTTCTTTCCCCAAGCAAAAGGACCTGAAAGAATATCTTGAACTTCTTGAAGAAGCAAAAAGACGTGATCACAGGAAACTGGGAAAAGAACTTGAACTTTTCACATTTTCAGCAAAAGTTGGACAGGGATTACCCCTGTGGCTCCCAAAAGGAGCGGCTTTACGCGAGAGACTGGAAAACTTCCTGAAGAAAGCCCAGAAAACTGCCGGGTATGAAATGGTGATCACCCCACATATTGGCCAAAAAGAATTATATGTAACTTCCGGCCACTATGAGAAATATGGAGCAGATAGCTTTCAACCAATAAAAACTCCTAATGAAGGGGAAGAATTCATGCTAAAACCCATGAATTGTCCTCATCATTGCGAGATTTATAATTCCGCTCCCTGGAGTTACAGAGACCTTCCTAAAAGATTTGCTGAATTTGGAACGGTTTACCGGTATGAGCAAAGCGGGGAATTGCATGGATTAACAAGAGTGCGTGGTTTTACCCAGGATGATGCCCATATCTTTTGTACTCCGGATCAATTGGATGAAGAATTCAAAAAAGTTATTGATCTTACCTTATATGTATTTGAATCTTTAGGCTTTGATGATTTTACGGCCCAGGTTTCCTTACGTGATCCTGAGAATAAAGCCAAATATATAGGTAGCGACGAAGTTTGGGAAAAAGCTGAAAGCGCGATCATTTCTGCCGCTAATGAAAAAGGCCTTAGCTATGTTGTAGAAACAGGGGAGGCTGCTTTTTATGGCCCTAAACTGGATTTTATGGTGAAAGACGCACTGGGGAGAAGCTGGCAACTTGGAACTATCCAGGTAGACTACAATCTTCCCGAACGTTTTGACCTTACTTATAAAGGAAGCGATAATGAATTGCATAGGCCGGTAATGATACACCGTGCGCCATTTGGTAGTATGGAACGTTTTGTGGCAGTGCTTCTTGAGAATACCGGGGGTAACTTCCCCTTGTGGTTAATGCCCGAACAAGCTATTATTCTCTCACTCAGTGAGAAATATGAAAAATACTCACAAAAAGTTTTGAGTTTGCTGGAAAATCACGAAATTCGCGCCCTGGCTAATAACCGCAATGATACTATTGGCAAGAAGATACGGGAAGCTGAAATGAGCAAGGTCCCGTATATGTTGATAATAGGAGAACAAGAGGAGAAAGATGGTACAGTTTCTGTGCGCAAACACGGCGAAGGCGACATTGGCATAATGTCAATTGAAGACTTTGCTCAATTAATAAATAACGAAATAAAAAGAACGCTTAAAACGTTTAAAGTTTAATTAAAATTATATAGCCATAGCAATACGTAGAAAAAGATCCAAGCGACCGCTTAGAGAGATTAAAGAAGACCAACATCGCATTAATGCGAAAATCCGGACCGATGAAGTTCGCCTTGTAGGCGAAAATGTTGAAATTGGAGTGTATCCAATTAAAAGAGCATTGGAAATTGCCGAAGAACAAGGATTGGATTTGGTAGAAATTTCTCCAAACGCAAACCCTCCTGTAGCCAAGGTCATGGATTACAAGAAATTTCTCTATGAGCAAAAAAAGAGAGAAAAGGTTTTAAAAGCGAAGGCTACTAAAGTAGTGGTAAAAGAAATTCGTTTTGGGCCGCAGACCGATGATCACGACTACGAATTTAAAAAGAAGAATGCCGAAAAATTTCTAAAAGACGGGGCTAAATTAAAGGCCTTTGTATTTTTTAAAGGAAGGTCTATTGTTTTTAAAGACCAGGGGCAAATTCTGTTGCTAAGACTTGCACAGGACCTTGAAGAAGTGGGCAAAGTTGAACAAATGCCAAAACTGGAAGGTAAACGTATGACCATGTTTATGTCTCCAAAGAAAACAAAATAAGAACGGTAATTAATAAATTCAAAAGAGCATGCCTAAGATGAAAACAAAATCCAGTGCCAAGAAGCGTTTTAAGCTTACTGGTACCGGTAAAATCAAAAGAAAGCACGCGTTTAAAAGTCACATCTTAACAAAGAAGTCTAAGAAACGTAAGCTAGCTTTAACGCACAGTACCCTGGTACATGAAGCGGATGAAGCAAATATCAAAGCTCAGTTACGTTTAAAGTAATTTGAAGTTTTGATGGTTTAAACCATTTATAAACCCTGGAGTCAGGCCATACAAGTTCCAAAATGGACGCCTGCTACAAAAACAATTAAAATATGCCAAGATCAGTAAATTCAGTTGCCAAGAGAGCCAGAAGAAAAAAGGTTCTAAAACAGGCAAAAGGTTACTTTGGAAGACGTAAAAACGTTTGGACAGTAGCTAAAAACGCGGTTGACAAAGCAATGTTATATGCTTACAGAGACCGTAAGACCAAGAAAAGAAATTTCCGTTCCCTTTGGATCATCCGTATCAATGCAGGTGCCAGACAATATGGAATGTCTTATTCTCAATTCATGGGAGGATTAAAATCTGCCAATATCGATTTGAACCGTAAGGTTCTTGCCGATCTTGCGATGAATCACCCTGATGCGTTCAAAGCTATTGTTGACAAAGTAAAATAAATTAAATACGATTATCGTTCTTATATAATGAATCCCGCCACTGGCGGGATTTTTTATTTATCCCCATTTTTAAATTCCATATGCGGTAAGTACCAACCTTCGTCTACCTCCTTCATCCCTATGCTCACATAGGTAAATTCCCTGCCAGGTACCCAGGTTCAATTCTCCACTTGTAATTGGTACCTGAATACTATTTCCCAAAAGTGAGGCTTTAATATGTGTGGGCATATCATCTTGCCCTTCCATGGTATGTTTATAATAAGGTGCACCTTCGGGAACCATCTTATTAAAATGTCTCTCAAAATCTCCCCGCACCGTAGGATCTGCATTTTCATTAATGCTCAGGCTGGCCGAGGTATGTTTAATAAATGCTGAAAAAATTCCAATTTCAATTTCTAAAATTTCCGGGAATTGCTCTATGATCTCTGAAGTAACCAAATGGAATCCCCGCTTTTTTTCTTTCAGTATAATTTCTTTCTGAAATATCTTCATCAAAGAGTGTATTGTTTGTGGTTTATTGTTTAGCCCGGGGTATTGTTATAAAGGAAGGATTTAGCCCGAAATCCCAAGCCCGTATTAACGAACCCCGCATCCTTTGTAACCGAATCACGAATTACGAATCCAGTATTAATTAATTCCAGATCCTCTGTGATCGAACCCCGAAATAACGAATACCGGATTAACGAACTTCCAATTTAGGTTTTCTGTTTTTTCTTCTTAGCCGCTGGAAAAAGGACATTGTTCAAAATAAGCCGATACCCCGGGGAGGTGGGATGCAACTCCAGTTCGGTTTTTGGATCTCCTACCCTATGCTGATAATCCTCCGGATCATGGCCTCCATAAAAAGTGAAAAATCCCTGACCTTTGATCCCGTGAATATAGCGGGCTTCTCCATTAAGTTTATTCTCCCCCAGGACCAGAACGTGAGATTTAAGGGTGGAAGGATCAAAGGCTGTAGTTTGTCCCATAAATCCTTTTACCAGCACTGTATGGTTTTGGTTGAGCATGGTAGGAACAGGATCCCATTTGGCTGAAAATTCCATGAGGGTAAAATAATCGGCAGCCATTTCCATCTGTTGCCGCTTATTGGTCATATCAATCGAGGAAAACTCATATATCATTGGATCCCTTTCAAGAATAAAATTTTCAAAAGCAAAGGTTTTTGTAAAATCAATTTTCGACTGGTACCCGGGCTCACTGGGATCTCCATCAAACATAGGTTCTGCTATATCTACACCCTCGGCAGCAAGAGCAATATCAAAACTATCTGTCGCACTGCACATGGCAAACATAAAGCCTCCGCCAATCACATAATCCCTTATCTTTAAGGCTACCGCCAGTTTTTGTTCTGAAACCTTTCCATATCCCAGTTTAGCTGCCAAAGCTTCGGCTTCGGCTTTTTCCTGAATATACCACGGGGTAGTGCGGTAATTGCGATAAAACTTTCCGAATTGACCGGTAAAATCCTCATGGTGCAAATGCAACCAATCATATAGAACAAGGGCATCATTTAAAACCTCTTCATCATAAATAGTTTTGTACGGTATTTCGGCATAAGTAAGTGCAAGGGTTACGGCATCATCCCAGGGTTTATTTCCCTTTGGAGAATAAACTGCAATTTTGGGAGCCTTTTCCAAGATTACAGCCTCCATATTGCGGGAGGGACTTTCTATTTCTTCCAATATAGACAGGGTACGGCTATCACTTAATACTTCAAAAGACACGCCCCGAATACGCAATTCCCTTTGCAGCTCTTCATCATCTGAAATAAGAAATGAACCACCCTGATAATTGAGCAGCCATCTCACATTCAAACCTTTTTCCAGGGCATAATAGGTAATTCCATAAGCCTTTAAATGGTTGGACTGATTTTTGGCATCCATTGGAATAAAAATGGAAGAACCTAATGCTGAATGGGAAATTAAAAACAAAAAGAGCACAAAAACTATTGTTTTTGCACTCCTTTTAATAATATATATAAAATATGTTGGGGGGTAAAGAGTTGATTTTCTTACCTGAAATTGGGTTTTAGAATGGTACGTCGTTGTCGTCATCATTAAAATCATTCATCGAACTTCCAAAAGCTTCATTTGCGCTGGGATTTGGCAAAGGAGACCCACGGAAAGTGTCATCATTGGCCGCCTCATTCATTTTTGAATGAAACTCAAAAGGGGAATCAAAGTCATCTAAGTTATCAAATTTCCCAAGGTGTCCAACAAATTTCAATCTAATATTTTCCAGTCCGCCGTTTCTGTGTTTAGCCACAATAAATTCACCCTGCCCTGCGGTAGGAGATCTCTCTTCATCATCCCATTCATCAATTTTGTAGTATTCCGGCCGGTAGATAAATGATACAATATCTGCATCCTGCTCAATCGCTCCAGATTCCCTAAGATCACTCAATAACGGCCGTTTACTTCCTCCACGTGTTTCTACCGCACGGGATAACTGTGACAGAGCGATCACGGGAATATTTAATTCTTTGGCAAGGGCTTTAAGGTTTCGGGAAATGGTGGATATCTCCTGTTCCCTGTTCCCTCCTTTTACAGAACTTCCGGCAGTCATTAACTGCAAATAATCTACCACGATCAATTTTATGCCGTATTGGGAAGATAATCGCCTTGCTTTTGCCCGAAGGTCAAAAATAGAAAGAGATGGAGTATCATCAATGAACAAAGGTGCCTTTTCAAGATCTTTCACCTTCACGTTTAACTGTTCCCATTCGTGGGTCTCCAGGTTCCCGGTTCTCAATTTTTCTGATGACAATCCTGTCTCGGAAGAAATAAGCCTTGTAATAAGCTGTACGGCCGACATTTCCAAAGAGAAGAATGCAACCGGAATATTATTCCCCACCGCAATATTTCGCGCCATAGAAAGCGTAAGTGCCGTTTTACCCATACCCGGCCTTGCGGCAATAATTACCAGGTCACTGGGCTGCCATCCGGAAGTTAATTTATCAAGTTTATCAAAGCCTGAAGGAACCCCACTTAAACCATCTTTATTAGAAATTTCCTGGATCCTGTTCTTGGCCTGTATAACCAAACTGTGTGCAGTCTCTGTAGAACGCTTGATATTTCCCTGTGTAACTTCATACAATTTAGATTCGGCTGTGTCCAGAAGGTCAAATACATCGGTGCCTTCATCGTACGAGGCCTCAATAATTTCGTTTGAAATTTTTATAAGGCTGCGCTGAATAAATTTTTGAAGAATAATACGGGCATGAAACTCAATATGGGCAGAAGATGATACCTTTTGAGTAAGCTGAATAAGGTAATACTCCCCTCCTACTTTATCAAGACGGCCTTCTTTTCTTAACTGATTTGAAACGGTTAATAAATCTATCGCCTCGGTGTTTTCAAACAGCTTAAAAATAGCCTCAAAAATGTATTGATGAGCAATCTTATAAAAAACATCGGGATGCAAAATATCAATGATCTCGTCAACCCCTTTTTTATCAATCATCATTGCGCCTAACACAACCTCTTCCAGATCAACAGCTTGCGGGGGTATTTTTCCTTTTTCCAGGTTTATAATGTTCCCGGAACCATATTTTATGCTTTGGGGGGCGGTGATTTTTTCCATACTACGAATGTAAAAAAATTGTTAAGACAATCTTAAAGAAAAACCTTCGGTTGAGGGTTTCGGTATTAACAATTACCTGTTAACAACTATTTATTTTTGTTAACAAGGCCAAAAAAATCCGAAGATAAATCCCCGGATTTTTTTGAAAGGGTGATGCTTAAAGAACTAAGATTTAAATACTCCCATATTAGAATATTTTTCCATTCTTTGTTTTACCAATTCTGTTGGTGATAAGTTTTTAAATTCCTCAAGAGAGGATAATATGGATTTTTTTACAGTCTCAAATGTTTCTTCCCTGTTGCTATGAGCACCGCCCAAAGGTTCTTTTACAATTTCATCTATGAGCTTCTGTTTTTTCATATCCTTTGCTGTAAGTTTCAAAGCTTCAGCTGCAATTTCCTTATATTCCCAGCTTCTCCATAAGATCGAAGAACAGGATTCCGGAGAAATAACCGAATACCAGGTGTTTTCCAGCATTAAAACCTTATCTCCTACTCCTATTCCTAATGCCCCGCCACTGGCACCTTCTCCAATAATAACAACAATTATTGGCACCTTTAATTTGGTCATTTCAAATATGTTACGCGCAATAGCTTCTCCCTGCCCGCGTTCTTCGGCTTCAAGGCCCGGATATGCACCCGGGGTATCTACCAACGTAACTACAGGAATTCCAAATTTCTCGGCAGATTTCATAAGCCTCAAAGCTTTCCTGTAACCTTCAGGATTTGCCATTCCAAAGTTTCGGTATTGGCGGGTTTTAGTGTTATATCCCTTCTGCTGACCCACTATCATAAAACTCTGGTCACCAATTTTACCCAATCCACCCACCATAGCTTTATCATCTTTCACATTCCTGTCTCCATGAAGTTCAAGGAATGTATTTCCGCATAAAGCATTGATATAATCCATGGTATACGGCCTGTTTGGATGACGGGAAAGTTGTACCCGTTGCCATGCAGTAAGATTCTTGTAAATTTCTTTTTTGGTCTCCTCCAGCTTTTTCTCGATCTGCCTGCACGTTGCAGTTACATCAACATTACTTTCAGAACCAATATTACAAGCTTTTTGATACTGCTCTTCTAACTCTTTAATGGGTAATTCAAAATCCAAATATTCCATATGAAGTTATGGTGTTTTTTTATTAGCCTACAAATATAACAAACTTTAAAAGGAAGACTTCCTATGATAACTTATTAATTTTTCTTTTTGTTTTTAGATATCCGTTGAGGATAACGGTAGTAAGGATTATCGCTGCACCATAATAAAATTGCGGGGCCATTTGCTCCTTATTTCCGAAGACCAGGAAAGCAAGAAAGATCCCGTAAATGGGTTCAAGATTTATGGTAAGCATAATGGTATACGGGCTCAAATGTTTCATCACTGCTACCGAAGCTATAAAAGCATAGGCTGTACAAACCGAAGCCAATATTAAAAGATATATCCATTCACTCGAAGAAAGCACAAAAAAATCCCTGCTGAAACCACCGGTACCTTCGCCTGTAAAGGTTATAAAACCCAGGTATAGACTTATTGCAACTACGCCGGTAAAAAGTTCGTAAAAAGATATTACTGAAGGTTGGGCGTGGTGGATCAATTTCCCGTTGATCAAGGTAAAAACTGCGGAAAGAAATGCAGATATCAAACCCAGAATGATCCCCAGGGTATATTCTGTCTCTACTTTAAAGATGATATACAACCCCGCCATTACTATCAAACCGAAGAAAATCTCATATCCTACAAACTTTCTTTTATAAAAAAGAGGTTCCATTATAGATGTAAAAAAGGCACCTGTTGAGAGCAATGCCAGTGTAATAGATACGTTGGAAACCTTAATAGCTCCAAAAAATGTAAGCCAGTGAAGGGCGATTATAATTCCGGCAACAAACAGGATCAAGAGTTTTTTAGGAGGAACTCTAAGGGTCTTTTTCTTCCACCATATATATAGTAAAATGAAACCACTGGCCAGTAACATACGGTACCATACCAAAGGCACGGCATCTATTGAAATAAGCGCACCCAGGACCGCTGTAAAACCCCAGATAAAAACTATAACGTGAAAATGCAGGTAACTTTTTAATTTATCGCTTAGCATTATACAAGAGATAAATGGCTAATATCCCAAACATAACATTTGGGAACCACACGGCGATAATGGGTGAAAATGTAGATTGCTCGGCCATTGTACCAAAAACCTTGTCAAAGAATATAAAAACAAATGCAAGGGTAATTCCCACCGCAAGATTCACTCCCATTCCCCCCCGTCGTTTCCTGGAGGAAACTGCAACTGCAATTATGGTGAGAATAAATGCAGAGACGGGTAAACTCCATCTCTTATATGCCACAACCAGATAGCGGTTCATATTCCCGGAGCCTCTTCTTCTTTCCTGTTCAATGAAATTTTTCAGTTCCCTATGGTTCAAGGTTTCGGCTATATAAGAGACCGGGGTAAGTTCATCAAATTCAAAAGGCAAAATTGTATCCTTGGTGCGTTCATGAAAAATTTCATCCTCCCCTTCTCCTATGACCCTGTAGTTTACGTTTGTAAGTCTGTAGGAATCTGTTGAATCAATATATTGCAAACGTGAAGCACTTAATTTAAACACCATTTCATTTCCCTCAAAATGTTCTAAAGTAAAATTCCTGGCCGATTTTGTTGCCGGCTGAAAATTACTGGCGTAGATATATTCTTTATCATTGATCTGGCGGTAAACATCGCTGGTCTCCTGGATCTCGGTGCCGCTTTTTAAATAGGTATACTTAAATTCATTAAATCCTTTACTGGCCGATGGGGCCAGATACTGGCTCAAAATTAATGCTCCTATGGTAACAATAGTGGCCCCTATCAAATAAGGCCGTAAAAACCTCCAGAAGGAAACCCCGCTACTCAAAAATGCAATGATCTCTGTATTATTCGCCAGCTTGGATGTAAACCATATTACGGCAAGGAACAGGAAAAGCGGAAAAAGAAGGTTGGTGAAATATATAGTGAAGTTCATATAATAGATCAAAACCTCTATTAAGGGAACTTCAAATTCCAGGATCTTTCCAATCTTTTCTGCAAGATTTACAGTTATCCCAATTGGAATAAACAAGACCAGCATAAGGATAAATGTACCCAGATATCGTTTTAATATGTACCAGTCAAGAATTTTCAAGTTATAGTCGCTTATCCATTTGAGATACCATTTTGTTTTTCCAGGTGGAAAAATCCCCAGCTAAGATATGTTTTCTGGCCTCACGAACCAACCAGAGGTAAAAGCCAAGATTATGGATGGTCGCAATTTGTTTGCCAAGCATCTCGTTCACAGAGAACAAATGTTTTAAATAAGCCTTTGTATATTCAGTATCAACCCAGGTAATGGCCATATCATCAATAGGAGAAAAATCATCTTCCCATTTTTTATTTTTTATGTTTATGGTACCGTGGGCTGTAAATAACATTCCGTTTCGGGCATTCCGGGTTGGCATAACACAATCAAACATATCTATACCCAGGGCAATATTCTCCAGTATATTTATAGGCGTTCCCACACCCATTAAATATCGCGGTTTATCTTCCGGAAGAATGGCGGTAACCACCTCAGTCATTGCATACATTTCCTCTGCCGGTTCTCCTACTGAAAGTCCGCCAATAGCGTTTCCTTCAGCTCCAACAGAAGCGATATATTCGGCCGATTGCTGGCGAAGGTCCTTATAGGTGCTCCCCTGAACAATAGGAAAAAATGCCTGTGTATAATCATACGCAAACGGGGTTTTTTCAAGGTGGGTGATACAACGGTCAAGCCACCTGTGCGTCATATGCATGGACCGTTTGGCATACCTGTAATCACAGGGATAGGGCGTACATTCATCAAAAGCCATAATAATATCGGCGCCAATGGTACGCTGTATTTCCATTACATTTTCAGGGGTAAAAGTATGATAAGACCCATCAATGTGAGATTTAAATTTTACTCCTTCTTCTTTGATTTTCCTATTTTCTGAAAGCGAATAAACCTGGTATCCCCCACTATCTGTAAGGATGTTCCGGTCCCAGTTTATAAATTTATGAAGCCCTCCAGCTTTTTTCAGGATCTCGGTTTGAGGCCGTAAATAAAGGTGATAGGTATTTCCCAGGATAACATCCGGGTTGATCTCTTCCTTTAATTCCCTTTGATGCACCCCTTTTACAGATCCCACCGTTCCTACCGGCATAAAGATGGGAGTTTCAATAATTCCGTGATCTGTGGTGATTTTCCCTGCTCTGGCCTTACTACCGGGATCTGTAGTTAAAAGTTCAAACTTCATAGTATTTTTTAAGTGGTGCAAAGATACTTAAGTAAACCACAAAATTAGGACCCCCCAATTTAAAAATTGTTAGCTAAAAAGGTCAATTCGTTGATAACTGGTAAATTCTGGCTTTGAGTTACGTTTTTAAAAACTTATTTTTGCGTCATTCACAACAATAACACAACAATGCCAGAAACACATCAATTACAAGATTTTATCAGCCAGGTTCGCCGGGATATTTTAAGGCAGGTGCATAAAGTAAATTCAGGCCATCCGGGAGGTTCTCTTGGCTGTACCGAATTTATTACCGCCTTGTACCAGGAGATCATGGAACACAACAGTAATTTTAATATGGACGGGGAGAATGAGGATCTTTTCTTCTTATCAAACGGCCATATTTCCCCAGTATTTTACAGCGTTCTAGCCCGAAGCGGTTACTTCCCTGTTAAAGAATTAAACACCTTTAGACTTATAAATTCAAGGTTACAGGGTCATCCAACAACCCACGAGGGCTTGCCTGGGGTGCGCATTGCATCCGGATCTCTTGGCCAGGGAATGAGTGTGGCCATTGGTGCAGCTTTGACCAAAAAATTAAATAAAGATTCCCACCTGGTGTATTCCCTTCATGGAGATGGCGAATTACAGGAAGGGCAGAACTGGGAGGCAATTATGTATGCAGCTGCAAATAAGGTTGACAATCTTATATCTACAATTGATGTTAACGGGCAACAGATAGATGGTTCTACAGATAACGTTTTGCCAATGGGCAATCTAAAAGCAAAATTTGAAGCTTTTGGTTGGGATGTTCTGGAGTTGAAGGAAGGAAACAATATTACAAAAGTGATTGAAAGTCTTAAGGAAGCACAAAGCCGCAGCGGTAAAGGAAAACCTGTGTGTATTCTAATGACCACAGAGATGGGACATGGGGTTGATTTTATGATGGGTTCTCATAAATGGCATGGGGTTGCTCCAAACGATGAGCAACTTGAAAAAGCCCTTGCTCAAAATCCTGAAACCTTAGGAGATTACTAGGATTAAAACTCTTCAATACCCATAACAAGATAATTGACATACAATGAAAAAATATACCAATACAGGAAGTAAAGATACACGCTCAGGTTTTGGAGACGGTTTGACTGAACTTGGAAAAAGCAACCCAAATGTTGTGGCTCTTTGTGCAGATCTTACAGGATCTTTAAAGATGGACGATTTCAAAGCAAACCATCCCGAGCGGTTTTTCCAGATAGGAATTGCTGAAGCAAATATGATGGGAATAGCAGCGGGAATGACCATAGGCGGGAAGATCCCTTTTACAGGCACTTTCGCCAATTTCTCAACCGGAAGGGTGTATGACCAGATACGTCAAAGCATCGCTTATTCAGATAAGAATGTAAAAATATGTGCTTCTCACGCAGGGGTTACCCTAGGAGAGGACGGTGCAACCCACCAAATCCTGGAAGACCTGGGATTAATGAAAATGTTACCGGGAATGACCGTTATCAATACCTGCGATTATAATCAAACCAAAGCTGCAACAATTGCCATTGCCGATTTTCACGGGCCGGTTTATTTAAGGTTCGGAAGGCCAAAAGTTGCAAATTTCACCCCGGTAGACCAGAAATTTGAAATTGGGAAAGCGGTAATTTTAACCGAAGGGACCGATGTGACCATCATTGCTACCGGTCATTTGGTTTGGGAAGCATTGCAGGCGGCTGAACAACTTGAAGAAAAAGGAATAAGCGCTGAAGTAATAAACATTCATACCATTAAACCCCTGGACGAGGAAGCAATTCTTCGATCTGTAAAGAAAACAGGATGTGTGGTGACTGCTGAGGAGCATAACTTCCTTGGCGGATTGGGAGAAAGTGTTGCAAGAACTTTGAGTCAAAACCATCCTGCGCCCCAGGAATTTGTGGCAACCCAGGATACGTTTGGCGAAAGCGGTACCCCGGAGCAATTATTGGAAAAATATGGCCTTAACGCCAGTGCAATAGTAAAGGCATCAGAAAAAGTTAAAGGAAGAAAGTAATTTTAATAACCATAATTAAAGACCCTTCAGGCTCAGGCTTTTGAAGGGTTTTTTTATTTCCCGGAAATAAGTGGCATAAATACTGCGTTATAACCACCTTAACCTAAAAACAATATTCATGAAAAATTTGATCGTAGCAGCCTTACTCTTTGTTGGAGGTAGTGCGCTTGCACAAACTTCCTATGGGTTCAAAGGAGGTTTAAACTATGGAGCCACCGGCGAGTATGAGAATTATTCCCAGGTAGCGGGAGACGTATCTACAATAGAGAACGGTAAAAGTAAAACAGGATACCATATAGGGCTTTTCGGGAAGTTCGAGATCATTGGTTTCTTCCTTCAGCCGGAACTGGTTTACACCAAACTGAATACCGAATATGAAAATTTTGACTACAATATAAGTAAGATAGATGCTCCCATCCTGCTTGGGGTTAATCTACTTGGCCCCCTTAATATAAAAGCAGGGCCTTCATTTCAATACATTTTAAAAAATGAGCTGGAAGATTCATCCAGGGATATTTCTGATGTAGAAAATCCAATTACCCTGGGGTATCAATTAGGAGCAGGTTTAAACCTGGGTCGTTTTGGTGTGGACCTTAGATATGAAGGAGGATTTAAGGAGAATAATGCTTTTGGCGAAATGGCCACAGATAATAATATAAAGATAGATTCCAGACCCTCGCAGTGGATCCTTGGACTTTCATATAGTTTCAACTAAATAAAAATACACTGCATAAAAAAGCCGCGATCTTCGCGGCTTTTTCAATTCTTATAGTTCCTCAAAAGAATCCGGATCCAAATAGTTTGGTATTCCGTTTCCACTGGTATCCGGGAACTCTATTGTCCCATCGGGATGTATAATTATCTCTTTTCGGGTAGGTGTTCCATCTCCATCATCATCTGGATCAGAGTGGTTAGGGAACCCATTTTTATCTGTGTCATCATTGAAAAGATTTTCATCTCCATCAAGATCTTCCATCCAGGAGGGAATTCCGTCATTATCATGATCGGCCTCAACGGCTCTCAAAAGGTTAATACTAAAGATCAAAGGGCTATAGGCAGGGATGTTTGAGCCCATAGGAGCTGAATTAAAATACCCGAGTCCGGAAGGGAAAAATAATGCCCCTACCCCAAAATCATTGTTCCATTTTATTGTATTGTCCGGATTTACTTCAAATCCTGAACCTTCCCTGAATTCAGTAAGGCCTTCGCTAAATCCTGCAATAGAACCTCCATATCTGGCTAATCTCCCCTGTTGGTCCAAGGCAACATAGCCCGGTAGGTCAAACCATGAAGGAACAACTGTATTGCTTTCAAAAATAGTACGGTTGGCAATAGAACCCTGATAGGTTACAAAGGTAGAATCGGCAAAAGTAGGTTGTCTCCCCACTCCTTCCCTGATTTTCAGGATGTACATATTGTAGTCAATATCATCCCGGTTAACCACTTTGGTGGAAAGAAGAGGTGATGCGCTTATTGGAGTCTTATTGGCATTCTCACCCGCAATAGTGTCAAATCGTACCACATAATCAAAACCTGCGGGAGGGTTCTGGAAATCTTCATAATTATAAAAATGGGTATCCAGGTAAGCCTTTAGGGTTTCATCATCTTCAATGGCCTGTTCCCCCTTATCCCGGGGAAGAATTTCTTCTTCGCTATCATCATCTTTATTACATGCTATAAAAAAAGTGCCGGTTAAAACACTTATAAAAAACAACCTGCTCAATTTCATCATTAAATAAATTTAAGGCCGCAAGATACAATATTCTTGTATTTTTGTTGAAGATTTAGCCAGTTTTAAGAACAAGCTTATGAGAGTGGATAAATATTTATGGTGTGTACGTTTTTTTAAAACCAGAAGCCTGGCTACAAATGCATGCAAACAGGGAAAGGTAAAGATCCTGGGGGCCAATGTAAAACCTTCCCGTGAAGTCTATGCGACAGATAAGATCACAATACGCAAAGACCAGATAGATTATGAGATAGAGGTCTTGGATCTTCCCGCAAGCAGGGTGGGGGCAAAAATTGCCGGACTATATGTAAATGACATTACCCCAAAAGAGGCTTTTGAAAAAATGGAGCTTCTAAAATATTCAAAAGAATATTACCGAAAAAAAGGCACAGGAAGGCCTACCAAAAAAGACCGCAGGGATATTGACGAATTGCTGGACAGCAGCGAGGAGAAAGCAAAAGAGGGAATCTCAAAAGGAGAAGACACTAAAGAATGAAACTAAACAAGGAATTCTGGGCTTCACGTTATAATGCGCATAATACCGGCTGGGATCTTGGGGTAGTTTCACCTCCTTTAAAAGCCTATATAGACCAACTGCAGGATAAATCCTTGAAAATCTTAATTCCGGGAGCAGGGAACTCTTATGAGGCAGAATATCTTTATGAAAAAGGTTTTGAGAATGTTTATGTGGTAGATATAGCTTCTCAACCATTGGCCAATCTTTTAAAAAGGGTTCCGGGTTTTCCCCAGGATCATTTAATTGAAATGGATTTTTTTGAGTTGCAGGATAAATTTGACCTTATCCTGGAACAAACATTTTTCTGTGCACTACCTCCCTCCCTTAGGGAACAATATGCCCGTAAAATGTACGATCTATTGAATAGTAATGGTAGGATTGCCGGCGTTCTTTTCAACACCCATTTTCAAAAAGAGGGACCACCTTTTGGGGGAGACAAGAGTGAATACTTAACTTATTTCAGCAAGCTTTTCAACATTAAAACTTTTGAAGCATGCTATAATTCATTACTTCCAAGAGATGGAAATGAATTGTTCTTTATCTTTAAAAAAAATTAAGCAGTATGAGCCAGTCCAATATCATCCTAGACAGCGAGCAGATAAAAAATAAAATAAGACGCATAGCCTATCAAATCTATGAAAGCAATGTTGATGAAAAAGTGCTTATCCTGGCCGGTATCTCAAAGAGCGGATTCGTGTTTGCTCAAAAACTAAAAAAGGTATTGGATAAGATCTCAGATCTTGAGGTGGTATTATGTGAGGTAATGGTAGATAAAAAAAATCCGCTGAAGCCGGTTAAAACTTCGCTTCCATCTTCAGAGTATACAAATAGATCTATAGTCCTGACAGATGATGTTTTAAATTCCGGAGCCACATTGATCTATGGAGTTAAACATTTTCTGGAAGTTCCTGTAAAACGATTTAAAACAGCTGTTCTCGTGGATAGAAGCCACAAAAAATATCCGGTTAAAGCCGATTTTAAGGGAATTTCATTATCCACTTCACTCCATGAATTGGTGCAGGTGCATTTTGAAACGGGAAAAGACCGCGTAGAACTATTGTAGATCCCGCATAATTTCTTCAACAATTAATCCCGGGAGTTTTTCTTCAACATTTATAATTTGATTGGCCTGCAGGTAATAATAACTGCGTTCAAAGAGGTGTTTCCTAATAAAATCCTCCAGATCCCCTTTTTGATCCAGGTGGCTTATAACGGGCCTGGAATCTTTTTCAGCATAAAGACGCTCGGTTAGGAAATTTACAGAGGCCTTTAAGTAAATTATTCTCGATTGGATATCATTTTTTATTAAATCAAGGTTACTCCCATAACAAGGGGTACCTCCACCTAATGCAACCACCATTGAATTTTTATTTTCCAGAATATCTTTTAAAACTTCTGTTTCCAGTTTTCTAAAGAAAATCTCTCCCCTTTCCTTAAATATATCCGGAATTGTTGTTCCCTGCATCTTCACAATTTGATCATCAAGGTCTATAAAAGGAATAGATAATTCCCGGGCAAGAATTTTTCCAATATAAGATTTCCCGGATCCCATATAACCTGTTAGAAATAATTTCATTTTTATTTGTTGTCTTTTGGGGTATAATTTAAGGATTATTCATTTTTCAAAAAAATTCAGGACTGGTAGGGTAAATTTTCAATAAATAAAATATCCTGAAAGAGAGAGGTTTATATTTTAATTTAAAACAAATACAAATTTATATGAAAATCCTCTTGAAAAATAAATTAATGATAGTATATTTGCACCCGCGTTTGAGAAATAATGCATCACACGATTTGGTAGCTCAGTTGGTAGAGCATCTCCCTTTTAAGGAGAGGGTCCTGGGTTCGAGCCCCAGCCAGATCACACATTGAAGTTATGATTTTGTTGGGCGAGAAGTTTATCCTGAGCGAAGCTTTTTAGCGTAGTCGAAGGAAACCCCAGCCAGATCACATCAAGATTGAAGGATTTTAAACTCCTTTACGTTCAGTTCTATATACCGATTTGGTAGCTCAGTTGGTAGAGCATCTCCCTTTTAAGGAGAGGGTCCTGGGTTCGAGCCCCAGCCAGATCACATTTTTAAGTTCAGATTTTTGTTGGGCATGATCCCGATTTCTATCGGGAATCCTGAGCGAAACTTTTTAGCGTAGCCGATGGAAGACCCAGCCAGATCAAATTTTTTACCGGAATTACCTTCAGGCCTTTGGAAATTTAAATTCCAAAAGCGCATTTACCCGGGTGCTGGAATTGGTAGACAGGCATGGTTGAGGGCCATGTGTCCATTAGGGCGTGCGGGTTCAAGTCCCGCTCCGGGTACAAAATTTTCCTTTTTTATAAATCCCTCAATTTCTTTTTCCCCTACTTAACATATCGATTACTTTTTTATTCTCTTATTTACGATGGAATAAGGATCCAGATCGTTAATGGGATCTATTATACTTAATAATTCTACAACCGCCGCAATACCAAATTCTTTGATCTAAGCACACAAAGACATTGGGTTTTTAAAAATTCTCCCTTTTACTTCACTTTCAATCAATCAAGCATTATCTTCCATCTCTTTCAAATCATTGTTGTGTTTAATCTTTTATAGAAATAATTAAACATTTAACATTTCCCTTAGACTTCGGGTTATATTTTTATTTAGTTTTGTCTATTCTTTTTTCAGATATATGGAACACATAAAACAGAATTTCAGCATAAAGGACCTTGAGCATTTGAGCGGAGTCAAAGCACATACCATTCGAATTTGGGAGAAAAGGTATAATATTTTAACCCCCGAGAGAACTGATACCAATATTAGGACTTATGATGTTTGCAATCTTCAAAAGATCCTGAATGTTACGTTTTTAAACGACCACGGGTATAAGATCTCAAGAATAGCAAAACTCTCGGAACCTGAAATTTCCAAAATGGTAAAGGAAGTTGCTGCAAGTACCAGTGTTCAAAGCAGGGCCTTAAATTCCTTTAAGATCGCAATGATCAATTTTGACCAGGCTCTCTTCAACAAAACTTATAATTCCCTTCTGGAAACTAAAACCTTTCAAAAAATATTTCACGAAGTATTTATTCCCCTCCTGGATGAAATTGGACTTTTGTGGCAAACCGATACCATAAATCCCGTTCACGAACATTTCCTTGTGGGGTTGATAAAGCAAAAGCTTTATTTAAATATTGCCCAATTGGAAAATGAGGGCAATTATAGCGATGAAAGTTTATATGTTCTGTTTCTCCCTGAAAATGAAATACACGATCTTGGAATTCTATATTTGAATTACGAACTCAATCTAAATCAGCGCAAAACCATTTATCTTGGGCCAAGCATGCCAATTAAGGATATGAAATATTTATTGGAAATACACACAAATCCAAAATTCATAAGTTATCTAACTATTGCTCCCAGGGAAATTCCGGAATTTATCCAGGAATTTGATAAAGAGCTCTGCCAGGACTCGGTTAAAGAGCTTAATCTCTTCGGGGCAAGGATACAGTCGCTTGATCCAACCAGGCAGCCGTCACACATTAAGTTGTATAAATCTATAACCGAATTTGCAAATACCCTGGAATGAAAGATCGCGTAAGTATTATAGGCTCGGGTTTTGCCTCCCTGGCGGCCTCCTGTTATCTCGCAAAAGCCGGGTACAAGGTAACTGTTTTTGAAAAAAGTGACCGTGTTGGCGGAAGAGCACGTCAATTAAAAAAGGAAGGCTTCACCTTTGATATGGGACCATCCTGGTATTGGATGCCAGATGTATTTGAACGTTTTTTTGCCGATTTTGGTAAACAACCCGGCGATTATTATAAGCTGGAAAAATTAAATCCCGCCTACCAGGTATTATTTGGAAACAATGAAAGTATTGTTATAGAAGATACCCTGGAAAAGATCTACGCGGCATTTGAAAAAGAAGAGACCGGAAGCTCTGTTAAGCTAAAAAAGTTCATTGATCAGGCTCAGAGCAATTATGAAATTGCCATAAAAGATCTCGTTTACCGCCCGGGAGTTTCCCCTCTAGAACTGGTGACTCCTGCAACGATTAAAAAAATTGGGCAATTCTTCAGCACAATTTCCAGGGATGTTCGCAAAGAATTCACCAATCAAAAACTTATACAGATCCTTGAATTCCCAGTACTTTTCCTGGGCGCAAAACCCAGTGACACCCCGTCTTTTTACAGCTTTATGAATTATGCAGATTTTGGTCTGGGTACCTGGCATCCTGTGGGGGGAATGTACAAAGTTATTGAGGCCATGCATTTACTGGCCCAATCTCTTGGAGTTGAATTTAAAACCAGCTCAAATATAGATGGAATTAATGTTATAAACGGAAAAGTTGAATCGCTATCGGTAAATGGCACCACTATTCCAACCGATATCGTGGTGAGCGGGGCAGATTATCACCATACAGAAACCCTGCTAAAGAAAGAATACCGGCAATACAGCGAAGCCTACTGGAATAGCAAAACATTTGCCCCATCATCTCTTTTATTCTATGTGGGTTTTGATAAAAAGCTTGAAAATATTTATCATCACAATTTATTCTTTGATGTAGATTTTGATGCCCATGCAAGAGATATCTATGACACGCCAAAATGGCCCAAAGAACCCTTATTCTATGCAAATTTTACTTCGGTTACAGATCCCTCAACTGCCCCACAAAAGTGTGAAAATGGTTTTTTCCTCGTTCCAATAGCACCCGGCCTGGAAGACACCAACGAACTTAGAGAGATCTATTTTGAAAAAATTATGACCCGGTTCGAAACTCTTACAAATCAAGAGATTAAAAAAAATGTTATATTTAAAGAATCCTTTTGTGTGAATGATTTTATTACTGAATATAACAGTTATAAAGGAAATGCTTACGGGATGGCCAACACCCTTTTACAAACTGCTTTTTTAAGGCCAAAATTAAAAAGCGGAAAAGTAAAAGGCTTATTTTTTACAGGCCAGCTCACGGTTCCAGGTCCCGGAGTACCTCCCTCTTTAATTTCAGGAAAACTGGTAAGCGGATTAATCCAAAAAGAATTTAAAGTATGAAATCAATTTTTGACACTGTTTCCAGGACCTGTAGCAAAGCGGTAACCAATGCGTACAGCACTTCATTTTCAATGGCAACCAAAATGCTTGCCCCATCCATAAGGCAGGATATTTACAATATTTACGGTTTTGTAAGACTGGCAGATGAAATTGTAGATTCTTTTCATGAATACGATAAGGAGAAATTACTGGATGAATTTACAAATGAACTTGATAAAGCGATCGCTGCCGGGATAAGCCTTAACCCAATTCTAAATTCATTTCAAGAAACTGTTCATAAATATAACATACAGGAATCGCTGTACCGGGCCTTTCTAAAGAGCATGCGGCTGGACCTACATAAATCAACCTATCTTACGCAGGAAGAATACAAAGAGTATATCTACGGTAGTGCAGATGTTGTGGGCCTTATGTGCCTTAAGGTCTTTGTGAATGGAAATGATCAAAAATATGAGGAACTTAGGGAATCTGCGATGAGATTGGGATCGGCCTTTCAAAAAGTGAATTTTCTACGGGACCTAAAGGCAGATTATGAAGATCTAAGCCGAAGCTATTTTCCAAACACCAACCTTGCTGCTCTGGATGAGGAAAGCAAACAACTTATAATAAGGGAGATCGAGGAGGATTTTCACGCGGGTTATAAAGGAATTTTAAAATTGCCGGCTGAAGCCAAATTTGGGGTTTATACTGCTTATATTTACTATTCAAAATTATTGAACAAACTAAAAAAAGTGCCTTCGCTTGAGATCAAGAACAGCCGGATAAGAGTTCCGGGCTATGAGAAAGCGGGCTTACTAGCAAAATCTTATATATCTTACAGATTAAATATTTTATAATGGAAACACTACTTTGGATCGTGGTTTTTATTGCCACATTTTTAATTATGGAAGGGATGGCGTGGTTTACCCATAAGTATGTAATGCACGGGTTTTTATGGAAACTTCATAAAGATCACCACCGCAAGGATCATGACAGCTGGTGGGAAAGAAATGATTTTTTCTTTGTATTCTATGCCGTTATAAGCATAGGGTTCTTCCTTCTTTGGAGATATGAAGATATCTGGATAGCCCTGCCTATAGGCCTGGGCATCCTGGCATACGGTATTGCTTATTTTACCGTTCATGATATATTCATACACCAACGGTTCAAGATATTTAGAAATGCAAATAACAGATATGCAAAAGGAGTTAGAAGAGCTCATAAAATGCACCACAAACATCTTGGAAAAGATGAAGGGGAATGTTTTGGAATGCTTTGGGTACCTTTTAAATATTTTAAAAAGTAAAAGCATTCAACCAAAACTCCTGCCATGTCTTTAAATTATGATTACATAATCATTGGAGGAGGTCTGGCCGGACTTCAACTGGCATTTGAGTTTGGAAATGACAGGTTCTTTGAGCAAAAAACCTTTGCTGTTATTGACCCTTCTCTAAAAGACGAAAATGATAAGACCTGGTGCTTTTGGGAACAGGGAGAGGGAAAATGGGATGATATTATCTATAAAAGCTGGCAGCGGGGTTTGTTTATTTCTTCTGAAAAAAATATAGAATTACAACTCCCACCCTATTCCTACAAAATGCTGAGATCACTTGACTTTTACAATTTTGTAAAGGCCAGGCTGAAAAATTGCTCCAATATTTCCTTTATAAAAGATGAAATTGAAACAATAGACGAAGCCTCCTGTATTGCGTACGGGAAATCCAATTCATACAGTGCTCTTCACATTTTTGACAGCAGGCTTTCCCCCTCCTATCTCAACGATACCACCTATTCTACCATTTTTCAGCATTTTAAAGGCTGGACTATCAAAACAAAAGATCCCTTTTTTGACCCGGAAACTTTTACAATGATGGATTACCGCTTAAAATACAAGGGAAGCACAAGTTTCACATATGTCCTGCCATTTTCAGAAACAGAGGCACTGGTAGAATACACGTTTTTTACCCCTTTTCTAACGGAGGAAGCAATTTATGATAAGCAGCTTAAAACCTACCTTGAAGACATATTAAATCTTAAGGATTATACCATTACCGATACCGAAAAAGGTATTATCCCTATGACAGATTATCCTTTTCATAAGGATTCTAAATCAAAAATCACCAAAATTGGAACAGCGGGGTCCTGGGTCAAAGGCTCATCGGGTTATTCTTTTAAACATACTGAGAAAAAAGTCGCACAAATTATTTCAAATATTAAAAGAGGCTTAGACGCGGGTGCAGAACTTACCAGTAAAAAATTCAGGTGGTTTGATTCTATTTTTCTGGATGTTCTTTTCAGAAATAATGAAATGGGAGAAGATATCTTTACCAAACTTTACAGCAAAAATTCCCCGCAGCAAATTTTTAAATTTCTGGATGAAGAAACCACACTTTCTGAAGACCTGAAGGTGATGCTTTCACTTTATCATCCACAATTTATTAAGTCCTTTTTCAGAAAAACATTTTAAAGCATTTACAAGGGCCTATTTGGCTAAAAGCCCGTCAATGGTTTGTCTTACACTCTGGCTATTCCAATCGGCTGCTCCCACTTTCTGGATCACAATATTGCCTTCCTTATCCAATAAATACGTTGTAGGGAGTGTATTACCGTTCATAGGCGCAGGCGGTTGGCTTAAAGGCCTGTATGCCGGTAATGTGAAACTCTTTCGGTTTAAATAACCTCTCACAGTTTCATGGTCTTCAGAAGAAACAAAGAGAAAAGTAATTTTATCCTGGTAATCATTATACAATTCCTGGAAGCTCGGCATTTCTGCAATACAGGGAGGACACCAGGTAGCCCAAAAATTTATAAGCACAACTTTTCCTTCACTGTCTGATAGATTTGCCCGGTCCTTGTTATTTTTTTCAAGTACCCATTCAAAACTGACAATGGATTTTCTATCATCTTCAGAGGTTACAGAGGGGCTAAAAGAGAAAATTTTATTAAAAAATATCTGGATAGGTTTTCTTGTTCCGGGAATAATAAATGCAAGTATAATTACTCCAATAAGAATATTGGACCATTGGTTTTTAAAGAGCTTCATAGGGACGCTTTTGAGAAGTAAAGTAAAGAAAATTACACCCTACCTCCTAATAAGAAAACCTAATTTCTTAGCGAATTAAGCTTTTTTGTGATTAGATAAAGTTCCTTTTTGAGAAATTCAATTGACTCTTCCATGCTCTTAATTTTCCCATCTGAGGACATTTGTAGGGTGGGTACCAGCACATTGCTTATCTTACCTCTTACCATCAAAATTTCCTTTATATCATTTCTCGGGAAAGTAATTATTTCAGCATCATCAAGATTGTCATTCTCAAATTTCAAATAATCTTTATCATCCCCGGATCTTATTCTTTTAATTAACAGGGAATTTGTGGTCCACACAATAACCAGGGAACCATCAAGAATATTATCCCAATTCTTCTGTTTTTGACATATAACAATATCACCAGGTAACACTGTGGGAAGCATGCTTTTTCCTTCAATCTCAAAAAGCATATGATCTACTGCAGGATTGTACCCGGGTATACGGTACCATTCAGATTCGTGTTGGCTTGCAATTTCTTCCACAGAGTTTTGAACATAGCCGGCATGCGCTTTTTGTTGAACATAAGGTATAAAACCCTGGGTGGGAGAAATCCTTATCAACATATTATCGCCTTTGAGAATAAAATCTGTAGTGACCTCATACAGTTTACTCAGGTTTACTATATGCTCTGCAACAATCCCATTCTGAGAATTTTCAATAAGGGAATAAGCAGCCTGGGAAATAAAAAGGTTTTCTGCAACGAACTGTTGTGAAAATTTATTTTGTTTCCTTAATTCCTTTAACCTTGCTCCTATAGCCAAACGTTTCTGCATTAAACTTACTATAATAAATGTTAAGAGTGATAAATCAAAGGTCGGGTATTAGGCTGCTACTTTAATGAATTATAATTAATAATAGTAAGAAGCCTGTCGATAGTACATTGTAAAGTTAATACCTTGTTAACAGTAAGCTAATGAGGAAAATATATTTGATCATTATTGTTAAGCATTGGGTATAAAAAGGGAAACCGGCCCATTACACAAATAGTAAAACTTTGAAAATCAGCAGTTCTATTTCAGGTTTAAAAAATGAAATTTCATTTAGGTCACTTGCTGGAAAAATAAAATAATAATTATCAATAATAATTTCAGTTTTAAAATTTTAGAACTGCTATTGAAAGATTGGGTTTTCTATGAGATTTTAGAATATTTAAATAATTGTTATTTAAGATTTATGATCAGCGAAAATTATTAGGGGTACTAATTTAGTTGGTTATTATAGCCTCCGGAACTTACTTCCGGAGGCTTTTTTTTGTTCAATTCAAAAAAAAACCGCGAACCCCAGTTGGAATTCGCGGTCTTTATTCACTATAAACTACACTTAGGCTGCACTTTGTTTTTTAATTAAGTTCAAAGCAGATCCATTCTTATACCATTCAATTTGTGACTGGTTATAAGTGTGGTTGGCCATAATAATATCTTTGCTTCCGTTTGAATGTACTACTTCAATAGTTAAAGGTTTTTCCGGAGAAAAATTCTCTAAATCTACAAAGTTGAAAATATCATCTTCCTGAATCAAATCATAATCGGCCTCATTCTGGAAGGTAATTCCAAGCATTCCCTGTTTTTTAAGATTGGTTTCGTGTATCCTCGCAAAAGATTTTACAAGAACAACCTTAACTCCAAGGAATCGAGGTTCCATAGCGGCATGCTCTCGTGAAGAGCCTTCCCCGTAGTTATGATCTCCAACCACAACTGTAGGTATTCCTGCAGCTTTATATGCCCTTTGTACAACCGGCACCCCGTCATACTCCCCGGTGATCTGGTTTTTCACATAATTGGTTTTCATATTGAAGGCATTGATAGCCCCAATAAGCATATTATTGGAAATATTATCAAGATGACCTCTAAATCTCAACCAGGGGCCTGCCATTGAAATATGATCTGTGGTACATTTCCCGAATGCTTTAATAAGTAATCTTGCACCCATAAGGTTTTGCCCATCCCATTCTTCAAATGGTTCAAGCAATTGCAGTCTTTCACTATCTCCGGCTACTTTAACCTCAACGTAATTTCCATCTTCAGATGGGGCTACGTACCCGGGATCTTTAACATCAAATCCTTTTGGCGGAAGTTCAATTCCCGTTGGTTCATCCAGCATTACCTCTACTCCATCCTCATTAAGCAAAGTATCCCTGGTTGGATCAAAATCCAATCTTCCGGCGATGGCTATTGCAGCAACAATTTCAGGAGAACCCACAAATGCATGGGTATTAGGATTTCCATCGGCGCGTTTGGAAAAGTTCCTGTTGAATGAGTGAACAATGGTATTTTTTTCATCGCCCTTGCGGTCACTTCTGTCCCATTGTCCTATACAAGGACCACAGGCATTGGTAAAAATGGTTGCATTAAGGTCTTCAAAGATTTGAAGTAAACCATCTCTTTCTGCTGTAAAACGTATGGTCTCAGATCCGGGATTGATACCAAAATCAGATTTTGCCTTTACTTTTTTATCAACCGCCTGTTTTGCAATAGAAGCAGCACGGGTAAGATCTTCATAAGACGAGTTGGTACATGAACCAATTAAACCCCAATCCACATTGATTGGCCAGTCGTTTTCCTTTGCTTTTACAGCCATTTCAGAAATTGGTGTGGCAAGATCTGGCGTAAAAGGGCCGTTAAGATGTGGTCTTAATTCTGAAAGATTTATCTCAATTACCTCATCAAAATATTGTTCAGGATTTGCATAAACTTCATCATCTCCTGTAAGGTATTCTCTTATTTCATTTGCGGCACTTGCCACATCGGCGCGGTTGGTTGCATTTAAATAACGTTCCATAGAATCGTCATACCCAAATGTTGAAGTGGTTGCACCCACCTCGGCCCCCATATTACAAATGGTTCCTTTTCCGGTAGCAGACATAGCGCGGGCACCTTCCCCAAAGTATTCAATTATGGCACCGGTTCCACCTTTCACGGTAAGGATACCGGCAACTTTTAAAATAACATCTTTAGGAGAACTCCAGCCCGATAATTTCCCGGTTAAGTGTACTCCAATAAGTTTCGGGAATTTTAATTCCCAGGCCATCCCGGCCATCACATCTACAGCATCTGCACCACCAACTCCAATAGCGATCATTCCCAAACCACCTGCATTTACAGTGTGAGAATCTGTTCCTATCATCATTCCTCCCGGAAATGCATAATTCTCCAAAACTACCTGGTGGATAATTCCTGCTCCCGGCTTCCAGAAACCAATTCCGTATTTATTGGAAACAGATTCTAAAAAGTCAAAAACTTCACGACTGGATTTATTTGCTGCCTGAAGGTCCAGAAATGCACCAGATTTTGCCTGGATAAGGTGGTCGCAATGCACCGTTGTAGGTACCGCAACCGTTTTTTTTCCGGCTTGCATAAATTGCAATAGTGCCATTTGAGCTGTTGCATCCTGGCAGGCGATCCTGTCTGGCGCAAAATCTACATAATCCTTCCCACGGCGAAAAGCCTGTGTGGTTTCTCCATCCCATAAATGCGAATAAAGGATCTTTTCTGAAAGCGTTAAAGGTTTTCCAACAACCTCACGTGCTTTATTAACACGTTGCGTCATTTGGCTATAAACCTTTCTGATCATATCAATATCATATGCCATATTTGTGTGATTTTTTATTATTCTAAAAGCCTTGCAAAACTACGAAATTTGAAGCATTATTAAAAATTAGAACCTAAACTCGCTATTTGATGTATATAATTCAATATTTATCAAAAATAAGGTGCGTTTTTTATGAATTAGGGAATCTGAATAAAGGAAATTACGAAATTGGTAAAATCAGAGATAAACTCTAATTATTTGAATCTATATTCTGTGGGATAAACGCTTGTTTTTAGCTGAAAAAGATAGAAAATGGAAGGGCCAATAAGGTAAAAACCCAGGATTCCTGGTTTGTTAGTTATTTAGGAAGGGAGTTAGTTTTGGATATGAGAGATCCAATCGATTAAAACAAAGTCTTAATAATGTGTGCTTCAGAAATACCTTCAGCTTCTGCTTTATAATTTTTAATTACCCTGTGCCTTAGAATTCCCAGGGCGACAGCCTGAATGTTTTCAATATCGGGCGAAAATTTGCCATTTACAATGGCATGGGCTTTAGCTGCCAATACAAGGTTTTGTGAGGCTCTTGGACCTGCTCCCCAATCTACATAATTTCTTACTATTTCGGGTGCGGTATCTCCCTGTGGGCGAGTTTTCCCAACAAGATTCACAGCGTATTCCACAACATTATCTGCCACCGGAACACGCCTTACCAACTTCTGGATCTCAAGAATATCACCCGCACTAAACATTGGTTCAATGCGTGCTTCAAAATTGGAGGTAGTTGTTTTAACTACATCTACTTCTTCCCTAAAAGATGGATAATCCAAATGGATCGCGAACATAAACCTGTCCAACTGGGCCTCAGGCAAAGGATAAGTCCCTTCCTGCTCTATTGGGTTTTGGGTTGCAAGTACAAAATATGGAAGACTAAGCTTGTAATGATTTCCGGCAACGGTGACCGCCCTCTCCTGCATAGCCTCTAGCAAAGCTGCCTGGGTTTTGGGAGGGGTACGGTTAATCTCATCGGCCAGGATGATATTTGAAAAAACTGGACCCTTAATAAATTTGAAATGCCTGTTCTCATCCAGGATCTCTGATCCCAGAATATCGCTGGGCATCAAATCTGGTGTAAACTGTATCCTTTTAAAGTCAAGTCCCAATGCCTGGGCAATTGTATTAACCATTAAGGTTTTAGCCAAGCCGGGAACACCAATTAACAACGCATGACCGCCGGAAAAAATTGATAACAGGATTTGATCAATAACCTCATCCTGTCCCACAATGACCTTAGCAATTTCCTGCTTCAGTTTTTTATGGGTTACCACAAAATTTTCTACCGCGGTAACATCAGACATTGATAATCTATTTTTTTAACCAGTTGCTTGTAAAATCGCAATTACGGTATTTCCCGTTAATTTTAATATATGTGTCGGCAATTTTTTCCTTTTGCCATTTTTCAATCACATCCATTTGTTTTGAACGTAAAGCAAGATCCTGTATCTTCATGTAATCCTGTGCAAAATCTGCCGTATGTTCAGTATACCTTTTGTTAACCGTGATGATCTTAAAAAAAGTTCTTCCGGTACGGTCCTGATCTGAAAGTATTAATGAAACTTCCCCTTCCTTTAAATTTACAACCTGGTCATAAATTTCAGGTGGAGTTTTAGTTAATTCTAATCTGGTATCTCCGGTAGTAGGGTTGATCAATCTTCCGCTGTTGGCTGCGGTTTGTTCTTCGTCTGAAAATTTCTTAGCTGCATCTGCAAATGTAATTTCCTTTGCAATGATCTGGTTGCGTATACTGTCCAGTTGTTTTCTGGCTTTTTCTACAGTAGCCTGGGTAACATCAGGAATAAGCAAAATGTGTCTTATCTCAAGATTCTGGCCTATCACCCGGTCAACTTTGATAATGTGAAAACCAAACTGAGATTCAAAAGGCTCGCTCACTTCCCCTTCCTGAAGGCTGAAAGCGGTATCCTTAAAATCTTTATCAAGCCCGTCTTTACGTGAAATGATCATTCTACCCCCATCTCTGCTGGATCCGGGATCCTGCGAATACAACACCGCCTTGGTAGCAAAACTGGCGTCATTATCTACCACATCTTCCCTCATTTCCATAAGGCGTGCAATGATCTTTTGTTTTTCGCTTTGCGGAATTTCAGGCTTGATCACTATTTGAGCGATCTCTACCTCATCTCCAAACACCGGAAGTTCATCTTTAGGGATAGATTCAAAATATGCCCTTACCTCATCTGGAGTTACTTCTACTGGTTCAATTATCTTTTGCTGCATTCTGGTTGCAAGCTCACGTTGTTTGTTGATCTCTAAAAGTTCAGTTCTAAACTCGGCTTCAGTCTCCCTTTTATAGAAGGTTAATACCTTTTCCATAGACCCAATTTGCCCTACCATCTGGGAAATTTGTTGATCTACCTGGTTTGCAAGTTCAGCATTGGAAACAATTATACTATCCTGGATCGCATGATGAGCATAAAGCTTATTCTCTAATAAACCACCAAAAAGTTCACAATCGGTAAAATCGGCAGTTGAAACCCCCTGGCTTTTGAGATCCTGGTACATCATATCAACATCACTGTCAAGAACCACATAAGCTCCTACAACCCCTGCAATACCATCAACCTTATATCGCTGTACTTTTTCCTGAGAAGTTAGAGCCTCTGCAATTTCTGTTTTAGGTTGAATGGCAGTACTGTCTGTTACCACCACCTGCTGTGCGAAGCTCTGATGAGATAAACCTGCCACAAAAAGCAGTGCGGTAAAATTCTTAATTATAAATTTCAAATTGTTTGTTTTCAATTGCATCTCGTGTTATATCTTTTTCTAAATCTTTAATTAAACCTGCTTTTCTTTTATTAAGCAGAATTTGTTTTATAGTGGAATTGGCATATTCCAGCGGTGCCTGTTCATTTCTAAGCAAAACATCGTTTACAAAAACCAAATATACTTCTAATGAATCTT
This sequence comes from Gillisia sp., assembly GCA_039989915.1. Classification (GTDB taxonomy): domain Bacteria; phylum Bacteroidota; class Bacteroidia; order Flavobacteriales; family Flavobacteriaceae; genus Gillisia. The sequence goes on from JBDXGW010000009.1 coordinate 30,732, forward strand.
CAAGCTGAAGAAAATTGGACTTTTTTAATAGCTGCGATTTATTAGAATCATTTAACGGGCCAATTTTATTGTATACAGATCTTGCACTTACCCATACCGAATCATTAAAGGAATAGGCTTTAAACTGCAGTGCTATTTTATCCAGATCTTCCTTGTCCTTATTATTAAAACGCCTGAACTTTTGTTGGATATCCTTAATATCAAGATTGTTTTTATAAAGGTTAATGAACCTCAATTTTACAAGATCTTCATTGAGCTTAAAACTTTCAAGGTGTTCCTCATAATAGGCATCAATCTCATTTTGATTAAATGAAGTATCTAGTCTTTTGGTCACCAGCGCATCGGCATAGGCCTTTGTATATAACTCATTTCTGTAATTGCGCACCAGTTCATCAAATTCCTGTTGCTGGCTCAAACTTAGATTATATTTTGCTTTATCTATTAATAACTGCTGGGTTGCCCAGCGGGTTATGAAATTTGAAACAATAAGAACACTGTCCTCCGGGGAAATACTTTCATCTACCAGGGCTTCAATATCTTCCCTATATAAGTAACTTTCATTTACCCGGGCAATAACCTCTCTTTCTTCTTCCTTTTCAAAATAGTCGCACCCCATAAAAATAAGGGTGCCCAGGAGGAGAAAAAATTTGAAAGAGTTTCTTTTCATTAAACAAACAAGTTTAACAATCCTGCTACTAATACAGAATATGCTTAAATATCAATAATGCGGCAAAAATAAGAATTCCAATGCTAAAACCAGCTATTCCTATAAACGATTTCAATTTCAGCAAATTATAATGATAAATACGATTTTCTGAATTATCTTAGAGAGGATACAATAATGGCACCAATATGAAATTTTCGCACAAAATCCTTATTGATCTTCCCAGGGAGGAAGTGATCAATAAAATGGAGGACCCCGCCAATTACAAACACTGGCAACGAGGATTTATTTCTCATAAACATTTAAGCGGGTTACCGGGAAAAGAGGGGTCGCGGTCCAAACTTAAATTTCAAATGGGAAAAAGGGTTATTGAAATGATAGAAACTATTGTGAAAAGGGTTTATCCTAAAAAATTCCAGGCGACTTATGAGGCTCCGGGGGTTTTTAATATCCAATGGAATTATTTTGAAGAAGAACCCGACAATAAAACCCTTTGGATTGCCGATAGTGAATTCCAGTTTTCGGGTTTTATGAAATTAATAGGTACTTTTATGCCCGGTTCCTTCAAAAAGCAATCCTGGCAATTTATGCAGGACTTTAAATCTTTTGCTGAAGAAGGAAAAAGTGTTTTGCATAAAAATCATTCATGGAAAGACAAATAAAACTAATCTGGGACTTCAGGGGCTTTGGCGCCCTGCCAACGGCAACCCATCACGAAATTCATATAAAAGAATTCATTAAAAACAATAATCTTGAACATTTTCCAATTACCGGGGTAGAAACCCTTGGTGAAATGCACGCAACTGCTTACTGGGTAGTAGCAGAATCACAGATCAAAACATATCGTGACATTCTTAAACCTCACCGCGCTACGGTGTATACAGAAGGTGAAAATAAATGATTTTAATTCCATTTATTTAACAGGCTCTTTTATATTTGTCCAAAATATAATAAACATGAAAAAATACATTTTAATTTTCCTGGTTGTTTTAACCGGAATGAATACCCAGGCCCAAACTAAAGTAGGCACCATAGATGCAGAATATATCCTGGCACAATTACCTGAAATAAGTACTGTAGAGGAAGGTATGAAAACCTACAATACCGAACTGCAGGAAGAATTACAAAAGACTGTAAAAAGCTATGAAGAATTGATAGCAGATTACCAGGCAACCAATACCACTTTAACAGAAGAGCAGAAAGCCACCAAGGAAAATGAGATCATTGGCGTTGAGAACGAGATCAAAAATTTCAGACAAAAAGCTTCTGTATTATTGCAAATGAAACGCAATGAACTCACACAGCCTTTATATGCAAAAATTGATGCTGCAATGAAGGAAGTAATTGCTGAACAAAAATATACCCAGGTTATAAATGCAAGTGCCAATGCTCTTGCCTATGCAGATCCTGCATACGACATTACAGATGCGGTATTGGGAAAGCTGGGAATACAAGTTCCCAATTAAGAAGAACTCATTAAAAATATCAAAGGCGGCCCGCAGGGACCGCCTTTTTTATATAAGTGTTTTTTACTATCTGCTGTAATTGGGTGATTCCTGGGTGATGGTCACATTATGAGGGTGACTTTCGTGAATCCCTGCCGATGTTATTTTCACAAACTTTCCGGTTTCTTTTAAGCTATCTATGTCCTTTGCTCCACAATACCCCATTCCTGCACGCAGGCCGCCAATGAATTGATGAATGCTTTCCTCAAGATCACCCTTATAAGGAACCCTTCCTACGATACCTTCAGGGACAAGTTTTTTAATATCATCTTCTACGTCCTGGAAATAACGGTCTTTTGAGCCTTTCTTCATAGCCTCCACAGATCCCATCCCACGGTAGGACTTAAATTTTCTTCCTTCAAAAATGATGGTTTCTCCCGGCGATTCTTTCGTGCCGGCCAAAAGGGAGCCCAGCATAACACAATCTGCTCCTGCAGCAATAGCTTTAGGAATATCCCCTGTATATCGAATACCACCATCGGCAATTACAGGAATACCGCTTCCTTTAATGGCAGCAGCCACCTCAAGAACCGCAGAGAACTGCGGAAACCCAACTCCGGCAACTACTCTTGTGGTACAAATTGACCCGGGGCCAATTCCTACCTTAACAGCATCGGCACCGGCTTTAACCAAATATTTTGCAGCATCGGCTGTGGCAATATTTCCTACTACCACTTCAAGGTCGGGGAAATTTCTTTTTATTTCTTTTAAAATATCAACCACTCCTTTTGTATGACCGTGCGCGGTATCAATGATCACCGCATCTACTCCCGCATGTACCAAAGCTTCAGTACGCTCAAGGGCATCTCCCGTTACCCCTATTGCGGCTGCCACCCGTAACCTTCCGAAGGAATCTTTATTGGCAATTGGTTTTTGAGTAAGTTTCGTTATATCTCTAAAGGTGATTAACCCTACCAATTTTTTTTCGTCGTTTACAACAGGTAGTTTTTCAATTTTGTGTTGCTGTAAAATTTCTTCAGCTTCATCCATTGAGGTTCCCTCTGCCACCGTCACAAGATTTTTGGAGGTCATAACTTCTGAAATTGGCCTGTTCTCATTTTTCTCGAAGCGAAGGTCCCGGTTGGTCACAATACCCAGAAGTTTCCCCTCTGCATCAATAATTGGAATTCCACCTATACTGTGTTCCTGCATGAATTGTTTTGCATCACGTACTTTAGCAGTAAGTGGCAGGGTCACAGGATCTATGATCATCCCACTTTCAGCACGTTTTACCTTCCTCACCTTAACGGCTTGTTGCTCTATGGTCATGTTCTTATGAAGCACACCTATACCCCCTTCCCTTGCCATGGCAATAGCCATTTTGCTCTCTGTAACAGTATCCATCGCAGCAGAAACTATTGGAACATTTATGGGAATATTTTTAGTGAATTTTGAGCGAATACTTACTTCGCGGGGGAGAATTTCAGAATAGGCAGGAACCAGAAGAACGTCGTCATAAGTTAATCCTTCGCCTATAATTTTGGAATCGTGTGCAGTCATAGCAATTAAAGATTTAATTGCGTGCAAATATACATTTTTTATCCTAAAATTCAGGAAGATGGGAATTTCAATTTTGCTGAAATTATAATTTCATTAAAAAGAAAATCTCCTCATAAAATCATTACGAAGAAAATTCCAGGACATCCTTGGAATTGAAGCCAATAGTGATCTTATCCTCAATATTGCGCTCTTTGGTAAGCACAGTAAGCTGTTCACCATTATCAAGTTTTAGCAGTAACTGGATATTGTCTCCTAAAAATGTTTTCTTTAGAACCTTGGCATGGGTTACATATTCACATTCAGAATTTATAGTTAAGCTTTCATTTCTTATTGCGTGACAGCAATTTGCATTTAAAGGACATTCAAAAGCAGTTTGTAAGGCTTTATTAAGCTGAATGGTATTGCCAAACAGGGAAGCAACATATACCGAATTTGGTTTAATATAAAGATTTGCAGCCTCATCTTTTTGAACTACTTCCCCCTTTTGAAGGATAAGGATCTCATCTGCGACCGAAAGAGCATCCTGGGTATCATGCGTAACAAAGATGGCGGTAACTCCCGTTTTCTTTATAATTTCAAAAACCTGGCTGCGCAACTGCATTCTAAGCATCGCATCCAGGTTACTAAAGGGTTCATCCAGAATAAGCAAAGATGGATTTGGGGCCAATGCTCTCGCCAGAGCCACGCGTTGTTGCTGCCCGCCCGAAAGCTGATGCGGATATCGGTTTTCCATTGAAGTAAGGCCTACCAATTCTAAAACTTCCCTTGCGCGCTCCTGTTTATTTTTTTGTTTCGAAATCCCATAAAGCACATTCTCAATAAGGGTCAAATGGGGGAACAAGGCATATTCCTGGAACACAAGGCCAATTTTCCTTTTTTCTGGCGGAACCAGTTTTTTTAGGGAAGAAACAACTTCCCCGTCCAGTTCTATGGTTCCATGATCCGGTCTTTCCAAACCGGCAATGAGCCTTACCAAGGTAGTTTTACCACTCCCGCTTTCTCCCACAATAGCACACACATCTCCTTTTTCCAGTTTAAAGGAAACTTTATTAAGGGCATAACTTTTACCCTTGTCAAAACTTTTGGAAAGTGAGCTTATGGTTAACATATCATTTTTTTATTAGCAACCTGTTTAGGAATATCACCGGTAAAGCTGCCGTGAAGATAATAAATAATGAAGGAATTGCTGCCTCCATCACCATTTCGTCGCTGGCATACTCGTAAGCTTTCACGGCCAGGGTATTTACATGAAAGGGTTTTAGGATCAATGTAAGCGGTAATTCCTTTAATACATCTATAAAAACGAGAATCAAAGCACTGAAAATTCCGGTTTTTATAAGCGGGAATTCAATTTTAAAGAAAGTTTTTAAATTCCCTACCCCCAGCATTTTTGAGGAATCGGGAATGGTATTATTTACCTTAAGGGAAGTGGATTCTATTGGGTTAAAAGCTACCGCAAGGAATCGCACACAATAAGCATAGACCAGGGCAACGAGGGTTCCGTTTATAAGAAGGCCTGTTTTAATAGAAAAAAGGTAATCAAGGGTATTGATAAGCCATTTATCAAATGCCAGGGTTGGGATCATGATCCCAATGGCAATTACCGCCCCTGGAATTGCATACCCAAGAATCCCAAGGCGGGCAATGCTTTTTATAAATCCCAGAAAACTCCATTTGGAAAAATAAATTAACAGGGTTGCTACTATTACTGTGATCAAAGCTGTAATAAATGCAATTCCAAAACTTTGAAGTGAGAGCATTAAAAAGTCCATATTAAAAACATTATGGGCAGTCAAAATAGCCCAATACCCAAGTTGAACAAGCGGTATAAAAAACCCAAGAATTACGGGGATCAAAACTGCCAGCAGAATAAAAAATTGCATCCAGGCACTCCCTTTTTTTCTGTGAATATAAGTGATATTGGATTTTGAATTTGATACTTTTATATTTCTTCGCTGCCACTTTTCAATAAGGATAAGAGCAAAAACAATTACAATTAACAATGCTGAAAGATATACTGCTGTTTCGGGCTCTTCCAGGGAGAACCATGCTCTGAAAATCCCTGTTGTAAAAGTATTAACCCCAAAATATTGTGCAGCTCCGTAGTCGTTAAGCACCTCCATAAGAACGAGAATCAATCCGGCAATTATTGCCGGACGAGCTAAGGGGAGCATTAATTTAAAAAAAGACCTTACTTCTCCAACCCCCAGCATCTTGGAAGCTTCAAGAAGATTGTTAGCCTGATTTAAAAAAAATGCCCGGGAACTCACATACACATACGGAAAAAGGGAAATACTTAGGACAAAGGCGAGCCCCGTTTTGTTCATAATGTCTATCCGTATGAAATCCCACCCAAACCAACGAAAAATAAGATCCATACTCCCGCCATAATCAAATAACCCGGCATAGGCATAGGCAACAATATAAGATGGAATTGCGAGCGGAAGAATTAACAACCATTCCATTTGTTCCCTCATTGGGAATTCAAATCTTGCTACCAACCATGCAGTTGAAACCCCCATGATCAATACCAGGATACTACAAACTACAACTAGGAAAAGAGAGTTCCCAATATAGTCCGGCAACAGGTGGTCTACAATATGCCCCCAGGTTTCCCCGGGTCCGGCAAATAGCTTTACCCCAATGGAAATAACCGGCAAGGCGATAAAAAGAATAATGGCCAATGTGAAAATTGACCATTTATTGCTATCCCTTTTAAGGCGTTCTAACCGGTACTTTATTGAAAAAATATCACTACTTCCAGCTTGCTTCATCAAATATTAAAACTGCTTTTTTGTTGTTTTCACCCAATTTTGATAGTAATAAAGAGTCCTCTTTAAAATCCCCCCACTCCATTAAAAGTCCTGCAGGATCTATTGAGGAGATCACAGGGTATTCATAATTGGAGTGCGCAAAGATCTTTTGAGCCTCTTCTGACACCAAAAATTCGATAAACTTTACAGCATTTTCTTTGTTAGGAGCATATTTGGCTACCCCGGCTCCACTCACATTCATATGAGTTCCCCGCCCATCTTGATTTGGAAAGAAAAGACCTATTTTTCCTGCAGTTTCAACCTCTTCAGGATCTGAGGAGTTCAACATTTGTCCAATATAATAGGAATTTACAATCGCAAGGTCACCCTCACCTGCAACCACAGCTTTCACCTGGTCACGGTCACTTCCTTTTGGAGAACGCGCCATATTTTTGACAATTCCTTCGGCCCATTTTTTAGCTTCGGCTTCCCCGTTATGAACAATAATAGAAGCAAGAAGAGATTGATTATAAATATTACTGGAGGAGCGGATAAGAAGTTTTTTTCTCCATTTATCTGAAGCAAGATCTTCATAAGTAGAAAGCTCTTCTGGTTTAACCCTATCTTTTGCATATGCGATTATCCTCGCCCTTTTGGTCAATCCAAACCATTGATTATCCATATCTTTTAGATGAGATGGAATAGCATTATCCAAAATTTCAGAATTCACTGCCTGAAGCAAATTCTGTTCTTTGGCCCTTGTTAACCTTCCCGCATCTACAGTTATAAGAACATCGGCCGGAGATTGTTTGCCTTCCATGCTCATTTTCTGAATTAATTCATCTGCATTGGAATTTATTACATTCACTTTTATCCCCGTTTGATCCTCAAACATTTTAAACAATTGTTGATCGGCTTCATAATGGCGATGGGTATAAACATTTACTACCATATTTTTTTCCTGCTCGCCGGTTGTTTCCTTTTTATCAGATTCCTTACAGGAAACAACGGTTAAAAGTATTGTAAGAGCAAATAACAGTTTTTTCATAATTAATGATTTGAAGGCCCAAATATAACTTATTTAGAATAAGTTTAAATTATTTAAATGCATTATTTTCTTCTTATTTAAGCCACCAATGAAAATATATTTCTTCAAAAACTGCCTATTATATTGGAATTCAAACGTTTTTAATTTTTTATTTAAATTTAATCTAAATAAACTTGTGTGATTGAATTTACAGATATAATTTTGCGCTATTATCTAAACTCAATCTAAATAACGATGACATTACGATTATTTGGTGCGCTGGCCATTTGTACTTCTTGTGGATTATACGCGCAACAAACCCCCACCGAAACGAAACAGGATTCTATAGAATCATTAAACGAAGTAGTAATTTCAGCCAAAGTTTTATTAGGAAGTAAATTTGAAGCCCAAAACAGGACAGGATCTGCTTTTTACCTTTCTTCAGCAGAATTAAAACAACATAATTATACCGATATTAACAGGATCTTCAACTCGGTTCCCGGGGTGAATGTCTATGAGGAAGATGGATTTGGTCTACGGCCAAATATAAGCCTTAGAGGAACCTCCCCAGAGAGAAGTTCCAAGATCACCATAATGGAAGACGGGGTGCTTATTGCTCCTGCTCCTTACAGTGCACCGGCAGCCTATTATTTCCCAAATGTTGCAAGAATGGAAGCCGTTGAAATCCTGAAGGGGAGCAGCCAGGTTCAATACGGACCTTTTACCTCCGGTGGAGCTATTAATTTTGTTTCTTCGTCCATCCCTAATAAATTTTCAGGATCATTTCTTGCCACCTACGGAAGTTTTAACACTTCCAATATCCATGTAAAAGCGGGAAATTCTCATAAGAATTTTGGTTATATGGTAGAATATCAAAATTATAGATCCAATGGTTTTAAAGACCTTGATAACGGAGAGGATACAGGATTTGATAAGGATGATCTGGTTGCAAAGTTCAGGTTGAATACCAACCCCGAGGCCAGAATTGGACAAGAACTTGAATTCAAATTTCAGTATTCCGATGAAACATCAGATGAAACTTACCTTGGTCTAACTGAAGCCGATTTTTCAAATAATCCCTTCCGAAGATATGCCGGGTCACAAAAAGACCAGATGAATGCAGACCACCTGCAGTTCATGGCAACTCACACCTTAATGTTCAGCGACTATTTTAATATTACAACAACCGGATATTTCAATCAGTTTAGCAGGAATTGGTTTAAATTAAACGACCTTAATGCCAATGGAGAAAGAGTTGGATTGGCCAATCTTCTTGAAGATCCTGCTTCATACCCAGAGGCGTTCAATATTATAACCGGAAATTCAAATTCGGAAGCTAATGCACTTCGAATGAAAAACAATAACCGGGATTATCTCTCAAAAGGAGTTCAAACCAAATTTGATTACCACCGGTATACCGGGACGGTTTTTCATGATGTGGAAGTAGGCCTGCGTTACCACTATGATGAAGAGGACAGATTCCAATGGGTAGATACCTATGATATCACCAACGGTATTATGAACCTTAATACGGCCGGAACTCCGGGGACAGATGCCAACAGGGTTAGCAATGCCAAAGCATTTGCATCCTATGTTTTATATAAGGTAAAATTTAATAACTGGACGTTTACCCCGGGCCTTAGATATGAAAATATCACCTTAGGTTTACAAAATTATGGAACATCAGACCTGGAAAGAACCGGATCCAATTTGTCTGAAAAGGAAAATCACGTAACGGTATTCATTCCGGGAATAGGATTTAACTACAGATTTGACAACACTATCAATGTTTTTGGTGGGGTTCATAAAGGATTCTCACCTCCCGGAAATACTGCAGGTGAAAGACCTGAAGAAAGTATAAATTATGAACTTGGTTCCCGTTTTAATATAAAAGGGTTTGCAGGAGAAGTTGTAGGTTTTTATAATGATTATAGCAATCTACTGGGTAGTGACCTTGCGGCAACCGGTGGTACAGGTTCACTTGAGCAATTCAATGCGGGAGAAGTAGAGGTTAAAGGCCTGGAATTATTGCTTAATTATGATGTTTTATATGGCAGCAGTAGTAGATTTAAAATTCCTGTGAATTTTTCCTATACTTACACTCATACCAAATTTAAGAACAGTTTTGAAAGCGGAGCTGAGATCTGGGGAATTGTTGAAGTAGGAGATGAAATGCCCTACATCCCAAATCACCAGTTTTATGGAGGGATTGGATTTGAACACTCAAAATTTGCTGTGAATTTAAACGGGCGTTACCGTGGCGAGTTCAGGACTATTGCCGGTATCGGTGAGATTCCCAATAATTACAAAATAGATTCAAATTTTATAATGGACCTTTCGGCCAAATACCATTTGAATCCTAATCTTAGTTTCACCGGAAATATCATTAATATATTAAACAACGAATATGCAGCATCGCGGGTCCCTTCCGGATTAAGACCGGGGCATCCCTTTGGAGCATATGTTGGAATTAATGCAAGGTTCTAGAGTTTTTGCAATAATATTTTTAAGAGGCTGTTCAAAAGCAATATCGTCTAAAGACGGGTTTTTAAACAGCCTCTTTTTTATTTGCCTAAAATATTAAAGGTTCTCTTAATGATATTCAGTGAAGATCTTTGTGGCCTCATTATAGGAGGACTCAAAACTGGTCATTTTTATATTGGTCTCGCATTTTTTGGAAGTAAAATAAGATACCAATCTTTCTGTAGGCATATTTCCTGTAAGTTCATCTTTAGCCATAGGGCAGCCTCCAAAACCCTGAATGGCACCATCAAAACGCATGCACCCCGCTTTATAAGCAGCATCTATTTTTTCGTGCCAGGAGGTTGGTGTCGTATGTAAATGTGCCCCAAATTCTATGGTAGGATATTTAGGAATAAGGTTTGAAAATAAATATTCTATTACCTCGGGAGTAGAACTGCCAACAGTATCTGAAAGAGACAGGATCTTTACACCCATCGCTGAAAGTTTTTCAGTCCACTCCCCAACTATCTCTACATTCCAGGGATCTCCATAAGGATTTCCAAAACCCATACTTAAATATGCAACAACCTCTTTGCCTGTACCATTTGCAATATCCAGGATCTCTCCCAGAGTTTGTACAGATTCCGCAATAGTTTTATGGGTATTACGCATCTGGAAATTTTCAGAAATTGAAAAAGGATATCCCAGATATTGTATTTGAGAAAATTGGGATGCATCCATTGCTCCCCGTGTGTTTGCAATAATGGCGAGCAATTTGCTTTTGGTGGTGGAAAGATCCAGACCCGCTAAAACTTCGGCAGTATCGGCCATTTGAGGAATAGCCTTAGGCGAAACAAAACTCCCAAAATCTATGGTATCAAATCCGCAGCGCAGCAAAGACTGTATATATTGTATTTTCTTATCTGTAGGGATAAAAGCTTTGATACCCTGCATGGCATCCCTGGGACATTCGATTAATTTGATCTTATCCATAAACCAAAGATAGCATTTTACCCCTCATATTAAAACTGCCCTTATTTTAATAAGCCGTGCAGAAGCTTGATGTTTAAAGGAGAATATAAATTCCAATCCCAATAAAAACTATCACCTGCACCCATTTTAAAATCTCTCCCGAAGCCGGGTAATTATTAATCCAGGTTGAAATTTTTCCGGCAAGCAAGGCTACGGCTCCAAAAATAAGCAATGCCTGCACCATGAAAATAAAACCAAGGATATAAAACTGAAAGATAGTGTTGCCTTCAGGATCCCATAAAAATCCCGGAAAGAATGCCAGAAAAAAGATTGTAACCTTTGGGTTTAGAACATTCATTATAAACCCCCTCCGGAAAAGGGCCCAATCTTTCCGCATAGGTGCATTTTCAGGTTTTACAGAAATGGCGGCTTCACTTTTCCACACAATAAATGCCAGGTAAAACAAATACAAAGCACCCAGGATTTTTATAAACAGGAAAAGATCTTCAGAACTTCTTATGATAGCAGAAACTCCAAACGCCACCAAACTGGTATGAATAATAATCCCGGACACCAGGCCCAGGGTGGTAATTATACCTGCCTTTTTCCCGTTGGCCATACTTTGAACCAAAACATATATAATATCAGGTCCCGGCGAAATTGTAAGCAGAACCGATGCAGTGATGAATGTGATGAGGAGTTCGGTCAAAATTGTATTGGATTAATTATAGATTTCTCTTCAAAATCTCCTTGTTGATTGCTTTGATCAACCCCGGCCCTTCATAGATAAAGCCGGTATAAAGTTGCACCAGGCTTGCACCTGCTTCGAGTTTCTCGATCGCATCCTCGGGCGAATGAATCCCACCCACCCCAATTATTGGAAAGGCTTTATTGCTTTTTTCTGAAAGGAACCTTATAACTTCAGTGGACCGGTTTTTAAGAGGATGCCCGCTTAATCCGCCCATTTCCTCTTTTTCCGCAGAAACAAGCCCATCTCTGGAAATGGTTGTATTGGTTGCAATTACCCCGGCTATTTTGGTCTCTATTACTATTTCAATAATTTCCAGCAATTGGGCATTGGTAAGATCTGGAGCAATTTTTAAAAGGATTGGTTTAGGATATTGTTGCTCGAGGTTTCTTTGCTGAAGGGTATTCAAAAGTTTTGTTAGGGGTTCTTTATCCTGCAGCTCCCGAAGATTTGGGGTATTGGGAGAACTTACATTCACCACAAAATAATCCACATAACTAAATAACGCATCAAAGCAAATTAAATAATCATCCACCGCATTTTCATTCGGGGTAACTTTATTTTTTCCAATATTCCCTCCAATAAGAACTTCTTTATTGGATTTAAGCCGTTTGACCGCAGCTTCTACCCCTTCATTGTTGAAACCCATCCGGTTTATTATAGCTTTATCTTCTTTAAGCCGAAATAATCTTTTCTTTTCATTTCCTACTTGTGGCTTTGGTGTAACAGTTCCTATTTCAATAAATCCAAATCCTAAAGCATCAAGCTCATGATATAGTTCTGCATTTTTATCAAAGCCAGCTGCCAGACCCACCGGATTTTTAAATTTTATTCCAAAAACAACACGTTCCAGCCGTGGATCTGTCATTTGAAAAGCTCCCTTTAAGAGTGCGGGAATTCCAGGGATGTTAAATAAAAATTTTAAGGTCTTAAAAGTGAAATGATGAACCTCTTCGGGATCAAATTTAAAGAGCAAAGGCCGTAAGATCGTTTTATACATGGCTGGTTGTTTGTGCAAAAATAGTTTTTTAAAATTTCAGGCGGTAAATTATAAAAGACTTTGTCACTGACCTGTGAATGTTTATTTTTGGAAAAATACTCAATTTATGATCTCTAAGAAAAACCTGATAGACAGATTCACCGGTTATGTAACCATAGATACCCAAAGCGATCCCGACAGCAATGATACTCCCAGCACAAAAAAACAATGGGATCTCGCAAACAAGTTAGCCGAAGAATTAAAAGAAATAGGACTTCAGGATGTGGAGATAGATGAAAACGCCTATATAATGGCAACCTTACCTGCAAATGTTGCCCATGAGGTCCCGGTGATAGGTTTTATCTCTCACTTTGATACTTCGCCAGATTTCACAGGCACAAATGTAAAACCACAAATAATTGAAGATTATGACGGGAAAGATATAGTTCTTAATGCCGCGGAGGATATAATCCTTTCTCCCGATTATTTTGGGGAGTTGTTGCAATATAAAGGACAGACAATTATTACCACAGATGGCACAACTTTGTTAGGAGCCGATGACAAGGCGGGGATCACAGAAATTGTTTCGGCAATGGAATATTTGATCAATAATCCACATATTCCCCATGGAAAAATAAGAGTAGGTTTCACACCCGATGAAGAAATAGGAAGAGGAGCCCATAAATTTGATGTCGAAAAATTTGGTGCCAACTGGGCTTATACGATGGATGGAAGCCAGGTGGGCGAGTTGGAATATGAGAATTTCAATGCCGCCGGGGCCACCATTAAAGTAAAAGGGAAAATAGTACATCCGGGTTATGCCAAAGATAAAATGGTGAACAGCATTTATATTGCGCAGGATTTTATCAATTCGCTGCCCCGTCTTGAAACTCCGGAACATACTGAAGACAGACAAGGATTTTTTCATCTTACAGATATCACCGGTGATGTAGAAGAAACAACTTTAAAGTATATTATAAGAGACCACGATAAGGACCATTTTGAAGCGAGAAAGGAAGTGATGAAGAAATTGGGACTGGACATAAATACCCAATATGGCAGAGAGGTTTTGAAGATAGAGATCAAGGACCAGTACTTTAATATGGCCGAAAAAATAGCACCGGTAATGCATATAATAGATATCGCCGAAGAAGCAATGAATGCAGTAAACGTAAAACCAATTATTAAACCTATAAGAGGTGGAACAGACGGGGCTCAACTTAGTTATATGGGACTCCCCTGCCCCAATATTTTTGCAGGGGGCCATAACTTCCATGGACGCTATGAGTATATTCCTGTAGAAAGCATGCAAAAAGCTGTAGCGGTTATTGTAAAAATAGCCGAGTTAACCGCTGAAAAATATAATGCTAAATAATGGCGAAAGTTGAAACCGTTGAAGAATATCTTGATCTCCATCCAAAATGGAAAAATGAGTTAATAGCCCTAGGAAACCTCATCAAAAAATATCCATTCAATGAGGGCCTGAAATGGAGTCGGCCGGTGTATGATATTGATGGAAAAAACATACTGGGAATTGGAGCCTTTAAGGATCATTATGGGATCTGGTTCTTCAATGGAGGGCTTCATGAAAAACACACAAAATTACTGCAGAATGCCCAGGAGGGAAAAACTCACGCAATGCGCCAAATAAAATGGGATAAAGAATCGGGACCCGATATGGGAGAACTTTCAAAATATATAGATGAAAGTATCCAAATTCATAAGACCGGTAAAAAAATATCTCCTAAAGTGCAAAAGGAAATGAATGTTCCTGCGGAGTTAAAAGCTTCTTTCCTTTCAAATAAAGATCTGGAAATATCATTTAATAATTTGACCCCGGGGAAAAGAAGGGAATATTGCGAATTTATAAATGAAGCAAAAAGAATAGAAACAAAAATAGCCCGTTTGGAAAAGATCATCCCCCTGATCTTAAAAGGCGCAGGTTTAAATGATAGGTATAAAAATAAAAAAACTTAACCCATAAAAAAAGAGCGAAATTTCGCTCTTTTTAATTTTATAATAAAGTCTTTAAAAATAACAACTTCCGCCTTTTCTTCTTCTCTTACCTGCGTTTTCAGTGTCAAACAATTTAATTGTAAGACTCACAATAACCTGGTGCAAACGGGCATCATCAAAAGTAGCCCGGTTTATGCCATAGGTGCTATTAACTATGTCAATTCCTTGTGATTCTTCAGAGGCTAATGAATGATCATACCGAACATCCAAGCCAAAACTGCCAAATTCCACTTTAGCACCCACCTGGGCAGATAAGGGAAAATTTTGAACCACAATAAGAGGCGGGTTATCCAGGGGTTCTGTTCCTTCTAACCTAGCGTCTACAATCTTATTATACGAAGGACCTGCATAAATATCAAGGGGACCCCATACATTAAAACCTATTAAAAAAGGAACACTTAATAAATCTACATTATAAATAGCGGGACGGGTGGGAAAATCAAAGCGTGATTCCAGTTTGGAATAAACCACCTCGGGTCTTATAAAAAACCTGCCAAAACTTAATTGAGTCCAAATACCTCCGTGAAATCCTATTTCACCTTCGGCATTGAAGGTATCTCCTGTGTATATACTGGAAGATGCAATTCCTGTTACCTGTCCTCCAAATGTTTTATTTAATCCTCCTTTTACTCCAAATTTAAATTCCTGTGCCTGTACCGCTGTTACGCTGAAATAGGCTAATAAGATAATACCAAAAAGTTTGTTCATAAAGTGGGGTTGTTTCAAATCGATTGATAAGGGGGTAAATATATTATTTAAAAAAATAAATTTAACCTGTTTTCCTAAGCAATTAACGTCCGGAATATAAAAAAATTATAAACAACCAGGGAAAATAATCCCAATAGAAAAAGGTTGTTTTAAATATCCCCTTGAATTTCCCAAATCTTAACCCTTTTGGGAGATTCTTTTATCATTTTCAAAACCTTTTCTAAAGGAACAAAAATGAAGTTTTCAGGATACTTAAAACAACCTTTAAGTTGTTAGAACTCTATATTCTAATGAACAATAATTTGATCAGGATTTCCATCAGGATCGTTTTTCACAGTTCCATCTGTTCTGGCAGCACCTAATAATAGAACACCTGCAGCATGAGGAGAAGCCATTGAAGTTCCGCTTATTGTATTATACCCTCCACCTTTCCAGGTAGACTTAATAGATACACCCGGAGCAGCATAATCTACCGGTGGATTCCCATAATTAGAGAAACTAGCCCAGCTATCGCTGGAGTTCATTGCAGAAATAGTAACAATATTGGCCCCATTTACTCTTGCAGGGGAACTGTTATTTGCATTTGTACTTTCATTACCGGCAGCAAGGGCAAACTTAATACCCTTTTGTGAAGCCGCAAAAACTGCATCATCAAGCGCCTGAGAAACAGGTCCGCCTAAGCTCATGTTGGCAACATCACCGCTTTTTCCATTAGCACCAACGTGATCAACACCGGCAATTACTCCAGAATAAGAACCGCTTCCACGGCTATCCAATACTTTTACGGGAATTACAGTTGCTCCGGGAGCAACGCCTATAACACCAATAGTGTTGTTAATAGCTGCAATTGTTCCCGCAACGTGTGTTCCGTGACCATTCCCATCATCTGTAGATCCACCGTCTCTTCCAGAGGTGAAAGCATTAAATCCGCGGGAAGCATCAACATTAAGATCCGGGTGATCCAAATCAATTCCGGAGTCAACTACCCAGGCAACAGATGTACCGGTGTAGTTGGCAACCCCATTTACACGGGTAATACCATAAGGAGTTTCCTGAGTACCGGTACCACCACCGCCACCTCCGCCACCATCGCAAGGTCCTCCGTTTGGAGATCCACAAGGCGGAGCGAAAACTACAATTCTGTCTTGTTCAATGTATTTTACTTCTTTTTTACCTTTCAATTGCTCTACCTGAGCTTTTGATAATTTCAGGGTTGCTCCATTTACTGTTCTACTGTAAACATTTACAATTTCAGCATTGGAAATTGAAGCGTCGGCAAGGATTCTTTTTGTTTGCTCTGCCATAGCTTCCTGCGCCTTGGCATAATTATCGGGATATTTAGACCCCACATCCTCAATTGCATTATCGCGGTAAACCACAATATACTGGCCTTCTATAGCCTGGGAATCAAAATTGGAATCAAGCTCGGTAAATGCAGCTTCTTCCTGTGAAGTTTTTTCTTCCTGTGTACAGGAGAAAAGAAATGCAGAAGCTACCAATGCAGCAGCACCTACTCTTAAATTTAATTTTAACATCATAAATTAAGTTTTAGTTAAATTGTTAATGGTTTCTCAAATCTAAACTTAATTATGACAAATTAAAATTAACCTTTGTTTAATAAGATAGGTAAACGTGGATTTGAAGTGGGAAAAACCTTTCAATCCAAATTATAGCGGGGAATAACAGCAGGATGTTAAAATTTTGTTTAAACTAAAAATTTAACATTTGACATTCAATTAAATAAAGTTGAAACTTATTTCTTCAGCAGATTATCTATTTTCCTCCTGCCATTTTTTAATGCCTCCTTCAAGAACGTAAATTTGGGTAAAGCCCGCTTCTTCCAAAATCTTTGCGGCCAGGGGGCTAACACTACCTGAAGTGCAGTAAATTGCAACGGGTTTGTTTTTATCAAGCCTTTCCAAACCCTTCCGGAAATTTTTATCGTATAAAATGTTTTGGGCGTTCAGCAAGCGAGACTTTTTATACTCCTGCTCGGGCTGAACATCAACCACCTGAACATTATTATAGCGCAGTTTATCCTGCATTTCATCTGCTGAGACTACCTGGATCTGACTCGCTTTCCCATCTGAACAGGAATTGAAAATCACTAATGTGGAGATAAGAAAAATAGATCGAAATTTCATAATTTCAAACATAAATCCCCCTCCTGAAGAGAGGGATTGAGTGATAAAAAGAATATTATATTTAAAATAATTTAAAATTTACTGATGAGCTATTTCACCTTCCCATTCTGCAATTCCTCCCATAAGATTATAAGTGTTTTCAATGCCCTGCTGATTCATTAAGGCACAGGCCTGGGAACTGCGTGCGCCGGAGCGGCAATACACATAATAACTTTTGTCTTTATCCAGCTTCCCTACTTCATTAAGGAAACCCTGGCCTTTATAAATATCAAGGTTTTTGGCCTCAGGAATAAAACCTTCAATAAACTCCGCTTCTGTCCTTACGTCGAGGATAACTGCATTTTCATCATTTTCCAATGCTTCTTTCCATTGTTCCTGAGTGAGATTTTTCATAACTGTATTTTTTAAAATTTTTTAGAAAGGTAAATATAAGGGAATCTAAATAAAATTATAATAGATGAAAATCCTACTCTTTTATATTTAACAAATTTAAGTAGAAGTATAAAAAGAAACCTTTTGGCAAATTCCTCCGGATCATTTATTGGGTTATGATTGGATACTTTTCTTTGCCATCTTAATTGTCAAGGCCTTTTCTAAAACGTCAGTCCAGAGAATCTTTGCTATAAACACCATCAAATGCATTATTCCTGGAAAGGATATTTTTCGATAAGCCTTTTATTTTTAACTAAATTCACAAATTATTTGTCAGTTTAAAATCCTGAGCTATATTTGACCAATGAAAAATTTGAATATACATACCTGGTGGTGGAACAATTTACGTCAAAACGTCGTGAAGTAACACTGCTATAGTATAAACACATATACAAAAGGCTTGTCTCACGACAGGCCTTTTTTCATTTAAAAAAATTAAGAATGTATAAGTTAACTACCACCTTTAAAAATCTGCTTGCAGATACCATTACCCCGGTAAGTGTGTATTTGAAAATAAGGGATAGATACCCAAATAGCCTGCTTCTTGAAAGCAGCGATTATCATGCCAGTGACAATAGTTTCTCATATATATGCTGTAATCCTATTGCATATATTAAGGTGGAAAACCATTCAATTACTGAATCCTATCCCGATGGTAGTGAAAAGATCAATAAAATAACAGCTGAAACCAATATACCCGAAGCTATCCATCTGTTTTCACAAAAATTCCAAACGGCCACTTCCCAATTTAAATTTATAAACAATGGCCTTTTTGGATATATAGCCTATGACGCGGTTAAATATTTCGAAAAAATCGAGATCACCAAAAAGAATGGGAACCTTGAGATGCCTGATATTTATTATGCAGTTTATCAAAACATTATTGCAATAAACCATTTCAATAACGAGGCCTACATTTTTGACCACAAGTATAATTCAGAAAGTAAGCTTGATGAAATTGAGCAGCTCCTCAAAGTTAAATCTTTTGCAACGTACAGCTTCAGAAGGCAACTTGATCCGATATCCAATTTAACAGATGATGATTTTAGAGAAAATGTAATTCAGGGGAAAAAACATTGCCAGCGTGGGGATGTATTTCAGTTGGTCCTGTCCCGAAGGTTTTCCCAAAGTTTTAAGGGGGATGAGTTCAATGTATACAGGGCATTGCGCAACGTGAATCCCTCCCCATATCTATTTTATTTCGATTATGGTAATTTCAAGATTTTTGGTAGCTCCCCCGAAGCTCAATTGGTAGTTAAAGGTGATCTGGCCGAAATTCATCCCATTGCCGGAACCTTTAAAAGAACCGGAAATGATGAACAGGATGCCGACCTGGCCAAAAAACTTGCTGCCGATGAAAAGGAAAATGCAGAACATGTAATGCTGGTAG
Organism: Gillisia sp.; assembly: GCA_039989915.1. Taxonomy (GTDB): domain Bacteria; phylum Bacteroidota; class Bacteroidia; order Flavobacteriales; family Flavobacteriaceae; genus Gillisia. Next base: position 50,033 of record JBDXGW010000009.1, read on the forward strand.
ATTTGGCACGAAATGATCTAAGCAGGCATAGCACCGGCGTGAAGGTTGAAAAATACAAGGAGATCCAGTTTTTTTCCCATGTGATCCACCTTGTAAGTAAAGTTACCGGGATAAAGAACAAAAAAACCACTACCATGCAGGTGGTGGCCGATACTTTTCCAGCTGGAACTTTAAGTGGCGCACCCAAACACAGCGCGATGACCCTTATTGAAAAATATGAAAATGTGAACAGAAGCGCGTATGGAGGGGCTATTGGATTTATGGATTTTGAAGGTAATTTTAATCACGCCATTATAATACGCTCCTTTGTAAGCAAAAACCATCAACTGCACTATCAGGCCGGTGCCGGCATAGTTTCAGGATCAAATGAGGAAAACGAATTGCAGGAAGTCTACAACAAACTTGGCGCGCTTACCAAAGCCATGGAACTTGCGGAAGGAATATAATTAATAGGGCAAACATTTTGAAAATCTGGAAAATGAAGAATATATCTGAAAAAAATAACAACCCCTCCGGGAAACCCATTTCGGTTTTGGTGATAGATAATTACGACTCTTTTGTTTACAATCTGGTACACTACCTGGAAGAACTGGACTGCAAAGTTACTGTACGGCGTAATAATGAAATAAGCCTTGAAGAGGTTGCACAATTTGATAGAATACTATTATCCCCCGGGCCGGGAATCCCCGAGGAAGCAGGTATGCTTAAAGCTATTATTAAGGAATTTGCCCCATCCAAAAGCATACTGGGCGTTTGCCTTGGCCAACAGGCCATAGGTGAGGTATTTGGCGGGAAACTTATTAACCTGGAAACCGTTTACCACGGGGTGGCAACAAAAGTCATCAAAAATGTAACAGATGAAGCTTTATTTAATGGTATTGATAAAGAGTTTGAGGTGGGCAGGTACCATTCCTGGGTAGTGGATAATAATCTTCCCAATTGTCTTGAAGCAACGTCATTTGATGAAAATGGACAGGTAATGTCGCTGCGGCACCGGGAATATGATGTAAGGGGAGTTCAATTTCACCCGGAATCTGTCTTAACCCCCAACGGAAAATTGATGATTAAAAACTGGATTTCTTCAAGAGTGGAAACAACAGGAATCATAAAAGAAAAGGAATTTCTTTCTCAGGAAGAAAGGGATGTTTAAACGAGATATTTACAGAATCAGAATTATATTCTAAAAACCGAAAAATGAAAATTTTACTAAATCGCCTTATAAATCACGAGACCATTTCAAAGGAAGAGGCAAGGGAAGCTCTTGTAAATATTTCCAATGGGGAATATAATCAAAGTCAGATCGCTGCTTTTTTAACGGTCTATATGATGCGAAGTATTACCATAGAAGAGCTTGAGGGATTCCGCGATGCTCTTCTGGAACTTTGCCTGGCGGTTGATCTTAGCGGTTATAATGCCATTGACCTTTGCGGCACCGGCGGAGATGGCAAGGATACCTTTAATATTTCTACCATTGCTTCATTTATTACTGCCGGAGCAGGGATCAAAGTGGCAAAGCATGGAAATTACGGGGTCTCCTCGGTGAGTGGTAGCTCAAATGTGATGGAACATTTGGGTATTAAATTCAGCGCAGATCCGGGTTTTTTAGAAAAATGCATAGATGAGGCCGGGATCTGTGTTTTACACGCCCCGCTTTTTCACCCTGCTATGAAAAATGTTGCCCCTATACGGAAATCCCTTGCGGTGAAAACCTTTTTCAATATGCTCGGCCCAATGGTTAATCCGGCGTTTCCTCCCCATCAATTAGTTGGTGTATTTAGCCTGGAACTTGCGAGAATGTATGGTTATCTGTATCAAAACACCGAAAAGAATTTTACAATTGTCCATTCGCTGGATGGTTATGATGAAATTTCTCTCACCTGCCCTGCCAAAACAATTTCAAATTCTTCGGAAGGAATGCTGGAGGCAACAGATTTTGGAGTGGAAAAACTTAAACCCATTGAAATTGCCGGGGGTGGTTCAATAATATCTTCCGCTGAAATTTTTCTTGATATTTTAAACGGAGAAGGAACAAAAGCCCAGCAAAATGTAGTTTGTGCAAATGCAGGACTGGCGATAGCCACGGCCAGAAATCTTTCTCCACGGGAAGGATTCCAGATAGCCGAGGAGTCATTACGATCTGGAAATGCCTTGATTGCTTTGAAAAAACTACAGGAATTAAGTAAATAAAATGGCACTAAAAAGGACACAATAATATATGAACATTCTTGACAGGATCATCGCAGATAAATACAAAGAGGTTGAGCTAAAAAAGCAAATAATCTCTTCAAAGGCTCTTGAAGGTTATCCCCTTTTTGAAAGAAAAACCATTTCCCTTGTTGCTGCATTACAAAATAGCAACACTGGGATAATTGCCGAACATAAACGCAGGTCTCCCTCCCGGGACATAATCAACCAGGGGCATAATGTGGCAGAGGTAGCCCGCGGATATGAACTGGCCGGAGTATGCGGGATGTCTGTCCTAACCGATGCAAAATATTTTGGAGGATCTCTGGATGATCTCATACTGGCAAGAGCATCGGTTAAGATGCCCTTATTAAGAAAAGAATTTATTGTTGATGAGTATCAAATTCTGGAAGCTAAAGCCCACGGCGCCGATGTTATTTTACTCATCGCTTCGGTGCTTAGCAGAAAAGAGATCAAAACCTTATCTCAATTTGCCAAAAGCCTGGAACTGGAAGTCCTTTTGGAAGTACACAGCCTGGAGGAACTGGAAAAGTCAATAATGCCGGGACTCGACATGCTTGGTGTTAATAACCGGAATTTAAAAACCTTTGAAGTAGGCACCAAAATAAGCAAAGACCTTTCAGAAAAAATCCCTGCGGAATTTTTAAAGGTTTCTGAAAGCGGGATTAGCAGTGTGGAGTCCATAAGAGATCTTCAGAATTATGGTTACCGGGGATTCCTTATTGGAGAAAACTTTATGAAAACCGATGATCCCGGAAAAAGCGCTGCAGAATTTATTACCCAGATCAACTCCAAAGAGCGGCCATGAAAACCACCAATCCAAATAGTGCAGTGCAGTTGCCCCTCAAATTAAAGATCTGCGGCATGGGAACTCCGGGAAATATTCAGGAAATAGCTTCTCTTGAACCAGATTATTTGGGATTTATTTTTTACGAAAATTCTCCCAGGAATTTTATCTATGAAATTCCGGAAATTTCAGAAAGGATCATAAAAACCGGGGTTTTTGTAAATGCTTCTGAACGTTTTATAATCGATAAAATTCAGAAATATAACCTGAGAGCAATTCAGCTTCACGGTGGGGAAGATGCCAGGTTTTGTCAAAAACTAAAATTGATTTTGGAAGCCAGCGGAATAAATCCCTCTCTTAAGATCGTCAAGGTCTTTTCCATTAAAGAAGAATTTGATTTCAGAGCATTGGAGGAATTTGAGGAGATCGCAAATTATTTTCTCTTTGATACCAAAGGAGAAAACAAGGGTGGGAATGGTTATAAATTTAACTGGGATATCCTGAGGGATTATCCCTCTACGAAGCCATTTTTTCTAAGTGGAGGAATTGGAAATGATTCATTAAAAGAAATAAGTTCTCTAATGGAATTTTTTAATGAAAATGGCAAAGCAGGGTTACTGTATGCCATAGATGTAAACAGCAAATTTGAAATTTCTCCCGGTGTAAAGGATATAAAGATGCTTGAGAAATTTAATGCGGAGATGAAAAGTAATGGAATTAGGTAATTTTTGCCAAAACAATAAAATATAAAATTGATGAGCTATCAGGTTAACGAAAAAGGATATTATGGAGATTTTGGCGGTGCCTTCATTCCGGAAATGCTATATCCAAATGTGGAAGAATTGCGGTCTCAGTATTTACAAATAATGCAGGAGGAATCTTTTCAAAAGGAATTTAATTATCTGCTCAAGGAATATGTGGGCAGGCCTACTCCGCTATATTATGCAGAGCGATTCAGCAAAAAATACAACACAAAGATCTATTTAAAGCGAGAGGATCTATGCCATACAGGTGCACATAAAGTAAATAACACTGTTGGCCAGATCTTAATGGCTAAACGCCTTGGAAAGAACAGGATCATTGCTGAAACCGGGGCCGGCCAGCACGGGGTTGCCACGGCCACCGTTTGCGCACTTATGGGAATTGAATGTATTGTATATATGGGGGAGGTAGATATTGAAAGACAGGCTCCCAATGTAGCCCGAATGAAGATGCTTGGGGCTACCGTAATCCCGGCAAAGTCCGGGAGCCGAACCCTCAAGGATGCGACCAATGAGGCCATACGCGACTGGATTAATAACCCTGTAGATACTCATTATATTATAGGATCTGTGGTGGGACCTCATCCTTATCCAGATATGGTAGCCAGATTTCAGTCGGTCATTTCTGAAGAGATAAAAGTGCAGCTTCTGGAAAAGGAAGGCAGGGAAAACCCCGATTTTGTTGTGGCCTGTGTGGGCGGCGGCAGCAATGCGGCCGGAGCCTATTTTCATTACCTGGATAACCCGGAAGTTGGTATCATAGCGGTGGAAGCTGCCGGAAAGGGAATTTACACAGGGGAAAGTGCAGCAACCTCAGCCCTGGGAAAGGAAGGGATCATTCACGGGAGTAAAACTCTTTTAATGCAAACCGAAGATGGCCAGATAACCGAGCCATATTCAATTTCGGCGGGACTCGATTATCCCGGTGTAGGTCCTATGCACGCGAACCTGTTTAGAACCGGGAGAGGGGAATTCATTTCAATAACAGACGAGGCTGCCATGAATGCGGGAATGGAACTGGCAAAACTGGAAGGAATAATCCCTGCGATTGAGACCTCCCACGCCCTCGCCATTTTCAAGGACAGGAAATTTAAAGAAAATGACATTGTTGTTGTAAACCTTTCAGGGCGTGGGGACAAAGACCTTAGTACATATATCGAATATTTTAACCTTTAATATTCCAGGTTAATTAATAAAATTTAAAATGAATAGAATAAACAGAAAGTTTAGCTCAAGTAACGGAAAGGGTAAGTTGCTATCTATATATTTCACTGCCGGATATCCAAATTTGGAGGACACTGTGCCCATCATTAATGATCTAGAAAAGAGTGGAGTAGATTTTATTGAAATAGGGTTGCCGTTCAGCGATCCCCTGGCCGATGGTCCCACTATCCAGGAAAGTTCTACCAAAGCTCTTAAAAACGGAATGACCACCGGCAAACTCTTCGAGCAGTTAAAGGATATCCGGGAGACCGTAAAAATCCCGCTTATCATAATGGGGTATTTTAATCCTATTCTTCAGTTTGGAGTTGAAAGATTTTGTCAAAAATGTCAGGAAATTGGGATTGATGGGCTAATTGTTCCCGATCTCCCGGTTGATGTTTATAACGAGAATTATAAAGCGGTATTTGAAAAATATGGTCTCATTAATATTTTCCTTATTACTCCACAAACCAGCGATGAACGCATTCGTTTTATTGATTCCGTGTCCAGCGGATTCATCTATATGGTAAGCAGTGCTGGCGTAACCGGATCTACCAAAGGTTTTGACCAATCTACAAGGGATTACTTTAAAAGAATTGCTTCAATGAAACTTAAGAATCCGCAGGTAATTGGTTTTGGAATAAACGATAAGGAAACTTTTTCCCAGGCTACCGAATTTGCCAGGGGAGCTATTATTGGGAGTGCTTTTGTAAAAAACCTTACAGCTCACGGACCTGGGAAAACCTCAACATTTGTATCCTCAATACGCCCTTTAACAGGGTTTTAATAAACTTTGCTTTTGTGTTTTTTATCTTTAATAAACTTTAAAATCTAAAATTATGGGACGCATGGAAGAAAGCAGAATTAAAAGGAAAGATACTGAAGGGAATCCTTTGAAAGATATTGGCTCCAGGAAAAAAGACACCAATAAGTTTGATGTAGATGAAAAGACCATCAAAAAACAACAAAATAAACAGTAACGATGGGAAAAGGAGATAAAAAAACCAAACGCGGAAAGATCGCCCTTGGTTCAAGTGGAAGGCTGCGACCGCGCAAGGGAAAATTTAAGATCAAACCCACAATTATTGCCGATCAGGACAAAACTGAATCAAAATAATTCCTGAGCAGGAATTTTAAAAATATCCTTTATACTGCAGGATCCTGAAATCAATCGTATTGAATTCAGGATCTTTTAGTTTCATTTTTTTATACTGCTCCAGGCTTCCTATCGCCCTGTTGGCAGATCCCGATGGGGCTGTTAAGGAAACTGTATTAATAAGCCTTCCGTCTAGCGCAAATTGGTGGATGCGGGGGATTTCATCTGAGATCACTTTTAAATTTATATTCTCCCCACTGGCCTTAAGGTGCCTCCTGAAAAAATATTCAGGACCGTTTTTACTATTCCCCCCGGTGAAAAGCAGGGTTTCAATTTTAGGATGTGCCCTTAGGATCTCTATCAAATTGCGCATTTCTACATGTTGCATCCCAAGATCTGACGCATCTATCTTATCCCTGCGACTGCTCTCCACCATATCGCAAATTCCAATGCCACGTTTTCTTAAAAAATGTTCCCTTTGCGCAATAGCCTCGGCAGTGTTTTCAAACCTAAGATTAAGATCAAATAATTTATCCAGGATAACCCACAGCATTCCGTCACGGCTTCCATAACAAAAATCTACATCACCCTCTTTTAACTCGCCTGTTGTAAAACGTGGAGGAGGCAATGTACCCACTATCAATTTTGCAGCATTTTCAGGTATAAACGGGCTATACGGATGTGTATGGTGAAATAATTCTGAAGCCTTCATTTTCATAATTATTATTTCAAGTAAATATTATTTCTTTAACGTCTCCCGGAAGCTCGGAGGGCATTTTGCATATCATTGGTAATTTCATCGGCCTTTGGTGAAGATTATTTCATAGCAATTACAAGATCCTCTGAAAATACCATGGTACCTTCCTCCAGAACAACTTTATCAACTTCCCCTTCAAAATTAGAGGTAATTGTAGTTTCCATTTTCATTGCTTCAATAATGAAAAGCGGTTCATTTTTCTTTATTTTCTGTCCCTGTTTTACAAGGATCCTGGAAAGAGAACCCTGTAAGGGTGCTCCCACTTCCTTTTCATTATTCTTGTCAACCTTTACATGGGCAACTTTCATAACCTTTACGCTTTTGTCCTGAACCTTAACAGCACGGGTTTGACCGTTCACTTTAAAATATACGTCTACCTGCCCATCCTCATCTGCTTCCCCAATAGAAAGAAGTTCAATAAGTAGTGTCTTTCCTTTATCCATCTCCACAATTATCTCCTCTCCGGGAATCATTCCATAGAAGAAATTTCGGGTAGGAACGTTTAACACATTTCCAAATTCCCGGTGGTGGTTGTAGGCATCTGTAAATACTTTAGGGTATAATTTATATGAGAGGAAGTCGGTCATTGTGAGTTCCCTTCCCATTCCTTCATTAAAATTTTGCCTGAATTCCTCAAATTCCGTTTCAAAATCTATTGGCTCCAGGTGGGCATTGGGCCTGTCTGTATACGGTTTTTCATCTTTTAAAACGATTTTCTGAATGGTTTCAGGAAAACCTCCCACCGGCTGGCCCAGGTCTCCTTTAAAAAAACTTTTTACCGATTCCGGAAAAGAAATAGTGTCTCCTTTTTCCAGCACATCATTTATACTCAGGTTATTGCTTACAAGGTATTGCGCCATATCGCCCACAACTTTTGAACTGGGAGTAACTTTAATAACATCTCCAAACAGTCCATTCACCTGCGCATACATTTCAGTAATTTCATAAAAACGATCTGCAAGCCCTAAAGATTCTGCCTGTGGCTTCAGGTTTGAATATTGCCCTCCGGGAATTTCGTGCCGGTAAACATCGGCCGAACCCGATTTAAGTCCGCTCTCAAACGGATAATAAAAATGTCTTACAGCCTCCCAATAATGGGAATATTCATTTAGGCTATTCATATTAAAATCAAGCGTTAACTCCTCAGATCTCAGCATCTCAACCAGCGAATTGAAATTGGGCTGTGAGGTTAATCCCGAAAGACCGCCCAGAGCTACATCTACAATATCAACCCCAGCCTCAATAGCTTTTAAATAGGTAGCTGCCTGAATGGATGAAGTATCGTGGGTATGAAGGTGAATGGGAATATTGATCTGGGATTTAAGGGTGCCTATAAGTTCCTGTGCAGCATAGGGTTTTAAGAGGCCGGCCATATCTTTAATTCCAAGGATATGAGCCCCGGCATCTTCCATTTGTTTTGCGAGATGCACGTAATAATCAAGGTTGTATTTGGTACGTTTTGGATCCAGGATATCGCCGGTATAGCACATGGAGGCTTCAGCAAGACCCTGGGTGTTGTTTCGCACATATTTAATACAGGGCTCTATTGATTTCATCCAGTTGAGCGAATCAAATATCCTGAAGATATCAACCCCATTTTCCCAGGATTCGGTTACAAATTTTTCTATTAAATTATCAGGGTACGCGGTATAACCAACGCCATTGGAACCGCGCAGCAGCATTTGAAGCAAAACATTGGGCATTGCCTTACGCAGTAAACGCAATCTTTCCCAGGGGTCTTCCTTTAAAAACCTGAGACATACGTCAAAAGTGGCACCTCCCCAAACCTCCATACTAAAAGTATTGGGATGGTTTTTAGCAAAACCTTCAGCCACTTTCATCATATCATAAGTTCGCATTCTGGTGGCAAGCAAACTCTGGTGAGCGTCCCTCATGGTAGTATCTGTAAACTGCACTTTTCCCTGATGCCTTATCCAACGGGAAAATTTATCAGGTCCATATTCGGTGAGAAGATCTTTGGTGCCTTTTGGATACCCTCCGTATTCGTTAAATTTGGGCACATTGGGTGTAATGAGCTTTTTGGCGGGATCTTTAAATTTCACATCGGGGTTGCTATTCACGGTAATATCTCCCAGGAATTTTACCATTTTGGTAGCCCGGTTTCGTGGCTCCCTTATAATAAGTAACTCCGGATTATCCCTTATGAAATTGACGGTTACCAGGCCTTCTCTAAATGTTTTATGCTGAAGGATATTATCAAGGAAAGCAATATTTGTCTTCACCCCCCTCACACGGAATTCGGCAAGGGCACGTCTCATTTTCCTGCAAGCCCCATCCAGGGTTCGACTGCTGGCCGAAACTTTTACCAGCATGGAATCAAAAAACGGGGAGATCTTTACCCCCTGGTAAACACTTCCACCGTCAAGGCGAATCCCAAAACCTGAAGCGCTTCGATAGGTGGTAATTATTCCATAATCGGGTTTGAAATCATTGGTAGGATCTTCTGTGGTGATCCTGCACTGCAGGGCAAATCCATTGGTTTCAACACTTTCCTGATTCTCAATTTTTATTTGTTTGTCGCTTAACCTGTAGCCGCCCGCGATAAAGATCTGGGTTTTTACAAGGTCTATATTTGTAATAATCTCGGTTACGGTATGCTCCACCTGTATCCTTGGATTTACCTCTATGAAATAGATCTCATCACCTTCAACCAAAAATTCAACAGTTCCAATATTATTGTAGTCAACCGCTTTGCATATTTTTAAGGCATATTCATAGAGCTTTTGTTTTATCTCCTCTTTTAATCCTACAGAAGGGGCAAATTCTATTACCTTTTGGTACCTGCGTTGTACCGAACAATCCCTTTCAAAGAGATGGACCATATTCCCGTGATTATCGGCCACGATTTGAATTTCAATATGTTTGGGATTTTCAACAAACTTTTCTAAAAATACTGTATCATCTCCAAAAGCATTTCCCGCTTCCCTTTTTGACTCGGGGTATGCTGCCCTTAATTGTTCTTCATCTCTTATTACTCTCATTCCACGACCTCCACCTCCCGATGCTGCTTTAAGCATTAAGGGATATCCTATAGCCGCTGCTTCCTCAACCGCAATTTCAAGGGTATCGAGCTCCTTTTCATTACTCTTTATTATAGGGACTTCGTTTTGAACCGCCACTTCCTTTGCCCGCACTTTATCTCCCAAAGATTTAAGCACCTGCACTTTTGGCCCTATAAAAATGATATCATTTTCTTCACATTGCCGGGCAAATTCTGCATTTTCTGATAGAAATCCATACCCGGGATGAATGGCATCCACTCCGTTTTCCTTCGCGATTTGAATAATAGCCCGAATGTTCAAATAAGGTTTCAGGGGATCATTATCTTCTCCTATCTGGTAAGATTCATCGGCTTTGTACCGATGTAGGGAATACCTGTCTTCAAATGTATAGATCCCTACCGTTTTAAGCCCAATTTCTGTACAGGCACGGAAAATCCTTATGGCGATCTCTCCCCTGTTTGCAACTAAAACCTTTTTGATATTCATAAGTATATTTATTAATCAATTCCATTAAATTGAAAGTTATTAAATAAATATTTTAATGAAGAAAGTGAGTGTCTTCTTTGGGGTTAATAATTAGTTAAATAAAAAAAGACCCCCACCGGGAGTCTTTTTACAAATTTGAATTTTGATTGGTTACCTTATAAAAACAAGCTCATTTTTTTTAGTTGATTCATTTTCACTAAACCTGTATCCTTCGTAATCAAATGCCTTGAGCTCCTCAATTGTTTCTACATTGTTATCTATAATAAACCTGACCATGGCACCGCGGGCTTTCTTTGCGAAAAAGCTGATGATCTTTAATTTTCCGTTCTTTAGATCTTTGAAAACAGGAGTTATTACCGGGACTTTTAATTTTTTTACATCTACTGCTTTAAAATATTCATTGCTGGCAAGATTTATAAAAAGCTCGTTCTCCTCCATCTCCCTATTTAGTGCTGTGGTGAGCTTCTCTTTCCACACTCCATATAGATCTTTTTTGCGGTCTATTCCTATAGAGGTTCCCATCTCCAACCTGTATGGCTGAATAAGGTCCAATGGTTTTAAAATGCCATACATGCCAGATAAAATTCTAAGGGAAACCTGAAGCCTGTCCAGTTTTTTAACCGGGATGGTATAGGCATCAAGGCCAGCGTACACATCTCCTGCAAAAGCGAAAACTGCAGGGCGGGAGTTTTCTTTTGTATGTTCAGGTTGGAAGTGCCGGTAGCGCTCGTAATTTATTTCGGCCAGATTTTCGCTTATATCCATAAGCTCCCCAACCTTTTTCTTACTCATTTTGGCAAGTTTTGCATTGATCTTCTCTGTAGTTTCCAAAAATGCCGGCTGTGTGCCACGGGTTGTGGGTAACTTGCTTTTAAAATCGAGGGTTTTTGCGGGGGATATTACTATTTTCATATAATTTTTTCTGAACTTTTTCAGCTCAAAAATAAGCTAATGAGTTGCAGGAATCAATCTAATTTATTCCCGATTATCAATAGAACTATTGAATTGTTCTATCCCGCGTGAGGGATAGAGGCATTGTTGGAGCTCTCCCAACCGTAGGGAGGGAAGCGACTGCCGAAAGCCCGACCCCAATTTTTATTGGGGGCACGCCTTACTCGTCCAAATAATCTTTTTGATTTTTGGAGTAGTTACGCCATTTCTCAATACACTCTACCATATCCTGGGGAAGCGGAGTTTCAAAACTCATCCACTCTTTGGAAATGGGGTGAATAAACCCAAGCGTTTTAGCGTGAAGTGCCTGCCGCGGAAGGATCTTAAAACAATTATCTACAAACTGGCGATATTTGGAAAAGGTTGTCCCTTTCAGGATCTTATCGCCACCATAACGTTCATCATTAAAAAGGGTATGACCAATGAATTTCATATGAACCCTTATCTGGTGGGTTCTTCCGGTTTCAAGCTTGCAGGAAACAAGGGTTACATAACCTAATCTCTCCAATACTTTGAAATGGGTAACAGCCGGCTTACCATTATCCTCATCGTCTCCAATGTACACCGTATTCTGCAATCGGTTTTTGGGGTGGCGGCCTATATTACCTTCAATTACCCCTTCATCTTCTTCAACATTTCCCCAAACCAGGGCTACGTATTCCCTTGAACTGGTCTTTTTAAAGAACTGTTTGGAAAGGTGGGTCATGGCAGTCTCAGTCTTTGCAATAACCAGAAGTCCGCTTGTATCCTTATCTATTCGGTGAACCAGCCCGGGACGCTCACTGCTGTTATTTGGAAGATTTTCTATGTGATAAACCAAAGCGTTTATAAGGGTACCGCTATAGTTTCCATGGCCCGGGTGAACTACCATTCCTGCAGGTTTATTCACCACAAGAAGTGATTCGTCCTCAAAAACTATATCCAGGGGAATATTCTCCGGGGTGAGTAGGAATTCATAGGGAGGATGTTCAAACATCACCTGAACTACATCTCCCGGCTTCACTTTGTAATTGGATTTCACCACCACATTGTTCACAAAAATGTTCCCGTCCTTTGCCGCTTTCTGGATCTTGTTTCGGGTGGCATTTTCAATATAATTCATAAGGTATTTATCTACCCTAAGCGGCTGCTGGCCTTTATCTGCTGTGAATTTATGGTGTTCGTAAAGATCATCATCCTGAGTTTCAAGTTCAGGATCTATATTAGAATTCGTCATTAAAATCTTCTGTTTCATATTGTTCATCATCCACCTGCAAGCTGTCATCTTCTTCGCCTTCCATCCTGTAACGGTCTGAACCATCTCCAAGAACAAGATCTATCACAGAAGTTTTCATTAATTCATCACCGGGATTTACAAGCTTCCCTTTATGCCTTAACTCCAGCACGGCATCTTTTGCAATATCCGGCTTATAGGTAACATCACCTATTTCAAAACCAAGAGATCTTAGGGTTGGTTCAACCTGTCTCCTTGTTCTTCTTATAAGGTCCGGCACCTCAACTTTCCTAAATCCTGAAGGATTAAGAGTGAGGTAAATCTTACGGTTTTCTTTCACTTGTTTCCCCGGCAATGGCACCTGGTCTATAACGGAATATTGAGGATAGTCCGGATTGAAATTGGCAGAGTCCAGGATCTCAAATCTTAGGTCAAGTTCATCCAGCCTGTCTTCAACAACACTTAGGGAAAGCCTGGAAAGATCGGGCACTTCAATTCGCTGGTCCTGATTGGTAGAATAATCCAGCCATTGGAGCGTTAAAAAAGCAATGATTATTAAAGCAAGAACGGCCAATCCCAATTGGATTAAAAAGGTTTTGCTGAAGATAAATTTAAATAGGCTCATAAATTTTTTATAATATGCAAAGATATAAAAACAGGCGGGTTTTGGTGACCCACCTGAATAGTCATATTTTTGTTAACGAAAATTATGCCTTAATAATTATCTATGAAGAAAAAAATAGCCATCGCCATGGGCGGTTATTCCAGCGAATACCGCATCTCGATCAATAGCGGAAATATGGTTTACAAGAACCTTGATCGCAATAAATATGAACCTTTCCGCGTGCACATTATGCAACACGAGTGGTTTGTCGTGGCCGATGATGACACTCCCTATCCCATTAACAAGAGCAATTTCACGGTTAAGATCAAGGATAAGGTGATTGTATTTGATTGTGTATTTAATACCATTCACGGCACCCCCGGCGAGAATGGTTTGTTACAGGCATATTTAAATCTTGTAGGCATTCCTCAAACCTCCTGTGACTTTTATCAGGCTGCGCTTACATTTAATAAAAGAGACCTTATAAGTGTATTAAAACCTTACGGGATCAAGACCGCTGTAAATTATTTTCTGAATAAGGGAGATGAAGTAAATGTTGAGGAGATCGTTGAGAAAGTTGGATTGCCTTGCTTTGTAAAAGCGAATAAGGCAGGAAGCAGTTTTGGGATCACAAAGGTGAAAAATGCTGAAGATCTTGAACAAGCTACAAAATTCGCCTTTAAAGAGGATGATGAAGTTATAATAGAATCTTTTCTTGACGGAATTGAAGTTTCGGTAGGAGTCATCACCTATAAAGGAGAAGTACTTGCTTTGCCGGTTACCGAAATTGTTTCAGAAAATGAGTTCTTTGATTACGAAGCGAAATACCTGGGTAAATCTCAGGAAATTACGCCTGCAAGAATATCAGACGAACAAACACGGGAGGTTCAGGAAATTGCAAAACACATTTACTCGAGATTGAAAATGCGAGGTCTTACCAGGTCTGAATTTATATTTCATAACAATGAAGCCCATTTTATAGAAATGAACACTACCCCTGGATTGAGTGAAGCCAGTATTTTACCTCAGCAGGCAGCAAAAGCCAACATAAGTTTAACAGATCTTTTTGGAAGTGCTATTGAAGCAGCGCTTTAATTATCCTACCTGTTAAAGAAATACGGTATTTGATTATATTTGTTAAAACCTCTATACAATGAAAATAGCCGTTTTTCCCGGGTCTTATGACCCAATAACTTTGGGGCACGTTGATATAATTGAAAGGGCTTTGCCTCTATTTGACAAGATCATTCTTGCCATTGGAGTAAATGCCGATAAAAAATATATGTTCCCACTGGTAGACCGGGTAAAATTCCTGGAAGAAACCTTTGAAAAAGAAGCAAAGATCGAAGTGATGACCTATAAAGGTTTAACCGTAGATTTTTGCAAACAGGAAAAGGCGGGTTTCATCTTGCGCGGATTGAGGAATGTGATAGACCTGGAATTTGAAAAGACCATTGGTCAAACCAATTTTAAAATGGCCGGCATTGAAACGGTGTTTTTGATAGCGTCATCGGGGAAAGAACATATTTCATCTACCGTTGTTAGGGATGTAAGAAAAAATGGCGGGGATTTTTCTTTTATGGTGCCGGTGCCGGTAAGCCGTTATGATGGTATAAATTAGAATTTAAAGCCAGCACCAACACCCGCATAGTAATTCCTGGGATTTCCGGGATAATAATACCTGGGAGCCGCTGCTCCAAAACCCACTGCATTGGTGAGCACACTGGATGCATAATGCTCATCAAAAACATTATTAATACCCGCACTTACTAATATTTCCAGGTTTTCTATGACCTCAAAACTATAGGTAGATCTTAAGTTTACTACCTTATAATTATTGGTGAACAGGGAGTTGGCATCATTCAACGGAATTTCTCCTACGGCAAGAAGGTTTGAAAAAAGTGCAAAATTCCTGTAGTTAAGATCTATTCCCAGATTTACGGTACTTTCCGGAACTCCGGGGATCTTATTGCCGCTAAAATCATTTTCCCTGTCTTCAAACTCCTTAAACTTAAAAAAATTGAAGGACGCATTGAGATAGGGTTTTATCCTTAGATCACCTGTAGGATTATACAGGTAGTGTAAAAAGATCTCTACTCCATTATGATTGGTTTTTCCAGCATTGCGGCCTATATACCTGTCTTCTGCCACCCTTTGTGCAACCAATAGATCATCAATTTTTATAGAGTACACTGCAATTTCTGAATAAAGCGTGTTATTTAACCAATTCCCTTTAAATCCCGCTTCATAATTGATGCCTGTTTCCGGCAATAAGGATGTGTTTATCTGGCCTTCGGGAGTCAGGGTTTCGGCAACGGTGGGCGTAGAAAAACCTTGACTTACCGAAGCATAAAAATTCTTTGATTTTTCTACTTCATAAGTTGCTCCTATCCTTGGAGAAATGATGGTTTTAAATCTATAATCGCCGGTTTGGTCTACTTCATCCTGAACATAAAGGTCAACCAAACTGTATTGGGTTGTATTAATATTGAAACCGCTTTCAATCTTTAGTCTGGAAGAGAGTTCCATTTCCAATTGGCCAAAGAAATTGGAGTAATTCCTGTCCTGTTCATTATTGCTAAGTCTTTGCCCTAAAACGCTTCCCACGTTCCCGGGTTCACGATATAAGTTTTCAAAAGTCCCTGTTTCATACCATTCCCGGTAATATTCAGAGCCAAAACTTATTCGGGAGAGAAGATCAAACAAAGTTGTATTAACATTAAACCTTGTGCGCGCACCGGCAGAAACGCGCTCCTCCTTTAAAATATCAAAAGGGCGGGGTTCATAAGCATCTCTGAAATTCAGGTAAAGGGTGGTGGTATTATTAAAATCTGACGAAAAGGAATGTTCATAGGAAACACCCAGCAGTCCCCGGTCATAAGACTCATATCCCCTGGCTTCTGCCCAGTTGGACGCCGCCGATTGGGGAGAATTAAGAAAAGTCTCCTCATTTACAGAACTCGGGATAAAAGCTTTTAGTCGGGTAAAATTGGCAAGAAAATTCAGGGAATTTCCTCCGGCGGTTTTCACCCCGGCATTTGCAAGAAAGGATTTTCTGTCATACTCCCCGTTCTCCCTGTATCCGTCTGAAGACAGGTCATTATAATTAATGAACAAAGAGGTATTTTTTGAACCGTGGGAGGCTGAAATGGTTTTTCGGGTCATGTTATAACTCCCAAACAGGGTGTTTACAGAGGCTTTTGTTACATCGGGTTCGGCTTCTTCAGCATAAATATTTATTACACCCCCCAGGCCGGCACCATAGAGACTTGATCCCGGTCCCTTTATCACTTCAACCCTGGAAATGGTTTCAGGATCTATATCATCAAGGGTCAATTCGCCTTCAGCAGTAGTAAGCGGAAAACCGTTGAAATAGGCCTGAATCCTGTTGGTGCTGTACTGGGAACGAGCTCCAATACCTCGTATATTGAGTTTTGTTGTATTTAAAGCCCCCTGGTTGACATAAACCCCAGGCACATTATTAAAAGCCTGGGCAAAATTAGTGGCATCGATTCTTTCAAGGTCATTGCGGGATAAAACACTCACTGCAGCAGGGATCCTTCGCAATTTTTCAGGAAGGTGAGTACTTCGAATAATAACTTCTGAAAGCGATTCGATTTCAGGTTGCAGATATAGAGTCAAAAATTCCCCGCTTTCAACCTTTAAATTTTTCTGATTAAAACCCGAAGCAGAAAATTGAAGATTAACCGGAAAGGTTTCATAGTTTATTTGAAAGCTTCCTTGCGAAGTTGAAAAAACCTGAATTTGGGTGTCTAAATTTTGTATTGTTACATTTTCTATAGGCTCGCCGGTGGAGGAATTGTAAACTAATCCTTCAATTTGCTGTGCCTGTAATCTTCCAAGGAAAAGAACAGTAAAAATTACCAGTAGTTTTTTTGTCAAGTTTTCTCCTAATTGAGTTATTCCACATTATAATTGCCTTAAAATTACTCCTTAAATGAGGATAGAAAAAATAATGAGGCAATAAATAATATGAAATTAACAAGGATAAAGGCCTAAGCAATATTAGTTTTGGTGGCGTTAAGAGATTTAAGTAAGTTTATAATATTAATGGCAAGCTTCTTATGAAAAAATTCTATGTTGCACTCCTGGGGGCTACTCTCCTCATTTCTTGCGATTTATCTAAATACAGACTGGTTGAAAATTATAATTTTGAGACTGTATTTGAAAGCTCCAAGGGAAAAGAAACCGCCACGTACAGGCAAATTATAGATTTTTATGAGCAGTTGGAAGAAGCCTACCCTACCATAAAACTTCAAAAATACGGGGAAACTGATAGTGGTGAGCCTCTGCATCTGGCCATTTACAGTGCCGGTGAGGATTTTGATCTTGATAAAATTCGCGAAAATAATACGATTGTTTTTATAAATAATGGAATTCACCCCGGGGAAAGCGACGGTATCGATGCAACTATGTTGTTATTTAGAAATCTTGCTATGGATTCCCTGCCAAGTCCAAAAAATACCATTTTGGTTACCATTCCCGTATATAACATTGGCGGTGCTTTAAACCGAAACTCAACATCCCGTACCAATCAAAACGGCCCACTGGAATATGGGTTTAGAGGAAATGCCCGCAATTATGATCTCAACCGTGATTTTATAAAGGCCGACACCAAAAACACCAAAAGTTTTGCTGAAATTTTTCACACAGTGAGCCCCGATATCTTTATAGACACCCATGTAAGCAACGGTGCAGATTATCAATATACCCTCACCCATTTATTTACGCAGCACAATAAACTTGGGGGAGAACTGGGAGAATATCTTGAAAAAAGAATGATCCCTTCGTTTACAAAATCCTTGTGGGAACACGACTGGGAGATCACCCCTTATGTGAATGTATTTAATGATGTGCCGGACAAAGGTTTTAATCAATTCCTTGATACCCCCCGTTATTCCACGGGATATGCTACCCTTTGGAACACCCTGGGAGTAATGATCGAAACCCATATGCTAAAACCCTACAAAGTGCGTGTTGAAGGTACCTACAGGGCCTTATTATCCCTCGTAAACGTGTCTGAACGTGATTGGTCTACCATTAAGGATCTAAGGGCGCGTGCCCAAAGAAAATATCTTACAGAGCGTTATTACCCGGTTAACTTTAAGGTGGACAGCAGCAATATTTCCAGGATCAAGTTTAAAGGTTATGAAGGAGAAAGTATCACAAGTGAGGTTACCGGAAGCAAACGATTAAAATATAACCGGGATCAACCTTATGAAAAGGAAATTGATTATTACAATAATTACATTCCGCAGGAAAGAATAGAAATTCCACGGGCCTATGTAATCCCACAAGGGTGGTGGAATGTATTAAATGTTTTAAGGGATAATAAGATTGAAATGACCCCATTTAATCGCGATACCATTATGGAGGTGGAAGTTTACCGAATAGAGGATTATTCAACCAGCACAGACACTTATGAAGGGCATTACCAGCATTATAATACCACGGTAACCAAAACTATAGAAAGTGTGCCTTTTAGGAAAGGTGATATTTATATAAAAACTTTCCAGCCGGGAGTGAGGTATTTACTGGAAACACTTGAGCCCATCACCACAGATTCCTTCTTTAACTGGAATTTCTTCGATGCCATTCTTCAGCAAAAAGAAGGCTTTTCTTCTTATGTATTTGAAGATGAAGCTTATAAAATGCTTGAGGAAGATCCGGCTCTTAAGGAAGAATTCCAGGAACTAAAACGAAAGGATCCGGCATTTTCAAGGAATTCTTATGAGCAATTAAACTGGATCTATAAAAAATCACCAAATTATGAATCCTCCCACTTACGCTACCCTGTCTTTAGGGTTAGCAGATAAATACTCCTTGGGAAAAAGCAGTTTTATATTGGAGTAGGATTTGGTAAGGGCTTTTTTAGTTTTTTCAAAGTTCTTCCATTTAACTTTCTTGATCCCTTCTTTCTCCTCGGGGATCAATTCGCCTTCAAAATTTGAATGCATTTCATACCAATGCGTAACTTTTAGCCTGTACTTATCCTTTCGCCTGAAAACATGATAGGTTTCCTGTAAAAAGCCGGTGATTTTTAAATCCTGTATACCGGTTTCCTCCATCACCTCCCTTATGGCCGATTCTTCCAAAGTTTCGCCCTTTTCAACCTTTCCTTTGGGAAGATCCCAACGCTTATTCCGGTAAATAAATAAAATTTCTTTTTTGTCATTGATCACCATCCCGCCTGCAGCAGTAACCACCGGTAATTTTTTAAAAAGATGCTTAAGCAGTTTTTCTTCCTTTTCGTGATAAAGGTTTACATACAGCAATTGCCCCTCATTGATCTTCCTTATAATTCTTTTAAATTTGACAGTTTTTATGGGAAAGGATGTATACTTTTCACCATAATCTTTTTTTGTTGACAGAATTATAGGGATATCATTTACAAAAACTTTATACATTTGCAGTATGATTTTAAATAAAGAAACAGCAATTAAAACTGCTGAATTATTGTTGCAAATTAAAGCAATAAAATTAGAACCACAACAACCCTTTACATGGGCCAGCGGTTGGAAATCCCCTATCTATTGCGATAATCGCATCATTTTATCCTACCCCCCAATTAGAAATTATGTGCGGGAACAATTTGCCAGGCAAATTGAGGAATTATATGGGAAGCCCGATGTTATAGCAGGGGTAGCCACCGGAGCAATAGGTATAGGAATGCTGGTAGCCGAGTATTTAAATCTTCCTTTTGTATATGTAAGGCCCGAAGCCAAAGGCCATGGCCGAAAAAACCAGATTGAAGGTGTTCTTCAAAATGGCCAAACCGTGGTTGTGATCGAAGATTTGATTAGCACAGGTAATAGCAGTTTAAATGCCGTGAAGGCATTGCAGGAAGCTAAAGTGAATATTAAAGGCATGCTCGCTATTTTCACTTATGGATTCAATACAGCAGAAGAAAATTTCAAGGCCGCGGACATTGACCTTAATACCCTGAGCAATTACGAGCAACTCATTGAAACTGCTCTTAAAACAAATTATATTAACGCATCTGAAGCCGAAACCCTCCAGGCCTGGCGTGAGGATCCAAGTAACTGGAAACCATAATTATGAATTTAGAAAGTCCAAAAGTAACAACGCAGAAGAGCCAGCAGGAAATGTTCAATTTTCTTAACACCGTTGAGAATTACGAGCAGGTGATGCCTTCTTCCCTTGAGAAATTTCAGGTAACAGGAAGTGATTCATTTTTATTTTCCCTAAAAGGAATGCCGCAAATAGAACTTCAGATAAAAGAAACCCGGGAACCTGAATTAATTGTACTGGGATCAACTTCAGATAAATTTGATTTTTCAATTGACCTCTTGATAGAACCAGCAGGAGATTCTCAAAGTGATGTTCAGTTGTTCTTTAACGGGAAATTTAATGCAATGATGGCGATGATGGTTAAAGGCCCGTTGAACAAATTTATAACCACCCTTAGCGAAAACATCCAGAAAGTTTAAAACATCAGTTTTAATTCTTTAAGGTCAAAAAATCTTATATTTTCTTCCTCCACTTCCACCTTTAAAAGGCCGGTGGAGGTTACCCCTCTTATTATTCCCGTAAGTAATTCCCCATTTTTTAATTGAAATGTGGAAACCTTATCCTTTTTGAACAACATTTTTTCGTAATCCCTGAGAATATCTTTCCCTTCTGAATTTTTAAGATCCTCCAGTTGCTTTTCAAGCCTTGTTACAATTTTATCCAGAACCGTTTCCACATCAAAATCCTTTCCGGTAATAGACTTCAGGGAGGCCGCTTTGGGGAGGTAAGGAAATATCAACTGATTTAAATTAAGGCCTATCCCAATTATGGATGCTGTAATCCTGCCATTGTTTAAAATATTCTCAATGAGTACTCCGCCAATTTTCAAATTCGCTGACATAATGTCGTTGGGCCATTTTAATTTTAAATGCTTAATTTTTAGTTCTTTTAATACTTCAATTATTGTAATTCCTACGGTGGCACTTAATATAAATTGATCCTGAACTTCAACAGCCGGATTTGGATAAACCATACTCATAGTAAGGTTTTCCCCAGCATTTGAAATCCATCCTGCACCGCGTTGCCCTCTTCCGGCAGTTTGCTCAAAAGCTACAATGCAAAAAGGTGCTGAATTCTTGTTGGAGTGATACCAATCCCGGGAGAGAGTATTGGTAGATTCAGTGGCACTAACTTTGATAATATGCATTGGTGATGGACTTGAGACTTACGATAAATGTTATGTTAACAGGCCGTTTAAAAGACTAAAAAGTAATAACTTTGCGTAAAGAACGAAATTTAATGGCAAAAAAAGAAACGAACAACGATCAACTTATAGCTCAAATTATAAAAGGAATTGAAGAGGTTAAAGGAAATAATATAGATATTCTTGACTTAAGAGAAATTGAAAATACCGTTTGTGATTATTTTGTTATCTGTAGTGGTACATCCAATACTCAGGTAAACGCCATAGTAAACTCCATCCAAAAAACCGTGAGTAAATCTCTAAAAGACAAACCCTGGCATGTGGAAGGCGGGGATAATGCAGAATGGGTTCTAATGGATTATGTGAACGTTGTAGTGCACGTATTCCAGAAACACATTAGGGAATATTACGATATAGAGGGTTTATGGGGTGATGCAAAAATTACCTCTATAGAAACAAATTATTAAAAAACTAATTAAGTACGAATGGCGAATAAGCAACCAAATAAAAAATTAGAGCCTCAAAAACCCAAGTTCAGTGCTTACTGGATTTATGCGGCTATAATTATAATATTTTTAGGTATTAATTTCTTTGGAGGCGGAGGGTTCAATGAACCCGCCAAAACAAATCCTGCAGAATTTGAAACCTATTTGAGGAATGGTGATGTAGAAAAAGTTGTTATTGTAAATAGAAATCAGGCGAAAGTTTATTTAACTCCTGAAGCAAAAGCAAAAGATATACATAAGAAAGCATCTGAAAGCGAAGTATTTGCAGGTGGTGATAACCCGGCATATACTTTTGAATTTGGGGATCTTCAAAATTTTGAAAACACAATAAAGGCCACCAAAGAGGCTAATAATCTTGATACCATTGTTACATACAGTACACAATCAAACGTTTGGGGAGATATACTTCTTACCCTTCTGCCATTTGTGCTTATTATTGGTATCTGGATCTTTATAATGCGAAAAATGAGTTCTGGTGCAGGTGGTGGTGCAGGTGGACAAATTTTTAACATTGGAAAATCCAAAGCAAAACTTTTTGATCAAAATACAGATGTAAAAACATCCTTTAAGGATGTTGCCGGTCTTGAAGGGGCCAAAGAAGAGATCCAGGAAATTGTAGATTTCCTGAAACAACCTGAAAAATATACTGCACTAGGTGGAAAGATTCCAAAAGGAGCCCTCTTGGTAGGACCTCCGGGAACAGGAAAAACCTTACTGGCAAAAGCTGTTGCCGGGGAAGCCAAAGTACCTTTCTTTTCCCTCTCGGGTTCAGATTTTGTTGAGATGTTTGTAGGGGTAGGTGCTTCCAGGGTACGTGATCTTTTCAAGCAGGCAAAGGAAAAATCTCCTTCAATTATCTTTATTGATGAAATTGATGCAATAGGACGCGCCAGAGGAAAAAGTAATTTCTCAGGCTCTAATGATGAAAGGGAAAACACCCTAAACCAGCTGCTTACCGAAATGGATGGTTTTGGAACAAACACAAACGTAATTGTTCTTGCAGCTACCAACCGGGCAGATGTTCTGGATAAAGCGCTTATGCGTGCAGGACGTTTTGACAGGCAGATCTATGTTGACCTTCCGGATGTAAGAGAGCGTAAAGAAATATTTGAGGTTCACTTAAAGCCTCTTAAAAAGGTAGCAGAAGAACTGGATATAGATTTTCTGGCAAAACAAACCCCGGGATTTTCTGGTGCAGACATTGCGAATGTTTGTAATGAAGCAGCTTTAATTGCAGCCAGAAAAGGAAACACTGCAGTAGGCAAACAGGATTTCCTGGATGCAGTAGATCGTATTGTGGGTGGTCTTGAAAAGAAAAATAAGATCATAACCCCCGATGAGAAAAAAGCTATTGCTTATCACGAAGCGGGACATGCTACCGCGAGCTGGATGCTGGAACATGCAGCACCCCTTGTTAAAGTTACCATAGTGCCTCGTGGGCAATCGCTTGGCGCCGCCTGGTACTTACCTGAAGAAAGGCTCATTGTGCGTCCTGAACAAATGCTGGATGAAATGTGCGCTGCCCTTGGTGGACGTGCTGCAGAGAAGGTTATATTCAACCAGATTTCAACCGGTGCCCTGAGTGATCTTGAAAAAGTTACCAAGCAGGCCCGTGCAATGGTTACCATTTATGGTCTTAACGAAAAACTTGGAAATCTTACCTTTTACGACTCAAGCGGGCAAAGTGAATATAACTTCACCAAGCCTTATAGTGAAAAGACCTCTGAATTAATTGACAAAGAAATCTCCAACCTTATTGAATCCCAGTATCAAAGAGCCATAGCTCT
This sequence comes from Gillisia sp., assembly GCA_039989915.1. Taxonomy (GTDB): domain Bacteria; phylum Bacteroidota; class Bacteroidia; order Flavobacteriales; family Flavobacteriaceae; genus Gillisia. Next base: position 73,609 of record JBDXGW010000009.1, read on the forward strand.
CCTGCAAGCGAATAAGGACAAATTAACTCAACTGGCAGATATTTTGCTGGAAAAAGAAGTGATCTTTAAGGACGATTTACAAAAGATCTTTGGGGACCGGCCTTTTGATAAAAAGGAAGAAGTTCCCCTTGTTACGAAAAAGGGAGTTAATGGCCCTAATGTTGTTGAACAGCCTGAAAAGGATACTCCCAACTCATCAGAAGATACTGAAATAACCGAAGATTCTTCAGTTCATAAATAAATAGATAATCTATTGGAAAAAATCTTAATTTGACCCTGTGTTAGATTAAGATTTTTTACCTTTGGATTAGATGTGTTATAACCCCTACTCTCAATATGAGTCTATTTAGAAAATTTTTAAACCCAAAATCTAAATCAGACAAAGGTCAGGAGGCCCCTGAAAAGGCCGACCGGGGAAAATATATGCCCGATGTAAAACTTCCTACCGATGAGCGATTTATGCTCAATTTTAAGAATAACGGAGGTAAATTCCTTTATTGCGAAAATGATAGTGAAGTTATCGAGGCTTTTGATAACATTCTTCTTGAAAATGACTGGTATGAAACAACTTGTTGTTGTTTTGATCCAAATTTAAAAAGTAAATTTGACAAATTCAACCTGGAATTCACCAAATCCGGCAGTTCCTCCTTCTTCCTCTCTACCTGCGAATATTTAATTGCAAACGATGGATCAATTCTAATATCCTCAAATCAGATCAAGGAAAAAAAATTAAATGAACTGCCTACCAATTTTATAATTCTTGCCTCAACCAGCCAACTTGTTGATACTATTGGGGAAGGTTTGCGGGGAATTAAATCAAACAACAAAGACAGGATCCCTTCAAATATCACTACCATCAAAAGTTTCGAGACCCAAAAAGAAGGTGATTTTATGAGTTATGGAAGTAGCACAAAAAACTTATATTTGCTGCTTAGGGAAGATCTATAACAAATGAGGGAATCTATTATTCGAACAGTTTCGGGATTACTGTATATATCTATATTGGTAGTTTCTATACTTTCTTCAGAAACCATTTTTATTTCCCTTTTCTTCTTACTTGGTTTTGTTTGTCTCCTGGAACTCGAAAAACTTTTGCGTTTAAAAAGCTATGCACTATACGGGGTTCACATCATTTTCTTTGTGCTTTTCAGCTATATGAAATTCTCTGCAAATGCTACACTGGTATTGCTAAGCATCACCATTTTTGTTAATATGTTCCTGGTAAAGGATCTCCTTTTTATCAGGAAGATCCCTGTATTTGAAAAGAAAAAATACATCATTCTTATTTTCTATCTCATTTCATCTATCATCTTCTTAACCCTTATTCCCACCTATAATGGGGTGTTTAATCCATATCTTATCGTAGGGGTATTTGTGTTGATTTGGACAAATGATACTTTTGCTTATATTGTAGGTAAGAATTTTGGTCGAAATAAATTATATGAAAAGATCTCCCCTAATAAAACAATTGAAGGATTTTTAGGAGGATTGATATTTAGCTGTTTAGGAGGCTATTTCATTTTTAAGTACACCCATTACAGGGATGTCCCTTTTTGGCTGGGAATGGCTATTATTTTAACCATTTTTGGAACACTAGGAGACCTTATACAGTCCAAATTTAAGCGGCAGGCCGGTGTTAAAGACAGCGGTAAACTAATGCCGGGGCACGGTGGTCTTTATGACAGGTTGGATAGTATAATATTTTCGAGCCCATTTATATATGCATACTTATTAATTATAGACTATGTTTCATAAAGAAGGATATAGGATCATACTTTTCACTGCAATATTACTTATTGCAGTTAATGTTATTTCATATTTATCTATCAACACGTATTGGGTAAGCTTTACTATTCTGGTAATAAGCATCCTTATATTCATTTTAATTCTGCAATTTTTCCGCAATCCAAAACGGCCCACCCAGGAGAGTGATACACATGTTGTTTCTCCCGTAGATGGCAAAGTTGTGGTAATTGAAGAAGTTTTTGAAAAAGAATATTTCAAGGATAAGCGCTTACAGGTGTCCATTTTTATGTCCCCAATAAATGTGCACGTTACCCGTTATCCTCTTGGGGGTACTGTAAAGTTCAGCAAATACCATCCGGGAAAATTTTTGGTAGCCTGGCACCCTAAATCAAGTGAGGAAAATGAGCGCACTACTGTAGTGGTAGAAAATCCTGCTGCAGGTGAGATCCTTTACCGCCAGATAGCAGGAGCCCTGGCCAAGAGAATTGTTAATTACGCAGAAGTAGGCCAGGAAGTAAGGCAGGGAAGTGACAGCGGATTTATTAAATTTGGTTCCCGTGTAGATGTTTTTTTACCTTTGGGCACTAAATTGAATGTGAAACTTCAAGACAAGGTCAAAGGAGGAATGAGCATTATTGCTAATATTGAAAAAATACAAAATGACAGAGATATCTGATCATAGATTTTCCAGGGCATATGAAATGGCCTGTAATACCGGTTTAAAATTTCCGCCAGATATAATGCTGCACTTTTATGCATATTATAAAAAGGCAACGCAGTATAATGGAATTTACCGCCCCGGCAACGAGGAGGACCTTCGCAATGGTTTTAAAGCCAACGCGCTTTTACAGGTGGAGAACCTTAGCAGGGATGAAGCCCGTATCAAATATGTTGAAATGGTAGAAAAATATATAGGAGAGGTTTAAAGCCTCTCCTATATATTTTTCTGCCCAAAATTTCAGCTTACTTCAGGGAAGCCAGTCTGGCTTCTAAAACTTCAATTTTCGCTGCTGCATCTGCCTGTTTTGCTTTTTCTACCGCCACTACATTTTCCGGGGCATTGTCTACAAATCGTGAATTGGATAACTTTTTTTCTACAGATTGCAGGAAGCCTTTGGTATAAACCAATTCTTCAGTAAGCTTTTTAATTTCAGATTCTACATCAACAATTCCTTTAACGGGAATGAAATATTCGTTGGATTTTACGCGGAAAGATAACGCTCCCTCCACCTGTGAATCCACGTAGTTTAATTCTGAAACATTTCCGAGCTTTTGTATCACCGAATTAAAGCGCTCTGAAACTTTTTCAGGATTTAAAACATCCAGGGAAATAGGTTCCTTAAAAGAAATGTTTCTTGATTTTCTAATATTCCTGATACCTCCAATCACTTCAGAAGCAAAGGAGAAATCACCAATGATATCCATGTTTATTTTTCCCGATTCCGGCCAGGTTGAAATGATCAATGCTTCTGCAGGTGTCCTGTCTTTAAGCTGCTGCCATATTTCTTCTGAAATAAAGGGGGTGAACGGATGCAATATCTTTAAATTATCTTCCAGAATTGCAACAACCTCGTTATACGTTTTTTCGTCTATAGCCTCACCAAACGGGGGTTTTACCATTTCCAGCAACCAGGAACAATAATCATCCCACACCAGTTTATAGGTTGCCATTAGGGCATCGCTCATCCTGTATTTTGAGTAGTGATCATCAATCTCCTGTAATTCTTTCTGAAATTTAGATTGATACCAGGCAATTGCGGTTGCCGAAGCTTCCGGTTGCTTCTTTTCTGAATCTACCTCCCAGTTCTTTATAAGCTTGAAAGAATTCCATATTTTATTTATGAACCCGCTACCCTGCTTGCAAAGATCTTCTTCAAACATAAGGTCGTTCCCTGCAGGGGAGCTTAAAAGCATTCCAACGCGAACGCCATCTGCCCCGTATTTATTGATAAGCTCGAGAGGATCTGGAGAATTCCCAAGGGATTTTGACATCTTGCGGCGTTGTTTATCTCTTACAATTCCCGTTAGATATACATTCGTAAATGGCTTTTCACCACGAAATTCATATCCTGCAATGATCATACGGGCCACCCAGAAAAATAATATTTCTGGAGCTGTTACCAGGTCATTTGTTGGATAGTAATAATTTATCTCCTTATTATCTGGCTCAAGGATACCGTTAAATACGCTTATAGGCCATAACCAGGATGAGAACCAGGTGTCCAGTGCATCTGCATCCTGTTTAAGATCCTTAAGGGTAAGTTCTTTATTGCCTGAAGCAGTTTTAGCTTTTTCCAGGGCAATCTCGGCAGTTTCAGCAACTACAAAATCCTCCTGGCCTTCTCCGTAAAAATAGGCCGGAATTTGCTGGCCCCATAAAAGCTGCCTGGAGATATTCCAGTCCCGAACATTTTCCATCCAGTGCCTGTAGGTATTCACAAACTTATCTGGCACAAGGTTTACCTCCCTTTCCAACACTGCATCCAATGCCGGTTGGGCAAGATCTTTCATTTTTAAAAACCACTGGTCGCTGAGTTTTGGTTCTATAACCGCTCCTGTACGCTCACTGGTGCCCACCTTGTTTATATGGGATTCTGTCTTTACCAGGATCCCGATTTTTTCAAGCTCTTTTACAATTTCCTTTCGCGCCTCAAAACGGTCCATTCCTTTATAATGCAATCCATAATGATTAAGGCTTGCATCATCATTCAAAATATCAATAACCTCCAGGTTGTGCTTCTCGCCAAGCACTTTATCGTTCTCATCATGGGCCGGGGTTACTTTTAAACATCCGGTTCCAAATTCCATATCTACATATTCATCTTCAATAATTGGAATTACCCGGTTTGCTATAGGAACAATGGCCTTTTTACCTTTAAGGTGAGTAAATCTTTCATCATTGGGATTGATGCAAATTGCCGTATCTCCTAAAATTGTTTCAGGACGCGTGGTGGCAATTGTCACCATATCTTCACTACCTTCTATTTTATAGCTTAAATAATATAAACTTCCCTGTTTTTCCTGGTAGATAACCTCTTCATCGCTCAGGGTGGTTTTAGCTTCCGGATCCCAGTTTACCATTCTGTATCCCCGGTAGATCAGGCCCTTCTCATACAGGTCAACAAAAACTTTTATAACAGAGGCAGACATGGTTTCGTCCATGGTAAACTTTGTGCGCTCCCAATCACATGATGCCCCCAGTTTTTTTAACTGTTCCAGAATAATTCCGCCGTGTTTATGTGTCCAGTCCCAGGCATGTTCCAAAAACTCTTCCCGGCTAAGATCATTCTTGTTGATCCCCTCAGCCTTTAATTTTGCTACAACTTTAGCTTCTGTAGCAATAGACGCGTGATCTGTACCCGGTACCCAGCAGGCATTGAAACCCTTTAATCGGGCCCGGCGAATCAACACATCCTGTATTGTATTATTAAGCATATGCCCCATGTGCAGCACTCCGGTTACATTGGGTGGAGGAATAACAATGGTATAAGGAGTCCTTTCATCTACTTCAGAATGAAAATAATTATTTTCCATCCAGTATTTATACCATTTCTCTTCAACTTCCTGAGTACTATATAATTGGGCTATGGCCATTTGTGGTCTGATTTTTGAAATAATTGCAAAAGTACTTATAAGTTGAGGATTAAAAAAGAAGTAGTTTATGTTATCTGCTTTTGAGATAGCCATAAAACAACTTATCTTTACTAAAGTAAAATATAGGAATTATGAAAACAGTAGTCACACTTTTAATGGTTGTCTTAGCCGGTATTTCTACAATGACGGCTCAAAATACCCCGAAATTTCAGTTTAAAGCTGAAGTAATTGATTACGGCGAAATAGCAAAAGGAAGCGACGGTACCCGGGTTTTTGAATTCGAGAACATTGGGAATGCTCCCCTAATTATAGAAAACGTATATTCAAGCTGTGGATGTGCAGTACCTTCCTGGACAAAAACTCCTATCGCCCCCGGTGGTAAAGGTGAGATTGTGGTTAAATACAATACAGATATAGTTGGTCCAATAAGAAGAACTATAAGTATCTATTCCAACGCCGATGAAGCTACAAAAGCAGTGAAGATAAAAGGAAAAGTCCTTGAATAATAAATTACCCAAACTCCCGGAAACGGGAGTTTTTTTTTATAATATCTTTTTTAAGCCGAATGAAACTTTAAGTTCTCTCCCGTTCCTTTCAATTAAAAAATTAATCCTTTTCCCCTCCCCTGAACTGAGAAGATTGGATATCTGGGATAGAGTAAATTTATAGGCATCCCGCCCGTTGATCTTTAAAATAATATCTCCCTCCTGCAGTCCCGCCACTTGTGCAGGTGAATCTGGTCGCACTTCTACAACCTTATACTGAGGTTCCAGTGAATATTTAACATCATAGGTGCTTTTATACACCATATTTCCGGCTGCGGTATTATTAATATCGTCCTGTCGCAAGGGAAGAGGATTTCTCATTATATCCTTTATAATCGCAAAACCCTCATGAGCTATTACTACCCCGCTCATATCATACTCAAAGGGATCAGAAAAATTTTTATTAGGTTTTAAACGCATATTCTTTCCGGGATAATCAAAAGTTACCAGGAACCGCTTTAAAACCTGAGCTCCTATACTTCCGTTTCTTTGTGCAAAAGTTTCTATCCCTTTAAAATATAAAGTATCGGGAAAACTGGCGGTCACATCTTTTAATTTATTCTTCCCCAAACTTATTTCCTGTACACGGCTCCTCAAACCGTAGACACTACCTCCAATACCAAACCCCAGAAAATCGGAAAAATTCTTTTCCGGAATTACAATGCCATCTTCTTCATTACTAAACAACCAGATTGCATCACCGGAACCACTGTCAACCAAAAGATTTAAGGGAATTAGCCCGTTGGATATTCTTCCTTCTACTTTTACATAGGGCTTGTTGCGCACAAAGGTTAAAGGGAGGTCATCACATTTCCTGCAATTTTTATATTTATAATAATTTGGTTTGTAGGCTTTCAACTCCATCTTGTTGTAATTGATCTCAAGAACGAAATCCCGAAAGAAATCATACCCAATGATGCCATGCACAGGCACCCCCATTCTATTTGAAAGACTTAACGGGTTATCAAAAACAAGGTAACAGATTAGGTTCTTATTTCTGGCCATACCAATGGTTACCTCATTGCCCGAAGATTTCATGGCTTTTATAGGCTCACCTTTCCCAAGGCCTCTTAAATAAATAGTTTCGGTGTTTTTTAAGCTAACTGTATCCTTTTCACCTATGCTGAACAAAATGGTGGAGTCGACCCCTGTATCAAGAAGAAATGATAGTTCCACTCCATTAATTTCAACCGGAATTATTACCAGGTCATTAATAAGCTCAAATTTAAGGGAGAAGAAATTTTGATTTTTATCAATAGAAAATCCCTGCTGGGCTACAATTGTATTCAGCACGAAAAAACATAAAAAAGATAAAAAATATGCAGGTTTCAATTTTTAATTTAAAATAGTAAAAATCAATGTATAAATGACATTTACCAGGAATATTCTCCTTTTAATTTCGCATTTTTGCACAGACAAAAAAACATAAGAGTTATGCCTAAAATCTCATTAAAAGGTAATTCCATGCCGGAATCTCCTATTAGAAAACTAGTTCCTTTTGCAGAGGAAGCAGTACGTAAAGGAAGAAAAATATATCAGCTTAATATTGGCCAGCCCGATATTAAGACTCCGCAGGTTGCATTGGACGCGGTAAAAAATAATAACATAGAGGTATTGGCTTATAGCCATTCTGCCGGATTTGAAGGTTACAGAAAAAAACTGGCCGACTATTACCGCACCAAGGATATTCCCGTAGACAGCAATCAAATCATTATTACCACGGGCGGTTCTGAAGCTTTGCTTTTTGCCATGGGAACCATTGCAGATGCCGGGGATGAAATAATAATTCCTGAACCCTTCTATGCAAATTACAATGGTTTTGCCACCGCATCTGGCGTTAAGATAGTTCCGGTTGAATCAACTATAGAAACAAATTTTGCCCTCCCTCCTATCCAGGAATTTGAAAAACTTATTACTCCAAAAACTAAGGCTATTCTTATTTGTAATCCCGGGAATCCAACAGGTTATTTGTATACAGAGGACGAGATAAAACAGTTATCTCAAATGGTGCTTAAACATGACATTTTCCTGGTGGCCGATGAAGTTTACCGCGAATTCACATATGACGGTGCGGTGCATCATTCCATTATGAGCCTGCCGGAACTTAAGGAGCACGCAATAATGATAGATTCTGTATCCAAACGCTACAGTATGTGTGGTGCCCGCATAGGATGCCTGGTTTCAGCCAACAAAGAGGTTATGCAAACAGCGATGAAATTTGCACAGGCACGATTGAGTCCACCCACCTTTGAGCAAATTGCAAGTGAAGCTGCGTTGCAAACACCTCAAAGTTATTTTGACGAAGTTATCGAGGAATATACTTCCAGGCGCAATCTTCTTGTAAAAGGACTGGAAGAAATTGAAGGAGTACGTGTTGCTACCCCCAAGGGAGCTTTTTACTGTATCGCAGAACTTCCTGTTGAAAATGCCGATGATTTTGCAAGATGGTTACTGGAAGATTTTCAGCATAATAACGAAACCGTTATGGTAGCCCCTGCAGCCGGTTTTTATTCAACTCCTAACACCGGTTTAAACCAGGTGAGAATTGCCTATGTTCTTAAAAAAGAGGACCTGGAGAGAGCTGTGGAGATCCTGAAATATGCTTTAAGGGAATATAATAAATAATGAAAATTTCGCATAATGCTTCTTTAAAGCAATACAATACCTTTGGAATAGATGTAAAGGCAAAAACCTTTATTATTGTTGAAAACCTTGATGAATTAAGAGAAGTTTTAAAGCAAAATTATTCTGAAGATCTTTTCATTTTGGGAGGTGGCAGCAATATGTTGCTCACCAAAGATATTGAACCAACCGTATTGCAAATTGGGCTTAAGGGAAAAGAAATTTTAAAGGAAACAGAAGAAGAGATTTTTATAAGGGTACAGGCCGGTGAAAACTGGCATGAAATTGTACTCTGGACCATAGAGAACAATTGGGGAGGGTTGGAAAATCTTTCCCTTATTCCTGGGAATATTGGAACCGCGCCCATTCAAAATATTGGGGCTTATGGCGTGGAATTAAAGGATTCTTTTTTTTCCTGTGAAGCGATAGATATTCAAACCCTGGAAGTTTCAGAATTTGATAATGCCTCTTGTGAATTTGGCTATCGAAATTCCATTTTTAAATCTTCGGTTAAGGGAAAGTATATTATTACCAGTGTAACCTTCCGTCTTACCCGAAAAAATCATGTACTCCATACGAGGTACGGTTCCATACAGGAAGCTCTTGATGAAATGGGAGTAACAGAGGCCGGGATAAAGGATATTTCAAATGCTGTCATAGGTATACGCACTCAAAAGTTACCTGATCCAAAGATCCTGGGGAATAGTGGAAGTTTCTTTAAAAATCCGGTGATAGCAACCAAACATTTGGAAGTTTTACAAAAGTCATTTCCTGAAATTCCCTCTTACAAAGTTTCTGATACTGAATTCAAAATTCCGGCAGGATGGCTTATTGAGCGTGCAGGATTAAAGGGTTACAGGGAAGGCGATGCGGGGGTTCATAAGTATCAGGCACTGGTATTGGTAAATTATGGAGCGGCTACAGGAAAAGAGATCCTGAATCTGGCTAAAAAGGTGCAAACCGAAGTTTTTGAAAAGTTTCAAATTGAACTTCAACCCGAGGTAAACATATTTTAAACAGGATAATATAAAAAAAACAGGCCGAAATAACTTTCGGCCTGTTTTTAATTTTTATAATTTTCTAAAAACTTTAAGGAGTACCGGTGGTTGAAGTGCCGGTTCGGGCTGCTTCGTTTTTGGTAGGATCTTTTGGCCATAAAACTTTATCAATAATATGTATTACTCCGTTGGATCCTTCGTTATCAGATTCTATTACCCTCGCCTTATTTCCGGCAGCATCTGTTAGAATTATATTATTACCTTCCAGGGAAGCTGTAATACTTTCACCCTGCATGGTCTTAATAGTATACTTGCCATTACCGCTTTGAATTTGTTGTTTCAGTTGTTCAGCGGTCACCCGTTGATTCACCATTAAATAATTCATAGAAGCCGTATTCCTATCCCTTCTCACCGTATCCTGCCACTGAGTTCTCTGTGCCGCGGTTAAAGCTGCATAAGCATCATTGGAAGGCGCAAAAATGGTATACGCAGTTGTGGTACCTGAGGTTCTGGTTGTAGCTGTGTCGCTGGTTGTCCAGGCACCTTCAAGATTTTGGGACATCCGGTTCCTGTTCCAGCCCTCATTAAATGTGGTAAGATTTTGATTTCGCTGGATCCTTGCCGTAACATTGTTTTCCCGGTCAAGCCTTTGTTGCTCTGCACGCATTTCAGCTTCTCTTTCCCTTTCAGCATCCATTCGTTCCATTTCCATACGATCATCATCATCTGTTTCCCTGTCCTTGTCTTTACAGGACGTAAAAGCAATTCCTGAAAGAATCGCAATTATTAATACTTTTTTCAGTTTCATAATTTTGGTTTTTGTTAATTAACTTGCAATTTAATACTGAACGTAATGATACTGAAGCATTTGCGATTAAAGTTTAGTTAAATAGTGTAAAGGATATATTAATTGATGTTTACATTTTTAAGCCCCCTTTTTTATTCTTATTTTTGCATATCAAATCATTATTATGAAACTTTTATTAATTACTATAATCCTTTTGGCCCTTGCCTTTGCGGGAATAGCAATCAAAATTTGGGGTAAAAAAGATGGCAAATTCGCGGGAACCTGTGCCAGTCAAAGTCCGTTTTTAAATAAAGATGGTGAAGCCTGCAGTTTTTGCGGGAAATTACCCGATGAAGCAAGAGATTGTTCTGAGCCTAAGAAGATCGAATAACTTTTATGGCAATAACTTTACTTGTTCTGTTTATTGTTTTCTCATTGCTAAATATCCTGTTCTATATAGGATATTTTAGTTTTGCATCGGCTAAACCCACGAAATTTCCGAGGAGAAAAGTTCCGGTTTCCGTAATTGTTTGCGCAAAAAATGAGGCTGAAAATTTAAAAAAATTCATTCCGGCAATCCTCAATCAAAACTATCCTGATTTTGAGGTAATCCTTATTAACGATGCGTCCATAGATAAGACTTTAGACGTCATTGAGGCATTTCAGCAATCTGATCCCCGGGTTAAAATGGTCAACGTTCAAAACAACGAGGCATTTTGGGGCAAGAAAAAATATGCACTTACCCTGGGAATTAAAAAAGCGCGGAATCCCTACCTCCTTTTTACCGATGCCGACTGCACTCCGGAAACTGAATTCTGGATTGAGAACATGACGTCACATTTCCGGGAAAACAAATCTATTATTCTGGGGTATGGGGGATATTTTAAACAAAGGTTATCCTTGCTTAATAAACTTATTAGATACGAAACTCTCTTTACTGCAATCCAGTATTTCTCCTATGCAAAATTAGGGATGCCTTATATGGGTGTAGGACGTAACCTTGCATATACTTCTACCGAATTTTATGATCAAAATGGTTTTGCAACCCATTTACATGTACGATCAGGCGACGATGATCTTTTTGTAAACCAGGCAGCCACTAAAGATAATACCGCTATATGCTTTGATGATAAGGCTATAACCCGCAGTATTCCAAATAACAGTTTTAAGAATTGGGTAAGTCAAAAACGCAGGCATATTTCAACATCTGTTCTATATAAACCCGAACACAAAGCCTTGCTGGGTAGTTTTTACCTGAGCCAGCTTCTTTTCTGGGTATTATTCATCCTTCTCATTGTTTTCCAGATTCATTGGCAAATAGTTCTTGCAATTTTTACCATCCGTATTCTGGTTCAGTATATGGTTTTCTGGCAATCTGCCAAGAAACTTAATGAACTCGATGTGGTTTGGTTAGTACCCCTTATGGATTTCTTCCTTGTTTTCCTGCAATTTGGTATCTTTATTACAAACCTATTTTCTAAACCCTCCAATTGGAAATAAACAATACTTTTCTCCTGGATCAAATTGAACAAGCAATGGCCGGCCAGCAGGCAGCTTTTAAATATTTGCTCGATTCTTTTTGGGGAGATGTATATGCATATCAGTTAAAACGCACCAGGAATGAATATGATGCCGAGGAGATCACTATACAAACGTTCTCCCGTGCCTTTGATAAACTTCATACCTACGATAAAAAGTTTGTTTTTAAGACATGGCTTATAACCATCTCTAAAAATATTCATATTGACCTGGTGAGAAAGACAAATGCTTCCATAAGATCCAGGACTGCAGATGAATCTAATGAAAGCATCCAACGTATTGCAGATGAAACCCCAACTATTGAAGACAGTTTAATTAATGAGCAGCATCTTGCCCAGTTGTTAAGCGATATAAAACAATTAAAACCACCTTACCGGGAAGTGATCACCCTGCGATATTTTCAGGAAAAAACTTACAAAGAGATTGCAGCCGAACTTGATGAGCCTTTAAACAATATTAAGGTAAAACTACTGCGGGCTAAAAAATTATTGTCTCAAATAATAGAATCCCGAAAAGCAGGGAAGCCCTAAAACTCCCGGGGTCCTTTAAACCATTTTCATCATATTATTGTATCTTTGGGCCTTAGAATTTTTTTATGACCACAGATACTTTAGCTACCGAAAAAGCTACCCCTAAACCTAAGTGGCTTCGAGTAAAACTTCCCACCGGAAAAAAATATACCGAACTTAGAAGTTTGGTAACCAAATACGATCTGCACACTATTTGCACCTCCGGAAGCTGCCCTAATATGGGTGAGTGCTGGGGAGAAGGCACCGCTACCTTTATGATCCTGGGAAATATTTGTACCCGCTCCTGTGGTTTTTGCGGGGTAAAGACCGGCAGGCCGGAAACTGTAGACTGGGATGAACCAGAAAAGGTGGCCCGCTCCATAAAATTAATGCAAATTAAACACGCGGTAATTACAAGTGTAGACCGTGATGATCTAAAAGATATGGGTTCAATTTTGTGGGCTGAAACTGTGAAAGCGATTAGGCGTATGAATCCCGAAACCACCCTTGAAACCTTAATCCCTGACTTTCAGGGAAATGAACGCAACATTGACAGAATTATTGAAGTGAATCCTGAAATAGTTTCCCATAATATGGAAACCGTAAAACGACTTACAAGAGAAGTACGCATCCAGGCAAAATATGAACGCAGCCTTGGAGTATTAAAGTATCTAAAGGATAGTGGTATTAACAGGACAAAATCTGGGATAATGCTGGGATTGGGAGAAGAGGAAGACGAAGTGATCCAAACTTTGCACGATCTTAGGAGTGTAAACCTGGATGTAGTTACCATTGGACAATATTTACAACCAAGTAAAAAGCATTTACCTGTCAAGGAATTTATCACTCCAGACCAGTTTAAAAAATACGAAACTATAGGTTTGGAACTTGGGTTCAGGCACGTAGAAAGTGGTGCTTTGGTAAGATCTTCTTATAAGGCTCAAAAGCATCTACTGTAATGGCCTCCCCTGCCTCTATGGAAAGAAAGATAAAAATTGGCATTAATGGTTTTGGCAGAATTGGCCGCAACCTCTTCAGGCTCTTAATAGATCATGAAAACATTGAAGTTGTTGCAATTAATGACCTGGCCGATGCTTCCACTCTCGCGCACTTATTAAAATATGATAGTATTCACGGAAAACTGGGACATGAAGTTTCATCAACCGCAAAAGAGATCATAGTAGATAAGAAGAAATTTCCTGTACACATGGAAAACCATCCCCGCGAAATTCCATGGAATAACTTTGATGTGGATATTGTTGTGGAATGTTCAGGGAAGTTTAAAAGCACAGAGGACCTGGAACATCATTTTAAAAGCGGGGTAAAAAAAGTTCTTCTTTCGGTACCATCTCAGGACGAAACTATTAAAATGGTAGTGTTGGGCGTAAATGAACACATTCTGGACGGGAGCGAAAAGATAATTTCCAACGCCTCCTGTACTACCAACAACGCCGCCCCCATGCTGGATGTGATCAACAAGAATTTTGGGGTAAAGCACGCATATATTTCAACCATACATTCATATACTTCAGATCAAAGCCTGCATGACCGCCCCCACCGTGATTTAAGAAGAGGGAGAGCGGGGGCTTTATCTATTATTCCCACAACCACAGGTGCAGCCAAAGCACTTACCAAGGTGTTTCCCGATCTTAAAGATGTTATTGGTGGCTGCGGAATAAGAGTCCCGGTTCCAAATGGATCTCTTACAGATATGACCCTGAATGTAAACCGGCCCACAACAATAGCCGAAGTAAACGCTGTCTTTGAAGAAGCTTCCAAAACCTATTTAAAAAACATTTTAAGTTTTACCACTGAACCTCTGGTTTCCATTGATATTATTGGAGACACCCACTCCTGTATATTTGATTCCCAAATGACCTCGGTAATTGGTGGGGATCTTATTAAATTAATAGGTTGGTATGACAATGAAATTGGTTATTCCAGCCGACTTATTGATTTAATTTCTTTCCTTTCAAAGAAATAACTATATTTAACATTAATAAGCACCAGCCAAATCCCCAATGAAGAACCTCTTTTTTTCGCTTATCCTCCTGTTTGGTGGTTATACCAGCCTAGACCTTCAGGAGAAAACGCAGGAAGAAATATCAGAAATTAACACCCGGATCCAGCAACTTCTCAACGAAGCTGAAATTTCAGTAAATGTTCTTAATTTTGAAGTGGCCCTTGGTCAGCTCAATAAAGCCCTAGAACTTTCCAAACAGATCAATGATCAAAAATCTATTGCGCTTTCCAGCGGGGTTCTCTCGCAACTTTTTTACATAAGACATGATTATGACCGTGCGATCACAGAATTGCAGCGAGCCATTGCTATACAACGTGAAATTAACGATGAAGCCGGTCTTGCCTACAGCTACTTAAATTACGCTAAATTATTTAACGCGAAGTTTGAATTTGCCCGTGCAATCAATTATTTAAACCTTGCTCAGGATTATTATAAAAAAGAAAACAACCAGGAATTTCTTGGCATTGTTGAATTAAACAGGGCTATTATATATTTAAATCCAAGTAACAAGCCACAACAAATTGACAAAGCCTTGGGTCACCTGGCCAATGCAGAGAATTATTTAAAAGCCAGTAACAATTTATATGAAAAATCCCGGCTTCATTTTTACCGTAGCCGTGCTTATATATCGAAAAAAGATTACGTAAACGGAGAAGCTGAAGCTCAAAAATCCCTTGATATAGCAAAGGAAAATGAGTTTGGCAGTATGATATTGTATAATACAAAATTATTAAGCCAGATCTATGAAAGCAAAGGAGATTTTGAAAATTCCTTAAGTTACCTGCAAACAAGCGATAAAATTCGGGATTCCATTTTCAACATCAACCGGGAAGCGCTGGCCCTGGATGCCAATACCCGTTATGGAGTAGATGCCATGCGCACCAATTTAAAGGAGTTAACCAAACGAAATGCCGACCAGGAACGATCTTTAAAAGTAAATAAGTTAACCACTATTTTAAGTGTTGCTTTAATTACCATCCTTTCCCTCTTAACGCTATCTCTTTACAAGAATAATAATTTACGTGCACGGGCAAATGACCTGCTTCAAAAGAAAAACGATGAATTAACCATTGCCAAGGAAAATGCCGAAAAGGCTTCCCTGGCCAAAGCCCAGTTCCTTTCAACTATTACCCACGAACTGCGCACCCCATTATACGCGGTAACCGGCCTTACCCATTTATTGCTGGAAGAAAGTCCTACAGAGAATCAAAAAGAACATTTAAATTCGCTGAAATTCTCAGGGGAGTATTTACTTTCCCTTATTAATAATATACTTGACCTTAACAAACTCGAAGCGAGAAAAGTTGAGATACTGGAAACTTCCTTCAATCTGGAGAAACGAATCTCAGATGTATTGATCGCTCTGAAAAATTCGGCTGACGATAAGAATACAACACTTCATTTTAATTTCGATCCCGAAATTCCCAAAAAACTGAAAGGAGACCCGCTTAAGATCTCCCAGATCCTTATCAACCTGATAGGAAATTCCATTAAGTTTACTGAAAATGGAGATATATGGATAAATGTGAACCGGGTTAACCAGGTTGGTCAGCAACTATTTTTGCATTTTGAAATTAAGGATAATGGCGAAGGAATTACTAAAGAGAAGCAAACCGCAATCTTTGAAAATTTCACCCAAGGCTCCTTGCAAATTAACCGAAAGTTTGGGGGAACGGGATTGGGTCTTTCTATCGTTAAGAATCTACTTAACTTAATGAACAGCGAGATTCATTTGGAAAGCGAGTTAGGAAAAGGATCTTCCTTTAGTTTTGATCTTAAATTTGAAGCTTTTGAAACTGCGGGCGCAAACAGTACCTCCGGGCAGGTGGCAGCAGCTTTATCCAATGAAACAATGCGCAATAAAAAGATCCTAATTGTTGAGGATAATAAGATCAACCAAATGATAACGCGCAAGATTCTTGAAAAACACCATGTAATTTGTGATGTTGCAGACAATGGAACAATTGCAATAGAAAAGGTAAAAAGCAACAATTTTGACCTTATTTTAATGGATATACATATGCCGGGAATAAGTGGGATAGAAGCAACCATTGAAATCCGGAAATTTGATGACCAAATTCCAATTGTGGCCTTAACTGCAGTTACCCTGGATGAAAACCTTGATGAATTCTATCTTAACGGATTTACCGATATTATCCCTAAACCATATAAAACAGAGGAGTTCTTCCATAAATTAAACACCCACCTGGCAGCCAGCAATATCCCGGCTTAAAACTTGGCATATTGTTTGAATCAATATGGCTAGTTGAATTATATAGAGAGCAAAAAGCACTAAATTATATAGTTTAAATTAGCCAAAAGAAAAAATGGGGTGCAAAAGCACCTCATTTTTCATTTAATATGTATTGGTGAATTTCCTGTTTAAAT
Organism: Gillisia sp.; assembly: GCA_039989915.1. Classification (GTDB taxonomy): domain Bacteria; phylum Bacteroidota; class Bacteroidia; order Flavobacteriales; family Flavobacteriaceae; genus Gillisia. The sequence continues at coordinate 90,360 of JBDXGW010000009.1, forward strand.
TCTTCCTCCTTTTCAATAAATCTGGTTTCAATGGGGATGTAGTACATTTGATCGTGCTCAAGGGTATCTTTAAGCCTCATATAATCCTTCTCGGTAGTAATTATTACTTCAAATTCCTGAAACCGGATGAGTTCCTTTTGGCTAAAAACATGATGATCACCAAAATCAAGGTGGGTGTAAATTATTCCCAGCTGGCTCAAATAATCACTAAATGGCCTGGGATTAGCAATGCCGGTAATCAACCCTATTTGCTTTTCATTTAAACTATCTAAGGGAATTGTACCGCTGTTATTTACCAACTTATTGGCGTAATCAACATAACTAAAATACAGGTGTTGGTAGGTTTTTAAATGCAGTTTTCTTCTTATACATTCCCGTTCCTCTTGATTCAATTTGGGAGGGCATTTGGTAATCACAATAATTTGAGCCCTTTCTGCTCCCGTAGCGGGTTCCCTTAAATTTCCGGTAGGAAGCATAAAGTCCTTATAATACATATTATCATAAGCCGTAAGCAGGATATTCAAACCTGCTTTAACCTTCCTGTGTTGAAAAGCATCATCCAGCAATACAACTTCAGGATTAATATCTGACATGAGTTTTGAAATACCACGTTGCCTGTTCTCATCTACAGCAATAGAGGCCTGAGGAAATTTCAGTTTAAACTGTAAGGGTTCATCTCCAACGTGGGATGCAGTATCTGTACTATCAAGCAGGAAAAACCCTTTGGTAGCCCTTCCGTAGCCACGACTTAAGGTAGCAGTACGATAATGTGGCAGAAGTAAGCGCAGCAGGAATTCTATCATCGGGGTTTTCCCGGTACCACCCACGCTTAAATTCCCTACACATATCACAGGTACAGGAAATGATTTTGATTTGAATATCCCGGAGTCGTAAAAGATATTCCGCAGCAATATGATTAACCCATATAATAAGGAGAAAGGCAAAAGGATTTTTCTAAGGATACTCATCGTAACGAAAGTATAATATTTATATTTGAATATAAAATACTTGAACATGTTAATTGCTGAAGTCATTGATCATCTTGAAAACCTTGCCCCTATTGCAACTGCCGAAGATTTTGATAATGTGGGATTGCTTGTGGGAAATCCTGCTACAAAGCTTACCGGAGTGCTTATTACCCTGGATACCCTGGAGGAGGTTGTAGATGAAGCGATAAAGGAAAACTGCAATTTGATTGTGAGTTTTCACCCTATAATATTTTCGGGATTAAAAAAGATCACAGGCAAGGATTATGTAGAACGAACGGTAATCAAGGCCATTCGCAACAATATAGCAATCTATGCTATACATACTGCCCTGGATAATCATTATCAGGGTGTGAATAAAATGATTTGCGACAAACTACATTTAAAGAATACAAGGGTCCTTATTCCCGGTAAAAACAAGATCAATAAACTCATCACCTATATTCCTACAGCCCAGGCAGACAAGCTGAGAAAAAAGTTATTTGAGGCCGGAGCCGGTGCGATAGGAAATTATGACAATTGCAGTTTTAATCTTGAGGGCGAGGGCAGTTTCAGGCCAAATGAAAATGCGAACCCCGCAATTGGAGAAAAAGGAGAGATCCATTTTGAAAAAGAAACCCAGGTAGGTGTAGTATTCCCCTCCCACCTGGAAGCAAAGATCCTTAAAACCCTTTTTAAGGAACACCCTTATGAAGAAGTGGCTTATGAAATCACTACCCTGAACAATGCACATCAAAATGAGGGGATGGGAATGACGGGCGAACTGGATGAACCCATGGACGAAGAAGATTTTCTGGCCCTCCTTAAATCAACATTCAAGACGGGATGTATTAAACATTCGGCCTTGTTGGGGAAGCCGGTTAAAAAAGTAACAGTTTTGGGCGGCAGCGGAAGCTTCGCAATAGAAAATGCAAAAAAATCGGGTTCACACTTCTTTATAACTGCCGATTTAAAATACCATGACTATTTCAAAGCCGAGGGAAGACTGGTCCTGGCAGACATTGGACATTATGAAAGTGAACAATACACAAAAGATTTAATACATTCGTATCTTAGTAAAAAAATTAGTAATTTTGCACTTATTTTAGCGAATACAAAAACCAATCCTATCAAGTATTATTAACTATGGCAAAAAAAACCGATGTTACTGTAGAAGAGAAGTTAAGAGCGTTGTACGATCTTCAACTAATTGATTCCAGGATCGATGAAATTAGAAATGTACGAGGTGAACTTCCGTTGGAGGTAGAAGACTTAGAAGATGAAGTAGCCGGATTAAACACACGTGTTAAAAAATTAGAAGCGGAGCTTGAAGTTAGCGATAACGACATTAAGAGTAAAAAGATCCTTATTGACGATTCAAAAGCGGCAATTAAAAAATATACCGAACAACAAAAAAACGTTCGGAACAATCGTGAATTTAATGCTTTAAGCAAGGAAGTTGAATTTCAGGAACTGGAAATTGAACTTGCAGAAAAGCATATAAAAGAATACCGAGCTCAAATAGAGCAAAAAAAGGAGATCATAGCTCAAACCCAGGAAAGGTTAACAGACCGTGAAAAGCATCTGGCCCATAAAAAAGGTGAACTGGACGCTATTCTTGCTGAAACCCAGAAAGAAGAGGAAATGCTAACCCAGAAATCTCAGGAATTTGAAGGGCAAATAGAACCACGCCTTATTAGCGCTTACAAGCGTATACGCAATAATGTAAAGAATGGTCTTGCCGTGGTTCCTGTAGAACGCGGAGCTTCAGGTGGATCTTATTTTACTATTCCGCCACAGGTGATCGTGGAAATTTCAGGAAGAAGAAAAATCATCACAGATGAGCACAGTGGCAGGATCCTGGTTGATGAAGATCTAGCCAAAGAAGAGCAGGAAAAAATGTCTTCATTCTTTTCCAAGATCTAGGACTTCCAATTATAAAATTCTAATGGGTAATTAAAAAGGATCACTTTTTAATTACCCATTTTTCTTTGATATACACCCCATTAACATCCTCTTCACATTAATTTTCATATTAAACCCTAACTTTATTGCTAATTCTCAACCCCTTTTAATATGAAACTTAAACAGTATCCCCTTGCATTGGCCATTTTGTTTGTAGCTATTACTTCCTGTAAAAACTCAAATTCCGGCGATGATGTTACAACAGATGATGTGATCACCATTGAAGGTGATACCCGGGATGCCAATGACCCCGAGGCAACAAATACCAGGGCAACCCAAGGTCGTGATAACGACAACAACCAAACCCCGGAGGAGACTCCAGATGGTGTTACAGTTCAGGATCCTGACACCCCTACCTCCAACACCACAGGTACATATATTAAAATAGGGGAAGAAAGTGACAGCAATTGCAACTGTTATTGCCTGGATCTAAACACGGCAGGTAATAAAGAATTATGCCTTGTATCCGGTGAAATGTATATAACTTCGCGGTTTCAAAAAAACAGTGATAACTCAATAGATGTATACCTGGTAGAACCGGCAGCGCGAAACACTCAGGGAAAAGATATTCCCTGGAAAGATTTTGACCGCAACAGCCCAATTGCCAAAATTATCCCGCAGGCAAACGGAGAAATGGATTTTGATTGGTTAGGTTTTAAAATTAATGGCGACTTAGCTATAGACTACGCCATATTTGGCAAGAAAACCCTGGAAGGCCAGTACAAAAAGAAATAATATGAGATCCTTATTCCTGCTTACCTTTTCAATATTTTTACTTTCCTGCGGAAACGGAAATACCCAAACCGTGACAAGAGATGAAATCGCAAACGCTACCCCGGTAGAAGTTCCCCTTGAAAATGGCATGGCCAGAGCCTATTTTGCCAGTGGATGTTTCTGGTGTGTGGAGGCCATTTATGAAAGCGTAAAAGGCGTGGAGGAAGTAATCTCGGGTTATGCGGGAGGACATACCAACAACCCCACATATGAATCAAGTAATACGGGGACTACAGGACATGCTGAAGCCGTTGAAGTAATCTACGATCCCAAAATCATCAACTTTGAAACGCTGGTGAAGATATATTTTGGTTCCCAGAATCCTACCCAGGTAAATGGCCAGGGGCCTGATATAGGGTCACAATATCGTTCAATAATCTTTTTCCAGAACCAAGAACAAAAAAGTATTATTGAAAAAATTAAAGCAGAAGTGGGAAAAACATATGATAAACCAATTGCGGCCGAGGTCCTGCCATTTCTTAAATTTTGGGTGGCCGAGGATTACCATCAGGATTACGAAAAGCTAAATCCAAATAACCCCTATGTTCAAAAGGTTTCCATTCCCCGCTTAAGACAGTTCAAGCAAAAATTTCCCGAACTTTTAAAGGAGGAAGCCCGCTAAAGTTTCTAAATTTACAGTAGATTAAGATGAAGCTTGTACAGCTTCATTTTTTTTGAAGGGAAGACAAATTTTATTTTTTAAATAAGCCAACTGCCAGACGAAGTTTTATGATAATTACCACCGAAAACATACTCTTAATAGGCTCCTTATTACTACTTATAAGCATTCTTGCGGGAAAGACATCCTACAAATTTGGAGTTCCTACACTTATCTTATTCTTATTGGTAGGAATTCTGGCAGGATCTGAGGGTATTGGAAAGATCAATTTTGAAGACCCTCAACTGGCACAGTTTATTGGAATCGTTTCTCTTAATTTCATCTTATTTTCAGGGGGGCTGGATACCAGCTGGAAATCAATTAAGCCGGTAATGTGGCAAGGTATCGCCCTTTCAACATTGGGAGTTTTAATTACAGCAGTATCAGTTGGTTTTTTTGTATCCTTTATTACAGATTTTACTATTTATGAAGGTTTGTTACTTGGAGCCATTGTTTCTTCAACAGATGCTGCAGCAGTATTCTCTATTCTAAGATCTAAAAACCTGGGGTTAAAATCCAATTTAAGGCCAACCCTGGAGCTTGAAAGCGGAAGTAATGACCCAATGGCTTATTTTCTTACTATTGCCTTTCTGGGACTTGTAATGAATCCAGATCAAAGTATTTACAGCATCATCCCCTTTTTTCTCAAACAAATAATAATAGGAACCGCCCTGGGTTTTGGTTTTGGAAAACTGAGTAAAATAATTATAAATAGAATACAACTTGATTTTGAGGGGTTGTATCCTGTACTGGTAATAGCTTTGATGTTCATTGTTTTCTCTGCAACAGATTTTCTGGGCGGGAATGGCTTCCTGGCAGTCTATTTAAGTGCGGTTTATTTAGGAAACCAGAATATTATTCATAAGCGTACCATTATGAAGATGTTTGACGGGCTTGCCTGGCTTATGCAAATTGTACTTTTCTTAACCCTGGGCTTGCTTGTCTTTCCCAGTCATGTGCTTCCGGTGGTGGGAATAGGGATCTTTGTTTCAGTTTTCCTTATCTTAATTGCAAGACCTTTAAGCGTTTTTATAAGCCTCATGTTCTTTAAAATGAAATTGAGGCGAAGGTTTTATATTTCCTGGGTAGGACTTAGAGGTGCAGTTCCTATTGTATTTGCAACCTATCCCCTTTTGGCCGGGATAGATAAAGCCGATATGATCTTCAATATTGTATTTTTTGTTTCGCTTTCCTCTGTTCTTGTACAGGGAACCACCTTGAGCATTGTTGCAAAATGGTTGCATGTTTCCCTTCCGGGGAAGGTGAAACCCCGGTCTCCCGTTGACACTTTTTTAAATGAAGGAGCCAAATCCTTTTTAAGGGAGATCATCATTCCTGAAGATAATCATATCATTGGAAAACGCATTGTTGAACTCAAATTTCCGCGGAAAGCAATAATCGCTATGATCTCCCGAAATGATAAATTTATAACCCCAATTGGCTCAACAGAAATTGAGCCTAATGATATGCTTATTGTCCTTACCGAAGATCAAAGAACCCTGGTAGAAGTGTATGAAAGTTTACACCTTAATATGGAACTGGAAGAAGATGAAAACTGAGAATTTTATCTTGTTTCCAAAAGAGATAGAATAAATTCCTCCACCTGGGGTGAATCCCATTTTTCAGCAATATTTTCAAGTTCCATTACCTCATCCATGATACTGCGCTGCTTATCACCAATGGCAAGTGCTTCAGCATAAGGTTTATCTGAAAAGGTAACCCTGGAATATAACGGAAGCCATTTTTCGGGAAATTTCTCAGCAAAGTGCTTTTCTATTTTCTTCCGAAGAATAAAATCGGGACTGGCAGTTTTATTGCTCATTTCAATAAAATTGCGGTAACTAAGCTCGGCAATCGCATCGCCGTTGGGCTTGCGCAATGTTTGATATTCCTCAAAGACCTTACCCCAATCATCCCCGTGTGTTTCCATAAGTTCATCCAGCACAGAAATATCTTCGAAACCGGCATTCATTCCCTGGCCATAAAAAGGAACAATCGCATGGGCCGCATCGCCAATTAAAGCGATCTTATCTTCATATGTCCAGGGATAGCATTTAATGGTAACCATTGCACTGGTAGGGTGATTAAAAAAGTCCCGTTTTAAATTTGAAATAGTATCTTTTATATCCGGGAACCAGGTACTGAAGAAATCTTCTGCCTGCTGTTCTGTTTTAATATTTTCAAAGGAAATTTCTCCTTCAAAAGGTAAAAATAAGGTACTGGTGAAACTTCCGTTCAAATTGGGCATGGCAATGAGCATAAACTCCCCACGGGGCCAGATATGAAATGAAGCTTTGTCAAGTTTATGAGTACCATCGGGATTTGCGGGGATGGTTAATTCCTTGTATCCTACATCAATAAATTCCTGGGAATAATCAAATCTGCTTTGCCGCTGCATTTTATGCCGTACCCGGGAAAAAGCCCCATCTGCTCCAAAGACCAAATCAAAATTGTACTCTTTCCATTCCCCTTTTTCAGTATCTCCGGTATAAATATGGGCATTGGGAAGATCAATATCCCAAACTTTTTCTTCAAATTTAAACACAGCCCCGGCCTCTTCAGCCAGATCTATCATCCTGCGGTTTAGAACGCCCCGGGAAATAGAATAAATGGCTTCTCCTTCTTTGCCGTATTTTTGATAATAAAGAGGTTTATCATTCACGTGCATTGCCCTTTTGTCAAGCGGAAGAGCCAGTTTTCTTATCTCCTTTTCTATTCCTACTTTCCTAAGGGCTTTCCACCCCCTATCTGACATCGCAAGATTTATAGAACGGCCTGAAAATTCTACTGTGCGCACATCCGGCCTCCGGTCAAATACCGTAACCGTATGACCTCTTTTTTTCAAGAAAATAGCCAGGAGCGATCCAACCAGACCGGAACCTATAATTGCAATATTTTTTTGTGTTGGTTGCATTTCTTAATAATGAGGTTTAAAGCACAATCGCCAAAGATGGTAAAATTACTGAATTAAACACAATCACCCCCTCCCACCTGCGTAGTTATTAATTTTAAAAGAACCGGGCTTTTAATATCCTAACTTTTTAAGCTTTTATTGAAACCGAAGTTAATTACCAGGTAATTATAACTAGTTTAACAGCCTCTACCTCTCTTATTGTCTAAATTTAGCCATTGGATCTAAAATTGAATCCATAAAACCAAAGTTTTAAAGGTACTCTTTGGGACAACTTTTAGTAAATCAAAAACACGAATTATGGATCAGGAAAAATTTGAACAAATGAAGGCTATCCAGAATAAACTGGAAGATATTAAGAATAGTCAGCTAAGTATTATCGATAAAATTAACCACGTGATCACAGATCTTTTTCAACATCCCGATAAGGATCTTGAAAAAGCTATGGAAGATGCACACCAAAAATCATCAGAGAATGTTGAGGCTATTAGTGAAGTAATAGAAGATTACGAGATGAAAATGAATAAAATGGAAAGTGAAGGTTAAAATTAACAAGGTTAAACCGAGAATATTCATAACTTAAGGTCAGATTAATTTCTGACCTTTTTTTATGAAACACTATACCAATTCTGATATTAGGAATTTAGACAAAATTTTCAGATTAAATCTTATAAACAGCTGTACGGGTTACAAATCTGCCAATCTAATCGCTACGCGCTCAACTTCTGGGGTTTCAAATGTTGCAGTATTTAATTCGGTTTTTCACCTGGGTAGCAATCCTCCATTATTAGGCTTTATTATGAGGCCTGCAACGGTACCGCGTAATACACTGGAGAATATTAATGCTACCTCTTATTTTACCGTGAATCATATTCAAAAGAATATGATAGAAAAGGCACATCAAACCGCTGCAAAGTATGACCAGTCAATATCTGAGTTTGAAGAAACCGGTCTTGAAGAGGAGTATCTGGATGGGTTTTACGCTCCTTTTGTAAAACAATCTACCGTTAAAATGGGGTGTCGATATGTCAATGAATATCACATAAAAGAAAATGACACCATTTTGATCGTGGCGGAAATTGAGCATTTATATTTTGAAGAGGGAATTCAAATGCCAGATGGGTGGTTGCGTCTTGAAGATGCAGAAACCGTTGCTATTAGCGGTTTGGACGGATATGCTTTGCCTACACTCCTGGACCGTTTTCATTATGCCCGTCCCGGAAAAGAAATAAAGTCTTTTTTTAAAGAGGAAAAATAAAACTTTGGGGAATTTGGCTAAACTTAAGTTAACCATGAAAATAAATTCAAATAATTTTGTTAATATTAGGGTATATTATAAATTTATATAATATAAAATAGCAGAAAACTTTCTTTTTTATAGGATTTAAGTTAAACACTAGTTAAAAAGGTTTCTCTTAGTATGCCTATTGTATAAATTCGTATAGAAATAACTAATCTAGGTTATTGAGTTTTAAAAGGAAGTTTGAAACATTTGGTTAAAAGTTTCCATATTTAAAATTCAATAACTATTAATTTGTAACTTAGAGTTACACTAAAACAACCAACAATTATGAGAGATTTAATTTGGCTTATCGTAGTATTATTAGTAATCGGATGGTTAGTAGGGTATTTTGCCTTTCCAGACCTAGGAAGCATCATTCACATTTTAATTGTGGTGGCTGTAATTTTAGTTTTATACAAATTACTTACCGGTAGGAGACTTTAATTTTATCCAATACGAGAAGGCCCTTAAAAAAGGGCCTTTTTTATTATTCCTCATTTTCTTCCCTTCTTCTTTCAATATCCCTCCCTCCCCCCTGAAAATTTTCAAAATAAATAATTTTCGTACAGAAGAATCCTTACATTGTATTCAAAAAAAATTTATGAAAAAATTACTTTTTTGCATTGTATGCTCAATTTGTATAGTAAGCTGCAAAACCGAAGAAAAAAAAGATACAGCTGAGGAAGTTCCCACCAGAAGCAGCGATCCATTAACCACCCAAATTGCTTTTGCCAACGGATTTGAAAATTTTGAAGAAGTAAGACAATTGAATTTTACTTTTAATGTAAAGGTTAATGACAGTTTAAGAACTGAAAGAGCGTGGAAATGGTTCCCTCAGGAGGATAAAATTGAACTTACAGAAAAAGGTGAAACTTATTCTTATATAAATGATGGAGATCTTGATGAGGAAGAAAAAGCTATAGATCAAAAATTTATCAATGACTCTTACTGGTTTTTATTCCCATACCAGCTCATTTGGAGCGAATATGAAAGTGAGCACATACGAAGTGCCCAGGCGCCCATAAGCAAGGAACCTATGCAACGATTAACCGTGAAATTTGCAGGTGATGGAGGGTATACGCCCGGTGACTCATATCACCTCTATTTCAACGATGATATGATGATTAGGGAATGGACCTATGAATCTTCCGGTGGAAGAACGCTTTCTACCACCTGGGAAGATTATGAAACTTTTGAAGGCATCACTGTTGCCAAAACCCATAAAAGTGAGGATGGAAGTTTTGAACTTTTCTTTTCAAATATTGAGGTAATAAAATAAAGACTTCCAGACCTTAAATAAATTTTAGATCCTGTAAAACCCATGCTTCGGCCGGGGTTTGCAGGATCTTTTTTTTGATCAAAACTTCAATCCCCTTAAAAGGTTATCTGCATTCCCGGCCGGTTTCCAGTTGTTACCAGGTTCAAAGTAATTCCATAAAAGTGCAGAGATCTTTCTTTGTAGTACCCAGGCCTCATTGTCGTAATTCCAGGAGGTATCCTCATTATCCTTTGTGGCGATATAAAAAACATAATCCCCGCCGGGAGCATTTACCATTACCAGTTCAGATCTGGATTGATTTACCATTCCCTGCTTAGCAGCTGCCTGCACATATGGAGGGATCTGTGATAGAGCATAATCTGTATAAAAAGAATTGGTCATCATTCTGTACATTTCATCGCTGGCAGCTTCGCTTACCAACTCCCTGTTCCTCAAGAGCATCAACAGGGTTACCATTTCCCGCGGAGTGGTTTGTCCCCAGCCATAAACCTTCCATAATTCCTCACGACCCGGGGTCCTGGAATTTACCCGTGTATGGTTCAGGCCCAGCTCCTCCATAATTTTATTAATTTCCACTCCTCCCCCTGCCAGTTCCTGGCTCCATATAGAGGTAACATTATCACTGTAACCAATCATGAGGGATGCTGCTGTGCGAATATCTGTACGCGTACTGTCCTTGAAAAACTGCATTAATCCCGAGCCTCCATAAATGCGTTCTTTGTAGTAGATCAAGGTATCGCTTAGGCTAAGTTCACCATTCTCTATTTTCTTAAAAAGACCCGCGAGGATGGGTATTTTTATAACACTGGCCGTAGGGAAAATAGTATCGGCATTAATTGCTGCTTCTGTCCCTGTTTTAAGGTTGTACACATATACTCCTGGAATCCCTTTAAAATCTTTTACCAGCTCCCTTAGTTCCTTTTCCAGGGCAGGATCTGTTCTCACTTCCTGTGCACGTATCCCCCACAGGCAAATAATACTCAGGACTACACTTATTACGATTCTAAACATGGTACTTGTAAGAGATTTATTTAAGAATACCTTTTTTGAGGATCTGGCCAAATTCGAACATTTCTTCAAATGAACAATAGAAAGGAGCCGGGGCCAGCCTTATTACATTAGGTTCCCTCCAATCTGTAATCACTCCGTTCTCCATTAAATAATTAAACAATTCGCGACCTTCCCCGTGCAAAAATACAGACAACTGGGTGCCTCTTTCTTTTTGATTTGATGGGGTTATTATTTCAAAATTACCTTTAACCTCCCTGTCTATTTCGTGAAGAATAAATTCAAGATATGCAACAATGGTATTCCTTTTGGCAATCAGGGCATCCATTCCTACCTCATCAAACATTTCTACAGATGCCAGGTAAGGTGCAAGTGCTAGCACTGGGGCATTGCTTATTTGCCAGGCATGGGCATTTGGTTCGGGTTGAAATTGCGGCTCCATAAGAAAACGCCTTTTTTTGTTATGCCCCCACCAACCTTCAAAGCGGGGGATGTCGTTTAAACCATGATATCTTTCGTGAATAAAACAACCCGAAGCATTTCCCGGACCGGAATTCATATATTTATAGCTGCACCAGGCCGCAAAATCTACATTCCACTCATGAAGTTTTAATTCTATATTTCCTGCAGCGTGAGCCAGATCCCACCCAACTTTTGCACCCACGGTATGCCCGAACTGTGTAATAGTTTCCATATCCATCACCTGGCCTGAATAATAATTAACCCCGCCAATAAGAATAAGGGCGCATTCATCACCCACTTCCTTAATGGTGTTAAGAATATCTTCGGTTCTAAAATGGTGCTCTCCCGGTCGCTTTTTAACCTCAACAACTGCATCTACCGGATCAAAACCGTGGAATTTAACCTGGGAGGCTATCATATACTGGTCGCTCGGAAAAGCTTTTTCCTCACAAATGATCTTATATCTTTTTTTATCGGGCCGGTAAAAAGAAACCATTAAAAGATGAAGATTCACCGTAAGCGTATTCATCACGGTAATTTCATGCGGTTTTGCACCCACGAGTTTGCCCAGTTTTAAAGAGAATCTTTCGTGATAATCCCACCAGGGTTTTTCGGCCTTGAAATGACCTTCTACGGCAAGATCTGCCCAATCATTCATTATATCATCTACATATTTCTTAGCAGATCTGGGCTGTAAACCAAGGGAGTTCCCGGTAAAATAAATAACCTTTTTTCCATTAACCGTTGGAAAGATAAACTGCTCTTTATATTTAGCAAGCGCATCTTCCCTATCAAGACTTTGTGCAAATTTCCGGGTATTTTCAAATTTCATACAAATATGCTTTGCGGTAAAAATACTATTTAAAATCAGGTTCAAAAAGCAGTAAATTTTCTTTTCTGAAAATAATAGACCCCACTTATTGATATTAATTAAATTTGCTGAAAAATAAAATCTCCATGAATTTTATTCCTGAAGCCCTGGACCAATATGCTGTTGAACATACTCAACAGGAACCTGAATTGCTCGCACAGCTTTCAAGGGAAACTTTTCAAAAGGTTTTACAACCCCGTATGCTGAGTGGTCATTACCAGGGCAGGTTATTAAGCCTTCTTTCCAAAATCATTGCACCAAAACGTATTCTGGAAATAGGGACCTATACGGGTTATTCAGCTCTATGCCTTGCAGAAGGATTAAGAACGGGAGGTGAATTGCATACTATTGATATTAATGAAGAACTAACAGATCTTCAGAAAAAATACTTTGATATCTCTTCCTATAAGGATCAAATTCATCCGCATTTGGGAGATGCCCTTGAAATTATACCTCAACTATCCGGAACATTTGACCTGGTTTTCATGGATGCCGATAAGCCAAATTATCCCGCATATTTTAACCTGATCATTGAAAAGATAAACCCGGGAGGAATTTTGCTAACAGATAATGTGCTTTGGAGCGGGAAGGTGGTAGAAGAGGTAAAAGAAGATGACATTTCAACTATAGCTCTACTCAAATACAATAAAATGATTGCTGAAGATGAGCGGCTAGAAACAATTCTCTTGCCCATTAGGGACGGGCTGAGTATTACAAGAGTAAAATAATAGAAAAGCTGAGCCCGGCAGATGAAAAAAGTTCAGTTTAAAGAAATTAAAACCTGCGTTTTACTGAGCCGGTAATCTCATCTATTTCTTCCTTAACCTTATTTATTTCGTTTCTTACATCTTTTGAAATATCTGTATCTATTCCCTGCTTTTCAGCACTTTTCTGAATTTCGCTCTTAATATCATTGGATGCGTTACGAAGGGTACGCATACCTTTTCCCAGTCCTCTTGCGATCTCAGGAATTTTATCGGCACCAAAAACCATTACCAGTATAAACATTATAAAGGCAATTTCGGCTCCACTAATAAATAACGGTACTGTAATCATACGCAACAAAGATAAGTACAAATTTCACTAAAAAAAGAAGCCGACTCGTTAAAGTCGGCTTTATTTAATAAGTGGGTTTTTAGTCACCCTGAGCATTCTTAAACTGCTGGAATTTATCTTCCTTAGGCGTTTGTGGCCAGGAATTGTTATCCAGATTAATATCGGCAGTTTCAAGATCGGGATCTACTACAATCTTCACGATCTCCTTTTCTGTTCCAATTGCTTTGCTTACCAGATTATCATTTTTCCTCCAAACCTGTACCGGATAGGTGATCTTTTCAGAAGTGCCATCGGCATAAGTGTATTCAACAATTATAGGCATGACCAGTCCGCCCGGCTTATTGAAAGTGATCTGGTAAAAATATTTAGGGGTTTTTAGTTTAGCCCTTTCCGCAGGGGTAAAATTATCCATTATGTACTCATTAAGACGAGGCGCATTATCAATCGGATTCTTCCCTTTCATTTCTTCCTTGAATTCATCGCTGCTTTCTTCTACAACAAAAACTGCATCAATACTGTTGGGATCTGTGATATTATATTGTTGTAAAAATGCGGCACCCTCTTTGGTCGCTTTGTCTGTAACATAGAATTTTTTCACATCCTGTACACCTATATCTACAAAATCTGTGCTATAGAACCAACCTCTCCAAAACCAGTCAAGATCAACGGCAGATGCATCTTCCATTGTTCTGAAAAAATCTTCGGGGGTTGGATGCTTGAACATCCATCTTTGGGCGTAGGTTTTAAAAGCGTGGTCAAACAATTCCCTGCCCATTACAGTTTCCCTAAGAATATTAAGAGCTGTAGCCGGTTTCCCGTATGCATTGTTTCCTAACTGAAATACATTTTCAGGATTGCTCATTATAGGAGCAATATATTTTTGGTCTCCCTTCATATAAGGTACAATACCGGCAGGAATACCCCGCCTGGAAGGATAAATATCATTGGGAGCAATAGCCTGGGGATAGGTTTTCCCGAATTCCTGTTCAGCCAGGTATTGAAGAAAAGTAGTAAGACCTTCATCCATCCAGCCCCACTGGCGCTCATCAACATTAACGATCATAGGAAAAAAGTTGTGCCCTATTTCGTGTATGATCACACTTATCATCCCGTATTTTACCCTGTCAGTATATGTTCCGTCCGGTTCAGGACGGCCATAGTTCCAGCAGATCATAGGATACTCCATTCCCTGGTTCTTGGCGTGAACAGAGATGGCCTTATGATAAGGATATTGGAAAGTATGATTAGAATATGATTTTAACGTACTTGCAACCGCAATTGTTGAATAATCTTCCCATAAAGGATTTCCTTCTTTAGGATACATAGAAACTGCCATTACTTCTTTGCCCTGTACATCTACGTTCATCATATCTACAACAAATTTCCTGGAAGTGGCAAAAGCAAAATCTCTTACCATTTCGGCTTTTAATTTCCAGGTCTTCTTTTTATCAGAAAAGCCTTTTTCAGCCGCCTCGGCCTCAGCCTGGCTTACAATGATAACAGGTTTATCAAATGATTTTTTAGCCTGGTCAAACCTTTTCATCATTTCTTTGCTGTAAACATCTTTTCTGTTTACTATTTCACCGGTACCATCCAGGATATGATCTGCAGGAACGGTGATATTTACTTCATAATTTCCAAAAGGAAGAGCGAACTCCCCATTTCCCCAAAACTGCATATTCTGCCAGCCTTCTACATCATTGTAAACAGCCATTCTTGGAAAGAACTGGGCAATTACATAGGCATTGTTCCCATCTTCAGGGAAATGCTCGTAACCTGATCTTGCGCGGTCTGTAACATGGTTATTTACCTGGTACCACCATTTTATTTTAAAAGAAAAACTCTCGCCCGGTTTTAAAACCTGAGGCAGGTCTACCCGCATCATTGTGAAATTAATTGTGTGAGGGAGTGGTTTCCCGTCCTTGCTTACCTCTTCAATATTAAAACCTCCGTCAAAAGGTTCAGAAAGGAACTGGGATACAAATCCGCCGGTTTGAGAAACCGGGCCAATGGAATTCCCGTCCTTTTGTAATGCAGGTGAATCTTTAGAACGTATGTTTTGATCCAACTGAACCCAGAGGTATTCAAGAGGGTCTGGTGAATTGTTATGATAGGTGATAGTTTCAACCCCCTTTAATATCTGAGTTTTATCATCCAGTTCAACATCCATCTTATAATCTGCCTGATTTTGATAATAGGCAGATCCCGGAGCACCAGAAGCTGTACGGTATTGGTTTGGAGTGGCAAACTCATCATAAAGCTGCCGAAATTTGTTTTCATTAAAATGGCCTTTCTGGACTACATCCTCCTGCGGAACTCCTTCCTCCTGGGCGTAAACCCCTGCTGAAAAAATAAAAATAAAGGCTAATAAAACTGACTGAATTCTTCTCATTATTGAATCTTATTGATATTAAAAGGCTAAAAATAGGTTTTTATTTAAGGTATACATTTGAAGATTAAAAATTTAACACGTCGGTTCCCCTTCCTTCTGCCAGGATCAAACTTTTCGTTTTCCCTTTATATTCTACATGAATAAGGTTTTTTTGCTCTTCAAACATATCGAGCAACAGAATGTTTTTTACCTGGATCTTCTTCATTTCTTTTACATTGGGAATTTCAATGTAAAAAATGATCATATCGTTTTCATATTCCTTCCCAAGAAATTTTGCTTTTAAAGGCTTTCCGTCTACCTCCACCGCAAATCTTTGGTTTAGGTATTTTTCAATATGCACATTTACCCCCTGGGTTTCCACTTTTTCTCCCAACCGAATGGTGGGATCAAACCTCATTTTTAATACGTTCTCCAAATCATCTGTAAAAACGCGGGAGATCACCTGTAGGGTTTCATTCTTTTCATTGTGCTCAATTTCGGTGACGCTCACGTAGAATTTGTGATAATCGCTAAAAGATAAAAGGGGGAAAATAAGCAGGAAAAACAAAAATCTGGATCTCATAAAACACTTTCTTAAGCTTTAGACCATTAAATTAGAATAAGGTTTATTTTGAATTCAATAATTAATCCAAATCGCGATAAACTAAAAATTCCTTTGCCTTTGCTTTGTAAAAATCAATAAGCTCAAGTTCCTTTCCAGCTCCCAGGAAAACATTTAAGTTGCCATTTTCGATACAATAATGGACAAAATTATAGATCTCATCTTCAGGGATATTAAATTCGGCATAAAAAAATTCAGCAGGAAAAGCGGCTATTCCTTTTTCTACCAGGAGCGTAAGGTCTTCATTTGCTTTAATAAGCTTAAGCCTTTTTAATCTCCCGGAAATTGAATTAATGAGCAGATCTAGTGGTATTGCTGTTGTGAGGCCTAATTGAAATTTTCCCTGGGATTCCAGATCCCTTTCTGCCTTTGTGGGTAAGGGTTTGGTGTTAAGCGGAACTCCAAGAGCATATTTATTTAAAGTATTCATTTCGGCAATATCCCTTGTAATATTTCCTGAAAGTGAAAGATTGCTTAATCTTACCTCATCGAGCTCACTCACAGATTCTTCTAAACGAACCGGAAGGAATTTGCTATCCAATATTTCTTTAGTAACAAGTACTTCCACTTTTTCATATTGAACCGAAGTAAACCAAAGGATATCCCCTACAGCAACAGGGATCTCAAAATTTGCTAATGCCGAGTTCACGGTACCAATTCCTCTTGAATAATTAATAATATGAACCGTACCCTCTTCTAAATTTTTGGCTTCAAGTTTCCCCTTTAGAAGTTCCTGCCCATAAGAACACGCAAAAACAAGCAACAAAATAAAAGTGAAACAGGTTTTTACCATTCTTAAAAATTGGAACCAAACTTAATTAATCGAAGGAATTGATCTCCTTATACTTTTTGCTCTGCTCAATAAGAAGATCTATGAGGGCAAGTTGGTTATTGTCATTTAGCATTTGAGTAGAAATTCCCTGATCATCCAGGAAAAATAAGAAATCCCGAATTCTGCTTTCCTTAATTCCAAGACTGGATTTAAAAAATTCATCATTAAAGCGTTGACGAATTTCAACGGACATTGGTTGTATGGGTCCTGTGTAGGTTGTAACCTTTTTTTCGTTTTTTATACCAAGCAAATCTGTGAGCATCCCAATGCCACCCAGTATATTTAAACTGCCAGCCCCACTCCCAATCTGGTTTTGCTGAAATGCAAGATGTTCGGGTGCCTTTTGAGGGTCATTAATGTCGCTTTCAAATTTCAGTTGTTGAATTTCGGCAAAACTTAATTTTAGCGGAAGGTCTTTAACCACCACAATATTATCCAGGTCTGTATTTATATTTCCCGTTAGTTTTATATTACTCAGGTTCACCTCAGCGAGAATATTTACATCCTCTTCAAGTGTTATCTCTAAAAAGTTTTCTTCCAGAATTGCCCGGGTAATTTTCACCTCCCGGTTGGCGTACTGTATAGAAGAGAACAAAAGGGTATCCCCTTCTCTTACCTGGATTTTAAACAGACCCGCCGAATTATTAACCGTTCCGGTTTTCTGCGAAATATTAATTATATGAGTTGAGGAGCTTTCAAGCTCGGGAGCGTGGATCTTCCCTTCAAGCTGAATATTCTCCTGAGAAAAAATGAGGCTTGTAAATAGTGTGAAAACAGCAAATAATAAAATTTTATTCATCCATTAATCGCTGTTAGGTGTAGATTAAAATTTGTTCTTTTTTGATTCTTTTTTATATTTTTTACTTTGGACCAATAAAAATTCAATTAGATCCAATTCATTCCCTTCCTTCAGCATTTCTTCATCCAGGCCATTATAATCTGCATAATAGATAAAATCGTTGATGTTCTCCAGCTCAATATCAAAGTTTTCTTTAAAAAACTGATCATTAAAAAGGGCCCGCACATCTGTGCTTACTTCATTTTCGGGACTTTGAACCTGCTCTCTTTTTGTGGTAATTAATAATTCTTTAAACAAGTTTACAAAATTAATTCCATTTATCAGCCTTGTTTGGCTCATTGCCAGCGCCTCGTTGCGTGGCATCGACTGGAAATCTGGCGCGGCATCAGCCTCGAAATATAAACCCCGGGCATTGGCGGCGGTCAAAGTATCGGGGAGTCTGGCAACATCCATTCGTGAAATATCCACTTTTACATTGCCGGTAAGATCATACGGGCTCACGATTACTTCAGGAAGAAAATTTACCACTTCATTTATCTGGATATTCAATTGCTTTGAATCCAATACACCTTTATCTATGATAATTGTGAATTCCTGGAATAGTAGCGACGAAACTCTTATGCTATCCTTTACCCCCACAGAAAGATTAAATTTTCCGGCAGCATTTGAAACAGTTCCCCTTTGGGTATTTAAATTGTATATGCTTATCCCCTGCGCCTCATCTCCCTGTGGCACAGTAACAGTTCCGGTTATAATTATGCGTTCCACTGTTTGGGAATAGAGAAACATTGCGGGAAGCAGCAGGAACATTATAAAAGATAATTTTTTCATTTCAAATATTTTTCTAAAGAAACAAATCCTATTCTTATTGTAGTTATAAGGCCCGCCTAAACTTTTGTTAAACCAATGCTTTGCTTAAATTTACCAAATTTACAGCAGAAACAGTTTAAGAATTTGGTATACTTTTTAATTAACTTCGGGAGGACCATCCTTCTTTTCATTTAAAATTTTCCTTTATGAAATGAGCAGAACGGAAACCCGATGTGAAGATATGCGAATTGCGAATGACCACTGAACAACAATAAGTAGCTACATATGAAAAATGCACTATTAGCGAGCACCTCTACCCTTCATGAGCAGGCTTACCTGGAATATTTACTCCCTGAAATTGAGAAATTATTCAAGGGAACCGGGGAAATACTATTCATTCCTTATGCCCGGCCGGGGGGGATTTCCCATATTGATTATACCAGTATGGTAAAAAAAGCTTTGGAGAGAACGGAAATTCAGGTAAAAGGCATTCATGAATTTAGTGATCCTGTTCAGGCGGTTCAGGAGAGCAAGGGCATTTTTACAGGTGGAGGAAATACCTTTTTGCTGGTTGAAAAGTTATATCGTAACAATTTAATGAGCCAATTAAAGGAAACCATTCTCCATGGAACTCCTTATTTAGGAACCAGTGCGGGCACCAATATAGCAGGGCTTACCATGCAAACCACCAATGACATGCCTATTATCTACCCTCCCTCTTTTCAAACCCTGGGAGTGGTTCCTTTTAATATTAATCCGCATTACCTGGATCCGGATGTTAACTCTACTCACAAGGGAGAAACCCGGGAAACCAGGATCAAAGAATTTCATACCATAAACACCCCACCGGTAGTTGGTTTGCGCGAAGGCAGCTGGCTGGAAATAAATGGGGATACCGTTACTTTAAAAGGAAAATTACCCGCAAGGATATTTAAGGTTGATGAAACCCCTTATGAACTTGAGACAAACAGCAGTTTAAATAAGCTAAACTAGATGGATTACCAGAAAATTCTTAACACAATTGAAGAAGAATTAAGTTACAAGGATGTATTTGGTGAAGTTGCCAGCTATATCCCTGAACTTGCCAAAGTAGATCCCAAAAAATTCGGGATGTTCCTATATTGCGTGAACAAGGGAAAATTTGAATTTGGAGACAGCAGAGAAAAATTCTCCATACAAAGTATCTCTAAAGTTTTCACATTATCAATAGCGATGAGATTGCTTGGAGAGGATCTTTGGGAACGGGTTCATGTAGAACCTTCAGGAGATCCATTTAATTCGCTCACGCAGCTTGAATATGAAAACGGGATCCCCAGGAATCCTTTTATAAATGCCGGAGCCCTTGTAATTGCAGATATACTTGTTTCCAATCTTACAGATCCTAAGACCGAATTGCTGGAGTTTGTAAGAAAGATCACCGGAAATCCCTCCATAAATTATGATACGAATGTTGCAACTTCTGAAAAATCTACGGGATACAGAAATTATGCGCTGGTTTACTATATGAAAGCTTTGGGAAATATTAAAAATGATGTTGAAAAGGTAGTAGATTTTTATTTTCATCAATGTTCCCTTTCTATGTCTTGTGAGGATCTGGCAAAAGCCTTTATGATCTTTGCCAACCAGGGAGAAATGCTTGAAACCGGGGAAAAGATCCTCTCTCCAAAAAAAGTAAAGAGAATAAATTCCCTAATGCAAACCTGCGGATTTTATGATGAAGCAGGGGAATTTAGCTTTGAGGTGGGGTTACCCGGAAAAAGTGGCGTGGGCGGAGGAATTGTAGCTATTCACCCGGAACAATACTCTGTAGCGGTATGGAGCCCGATCTTAAATAAAAAGGGGAATTCTGAACTGGGAATGGCCGCGCTGGAAAAACTTACCACTATGACAGGAGGCTCCATTTTTTAAAAAAGAAAAAACCTCATTTTTCAATGAGGTTTTTTTGTGAGCGGGAGACCGGGTTCGAACCGGCGACATTCAGCTTGGAAGGCTGACGCTCTACCAACTGAGCTACTCCCGCAAGGACGCTGCAAATATAATCGTTAAATTTTTCAACTTCCAAAAAAAATTATAGCTTTTTTAAAAAATGATATCCTTTGATCACGAATCCATGATTCATATAAAACTTATGTGATTTAAAATTATGCACATAGGAATTTAATTCGGCGGTCTCACAGCCTTTTTTTTCGGCATACTCAAATATAAAATTGAATATTTCCCTGCCTATTCCCTTATTCTGGTATTCGGGTTTTACAAAAACGTGGTCCGGCTCACAGGATCTACCTGCATAATGCCGGGTCATGAACCATAAACCAAATACCCCAATTAATTCCTCTCCATTATATACCCCAAAACATTCATAGTTTTGATCAAACATTTCTGAAACCCGCTCCCTAAGAAGCGTTTTCTCTATTTGATTTTCGCCTAATTCCTGTAGCAAGGGAATAATGATATCAAGGTCCTTCTTTAAAATCTTGTTAAATGCCAATTCCATCCTGCCGTTTTCTGCGAAATTAATCATAATTTTAGCTATTGTTATAAACCGAATTTAAATTTACACAAAGAAATGGCCTCTACCTTGTTAGGATTTAAACAGGGTATAAAAAAGGCTGTTTCTGGTATTATTGAATCACATAAACCACACAAATGAAAATAAAAAGCGGTAAAGTCCAGGATATTATTGATGAGCAATTCCTTAAAGAAAGAAAGATTTTTTTATGGGGGGAAGTAGAAGGAACTTCGGCGAAACATGTTATGGAACGTCTTGTATACCTGGATGCACAATCCAATGATGAAATTCAGTTATTTATTAATAGTCCGGGAGGGTTTGTAACCGATGGTTTCGCTATTTACGATACCATGCAATCTTTAAAAAGCCCTGTTTCAACTATTTGTACAGGCCTTGCTGCCTCCATGGGGTCTATATTACTTTCAGGAGGAGCAAAAGGACGTAGGTTTATTCAAAAACATGCAAAGGTGATGATCCATCAGCCAAGCGGTGGCACAAGAGGGCAGGCTTCCAATATAGAGATCCAGGCAGCTGAAATTCTTAAGATAAAAGATCTAAGCGCAAAGATCCTTGCTGAAAACTGTGGACAGACTGTAGAGAAGATACTGAAAGATTTCAACAGAGATTACTGGATGGATGATAAGGAATCTATTGCATACGGCATTGTAGATGATGTCTATAAACCATAACTATGAGCGAAATAAAACATAAAGATAGTGACCGCCGGGGAATGTTTTATATGGAAGATGAAAAAGGTATTACCTCAGAATTAACATATAGCAGGCAGGAGAATGGTATTCTCATCATTGACCACACTCAAACGCGGGTTGAACTTGAAGGAAACGGCCTTGCTTCATTACTTGTAAAAAGAACGGTGGAGTATGCCAGGGAGAATAATTATAAAATTAATCCTTTATGTCCCTTTGCCGAGGTACAATTTGACCTGAACAAAGAATACCACGATACACGGGTAGATTGATTTTTATGCAGCAACCCCAATCAGGTTTTTTAATAAAAGATATCCCCGCCGAAAAAACCTATGAGGTGCGGCAAGTAGTCCTTAGGCCCGGCAGGCCGGCCAGGGAATGCGAATTTGAAGGAGATTTCCTGGAGGGCACCTTTCATTTAGGCTTGTACCTTGGACCAGAGTTGATCGCGGTGGCGAGTTACATGTCGGCTATTTCCAAACATTTTCCTTTTAAAGAACAGTTTCAATTAAGGGGTATGGCCGTTCTACCGCAATATAAAGGAAAAGGATATGGATTGGCCCTGTTGAAGGAAGGGGAAAACCGATTGAAAAAAATCACCAACACCGCTTTTCTCTGGTTTAACGCGCGGGATTATGCTGTAGGATTTTATGAAAGATCGGGCTATCAAACCTTTGGCGAGAAATTTGACATACCGGGTGTATGCCCACACATTGTGATGTATAAACAATTATAACCGTCGCCTGAATTCTTAAAGCTAAGAACTGAGCGGGCAGTAAATTGCAAATTGCACCTGCCTTCCGGCAGGCAGGTATGCCGTAAAAAACAATAATTATCAACATATGAAAACTGTACCCCAAAATACCTTAAAGCTTATCAAACCCCTGGTTTTGATCTCCTTTATTTTACTAACGATAGTCTCATGTAAAAAAGGATCTGACGATAAATATATCTGGTATTTTACCAATGAAGATCTGGGGAGTGCAGAGCATATTAGCGAGCTTATTGCTAATCCTGAGCAAATAGAACTTTTTAACCAGGATTCGGTTGCAAATTTCTATGCACACCGCAAGTTTGTTCCTGTCTGGAGCAATAAGAATTTGAGGGAAAGTCTCATAGAAACCCTTAAAGAAGCTGAACACGAAGGGCTATATATTGAAGATTATCATGGTGAAAAGATACTTTCTAAAATTGACGAACTTAATAAGCTCGATGAAAAAGAAAGAAGCGAACTGGATATCCTTTTAACCGATGCTTTTTTAAAATTTGGGAACCATATGCTTAACGGGATTCTTGACCCAAGGGAACTTCACAGTATTTGGGATACCCCGAGAAATGAGGATAATGTGATGGAACTTTTGAAAGAGGTAGTAGATAAGAATGATCTGGACTTGGCAATGGAAAAACTTAGGCCCTCCCATCTGGTATACAAGCAGTTGATTGCCTCTTCAAAGGAGTACAATGACCTAAGGACCAAATCTCAGGACTGGGTTGACATTCCTTCAGGTGAGATGATAAAACACAACAAAAAAGACAACCGTATCCCTGCAATACAGGACCGTCTCAAAACCCTTGGGTATCTTGATACTATAAGTGCCGGGTTAACAGAAAATAACGAATACATTCAAAAAGCCATAGAAAATTTCCAGGGAGACAACGGCTTACAGGCCGACGGAATTATAGGTAACACGACTATTGAGTTGCTAAATATGGATTATCAAAAAAGGTTTGAACAAATCCAGGTGAACCTTGAACGTTGGAGATGGTATCCAAGGGATCTGGGCGAGCATTTTATTATAGTAAATATCGCCAATTTCAACCTAAACGTAGTAAAGGATAATGATACCGTGCATACTCACCGAACGATGGTGGGTACTGAGGCCAGAAAAACCCCGGTTTTTTCAGAAGAAATAAAATTCATTGTTTTCAACCCAACCTGGACCATCCCTCCTACTATCCAGAACAATGATGTGATCCCGGGAATGCGAAAAAATTCAAGTTACCTGGCCAACAAAAAGATTAATGTATATGATCGCAGCGGCAATCAGGTAGACCCATCAGGGATTAATTGGGGAAGTGATGAAGCAAAGGGGTATACCTACATGCAAAACCCTGGTGCTTCCAATCCCCTTGGCAGAGTGAAGATCATGTATCCAAATGAATATTTCATATATCTTCATGATACTCCCTCACAGGCTTTATTTGAAAGAAATTCACGTGATCAAAGCTCAGGTTGTGTACGGGTGGAATATGCGGTAGATCTGGCAAAATATCTATTAAGCGACCAGGATGAATATTCTTCAGGTGTAATTGACAATATAATTGCGAAGGGTTCCACAAAACAAATAAATATGAAGCAGAAGGTAAATGTGCATCACTTTTACTGGACTGCCTGGAGGGAAGATGGCGAAACCAGATTCACTGCCGATATTTATGATTATGACCGGAACACTTATGAAGCTTTAAGAAAAGCGTTCTAAGCGCGGATCATTTTAGATTTGGCCTGGTAAGTTTTGTCATTGGAATGAATATACAGCACAGATCTCTCTTTAATGGTGTCTATAAATTCATTGGTAAGGGCAGTAGGTACTGCAGGACATCCATAACTTCTGCCCAGTCTTCCTAAACCTTTAATAGATTCAGGGTTGGCATAGGAAGCTCCATGAATAACAACATAACGCTCACGGGCTTTGGAGTTGAATTCTTCTTCTACCCCGTCAATAAATAAGGAATATCCATTCCCACCCATATAAGTTTCAGCAGTTAAATAAAAACCCAGAGAGCTTTGAAGAGAATTCACTTTATTGGAAAACTGTGTAGCAAATTCCCCACCTGTGTTTTTCCCATGGGCAACCACTGAATGAATTAAAACCTCATGAGTGGTCATATCCAGAACCCACATTCTTTTTTGGGTAGAAGAAAGGCTAAAATCTATAATGGTGAGTATTTCTTTCTCAACCCGGTTCTGTGCGGCCAGTTTATAATATCCCATCATTCCATTTTGAAAGCTGGTTAAAGAAGGGATGCTGGAATTTTTTTCTGAAAAAAGCGTGTAGAGTTGGCTTATTTCTTCTTCAACAGAAAGCTCCTCGGTAAGAGAAACCAAAAGATCTTCAGTTGAAATTACATTATTTGAAGGGGCATTTTCTCCGGGGGCTGTGGTATATGCGAAAGAGAATAAAAAAACGGACAGGACGGTTAAGATTTTGTATGTCATAAATATTTGTTAAAATTAATTTGGTGTTAATATTATACAAACATAATACCAAGTTAAAAAAAATTCAATTTAATTCGTGTTTTTAAAAGGAAATCCAAATTTAATAACCTTTTAATGAAGCTGTTTTTCAACTTGTTATCAAAGATAAATTTGGCGTACAGCTTGTTTAACGTAAATTAAAAGGATTTATTTTAAATAAATTTTAAGAAAAACCGAAGAGAAGAAATTTTAACATTTGAACTATGGGAAAAACGATGATACGCTTATTTTTAGCGGTTGCTATAATAATTTTTGGGGTCGTTAAATTTTGTTCTTCAGCCGATGAAAATCCCTATACCGGTGAAACCCAATATGTAGGCCTTTCAGCAGAGGAAGAAATAGCTTTGGGATTACAAAGTGCCCCTATGCTTGTAAAGCAATTTGGCGGCCAGTCCTCTAACATGGAGGCAAGAGAAAATGTAAATCGAATTGGGCAGGATCTTGTGGCCAATAGCATTGCCAGTTCCAGCCCCTATAAATATGATTTTTATCTTCTTGCCGATAGAAAGACCATCAATGCTTTTGCCTTACCTGGAGGGCCAATATTCATCACTGAAGCATTGTATTCCCAATTACAAAATGACGATCAGATAGCAGGGGTCCTGGGCCATGAAATAGGCCATGTAATAGGAAGACATTCCGCAGAGAGGATGGCCAAACAGGGTTTTACCAATTCTGTTTTAACAGCCGTAGCCGTGGGGTCTGAAAGTGAAGGAGCTACACAGCTGGCAGCCGTGGCCGGAA
Organism: Gillisia sp.; assembly: GCA_039989915.1. Classification (GTDB taxonomy): domain Bacteria; phylum Bacteroidota; class Bacteroidia; order Flavobacteriales; family Flavobacteriaceae; genus Gillisia. Next base: position 116,241 of record JBDXGW010000009.1, read on the forward strand.
ACCTGATAAATATGAAATACGGTCGTGGAGATGAACTTGAAAGCGATAACCTGGGAGTAAAGATCATGATCGATGCTGGCTATGACCCCGAGGCCCTGGTTGCAGTAATGGAGATCCTTAAACAGGCAGGTGGCCCCAACAGAACACCGGAATTTCAAAGCACCCACCCCGATCCTGATAACCGCGCAGAGAAAATAAGGGAAGCAATAGAACAATACCGTAAATAAATTTTAAAAAAAACTAATTAGCCCTTTATTTAGAGGACGGCGATATAGTTTTTATCTTTACGCTAAATTATAATAGCAATGAATAAAAAAGTGATCCTTTTGATCCTTGATGGCTGGGGAATTACGCAGGATGAAAAAGTCTCGGCGGTTGCTCAGGCCAATACTCCTTATTTTGATTCCTTAATTCAAAAATATCCCAACGCGCAATTATTTACCCATGGAATGAATGTTGGCCTGCCAGACGGGCAAATGGGGAACAGCGAAGTGGGACATATGAATTTGGGAGCAGGGAGAATTGTATATCAGGATCTGGCAAAAATAAATCTTGCTGTTCAGAATAAAAGCTTAAAGACAGAACCCGTTCTGGAGCAGGCGTTTGATTATGCGGTAAGAAACAATAAACCTATTCATTTTATGGGTTTGTTAAGCGATGGAGGGGTTCACTCTCATATAGATCATTTAAAAGGCCTGCTCGCAGCAGCCGATGAATTTGGAGTCAGGGAGAAATATGTTCACGCATTTACAGATGGAAGAGATGTAGACCCCCATTCAGGAATAAATTTTGTTCAGGAAATATCAGAACATCTCCAACTTACCCATTCCAAACTTGCTACGGTAATTGGCAGATATTTTGCAATGGACAGGGACAATCGTTGGGAGCGGGTTCAAAAAGCATACGATCTTATAGTTCACGGAAAAGGGAATAAAAGCACCAACGCCGTAGCTGCAATTCAGCAGAGTTATGACATTGGGATCTCCGATGAGTTCCTTGAGCCTATAGTACTTGCAGATGATAACGGTGATCCTGTTGCTACTTTAAAGGATGATGATGTTGTAATTTTCTTTAATTTCAGGACAGATCGTGGCCGGCAGTTAACCCAGGCCCTTTCCCAGGAAGATATGCCGCAATATAATATGAAAAAGTTGCCGTTATATTTTGTGACCCTCACAACCTATGATGAAACTTTTACCAATATAAACACGGTTTTTATAAAAGATAATTTAAAGGCAACCCTTGGGGAAGTCCTTGAATATATGGGGAAAAAACAGATCAGGATCGCTGAAACAGAAAAATATCCCCACGTAACCTTTTTCTTTTCGGGCGGGAGGGAAGCTCCTTTCAAAGGGGAAAAACGCATAATGGTGAGTTCTCCAAAAGTTGCGACCTATGATCTTAAACCCGAGATGAGCGCCTATGAAATAAGGGACAAAATTATACCCGAAATTCAGGAAGAGAGTGCCGATTTTATTTGCCTGAATTTTGCAAATCCGGACATGGTGGGGCATACCGGGGTATTTGAAGCAGCGGTAAAAGCCTGCGAGGCGGTAGATGAATGCCTTAAGGATGTTGTAAATGCTGCTATTGAACACGATTACAGCGTTCTGGTGATAGCAGATCATGGAAATTGCGAGATGATGATAAACCCGGACGGTTCTCCCAATACCGCTCATACCACCAATCCCGTTCCACTAATTTTGGTAGATAAAGACATAAAAAATATAAAAAGCGGTAATTTAGGGAATATTGCACCGACTATACTCCGGTTAATGGGCATAACAAAACCTGAAATAATGACCCAGGATTCTTTAATTTAATAATAATGAGAAATATGAGCTTATACATTTTAATTCTGGCAATATTTACTGCCTGCGGAAATTCTAACACTACAAATAAAGCCGAATTGCAGTCTACCGAGAAATCAGAAATGCAAATCATTAACGATGTTGATGCGGAAGATGACGAAATTCAAAGCATGATCGTTGGGAAATTTACAAAGGAAGATCTTTTAAAGGCCCCCTTTGCAACCTGGTTTGAAAAAGGATATAATGAATATCAACCCAATGCAGAAGATCTGGCGACCATTAAGAATAACATTTCAGACTTCGAGATTGTTGGTTTTATTGGAACCTGGTGCCCGGACAGCAGAAGAGAACTTCCAAAAATGTATAAAATTCTTGATGAAGCAGGATATGACCTTTCAAAACTTACCATGGTAGGGGTTACAAGAGGAAAATCTACGCCAGAAAATCTTGAGGAAGGTTATAATATGCACAGGGTCCCAACTTTTATCTTTTTAAAAGATGGAAAAGAAGTAAACAGGTTTGTTGAATATGAAGTGGAAACAATAGAAGCAGATGTCGCTAAAATAGTTTCCGGTAAAGAATATAAAAATCCTTATTCAAATTAAGAAACCTGAAAACGGTTTAGGCATATATAATATAGATCAATGCGTGAAAACCTTACCATTGCTGTAGATTTTGACGGTACAATAGTAGAAAACAGGTATCCCGAAATAGGGAAACCCATTTTATTTGCTGTAGAAACCCTTTTGAAACTTCAGGAAGAAGGCCATAATTTGATCCTTTGGACTTATAGAACCGGTATATCCCTCGAGGAAGCCGTTAATTTTTGCAGAAAAAAGGGAATCTATTTTTATGCGGTGAATAAGAGTTATCCTGAAGAAATATTTGATACATCTCTTAGCCGAAAGATCCAGGCAGATTATTTTATTGATGATCGCAATATTGGCGGCTTAATGGGATGGGGAGAGATCTATCACACCCTTAATAAGGTTTCTGCCTCCCGAAGTATTGTTAAGACCCAAAAGAAAAATAATAATAAAGGTGTTTTACACTACCTTAAATTGAAATTATGATCATATCAAAAACCAGGGAAGAAATTGAATTAATGAGGGAAAGTGCTCTTGTAGTTTCTCGCACCCTGGGTATGCTTGCTTCTGAAATAAAACCCGGGATCACCACCCTTCAGTTAGATAAAATGGCTGAAGAATACATACGGGAACAAAATGCCATTCCCGGCTTTTTAGGATTATATGATTTCCCGAATACGCTGTGTATGAGCCCTAATGCTCAGGTTGTTCACGGTATTCCAAATAACACCCCGCTTGTAGAAGGTGATATAATTTCCATTGATTGCGGGGCTATTAAAGAAGGTTTTTATGGCGATCATGCCTATACCTTTCCCATTGGGGAAATTGATGAAGAAACCAAAAAGCTTCTCCGGGTGACCAAGGAATCGCTTTACATTGGGATCAATGAGTTTAGAGTAGGAAACCGGGTTGGGGATGTAGGTTTTGCCATTCAGAAGTATTGTGAAGACCACGGGTACGGGGTTGTAAGGGAACTTGTAGGCCATGGCTTGGGTAAAAAAATGCACGAAGATCCCGAAATGCCAAATTACGGGCAGCGCGGGAGAGGGAAGAAATTCATAGAAGGAATGGTTGTGGCAATTGAACCCATGATCAATCAGGGAACTAAACGTATTAAGCAACTTAAGGATGGCTGGACCATTCTAACTGCCGACGGGAAACCCAGTGCTCATTTTGAGCACAATGTTGCGATTGTAGACGGGAAACCCGAACTACTATCTACTTTTAAATACATTTACGAAGCTTTGGGAATACAGAGCGACGAAGAAGAAAATTTCAGGTCACAAAACAATGATCAAAAGCTTTAGACAGGAACAATGGAAACATTTATATAAAGAGGTCTGGCAGGACCGATTTAAATACAAAGTTTCAAACCTGGGCCGGGTAATAAGTTTTGTAAAAAACCCGGAAGGGGAATTATTATCTGGTGGCAAGACCGGGGGATATCTCTCCTTTGTGGTTGTGCTGAAATCGGGAAAAAATAAAAGTTATTATTTTCACAGAATGGTGGCCGAGTTGTTTTTGAAAAGAAATGATGATGAGCAATACGTTATACATAAAAACTATAACAAACATGAAAACCAGGTAGAAAATCTTGCCTGGGTGAATAAAGAGCAATGGACCCTGCACCAGTTTGGAAATCCCAGTGTTATACAGAATAAACTCAAGCGAAAATTAAGACAGGCTACTGCCTATTCAAAACTCACTTATGCCCAGGCAGTGATCTTAAAGAAAAAATTGCTGGATCCCAATCGCAAGACCCGCATAAGAGTTCTTGCAAAACAGTTTGGGGTATCTGAAATGCAGTTATACCGAATCAAATCTGGTGAAAACTGGGGCGATATTAAGGTATGAGGATCTTTAAACTAGTTCTCAATACCATTCCGCGGCCGCTCTTAATCAAACTAAGTTATTTTGCGAGACCTTTTTTCCGGCTTAGCTTAAGAGGGAACAAATACGAGGATCCTATTGACGGGAAAACCTTCCGGAAATTTTTACCCTATGGGTATGAAAATCAGCGTGAGAATGTGCTCTCCCCTTCCACCCTTTCATTAGAACGTCACAGGCTCCTTTGGCTGTACTTACAAAGGGAAACAGGATTCTTTAGCGATAAGCTCAAAGTCCTGCATTTTGCGCCGGAACAAGCCTTCTATTCGCGTTTTCGTAAATTAAAGAACCTCGACTATACCACTACCGATCTCAATTCTCCCCTTGCCGATGTTAAAGCCGACATTTGCGAACTTCCGTTTGAGGATAATAGTTACGACTTCATTTTATGCAATCACGTATTGGAGCATATCCCCGATGATACGAAAGCAATGAAGGAACTTTACAGAGTCCTTAAACCCGGCGGTACGGCAATTCTGCAAATTCCCCAGGATCTTTCAAGGGAAACCACCTTTGAGGACAATACCATCACTTCTCAAAAAGAACGCGCCAGGATCTTTGGCCAATATGACCATGTAAGGGTATATGGCAGGGATTACTTTGATAAACTAAGAGAAATTGGCTTCAGGGTTGAAGAAGTAGATTACTCATCCACTTTAACTCCTGAAGAAATTGACAGGTACAGGATCGCAAAGGGTGAGATCATTCCTGTATGCAAGAAATAATTATTCTTCCTCAAGAAGGGCATTTTCAAACCCCGGAGTTGTAAAAATTTTCACATTGTTTTCTTCATCAGTGTAAATAAAGAAAACATCTACATTTTCAATCCTATTTACCATTTCAACAGCCTTTTCATAACCAAGCGCCATAAATGCGGTTGCATAACCATCGGCAAGGGTGCAGTTTTCAGCAAGAACCGATGCGCTTAATAGATTGCTTTTTTCAGCTAAGCCGGTAAGCGGATTAATGGTATGTACAAATCTTTGGCCGGTAACAGAATCTACGCGGAATTTGCGGTAATTCCCTGAAGTTGCCATTGCCCTGTTCTCAAGTTTCACCACTGCCTGAAGACTTCGGGTACTTTCATCCTGTAAGGGATTATCTATTCCCACCGCCCAGTCCTGCTCTTTTTTACGATTGATCCCTTTGGCTACCAGTTCGCCTCCCAGTTCAAGCAGATAATCCTGAACATTTTTATCATCAAGATAACCCGCAATAACATCTACCGTATAACCTTTGGCAATGGCATTGAAATCTATAAAGATCTCAGGGTGTAGTTTTGCAATTTTATTTTGAGGGCTAAGTGTTATTTTATTAAAACCTACAAACTCTCTTATAGAATCAAGCTTTGATTCACTCAATTGTGAGCTCCCCATCTCGGGGCCAAACCCATAGGCATTCACCAGTTTTCCAACGGTTGGATCAAAAAATCCATTGCTCTCCTCATAGATTTGTAAAGAATAATTATAAACTTTTACAAAATGCTCATCAACTACCACTGTGGTATCACCCGCATTTATTGCAGATATAGCTGAATTTGCCTGGTACGTGCTCATAGAGCTGTTTATCACGGTAAAAATAGAATCCAAAGCTTCCTGGATCTCCAGCTGTTCAGGATGAAAAAATTTAATTTGATAGGTCGTGCCAAGAGCATCCCCACTTATAACCTGAACTTCGATTTCGGGTTCATTTTTACAGGAAATAAAAAGCAGAAGAAGAAAAAACCCGGAGTTAAAGAATTTCCTGGAGGCCTTCATAGTTAACAACATAATCTTTATCACGGGAAACAGGTATTTCATAATTATCTGAATTTGCCAGGCCTACGCCTGCGTAGAAGGTACGAGCGTTAAATTTAATAGCATGATCCTTTATCTTTTCCATAAAGGCCTTGTCATAATCTCTTGGATTATCCGGATAGACCACTGCCCTAACCACTACAAAATGCAGTTTTTTTTCCTTTAACGCAACAAATTGGGGATTGCTCTTAAGATCGCTTTTAATTCCAAGGAATTCATATCCATTATCCTCCAGGTCTTTCCCCACAATGTTCATTGCGAGATTGTGAAGTTCCTGTTTGGTAAGGTCATTTTTCATAGTGTTCAAAAATACAATATATCCTAATGTATCGTTTACTCCATTTAAATTTATTGAGAAAAACACATAAAAAAAACAGCCACCTTTTGGGTGACTGTTTAGTTATATAGCGTGATTATTGATTATCCACCAAAATCATCAAATCTTACATTTTCGGGAGGGACTCCAAAATCTTCGGTCATTTGCTGTACAGCCTTGTTCATTAAAGGCGGTCCACAAAAATAGAACTCTATATCTTCAGGCTCTTCGTGATACTTCAAATAATTATCAATCACAACCTGGTGAATAAATCCTACGAAACCATCTCCTTCAGCATCAAGACTTTCTTTAACTTTCCAGTTATCCTCTTCCATTGGTTCAGAAAGAGCCAGGTAGAATTTGAAATTCGGAAAATCCTTTTCAAGTGCCCTAAAATGATCTGTATAGAATAATTCCCTCTTGGAACGTCCGCCGTACCAGTAAGTTACTTTTCTTCCGGTTTTAATCGTTCTGAATAATTCATATAGGTGTGAACGCATAGGAGCCATCCCTGCACCACCACCAACGTAAAGCATTTCTGCTTCACTCTCGTTGATGAAGAATTCACCGTAAGGACCTGAAATTACTACCTTATCACCTTCTTTCCTTGAGAAGATATAAGAAGAGGCTATACCCGGGTTCACATCCATCCAGCCGTTCTTGGCTCTGTCCCAGGGTGGAGTTGCAATACGCACGTTAAGCATGATCCTTCTTCCTTCAGCAGGATAAGAGGCCATAGAATAAGCGCGCTCTACGGTTTCTCCATTTTTCATTACCAAAGGCCACAGGTTGAATTTATCCCACTCGTCCTTAAATTTTTGCGGTTCTCCAGGGTGTTCTTCAGGATGCGCAGTAATATCCATATCCTTGAAAGGAACTTCACATTTAGGGATTTCAATTTGAATATAACCCCCTGCCTTATAGTCCATATCTTCAGGAATTTCAACAACAAATTCCTTAATAAATGAGGCTACGTTGTAATTACTTACAACAGTGGCTTCCCATTTCTTGATCCCGAAAACTTCCTCGGGAATAGTGATCTTCATATCCTGTTTTACCTTTACCTGGCAACCCAATCTCCATCCCTGTGCGATCTCTTTTCTTGTAAAGTGAGGCTCTTCAGTAGGAAGAATACTTCCCCCACCTTCAGAAACTATACATTTACATTGCACACAGGTTCCTCCACCTCCACAGGCAGAAGGTAAAAATAGTTTATTATCTCCCAGGGTGGTAAGCAAAGTACCACCGGAACCAACTTCAAGGTCCTTCTCTCCATTAATATTGATGTTAACAGGACCTGAGGGAATTAGCTTCGCTTTGGCTGTCAATAGCATAGCTACAAGAACTAAGATCAACACCAAAAACACAATTACGGCTGCTATTATAACTGTCATATCTTCTATTTATATTTTTATACCCATAAAACTCATAAAACCAAGTGCCATAAGGCCGGTAATAATGAAGGTGATCCCTAAACCTTTTAAAGGCCCCGGAACATTTGAATAGGTGATCTTTTCACGAATTGCGGCAATACCTATAATGGCCAGGAACCAGCCAATTCCACTTCCTAAACCGTAAGTAATTGCATAATCTATACCCGGAAAATCCTTTTGTTGCATAAACAAAGCCCCACCAAGGATGGCACAGTTTACCGCGATCAGGGGAAGGAAGATACCCAATGCTCCATATAAAGCAGGGGCGAATTTCTCAACGATCATTTCAACCAACTGCACCATTGCAGCGATTACCGCGATGAACATTATGAAACTTAAAAAGCTAAGGTCAATATTGGCATATTCTGCACCCAACCAGCTTAACGCTCCGGGACGCAGTAAATAAGTATCCAGCAAAAAGTTAAGCGGTACGGTAATACTAAGTACAAAGATTACAGCGGCACCTAATCCAACAGCAGTCTTCATTGTTTTGGAAACCGCCAGGTAAGAACACATTCCAAGGAAATATGCGAAGATCATATTCTCGATGAAAATACTCCTAACGAATAAATTTAAATAATCCATAGTTTAATTTTTATCTGTTATTGATTAGGCTTCAATTAATTTACGGTTCCTTGAACGCTGTACCCAAATAAGAATACCCACCACGATCAAAGCCATAGGCGATAACAGCATTAAACCGTTATTCTCATAACCCCAGGCGTATAATCCTGAACTCTCAGCCAGGGTTGCCCCTTTATGACCTAAAATTTCATATCCGAATAATTTTCCTGAACCCAACAGTTCCCTGAAAAATGCTACAATAATAAGTATAAGACCGTATCCTGCTGCGTTTCCAATTCCGTCAAGGAAAGATTTGTAAACCCCGTTACCCAAGGCAAAGGCTTCAAGACGTCCCATTACAATACAGTTTGTAATAATAAGACCAATAAATACAGATAGCTGTTTACTCACGTCATATGCATAAGCTCTTAAGACCTGGTCCACCAGGGCAACAAGAGAAGCTACCACCACCAACTGAACGATGATCCTTATCCGGCTGGGGATCATATTCCTTAACATAGAAATGATCATGTTTGAGAACGCCATTACCGCGGTCACGGCTATTGCCATAACCACTGCCGGCTCCAGTTGCACAGTAATTGCAAGTGCCGAACATATACCCAGAACCTGAACGGTAATTGGGTTATTATCATCTAAAGGATCTGTAAGCAGTTTCCTGTTCTTTTTAGAAAGAAAATGCTCCCTTTCCTCGTTGCTGGATAAAAAGAGAACCATTGCTTCCTTTTTGGCTTCTTTTTTATCCAGTATTCCCTGATTTATTTGCTCAGGTGTATTTTGTGTTTCCTTAGCCATAGTAATTAATTATTAGGGACATTAATGTCAGCCTGTTTTTCGAAGTATGCCAAATAATGCTGAAGTCTTTCAGAGATCATAGCAGTTACCCCATCAACGGTGATGGTTGCACCCGAAATGGCATCTACCTTGTTATCATCTTTTGATGTACTTGGAGCTCCTTTCGGGGCAGATATACCTACCAAATTTCCGCTGCCGTCAAAGATCTTTTCATCTGCATAACGCTCCTGGAACCATACCTGGGTAATTTCTGCACCAAGACCCGGAGTCTCTCCAAGGTGATCAAATACCACCCCTTTTACCGTGTTAACATCATCCTTTAAGGCAATGTATCCAAAGATCGCATTCCATAATCCCGCTCCGCGAAGAGGGATTATATAATACTTTTCACCATCAACATCGGCTATATATAGAGGAAAATTTTGTTCCTCTTTATCTCTTTTAATCTCTTTGGCAAGATCAACATCAAAGGCTTCTACACCCTCAATTACCTCCCCATTTGCATCCAGTACAATCTCTTCAGTGATATATTGACGATATAAACCTTCAGCTTCAGATCTTTCTGTTTCCACTCCTACTGTTGCCAGAATATTCTGCATTTTTTCCTGCCTCATATTCTCATATTGGGTAGGCTGCAGAGAAGTGGCCGCAAAAGCGAGTATACTACCTACAACTATCACCATCACTATTGCGAAGATAAAAGTATAGCTGTTGGAGTTGGTCTTATTTACTGATTTCTGTTCCATATTAAACGGCTGTATTAATTTGCTTGTTCATGGCTTCATTTTTTCTTTTAACCCTTCTCTTCACATTGGCCTGGATCACATAATGATCAATTACCGGAGCAAAAACATTCATTAAGAGGATTGCCAGCATGATCCCTTCAGGATAAGCGGGGTTAAAGATCCTTATCATTACCGCAAAGAAACCTATTAGGAATCCATAGATCCATTTCCCTTTGATAGTTTGTGACGCAGATACAGGATCTGTTGCCATAAACACAATACCAAAAGCAAGACCTCCTACTATTAAATGTTGATACCAGGGGAAATTGGTAAGTGCATTTCCTTCAATTCCCAATGAGGGCAAGGAGTTAAAAATAAGAGCCATAATGGCTGCACCTATAAAACTGCTTAAAATGATCCTCCAGCTTCCCACTTTGGTAAGCACAAGGATCAATGCCCCTACCAGAACAAGTAAGGTTGATGTTTCTGCAATAGAACCCGGGATAGTACCCATGAACATATTCATAGAATTATACCCAACCTGCTCCCCTGCTGCCAGGGTTCCAAGAATAGTTTCTCCGGAAACGGCATCCAAAGTAGATGCGTCACTAACCCACACCTGGTTACCAGACATATAAGTTGGATATGCGAAGAAAGCGAAAGCCCTTGCCATTAAAGCCGGGTTTAAAATATTCATTCCGGTTCCACCAAATGCTTCTTTACCAATCAATACAGCAAATACCACAGATATTGCCACCATCCACAAAGGGATATCTATAGGCATGATCATTGGGATCAATAATCCTGTTACCAGATATCCTTCATTTACCTCGTGTCCTCTTTTTATAGCGAACAAAAATTCTATACCTAATCCTACTGCATAGGAAACCACGATCATAGGAACTATCTTCCATGCACCGTGCGCAAATGCATCCCAGAAAGTGAATTCAACCCCTAATTGTGAATAGTGTTGATAACCACCATTCCACATACCAAAGATAAGGGCAGGAATTAAAGCAATAACCACTGTGATCATGGTTCTCTTTAAATCTACCGCATCTCTTACATGCGCACCGGTTTGAGTAGTATGATTTGGGGTAAACAGGAAAGTATCCAGGGCGTTAAAGGCCGGGGCATATTTTTCAAGTTTTTTTCCCTTACCAAAGGGCTCCTTTAATTTATCTAACTGTTGTCTTATCCATTCCATATTTAAACTTTTTAACCTACTTCAGTAATCATTAAATCCAACCCTAAACGAATAATTTCCTGCGCTTCAATTTTTGAAGTGTTCACATAATCGATCAATGCAAAATCCTCGGGTGCTACCTCATAGATACCCAGGTTTTCCATTTTTTCAATTTCTCCCGCCATACAAGCTTTAAGCAATTGCATTGGGAAGATATCCATTGGGAAAACTTCTTCCATTTCTCCTGTTACAACCAGTGCTCTTTCTTCCCCATTTAGGTTAGTGTTGAGTTCATATTTCTTATTTGGAAATAAGAAAGACAAAGAAGTTCTTGAATTGGAATGAATGTTATTGTAGGTGAATGGCAACCAGCCAAGCATTCTGTATTTATTTCCTTCCGGAATAAGAGTTACAGAATTAGGATAAAACCCAAGATATTGATTTGCCGAAATTTTTGTTCCGGTAAGCACATCTCCGGATATTACCCTTGTGTCTTCAGAAACATTACCAACGAGTTCGCCGGCATTTGCTCCTATTTTAGTTTTATAATATTTTCGATCTTTCGCTTCACTTCCCGTTAAGGCCACTGTTCTGTCTGCGTGATACTGCCCGGTAAGGAAAACATTACCAAGTATTGAAACATCCTCTGCTCCAATAGTCCAAACCCTGTCCCCTGCATTTATAGGATCAATATTATGAATTTGCACCCCAACATTCCCTGCCGGGTGTGGTCCTTTTACGTTGTGAAGCTCTACTCCTTTTATATCTTTAAGAAAAGATGTCCTATCGTCTATAGACAAATGAACCTTCCCTTTGGTGAGCTTTTGCAAAGCATAGATACCTTCCTGAAATGCGGCTGTTTTATCCTTTAGAATAAATCCAAGATCTGCCGCCAATGGCGCTGTACTCACTGCCGAAATAAAAATGGCTTTGGGATTATCTTTAGGATCTGCAACAATATCATAAGGCCTTTGCTTAATAAAAGCCCCGCATCCACTTTCCAGGATCCTGCTTTTCACAGTTTCAGGATCTGATGATGCCGCGCTTAACTTTCCAAAATCTTTGTAGGTATCGCTGGGATCTGCCTCTATAACAACTTCAAGGATAACGCGCCTTGGACCTCTTTTTATTTCCTTAACGGTTCCGCTTACGGGAGAGGTAAAATGAACCTCTTCTGTATACTTTGAAAAGAAAAGCGTATCGCCCGCAAGGACTCTTGCACCTTCTTTTACAACCATTTTGGGAATTACAGAGTGAAAATCCGGAGGTTTGATAGCGTAGGTCCTGGACCTGGGGGCCTCAACAAGTTGTTTTTCCGCCTCCCCTTTTAATCGTAGAGTTAGTCCTCTTTTAATTCGAATGTCTTTTGACATAGGATGGAGTGTAAATTAAAAATTTAGTTTATTGGTGGGCAAATTTACTAATTTTAACCCCATATCACCCAAACAAATCGGAATATTTTACTCCATAAGTCAATAAAATCCTTAAGAATATTTTAAGGAATAGAAATTGTAATATCTTTATTCTTATTTCCAAAAATGAAAAATGACGGGGGTCATATTTAGAATAAATTCCCTGAAATCTTTCAGCAAAAAGAGACCAATGACCTTTACCAATTTGAAAAGATTTTACCTGGGGTACCTGTTCCTTTTATCAGGATTCATCTTTGCGCAACCAAAAATGGATTCCCCTGCCCCAAATTATATTAAAACAATAGAGCTAAAAGGAAACTCCGGCATAAACGGCAATCCTGTGATAAGCCTTGGCGAGACCCTTACCCTTAAATTTGATGATATCATAGGAGATGAAGCCGATTATTATTATACCATAGAACATCTCAACTACGACTGGACACCTTCAGAACTGGTGAAATCTGAATATCTGGCCGGTTTTGATAATGTAAGGATCTTTAGTTATACCAATTCCTACAACACCCTTCAGCCGTATACAAATTATGAATTAAGGATCCCTAACAGGGATACCCAGGGATTAAAAGTTTCTGGCAATTATATCATTAATGTCTTTAACAGCGAAAAGGAACTTGTATTTTCCCGCCGGTTTATGGTCTATCAACCGCTCACCCAGGTACAAGCACAAATAAAAAGGTCAAGAGACCTTCAGTTTATCAACCGGAAACAGGTGGTGAATTTTTCGATCTCTTCACCAGATCTGCTCCTGCGAAACCCGGAGCGTACGGTGAATGTGATGATCCTTCAGAATCATGACCTAAAAGGCGCTATCACTAATATTGCCCCCCAATACTCTCTTGGCAATGAGCTTATTTACCGTTATGACCAGCCCACCTCATTTTGGGCGGGGAATGAATATTTGAAATTTGACAGCAAAGACGTTAGGTCTTCTACAGTGAATATAGGGCGTATTGAACTGCGGGATATTTATCATCACTTTTTGTTTACTGACAGGTCCCGGGAATCTGATCCCTATACCTATAACCCCGATATTAACGGGCAATTTGTAGTGAGGACCATGCAGGGCCAGAATCCCGATATTGAGTCTGAATATGTATGGACCCATTTTCGACTGCTTAATTATGATCCATTGGATGGAGCAGAGATTCATCTCTACGGGGCTTTTAATAATTTTGAACTGGATGATTCTACGTTGATGAAGTATAATCCCGAGACAGGTTTATATGAGAATGCCCTTTTATTTAAGCAGGGTTATTATGATTATACCTATGTACTTTTAAATAAAGACGGGAGTTTAGACCCCGGCTACATAAACGGGAATTTTGAAAAAACCGAAAATGAATACCAGGTTCTGGTCTATTTTAGAGATATAGGTGCACGTTATGATCAAATAATTGGAGTGGGAAGCGCAAATTCTATCAATATCACGAATTAAAACAGTAAGTCATAAATTACGGTCTTATGAAAAATCGCCGCTCAGCGAGAGAATTTAGGGGCAGCCGTTGCCTTAATTGTGATCATTCCCTTGATATTAGTGACAAGTATTGCCCGGAGTGCGGCCAGTTGAACAGCACAAAAAAACTTTCTTTTGACGATTTTTTTTATGAATTCTTCGCCGGGGTTTTCGCGTATGATTCAAAAATAAGGAACACCATCAAGGTGTTGCTATTTAGCCCGGGGAAACTTACTGAAGATTATAAAGATGGAAAACGGGTGAGGTATGCCAATCCCTTTAAATTCTATTTAAGCATTTCCATTATCTTTTTTATCATCTACAGCTTTACCAATAGTTTTGATTTTGGTGATGCTGGCGAGAACAACCGCCGGGAAATGGACGAATTGAGTCCAGCAGAGATCGAGGAATTAAGGGAAAGCCTGAATAAGGTTCCGGCTCTTAAAAATGCGCCCCTTAATATAGACTCCTTGTTGTTGGGACAACAGCCTGCCAAGGTAAAAACCTACAGGGATAAATATATTTCGGAAAAAGAACTGGACAGCTTGGGACTTTTCCACTCATTTGCCCCACAGCTCGAGCTGTATGATGAGTTTTACCGGGAAACAGAGATCCTAAGGGCCGAAAGGGCCCTTGACAGCCTTAACCATTCCGCCTCCACCTATAATAAATGGATGTATAAAAAGGTGACAGATTATAATGTCTTTAAAAAGGACCCAGTGATCTTTGTCAATTATTTCATAAGCAAACTCCCCTTAATAATTTTCTTCTACCTTCCGGTTTTTGCTCTGTTCATTTGGTTGCTTTATGTGAGGAGACCCTTTAATTATATGGAACATCTCATCTTCACCTTTCATGTTCAAAGCACTTTTTTTGTCATGCTGGCCCTGGCATTACTCCTGGACTTTTTTCTGGACACCTCGTTGTTTTCCGGGATTGCAACAATGGTGTTTTTGTTCTACCTCTACAAAGCAATGCGCAGGTTTTATAAACAGGGAAGATTTAAAACCATTGTTAAATTTATTTTACTCAATGGAATATTTCTTACATTAGCTCTTATAGCGGCTGTGGTCTCCTTATTCGCCTCTTTTGCAATTTATTAATTATGGTACAACAGGTTACAAGCGGAATAAAAATTTCAGTAGAAACCAGCTTTGAAGGCTCTTTTTACAAGAACCATAAAATGACGTTTGCCTTTGGGTACCAGATCACCATTGAAAATCAAAGCAAAGATTCAGTGCAGTTGACCTCGCGTTTCTGGAGGATCAAGGACGCCCTTAATAATACCGAAATTGTACAGGGAGAAGGGGTTATTGGTCAAAAACCGGTATTAAAACCCGGGGAATCTCATACATATAACAGCGGGTGCCTGCTCACCTCTCCGTTTGGTTCTATGCGAGGGTATTATAATATGATCAATTTCACCTCATCCAGGAAATTCAAAGTTTCCATTCCTTCCTTTAAACTAAGTGCACCCTTTGCGTTAAATTAATATAATACCTGTTAATTTCTGCGGAAAGATCTTTCGGTAATTTTCTGCTTCTGAAGGTCTTTAAATTTCATCGTTGTTTCAGCGGAAGTATTTATAATCTGGGTGATACTTTGCGTGCGCACAAAACCCCGATCCATCACCACATCGATATTTTTATCTCCAATTCCGGCTGAATGATGGAATTTCCAGAAATTTTCAGGGCTAAGTTCATTTTCCTTCTGAAAGGAATTAAACCAGGTTTCACGCTGTTCCTTCATAATGGAATCATACAAAGGGGAAGAAGACCACAAATGCTTGGTTAGCTCAAGATCCTTAAAATGTTTCCTGTTCCCATCCCAAACCAATTCTAAAAACCGAAGCCGCGAATTACAGTCGGCAGCGATAATGGTAAAGGGTTCAATGCCCCGTAGATCATATTCCTCAATTGTTTTATCCAGATCTGCTGCGGCGAGGAGATCTTTCACCACTATCCCCCTACTTTGCCGGTAAGTGGTTTCCCTTTCATGTGCCGCAAAGCCCCCGTTGAGCAGACAAATTACCCGGGAAATTTCACTTACACCTATCCAGGTACCGCCACTTTCCTTATCCATGGGGTAAAGCATCTTAATTCCGTTTTCCAAATAAAATTCAGGAGGGAGCGCCTCGCGGAAAGGGGCCTCGTCCCTGTTGGAGGTAAGAACAAATCCTTTTTTAGTTTCAGGTAAAAGGGCGAGCGTTACGGTACACATAAAGCAAATTTGGATTCAGGATAAGTAATTTACAAAAAAGCCGGCAATTAAAACAAGGGAGTTGAGGGAAGGTTAGGTCGGTTAAATTTTTTACCTTTACGGTCCTTAAATTAAAAACATAAAAACATAAGATTATTATGGGAAAAGGATTTTTTCAGGTTCCTACGGCGGTGAATGAACCCATCAAAACATACGCCCCGGGAACTCCCGAACGTGACGAAGTATTGAAAACCTACAAGGAGATGTACAAATCCAAAATGGATGTACCCTTATATATTGGAAAAGAGGAAATAAGAACAGGAGAAACTATTACAATGCATCCTCCGCACGATCATCAACACGATCTTGGTATTTTTCACCTTGCCAAAAAAGAACATGTAGACAAGGCGATTAAAGTTGCCCTGGAAGCCCGCACCCAATGGGCAGATCTTGCCTGGGAACAACGCGCAGCCGTTTTCCTCAAAGCAGCCGATCTGATTGCCGGTCCTTACCGTTCCCGGATCAATGCCGCTACCATGATTGGCCAGTCAAAGACCATTTTCCAGGCCGAAATTGATTCTGCCTGTGAACTTATAGATTTTCTAAGGTTCAATGTGGAATATATGGCCCAGATCTATGAAGAGCAACCGGAATCTTCCCCGGGCGTTTGGAACAGGCTTGAGTACAGGCCTCTGGAAGGATTCGTGTACGCCATTACTCCTTTTAATTTTACCGCGATCGCCGGAAACCTTCCTGCAAGTGCTGCCCTTATGGGGAACACGGTAGTTTGGAAACCAAGTGACAGCCAGGTATATTCAGCCCAGGTAATTATGGAAGTATTCCAGGAAGCCGGAGTGCCGGCCGGAGTAATTAATATGGTAATGGGAGATCCCGTTATGATCACCGATACTATTCTGGCCCACCCGGATTTTGCCGGGATCCATTTCACAGGAAGCACTTCGGTGTTTAAAGGATTATGGACAAAAATTGGAAATAATATAGATAAGTATAAAACCTATCCGCGTATAGTGGGTGAAACCGGGGGGAAAGATTTCATCCTGGCACACCCTACAGCCAATGCAAAACAAGTGGCAACCGCCATTTCCCGCGGAGCGTTTGAATTCCAGGGTCAAAAGTGTAGTGCGGCATCCCGGGCTTACATCCCTCAAAGCCTTTGGGAAGATGTGAAAAAATATGTAGTTGAAGATGTGAAGTCCTTTAAAATGGGCTCTCCTGAAGATATGCAGAACTTTATCACCGCTGTGATCCACGAAGGTTCCTTTGACAAGCTTGCAGGTTATATAGATCAGGCTAAGAAAGATACCGAAACTGAGATCATAGCAGGTGGAGGATACGATAAATCAAAAGGGTACTTTATTGAGCCAACGATTATTGTTACTACCAATCCAAAGTATGAAACCATGTGTACCGAGTTGTTCGGGCCTGTCATGACCATTTATGTTTATGAGGATATCAAATGGGAAGAGACCTTAAAACTGGTAGATGAAACCGGAATTTATGCATTGACCGGAGCGATTTTATCGAACGACCGATATGCAGCTGCACAGGCCACCAAAGCATTGGAAAATGCTGCGGGGAACTTCTACATCAACGACAAGCCTACAGGCGCTGTAGTTGGTCAGCAACCTTTTGGAGGTGCAAGAGCCAGTGGAACCAATGATAAAGCCGGTTCAAAACTGAATTTGCTGCGCTGGATCTCTCCGCGTCTTATCAAGGAAACCTTTGTAACTCCAACAGATTACAGGTATCCGTTTATGGGTAAATAAGAACAGAAATTTATTTTATTATAGAAAACCACAAGCTAAAAAGTTTGTGGTTTTTTTGTTTTTTAGAATCTTCCTTCCTACAATTTCGACCGAAAATTCTCCTTCAAAAATTGTAGGGAAAAACTTCTTACATTTTTAAACGGGTTGTAATTCATCGGCAGGTTTGTCGTTTCAACGATTATTAAGGCTCTTTAACGAAAAGTTAAAAATAAAAATATAAATCGTTGTATTTTAGACTGTTAATTGGCTTTCCCCAAAGGCATTACGAGAATTTAACCGTCTTCAATTATCCCCTACGTAATTGGAACTGCATAACACATTACGACTATGGAGAAAAAATTACTTTCTATATTATTCTTGGCATCCCTGTTTTTTCTGAATTCTGTTGAGGGGTTTGGGCAGGAGTGTACTGATGGTCCCAATTCCAATACTTCTCTTAGCATAAGCTTACAGGGATCTTCAAGTATTTGTTCAGATGAAACAATTTCTTTTACATCTAATCCTAATCTGGATGGGGCTGTTAATGCTACCTATCAATGGCAGGAGAAAATCGGATCCGGAAATTGGCAGGATATCTCGGGCGCCACTGGGCAGAGTTTAAATAACTATAGCCCTCAGAACAACTCCAGGTTTCGTTTAAAAATGATTTTTTGCGCCGGGACAGGCGATGAAACATTCAAGGAAAGTAATATTAGTGCTACGATTACAGTAAATACGGTTCAAACGCCCACTGTGAATATCACTCCTACAAAAACTACTATTTGTCCGGGAGAAAATATTAGCTTTTCAGCAAATGGTACTAATCAAGGAACCCCAACGTATGAGTGGTTCATAAACGGCACATCAGTTCAACAAGGCTCCTCTTTCACTTTAAATAATCCCTCCGGTCTCAATCAGGGCGATAATATTGTAAAGGTGGTTATGACAAGTAGCCTTTCCTGCGTTACTTCAGAAACGGCAAATAAAGAAATAATCTATACTATAAAACCAATTGCAACCATATCAGCAACTACATCAACAGAAACTGAAAGTTGTATTAATACTGCCATTACACCCATCAAATTTGATATCGGAGGCGGCGGGACAGGTGCAACAGTTTCCAGTTTACCCCCAGGGGTTAGTGGTTCTTTTTCCGGAGGGGTTTATACCTTGAGTGGTTCCCCAACTTCTGCGGGAACATTTAATTATACTGTAAATACTACAGGGACATGTGAGCAAACTTCTGCAACAGGCTCTATAACAGTAAATCCTAACGCCACTCTATCATTAACTTCCGGAAATAATAATCAAACGGTTTGTGCTGCAGGCGGAGTTGGTGATAGCAGCATTAATCCAATAACATATTCTATAGGAGAAACCGGATCAGATGGTACAGTTGCAAATTTACCTTCTGGAATCACAGGTTCTTATTCTAATGGAATTCTGACAATAAGCGGCTCAAGTTCAGCAGTTGGAACACATAACTTTACCGTTACAGCAACAGGAGATTGTGGAAATTCTTCAGCCTTAACCGGTTCCATAACTATTACAGGAAATCTGGCACCTTTAGTTTCTATCACATCAAGTGAGGATGATAATGAGATATGCGAGGGAGCTCCTGTTACTTTCACAGCAACACCTACTAATGGTGGATCTTCACCTTCTTATCAATGGAAAGTTGATGGAAGCGATGTCGGCACTAACAGCAACATCTTTACTACATCTTCCTTAATGGATGACCAGATTGTTACAGTTGTGATGACTTCAAATGAAACTTGTAGAACTGTAAATACAGCAAACAGTACTGGTATTAGCACTAAAGTTAATCCCAATTTAGAACCTTCGGTTACTATTGATCCCAGTGATACTAACTTCTGTGCCGGTGAGGAAGTTACATATACGGCAGTTCCAGTTAATGGTGGACTATCCCCAACTTATCAATGGAAGGTTGGATCGACCGTCGTTGGCTCAGGTGATACTTTCACTTCTTCAACATTAACCAACGAACAATCTATAACAGTAACTATTACTTCCAGCGAAACATGTGTCACCTCTTCCACGGCTGTTAGTGAACCGGTAGTAACATCTGTAAATGAAAATCTGGTGCCTTCAGTTACTATTGTATCAAATGATGAAAATAATATTCTTTGTTCAGGGAGCAATATCGCTTTTACCGCAACTCCAACTAATGGTGGATCAAATCCACAATACCAGTGGCAAATAAATGGAGCTTCTTCAGGGGGAGTTACCACTTCAACAATTTTTAACTCCAGTAATTTAAACAATGGAGATAAAGTTACTGCCGTTTTAATTTCTAATGAAGAATGTTTAGCAGAAAATAATGTAATAAGTAATGAAATTGCCGTGCAGGTTGATAATTCCATTGGCGGTATAGTTCCGAACTGGGATTATTCAATTACAACTCACAATCCCACGGCCATATGTCCTGTGGTTTCTGGACTTGTATATAAAATCAATGAAATAGAGGGAGCTACTTCATATGATTGGACCTTCCCAACAGGATGGACTATCACGGGAGGTACCGGAACGAATGAAATTAAATTAACAGCGGGGGTCAGTGCTGCGGCTGGAAAGATAACTGTAAAAGGAAGAAACGAATGTGGAGCTTCAGGGGTCGCCGAATTAGAGGTCACCACCGGAACAGTAGTTTATGTAGAAGCCGGCCCAGATGCTGAATTATGTCCGGGAACCACTACCTTAAACTTATTAGGAGATATTGGAGGAGTTATTACCAAAAGTCAGGATTGGGATTGGTTTGCCAGTGTTAATGGTGGACCTTTCACTCAAACCGGTTTTTCCAATGGAGGAAATAGTCTTGAAGGAACCTACTCAATTCCTACCTCTGTCCAAAATGGTGGAACAGTGATTATTAGAATTCAGTCTGTTAAGCCAGCTGGAACTTGTGATATTAAAACGGATGACAGAGTTATAACGATTCTTTCTGCAGCTTCTATAACAGATGCTTCAAATAAAAATCAAACAGTTTGTCTTAATTCACCTATCAACAATATATCTTTTACAATTGGAGGTGCTGGTAAAGGAGGAACAGCTTCTGGGCTTCCCGCAGGAGTTTCCGGAAATTTTGAAGGCGGAATATTTACTTTAAGCGGTACTCCCACAGAAGCAGGAACCTTTAATTACACCGTAACAACTACCGGAAATTGTACTAACGCCAACAGAACAGGAACTCTTACCGTAAATCCCAGACCAACCTTTACCGATCCCCAGGATGTTTTTGTTTGCGCAGGGTCTGATACTTCTGTTGTGACTTTTGGAGGTAGCAGTGTTACAGGAACTACTTACCAGTGGACTAATGACAATACATCTATTGGGCTGGCAGCTTCAGGAACAGGAAGTATTAACGGCTTTACAGCAATTAATACTACCAATGCACCCCTGGTTGCAAATATAAATGTCACCCCTATCGCGAATAATTGCGAAGGAACTGCCCAGGAATTTCAAATTACTGTATATCCTACAGCTACTTTTACTTTGCCTGAAGATCTCACAGTTTGTAATGGAGAAAACGCAAGTGAAATTGTATTTAGCGGTAGCACTGTTTCAGGAACATCTTATAAGTGGAGCAATTCTAATCCTTCCATCGGCTTAGCTGCTGAGGGAACGGGAAATATCTCTTCATTTTCAGCTGTTAATACCACAAATGCGCCTGTTGATGCCACAATCACAGTAACTCCTGTTGCAAACGGATGTGATGGAACCCCTGAAGAATTTACCATAACAGTGAATCCAACACCTACTTTTACAACTCCGGAAAATATTGTGGTTTGTAATGGCGAAATAATACCCCAGCTCGATTTCACCGGAGCAACCGTTACCGGAACTACTTATAACTGGACAAATAGCAATACAGCTATCGGCCTCGCTGCAAGTGGAATTGAAACTGGTTTTCTCCCTTCTTTTTCTGCGGTAAACAATGGAAATGAACCTGTTAATGCTACAATAACAGTTACACCTACAGCCAACGATTGTGCAGGGGAACCTGTAACTTTTGAAATCACTGTTCACCCTACAGCCGAGGTTAATAACGTCGATGATGTCGTAATTTGCAACGGCGAAGATTCGTCTGAAATTGTACTTTCTTCTACTGTAACCGGAACTTCCTTTACCTGGACGAATTCCAATCCTGCAATTGGTTTGGCTGCATCTGGCAACGGAAATATTCCGGTATTTACTGCTGAAAATACTACGGAACAAGCAACTACTGCTACAATTACTATAACACCAACAGCCAATGATTGTGAAGGCACTCCATATTCATTTGAGATCACAGTAAATCCAAGTGCAATTGTTAATGCAGGAGATGATCAAACTATTTGTTCAAACGGTGTTGCAACGATGGCAGCTTCCTTTAGCGGTGGTGCGACTGAAGGAACCTGGACCACCAGTGGTTCAGGTACATTTAATAATAACACAATCAGTGCGCAATACACTCCAAGTGATTCAGATGTATTAAATGGAGCGGTAATTCTCACCTATACTTCCAATGATCCAGATGGCCCATGTGGCACCGCATCAGATACTATGGAATTGTTCATTAATGAAGAGGTTAAAATCACCACACAGCCTGAAAATATAGGAATTTGTTCAACAGAACCATCTCAACTTACTGTTATTGCTAGTGGTGATAATCTTTCATACGAATGGAAAAGAACTGATGGGAAAAATATCACCAATTCAAACGGTATATATTCTTCCACTCTTTCATTTAATAACACAACTTCTATCAATGCAGGAGAATATTATGTAGTTGTTAAAGGAGAAGATGTTTGTAATGATGATTTGAATCCAGTTGAATCAGTAAGAGTGACAATAAATGTAGATGAAAATATAATTATTGACGAACCCACTAAGGAAATACCTATTTGTGGTGATGGTTTTTCAGTGGCAAATATGAAAGTAATTGCCCATGCAGGAGATTCCCCTCTTTCCTTTACCTGGTATAAAGATGGTGTACCGGTTGATGAATCTGATACTAAAATAACCATTACCGGTCCTACACTGATAGAAGGTAAATATCATGGCACCCTTGAAATAAATGGGGTGACTGTAGATAACAACGGGGATTATTATGTTGAAATCAATGGACCGGAGGAATTTACTTGCTCTATTGCAGTGACAAACCCATTTCAGCTCCGACTTGCCCCTTTGCCCGAATCACCTGAAGTCGAAGACCTGATGGTTTGCCAAAATGAGACTCCTGATACATTTACAGTTAATCGAGGTACAAATCTTCTATGGTATTTAAATGAAAATGATGAAAATTATATAGTTAACAATGCTGGGCAGCCTACCGAACCAGTTCCGCCCACTGATACATCTGGAGATTTCTATTATTGGGTGAGCCAGACTCCAGATGATTGCGAGAGCCCGCGGGTCCAGGTTAAGGTAACTGTTAAAGAAAAACCGGCAGTACCTGCTCTTACATCAGAAGAAGCTGTGATAGAATATTGTTCAGGGGAAACTGCAGTGTCTTTAACGGCTACCGTCATAGAGGGCTCCAGTTTAAATTGGTACGATTCCGAAACAGGAGAAGCTTTAACTTCTGCCCCTACACCCAATACAGAAAATTCTGGAGAAACCAAATACTGGGTAAGTCAAACCCCAAACGATGGATCAGGTTGTGAAAGTGACCGTGCGGAAATAACCGTAACTGTTTTTGCCCTTCCCGAAGTAACCGCTTCAGTTGAAGAAAGCGTCATTTGTCTTGGAAGTCCGGCAGAGTTAACAGCTTCCGGTGGTGTTTCTTATATCTGGTATGACGGAGAAGATGTAATAGGAAATGAAGCTTCCATTTTACATCCTACCACTGCGGCTGGGGATTATACATTTACAGTTGTAGCCACAAATGCAAATGGCTGTAAAAATTCAGCTGAGGTAAATGTAAAGGTTGATGAAAATACTGTTGCCGGCAACATTTCAGGTCAGGAAAGTGTTTGTATTAGCTCCCCTTCTGGTTCTTTTACCCTGGAAGGGTATACCGGAGAAATTCAGCGCTGGGAATCATCAATTGACGGCGGAACCAATTGGACCGAAATTGTCAATAATTCAGCTTCCTTTAATTTCACCGCTCTTACAGCAACCACCAGTTTTAGAGCTATAGTTAAAAGTGGAGTTTGCGACGAAATGGCTACTAATGAAATTGAAGTTAAAATTGATCCTTTACCTGTTGGAGGAGAACTTAATTTTTCGGGCAATGGAAGAGTATTTACTATCTGTGAAAATCCTGTAGGGAATTATGCGGTTGATTTAAATTTGACCGGGGTAGTAGGTGAGGTAGTAAGGTGGGGATACAGAAGTTGGGATGCTACAGGTTACACTACTTTGAATATAGCAGGCGAAGTGTTTTCTGGAAACACTCTGACTGCTTCTCAAATCCAGGCATTAGGCTTTAACGAAACAACTGTATTCCAGGTGGAGGTAACCAGTGGAGTCTGTGCCGCGCCTGCTTTATCTAAAACTGCTATCTTAAGTGTTATACCTTCAGACATTACACCAACTCCGGTTAATGTTGATCCCGGTGTTGTATGTATTGGAGAGGAAGTGACTTTAAGCTCTGAAACCGGATATCAAATTGGAGGAACCATTTTAGACCAGGGAGCCTTTGATAATGCTTCAATTACAAACCACGGATGGAGAATTAGAAGAGATGGGATTTCCGGTGATCTTGGCTTTGATACAGATGCCAACAATACCGAATTTGACAGATGGAAACGAGCCACTCCTCGAGCATTTACTACGGCGTCCATCAATTCACCATATGGCACATCTGGGGTATTATTTGATACAGGAATTAATGATGGCAATAAAGGTTTTGCATTAATTTCAGGTAATTATAAATCTACCATGGAAACTCCTGTTTTCACTATTGGTTCTATGGATCAGGCCGTTTTGACCTTTGATCAGGCTTACGTACTTACTCCCGGGGCTTCTATTAAAGTGGAAATATCTACTGACGGGGGTAATACCTATACTACATTATATTTAAGAGAAGTTCCGGTAAATGGTTCAATAGGAATTCAAAGTGGGAATACTACAAGTTTTGGAACTGGAACAGTTGACACCCGACCAGAGAATAAAATTGAAATAGATCTAGGAGATTATATAGGACGTCCCAATTTAAGGATCAGGTTTAACTATGTCGGTGCAAGGCCAGGGGATATATGGGCGGTTGATAATATAGATATTCCTGAAGGACCAAATGGGATAACAATGGAATGGCGTGATTATACTGATCCTGCATTTCCTGAAGGTATTCTAATAGGTACTAATAATTCCGAAAATTATACACCCACTGAAATTGGATTAAACACTTTTGAGGTAAAAACAAAATTAGTTTATAACTCCAGCGGGGATGCTTGTGAGGTCGCCGAAAATGCACAGCGAATTGAAGTATTTGTATTCGATAAATATACCACAAGCGTAACTGCTTCCTATGGAACTTGTGGTAATTTTAATGTTCAACTTACTGCTAATGTTTTGGATGGAAAGGGTGAGCCTGTTACTAGTTTTCCAACTCTTGATGGATATATTGGCAAATGGGAAATAGTAGGTGACGCGACATTGGTAGATTCGAATACTACAGACGAAATAGCCGCTATTAATGATCCTAATGCTATTTTATCTGCTGCAGGAACTGGTTCTTATACCGTATCCTGGATATTAGAACCAACGGAATTAGATGAAAATGGAGACCTATATATAAACCCGGAAGCTTGTCCTCCCATAGTAACACCTTTAGATGTTACGATTGAGGGTTGTATCGCATTGGATTTTGATGGCTTTAATGATTATGTTGATTTAGAAACAAATTATACAGGAAGTAATTATAGTATAGAAGCATGGATCCGGCCTTTTGATAGGGGACTTGAAGCAGGGGGTCAAACTGATGCCACTAAGGGAACAATAATTTCCGGCGCCGGTTTTGAGATAAAAATGGAAGATTTGCCAAATTCTATAACTCCAAATGGAAGATGGTATCATATTGCTTACACAAGTGATAAAAAATTATTCATTGATGGAATATTACAGGCCTCAAATACAGTTTCAGGAGTTGGAGGAAGCCATACCTTAATTGGGGCTCGCTGGAATTCCTCTAAAAAAGAAGCAGAAAATTATTTTTCCGGTTGGATAGAAGAGGTAAGGATTTGGAATGGTACAATTACTGAGAAGAACATACAATTTACCATGAACCAACGCTTGAAGAGTACTGGGAATATTGGGGCTGTAGTTAATATGGATCATCCGGATGCACCTGATTATGCAAATCTTGCGGGTTATTATCAATTGATATCTGCAGTTCCTGATCCTGCAGGACTTGTCACTTATGAGGATGCTTTAAAACCTATTAATGGTTTCACCATTGATCTTGCTGAAACACCCATTCCGGGAAGACTTATAAACATGTCTACCAACCAGGAAAACACGGCACCGCTTCCTTATTTCTCAGGCAGCAATGGTGCATGGGATACCGCAGCAACTTGGGCACGGCCTGATGTTTGGAAAATTCCTAACACAGGTGGTATTAATTGGAATATTGTGAAGACCTCCCATAATATAACTGCTGTCAGAGATATTACAGTTCTTGGACTACTTTCAGAAGTTAATACCCTTGACATGATTGGCACCAACCCAACAGGCTGGGTGGGCGGAGGTTCTGGTTACGAATTGTTTATTTCTCATTATCTCCTATTAAATGGAGTTATTGATCTCAACGGCGAATCCCAGTTGCGACAACCGGAAGGAAGTATAGTTGATGGAAGCAGTGGTGGTTCTCTTTATAGAGACCAGCAGGGTACAGCCAATAGCTATAATTATAATTACTGGTCTTCTCCTGTAAGTGTTGATGCAAAAAATTCTCCTTATACTGTCGCTGACGTTCTAAGGGATGGGACGGATAAAGCTGCTAATCCTCCAACTACTATAGATTTTGGAGATCCATATGGGTATGCGGATGGAACATATACCGGGGCTAAAAAAATTAGCAACTATTGGATAAGTATTTTTAGAAATAATGTTGCTGATGAATACGGTGAATGGGAGTTTCAATATGGAAGCAATAATCCTATTGTAGTTGGAGAAGGTTATACCATGAAAGGCACTTCGGGTGCCGTAGCCCTCGCTACAGCACAAAATTATACTTTTTTGGGTCTCCCGAACAATGGACTTATAGAGCTATGGAGTGATGTAGATAGAAATTATTTGTTAGGGAACCCTTATCCATCCGCTTTAGATTCTCATGAATTTATTGATGACAATTTAGCTCCTAGAAGAGATGCTAATCATTTCGATGGTTCACTTTATTTCTGGGACCATTTTGGAAAAGTAGATTCTCATATTTTATTAGAATATGTAGGAGGTTACGCTACGCTAAACAAAACAGGGGCAGTTCCGGCGATATCAAAGGATGATAGAATTGACAATTCAAATACTTTTGAGAATAGAGCGAACAAAAAAATTCCCGGCAGGTATATCCCAGTGGGACAGGCCTTTTTTATCAATTCAACAACTGGTGCAGGTTACACTATATCCGCCGGAGATATCCAATTTAAAAATAGCCAGCGGAAATTTATAACTGAGAAAAATCAAGGAAATTCTCAATTTTTAAAGCCGGAAATTCAAACTAAAAATTCCAGAGAAAAGGAGATTGAAAAAATAAGAATATCCTATACCTCTCCCCTGGGCTATTACAGGCAGATCCTTGTAGGTGCTCATCCTAACGCAACAGATGGTTTCGACCTGGGTTACGATGCCAGAATATTTGACTACAACGATGAAGATATGTATTGGCTGCAGGGGGAGAACTGGCTGGTTATACAGGGGGTTCCTGATTTTAATAAAGAAAGGGTTCTACCTCTGGGAATAGTTGTAAAAGAAGAAGGTGAATTCACCATAAAAATCGATTCCCTCGAAAACTTTACAGATGTCAAAAATGTATATATAAATGATAAGCTTAATGACACCGTGCACAATCTTACAAAAAGTGATTATACAGCCACCTCTAAAGGTGGTTACATTCACGATCGCTTTGAGATCATTTTCTATTACCAAGATGAACTTCCTGTAGATCCGGGAGGCGGAGAAAAAGATTATGGAATTGTATTACGGGTGCGCCATTCTTATTCCAATAGGCAAATCCAGATTTGGAATCCCGAGCAGATCGAAATTTCAAACCTGTATCTGTTTGACCTTAACGGAAATATGCTGGAAGATTACGACCAGATCACAAATGAAAAAGAAATTATATTACCGGTGCGCGGATATAGTTCAGGGGTATATATCCTGAAATTATACGCAAAGGACAAGGTGATAAGCAAAAAGATAATTATAAGTAATTAACAGGAAAAGTCCTACAAAATTGACATTACAAATAATAACAAGTGTATTTAGTCGGAGAATATAGTCTTTAATCGGTAAATTTTTGCCCTAAATCCCTTATTTCTAAATTTTTATATATAATTTTACTAATTATTGTAAAAGTTTAGGCGTATGGGAAAAATTACTCCGGGGTTAAAATCTATCCTTGTTATTATTGCTTTCTTAGGTTTTACCAATTTTATCTTATCAGGAACCAGGGTTAATTTATTCGATCTTTTCGAATTTAATTCTACACCTTCTATCCTGCACGTGGAAACTTCCGCTGAAGTTGTTGATACGGACATTCAAGCCGTTATTACCTCTCCGGTTTCGGAGAACAATAATTATAATCTTACCAAGGGATCATCAACTTTTGAACCCCCGGGAATTACTTTAAATAATAATATACTGGAAATCTGTCAGGGAGAATCCCAGGTTGAACTTTCTTTCAACACAACTAACAACCCAACTCATTATTCTATAAATTTTGAAAACTCCGCTTTTACTCCTATTACAAATGCAGCATTAACTTCAAACCCTTTAATTTTATCAATTCCTAACCAACTTACAGCCGGAAGCTATAATGCACAAATTTCCGTTTCCAATGATTCCGAAGTCGGGGAAGCTGTTAATTTTTCTATTAATTTAAAAGCAATTCCCACTGTCAATGCTGTTTCAGATATTGTAGTATGCAACGGGGCATCAGTTCCAGCAATAAACTTTTCAGGAAATATTAGCGGAACCGCCTATTCCTGGACCAACAACACTCCTTCTATTGGATTAGCCTCCAGCGGAAATGGAACTATTTCAACTTTTAATGCGGTAAATAACGGAACAACTCCTGTGGTTGCT